>CAWEDD010000001.1:0-132037 GCA_963807495.1 uncultured Peptococcaceae bacterium
CGAGACCACCTGCTCTTCCGGCAATATCGGCAATGCGAAGGGGACGAAAACGAGCCCCAAAACAATCACGGCTGTGGCCACGACCGGCCGAAGCACTTTCCATCGATTCGTCCAGGCTTCGATCGCTACACCCCCCGCCGCCATCAGATACGGGTATACATCCGCGGGATAGTAGTGTTTTCCATGCAGCACCATCATGAAGACAATCAAGATGATGTACGTGTAACCGAGGAAACGCAGACGCGCGTTGCACAAGAGCCAGCCCAGGCCGATGATCCACACCAGAGAAAGAAACACATTGGTGATGAGGAGCTGCTGAAACAGGTATTGCGCGGGACCGACGATCAAGTTTTTACCGTGCTGACCAGCGCGCAGCATTTCCAGCATGGGAAACCCGTAATACGCCTGCCAAAGGAAATTCGGCAACGCGATCAGCCCGCACACACCGCAACCCGCCAGGAACCAGCGCGAGAGGAGAATCCTCCGTTCGGGCGTAAGGAGTAAGCCAAGCAGCAAGGCAGCAAAGAAGAACACCACACTGTATTTGCTCTGAAGGCAGATCCCAATGACGGCGCCCACCATCAGCCAACCGCGGGGGTCGGCGCCTTTCGCGAGGCGCAGAGTGTAAAGAGCCGCCAGCGGCCAAAGCCAAAGACCGACCGTGTCGGGAGAAACCTTCATCCCGAAGTTCATCAGCACGGGAGCGAAAAATACCACGAGCGCGGCGAGGATCTCGGCGAAGGCTCCTCCTCCCAATTCCGCCGCAAGCAAACACGAAACGTACACGGCCGCAGCGGCAAAGAACGCGGGGACCGCGCGCAAGAGCACGAGCGAGTGGCCGAATATCTGCGTTCCGGCGGCCAGAAGCGGCGTCACCGGAGGTTGGTCAACGTAGCCCCACTGCGGGTGCCGCCCACAAATGATGAGATAGAGTTCATCGCGGAAATATCCATAGTGCGGGTTACCTATCAGATGCAACCCAAAGGTCGCGATGGCGGCAATCAACGGAATTCGAAGGCGGTCGCTTGTCTGCGTACTCATGGTCCTCAGCATGAAACAATTCCCACTATGGAACAATACGATTCTTTGCCGTATCGGGTTCCGGGGATTTCGCCGGATTGGGCGGTGATCCGAGATGGCATGAAGTGTCGACGCCGAGCGCCGCACCCGCAAGCCATGCCACAACCAGATTCCGACTCTACTTGGCGCTCGCCAGATCTTTCAGTGCGGGAAGTTTTGAGGAGTTCCAACCGCCGCCCAGCGCTTCGATCAAAAGCACGCTGGCGCTCATGCGGCGCGTCAGAATATTCACGGCTTGCTCCTGGTCTTGCAGAAGAATAGCTTGCTCGGTGATGACGGTGAGGTAGTTGACGGTGCCGGCCTTGTACTGGTAAGTGGAAATATCCAGCGAATTCTGGGCAGCTCTTACGGCCTCGTTCTCGGCTTGCGCTTCGTTCTCAAGCACGCGCAACGCCGCCAGATCATCCTCGACTTGCTGGAAGGCGGTGAGAACGGATTGGCGATAATTCGCCACCGTGGCGTCATAGGCAGCCAGTGTCTGGTCAAGCGTTGCGCGACGCCTGCCGGCATCATAGAGGGTCTCCGCCAACTGCGGTCCCACGGACCAGAACCGGCTTGGCCAGGAAATCCACTTTAAGAATGCCGTGCTTTCCAGGCCTCCCGCTGCGCTGATCGAGAGGGTTGGGTAATAAGCAGCTTGGGCAATGCCGATTTGCTCGTTGGCCTGGGCCATCTGCCGTTCGGCGGCGGCGATATCGGGCCGGCGTTCCAGCAGGTTGGAAGGAAGTCCCACCGGCACGGGTGGCGGTGTGATCTTGATGCCACTAGCAGAAACGGAAAGATCCGCGGGGGCCTTGCCCGCCAGGACGGCAATGGCGTGCTCGTACTGTGTGCGCGCCACATCAAAATCAATCAACTGAGCCCGCGCGGTTTCCAGTTGGGTCTGCGCCTGAGCAACGTCCGAGCCCGACGCCACACCACTATTAAACCTGTCTTGAGTGAGCTTGAGGTAATCCTGGTAGGACTTCACGGTGGTATCGAGCAGTTCCTTCTCGCCATCCGTGCCGCGCAACTCAAAGTAATCTTGCGCAAGTTCCGCCTGGTAAGACAGTCGCGCGTTCTCCAACTGGGCCGCACTGACCTGTGCGGCCTCCGCGCTAGCCTGAATACTGCGCCGGATACTTCCCCAAATATCGGCTTGGTACGACACGTCCACCGGCAGGTCGTAGGTAGTATACCTCGTAGGGGGAACGCTGGTCGCCAATCGCGAGTTCACAATGGAAGGAGCGGCGGAAACGGTCGGGAACAGGTTGGAGCGCGCGATCCGCACGGCGAATTTAGCCTCGCGGAATTGCGCCTCCGCCGCTATAAGATTCTGGTTGGAGAGACTTACCTGTTCTTCCAGGGAATTGAGCTCCGGGTCGTTATAGATTTCCCACCATTTGCCGCGGGCCAGGGCGTCGCTGGGCTGCGCCGGCGCCCACTCGGCCGCCTGGGGAGAGTTCGCGGGCGGGAGCTCCTTGTAAGCCGGTGGCGCGGCGGCGGGCGGGCGTTTGTATTCCGGGCCTATCCGGCAGGAAGGAAGCAGTAGGCAGAAGGCAGTAAGCAGTAGGCAGACAGAAAAGTCAAAAGGCAAAGCGCAAAAGGCAAAAGTCAAAAGTGCGTGCGTCCTGGGTTTTGCCTTTTGCCTTTTGCCTTTTGCCTTTTGCCCTCGCACTTCCCATCTGTCCATCAATCTACTCCCTTCTGCCTTCTGCTTTCTGCCTTCTGTTTTCTGCCTACTGCTTTTTGCCGATTGCTCTCTGCCGACTGTTCTCTGAAGGCTAGATCTCCGGGGCCAAGGGCATGATGCCCTCGGGCCCGGTTTCCCGAACCCGATGCCGCCAATTCTGCAACTTGTCAAAATAGAGGTACACCACGGGAGTCGTGTACAACGTCAGCAACTGGCTGACGATCAGGCCGCCGATGATGGCGATTCCCAGGGGGCGGCGCATCTCCGATCCGGTGCCGGTGCCGACAGCGAGCGGCACAGCGCCCAGCATCGCCGCCATGGTGGTCATCATGATGGGTCGGAACCGCAACAAGCATGCTTCGTAGATGGCATCTCGTGAATTCTTGCCTTCGTTCCGCTCGGCGGAAATGGCAAAGTCGACCATCAGGATGCCGTTCTTTTTCACCAGCCCGATCAACAGGATGATTCCGATGACGGCGATCACCGTGAGGTCCGTGCGCGTGAGCATGAGCGCCAGCAGCGCGCCCACGCCCGCCGACGGCAACGTGGAGAGAATGGTAACGGGGTGAACGTAACTTTCGTAAAGGATGCCGAGCACCAGGTAAACCGAAATGAGCGCGGCGGCGATCAGCAGGGGCTGGCTCCCGAGCGTGTCCTGATAAGCTTGTGCGGTTCCGGCAAAACCGGTGCGAACGGTGGAGGGCAAACCAATCTTGCTGGCCCTGGCGGTGATGGCGTCGGCAGCATCTCCCAAGGCGACGCCCGGCTGGAGATTGAACGAGATGGTGGCGGAAGGTGAAAGGCTCTGGTGATTCACCGCCAGCGGCGCGGTAATGGGGGCATATTTCGTGAAGGCACTGAGGGGAACCGCCTGCCCACTCGGCGAGTGCACGTACACTTGGCGCAGGAACAGCGGATTCTGCCAGAATTCGGGCGCCACCTCCATGACCACGTGGTACTGATTGAGCGGCGTGTACATAGTCGAGACCTGGCGCTCGCCGAAGGCATCGTAAAGGGTGTTGTCAATCAGTTGCGGCGAAATGCCAAAGCGCGCCGCGGTGGGCCGATCATACTGCACGAAGGCCTGGAGGCCGCGGTCCTGCTGATCGGTGTTCACGTCGGCAATCAGGGAGATGGTCCTCAATTCCTCGAGCATGCGGGGGGCGTAGGTTTGCAGATCATGCAGATTGTCTCCCCGCATGGTGAATTGATACTGGGAGGCGCCGAAGCGGCCACCCACACGGATGTCTTGCGCGGCTTGCAGATAGAGCGAGGCGCCCGGCACCTGGCCAAGCTTGGGCCGCAACCGCGCAATCACCAAGTCAGCGGTGATTTTTCTCTGCTCGGGAGGCTTGAGGGAACCGAAGAAGTTGGGGTCCATAAAATAGAACTCCCTGCGGCCCCGCCGTGCCATGATCTCATCTATTTCGGCGGTGATGTTTTCCGGGCTGCGGGGGCGCCAGTGGAACCCGGTCCATAGAAAGGGTTGATGTAGCAGAAGGTGCAGACGCCATAGCAACCCCGGCTCCCCTGCATGTTTATCTCGGGGATCCTGAACATCCCCTCAGTCCGCACTGGAAACGGCAGGCTGTCCAGGTTGGCGACCGGGGGGCGCCTGATGTGGCCGATCCCTCCGCTGCCGTCCCTCTGGGCCAGGCCGGAGATGTGTTCCGTCTCCCGGCCGGCCGAGAGCGCGGCTGCCAACTCCTCGAAGGTCAGTTCCGGTTCTCCCAGCACCACGGAGTCGATGGCACCGCAACCGTTCAGGATCTCATGATAGCAAAAGGTCGGGTAATAGCCATAAACAGCGATATATGAGACTATATTCTCTTTTTTTAGCCATTCCAACAGGGAAAACAGCTCCCGGTCACCCTGCCAGTGGTAGACCATATGCACCCCCAGCAGGGCGGGAGACGCTGCTGCTATGATGCGCCCGATCTCCGGGTAGGACAGATTGTCCAGGTAACCCTCGACGATCTCAGCATCATACCCCCCGCTGCGTAACATGCCTGCGATATAGCCGCTGAGCAGGCAGGATGCCAGTGGCGTGTTGGCGATGTCGTTGCAGCGGTCCGGCGGAATCTGCCTGGGGTGCTCGAGCAATAGGATCCTCATCAGAGTTTCAGGCGATGGATGCCCGTGACTGCCGGCTGCAGTCGCGGCCAGCCGGGTGCCGGCCAGCCGTGGGAGGAAATCGCCGTTTCTCCCTTCGCAAGGTTAAGGCGACCGCTCTTGAAGCATGACAATAGCTCTTGAAGCATGACCAGCGCTCTTGAGCAGCAAGTTTTCATTCCAGCAGCAGCAAAGCGAAGTACTTGACGTATTCCTGCTCGTCTCCCAGGGTCTTCAAGGACAGCCCTGCCTGCCTCACAGTGGCGAAGACATCGATTCCCGCCGCCTCCATGGACGGCCGGGCATCCTTGCGGTTACGGCAGGCGTCGTCAGGGCGATTGCCGGTTGGGCTAGCGTCGTCCGGGCGATTGCCGGTTGGGAGGATAGCGCCAGGGCAACTGTCAGCCGTGTTGCTATCGGCCCGGCGACTGTCGTCCGGGCAGCTAGCACAGAGGGAGCAGGGGCCGGCCCAGTAGGCAAGAGCCTTGTAGTAACCGTCCTTGAAGGCCTCCCGTTCGGCCTCCAGGACGCGCCGCTGGAAGTCCCGTGCCGGAGGCTCCCCCTCCAACAGCAGAGCGGTCTCAAAATCTTGCAAAACCGCCCTGGTCTCGCTGGGGCTCGGGCTATCCGGCGGGCAGTGCGGCCTGCCGTACAACGGGCAGCCGTACCGGCAGCGCAGGCCGGTCCAGTCGGCTACCCGGACCGCGGCGGCAGGTATGCGGTAGACGCCGCGGAAGCCCAGGGCACGGATCTTGCCGGCGAGCCTGGCGGTGCCGCTCAGGTTGAGCCGGTCTAGGGCCGTTGCCTCCGGCGAGGCGATGATCAGGGCGGTGTCCGATGCAGCGGGACCAGCCCGGTCACCCGCAAGCCCTCCATTAAAAGCAGTTCCCGCACCCACTGCTCCGGGAAGAGACGTCCGTTATAGGTGTTGATGAACATGTTCAGGTCCAGCAGACCGGCCTTGACCGGGTCGTGCCCCTGGTAAAAGTCATGCACTACCAGGTATCCGCCAGGGTTCAGGCACCGGACCGCCCGGGTGAGGATCTCCGGCAGTTCCTGTCCGGAATAGACGTGCGTGATGTTGGAGAGCAGGACCAGGTGGTAGCGCCCGGCAGGCACCGGCCAAGGCTCCAGGATGTCAGCCTGGCAGCAGGTCACCCTCTCCCCCAGGCCCCTGGCGTCCAGCATCTCGCCGGCTATATCGAGCACGTCGCCCAGGTCGAGCAGGGTCGCCCTGGCAGCCGGGTACTGTTCCAGGAATGCGGCTGAGATTGCCCCGGAGCCAGCCCCCACATCGAGGATCTCCAGCCCCCCCTGCCCCAAAAAACATCCCGCGAATAGCGGCCAGATCTCCTGGGCCTTGACCCTGGCCACATTGTCCATGGCCCGGATGTAGCTGCGCACACGCTGCTGCAACCGGTCGGGCTCATCGTCGGACAGGTAGGAGACCCTGCCGCCGGTCTGCAGGCAGGCCTCCAATTCGCCCCAGCCTTTTTGCAAATGCTTCCGCCACAGGATGGAATCCCCCTGGTAGCCGTCCTTACCCTTTACCAGGCAGGCGGCGGCGAGTGCGGTGTTGCCGAACCGATCCCCCTCCCGGGTTAGCAGACCCAAGACACAGAGGGCATTCAAGAAGCGCTCAGTTCCCAGCGGCTCCCACTGCAGGCGCTCGGCCAACTCGCACGGCGTCATCCCTCCCCCGGCCAGCAGATCGAACACTCCCGCCGACACGGCGGTAAACAACGCCTCCGAGAACCAGTAGCCGGTGGCCAGGTCCTCCAGGTACTGGGGGCCGCTCGACTGGGGATCGAAATCGAGATACCGGGGTGTCATGTGCATGTTTCCTTTCTATAGGTGGTACTCCAGCGATTGGTTACGGGCTACTCCGGCAGCTTCGAAGGTCAGCATCTCACCGATCACCCGGGCGGCCGCCTCCACGATGTTCATGGCCAGGGCGGCCCCGGTCCCCTCGCCGAGGCGCATGCCTAGGTCGAGCAGCGGGCGCAGGCCCAGCTCCTGGAGCATCTGCTGGTGGGCAAACTCCATGGAGCGGTGGGCGGCGATCATGTAGTCAACCGCCTGCGGCGCCAGCCGCTTGGCCAATAGGGCGCCGGCGGTGGAGATGAACCCGTCCACCACTACCGGCACCTTGAAGTAGGCGGCGCCCAGAATGACCCCAGCAATCCCGCCGATCTCGAAGCCACCCACCTTCGCCAGCACATCGACCGGATCGTCCGGGTCGGGCCGGTTAAGCTCCAGCGCCCTCTCGATGACGTTGATTTTTCTCCTTAATGTTTCGTCGTCGATGCCCGTTCCCCTGCCGGTCACCTCCCGGACCGGCAGACCGGTCAGAGCTGCCAGCACGGCGCTGCTGGGAGTGGTGTTGCCTATCCCCATATCCCCCGTACCCAGCAGCTCCACCCCCTCCTGGACAAGTTGCCCGACGACGGCGATGCCTGCCTCCACCGCCTGCACCGCCTGCGCCTTGGTCATGGCCGGCTGTCTCGCAATGTTCCCTGTGCCCCGCCCCATCTTGTATGATACGATCTTTCCCTGGCGCACAAGCTCATCCAGGTCAGCCGCCACTCCCATGTCCACGACGATCACCCTAGCCCCGGTCGCCCGGGCGATGGCATTGATCCCGGCGCCGCCGGTGACGAAATTGTAAACCATCTGTAGGGTCACTTCCTGAGGGCAGGTGCTCACTCCTTCTACTGCCACCCCGTGGTCGCCGGCCATAGTGACCACCACCTTGTTGCCGACCTCAGGCTTCAGGGTCTGCTTGATGGCGGCCAACTGTTCGGCCAGGTCGAGCAGTTGTCCGAGGCTCCACAGGGGAATGGCCAGGTTGCTCAGGTAGGCCCTGGCCTGGAGGCGCCAGTCTGTGCTAGCCGGCTCGATGCTCTTGACAACAGGGTCCAGTTTCAGTTCCATGTCTTAATCCCCCAATCAGACATTTTGTCAGGCTTCCGCCTCTTCCACGGCCAGGCTGACTGGTGCCTCCGCCGCAACAGGGCTTTTCAAAGCCCCGGTGGCCGCCAGGTAGACAGCGCCGCTCACCAGCATGCTGATGAAATAGCTGATGTCAGCCCCTCCCAGGTAGGTCTTGGCCAGCGGTCCCACGTAGAGGGCCGAACTCATGAAGGGCACGGAAACTGCCACCCCGATCACAAAGGCCAGGATGCCGCACCAGCCGTATTCAACTATGCCTCCAGCCTGACGTCTCAGGAAGTGGTCGCTGAGGATCACGCCCAGCCAGGGAGCGATCCAGTAGGAAAGGAGCAGCAGGAAGTTCTTGTAGGTATCTGCAAGCTGCCCGCTGCCGAAGGCAATCAGCAAGGCGGCCAACAGACCGGTGATCAGAGCGGCGGTCCACCGCTTCAGAGGCACACCCATGGCCAGGGCGGCCAGTCCTCCGCTGTATACGGCCATGATATTATTGGGCATGATGCTCAAGATCACGCTGATCAGGGCCGGCGCCGCAAAGACACCCATCAGCTTGGCGAAGAAATCCATGGGGCCTATCTGCAGGCCCAGAGTGGCCGTGAGCGCTCCCAGCACCTCCAGCCAGATGCAGGAAACCACGCTGCCCAGGTAGGAGGCCAGCCAGGCCCGTCTCACGTCAGTGTTCTCTGGCAGATACCGGGAATAGTCCGACCCGATGGGGCAATAGCTGATCTGGAAAGAGAAGGCGACGGCGATGGCCAGCAGGAACATCCACGGGTTGTAGCCCGCGCTTCCGGGCGCGATTGCAGAGCCCGCTCCCACTATGGCCGGCAGGTTGTGAACGGCGATCACCGTCATCGCCACGAAGATGGCGCCCATGATGATCGACATCCAGTAGGCGAATGTATGGATGAAGTTATAGCCGTAGACTGCGATCAGGATGGTGGCCGCTGTCAGGATCAGCAGGGCGGCGTGATAGCCCAGGAAAGGAACGAGCACCCGAAAGGCCATCACGCTGAGCACCAGGTCGACTGCCAGCCAGCCGATATTGTTGACAAAGTTGATGAAAGAAAGACCGCTGACCCCAAACCTGCCGAAGGCTCTTCTGCTCCCGGGGATCAAAGGTCGCCCGATCCGCGGCCCGATGGCTGAGGTTAGGGCCAGCAGGACCCCTCCCAGCAGGTTGCCGATGATGATGCCCAGCACGGCATACTTGAGCGACAGGCCGAAGGCGATGCCCAGAAATCCCGTGAACCAGGTGACGACGTTCAGGTTCCCGGCGAACCAGACGGTAAAAAGCTTGGCTGTTCGCCCGTGGCGCTCTTCCTTAGGGATGGGCTCGATTCCGAACGGTTCCACCTCCAGTACGTTCTCCTGATAAACACTCTGTGCCAATTGATCCGGCACTCGATCTCCCCCTTATATTGAGATTATTTTTATTAACGCCCTGGCCCGGGCGCCAAAATAACGCCCTGAAATAAAAAACCCACGCCAAACTGCTGCGTGGACTTTACCTTCATCCAGCCTGCCGCCCGACCTTCCCTCGAGGTGGGCATCAGATCTTCAGGCAGGTCTCCTGGCTCGGCTCATCGCTCCCTGCCCCTTCCCCTCTTGCACTCGATTTCCCCTCGAGTGCGGAGAGTGGTTGGCAGTTCACTCACCATCACAGTGGCGGGTCCGCCCGGGACTTGCACCCGGTTCCCTATTCTCCCTCACGGGCACCTGAAAAACATAGCTATACAATTGCCTATTATTATACAGGGAACACCTTGACTGTCAAGGCAGTTTTTAGTTTTCACCTCGCAACCATATGGCCGAACGGCGGAGGCGGCACAGCAGGAAAAAGCCGATCGCCAGCGGCGCCCAGAAGGTGATTGCCGCGAAAGGTCATTATCCTTGTGCTCCCCCTGCCTGGTTGCCGGACTACTAGCGGATAGCAGCATCGCGCCTGACGGCGTCTATTTTAGAATATTTTCGAACAGCACCGGCGATGGCTGATCTGTAGCAGCGATATCCGCCACCGAGGCGTACTTGGCGGCAATCCTGCCGGCCCAGACCTGGAACTGCTGCCTCACATGGTCGGCCTCTTCCACCTGGTGCTGCAATTCCAGGTAATGGATATACGGCTCCATCACCTCGGGCCGGCACAGATCCATGAAGCCGCTCAGAGGAGCCTCCACGCCTGGCAAGCTCCGGGGCATCTCTTGGACCAGGTTGAGTATGCAGTGCAGGTAAAAGTTTTCGGCCACGACGAACTGGCAGGTCATAAAATATCCGCCTAACAGATCCTTGAGCTGGCGCATGGACACGATCAGTGATTCTTCCTGATCGACATGCGACCATCCCGCAACAGCCGCTTGCAGCAGCGGTATAAAGAAAATGCTCTCTTCCTGGCTCCAGAGTGACTCCTGAATAGACCGGTGGCCCCTGCCGCCGGACATGCCGGCCTCCGGCCTGTGCCCTGACGATCCGGACAGGGCTTCCAGCGCCTCGAGGCAGAGGGCGTAGCAGCCGCCGATGATGGAATAGAGAGGCATTTCCAAGGCTCCCGGCTTGATGATCGCCCTGAAAGCCGGTTCGATCTCTGCGATCATGCGGGCTGATATAAAGCCATCATATGTGGGATGACTGGCAAAAAACTGGCGCATCTTCTCATTCCCCGAGGTGGGGTCGGCGTTGTCCGGAGAGCCCAGGTCGAGCTCGACAAGCTCCTGCTGGGCCGTTGCCAGCTCTGTCATCGTGGCATCCAGGACACAAGCGGCCAGGATCGGCCTGGTCTCCTGGCCCCGCGCCCAGCTGAACGCCAGCAGCAGCGTTTGCAATTCCTCATCGGTGAGGCTATCGTTGCGCAGAGACAGGGCGATCTGGTAAAGAGCGAAGTCGTAGAACGCCGGAGGCAGGCTGCCAACGATCCGCTCGGCCAGGCTTTCAGATCCGGAGGGCTCGCCTTCCTGGAGATCGGCGCCTGTCAGCAAATCTACCGGGATGCGCAGCCTCAACAACTGACCCTTGTTGAGCAGCAGATCCCCGATGCGGCCGGACATCGTGGAGCTAGGCCGGCCGGCATGCCACGCCCCGGACAACAGCCTGCCCAGCAGGTCCGGAGCCGGCGGCGTCCCGGCGCCGGGCATCTGCAGGCCGCACCAGAAGCCCAGAGAGCGGACCGTCTCCATCTGGCCGGCCGAATCCGCTCCGGCGACACTCAAAAGACCGGTGGTGTAAACATTCACAGACTCCTGGCAGCATATCTTGTATTTCTTGCCGCTGCCACAGGGACAGGGATCGTTCCTGGATACCTGCATAAGTTCACTCTTTTCCACTTGAAGTATTGGTTGACACTGTAACTCCCAGCTGATGCAGTTCCTTGCACCCGAACTGGCGATCGGAATTTCGATTGTTTTGGTGAGCCTGCTGTCACCCCGGATTATACCATGCCAAGCCCCGCGATCGATAAGTCGCTTTTGAGAATCAGTTTTCAACTGCTATCAGATCCATAGAACGCGGAGGTAGGATTCATGGCAAGATTATCAAAGGGCCGCCTCCCGGCGGCATTTAGGCTGCGAATAACAGGTTTAAGGAACAGGCTCGGCCTTTGACGCATGGTTCGCTAGAGACAGAAAGGGCCATATATTAACTTGGTTTCTCATTTTAATTCGACTTTTTTTTATTAATTAACAATTTCCAGCTTGTCTCTCACCGGTTTTCATAATATACTAATGTATACAACTGAATAAAGACATTCCTTCGTTAGGCGAGGCTCCTGCATGGACAGACGCCACTGCCCGGAAACGTCGAGAGACGCCAATGGGTCACCAGGTATTACCGGATTAAGGTTCTACCTAATGTGGCTGAGACCAATCTCTAAGCCATGCAGTGCCAAAGCTCAACGAGTGGGGGGATGAGGTTGCTGTTTATCGAAAGGCTGAGTCTTCCCGCGTGGAAGACTTTTTTGTTTGGTAAATGTTGCCCTCGGCTGCCAGCGGCACATACGATAACATCCTGCCGTATGCTGAATGCAGTAACATGGCATTTTAAAACCAGTGAGAACGAAGTTTCATGAAGTCATTGAATAAATCGGGCTTCAGGCGAAAATGATCAAGATCTTATAAAACCGGGGAGATCCCCCGCTGAGCGAGGAGGGTAAGGCCGTGAAAAAGCTTGCAAACGGGGCGGGAACAGCTCAGAAGGAGTTTAAGTTTTTCTTGAGCCAGGCTATCGGCAAGCCGATCTACGACAGAAGGCATGCTGGTCGGAAGGCTTGCGGGATATGGCGGTGCGCTGGGACAACCACTATCCCAGGGTGACCGGGATCAAGTTCGCCAAGAATGTCCAGAAGCTGATCGGAATCAACCAGATCGAGCATTGGGACGAGCGCGCCATCCGCCTCCGGACAGCCTTCTCCAAAGAGCTGCAACCGCTCACCGCTGATGAGATCTACGTCGGCAAGTGGCTGCTCGACAAGCAGATCATCGACACCAAGGGATCCAAGCTGGTGCGGGTCAACGACATCATGCTGGCCTGGATCGAGAGCGGCGATGCCCACGACCTGATCCTGGTGGCAGTTGACGTCGGAGTGCGCGGCCTGCTGCGCCGCATCGGGATGGAGGGCCTGGTGAGACGCCGTGAACAGCACCTGGTCGACTGGAAGTACATCAAACCGGTGGAGTCCAAGATGGATAGCCTGCGCCTGACCCTGGAGCACCCTTCACTGAACGAGCTGCATCCTGCAGACCTGGCGGATATCATCGAAGATCTGGACAGCGCCAGCCGCAGCCATCTGCTGGCCGGCCTGGACCGCCAGACAGCCATCGAGGCCCTGACCGAGGCCGACCTGGACACCCAGGTGGAGATCATCACCGATATGGACAGCACCAGGGCCTCCGAGCTGCTGGCGGAGATGCCGCCGGACGAGGCGGCGGACATCCTGGGCGAGTTGTCTGAGGAGAAGTCCAGCGAGCTGCTGGGTATGATGGATCAGGAAGAGGCGGAAGATGTCAGGGAGCTGATGGAGTACCCGGAAAACACCGCCGGCGCCCTGATGACTAACGAGTTCATCTCATTCCCGGCGGACACTACCGCCGAGGGGTGCATCGACCGGCTGCGGGAACTGACCCCCTCCGCCGATACGATTTACTACCTCTATGTGGTCGACCACGACGAGATGCTGAAGGGTGTGGTCACCCTGCGCGACCTGATCGTGGCGCCCCCCAAAACTGAGCTGGGCGCCATCATGAAGACCCGCATCGTCAGCGTGCAGGGGGACGATGACTTGCGCAAGGTGCAGGAGACAGTCGCCAAGTACGACCTGCTGGCGCTGCCGGTGGTCGATGACCGGGGCATGCTGCTGGGGATCATCACGGTGGACGACGTCATGGAGACCGTGCTCTCCGACCGCAGCGGCCTGGATAGCTTCACCGACTTCATGACCAGGACCAGGCTGCATAGGAAGTGGAGGCCGTGAAAGGGCTCAAGAAGGTCCAGCCTGTTCCAGATGCTGATCCTGTTCCTGGCGATCATGGGGCCGGGGATCATCACCGCCAACGTGGACAACGACGCCGGCGGCATCACCACCTACTCGGTGGCGGGGGCCTCTTTCGGCTTGAAGCTTCTCTGGATCTTCATCCCGATGACCGTAGCCCTGATCGTGGTGCAGGAGATGTGCGCCCGCATGGGCGCCGTCACCGGCAAGGGCCTGTCCGACCTGATCCGGGAGCGCTTCGGGGTCAAGATAATCATATTCGTGATGATGGCATTGATACTGGCCGACCTCGGCAACACCGTGTCCGAGTTCGCCGGGGTCGCCGCCAGCGGAGAGATCTTCAGCATCAGCCAAGTACATCCTCGTGCCGCTCGTCGCCTTCCTGGTCTGGTGGATCGTGATCAAGGGTTCCTACAAGATAGTGGAGCGGATCTTCCTGGTGGCATCCGCCATCTACCTGTGTCTACATCCCCTCGGCGATCATGGCCAAGCCCCACTGGGGTGCGGTGTTCAAGGAAATGGTAGTCCCGTCCTTCAGTTTCAACGGGGTCTACCTGGCCATGCTGATCGGGCTGATCGGGACGACCATCGCCCCCTGGATGCAGTTCTACATCCAATCGGCGGTGGTGGAGAAGGGGATCACCGCCAAGGAATATGACTACTCCCGGGTGGACGTGATCGTGGGCTGCTTCATGACCGACATCATCGCCGTCTTCATCGTGGTGGCCTGCGCCGCCACGCTGTTCGTGCACAACATCCAGATCCAGACGGCGAAGGACGCCGCGATCGCCCTGCAGCCGCTGGCCGGGCGTTGGGCCGGGCTGCTGTTCGCCTTCGGCCTGTTAAACGCCTCGGTCTTCTCGGCCTCGATCCTGCCGCTGGCGACTTCCTACTACGTCTGCGAGGCACTGGGCTTCGAGCATGGCCTCGACAAGCAGTGGAGCGAGGCGCCGGTCTTCTACTGGCTCTACACCGGCCTGGTCGCCGCCGGGGCGGGGCTGATCCTGATCCCGAACGCTCCGCTGATCCTGATAATGCTCTGGTCGCAGGTGGCCAACGGGGTGCTGCTGCCCTTCATCCTGGTCTTCATGCTGATCCTGATCAACAACCGGGATATCATGGGCCGCTACACCAACTCCCGGAGCTTCGACGCCATCGCCTGGGCGACCACCGTCATCATGATCGTCCTGACCCTGCTGCTGGTGGTGATCTCCGTCTTCCCGCACCTGATGGCCTGACTACACACAATTTAACTCTTTAGACAGGCTCCCGGAGCAGGTCAGGGAGTCTTTTTTAGTTGGGGACCGGGCGGCGGTAATGTCAGGGCTGCCATTGACGCCGCGAACGCCCGGTTTTATTTAATTGACTTGCATCAGGAAAGTAGCTAGGATATATTATAATCAGTTTTTATTATATTGATTATAACTTATAGTTATTATTAATTTTATTATCTGAAACCCAACTTAATCGCCCCCAAATTAGATTTTCTTCATTGCTCAACCCGGGGCTAAACTCATGAATCAGGCCAAGAACAAACCGGATTCCCGCCAACTGGGAATAGCCTGGATCATAATTAACCATGGCGGCATCAGGGAAGCTATAAAATAAATAAAATGGGAGTGGAGAAGAGAGATGGCAGACTACCGCCAGATGTGGACCGACCTGGGAATGGACCTGGAAAAGCATGACCTGTTGTGCGAGGCATTGCCCGACGCTTTTGGGAGCGTCTACCTGTCGCAGGAGAACCGTCCCGGAGGGATGGATTTTTTCGACTTCGTGGTTTCGGAGATTCACGGAGTGCGGCCGGCGGAGCTGATCGAACATCAGAAGGGTGGCGGCAAGGTGTTCGGCACCTTCTGCGTCTATGTGCCGGATGAGGTGATCTTCGCCGCCGGGGCGATCGCCACCGGACTCTGCGGCGGCTCGCAGTTCTGGGTGTCCGGTGGGGAAAAGGTACTGCCGACCAACACCTGTCCGCTGATCAAGGCCTCGGTGGGAGCACGCCTCGACCGCACCTGCCCGTTCTTCCTCATCGCCGACATGTTCATCGGCGAGACGACCTGCGACGGCAAGAAGAAGGCCTGGGAGATCCTTAACCAGGACGTGCCGGTCTACGTGATGGACCTGCCCCAGATGAAGCGGGAGCAGGACGTGGCCGCCTGGGAGAACGAGATCCGGCTGCTGATCGACAAGGTGGAAGAGTTCACCGGCAACAAGGTGACCCCAGAGGCGCTGGCTAACGCCATCAGGCTGATCAATCAGAAGCGGGCGGCCCTGGCCCGGCTATACAATACCCGGAAAAGCTCGCCGGTGCCGATCAGCGGCAAGGACGCCCTGCTGGCCACTCAGATCGCTTTCTACGACGACCCGACCCGAAACGCCACCATGGTCAACAAGCTGTGCGACGAGCTGGAACAGCGGATCGTCAACGGAGAGAGCGTCTTCCCGGCCAGTGCGCCCAGGATCATGATCACCGGTTCGCCGATGGCCATTCCCAACTGGAAGCTGCACCATATCGTCGAGACCGGCGGAGCGCCGGTAGTGGTCGAGGAGTCCTGCACCGGGGTGCGCTACTTCGAGCATCCCGTGGACGAGAGCCAGACCAGCCTGGAGAACCAGATCAAGGCGCTGGCCTCGCGCTACATGCAGATCAACTGCGCCTGCTTCACCCCGAACCCCGGGCGAATCGACGACATTCTGCGCCTGGTCAAGGAATACAAGGTGGACGGGGTGATCGATTACAGCCTGCAGTTCTGCAACCTCTACTCGACCGAGAGCTATCTTGTCCAGCAGGCCCTCAAGAAGGCCGGCATCCCGGTGCTGCACCTGGAAACCGACTACAGCGAGCAGGACTTCGAGCAGCTCAGAACGCGGATCGGGGCCTTCCTGGAGATGCTCGGGAGGTAGGAGCCGGATTGCCAGAACAGGAGAGCTACGACTTCTACATCCTCTTTCCCAACCACCACGAGGGATTGCGATTGCACCAGGAACTGAAGGCGGCGGGGGTCAAGTGCTCCATTGCCCCCACCCCCCGCTCCGCCAGCAGCTTCTGTGGCATGTCGCTGCGGCTGGCAGAGACTGAGTTGCCTGCTGCCAGGCAGGTGATCGCCTCCAGCAATGCCAAGATCGAGGGGATTGCCCGCATCCAGCGCCCGAACGGGCGATACCGGGGCGCCTAGCGTTCCCGATCGCCCTGATCGCACACTGCATCGCAGCGTATCCACGTATCGCATCTGAATCTAACGCATAGTATCGCATCTGATCACACGAGGTTTTGATCATGAGCGTTATTTACCTGGACAATGCCGCCACCTCCTGGCCGAAGCCGGAAAGCGTCTACCAGGCGGTGGACCGCTTCAACCGCCAGTTGGGGGGAAATCCGGGGCGCGGCAGCCACAGCCGCACCCTGGAGGCGGGGTCGCTGCTGCTTTCCAGCCGCCAGTCCCTGGCGCGGCTGTTCAACGTCTCCGACTGCTCCCGGATCGTCTTCACAGCCAATGCCACCGAGGCCTTAAACCTGGCCCTGAAGGGCATCCTGAACAGTGGCGACCACGTTATCATCAGCAGCATGGAGCACAACGCCGTGGCCAGGCCGCTGCCGCGCCCTCGAGCGGTCAGGCGTGTCGCTGACGACGGTTCCCTGCGCTCCGGATGGCACTCTCGACCCGCAAGAAATAGAAAGGGCCATCCGGGACCATACGCGGCTGCTCTGCCTGCTGCACGCCTCCAACCTGACCGGCACGATCATGCCCGTAGCCGAGGCCGGCGCCATCGCCCGCCGGCACCAGGTGCTGTTCCTGGTGGACGCCGCCCAGACCGCGGGCATCCTCCCGATCGATGTGCAAGAGCAACGGATCGACCTGCTGGCTTTTACCGGACACAAGGGCCTATTTGGCCCTCAGGGCACGGGCGGCCTATATATCAGGCCGGGATTGGAGCTGCGGCCGCTCAAGGAGGGCGGTACCGGATCGCTCTCGGAGCAGGTCGACCAGCCGGATTTCCTGCCGGACAAGTACGAGAGCGGCACGCCGAACACACCGGGCATAGCCGGGCTGGGGGCTGGAGTGCAGTTTATCGCGGAGACGGGGATGGAGCAAATACAACATCACGAGCAGCGGCTCGGAGAAATGCTGGTTGATGGACTGGGGGAGATCGACGGGATTGTGGTTTATGGCCCTGAAGACAGCAACCACCGCCTGGCGGTGGTCTCCTTCAACATTGAAGGGTTGGACTGCGGAGAGATCGGCTTTGCCCTGGACCAGGACGGGATTATCGCCCGCTCCGGGCTGCACTGCGCCCCGCTGGCCCACCGCACCATCGGCACCGGACGGATGCCGGCTTCAGCGAACGCGGCGCCTGCCGCTTCAGCCCGGGGTTTTTCAACACCCCCGGTGAGATCGAGCAGGCGGTCCGGGCGGTGCATGCCATAGCCGCCTCCCGTTGAAGGCAGTGGCACAGAGGCTCACTGAAGTTTCGAACAAACTGCTGACGGCACGAGATCTAACGGCTGAAAGCAGCAGACCGTCCCGCCGATATCGTCATAATGGATCACGAGGACGTTCCCTCTGATACCTTGGTGGAGACCGCTGGCATTGCCTCTCTTACAAAATCGATGAAAGCCTGCAGCAAGCGGTCTGGCGCGCTTTTTTTCCTGGTGATCAGGAAGAGGGGGCGCCAAACGGGGCAACCGGCGATCCGCACCGCTGCCAGGGTCCCCGCCCGTATCCGGGGCTCGGCGGCCAGAGTGGAGACCAGGGATACCCCCAGGCCCTGCTCGATCGCGCCCAGGACAGCATCCGTGCTGCCCAGTTCGAGCCGGTACTTCAGTGATGCAGGGTCGACGCCCTGCTGCAGCAGCCACCTCTCTATGACTGCCCTGGTGCCGGAGCCGTGCTCCCTTACCACCATCTGCGCCGAGCAGAACTCTTCCAGCTCAATTGTCTCCCGATCTTCCCAGCAGTGCCCCCGGGGAATGGCCACCACCAGCTCGTCGTTGTAAATAGCCTCGCGTTGGAGGTTCGGGTTATTGATCTGCATGCCGATCACCCCGGCTGCAATCTCCCCCGCCAGGACGCGGCGGGCGACTTCCCTGCTGTCGCTTATATCCAGGCTGACCCTGACCTCCGGGTATCGCTGCTGGAAGGATCCCAGCAGCTTCGGCAGCACGTACTCGCCGGGTATGGTGCTGGCCTCCAGGAACAGTTCTCCCTGGATCCTGTCGTTCAGCGACCGGACCTCGGCCAGGCTGGCGTCAATCTCCTTCATAATGCGCTGCCCGTGCCGGTAGACTGCTCTGCCGGCAGCAGTGAGTTCCAGCTCCCGCCGGCGCCGGTTCAGGAGAGGAGCGCCATAATACTCCTCCAGCGCCAACAGCTGCTTGCTTACTGCCGGCTGCGAGATCTCCAGGGCTCTGGCGGCACCGGTCAGGCTCTTCTCCTCCATGATGGTGATCAGTGTTTTTAACCAGCTGAGATTCATCACAATCCTCGCCCTTCCTTGCAGTCAGATGCATGCAAAAACTACAATCAATCCGCTCTGCCACGCCCACGGAACGGTCGCCTGTTTCAGGCTTCCGGCTTGTGCCGGGTGCCCGACCCGCTAACGCGGGTACCCGGCAGCACCTCGTTCATGCTCCCGGTCCGGTAGCCATCCAGGTCCAAGGAGGCGTAGGCAAAACCGCAGGCCTTCACCTGGCTGGAGATCGACTGCAGCGTGTCCGGATTCAGAATCTTGCTCCACTCCTCCGGGTCCACCTCGATCCTGGCCACCTGGCCATGGTGCCGGACCCGGAAGTTGCTCAGGCCGAGCCCTGCCAGGGCCGCCTCAGCTTCGGCAATCTGCTGCAGCTTGGCCAATGTCAGAGGCTCACCGTAAGGGATCCTGCTGGCCAGGCAAGCCTGGGCCGGCAGGTTCCAGTTGGGCAGCCCCAACTGCCGGGCCAGCTGCCGCACCTCCTGTTTGTCCAGGCCGCATTCCAGCAAGGGGCTGTGCACCAGGTCAAAGCTGCGGGTGGCAGCCAGGCCCGGCCGGTAGTCGCCAATGTCGGAACGGTTGGTGCCGTCAAGCACCGCCAGGTAGCCCTCCTGCCGGGCGATTCCGGTCAACAGGCCGAAGGTGTTGTTCTTGCAGTGCCAACAGCGGTCGGGGGAGTTGCCCGCAATCTCCGCCACCTGCAGCTCGTCGGTCTCGACGACCCGGTGCCGGGCGCCCAGGCCTCGGGCGACCTCCGCCGCAGGGCCGCGTTCGCGCAGGGGCATCAGCGGGGAGACCACGGTCACCGCCAGCACCCGATCCGTTCCCAGGGCCTCAAGGGCTGCCCCGAGCACCAGGGAGCTGTCCACCCCCCCGGAGTAGGCCACGACCACCCGCTGCAGTCTGGAAATGTATGATCTCAAGTTGTCCAACTTTAGCTTCAGGCCATCTTCTTCCATCCGTTCGATCCCCCTTTCCCGGGCAGCACGGAGGCGTTCTCGCCATATCTTCCTTTGGATTTTGCTTGGAGTCTGCACCAAATAATTCCTTGATGGCTGGTTGAGCGGCTCGCTGCTAAAAGAACTCCCGCCATACGAGTGCGCGCATCTCAGTCGGCGCCAGCCTGGATAATGGCGCCTCCGCCCAGCACCTCGTCGCTGTCGTAAATTACAACCGCCTGGCCGGGGGTGATCGCCTTCTGGGGGGTGGAAAAATCCACCCGCAGCCGGTCGCTGCCAAATGATACCGCGATCGCCTCCATCAGTGGGGCCTTGTAGCGGATCTTGGCCATAACCGGCCGCGGCTGGCAGATCGGCTCCCCGGAGATGTAGTTGACATCATCGGCAATCAGGCTGCTCCGGTAGAGGTCGCTCTCGCCTCCCACCCACACCGTGCTGGTCAAGGGATCGATCCGGTTCACATATAGCGGCCTGCTCGCGCCGGGCGGAAGTGCTCCGGGTGAGATCGGCCCCAACCCCTTGCGCTGTCCCACGGTGTAACGGCAGATGCCGCGGTGGCGCCCCAGCACCTCCCCGTCCACATGCCTGAAAGCGCCCTCGCCTCCGGCACTGCCGGTCCGTTCCACGACAAAATCGGCATAGCTGCCGGCCAAGACGAAGCAGATCTCCTGGCTCTCCGCTTTCTCAGCCACCGGCAGCCCTGCCTGGCGGGCGATCTGGCGCACCTCCCGCTTCTGATAATCCCCCAGGGGGAAGAGGAGATGTTCCAACTGCCGCTGGGTGACCTGGTAGAGGGCGTAGCTCTGATCCTTCGACCGGTCGCATGCCGTCAGCAGTTTGAACCGGCCATCACCGCATTTTTCGATCCTGGCGTAGTGCCCGGTGGCCAGATATCCGGCGCCCAGGGACAGTGCCCTGTTTAGCAGGCTGCCGAACTTGAGGTGGCGGTTGCAGGCGATGCACGGGTTAGGAGTGCGCCCCGCCAGGTACTCCCTGCAGAAGTAGTCGATCACGCGGTCTTCGAACTCCTCCCGGAAATCCAGGACATAGTGGGGAATCCCCAGGCGCCAGGCCACACGCCTGGCATCTTCCAAGGCCGAAAGCCCGCAGCAGGTCTTTTCGTCCCGGTTCAAGGCTTGATGCGGCCAGACCTGCATGGTGACGCCCACCACCTCATACCCCTGCTGCTGCAACAGGAGGGCGGCCACCGAGCTGTCGACCCCGCCGCTCATGGCCACCACAACTCTCGCACCCGGGCTGAGGCTGGTCATTGGCAGGCCCCGCCATCCAGGAGGATTCGCTCCGGATGGGTATACAGGTTGAAATTGCTGCCTCTGGCGAAACCGACCACCGTGATTCCCAGATCGTCGGCCAACTCCAGAGCCAGGTCGGTGGGTGCGGAACGGGAGATCAGAAGCGGCACCTCCATCTTGGCCACCTTCAATAATATCTCCGAGGAGACGCGGCCGCTGAAGACGATGGACTTGTCTGCGCGGGGGATCTCTTCCAGCCAGCACTGGCCATAGATCTTGTCCAGTGTATTATGGCGACCGATGTCCTCCTGGAAGATCAGGATCTTCGTCTCCCAGGGCCAGCGCAGCCCCATGCACCCCGCCCGTGCGCTGGAACAGGTGCGACCTCTCCTGCAGCTGCTCGGCCAGGCGGTGGACGGTGGCGGCCGGCATGGCCAGAGAGGAGGTGACCGGCTTGCAGAGCATGGCGTCTGCGGCAAAGTAGAAGGAGGCCCGGGCGCGGCCGCAGCAGGGGTTGATGTAGCGCTTGAGGAACACCTTTTCCGCCAGGCGCTCCTGTCTGGTTCGCACCCAGGCCAGCCCCTGCTCTTCATCGACTGTGACATCGATCAGATCATCCTGTTGCATCAGAATCCCCTCGGCGCAAAGGAAACCCACCACCATGTATTTCAGGTCTGCCGGAGAGCAGACCAGGGTAGCCAGCTCCTTCTCGTTGACATGAACCGTGAGGGCGAACTCACGCACGATCAGATCTTCGGCCCGGGCAGCACTTACGCCCTCTATCCTGGTGATGGGGCGCCGGGTCACAGTGGCGTCCGATAAGCCGGGCTCCTTCTGCTCAGGTATAGCCGGAGTCTGGCACCGGTCCCGGTTGCTCTCGCCTTCATGCTGTTTCATCTTCAAGGACCCGGGGCGGCAGCTGCGGGCATGCTGCCCGCTTTAGCGCTGTGCCGCGCAAATTGGCCGGGCGCGCCCTCCCTTCTTGGCTTCGGCTTTTTCTTTCAAACGCAGCTATTCAGCCTGTCTTACGGCGTCAGGCGGCTGTTCCAGCAGCGGCAGGATCAGCCGTACTGCCGCCATGGCGGAATCCGGACACCTCAGACGGCCGGCCGCCTCGATCAAGCCTTGGCGCCGGCTCTCGTCCTGAAGCAGCAATTTAAGCAACTGGCCGAGTTCGGCCACGTTTCCGGCGGAAAGGGCCGCCCCCTCACGCACCAGGAGGTCCCGGTTCTGCTCCTCCTGTCCGGGCAGCGCTTTGTAGAGCAGGAGGGGAACTCTAGCCGCCAGGGCCTCGCTGACGGTGATCCCGCCCGCCTTGGTGATGAGGCAGCAGGCCGCGCTCATAAACCGGAATACATCCCTGGAATAGCCGATGATGTGAACCCTGTTCCGCCCCTTTCTGACCGCCTGGCGCAGGGCCAGGCGCAGGCGGGGAAAGCGCACGCCCAATACTACGGCAACGTGCGGAATTTGAAGCTTGGCCAGCAGACTGCAGATACGCCTCAAGTCCCCGCTGAAGCCGGTGGCGCCGCTGATCACCAGCACCAGGGGCCGTTCCGGCAGCATTCCGGTATCAGCGTCAGCCTGCTCTGGCAGCAGTTCAGCCAGGCTGTATATCCTGCCGCTGGAAAAGCGTTTGTCGATCGGAATGCCGGTAACCGCAACGCGCTCTTTGGGTACGCCCCTCACGACCAGCTCGGCGGCCGCCGCGGAACCAGCCACCAGGTACAGGTCGGTGCCCGGTTGGATCCACTGCTGGTGGAGCACGTAGTCAGTGATCACGGTGACCAGCGGACACCTGACCAGGCCGCGCTCCTTCAAGCGGGAAACCACTGCGGATGGCAGCGGATAGGTGCTTATGATCAGGTGCGGCGACCGGCGCCGGAAATATCTGAGAAAAGCCGGTGCCCCACAAATCTTGATGAATTTCTGCAGCAGGTTATCAGGCTGCAACTGATCCGTGTAGGCGTAAAATCGGCGGTAAAGCAGTGGCAAGCGGATCATCAGGTCGTGGTAGATCAACCTTGTGATGATATCGAACATGAAACCTGCAAACTTCAGATAGTTGACTACTTCCACTTCCACTGACGGCTGCGCCTCCATCAGCGCCTTCTTGAGCGCCAGGGCCGCCCGCCAGTGGCCGCTGCCGAAGCGCACCGCCAGGATCATGATGCGCTTGGTCTCTGTCATATTTTTTGCAACCTCCAAGCCAACTTCGGCAAAACCGGTTCATTAGACGATGCGATTCTACTTGTAAACCTCTTTTTCCACAAGCTCCAGGATGAACGGGAGGCTGGCCGCAACAGCAGGGGTCAACTCCAAGCCGACGGCGATCTCCCCTGGTTCGACCCCGATGATGACCACTTCGGGCATCTTCTCTTCCACCAGCTCCAGCAGTTTGAGCGCATACATCAGCCCGATTTCATGCACGGAGAGAGGCGGCCCCTGCGCCTCCACCTCAAAATCCTGTGGTGTCAGCCGGTACACCGCCCCAGGCGGCTCTCCGCCGTCCAGGGCATCCACGATGATCACCTTTTCAGCCCCCGCCATCAGCGGCAGCAGGTCGCAACCCGCGGTCGCACCGTCGATGACCTCCACGTCCGGGGAAACTCGTGATCGGCCAACGCCTGCACCACGTGAATCCCAACGCCCTCGTCCTTCAACAGCAGGTTGCCGACTCCCAGGACGACCTTCCTTCCCATGACCTTAGCTCCTCCTGGTACAGAATCAATTTCAGGATCGGTTTCTTCATTAATCATTATAACCGAAATTTATAACTCTTGCGGGTCTATCGTGCACCGGCGACCTCTGCTCCGGCGATCGAGCGGATCCGGACTAACAAAGAGCCAGCCCACGGTTAAGTGGACTGGCGGATGACTTGCAATAATCAAACAGACCGGACCAGCCTAGCCTTCCCGGCTTCGTTCAATCTCCGACGGCTTCAGCCCCGGCCACCGCATGAGCGTGATGAACCTTTACCGGGCGCACCCCGGTGAACATCCCCCAGATGTTGGCAATACCCTCGGTGAAGTCCAGGTAAATATGCGCCGTTACGCAGTAGACGAAGATCCAGGCAACGATGTAGTGGACCAATCGGATCCACTTGACGCCGCCGATCCAGTCGGCCCACCCGGATAGGCTGCCGGGCAGGTACAGGATGAGGCCGGTGTAGATCTGGATCAGCAGCAGCGGCACGAAGGTGGCGTACATCCCCTTCTGTCCGGGGTTGTACTTCTCGCCCCAGTCCGGCTCCTCATCGCTGATGAACGAGTAATACTTGATCATCTTGATCAGATTGGGCAGATCAGTCTTCTTCGGTGCGAAGTTCTTGTAGTCGCCGGTGGCAAAGGCGTAGTAAAGTCGGCCGATCAGCCCGGCGATCACGCAGTACATGAAGATAAAGTGGATCCTGAGGGCTGAGTCGAACGTCGGAAACATCCACTTCCAGAATCCATACGGGTTATGGATATAGAAGCCGCTGAAGATCAGGGCGAAGATGGCCACGGCGTTCCACCAGTGGAAGAAGCGGCCGGCAAGCGTATGGCGCTGTTCCATTTGTGCCAATTGTATCCCTCCCTTAATAGACCCGGAACTTGCTAATTTCTTTCCGGTCCGGAGTGATCAGATGTATGGCGCAGGCAAGGCATGGATCGAAGGAGCGCACCACTCGCACCAGTTCGATCGGGTTGTTGGTGTCGGCAACCGGCGTGCCTACCAGGGCCTGCTCGATCGGTCCGGGTTGGCCCTGGTCGTCCCGCGGGCTGGCATTCCAGGTAGTCGGCACGATCGCGTTGTATATCTTGATCTTCCAGTTGTCGATCACTACCCAGTGGCCGAGAGCGCCGCGCTCTGCGTCATTGAGCCCCATACCGGTCGCTTGCTTGGGCACGTCACTAAACGACACGACGGTCGGAGCACCGGGAGTAAGGCTCTTCAGCCAGCCACCCATTTGATTGGCGATAGTGGATGCATCCACGGCCCTGGCGGCATGCCGGCCCATGACCGAGAAGGCCTTGTCCCCCAAGTTCCTGACGGTGGGATTGTTGTTGATCCAGAGCTTCGCCAGCGGACCGACCTCGGCGACAGCACCGCCGTAACGCGGGCCTTTACCCATGAGTATCCGGCCGGCTTGGTCGCATCCGGAGTGATCACAGACTGGAGCGGTGATTTGGGGATGCCGTCCTCGTACCAGGAATACTTGACGTCCTCGCCGATCTGGCTGGGGTCGAGATCTGCCAGACTGGCCGTTGATATAGGTGCCGGGAAGATAGAAACGCTGCCGCCCCAACCCTTGTTGTCCTCCGGGAAGGCTCCGTAGCTGAGCAGGTTCTTGCAGCCTTGGCCGATCCCCAGCCAATCGCTATAGACCCCGGCCACCGCGAAGACATCGGGGACATAGACGTTGTTGATGAAGCCGGCTATCTGATCCAGCATGGCCAGTGAAGACTCGACCTTTTCGGCATCGACGTTGGCGGAGGAGCCGCCGGGCACGATCCCCCTCTGGCCTGGGATGCGCCCCGCCCAGGTCGCCAGCATGGTATGCGCCAGCTTGCGTATATCCAGGGCCTGCAGGTAGTGCTGTATGGCAGCCGCGTTGATGGCTGCCGGCAGGCGGTAATCGCCCTTGTATTGCGGCACCAGCGGCGGCAGGTTCGTACTGCTCGCATCCACGTAGTCCAGGGCCGCCAGATGGTAGAAGTGGAGGATGTGCGAATGCAAGTAGTTGGCGCCGAGGATGATGTTGCGTACAATCCGCCCGTTGTCGGGAACCTGCTCGGTCAGGCCGAAGGCATCGTCCAGGGCGAAGACAGCCGCCGTTCCGTGGGTAACCGGACAGACGCTGCAGATCCGCTGGACGTAGTCCACGGCATCCCGGGGGTCATGGTTCTGTAAAATCAGCTCCAGGCCGCGGAACAGGGTGCCGGTACTCCTGGCGTCTACGCACTTGCCGCCGTCTACCGTACACTCGATGCTCAGGTGGCCCTCGATTCTGGTAATCGGGATCAACAGTTACTTTTGTTGCCATGTGTTGGTGTCACCTCCTACTCTTCTTTGCCGCTCAGGCGGCCTTTTGCTGCATTCCCTGCGAGGTGGGCGGCCAGGCCGGCTACCAAAACCACTCCCAGAGTCTCTCCGACCGCACTGGCGCTGGCCTTGACGCCGGGCAGCGCTACGTCCGTGTAACGCTGGTAGATCGGGGATGCGCCGTCCGGGAATTTCTGGTGGGTGCAGGCGTAGCAGGGACCGTTTCCCTTGATGCACCAGCTCACGCCGAGCCACTGCCGGTCATAGGTGTCGCAGGACGGCCATGGGCCCCTTGCAGCCCAGTTCCAGGAGGCACTTCTGGTCGCTCATCACCTTGGCAAAATCGCTGTTTTCGAAGTACTGGCGCCGCGGGCAGTTGTCATGAAGAATCTTACCATAGAACATGGTGGCACGGTTGTACTGGTCCATAGGCGGCAGCGACTTGTAGAGCAGGTAATAGGCCAGGCTGCCGACCATCCAGTCCGGATGCGGCGGACAGCCGGAAACGTTGATCACCGGGGTAGTGATTCCCCTCATCTTGAAAAAGTCCAGCAGAGCCCATACAGCCGGTCGGGTTCGGATTGGCAGCCGGGATGCCGCCGAAGCTCGAGCAGGTGCCGAAGGCAAGCACGGCTGTAGCCTTCCGGGCAAGCTTGTCCACCCGGTCCATGAAAGTGATGGGCGACCCGTCCGGGTTCACGCCCACGGTGCAGTATAGGCCGTTGGCTCCGGTGGGAATGGCGCCCTCGACCACCAGGAAGTAGCCGCCGGCGTTATACGTTTCGTCGATGACACTTTCGGACAGGTATCCGGAGGCGCCCGATATGGTGGGCATGAACTTGAGGCTTATGACCTCCGTTAAGATCTGCGCGATGGCAGGCTGTTCCGAGTTCAGTAGGGAGACGCCACAACCACTGCACGCTGCTCCCGTAATCCAGAGTACCGGAGGATTTCCCGAGGCCGGGGCCGCCTCCAGCAGGTGCGGCAGCAACACCTCAGCCAGGCTCACTGCCGCGGCGGAGCCTGCGCACAGCTTCAGGAAATCGCGCCGATTGAGTCCCTTCACACCAATCCCTCCTCTTTGATCCTTGCTTGTCTAACTGCTTGTCCTAATGGAGCTGCTTCTAAAAATACATAAATAAGACGCCAAGCGGTTTTCAGCCCTCTTGCGAAGGTCCTGCCCGATCACCTCCCACTGACATCGAACTCCTCTGGTACAGGCATTCTTTAAGCCTGAGTGCCCTGCGGCAGACCCGATGTTCGCTGCGCTCACCACCGGGGAAAGCACCGCGTCCTGATACCCGCTCAGCGGCGGGTGCCCGCTTCAGCGGGTCGGGTGCCCGGCATACCTAATGCTCACCACGCTGCGCTTCGTTCACAAGACAAACGAAATCTCAAAGCCTGCCTTTTTGACATACTCCCACAACTAAAGTCCGGTGGGATTCCGGTTCATCGAAAGATGCCAGCCAATGCCGGTCTTACTCTTTCTCCCGCAAGAGTTGATGCCCCAACTCTTTTTCAACAAGATTTGCCGGCTATACATCCCACCCCTAAAAGGAGTGGGCTTTCCCGCCGGAGAGGACGTAAATGCAAAAGATGCATTGCTCCCATCATTCTTTGCTGAAAACAGGAACCAATGAAACCGGAAGATCATGATGGGATGCGCAGCTAAGAAGCCCTGCCCACAACTGACCAGCAAAAAAACCGACCAGCAAAAAAACCGGACTGGAAACACAGCTTTAATGCCCCCGCAGCCCAACCTCGCGCCAGCCCATTCACACTTCTGCTGCGTCATGTTTCCTTGTGGCAGGCGCAGCCAGATCGGGTTGTGCCGCATAGTTCCTGGCAGCGGGCGCACTTGCTTTTCAAACCTCTAAAGATGCAAGTTAAAACAAGTATTCGAGAGAAAGAGCCAAATTCCTGCTATAATTCTCTGATAAACTTTTGGTTTAGGAAGCAATTTTTATGCATAGGTCTCTTATTAAAGGTCTTGTTAAACTACAAAACTTTGATTTTTCCAGACAAAATCCCTGCTTAAAAATTTATGTTACAAAATGTTTACAATTTAAAATTTTATTTTTTTATTTTTTGTGTTAACAAATATGCAGGGTAGCGGCCTGCGGGATAATGCTCTGAGCAACTGCCAGGCAATGCCTTTCAAGCGTCATGGGCCGCCCGTTAATGCATGCAGGCCGCTCACCCCGGCTACGGCCGCTCATGAAGCGTCATGGGGGCGTTCACTCATAGCCTAAAGATTTGAGGGATCCGTCGTTGTCCCGCCATTCCTTTTTCACCTTCACCCATAGCTCCAGGTAGATCTGATTTCCGAATATTTTTTCCAGATCCAGCCTGGCCAGCTGCCCGATCTCCTTCAGCATCTGACCTTTTTTCCCGATCAGGATCCCTTTCTGCGAGTCCCGTTCCACGTAGATAAAAGCAGACAGGTAAAGCAAGCTGTTTGCCCGTGGCTGCATTTCCTCGATGAGCACTGCCACCGAGTGAGGCACTTCCTCCCGGGTCAACAGCAGCACCTTCTCCCTGATCAGCTCCGACGCCACAAACCGCTCGGGCTGGTCGGTGACCATCTCTCCCGGGTAATAGCAGGGGCCTTCCGGCAAATATTCGAAGATCAGCTCTTTGACCTGGTCCAGGTTCTCCCCCGTAAGGGCTGAAACCGGTACCACCTCCAGAAAATGGCCGCGTTCGGAGAACCATTCCATCAGGGGTAGCAGGTCGCTCTTTCTGATCAGGTCGATCTTGTTAAGCGCCAGTATCACCGGAGTGCGCACGCCGGTTAGCTGGCCCAGGATGTACTCCTCGCCGGCGCCTGTGGGCACCGAGGCATCGGCAATATAGAGCAGCAGATCGACGCCCTCCATGGCCTGCCGCACCACCCTCAACATGTATTCTCCAAGCCGGTGGCGCGGCCGGTGGATGCCGGGCGTGTCAAGGAAGACGGCTTGTCCCTGGTTGCAGTTGCAGATGCCCAGAATACGGTTCCTGGTGGTCTGCGGCTTATCTGAAACAATAGCGACCTTCCTGCCGGCAAACTGGTTGATCAGGGTGGATTTTCCCACGTTCGGTCTTCCAATGATGCATACGAAACCTGATTTGATATCCTGTCACTCCTGTTTGAGATCGCCCGGAAACTTGCAGTCCGGGCGTCAGAACGATTCAAGAAAAATGCCCGGTGAGATTGGGGTCAGCGCAGGAGTTGAAGCAGGTGGGGCAGAAATACCAGCACTCCCACCACCGCGGCGCAGAGAGCTGAGATCAGGACTGCTCCCGCCGCGATGTGCTTGGCCAGGCGCGCCAGCGGATGAAAGGTATCCATGAACAGATCGACCGTTCTTTCAATGGCCGTATTGAACATCTCGGCCACCAATACGAAACCGGCGGCAAAAATGACCAGCGCCCATTCCAGACGGCCCAGCTTCAGCAGCCAGGAGGCAGCCAGGACCAGCACTGTCGCCGCCGCATGCACTTGCATATTCTGCTGAGTGCTGAGGCAGTACCATAACCCGTCAGCAGCGTCCCCAAAAGACAGCTTGATATTCCGCTTAGACATCGGCGTCCACTCCCAACTCCAGCTTGGCGATAACCTGTCGCGCCCGCTCCTCCATTCTGGCAGCGCCGGATTCGTCCAGATCGTCATAGCCCAGCAGGTGCAGCATCCCATGCACTGCCAGGAGAACAAGCTCTTCTTGCAGGGTATTGCCATAGTCAGCGGCCTGGCTGAGAGCTTTCGGCACCGAAATCACAATATCGCCCAGCAAGAGCTCCTGTTCTTCGGGATAAGCACCGCGCTCGCTAAACATGGCATCAGCCCCGGCAATCTGGTCAGCTCCCGAACAGGGTGCAGCATCTCCCGGCGCAGGCTCCAGCATCGGAAAGGCCAACACGTCGGTGGTGCCGGCAATCCCCCGGTACTGCCTGTTGAGAGCTGCCATCCTGGCATCGTCTACCAATACCATGCTCACCTCCACCTATCGCCCTTTGGTCGCGGCCGCGGCCCGCTCTCGAAGGCCGGCTTCCGGCGGTGCTCCCGGGAGATGCCCGCCTTCGTTCGGGCTCGCGGTCTGGCGCGCTCGCCAATCCGGTCTAGTCCACGTCCGCAGCCTGATGCCGGAGGGGTGCGGTTCGGTGGCCAGCACCTCTTCAAGCGCCCGGCGGAGCAGAGAGTGCAGGTCTTCGTTCACCGGCGTCTCCTGCTGCTCATTACTGATTAACAACTGCACCCCGGGCGCGCCTCCTCTCGATCTCGGTGATCATGGAGTCCGGATATTCGATGCGCGAATGGAAGACGCCTGTCAGCACCTGGATGAAGGTGGCTGCAATCGTATTCAGGTCTTTGAAGGTCAGGTCGCACTCATCCAGCTGCCCGTCATGCAGCCGCTCCTTGATGATCTTTCTGGTCAGCCCCTCCAGACGCGCCGGGGTTGGCTTCTGTAAGGCCCGTACTGCCGCCTCCACGCTGTCTGCCAACATCACCAGGGCGGCTTCCTTGGTCTGAGGCTTGGCGCTATCGTAGCGGAAGTCGGCCTCAGTCACCAGCTCCGGGCGGTCGCTCTCCAGAGCGCGCTGGTAGAAATATGCAACCAGGCTGGTGCCATGGTGCTGCTCTATGATCGCCTGGATACTGGCTGGCAGTTTGTGCTCCCGTGCTTGCTCGAGGCCGTCCTTGACATGCGATGTGATAATCAGGGTGCTCAGGCTGGGAGCGATCTTCTCGTGCGGATTATCCCTGGACATCTGGTTCTCGATAAAAAAGTAGGGTCGCTTGAGCTTGCCGATGTCATGGTAGTAAGCTCCCACCCGCACCAGCATCGGATCGGCCTGAACCGCCTGTGCCGCAGCCTCGGCCAGGTTGCCCACCAGGATGCTGTGGTGATATGTGCCCGGGGCTTCCATCAGCAAGCGTTTTAACAGGGTCTCGTTCGGGTTGGCCAGCTCCAGCAGTTTGACAGAACTGGTGATCCCGAACAGTGTCTCCAGGTAGGGCAGAAACCCCAGCATCATGATGGATGCCAGGAAACCGCCGGCGATCCCCAACCCCATCCCCACCAACACGGTGGAGGCTTCGATGCCGCCTAGCAGCCCCAGAACGAAGATCACCGCCGCATTGACACTGGCCACGAACAGCCCTCCCTTGAGCAACCCGGTCCGGTCGCTGAGAGAGGAGACGCCGTAGATGCCGGCCAGGCTGCCGGCCAGGCCGACGACAGCGAATGAAAGCTGGCCATCCATCATGATCCCCAACAATATGCTTAGGATAAAGGCGGTGAACACCGCCAAACCGGCATCCATCAGGATAGCGATCAGCATAGCCCCGCCCGCCAGCGGTGCGAGGTATCCGATCAGGCTGGCGGTCTGCGCCTGGTTGCCCAGCCTGATCAGGATAATGGCCTTGGCCGCCAGCAGCGTCAGCGTGAACAGCACTCCGTAGAGTAGGAGATAGTGGTCCTGAGCAAAAAACCGGGGCTGGAATTTCTTGAGATAGACTGCGATCAACCCGCCTAACAGCAGCACCAGGAGGATCACCCCGAACAGGGACGGCCAGATGCTCTGCCTGCGCAGCAAACCCAGCTGCTGGAGTTCGGCCAGCAGGTTGCTGTCGATCACCTCGCCCTTCTTGACGATCACCTGGTTGGCCTGAATCGAGAGCTGCACAGGGCTGACGCTCTCCTGTGCCTCAGCCACCAGTTTGGCGTACGTCTCACTGTCGAGCACCAGGTTGGGGCGCAGGACGTGAGTCAGGATGAAGGTCATGCCGGGCTGGAGGTCCTTGCTCAGGTCTGAGGAGGCTACCTGGCTCGCCAGGTTGTCCCGGGCGCTCGGCAACGCCTCCTCTGTCAATCCGTAGTTGAGGGAGTCTTGCAGCCAGCCGTCACCCAGGGAATATACCTGGTCAAGCTGGTTGTTGTCAATCGACAGCAGCGCCTCCAGGGGGGTGGGGCCCAGATCTTCGATCTCCTGGTTCGAGGCCCCGGTAGCCTGCATCAGGTAAGCCTGCAAGAGGCTGGCGCTGCGTGCCGGCGCCAGGCTCTGCTGGTCCAGCGTCCTGATCTCGTCGAAGATCCCCTTGAGCCGGCTATCGACCTGCTGCGGCACCTGGTCATCCCGCAGGTAAACATTCTCTACCCGGCTGCCCGCCTCCCGGCGTGCCAGCTGAGTTTCGGCCTCATCAACGTAGGACATGGTGCGAGGCGCCCTGATATCGTAGGGCGAGATCTCGCCCTCCTTGAGCGAATAACCTCGCCCGATCAGGCCCGAACCGATGATAGCGGCGGCGATCACCAGAAATACAGCAACAATCTCCACCCGGCGAAAACTTTTATGGCTGGTGATCTCCTGCCATCTATGGCGGATCTTGAGGCCCCACTTCGGCCAGTCGATCATCATGTCTGCTCCTGACGGCCGGCAAGGCGGCCCTACTTTACTACCTCATCCTCATAGGTGCTGTAAGCCTCGACGATCTTCTGCACCAGCGGGTGACGGATCACGTCGTCTCCGGTCAGGTACTGGAAGGACACGCCGCCCAGATCCCGGAGCACTTTTTGCACCTCGATCAGGCCTGAGGCCTGACCTTTTGGCAGGTCCACCTGAGTGATATCACCGGTAACGACCGCCTTGGAACCAAAGCCCAGGCGGGTAAGAAACATCTTCATCTGCTCGGGCGTGGTGTTCTGGGCCTCATCGAGGATGACAAAGGAATCGTCCAGGGTGCGCCCCCGCATATAGGCCAGTGGCGCCACCTCGATCAGGCTCTTCTCCATGTAACGCTGTGCGGTTTCCGCCCCGAACACATTGTAAAGACCGTCATAAAGCGGGCGCAGGTAAGGATCGACCTTCTCCTGAATGTCCCCTGGGAGGAAGCCCAGCTTTTCACCGGCCTCGACCGCCGGGCGGACCAGCACGATCCTTGCCACCTCCTTGTTGCGAAAAGCCCGCACTGCCATCACCACCGCCAGAAAGGTCTTCCCTGTGCCGGCAGGCCCGATGGAGAACACCAGATCGTGCTCCTTGATAGCCTGAATGTAACGAGCCTGCCCGGCGGTCTTCGGCCGCACCGGCTTGCCCCTGGTGTTGGTAAGAATCACCTCGGACCTGATCTCGACCAGGTCCTTCTGAGAGCGATCCCTAACCAGGCGCCAAGCATAATTGATGTCTGGGATGGTGACGCTATTGCCCTGCTCCGTCCAGGCAATCAACTGCTGAAGCAGGGCCGCTGTCCTAGCCACCGCTTCCTCATCGCCGCGGATGATGACCTCACCGCTGCGGGCGACAATTTTGGTGGCGCTCTTCTCTTCGATAAATTTCAGATTTTCATCGAGATTGCCAAACAAGTTTACCGCGTCCCAGTTGCTGTCGACGCTGACTTTGGCTTCGGCCACTCCCAAGCTGTAAAATTCCCCCTTGGTTCGAATAACCCTGGGATCGGATAAGCTTCTTAACGGATTACGATAACCTTGGATTGGATAAACCTTGAGCGGTGAATCTTGGACTGAATAACCCCCGTACTTGATTGCCTTTGGGACTGGATGACCCCTGGGCTGGTGATGTCCGTATATGGCCCTGTTCCGCCTCGCCATCAGTCTACGTTGTCAGTGGACAGTTCCCTTGGTGCCGGGCGCCAGCCCTGACGGGCTAGGGGCGAACTGTTGGGACTCCCCGATATCCTCCAGGGTTTCTACCGTCAACTGCACTCCCACGCGATCCCCGTCTGCCACTACCACCCGGACGCTCCGCCGGGTCACCGCCGCCTGGGGCGGAATCTGGCCGGCCAGGGACTCCTGCGCCCGCTCGACTGCCAATTGCAAGGCCTCGTCATAGCTTCGACGCAGCAGGAAGCGTTGAATCTCTTCAGCCCTTATGGTTACAAATTCGACAGGCAAATTGATATTCCTCCATTGCGGCAGGCTCACTTTAGATTCAGTCAGGCTATAGAGGGGATAGGGGATAGAAGGCGGCCCTTTTATAATTATTTCCTTGTTTGCCATTCTGATACTGACGATAGTAGTGACGCTGCCGGTTTTCCGCTCGACCAACTCCTCGGTAGGCGCCTCCGCGTAGCCGCGGTACCAGACGCGGGCGCGCACAACCCCTCGCGCCTGCACGTAGAGTGGTGATGACTGCGGCAGCTGCGGGTGTCCACTTGTAGAAGCGGTGCCCGCACCGCCCGGTGGAGGCGATGATGGGGCGATAATGCCCGAGATCAACAACTGGCCGGCGTGGACGACATCTCCCTCCTTGACCTGCGGCGTTCCTGCCAGCACCAGCAGTGAGCTGATCACGCCGTCTTTGGCGGCCACGATGTGACTCGGGCCCAAGGCGGGTTCCGGGAGAACCTTCTCATAGATATCGATGCTGGCCCTGGTACCCTGGAAATCCACTTCGGCAAAGGCGATACCGGGCAGTTTCCGCATCAGATAGTCAGCTGCATCCTTCCTGTTCACCAGCCAGCGGAGGCTACCGGGATAGATGCCTGCATCAGCTGCCACACGGCGCACCTGGGCCTCGGAAAGCTGCTTGGTCCCGGTTATCTCCACCGACCAGACCAAGGAAGAGAGAAAGAACAAAATCATAAAAAAGGTGACTGCTCCGACTACCAGCATCCGGCGGTGGCGCAGTCGATGCATGATGAATGGCAGGCCGCGCTTGGCGCGGATCTGCATACTGCACCGGGTGCGCCTGGCGATGTGCCTCAAAGGCTTGAAAGAGCGCGCTGTAACCTTGACCAGCAGCGTCTGTTGGTTCACCCAGACCACGTCCCAGAGTGCCACCCCCCGCATCAAGGCGAGATTGATCATCCGCTCCGGGTGTTCTCCCCTGATTGCCAAAACCAGAAAACCCGAGATGTATGCCCGATAAGAGCGTGCCTGCAAGGCGACCCCGTTCTCCTTCCTGAGTCAATCTATCAGGGAAATGCCGCGAATCTTGCCGTCCACCGCGATCTCCTCGGGAAAGATTGTGCGCAACGTTAAACCGCTGCCGATGACATGCAGTTCTCCGCTGCCGGTGCTGATCCTGATCCGTTCAGTGGTGTATTCGATAATGCCCCGGTGGTTTGCGACGACCATCTGGATGTCCCCAAGCATGGTGATCCTGGGCAGGCCCATAACCAACTCCTTGGGCAGCTCCAAATAATGTGCCAGAAAGTAATCCAGGCCCTTGCCTTCCTTTGACACCACAAATCCCGCCTTTCCCTCCAATTTTATGCAGATGGGATCCGAAAGAGACCAGGGCCCGGGCCAGTATAAAAGCCGCCCCGCGTGGGCGGCTGGCATCGGCAGCTTGCACTTACGGCTCGTATTGCCGGCTTGAATTGACGGATTGCAGAACGGCTCCAGGTATCCTTATAACGACTGCGGCAGAGGACTTTGTTTATCCCTGGGGAGTTAGCAGGGAACGCACGATCTCCTGCACCGCTTTGCCATCGGCGCGCCCCTTTACCTGCGGCATCAGGGCTCCCATCACGCTGCCCATCTGCCGCATGTCCCGCGCCCCGAGGGCATCGATAGTTTGGCGCGCCAGGTCCTCGATCTCTTTCGGGCTCAACTGCTGGGGGAGATACTCATTGAGGATGGCTATCTCCGACTCCAGGCCGGCGACCACATCCATCCTGTCAAAACGGGCATATTCCAGGATGGCATCCCTGCGCATCCTGACTTCTTTGCCGAGAACGTCCAGTACGTCCTGTTCTGTCAGTTCCCGGCCCTGGGCAATAGCGCGGTCCTTTAGGGCCGCCCGGGCCAAACGAATCACTGATAGCCTCCGCTTCCCTGATTGTCGTGCCTTCAAAGCCTCTTTCATATCACTGAATAATCGTTCCTGCAGTGTCAACAGAACTCACTCCCTAGGACCAGCGACGCTTTCGTGCTGCCTCGGACTTCTTCTTTCTTTTGACACTAGGCTTCAGATAATGTTCGTGCTTTCTTGCCTCGACTAGTATCCCGGACTTCTGACAGGAACGTTTGAAACGCCTCAGGGCGCTATCCAGGGATTCGTTTTTTCCGACCCTAACTTCGGCCATACCCACTTCTTCCCTCCCCCCGGCAAAGTTCAGTGCGATGATGATTGGCTGCAAAAAATCAATACTAATAGCCCCATTCTAAAAAAGGCGCATTCCCATTATACAACACCATGATCAAGAGCGTCAACCACAGCTGTTCTTCTCTATCAGAGATCTGAACCTTCACCTCCATACCACAACACTGCTGCCGCGATCACGCTGCCTATCGTCTCCACGCAGTGTTCTATACCCAGGACATGCAGCTCACGCACCATCATCGAGCGCTTTTCGAACCCCTCCACGACCATCCGCCTGACGCGATCCTCTGCCTCAGCCTTCGTACAGCAGCCCTCGAACTCCATGATTACCCCGTAACTGTCAGGACTACCGATGCCAACCCCAATAGCTGCTGCCACTACCTGCCCGGGCTGACTGCTCGTGATGTAGCCATAAGCGGTCGGGGTCAGGGATCCGGGCGGCACCTCCAGCTCCCGGCTTAACCTGGCCGCCGGCGGCAGGATGCTGCTTACCCGCAACAGGTTGAGATTGCCAATACCAGCCGCGACCAGGGCGGCGTCAAAAGCATTGAGAGACGAGCCGCCCTCGCCGCAGCCAGCCACCAGGGTAAACTTGCACGGCATAGCTAACAAGTGTGTCCCTCCCAAATCAGCTTAGCTCAATTAATTATATGGAGGAGGGGCGGGAATGGTCACCGTAGGGGAGGGCCTGCATTTTTCAGCGGCAGGAATGGTCACCGCAGGGGAGCTCATTTCCAGAGCCCTAGGCTGCATTTTCCCGTCTTATCGGGTGCCGGCTGAGTAGGCGTTGCGCCGGCCGCAAGTACGGAATTCTTACATAACGAATTCCCTAGTTTCATAATTATTATAGGGAACGCTTTAACCGGCGCCGAAAAGACAGGATCAGGCAGCTCCGGCATTGGATGCCGTTCATAACCTGTTTCCATCTTTTCTTGTTTCGTTAAAACTGGGAATTAATGTTCGCCCGTCATTGCTGTCACCAGGGTTGAAAGGCATATCTATCCTGCTTCTATAAAATTGAGGATGATGGAGGCGGCAACTTGGCCCGTTGCCTCAATAAGCCTTAAGTGAAGGTTGAAAATAATGATTGCAGAGTTTCTTCTGGCAGCCCTGGTCTGCCTGGGCACACTGACTGCGGCTATGGCGGTCTACTTCAAGTATCAGGGAGACTGTGACATCCTGTTCGATACGCAGGCGGTCCGGAATCAACAGGTCTCCAAGCAAATGCTGCAGCGCACCATATACTGCCACTGCCTGATCCCCATGGTCAACCGCGGGCGTCAGAACGGAATGGTGATCAACGTCTTCTGCCAACCCATGTATTACGGAAAGATCATGGAGCAGCTGGAGATCGCTGCCCGCATGCGGCTCCTCGATGCGCCCCTGCGCCAGAATGGATACTGGGAAGCGGTGATCAGCAAGAAGAAAACCACCCAGCTTGCAGAACTGGCGGTGACGATCCGCTCGCACGCAGATCTAAGAACAGTGATCCGGGAGATCCCCTGCCTCCAGGTGATCGTTTACTACCAGGTAGTCGGGCGGGATGGTATCCAGTGGCGCCTGGCGGAGGCCCGGTTTGAACTGGCTGGCTGATGCAGGGAGTTCTGGGCCTGCCGGAGCGTCCATTCCGGCCGTGCAGCCTGGCCTGCCGTTTGACGAGGCCGCCGATGACCCTGGGGGCAGCCTTGCGCAGGCCTTGCAGCCGGGCTGGACCCCCGGGCTGACCGGAGTCCTATAATACAGATAAAGCTCGTGAAGGAGAGTTCATGTCCCTCAAGGTAATCCCCCTGGCCACCAAGATCATCACCTCAGATGACCCGTTGCCGGAGATCATCGCCGCCTACGCCGGCCCATCTCTTCAAAAGGGAGATATCCTGGTGGTGGCTGAAAGCGTGGTAGCCATCAGCCAGGGCCGGTTGATCCGGCCTGAACAGATTAGGCCCAACGTGTGGGCGCTGATGCTGGCCCGCTTTGTCAGCCAGGACGGCAGCCTCTCCTCTCCCTACGCCATGCAGGTGATCATGAACGAGAGCGGTTTCATTCGTACAGCGCTCTCGTTCTGCGCCGCGGCCATCTCACACCTGCTCCTCGGAAGGCGGGGCGATTTTTACAGGCTGGCCGGTCAGCAGGCCTCTCTGGTGGACGATATCACCGGCAATATGCCCCCTTTTGACAAACATATCGTGCTGGGGCCGAGCCATCCCGAACAGGTAGTAGCAGACATAAAAAGCAGGTTTGGTATAGAGGCCGCCATCATCGACGCCAATGACCTTGGCCGCACCAAGATCCTGGCCGCCACCCCGGGGGTAAGCCGGCCGCTTCTGCTGCGGGTTTTTAGCAACAACCCCGCCGGAAATTCTGATCAGCAAACCCCCCTGGTTATTATCAGAAAAGTTAAAACCTAAATAATTTTTATCATTTTTTTAAAAGATTTCTTTTCTTCTAATAGGAAAATTCGCAAAAATGTAGAATTAGGCAATGTTACCAATCTTGTTGAAGGACGTGATGCCATGCCCTGGTATCCCAATTGTGGGGCTGAGTATGGGCTTGGTTTCGAGATCTGCGGTAACTGCGATCTGCTTCTGGACGAACAGCCCGAACAGACTGGATCTCAAGCGACCGATCGTCTGGAAGAGACAGGATACCCAGAAGGGATAGCCTTTTCCCCGGGGGTTGAGGCCCTGGATGTGGAGAACGGCGATGTGGACAATCGCCGGGGATCCGCTGCAGCTGGCACGACTTCCGGCAACCCGGCGAGAAAACCGTCGCCGGGGGAAGACGCCTCCGGAAACGGGCGCCCTGCCGGGCCGAGCACCGGAATCAAGTTACTGATAGCCCTATTGTTGGTGCCTATCTTTTATTATCTGGGAAGAACCTTATATGATATACTATCCAACCTGTTTAGAGGTTTATACTAAGAACTCTTTTCCCGGCGCTCTGATGAGCATTGAATGCGAGCCGCCCGTACGCCGGGCGGCTTTTTTCACATGCGGCTTTTGACTTGAGGGCCTGCCGCCGCAGGCCGGCATCACATGATATATCGGAAATGGTAGATGATCTTGCTCGACCAGCGCGTCAGGTAATCACCCTCAGTCGCCCAGGGGCCGGCATTGTGAATGACCAGGGGCACCCCATCCTTACGACGCCGGTCCGAGATAATCGCAATATGGTCGCTGGGAGGGCCGAACACCACGATGTCTCCGGGCTGCCACTGCACCAGGTTGTCTACATTCCCCGGCTTGACCTCGGTGGTCAGCTCCACTGCATGACGCTGAAAGAAGATCGTCAGAACGGGCACGCTCCGGAAATCCATGTTGGGATCGAGAGCCAATCCCGCGTAGTAATATGGATAGGACTGGACATCCTGATCCACCATTTCCTTGAGATTGTAACCGGCAGCCTGGAAGCCCATCCAGACGACGTCAGCATCGTTTCCCCTGCCGGGCGGCGGGTAGCCGCCCGGATAACTTTTGCTGTCATAGCGAGTCCGACTGAGCACCTCCTGGCGCGCTCCATGTACTATGTCCAGTGCATCCGGGACGCCGTTGTGGTTCTGATCATGGGCGGACACCTCAAGGGGCACTTGCACCCGTGGGCCCAGAATAATAAGGTCCATGACGGGGGCGTAATTGACGCGGACAAGAAGTTGATCCTTTAAAGAGTACAGGATCGTCAGCAGGAACATGCTGATAAGCAGTATGAGCCAGATTTTCTGGGCGCGCAAAAAGATTCCTCCCGTTTTTAAACCGTTGCCAACGGCTATCTTGGCCGTTGGCTGCCAGCAATCGGTCATTTTGTCCTATAGGCCAATATGCCTGGTAATATTGTTCGCTAATGAAGGTTCTTTCCCCTGCAGAACCAAGCTCCCCGCTCCAAATAATCGAAGCGCTTTGCGTAAAGCCTGCATTTTTCAGTCCGATGGTGAGCGCGGCTTTTAGTGCCGCGGTTCGGGCTATTAACCAGCTTCAGGCCTGCTGAAGCCGGGTTGCAGGGGGCGGCGTGGAGCACGAACAGGCTGGCTGCTGCTGGCGCCGCCTGCCGGCCAAGCCTGCTTCAATATGGCCTTAGGTGGGGCTGCAGGAGGTGCAGGCGGAGGGCACTGCCAGCGGCTGGTTGCAGCGGGAGCCGCTGCGGTAGACAGTGACACCCTTCAGGCCCATCTGATAGGCCTGTATGAAGATCTGCTCCACCAGCGAAGGGGTGCTGGCCGGGGGAAGGTTGATCGTTTTGCTGACGGCATTGTCCGTATGCCGCTGAAAGGCTGCCTGCATTCTCAAGTGCCATTCAGGGGCTATCTCCAGGGCATTCTTGAACACCTCCCGCACCCGGGGCTCGATCCCGTCCAGGCCCTGCACGCTGCCGCTCTGTTCCACCGCCTTCATGATCGGAATCCGCAGCTGCTCCTCAGCGTTCGTTTCCAGCCAGCGCCGGAAGGGAGCGTTCACCACGGGCAGCTTTTTTCGATCCAGCACGGTGCGCACATAGGCCAGGGCGAAGACGGGCTCGATCCCGGAACTGGCGCCAGCCAAGGTGCTGATGGATCCGGTCGGGGCGATGGTGGTGAGAGTGGCGTTGCGAAGAGGCTGATCAGGGCTATAAACCGAATCCCTCCATGCCGGAAAGACTCCGCGTTGCACGGCAAGCTGCTCCGAGGCCGCCCGTGCCCGTGCGGCTATAAAGGACATCACCTCTTCGGCCAGGCTCAAGGCTTGGTCCGAGTCATAAGGGATTTGCAACTGGTATAACAGATCGCCCCAGCCCATCACCCCCAGACCGATCTTTCGGGTGCGCCTGGTGGCTGTGGCGATCTGCGGCAACGGGAAACGGTTGACCTCGATCACATCGTCCAGAAACCTGACTGCCAGCTCCACTACCGCAGCCAGCCGCTCCCAGTCGATTGCGCTCGAGCCCGCAGGCGTCCCGCTTGCGGGTCGGGGTACCCGCTCCGGGTACCCGCGTAGCCGGGTGCGCGCCCGCCGGGTGCCCTCTGGGCGCGGGCACCCGGGGTGCGGGTCGGGCACTCGCATCATCCGGGACAGGTTGATCGAGCCCAGATTGCAGGACTCGTATGGCAGCAGCGGCTGCTCACCACAGGGGTTGGTGGCGCCGATCACTCCCAGGGCTGGGGCGGGGTTGGCCCGGTTGACTGCGTCGAGCAGGAGCAGGCCGGGTTCGCCCGTAGCGTGGGCTGAGCGGGCTATGGCCGCCAGCAGTTCCCGGGCTGGCACCTTCCGGTATGCCTGGCCGCTGAAGGAGAGTGTCCAATCACCGCCTGACTCGGCCGCCTCGAACAGGCGGTCCGGTGCCGCCACGGAGATGTTGAAATTGCGGAAGACGCCTTCCTGGTCCTTGCAGGAGATGAATTCGTATATGTCAGGGTGGGCGGCCCGCAGGATACCCATGTTGGCGCCCCGGCGCACGCCCCCCTGCCTCACCTCTTCGGTGGCGGCGTTGAAGATCCGCATGAAGCTCACCGGGCCCGAGGCTTGGCCGCAGGTGCTTCGCACCAGGCTGCCCCTGGGCCGGATGGGGGAGAAATCGATGCCGGTGCCCCCGCCGCTCTTGTGGATGATGGCCGTGTGCTTGAGGGCGTCAAAGATCTCCTCGATACTGTCCCCCAAGGGCACCACAAAGCAGGCTGCCAGCTGCCCGAGCGGACGGCCACAGTTGATCAGGGTCGGGCTGTTTGGCAGGAAGTCAAAATCAGCCATCAGGGCATAGAAGCGCTCCGCCCAGGCGGTCGCCCCGGACGGCCCGGCGCCAAAGCCAGCCTCGGCCTCGGCTACGCCCTTAGCCACCCGCCAGAACATCTGCCCGGGTGTTTCCACAATGTTGCCTGAATCATCCCGGGCCAGGTAACGCCCTTCCATAATCGTCCTCTGGTTGGGATCGAGCTCCACGATCACACCTCACCAAGTTCTATTAATTCAAAATCGAGTAACTAACCCTTAACTCATGCAATAACCCCGAGTAGAGTTTATCGCAAGCTTACCACTCCGCATCTTGCACCAGCCAATCTACCCCCGGGAAGCTGCCGGGATCTGGCAGCAGCCGGCGACCGGGCAGAGATCGCAGTGCGGCCTAGTCGTGCAGATATGGTGCCCCAGGGCGTCGATCAAGGCGTGATACTCGTTGTAGAGCGGAATATCCGGGGGCAGCTGCTCCATGAAGAAGGCCTGCATCGCCTGGTAGGATATCTGCTCGGGGAAAAAACCAAGCCGGTGGAAGATCCGGTGGGTGTAGGCGTCGATCACGAAGACGGCCTTGCCGGCGGCGTAGAGCATAATGGCATCAGCAGTCTCCGGCCCGATCCCGTAGATGTCCAACAGGCGGCTGCGCAGGTCTCCGGTCTCCCGGGACAGAAAGGCATCCAGATCTCCCCCGTGCTCGGCGGCCACCACCCGGCAAAAGGCCTGCAGCTTCCTGGCCTTCTGTATGTGATAACGGGCCGGCCGCAACAGCGGAGACAGCTCGTCGGCGTCAACTGCAAGCAGGCCTTCGGGCGAGAGCAAGCCCGCCGCTTTCAGGTTGTCAATGGCTGAAGTGACGCTGCGCCAGGAGACATTCTGGGTCAAAATCGCACCCACGATCATCTCGAAGGGGCCATCGGCCGGCCACCAGTGCCTGGGTCCGAAGTGAGCAGATAGCTGTTTGTAGATCTCCAGCAGTGCCTGACGCAATTCGGCCACCTGAGGCCCGGGCCTACTCTTTCTGGAGGCCGGGGTCTAGGCCTGCCGGCGGCATCAGCTCATAATGCCCGAGGCGATCCAAGACCTTGCCCAATCGCTCCCCGGGGTTGGCATTATCTTTGTATAAGGTCAGCATATTCTCAGCCGTGGAGAGGACGTCCTCCTCGGTGAGGCCCTCGTACAGCACCCTTCCCAGGCGCGGGTCCCGGCCCAGCTTGCCTCCGACCACCACTGTGTATCCCCCAGCCCGGCCGAAGACGCCGAAATCCTTGATCCAGCCCTCGGCGCAGTTGTTGGGACAACCGGAAACGCCGATCTTGAACTTGCCCGGCAGCGCCATGCCTAGGAATTTCTCGTCCAGCTTCAGGCCGAGCTGCATGGCATCCTGCTGGGCGTTCTTGCAGTAAGGCAGGCCAGGGCAGACCTTCACGCTTTTTAAAATCTTCTTGCCGGTGGGAGCAGGCTCCAACCCTAAGTCCTGCCAGATCGCCTCCACCTGATCGGCTTTCACGCCGATCAGGGCGATCCGCTGTGCCCCGGTGATCTTGACCATGGGAACCCGGTACTTCTCCGTCACTTCAGCGAATCTTTTCAAGATATCGGCGGTGAGCAGCCCGCCTTTCAGGCGGGGAATAATCATGTAGGTCTCCTTGTCCCGCTGCAGCACCGCGCCGCGAGGAGCCTCTTCTTTCGGCGCCTCTCTCATAGGAGTCTCTGCCATCTGTTTGCACCCCCCGTTGTTCTCTCCAAAATCTAGCTGTTTTCAGTCCGATCGCAGGTTTAGCCCGGGGGCCAGGTCATGAACCGCCCTCCCAGCAGGTGCAGGTGCAGGTGGTAGACGGTCTGCCCGCCGTTGTCCCCAGTATTGATCACTATCCGGAAGCCATCCTCGGCCACCCCCAGCTGCCGGGCAACTTTGGCGGCCGTCAGCAGCAGCCGGGCGACCAGATCTGCCTGCTGCGCCCGCACTTCCAGGAGAGAGTCCAAATGTGTCTTGGGGATCACCAGCACATGGACGGGAGCCTTCGGGTTGATGTCATTGAACGCCATGAAGTCGTCGTCCTCGTATACGATCTGAGCGTTCAACTCGTGAGAGGCGATCTTGCAGAAGATACAGTTGTCCATCGATTCCGCTCCTTCCGAGGCTTGGCTGCCTTGCCTCGAGCAGTCTGAACTCGATCCCAAGCACGATCTGCGTTCATTTTATCATATTAACCGGAATGATTCAGAGAGAAGGCGATAAGACCCTGCCGAAAAGCACGTCCCCTTCCAGCCGGCCCAGCGCCTGTACCGGGATCAGGCTGCCCGCCAGGTCCCGCCCCGGTGACGGCGCGGGAAAAACCAATTTCAGATAGTTGTCGCTCAGCCCCTCCCAGCAGCCGCGCCCGGCCCCGCGTTCCACGAGAACCGGCAGCGTCTCACCGGCGAACCGGCCTGCAAAGGCGGCAGCCTGTTCGTTGGCCAGGCGCCGCAGCCTGCTGCTGCGTTCCTCCTTGGCCGCAGGCTCCACCTGGCCCGGCATCTCCGAGGCCCGGGTGCCCGGCCGCGGCGAGTACTTGAAGACATGCAGATCGCGAAAAGGCAGGCCTGCAATGAAGCGGAAGGTATTCTCGAAATGCAGATCAGTCTCGCCCGGGAAGCCGACCATTACGTCTGCAGTCACGGCCGCTCCGGGCAACCGCTCCTGCGCCAAGAGAAACAGGCCGCGGTAATCACCGGCGCGGTACGGGCGTCCCATCAGCGCCAGGATCTCGTCATCCCCGGACTGCAGAGGCAGGTGCAGGTGGCGGCAGATGCGGGGCGAGGCCATCGCTTCCAGCAGCTCTCCGGTCACCTCTGCCGGCTCCACCGAACTCAGCCGCAGCCGGAACTCCCCCGGAAGCTGCAGCAGCAGGCGCAGCAGGGAGGCCAGGTTGGCTCCTCCGGGCAGATCCTTGCCGTAGGCGGAGGTGTGCACTCCTGTCAGCACCACCTCCCGGTAGCCGGCAGCCAGCAGTTCGCTCAACTTCTCACGCACCAGTTCTGGCTTCAGACTGCGCACCGGGCCCCTCGCAAAGGGCACGATGCAGTATGAGCAGAACTGATCGCAGCCATCTTCGATCTTCAGAAAGGCCCTGGCCCTTTGCTGTGGCCGGGGCAGCGGCAGATCTTCGAAGGCGGCCTGCGCCCGCATCGGCAAGACTGCGTTCACGGCGCCGGCTGCAGTCGCGCCCTCCCCTCCGGGTTCTCCCCGGGCACCCTTCGGGCGGGGTACCCGCGTTAGCGGGCCGGGCACCCGATCGGGTGCATCACCGCGCCCGCTCCCCGGGCCGGCAACCGCCCCAGCATCCTCAATCCGGCCTTCTTTGAATCTGAGAGCCTGCTCCACGAGGTCGACAATCCGGCTGCGGTCCTGGGTGCCCACCAGCACGTCCACTCCCAGGGACAGCGCCTCCTCCGGCGCCAGCTGGGCATAGCAGCCTACCGCGGCAGTCACCGCTCCCGGGTGCCGCCGGCGCGCCCTGCGGATCATCTGCCGCGATTTGTGATCGGCCAGGTGAGTCACTGTGCATGTATTAATTATGTAAACTTCTGCCAGGTTGTCAAAGCCGACGATCTCGTAGCTCCGCTTCCGGAACAGCTCTTGCAAGGCTGCCGTCTCCTCCTGGTTGACCTTGCAGCCGAGCGTAAAGAAGGCCGCCCTGCGGGGGCGCCCATGATTGGCCGGTTTGGACTCAGGCACTGGCGGCACCACCCAGATCGCCCCACTCGTAAAGGATCAGGCTCAGTCCCACCAGGCCCGCCGTTTCGGCGCGGAGGATGCGCCGTCCCAGGCTGACGGCCACGGCCCCCCGTTCCAGCCCCTGAGACACTTCAGCCTGGCTGAAACCTCCTTCGGGCCCCACGAACAGATAGACAGGAGCGCTGCCGGGAGGCTCGGTGCTGCGCAGGTAGTCCTTTAGGCCGCGCTCCTCCTGCTCCCAGCAGACCAGCCCGCGGAACCCGGGCGCGAGCTGCTCCCAGAAAGCGGCCAGGGAGACGATCCCGGAGATCGCCGGTATGTGCTGCCGTCCGCACTGGCGGGCAGCCTCTCTGGCAATCGCCTGCCAGCGCCGGAGGCGCGACTGCCTGCGTTCATCCGGGACCTGCGCCACGGTTCGCTCGGTCAGCACCGGACAGATCTCCCACACCCCCAGTTCGGTGGCCTTCTGGATCACCAGATCCATCTTATCGCCCTTGGGAATGCCCTGTACCAGGACAACCGGCAGCGGTGACTCCCGGCTGCTCTCCCCGGCCCGACTACCTGCACAAAAACAAGCCGCCCGGCGATCCTGGTGATCCGGGCGCGGTATTCCTTTCCTGCTTCGTCCCACAGCAGGATCTCGGTGCCGGGACGCAGCCTCAGCACCCGGCAGACCTTATTGGCATCGCCGGGGCTGAGTGGGAACTCCCCGGCGCCGGAGCATACAACCGGCAGAAAAAAGCGGTGCAACTTCGAGCCCCTCTCATTTTAGTCGTAAGTGGTTGGTGGTTGGTGCTATCCGATGAAGGCGTCCTTCATCTTCTCGAACCAGCCCTTGCCCCGGTGGTGGTACTGGTCGTCCCGCTCCAGCTCTCCGAACTGCATTAACAACTCTTTCTGCTTCTCACTCAGCCGAGCTGGGATCACGACGTTCACCTTGATCACCTGGTCGCCGCGCCCGAACCCCTGCAGGTGAGGGATCCCCTTGCCCCGCAGGTGGAAGATGGCGCCGGGCTGAGTAGCCTCGGGGATTTTCAGCATGGTTTTGCCTTCCAGGGTCGGGATCTCGATCTCGTCCCCCAGGGTCGCCTGGATGAAGGAGACCGGGATCTCGCAGATCACGTCATTCCCCTGGCGGGTGAAGATTTTATGTGGTTTGACGTGCAAAGACACGTAAAGATCTCCCGGCGGGCCGCCCCGGGCGCCCAATTCCCCCTCCCGCCCCAGGCGCAGCGTGGAACCGTTGTCCACACCCGCAGGCACGTTCAGCTTCACCTTGCGCGGCTTCTTCTCCTTGCCACGGCCCTGACAGGTGGGACAGGGCTTCTCGATCAAAGAGCCCTCGCCTCGACACTGGTCGCAGGGCTGCACCGTCTCGAAGCGCCCGAAAGCAATGGATTGGGTGATCCGGACCTGCCCGGTGCCCTTGCACCGGGGGCAGGTAACCGGCTTCATCCCCGCCGCCGCACCCGTACCGCCGCATACGCCGCATTCCTCCCAGCGGTTGATCCTGAGCTCTTTTTCGACGCCGAAAGCCGCCTCCTCGAAGCTCAGGTCCAGATCCATCTTGATGTCGGCCCCTCGCTGCGGCCCCCGCCGCTGCTGCTGCCCCAACCCTCCGAAGCCGTTGAAAAAGGCGTCGAACAGGTCGCCGAAGCCTCCGAAACCGAAGTCGCCCATGTTCTGGCCGAAGCCGCCGGTATCTCCGTTGCCGAAGGCGGCATGCCCGAACTGGTCGTAGCGCGCCCGCTTCTCAGGGTCGCCCAGAACTTCATAGGCCTCGGCCGCCTCTTTGAACTTCTCGGAAGCAGCCTCCTTCTGATCCGGGTTCATATCCGGGTGGTACTTGCGGGCCAGTTGCCTGAAGGCTTTCTTGATCTCCGCCTCCGTGGCCGTCTTGCCTACGCCGAGTACCTCGTAGTAATCTCTCTTAGCCAAGCGGTTCACTCCCTGAAACCAAAAATGACAACGGCAATGTGCTGCAGCCGCCTCTTACAAGATAACAGCAATGCATGGCCGGATCAACGTATTTCTGGCCACGGTTGGCCCTGATTCCGTCTGCATTGTTTGCTGCCTGCTTTTACCCTCTCTATTATATTCATCACTTTTGTCCTCGCGCCCGGGTGCCAGTGCTCTAGCGGGCGCGGCGCCGGGCTATTTCTGCTCCTCGTCCACCACTTTGTAGTCCGCATCAAAAGTTGAGCCGTCCTCGCCGCCGCTGCTCCCGCCGCCTCCGGCGCCCGGGCTCTCTTCTCCGGGGGCTCCGGCTGCGCCGCCGGCAGCCTGCTGCTCTGCGCTCGTCTGCTGGTATACCTTTGAGGTCAGGTCGTAGAGCACCTTGGTCAGATCCTCGGTCTTCTGCTTGATCAGGTCGAGGTCCTGCCCCTCCAGGGCCTTCTTGAGCGCTTCCTTGGCCTCGCCGATCTTTCCCGCGTCCTCCTCGGTCGCTTTATCGCCCAGGTCCTTGATGGTCTTCTCCGACTGGTAGATCAAGCTGTCAGCCTGGTTCCGGATCTCTGCCGCAGACTTTTTCTTCATGTCCTCATCGGCGAACTGCTCGGCATCCTTCACCATCTCCCGGATCTCGTCCTCGCCCAGGTTGGTGGTGGCGGTGATGGTGATCGCCTGCTCCTTGCCGGTGCCCATGTCCTTGGCTGTGGCGTGGACGATGCCGTTGACGTCGATGTCGAACTTGACCTCGATCTGCGGCACGCCCCGGGGTGCCGGCGGCAGCCCGGTCAGCTGGAAGCGGCCGAGGGTCTTGTTGTCGGCGGCCATGCCCCGCTCCCCTTGCAGCACGTGGATGTCCACGCTGGTCTGGAAGTCGGCGGCGGTGGTAAACATCTGTCCCTTGGAGGTGGGGATGGTGGTATTGCGCTCGATGATCCGGGTCATCACGCCGCCCAGGGTCTCGATCCCCAGGGAAAGGGGCGTGATGTCCAGCAGCACGATGTCCTTGACCTCGCCGGCCAACACCCCGGCCTGGATGGCAGCGCCCAGGGCCACCACCTCGTCCGGGTTGATCCCCTTGTGGGGCTCCTTGCCCAGCAGGCTGCGGATCCTCTCCACCACCATCGGCACCCTGGTGGAGCCGCCCACCAGCAGCACCCGGTCGATATCCTTCGGCTCCAGACCGGAGTCGGACAGGGCCTGCTTGGTGGGGCCGACCGTCTTGTCTACCAGGTCCTCGATCAGCTCCTCCAGTTTCGCCCTGGTCAGGGTGATCTCCAGATGCCGCGGCCCATCCGCCGTGGCGGTGATGAACGGCAGGCTGATGGTGGACTGCATCACCCCGGAGAGTTCGTGCTTGGCCTTCTCGGCGGCATCCTTGAGGCGCTGCAGGGCCATCCGGTCCTTGGCCAGGTCGATCCCGCTGCTCTTCTTGAACTCGGCCACCAGGTAATTGATGATCCGCTCGTCGAAGTCGTCGCCGCCCAGGTAGTTGTTGCCGTTGGTGGCTTTAACCTCGAAGACTCCCTCGCCAAGTTCCAGGATGGAGACGTCGAAGGTGCCCCCGCCCAGGTCGAACACCAGGATGGTGTGGTCCTCGCTCTTGTCTATGCCGTAGGCCAGGGCGGCGGCGGTAGGCTCGTTGATGATCCGCAGCACGTCCAGTCCGGCGATGCGCCCGGCGTCCTTGGTCGCCTGGCGCTGGCTGTCGGTGAAGTAGGCCGGAGTGGTGATCACCGCCTGGGTGACCTTCTCGCCCAGATAGGCCTCGGCGTCAGCCTTCAGCTTCTGCAAGATCATGGCGGAGATCTCCTGCGGCGTGTATTCCTTGTCGTCTATGTGAACGCGGTAGTCGCTGCCCATTTTCCTCTTGATGGAGCGGATGGTGCGGTCGGGGTTGGTGATCGCCTGGCGCTTGGCGATCTCGCCCACCAGGCGCTCGCCGCTCTTTGCGAAAGCCACCACCGAGGGCGTTATCCTGCTCCCCTCGGCGTTCGGGATGACCACCGCCTGCCCGCCTTCCATGATGGCCACGCAGGAGAAGGTGGTTCCCAGGTCGATTCCGATTACCTTGCCCAATGTATTTATCCTCCTTTAGTGCAGGCGTTCTCTTGCTGAAGCGGCGCCTCAGGGCCTGCCTGCCTCTATCAAAATCACTTTCATGAACGCAATGAATGCATCTGATACGGCAGCCGTCAGACCTCGGCAAACTCGTCAAGGGATGTTCGTTTGGACACTCGCACCAGCGCCGGGCGCAGCACCTTGTCATGGAGCAGATAGCCCCGCTGCACCTCCTCCATGACCACTCCCTCAGGCACATCGTCGGTCTCCACCTGCTCGAAGGCCTCGTGGAAGACCGGGTCGAACGGTTTTCCGGCCGCCTCGAGAGCCTGAACACCGTGCTGGACCAGTACGTGCCACAGCTGGCGGTGGATCATGTCGATGCCGGTGACCACGTTGTCGGGTAGAATAGACCTGGCGCTGGCCAGCGCCCGCTCGAAGTTGTCCAGCACCGGCAGCAGTTCGCCGATCAGGCGCTCCGCGGCTGTCTTCCGGACATCATCCATCTCCTGCCGCGTCCGGCGGCGAAAGTTATCAAAATCGGCTGCCAGGCGCAGGTAGCGCTGCAGGGCTTCCTCCAGCTCCTGCTGTTTGGCCTCGAGCTGTTCGTTCAGTTCAAGAGTATCGCCGGCGCAACCGGGCGCCGGAGCTACTGCTTCTGACTGCCCGGTTTGCTGCTGCCCCCCGGGCCGCCTCACTGTCTTCTCTTGGTCATGGTTCAAAACTCATCCCCTCTTTTCGTCGTAGCATCAGGGCGTTTTTCAGCCGCGCCCGCATCGTGGGGCACTTTTTTCTTGATGACGGTGTCGATGCGCAGTATCGCCTGGGCCAGCTCTCCGGCCACTCGCAGGGCGTTGGTCTTCACCGGCAGCGGGTCGATGACGCCCCGCTCCCAGAGGTCGATCACGGATCCGGTGTCACAGTCCAGCCCTAAGCTGTCGCTGCCCGCCGCCAATTGGGCCGAAACCACGTCCCCCAGCTTCTCCAGGGGATTGAACCCGGCATTGGCAACGATCTGGGCGAAGGTCCGCTTCAGGGCCGCCTCCACGCATTCCACCCCGTAGGCAGTCATTCCTTTCAGTTCGGACTTCGCGGCATCCAGGTCGCGCCCCACAGCCAGCTCCACAGCCCCGCCGCCTGGTACGACCCCGCCGTTCAGGGCGGCCTGGACGGCGCTGGCGGCGTCCTTGGCGATCCGCTCCCGCTCGCCCAGCACCTCCTCGGTAGCGGCAGCCACCAGGATCGTGGCACAGGGTTTGCCGTTCCCACCCTCGATCCGGAACTGCTCCTGCCTCTCATCCTCCCAGGCGCGGCGTGCCCCGCCTAGGTACTTGGCCAACTCTGCCGGGATTTTCTTCAATGCGGTTCGTTTGACCGGCCAGGCCCCGGTATGCTCTGCAGCCCGCTGCCACTCCCGGGTGGAAACCCGGGCCAGGGCGATCACGCCGGCATCGGCCAGCATCTCCCCGGCGGTATCGTCGATTTTACGATCGACCAGGACCAGGTTGACTCCCATCTCGATGATCTTGAGTATGTTGTTGTGGAATTCCGCCTCCAGGGCCAGGTAGCGGTTGAACCCGGCCTCGGTGGCCAGGGCGCCGTCATCCAGCTCTTCCGGGGCCAGGGCATCGTCGACGATCAGCACCCGCGGCGCCTCCATGCAGACCGGCATCTGCTTGTGCCATCGGCCGCGGCTCATCTGCACCCCCTCGAAGACGGTGCTGTCGACGCCCGGCGAGGAAAAGACCGCATCCCGCAGACGGTAATGCCGGCTCGGCCAGCTTCCGGATCGCCCACCAGCCGGGCGGCCTGCACCACCAGTTCGGCGATCTCCTCGGTTGCCGCGGCTGGCGATCAGGGCCGCCTGGTACACCAGGGGGTCGTCGCAACCGCTGCACGCTGCGCCCCCGCTGCTCAAAACAGGCCAGAGCCTGCCTGATCCCGATCTGCATCCCCTCGAGCACCCGGGCCACAGGCACCCCCCGCAGCACCTGGTTCAGACCCTCGCCGACCAGCGCTCCGGCCCAGACGGTAGCGGTGGTAGTGCCATCGCCGATCTCCCTCTCCTGGGCGCGGGCAGTGTTGATCAGCATCCTGGCGGCGGGATGAGTGGCCTCCATCTCCTCCAGGATCGTGACCCCGTCGTTGGTGACGGTGACCGTTCCAAACCGGTCTACCAGCATGGTGTCCAGACCCTTGGGGCCAAGAGTGCCCTCGACCGCGGCTGCCACCGCCTGCACGGCGCTGGCGTTGTTCATCAGGGCAGCAAGGCGCTGATCGACCTCCTTGCTGTCGTTAACTTGCTTGATGTTCAATCACGTGCCACCCTTCCCGCTAATACGGAGGCCAGATGCCTGAAGCCGGACGCAGGATCCAGCCGGCCGGCTCTTTTGCCGCGCCAGCCAGGCGGGTACCGCTGCAACTCCTGCTTCCTGCCTTCCGGCATCCGATGATGTTGCCAACTGATTGGTGAATCAATATGGTGTATGAACAATCAATGCGGCGCACGTGCTGTGCACACTTGCGTTACAGGAGGCTTGGTTCGCTCCCGTATTTGCCCCGCACTCATTATCATTGACCGGTCTGACTGCCCTTAACCATAATTCCCCTAATTATCCGGTGAACGACCCGGTGACGGAAATCAACTCGGTTTTCTGGCTATTTTGGAGATGCCCGACAGGTGCGTCGAGAGAGACTGGGTAATATGCTCCACGATAGCGCTGGCCCGGGCATAGTTCATGCGCATCGGGCCCAGCAGGCCCATGGCTCCCATGATATTGTCGCCCAGCAGGTAAACGGCGGTGACCACGCTGCAATCCTGCATCTGGTCCTGCCTGTTCTCACGGCCGATTCTGACCGTGATCCCCTCCCGCGTGGTGTCATGCAAGATCTCCCTCAGGGCATGCTCGCCCTCCAACAGGTCCAGCAGCTTGAACACCTGCCGGATGTCACGGTATTCAGGCTGTTTCAGAATGTTACGGGCGCCGCCAAGGTATAGGCCATCGGAATCGTCGCGGTTCTGCAGCGACTCCAATGATTTGAATGATCTGATCCACGAGCTGGCGCTGCCTGGCGAGTTCATGATATACGCTGTGCAGCACTGTATGTGTGATCTGCGACAGGGTCAGGCCCCGGAGGTGTTCGTTGAGGACACCGGCCACCTGCTCCAGGTCCTCGGCAGATACCGGGAAGTGAGAAATCCACAAATTTGCTCTCCACCCAACCGGTCTCGGAGATGATCACCATCAAGGCTTGCTCCGGAGTCAGCGGGATCAGCCGTACCTGCTGCAGAGCAGTGTATTCCAGTTGGGGGCTGGAAAAGAAAACCAGATAATCGGTGAGCTGGGTCACCAGCTTCATGGTCGTGCTGCACGATCATGGCCAGTTCACGCGCCTGCCGGGCAAAGACCTTGTGGATCTGGTTCTCTTCTTCAACTGTGAGCTCGTTCCTGCGCATCAGCCGGTCCACGTAGTAGCGGTAACCTTGCTGTGATGGAATGCGGCCGGAAGAGGTGTGCGGCTGTTCGATCAGGCCCATTTCCTCGAGGTCTGCCATTTCGTTGCGAATGGTAGCCGGACTGACGCCGAGCTGGTACTTGCGGGCGATCGTCCTGGAACTGACTGGCTCGGCGGTGATGATGTGGTCCTCGACCACTGCTTCCAGAACCTGCTGCTTTCTCTCGTTTAGCTGCATCGGCGTCTCTTCCTCTCTGGAGTTAGCACTCTACTGTTTAGAGTGCTAAATGCTACGAACAACATACCACCGCCCACTTTTTTTGTCAATAGACGCCCGGGATGCCGCGCAATAACTGAGGCGCCGCCCTCGGGCGAGGAAATGCCTGCCGGCAAGCAAGGGGGAGACGCCGGGGTTAGATGAAATGTGCCAGCACATAGTTTGACAGCAGCAGGCCGCGCTCCGTGAGAAAGACGGCATTGCCGCTCCGCCCCATCAGCCCTTCCCGCTCCATTTCTGCCAACTGCATTCCGTAGAAGAACTCGAAGGTGCGTCCGAAGCGCGCCTCGAAGGCCTGGCGGTCGAGACCGGCGGTGAGCCGCAGGCCCATCATCACCGTATCCGCCCGCTCCTGTTCGGGAGTCTCGTGCTCCTCCCAGGCCCGGGGCAGCTTCCCCCTGGCCAGCTGCAGCGATGTACAGCGCCGCGTCATCATGGTTGGTGTAGCGCAGCATGCAACCGTTGGAGTCCCGAGACGGCGGAGTATCCCAAATCCTCTGACCTTCCGCCACTGCTGTCCCATTCCCTCCCGCCTCTTCCGACCTCTGATCTCCTGCCTCTCCCGACCTCTGATCTCCTGCCTCTGAAATCTGATATACATAGCCGGAGGCCCCTGCCCCCAGGGCCAGGCAGGGCAGATTAGCCAGTAGGCCAGGTTGTGCCGGGATCTGACGTCCGGGGCGGGCGTAGTTGGAGATCTCGTAGCGCTCGAGGCCGGCGGCCGAGGTCAGCCGCTGGGTCTCGCTCCACATGGCGAACTGCTCCTCCTCGCCGCATTCCGGCCAGCTCTCCGGCGGCCACGTCCTCGCGCCAGGGGAGTTCCCGGCTCCAGTTTCAGGCCATAGACCGACAGGTGCTCGGGCTCCAGGTCCAGTGCCCGCTGGAGATTCTCCCGCCAGCCATCGGCAGTCTGGCCCGGGAGGCCGTAGATCAGGTCCAGGCTCAGGTTGTGGAGGCCCGCTGCCCGGGCGTCCCGGCAGGCCGTCCCGGATATCCGCCACCCCATGAGACCGGCCCAGCAGCTGCAGCTCCCCCGCCGCAAAGGACTGGGCGCCCAGGGAGAGCCGGTTGACCCCGGCCTGCCGCAGCTGTGTCAACCCGGCGCGGTCGACCGTGGCCGGGTTGGCCTCGACGGTGACTCTCGATGGATTCATCCCAATGAAAGCAGCGCTTCGATAGTGATAGAAGGGAACACAGGCAGGAGGGATCGAGCACGGTAGGCGTGCCGCCGCCAAAATAGACTGAGCGCAGGCTCTCCCGTCGGCGTCGGTCGCCGTCGCGGCAGCAAGCATGCTTCTTGCCAGCTGCATTACTGACGCTGATCCGGCGGCGTTGCATCTCCCTGCGCATGGCGTCCAGGTATCCATGGATCAAGCGCCGCACCGGCGGCGTCGGCCGGCAGCGGCCGCGAGTTGAAGGCGCAGTAACGGCACTTGCTCAGGCAGAAGGGAAGGTGCAGGTACAGGGCGAGCACCGGATCACTCCTTGTCGACCCGAAGCACCGCCAGGAAGGCGGCCTGAGGGATCTCCACCTTGCCCACCAGCTTCATGCGCCGCTTCCCCTCCTTCTGCTTCTCCAGCAGCTTGCGCTTGCGGGTCACGTCGCCGCCGTAGCACTTCTCCAGCACGTTCTTGCGCATCGCCTTGACCGTCTCCCGGGCGATGATCCGCCCGCCCGTATAGGCCTGGATCGGAACGTCGAACAACTGGCGGGGGATCAGCTCCTTCAGCCTCTCCACCAGCACCCGGGCGCGGGCCTGGGCCTGGTCGCGGTGCACGATCACCGACAGGGCGTCCACCGGCTCGCCGTGCACCAGGCAGTCCAGCTTCACCAGCTCCGAGGGCCGGTAGCCGGTCAGCTCGTAGTCCAGGGAGGCGTAACCCCGGGTGCGCGATTTGAGCCGGTCGAAGAAGTCGAAGATAATCTCGGCCAGGGGCATCTCGTAGACAACCTGAACCCGCTGGGGTGAGAGATAGTTCATGGTCTTATACTCGCCCCGCCGCTCCTGCATCAGGTCGAGCACCGCCCCCAGGTGCTCCGCCGGGGTGATCACCGTCGCCTGGACGAAGGGTTCCTCGATCTGCAGGGCTCGTACCCGGTTCGGGCCAGTTGGCCGGGTTGTCGATGGTCGTCACAGTGCCGTCGCGCAGGGTGACCCGGTAGATGACGTTCGGGGCCGTGGTCACCAGGTCCAGGCCATATTCCCGCTCCAGCCGCTCCTGAACGATCTCCATGTGCAGCAGGCCGAGGAAGCCGCAGCGAAACCCGAATCCGAGGGCGGCGGAGGTCTCCGGCTCATACTGGAAGGAGGCGTCGTTCAGCTTCAGCTTGCCCAGGGCGGTGCGCAAGTTGTCATATTCGTCCGGCTCCACCGGGTACATACCGCAGAAGACCACCGGCAGCGCCTGCCGGTAGCCGGGCAGCGGGGCTGCGGCCGGCCTGGAGGCGCCGGTGATGGTATCACCTACCATCGTGTCTTCAACATTCTTCAAGCTGGCGGCCAGGTAGCCGACCTCGCCCGGACCGAGCTCCGCCACCGGCTGCAGGGCCGGTGTTAAGATGCCCACCTCGTTGACCTCGAAGTTCTTCCCTGTGGACATCATCTGGATCTCCACCCCCCGGCGCACGCTGCCCTGAAACACCCGGATATAGGAGATGGCCCCCTTGTAGGAGTCGAAGTAAGAGTCGAAGATCAGCGCCTGCAGCGGCTTGGCGGCATCTCCGCCGGGCGGCGGAACCTGGGCGACCACCGCCTCCAGCAGTTCCGGAATGCCCCAACCCTCTTTGGCTGATATGCGCAGGGCGCTGTCCGCCTTGAGGCCGAGCACGTCCTCGATCTCCTGGGCGACGCGGTCCGGCTCAGCGGCGGGGATATCGATCTTGTTGATCACCGGGATGATCTCCAAGCCGGCGTCTGCCGCCAGGTAGGCGTTGGCGATGGTCTGGGCCTCCACCCCCTGGGTGGCGTCCACCACCAGGAGCGCCCCCTCGCAAGCGGCCAGGCTGCGGGAGACCTCGTAGCTGAAATCCACGTGGCCCGGGGTGTCGATCAGGTTGAGGACGTATTCACGGCCGTCCCGGGCCTGGTAGCGCATGCGCACCGGCTGCAGCTTGATGGTGATCCCCCGCTCCCGCTCCAGGTCCATCTGGTCGAGCAGCTGGTCCATCATCTGGCGCGGCTCCACCGTGCCGGTGACCTCCAGGAAGCGGTCGGCCAGCGTGGATTTGCCGTGGTCGATATGGGCGATGATGCAGAAGTTGCGGATCAGTTGCTGGTCCATGGCATACACCTACTCCTGAATAATCCCGAGTCGTTGACTCCCATTCAATCGAAATGGCGCAGCCGTCGGGTGGGCATGAAGCGCCGCCCCAGCATCTCCAGGGTGACTTTTACCTCCTCCATCCGCAGCAGGTAGGCGATCAGAAAGTAGACCAGGATGCCTACGCCGATGCTGGAGACGACCTCAACCAGTTGGGCCAGCTTGTGGGCGATTCCGAGCAGCGCCTGCAGCTCGTTCACGGTGTAGCGGCAGACGATGCCCATGGCCAGGCAGGACACGATAGTACCCAGAGACGAGAGGATGATGCGCCTGCCATCCACGCTCCCCAGCCTTAACCTGAGGATGATCAGCAGGGCGATCATCTCGACCACCCCGGCGGCAGAGTAAGCCAGGGCCAGGCCGCCCACACCCATCGGCTTCACCAGCAGGAAGCTCAATACAACAGCCAGAAAGATCATCCCGAACGTGACCAGCACCGGCGTCATAGTATCCTTGATGGCGTAAAACGCCCTGGTCAGCATGATCTCCGCGGAGTAGCCGATGATCCCGAAGGAGTACCAGAACAGGGCATACGAGGTCAGGGCGGCGTCCTGGGAGGTGACATTCCCGAACTGGAAGAACAGCCGGGTGATCGGCAGGCCTAGAGCGACCAGCCCCGCTGCCGCCGGAAAGGTCAGGAAGTTGGTGGTCCTCAGCCCCATGGAGATGGACCTCCGGAACTCGCTCCAGCGGCCCTGGGCAGCCTGCTCGGTCATGGTGGGAAAAATGGCGACACCGATAGAGGTGGCAAACAGGCCGAGCGGGATCATCATGATGCGCAGGGCCAGCTTGGAGGCCGCCAGCTCGCCTGCAGGCAGCGAGGACGCCAGGTACTGGGTGACAAAGGTATTGAAGTAGGCGACCGACTGGCTGATCAGCACCGGCAACACCAGGATGCCGAACAGCTTCACCCCCGGATGGCGCAGGTCCAGCACCGGGTGGTAGCGCACGCCAAACCTCAGCAGTTCCACCGACTGGATCAACAGGCTGACCGCCGCCCCGACCATCACCCCGATGGAGTAATAGAAAACAGTGCGCCCGGGGTTGGTGAGCAAGGCCGGGTGGCGGTAGAGGTAGAGGCCGACCAGGACCACCGGAACGTTATAGAACATGATGCTCAGGGCGTTGCCGGTAAAGCGCTTGTAGGAGTTCAGAACACCGATCATCAGTCCGGCCATTCCCAGAAACAGGGACTGGAAAAACATGATCCGCATCAGCTGGGCGGTCAGGGCGACAGTCCCGGGGTCGAAACCCGGCGCCAGGATGTGCACGAACTGGGGAGCGTAGAGCATTCCGATAGAAATCACTACCACCAGCAGCAGGAAGATCAGGTTGAACAGGCTGCTGGCAACGTGCCAGCCCTCATCATCCCGGCCCTTGGCCAGGTATTCGCCGAAGACCGGGATGAATGCGGAGGCCAGGACGGCCCCGACCAGAAGATTGTAGGTAAAGTCCGGCACCGAGAAGGCGACCTGAAAGGCGTCGGTATACCTGTTTTGCCCGACCTGGGCATAGAGCAGGGCGATCTCCGCATACCCCAGAAACCGGGAGGTGATGGTGGCGACGGCAAGCAGCAGGGCTGCCCGGGCAATCCGCCCACCGGCGCTTGATTCGGCCATCTTGTTCTCCTTAAAAAAATAAGAGAATCTTTGATTCTAATAACTCGGGCCTAAAGGCCCGAGCTTGTTCAAGGTAGATTCTTTTGAAACTTCACTTCGCTTCGTTTTGCGGCATTCATCCTGACCACCGAGTGCCCGACCCAGAGGGTAGCCCGGGTGCCCGCGAAGCGTGCGCGGCTGAGGCGCGTCAGGTTTTCTGCCGCGTCGTTATAAAGGCACCTGACGTATAGATATTACCACGTTGTGCCCTGCATGAAAAGCTTGGACGGTCTTGATTTTGGCCCCCCGATCAGCGGCTGGCGCCGGCCCCTGGGCGTGCTGTCAGCGCCGGAACAGACCGGGGCTGCTCCAGCCCTGCCTGACGCACCGCAGCCCGAAGCCGCTCAGCCGGCCCCAGGCAGACAGCAGCAGGCTTGCCAATTTCAAAGCAAGATCCTGTGCCGATGATTCCGCCGGCCTTCCCCAAACAACAAGCAAGTACCGGGCCATGCTCCGTGAAGATAGGAGTTTGGACCGGAGGGGCTCTTTTACCGTGCCCATCCCCTGGCCCCAGAGAGATGCGGCCCGTTGCCCGTCATAAAACAATTGGTGATCTCCATATGCCAATACCGGCGCATAATCGGAGGTCAACCCTGAAAGCCGGTGCCACAGCGCCGGGGCCTGATACTCCCCGTAAGCGCGCCCGAACAGGATCACCTGGCGGTTGCCGGGATCAGGCATCATGAAGGTATAGAACTTCCTGTCTCCGCCCAGGGACTGGTGCATGCTGCGCCCGGTATAGTCCAAGCCGGCGGCCAGCAGCAGGGCGAAGATGAGTATGACCAGGCGCTGCCAGTTTTCCAAACTATATGCCTCCGGTTTTTGTTACTAATATCTCCTTCCGGAGGCATAATATACACTTTTTCTCTTCTGGCGAAGATGGATATACGCTGCGATCAGATTCAATCGGAGCCTGGGTTTTTGATGACGTCGGCCAGGGCGGTGGCAAAGCAGCGCGCCGCCACCAGGGCCTCGTCAAGGGTGTTCAAGTCGCTGCCATCCTCCACCAGGATGGCGTGAGGGAACACATGCTGGTTGTAGCGCCCGTCTTTCAGCATGATCTCCTTGAAGACGCCCGGGTATAGCTCCTGGAGGCGATGCGAGACCAGTTGGGCGAAGGCGTAGTTCTCCTGCCATTGCCAGTGCGGGTAGGGCAGGTTATTGTCGTTGCCGATCACGATCATGATCCGGGCCGAGTCCACGCCGTTCACCTTCACAGTCTCTTTCACGGGCAGCCCGGCATCCCGGTGCACGTCGAGCAGTGCCCTGAGGTCAGGGTTCTGCCGCACCAGCCGCGCCGCGGTGCTCTCCGAGTTGATGTAGGAGAAGAGAAAATTCGGGTAATCGTGAATGGTAAGATCGTGATCTGTCCTGATCCCATTCGCAGCAAGGACCTTGACCATCTCGTCGCCCACCACGCTGACGCCCCCGTTCTGCCCCTCGACCTTGCTCTGACCCTGCCAGGGAATATAGGTCTCAGAGTTGTGGGTATGGTAGATAGCCACCAGGACCGGCTGCTGTGACAGATCCAGCGTGCTGCCGGACGGCTCTGAACCATTCAGGGGTTGCTCTGTTCCCATTGCTCCCACTGCCGGCGCTGTTACGCCGCCAGGCTGCACCGCCCCGGCGGCCTCGGCAGCTTCCGGAAGGCCATGTTCCAGAATGCCCGGCAGATATCCGGGATCGAAACCGGTCAATCCGGCCATCGCAGCGCCAGCCCAGAGCGCTCCCTCTGAACTTCCTGGCCAGGGCTGCCCGTCCTCCTCCGCAACGGTAGAGGGCAACCCCCACGCCAGAGCACTCTGAAAGGATGAACCCGCATAGGAAACCAGGCGCGGTGCCGTCTGCACTAACCCCCACATCAGGATCAGGAACAGCAGCACCGGCATTGACGGCAACAGGGATGAAGGCCTGCAGAACGGCCAGGCCGACTGGCGCCTCAATGTCATGCGACCCGGCACGAAATCCACCTCCCACAGCACTACTGATCCGGCCTCGATCATCTTATTCCGGGAGGTGGTAAAATATACCGCTTTAATATGTCTTGTTGGGATCCAACTCCGCAGCCGTAAAGCTGATCGGGCCGATGACGTTTGCCACGCTCCGCCCAGGGGGAGTTCGGCAGTCAGGAAATAGGAAACAAGCTGATTGTCTTCCAGGACCGGGTTGATATCTACATGGTCGAAACCGGTTACCTTGAAGCTGTCGAACGATGACTCGGCACTCTCACGAATACTGAGGATGTGGGCCGGTAACCGGTATGTTGCGGAAGATCCTGAAAATCACGTCCACCCGGGACGTCCCCCTACCGTCCGCCAGCGCCTGCCAGCCGACAGCGCCGGTCAGCCAGACCCTGACGCCCGCCACCAGGCCAAGGCCTGGGCTCCAGTGAGGGCTGCCAGTACTATCGGAGTCGCTGAGAGCGGGAGGGATATGGCGCCGCTGAAGTTGTTCGGTTGCAGCACGCTGGCGGTGAACTCCGTAAGAATCTCCCTCCCGCCGTCACTGCCGCTCAGTGGGATCTCCGCCGCCGCGCTCTGCATCGGCGCCTCCTTCTTGATTTCATCGGACATTTACCTCGACCCCCTACCTAGAATAGATTTGGATGGAATCTGTCCTGTCATCGGCTGCCTGCACGCCCCGAGGCTCCAGACTCCTTTGCTCCACATATATGAAGGGGGCCGGTGGCTTTATGCCAACTTGACCTGGATCTTCACCTGGTACCCGCATGCCGCCTCCTGATCCGGACATCGAGACAATCATCGGGACATTTTCTGAGACCGATTACAGGGTGACATTATCACAGACCGACGACATGAGTGATCAGCGCAGGGTTGCATTTTGGGGGAACTCATGGTAGGATAGTACCTGGCTATTTTTGCCGGAGTCAGACGTCGAGGGGGTGACACAGTGGCAAAAAACCGTTCGGCTATGAAGCGGGCTGAGTTATCCAAGGAGCGGGCACTGCGCAACTCATCGCAGAAATCCGCCATGAAAACCGCCATCAAAAAGTTCGAAGAGGCGCTGGCCGGAAGCGATCAGGCCAGCCTGGAGTCATCCTATGCAAAGGCGACGAGGCTTGTTGACAAGGCAGCCGCCAGCGGCATCGTACATCCCAACAACCGGGACCGGAAAAAGGCCCAGCTGGCCAGAAAATTCCGGTCTAAAACCAGCGCTCCGGCAACAGTTTAAGACCGGCTCCAGAAATCAGCTTAAGACCGGCTCCAGAAATCAGCTTAAGACCGGCTCCAGAAATCAGCCTCCCGTCGTTGTGGGAGGTTTTTTGCTGCTATGTCCAACATTCCGATCGTATTCACGAAAGGCATCCATCGCCTCTGGTCGGCAATATTGTCGTTAGGAGCAAGCATTTCAGTAGGCTGTATTTTTTGGTCAGGCAACAGTTTTTTGCTGCAGATCTCGGCCACTGCCGCATTCAGCAGCAGGCCCGGCTCTCCCCGCCCCCGCTTGAGATCGTGGTCCAGAGACAACAGCAGGGAAAGGATCGCCTCGATGGCCGGTCTCGGAATAGCTGCCGCCTGCTGGTACAGCTTCTTGGCAGCGTAGGGGTGCACCCCCATCAACCGGGGCAGCGTCTGGGGGGTGGCGCCATCCGACTTCAGCAGCGACGCCTCCAGCAGTTGCAGAAAATGCCGGGAGAGCATGGCGGCGAGGTAGACCGGTGCCTGCCCCTGGCTCAACAACCCGTCGAGGATTTTCAGGGCGGCGTCGCGCTTCCTTCCGGCTACCGCATCCACCAGTTCGAAAATGCTCCGGCCCGCAGAATGGCATCCGGTCTCCTTGAGCACCTCTACGGTGATCTCGGTCGATTTCTCAGCCAGGTACAGGGCCGACCTTGTCCAACTCCTGGCTGATCAGTCCCGGGCTGTCGCCGCACAGGAAGTGCAGGTATTCTGCCGCCGGTGCGGGCAGCTGCCGGCCCCGCCGGCGCGCCTCGCTCTGGGCCCAGGCGACGAGGTCCCTGCCCTTCAACGGAGCACACTCCACCGCCCACCCGCAAGCCGCAGCCTCCTTCAAGATCCGTTCCCCGGCAGGAAGACGCGACTTGTACAACAGCACCAGCACCCGTGCCGGATCGCTCAGCTTGAGGTATGGCAGGCAGAGATCCGGCCTGGGATCGCGGGCTACCACCAGGCGCCAGGATGCCCCAAAGGGCAGGGTTGTCAAGGCAGCCTGCAACTCGGCCGCTCCTGCATCCTCGTCCCACTCCAGGTAATCTACAGAATCATCCGCAGCTTCCAGCCCGGACCTGAGGTCGTGGATCAGCCGCCGGGCCAGGAACTGCTCCTCCCCGTGGATGAGCAACACCGCGGGCCATTCTCGCCGCTCCAGCCGTTGGCTGGCCTCAAACCTGTCTAAAACCGGCACACTGGTTCCCCTTTCCAAGTAATGTTATTATAAGAATCTTTGATTCTATTCATCGGGCATAAAGCCCGATTTGTTTAAGATAGATTCTCATGAAACTTTGTGCTGCCGCACGCCGTTTTAAAACGCAGGCACTGCCCAGAAAAAAGTCAGAGCCGGCCGAAGGGCTCTCAGATCCGCCACTGTTTTTGCTCTACTTTGAGGCCTCCCGGGTCAACTTGAAGATCACTGTACGGTCCGGGTCAGGACATGACCAGGTGGTGGCTTCATCTCCCCTGGACCAGGGAAATTTGCCGCCGAACAGCAGGGCATTCACCGCAGGCTCCAGAGAGGCATAGGCAAAATGGCAGAGCCCTCCCGGCAAGAGGTGGGTGAACTCGAACCGGTCCCCCACCCGGTGACCGTAGGTGCATGTTCCCAGCCCCCGGATCTCCACGACCTCCGCGATCACCTTGTACTTATATTCAGGCATATTCTTTTCACCTCCATCACTAAAAATTTTTTTCCTTAATAAAGAATTAGATTAGTGGCCGGCGTTTTCCTTCCCGATTGCCGTGCGGCAGTTTTTCGCGAGGCCTGTTCAGGTTCCAATTCCAGACTCTGCAACATAGTGTGAGAACAGGGCTGGACGTGGGTTTTTCAAAATATTTAGGGGAGGTAATGACATGGGAGAGAACGACATTGCGGAGATCCTGACGTTTCTGGAGTCTATGGAGACGCCGGACCTGGGGCGGGTGGAGGAGTTTCTGAGCGCAAGAGGGGTGTCGGCTGCCAAGATGCAGGCAGCACGGCAGATGCTGGAGCAGATGGGCCTCAGCTTCGACAGCCCGAACCAGGAACTGCAAGAAGATGGAGAGCTGATGTCCCTGTTCGGCCGGCTGACGGCCCGGCTGGACAGCCAGACTCGCCAGCAGTTCAAGGATATCATGGAGCGAAACCGGCAGCAGGAGCGCCTGAACTCTTCCGATGAGGTGATCGCATACCTCAAGAGCTTGCAGCGAACAACCGGGAAAGCTGGCGAATGAAAAACGGGGGAAGATGCTCCAATCTGTGGATGCGCACTGTCTCCATGTGGTATATTATACCATGAAGAGTGAGACAGCGGTCAAATCTGAAGGGAGGGGCGCCATCATGCGCGTGGGTATCCTCACAGGGGGTGGAGACTGCCCCGGGTTGAACGCGGTGATCAGGGCCGCAGCCAAGACGCTCCTGGCCCGGGGAGTGGAGGTGCTGGGGTTTAAAGACGGGTACCGGGGCATCATCGAAAAGCAATGGTTGATGCTGGACCGGCCGGCAGTCTCTGGGCTGCTGCACCGGGGCGGCACCATCCTGGGCTCCAACAACCGCGACAATCCTTTCCACTACCCGCTGCTTAACCCGGCTGGAGAGATCGAGTATGGCGATGCCACCCCTATCCTGCTGCAGCACATTCATGAGCTGGGATTGGATTGCCTGATCGCTGTCGGCGGCGACGGCACCCTCTCCATTGCTCTGGAACTGGCGGAAAAAGGCGCCAGGGTGGTAGGCGTCCCCAAGACCATCGACAACGACCTGGCTGCCACTGATCAAGCCTTCGGTTTCATAACTGCCGTGGCCACTGCCACCGATGCCCTGGACAAGCTGCACACCACGGCTGAGTCCCACCACCGGGTGATGATACTGGAGGTGATGGGGCGCAATGCCGGATGGATCGCCCTCTGGAGCGGGATAGCCGGGGGGGCGGACGTGATCCTGATCCCTGAGATCCCCTGGCAGATCTGCAATGTGGCAGCCAAGATCAGGGCGAGACAACAGGAGGGCAAGCTGTTCAGCATCATTGTAATCGCCGAGGGAACACCGGCTCCGAATGGTAAACAGGTGGTCCGGGAGACTATCCCCGGCAGCGGCATCCCGCAAAGGCTGGGCGGCATCGGCGAAGTTGTCCGCAGGCTGGTGGAGGAGGAAACCGGGGTGGAGACCAGAGTTACGGTGCTGGGGCATATCCAGCGAGGCGGCTCCCCATTAAGCCCTGACCGGATCCTGGCGACCAGGTTCGGAGTGGCCGCCGCCGAACTGGCCTGGAAGCGGAAGTTCAGCTTGATGGTCGCCCTGAAAGGCACTTCTGTTACCGCCGTGCCCCTTGGGGATGCGACAAGCAGGCCGTCCCAGGTACACCCGGACGGCCAGATGGTGCATACAGCCCGCTCTGTGGGCATCAGCTTAGGAGACAGACTTTGATCAGGAAGTTGTATCCGAACGTATGGCGTGGGTCACCTTCACTTGCACCAGCTTTCGGTCGATCTGCCCTGCTACGGGATACAAGGCAGCCTCTCGGAATGGCATGGCCTGGCGGATAAAAACGCTATCCCTGCTCCCCGCCGGATGACCGGTCGGCTTCGGGGCCAGGGGCCTCGCCCTGGCAAACACCCGCCTGGTTTCCGCGCCCCACCCGCTCTTGCGGGTACCCGGTGGGCACCCGGGGCGCGCCGTTTCCGGGCGCGGCTGCCGTGCCTGCCGGTTGCGCTATGGGCGCGCCTCCGGCCTCCTCTACAACTGCGGCCGGCTCGGCTGCCGCAGGAGGCTGGGCGCTCTGTTTCGTCGCCAGCTGCGCCGCCATCAGTTCACTGGCCTCTTTAAGTTCTGTCTCCTTGCTGATCTCGTCCCAGGTGCGCTGGGCGGTGTAGGCAATCTTGCGAAACTCCTTGCTCGCCTTGCCCAGCACTTTAGCCAGATCGGGGAGCTTCTCGGGGCCAAAAATGACCAGGATGATTACCGAAAGTAGCACCACATCCTCGACTCCGAACAACTGACCACCCCCAAACTATTATACCCCGCATCAATTTGGCGGACAACCACTGCCAAAATGTACATTACCTGATCAGTATGCTTTACTGTTAGAAACAGCGGGATTACTGCCGCTAAAGAGGAGTTTCCGGGCCTGCGCCGAATAATTTAAGCGTCAGAGCCAAAACCAGAGGACACGGGAGAGATCGCCATGATGGTAAAAGTGGCCAAGCTGCAGGATCTTCCGGACGGGGCGCGGAAGAAGATCGCGGTGGAGGGTCATAATGTGCTGCTGCTCAATCATAATGGCAAGATCTATGCCATCGACGACAAATGTGCACACCTGGGCTGCTCGTTATCCAAGGGGAAACTGGTGGGAAACAACATCGAATGCCCCTGCCACGGAGCCCGCTTCAATATCGCCAGCGGGAAGGTAGCTCAAGGGCCGGCCACCGCATCGATCGCTGCCTACCAGGTTTCTGTGGAAAACGGGATGATCGCCCTCGAGATCTAGGATGCCGGTCAGGCGCGCCCAAACTGCTGTTGATCGTTGTCTTGGTTGCAGTTTACCGGTTGCAGGATCAAGCTTTTTCTGCTATTATTGACTTGTAACCACCCCGCCAGCCAAACCTTCCTCAACCAGCACGGTTCCAGAAAAAGGCCAGGCATGCTCTTGCAAGACCGGCGTTCTTTCCATTCTGTTTGCCCGGTGAACTTGGAAGAGAAGTCCAAAATCCGCATGATCGCCGACGGTCTGTTGCATAATGATCATGTGCGGGACAAACAGCCGGCCTGCACGGCCGTCAACCGCATATTAGCCGCTTGCAATGAAAAGTTGCGGTGCAATCGCAACTGCTGCTATTGTTCTTAATTAAAATTATCTAAAGGAGGTGCTAGCTATGCCCTGCGGTAAAGAACATGAGGAAAAGAAGGCTACTGAAGAGGACATCAAGAAACGTGAGGAATGGGAAAAGAAAAACCCCGGCTGCACGCCGACGATCGACAAAGATTGTCCTCACACCCACGAAATTCAACCAGAGAAATAAGAGAATCCTTGATTCTGATTCATCGGGCATAAAGCCCGATGTATTCAAGGTAGATTCTCTTGAAACTTTGTGCGTCATTCATACTGCCTGATAATGGGTCATGCCGCACGTCGTTATAAGAGAATCCTTGATTCTAATCCCCCGGGCTTATACCCGGGGGTTTTTATTTTGTTTCTACTGCACGCACCATGCCCGCCTCCCTGCATATCATGGAGTGTAAGTCAATTCAAAATCAAGGGGGTTTGACAATGGGAGAGGATCAGGCTCTCGACATTTTTGGTTCTGAGACTTTTGTATATGAACTCAAAGAGGAATTCCTGAACAAGGTGGTCAACGTCGAGTTCTGCTGCTGTGGACACGTCAAGAAGGCTATCAAGGGCATTCTCGTCGAGGTCGGAAAGGATTTTATCGAACTGGTGCCACGGGACGATGAACCGATCAAGGTACTCCTGTTCGGGGATGACAACCAGGTGTTCGATGAAGAGATCTATAAGATCATCATCCCGATCAGCCACATCTGCAGCGTGGAAGATCCCTGCAAGCCATGCAAGTGCAATGATGAGAAGTGCGAGGAAGCTTAAGCATAAGCGGATGCAAGAGCCCCCATCTTAGACGGGGGCTCTTTTAAACCATTAGCTTATTCCGAACAGGCTTGTTAAAGCCGGCTTACCCTGCCTCGGCGAAGTTTACTCCTCTACGGGGCACTCGCCTTTCTCCGCTATGAGCTCTCCTGCGGCCCTGGTATTGATGGTGATCGGCTCCCTCGTATAGAAGGGCGTCCGCCACTTGGACAGCACCGAGATGGCTTTCCGGTTGCAGTTCTCGGCGCAGACCTCACAGATGATGCAGCGGTCGGGCCAGAGCGTCCATGTCTTCTTCTCCTTGTCGACATCGATGGCCATCGACGGGCAGCGCCGGGAACAGTTGCCACACTGATCGCAGAGGGTCGCATCGAGCACTATCTGCCCGTGTGCCCCAACGAAGGTCTCCCTGACTGTCACGGGGTACATCCGGGTGGCCGGCCCGCCGAAAAGGTTGCGGACAACTGTTGGCAGCATTAACATTTTTACTCCACCTCCTTTTAACCTTCTACCGCTCGGTGCAGCTGATGCACGGATCGATCGAGAGCACGATGATCGCCACGTCAGCCAGCTCGCACCCGGGCAGCATCACCAGCAGCGACGGGATGTTGGCATAGGTCGGCGTCCGCACCCGCAGGCGCTCCAGGTTGCGGGTGGCGTTGCCTTTCGCATAGTAGAAGAGCTCGCCGCGCGGCTGCTCGATAAAGCAAGATGCCTCATTGGCCGGGGGGCTGCCCTTCGGCTTGACGGCAAGGTCGCCCTCCGGCATCTTGCCGAAGGCCTCGAGCTGCAGGTCAATTGCCTGGATCAGTTCCCCGCACCTGACTGCCACACGGGAGTAAGTGTCGCCACCGGGGGCCGTAATTGGCTCGAAGGAGAGGTCGCCGTATGCCCAGTAGCCCAGCAGGCGGCAGTCATCCCTGACGCCGCTGGCCCGCAGGTGCGGCCCCACGCAGCCCAGGGCGACAGCCTGCTCATAAGAGAGGGGGCCCTTGCCGATCGTCCTTTGCTTCACGGTGTAGTCGTTCACCAATGCGTTGATGAGGGCCCCCGCCTCCTTGCGGACCTCCTTGAGGACCTCGATGCATCTCTTCTCCTGATCCTTGTCGATATCCCGGCGTACGCCGCCGACGATGGAGACGGATTGAGTGACGCGATGCCCGCTGGTCATTTCCAACAGGTCGAGCACCTTCTCACGGATGCGCCAGAACTGCATGAACATGCTCTCAAAACCAAGAGCATCTGCCGCAAGCCCCAGCCATAGCAGATGGCTGTGCGTCCTGCTCATTTCAGCCCAGATGGTGCGCAGGTACTTGGCGCGCGGCGGGATCTCCATCGGCCAGAGCCGCTCCACCACTTCGCAGTAAGTCGCGCCGTGGATTAAGCTGCAGATGCCGCAGATCCGCTCGCACAGGTAGATGTTCTTCGGATAATCGTTCAACTCGCACGCTTTTTCAATGCCCCGGTGGCCGTAGCCGATAGCCGGCAGGACGTCGACCACCCTCTCGTCCTCCAGCGTCAGCTTCAGCTGGATCGGTTCCGGGAGCACCGGATGCTGCGGGCCAAACGGCGTTATTGTGCGCGGTGCCATTTACTTGCCCCCCTTCTTGCCAGCCAGTTGCTCTTCTGTTTTCAGCATGGGCAGGACCGGGCTGTCCGGCCCCAGCATCATGTGGCCGCCGAAGTCAATGGCAAGATCCTTCATTTTCAGGCCGAACAGCTCTTTCATCTCGTTTTCGATCAGCACGGCGGTCAGGTAGATGCCGGTCATGCTCGGCACCTCCTCGTCCTTGCCAACCTTGAAGCGAAAGGCCGATGTTTTCAGACCCGCATCCTTGAAGTAATATGTAACCTCAAGCATGCTGCCCAGGTCATTGCAGACACCGGTCACGAACCTGGCTTTGGAATCGGCTTGTGTCTTCGCTTCTGCAAGCAGTTGGTCCTTGGTGATCTCTTTCAAGTTGTCGATCATAATGCCACCCCCTGCAGTTTGGCCAGCTTCTGCAGCGCCATCACAACCCCGTCGATGATCGCCTCGGGTTTGACTGCACAGCCGGGCACATAGACGTCCACCGGCACCACCTTGTCCACGCCGCCGAGAATGTTGTAGCAGTTGTGGAAAACGCCGCCCGAGGTGGCGCAGGTACCCACGCAAAGCACCATCTTGGGATCCGGTATCTGCGCGTACAGGTTCTTCAGCACCCTGGACGTCCTATGGTTTACCGGCCCGGTGATGACGAGCACGTCGCAGTGCTTCGGGTTGCCCATGTTGACGATGCCGAAGCGTTCGATGTCGTAGAGGGGGGTTAGAGCGGCCAGCACCTCGATGTCGCAGCCGTTGCAGGAGCTGTTGTCAAAGTGCATGATCCATGGTGATTTCAGCCGCGAAGTTTCGATGATCCCCATTGTTTAGGACACCCCCTTGATTGGTAACACCCAGAAGTAGATAAGGTTCAAGATGCACAGCACCAGGCCGATCGACCAGACGAACCTCACCATCCAGCCCACCGTCATCCGGGCATAGATGTTGTCGATGAACATCTCCAGCAGGAAGGCTGCCAGAGCAATGACGATGCCCACCCAGAGCGGGTTCGCGACGAAGAGGGCCACGATGCCCAGCATCAGTACGTACTCGTACCACTCGGTGAGGGTGATCAGGGCGTAGTAGGGGCCCGAATACTCGGTCATGACCCCCTTGATCAGCTCCTGGTGGCCATGGTGCGAGGTGGATAGGTCGAACGGCGACTTGCGCAGCTTGATCGTCAAGATCAGGAGTATGGCTATGAAGATCGGCCACAACCTGGCGATCAGAGGGGTCGGGCTGGCGTAGATGGCGCTGATCATGAAGCTGCCGTTCATGGCATAAACGCCCAGCGCCATCAGCAGCAGCACCGGCTCGTAGGCCATCATCTGCATCAGCTCACGGTTGGCCCCGATATGGCTGTAAGGCGACCTGGAACTGAAACCGCCCAGGGCGAAAGCGACGCCGGCAAAGCCAAGGATGAACATCATCAACAATATGTCCAGCCTCAGCACCAGGAACAGGAGGGCGGTGATCATCAACACCAGGTATGCGTAAATCCAGACGAACTGCATCCGGCTGATCACAATCCGGGACTTGCCGAGCAGTTTGAACAGGTCGTAAAACGGCTGGATAATCGGGGGGCCATAGCGCCCCTGCAGCCGCGCCGTGAGCCTCCGGTCAATCCCGGCCAGGAGGCCGCCGATGAAGGGAGCCACGATCACGGTCACGATGGCAACAATCCATGCATTCATCTAGATCACACCTCCCCACAGCACAGCAAGAAACATGATCACCATCAGTAGGATGGCCACCGTATAGACCCAGGGGTTCAAGGCCAATTCGCCCAGGACGTTCTTGAAGTAGTAGCCCCCCAGCTGCACCTTCACCTTGGTGTCGGCGGTGGAGTACCACTCATCGTCCTCGATCCCGACCTGCTCGCCGCACAAATACACCGGGCGCAGTTCACCCGGCTTGATCGCCACAAAGATGAACGGGATCAGAACGGCGATGGCCAACACCACGAACAGCGGCCAGATCGGATAGGAACCGATGCCGAACGCTGAAGTGACCGCAATCGGTGAGGCCGCGCCGATTCCGATGTTCAAGCCATGGGCAATCACTGCCTGTCCGGTCGTGATCACATCGGCAACAGCATACTGGAGGAAGCCCGTATAGATCGGAGCTATCAAGATGCCAACGCCGAAGATGCCCAGCACCAGCGCCCACAGCGGGACTGTATAGCTGAGTGAGAGGCTCTCGATCTTGGCGCCCAGCTTGGGCAAGACCTGCAACAGCCTCCCCAGCCATTTCGCCCAGAAGACGATGGTGGCGGCGCTGGCTATGACGAACAGGATGCCGGCCAGCGGCACCGTGAAGGAGGACTCCAGGGCCATCCACTTGGCCAGCAGCATGCCGAAAGGCGGCAGGAACATCGACAGCACGCCGATGGCGGTGATGGTGGTGGTCATGGGAGCTTTGGCCGCCAGGCCCTCCATGTCTTCGATCTCCCGGCTCCAGACGATGTGCTCGATGGTGCCGGCGCAGAGGAACATGAGGCCCTTGGACACTGCGTGGAAGATGATCAATAGTATGGCCGCTGCAATCGACAGCGGGGTGTTGATGCCAGCGCAGGCGATGATCAGGCCCAGGTTGGCGATGGTCGAGTAGGCCAGCACCCGCTTGCCGGTAGTCTGGCTGATCGCCAGCCCGGAAGCGGCCATGAAGGTAAAGGCGCCGACCAGGGCGACCATTATCCCCACCCTGGTTCCGGCAAAAGCCGGCGCCAGGCGAAGCACCAAGTATACCCCGGCCTTGACCATGGTGCTGGAATGGAGCAGCGCGGAGACCGGGGTCGGCGCCACCATCGCTCCCAGCAGCCAGGATTGGAACGGGAGTTGGGCTGCTTTGATCATGCCGGTGAAGGCCATCAGGACTACCGGCAACAGGAGCAGGGCCGCGGGAATAACGCTGGTGGCACTGCTGTACTGGCTGCCGATCATGCTGGCCAGAGACAGGGAACCCGCACCACTCTTCGCAAACAGAAAGATCATGGCCAGGATCAGGGTGGTGCCGCCGATGGAGTTCATCCACAGCGCCCGGGCAGCGTTGCCTATCGCTTCCGGGGTCAGGTCATGGGCGATCAACTGGAAGCAGACCAGGGTTGTCATTTCCCAGAAGAAGTAGAGGTAGATCAGGTTATTGGCAAAAACGAGTCCGTTCATGGCGCCCAGGAACAACACCATCCAGAAGAGGAAGCGGGACTGACGCGACTTCTCTAAATGCTGGTGGTGTTCGTGGTCGTACATGTAGCGTATGGCATAGACGCAGATTAGAGAACCGACGATGCTGATCACCAGGCACATGACGATGGCCAGGTGATCGATCACGAAGGTCGGCGTGATCGCCGCCAGCGCCGAGTTGCCGCCCATCCCGAATTCGAAGTAGGCCAGCGGCACGATCTGGGTCAGCCCAAAGATGATCACCAGCCAGTTCTTGAGCGAGATGCCGGCATAAAGATAAAATAATAGGATCAGATAATCGAGCACCGTGACTACCGTGTCCCAAAGCTGGCCATTGGCGGGCGTAAATTTGTCCGCGCCATGCAGCAGGAACAGGATGCTGTTGATGATCATGACGATCGCAGCCAGAACTACAATTGCCCCCCGCACGTGGTACTGCCGGATGATAAAGACAAGGATGGCCGCCACCAGCGGGACCAGGATCGCCACTCCCACCATCAGGTTGTAAGGCAGCATGAATTCTTCCCTCCCTTTAAGGCATTAATCTTTCTCCCACTCACAAACCTGCGCTCTCGTTACCCCCCTCCAAAAACTTTGCCTGCCTCTCCGGCTCACCCCCTGTCAATACCTGTCCACCGCGCCCGCCAGCGGCAACGCTTGCCGACAGTGCCGCGCCCGCTAAAGCGGGCATCCGGCGAGCACCGGCACGGGCGGTGTGTACATATAAACCTAAACCTCCAAAAACACCTCAGGAGCATAAAAAAAGATACCACTTAATAAAATTCTATTTCTGTATTTTTTACAAAATTCCTTCCCGGCCAATGAAAAAATCTCGCACCCGGCGGACTCACGGCCAGGCTTGCTCATGGATCAGCAGTCGCTCCTTCATGGCCGTACCGCCGCAGCCGTAATTGCCGAGCTGCCGCGGGCACCCGCCGCGCACCACGCGGTGGCAGGGGATGAACAGGGGCAGCGGATTGGCGGCCATAGCCTGCCCGACCGCCCGGGCCGCACTGCGTTGGCCGCAGGATGCGGCAACCTCCCCGTATGATAGCGCCGTACCCGGTTCAATAGCGCGCACTGACTGATAGACCCTGCGCTGCCAATTGCTAAAAAATCTTTCATCCACCGGAATCTTTTCTATTTCTCTGAGAGAACCCCAGAAAAAGGCCAGTAGAGCTGCCGCTGCCCAGTGCGCCAGGTCCTGCTCGGAATGATATTGCTCACAGACTAAGGTTTCGGCTCCCGCCTGCAGGCCTGAAGCCGCGCGGCGGGCAAGATGAGACAACTGCCCTTGCAAAGCCTGCTGCGCCTGGTCAGATTCCAGATATGGCCAGGCGCAGGCCAACAAGCCCCGGTCTGTTGCTGCCAGACCGGCCCAGCCCCAGGGCGTTTGGACTGTGGCCACTGCCGTTGGCCCGATTGCAATCGCCAATACCGTACCCTCTCAAATCGTGATATTTTACCTGACCACCAGGTTGACCAATCTGTCTGGCACGCAGATCGCCTTGATCAGCTCCTTGCCCCTGAGCAGTTCCTGCACCCGCCGCTGAGCCAGCACCATGCGCTCCATCTCCACGGCCTCGATCCCGGCCGGTATAGTTAGGCGGTCCCGGACACGGCCGTTGATCTGCACCACGATCTCGATCTCGTCCACCACCAGCGCAGCCGGATCATACTCTGGCCACTGCTGCCGGTGTACGCTGCCAGCCTCGCCCAGCAGCTCCCACAGCTCTTCGGCCAGATGTGGCGTGAACGGCGCCAGGAGCAAGGACAGATCGACAAGGCTCTCCCTCAGGACCGCCCGGTTGCGCTGCCTGGGCGCCTGTTCTGTATAGTGGTAGACGGCGTTGACCAGCTCCATGATGGAGCTCACTGCGGTGTTGAAGTTGAAACGGGTGCTGATGTCCTCGGTCACCTTCTGGACAGTGCGGTGGGTCGCCAGGCGTAAAACACGCTCCGCGCCAGTCGGACGTCGGACGTCGGACGTCGGACTCTCGTTGGCGGGTGCCCGCTTTAGCGGGCGCGCTTCGCCAATCCCTTCTTCTTTTTCTGACGACTGACGACTGACGACTGATGACTGAAACAGGCGCCAGACCCGGTTGATGAACCTGTAGGCCCCTTCCACCCCCTGGTCGCTCCAGTCCAGGTCGCGCTCCGGGGGAGCGGCAAACAGGATGAACAGCCGGGCGGTGTCGGCCCCGTAATGCTCGATGATCTCTTCCGGGCTGACCACGTTGCCCTTGGACTTGGACATCTTCGCCCCGTCCTTGAGCACCATCCCCTGGGTCAACAAGTTGGTGAACGGCTCATCGGTGTTTACCAGGCCGAGGTCGTAGAGCACCTTCATGAAAAAGCGTGAATAGAGCAAGTGCAGGATGGCGTGCTCAACACCGCCGATATACTGGTCCACAGGCATCCAATAGTCGACCTTGTCCCCGGCAAAGGCATGCTCCTCGTCCCGCGGGCTGCAGTAGCGCAGATAATACCATGAGGAGCAGACAAAGGTGTCCATGGTGTCGGTCTCCCGCCTTGCCGGCCCGCCGCATCGTGGACAACGGGTGTTTAGAAATTCCTGAGCCGAGAGCAGCGGTGATTCCCCGGTGGGCTCGAAGGCCACGTCCAGAGGCAGCAGCACCGGCAGGTCCGCTTCCGGCACCGGCACAATGCCGCACCGGTCGCAGTAGATGACCGGAATGGGGGCGCCCCAATAGCGCTGCCTGGAGATCAGCCAGTCCCGCAGCCTGTAGTTGACCTGTTGCTGGCCCTTGCCCTTTACTGCCAGCAGCTGCGTGATCCGCAACTTGGCCACCTCGCTGTCGATCCCGTCGCACTCATAGGAGCCGGTCATCAAGCCCGGCTCGGTATAGGCCTCGGTCATGGACGCTTCGTCCAGGTTCCGCCCCAGAGGTTGGATCACAACCCGTACCGGAAGCCGATACTTGCGGGCGAACTCCAAATCGCGCTGGTCATGGGCTGGCACTCCCATCACCGCTCCCGTGCCATACTCCAACAGCACGTAGTTGGCCACCCAGATCGGGACTCGCTCGCCGGTCAGGGGATGGATGGCGTACGCCCCGGTGAAGACCCCCTCTTTCTCCACCTCGGCCGAGGTCCTATCGATCTCGCTCTGAGTCCGCACCCGGCTGACAAATGCCCGCAGGGCGCCCTGGCCGCCTTTGTTCTCGAGCAGCCTCTCCACGAAGGGATGTTCCGGGGCCAGCACCATGTAGGTGACTCCATAGAGGGTGTCTGGGCGAGTGGTGAAAACCGGGAGCAGCGTCCCATCCTCAGCCTGAAAGAGAACCTCGGCCCCGCTGCTCTTGCCGATCCAGTTCTCCTGCATGATGCGCACCTTTTCCGGCCAACCCTGAAGCTTGTCGAGATCCTGTAATAAACGCTCGGCATAGGCGGTGATCCGGAAGAACCACTGCTCGAGGCTCTTCTTTACGACCTCGGCGTCGCAGCGCTCGCAGCGCCCCTCCACCACCTGCTCGTTTGCCAGTACAGTGGCGCAGGCAGGGCACCAGTTGACTGCGGCCTGTTTCCGGTAGGCCAGCCCCTGATGGTAAAGCTTCAGGAAGAGCCACTCCGTCCAGCGATAATAACCCGGGTCGCAGGTAGCCACCTCTCGCGCCCAGTCATAGCTGACCCCCATGCTCTTCAGCTGTCGCCGCATGTTTTCGATATTATCCCGCGTCCACTGGAAGGGATGAATGCCATGCTTGATGGCGGCATTTTCCGCCGGCAGGCCGAAGGCATCCCATCCCATCGGGTGCAGCACGGCCAACCCCTTCATCTTGTAATAGCGCGCCACCACGTCGCCTATGGCATAGTTGCGGACATGCCCCATGTGCAGGTTGCCAGATGGGTAGGGAAACATCTCCAGGCAATAGAACTTCTGGATTGCCGGGTCCTCCTCCACACGAAAGGCGCCGGTCTGCTCCCAGCGTTCCTGCCATTTTTTCTCAGTCAACCGGAAATTGTACCTGCTCTCCACGGTGAACCTCCCAGCAAGCACCTGATCAGCATCCGAGGATGCATCAAGTACTCAGTATTTTCGGCGTCGGCGGCTGGTTTCCTTTTTCAACTTCAAAGGTGGGCGAGGGGTATCGCTTTTCGCAGACATCCGGAGCCCCACCGTGCCAATTATCCCGGCAGGGATAAGAAACCCGCAGATGAACGAAAAACTCCCGTCCTTGCAAAGGGACGGGAGTGCAATTTCCCGTGGTACCACCCATTTTTGGCATATTATATGGTGGAGCTGGTGGGAGTCGAACCCACGACCTCTTCCATGCCAAGGAAGCGCGCTCCCACTGCGCTACAGCCCCACTTTGCCCACTCTTAAACAGTTAACGCCTGCGACGGCGCGGGCTCATCGCCCGCACTGCTCCCGGGCGAGTTCGACCCCTGATTGGCCCCGGCTCGCACCCCGTTGCACCGGTTCTCTGAAGGCCTTCCAGCAGGGTCTACTACTCCCGTTCCTCGCATTTATCGGCAGCATTTTCTGCAGCTCAAAACCAATCTCCAAAGACACAGTAATTATATTTAATTAGGTTACTGCTGTCAACCTGATGTTTTGGCCTGATGTTTTGGCCTATATTCAATCTCCCGATCAACCCGGCTCTGAAAATCCGCAGCAGTGAAACCCATGAAGGTCATCCAGATTCAAGCCGGGGAATACCAATATGAAATAACTGCAAGATTCCAGGCCCGCTCCCCAGCATCCGGCCCGGCTCACCTGCTGACGGAAACATCTTGGCATCGCCCCAGAGACGCTCCAGGTCATAGAACTGCCGGGCCTGCTCGCTGAAGACGTGGACCACCACGTCACCGCAGTCCAACAGCACCCATCCGGATTCGGGCGTGCCCTGGCGGCGCAGGTAGGTGCGCCCTCCCTGCTCGATCTCTTCTTGGACCGCCCTGGTGATGGCGGTGATCTGGGGGATGTTGCGCCCGCTGCAGATCACAAAATAATCCGCCGCCGGAAAAACTCCGGTCAGGTCCATCACGCAGGCATCAACCGCATGCTTACCGGCAGCCGCATCGGCGGCGCGCAAGGCCAATTCGCGGCCCTCGGTCATCAGCGCTCCCCTCCCTGGAGATTATGTCTGTTCGACATAAAAATTCCACGCCGCAACAGTCTGCGGGTGGATCAGCTTGCCCCTCTTCAACATGTGGCGAATGCCAAAAGCCAGGGCGATCCTCATGGCCGCATCCAGATCATCCTTCACCGCGATCCGCAGTTTTCCCACGATCGGGCAGCTTCTGCCGGCGGCGATCAGGTCTGCGAGGTAGACGATCTTGGCCAATTGATCCATGCCTGGCGCCCCAGCGGTGTGGACCTCAATCACGCGCAGCACCCTGGGATTGTCGACACCCAACTCCGAGGCCAGGGCTGCCCCAACCGGGGCGTGCAACAGCACCGGCACCTGGCGCTCGATCTCATACCTGATCAACCCTTTCGCCTCGGCGATACGAAGCAACTCGCTCCGGTCGAGGTCACGGGCGTAATCATGCAGCAGTCCGGCCAACTCTGCCTCGGCGCTAGACTCTCCATGCCTCTGTGCCAGTTCGGCGGCGCTGGCAGCCACGGCGCAGGCGTGCTCGAAGCGCTCCGGCGTCATGTGGATGCGGGCAGCGGCAATGTATTTCTCCTCGACGGCGCTCACGCTTCTCAACGGCTACTGGCGCGGCTTGGCTTCGTTGACCGTCAGGATGCGCCCCTGAAAGTCAGCACCGTTGAGGGCGTCGATAATTTTCTGGACGTCCTCGTCGTTCACCTCAACAAAGCCGAATCCCCGCGACCGCCCTGTTTCCCTGTCGACGATGACCCGGCTGTTGACCACGTTGCCGTAGCTGCTGAAGAAGTTGTTGAGCTCATCGGCATCGGTGCGCCACGGCAGGTTGCCCACATATAGTGTGCGTGTCAAATTCCTTTCACCTCTGTAATTTAATTCAATGGTAGTATGCGGTGGCATACTTATGAATATACCCAACCGGGGTTCGGATGCCGGAAGTCGGGGTTCAGAATATTCCTCTGAAATCACAGGTACAACCCGTTCTTTCTGATGTAGGCCTCGACGTTCTCCGGGACCAGGTACTGAATAGAAACGCCGCGACCGACGCGCTCCCTGATGTCGCTGGAGGATATGCTGAGCAACGGGATCTCCAAGATGGAGACCGACCCGGCGAAGTACTCGCCCAGCAGCGCATGCAACTGCCGAAGGTCATAGCCGGGCCTGGTGGCGGCGATAAACCGGCACATGGCCAGCAGCTCATGGGGCTGTTTCCAGCCGAAGATCTCCAGGATGGCGTCGGCCCCCGTGATAAAAAACAGTTCAGCTTCATCCCCCAACAGCGAGCGAAAGGCCCGCACCGTATCCACAGTATAGGAATAGCCGCCGCGCTCATGCTCCAGGCGTGAGACCTCGAAAAAACGATTGGTGGCCGTGGCCAGCACTGCCATATGATACCGGTGCCAGAAGTCGGAGACCGCTCCCCGCTCCTTGTGGGGAGGGTGTTCGGACGGAACGAAAACGACGCGCTGCAGCTCATGCTTCTCTCTAGCCGCCTCTGCCGTCACCAGGTGACCGACATGAACAGGGTCGAAGGTGCCGCCCATGATCCCGATGCGCTGCCCGCTCATGAACCTCCCGCATTCCATCGCAGAATTCTTGAAGCCCCCAGGCTTTAGTATATTATACCATACGTACAACTGTTTGCAAATACTATCGCCCTTCGGGCCACGCCCCTGTCATCTTACCCTATGAGGGAATACGTTTTCAGGGACGATTATCTATAAATTAAGAAAGTTGCGGGGAAAATAATGATAGAGAACGAGAGAGGAAGGATCGGCGCATGCAGGGGATCGGATCCATTTTCCGCACCAAGTCCCCGGTCGCTCAGCCGGATCAACCCGATCACGGCGGCCAAAGCCTGAAGCGCGTGCTCGGTGCCTGGGACCTGATCGCCATGGGCATCGGCGCCATCATCGGGACGGGGATCTTCGTGCTGAGCGGGGTAGCCTCCGCTCTTTTCGCCGGGCCAGGCGTGATCCTGTCGTTCGTCGTGGCAGGGATCACCGCCGCCCTGGCCGCCCTCGTCTATTCCGAACTGACAGCCATGTACCCTGCGGCCGGCAGCGCCTACACCTATACCTACAGCTCTCTCGGCGAGATCGTCGCCTGGCTGATCGGGTGGAACCTGGTGTTGGAATACACGGTGGCCGCCGCAGCAGTTGCCCTGGGTTGGAGCGGCTACCTGATCGACATGCTGTCGCCGCTGGGGATCAAACTGCCGGCCTTTCTGACCGCATCACCATTCGCCGGCGGGCTGATCAACCTGCCTCCGGTGCTGATCATCGCCGTGATCGTCTACCTGGTCGCCGCCGGCACCCAGGAGAGCAACCGGGCCAACAAGGTGGTGGTGGTAATGAAACTGGCCGCCATCGGGATCTTCATCGCATTGGGTTTTTCCCGTTTCAACCCCGCCAACTGGCACCCTTTTCTTCCCTTCGGGGTAGGCGGGATCTTCCGGGGCGCCAGCGTGATCTTCTTCGCCTATATCGGGTTCGACGCCGTGGCCACCGCTGCGGAGGAGGTGCGCGACCCGCAGCGCGACCTGCCGCTAGGTATCCTGGGCGCCCTGTTGATCTCCACTGTCCTTTACCTGGCGGTCGCCTGCGTGCTGACGGGCATGGTCAAATACAACCTGCTGGACACCGCTTCCCCGGTCACCACCGCCCTGATCCTGCGAGGTCTGCCCTGGGCGGCGGCCCTGGTCTCGGTCGGCGCCCTGGCCGGCCTGACCAGCGTGCTGCTGGTGAGCTTCTTCGCCCAGAGCCGCATCCTGTTTGCGATGTCCCGGGACGGGCTGCTGCCTGAGCGTTTCTCCCGGCTGCATCATCGCTTCAAAACACCGGTGTTCGGTGTTCTCATCGTAGGCGTAGTGGCCGCGGTCATGAGCAGCGTGCTTCCTATCTATCTGATTGCAGAGCTGGCCAACATCGGAACCCTGTCCGCCTTTGCCATGGTCTCCCTGGGGGTGATCGTGCTGCGCTACAACAGGCCGGAACTGCACCGGCCGTTCAAAGTGCCCCTGATGCCCTACCTGCCGCTGTTCAGCATCGCCGCTTCCGTCTACCTGATGATCAACCTGCCGGTCCTAACCTGGTACCGCTTCCTGATCTGGATGGCGCTGGGGCTGCTGATCTACTTCACCTACAGCATCCACCACAGCAGGGCAAACGTTCCGGCAGGTGTTCGGACTGGGCAACCGGGGCTCCAGCCCGCCTTCAAGCATGAGCCGAAGAAAGCGCGCCGGCAAGCGACCGCCCGGCAACAGACGGGGGCCAGTGAGCCCCCGGAGCCAGAATAGGGCTAGCTTCTGATTTGGCCATTGCCGTAAACGATGTACTTGATCGAGGTCAGTTCCTCCAGCCCCATCGGGCCCCTGGCGTGCATCTTCTGGGTGCTGATCCCGATCTCGGCCCCGAAGCCGAACTGATACCCGTCGGTGAAGCGGGTCGAAGCATTGACGTAGACCGCCGCAGCGTCCACCTGCTGCAGAAAGGCCCGGGCCTTGTTGTAGCTGTTGGTGACGATCGCTTCCGAGTGCTTGGTGCCATAGGCGTTGATGTGACGGACCGCCTCCTCAAAGCCGTCAACAACTTTAACGGCGAGGATCAGGTCCAGGTACTCCGTTTTCCAGTCCTCCTCGGTGGCGGGCGCCACATCCGGCAGGATCTCCCTGGTGCGCGGGCAGCCGCGCAACTCCACGCCTTTATCCCGTAAGGCCCCGGCAATCTGAGGGAGGAAGGCGCCGGCCACCGCTGCGTGCACCAACAGAGTTTCCATGGCGTTGCAGACCCCCGGGCGCTGAGTCTTGGCGTTGATCACGATCCGTCCGGCCATGTCCAGGTCAGCATCCTCCTCCACGTAGGTGTGGCAGTTGCCGACCCCGGTCTCCAGCACCGGCACCGTAGCGTTGTTGACAACCGTCTGGATCAGCCCTGCACCGCCCCTGGGAATCAGCACATCGATGTATTCGTTCATTTTCATCATGATGTTGACCGCTTCCCGGTCGGTGGTGTTTACCAACTGGATCGCCCCGGCCGGGATTCCGGCGCTGGTGGCAGCGTTGCTGATCACCTGGGTGAGCGCCTGGGTGGAGTTGAAAGCCTCAGCACCGCCTCTCAGGATCACCGCGTTCCCGGCTTTCAGGCAGAGGCTGGCGGCATCCACGGTGACATTAGGCCTGGCTTCGTAGATAATCCCGATCACCCCGAGCGGCACCCTCATCTTCCCGATCTGCAGCCCGTTCGGCCGCGTCCACATCCGAACGACCTCCCCCACCGGGTCCGGCAGTGCGGCCACTCCGCGCAGGCCTTCGGCCATCTCCGCCACCCGGTCCGGGGTCAACAGCAGCCGGTCGAGCAGCGCCTTGCTCAGAGCCTTGCCCCGGGCCGCCTCCATATCCACCTGATTGGCCTCCAGAATCATGGCGGAGCGCTCCTCCAGGCCTACGGCCATAGCCTGCAGGGCATCGTTCTTAACCCCGGTGGTGACCGTGGCCAGCTTGAAAGACGCCTCCCTGGCCCTGGCGCCCATCTGCGCCAGTTCTTCTGCTAGCAAAATCCCCCGCCCCCTTTAAAGCTGTAGAATCCTCAGGGAACATTCCTCGAAGAGTCGTGCCCCCATTCTCTGGTTGCTTCTCCTGTGACTAGGGCCAGGTTATCCCGGTGAATCACCTCGTCATAGTCATGATATCCGAGTATGGACCTGATCTCCTGGCTCTTGTGGCCCTTGATCAGGTTGATCTCCCCCGAGGAGTAATTGCTGATGCCCCGGGCCAGCTCCCGACCCTCCTGGTCGGCCACACTGACCACCGTGCCCGAGCCGAATTCCCCTTCCACGCTCAGAATGCCGCTGGGCAGCAGGCTCTTCCCCCTGTGCAGGAGAGCCCCGGCGGCGCCGCCGTCGATAAAAATCCGGCCCGGTACCACGGAGCTGAAAGCGATCCAGTGTTTTCGGGCCTGAAGCCTGTCGGCGCCCGGCAAAAACAGGCTGCCCACTTGCTCCCCGCCCAGCACTTTCTGGATAATACCCGGTTTCAGGCCGCTGGCAATTACCAGGGGAATGCCGGCTGCCATTGCAATACGGGCTGCCTGCAGCTTCGTCTCCATCCCCCCGGTGGCTAGGGCCGATCCCCGGCTGCCCGCCAGCGCCTCGATCTCCGGCGTGATCTCGGCTATCTCCGAAATCAGCTCGCCGCCTTTTCCCTTGCCAGGATCCTGAGTGTAGAAGCCCTCCGTATCAGTCAGCAGAAGCACCAGATCGGCATCGATCAGACAGCCCACGTGCGCGGACAAGGAATCATTCTGGCCAAACCGGATCTCCTCAACAACCACCGTGTCGTTCTCATTGACCACCGGCACCACACCCTGGCTCAGCAGGGTTTCGAAGGTGTAGCGGGCATTGAGGAAGCGCTCGCGATCCATGATGTCATGGCGCGTCAGCAGTACCTGGGCCACGAGAATATCGTGCGCAGAAAAAAGGCTGCTATACTGCTGCATCAGGATGCACTGGCCAACTGCCGCTGCGGCTTGTTTCTCCGGCATCGTGCGGGGAGTCCTGGTCATCCCGAGCCGCCCGATCCCGGCTCCGATAGCGCCGGAGCTCACCAGCACCAGCTGCCGCGCCCGCCCCGGCGGACACCCGCTGCGCACCTCTGCCAGATCTCCGATCAGGCTTTCCATCCTGGGGAGGTTGAACTGCCCCTTAGCGCTGCAGAGCAGCCTCGTTCCCAGCTTCACTACCACCCGCCGGGCATTCGCCAGCAGCCGGCGATTAGCAACCGGTTCCAGTTTGCTCATCTCTCCATCCTTCTTCGGGCTGTCAATCCATCCATTCAAATTCGAAATCCCTGATCTTTACGATGTCGCCTTGCCGGATTCCTTTATCCCGCAGCGCGTCGTCCACCCCGATGCGGCGCAGGATATGCTGAAAGTAGCGCAAAGCGGCCGGGTTGTCCAGATCAAACCGGGCCACCAGCCGCTCCACCCCCTGGCCGGAGATCCGCCAGACGCTGTCGGCCTTGTCGATGGCAAAGCTATCGGCATTCCGCCCGGCTTGAAAGGTGTGGACTGCAGATGCAGGGGCTCCCTCCGGATGTTCGCCCGGAGCCAGTCCGGGTATCGCATCCGTTGCAGAGGGCGCCTGGAGGGCGTGGCTCGACCTGCCTTCCGGAACGGCCTGCAACATTCGGGAGACTCCCTGCAGCATGCGGTCGATTCCCTCGCCGGTGAGGGCGGAGATCGGATAGATCTCTGTCTCCGGGAATTCCTGAATCATCGCAGCCAGGTTAGTTTGCGCATCAGGCAGATCGATCTTATTGGCGGCGATCACTTGCGGCCGGGCCGCCAACTCCGCGTTGTACAGCAGCAGCTCCCGGTTGATCACTCGCACATCCTCGAGCGGGTCGCGACCCTCGGCTCCGGCAGCGTCGACCACGTGCACCAGCACCCTGGTGCGCTCGATATGGCGCAGAAAACGGTGACCCATGCCCGTGCCGGCGTGGGCGCCCTCTATTAGTCCCGGCATATCGGCCGCCACGAAGCTCCGGTCGTCCCCCAGCCGCACCAGCCCCAGGTTGGGCTCCACGGTGGTGAAGGGGTAGGAGGCAATTTTCGGATGGGCGGCGGATATACGCCTGAGCAGGCTGGACTTGCCGGCGTTGGGGAAGCCTACCAGCCCCACGTCAGCCAACAATTTCAGATCCAGTTCCAGGGCGCGCTCCTCACCGGGGTCGCCCTTTTCGGCAAAGTGCGGGGCACGCTCCTGGGGGGTGACAAAATGGGTGTTGCCCCGGCCGCCCCGGCCTCCGCCGGCTACCACCACCCGCCGGCCGGGCTCGACCAGGTCGGCCAGGAGGGCTCCGGCGCCATCCCTGACCACCGTCCCGGGCGGCACCCGCAGCAGCAGATCGGCGCCATTCTTGCCGTGCTGATCCTTGCCCAGGCCAGACCCGCCCCGCTCCGCCCGGTAGTGTTTCTGAAAGTGATAGTCGATCAGGGTTTGCAGGTTGGCGTCGACCACCAGCAACACATCACCGCCGCGTCCGCCGTCGCCGCCGTTGGGCCCCCCCATGGGAATGTATTTCTCGCGTCGAAAAGCGGCCGACCCGTTGCCGCCATCCCCTGCTTTTACAAAAATTTTGACATGGTCGTGAAGCATCGCACTACCCCTTAACACAATTTCCGACTGTGTTGTGCACTATGCAGCCTCAACGGCTGTTTTTTCCCAAGCATTTAAACGCTAGTATCATCCGTCCAGCGTGAATTCATGAAAATAGCCCCGGAAAAGCAGGATCGCACAGGCATGAGGCATGCCGTCACCCGGCTCTGGGCCGGGCGTACTGAAAAGCTTCCCCCGGTTGCCGCCGGGGGAAGCTGGCCTGCCGCGCGATTCGGTTATGCCTGGGCCATTTCCGGGTGAATGCTCACCTGTTTTCGATCCTTGCCCCTGTTCTCAAACTTCACGTAGCCGTCTGCCAGGGCAAACAGGGTGTCGTCCCGGCCCCGCCCGACATTCCAGCCCGGATGGATCCTCGTGCCACGCTGGCGAACGATGATATTGCCCGCGTCGACGAATTGCCCGGCGTGCTTCTTGACGCCAAGGCGTCTGCCTTCGCTGTCACGACCGTTCCGGGAACTGCCGACTCCTTTTTTGTGCGCCACAACGCCACCTCCCAACACCGGGAAAATTTTTGCCGCACCCCCGAGCTATTAAAAACCGGGGCAGTCGATCTCTTTGACCAGAACCTCCGTAAACTGTTGCCGGTGCCCCTGTTTGCGGCGATAGTTCTTCTTTGCCTTATACTTGAAGACGATGATCTTCTTTGCCTTTCCCTGCTGCAGCACCTGCCCGGTGGCGCTGGCACCTTCGATAAAGGGAGTGCCGATGACCGTTCGGGCGACATCGCCCACGGCCAAGATGCGGTCGAAAGCAACCTGTTCGCCCGGTGCGGCCTCCAGCTTCTCCACCCGCAAAACGCTGCCTGGTTGTACCTTGTGTTGCTTGCCGCCTGTTTCAATGATCGCGAACAAAACTTTTTCCACTCCTTCCGCCGGATACCGGGTGGCAATTTAGTGGTTGGTGGTTAGACGTTAGAAAAAGCACCGTGCCAGCATCGGTGTCAACCGCGATAAGAGCGTCCTACTGGCTCCAACGACCAACGGCCAAAAACTGATTTGCACTTAGTTACCCGCCCCACGCGTATCTTGGCCTCCAGTAAAGGCCACATGCCATTTTAGCATCCGGCGGTAAACCCTGTCAAGGCGCAGTGTTCAACTCAGGTGCAGTGTTCAACTCACTTCAGCGCTTGGAGAAGCTAGGCGCCGGCGGCCAGTTTGATGATGCGGGCCTTGGCGTAGGTGCGGAACACCCTTGTGATCTCCACGTAGGCCATCTGCCCGGCCTGGTCTCCACCACCCTCCACGTCGATGACGAAGCCTTGGATCCTGGCGATCCCGTTTTCCTGATGTGTGTTGTGCGCCTCATCGATCTTCACCTTCAGGATCTGGCCCGGGTGCACCGGCGCTGCCAGATTGGCGACATCCTCCTGGCTGAGCAGGGGGCGTATCTGGACCTCCTCCAAGTGGGAGGTTTCGCTTCCCTTGACGATGATCTGCTTGCCTATCTCCTGTTCCAGCGCCCGGAGGTGGCTGCCCCCACCTCCGATCAGAAAGGCGGCCACTCCTGGGTTAACCTCTACCAGCACCGCAGGGGCCGTGCTGGACCTGGCAAATTCCCTCAACTCCTGGCAGGTGCGCAAGCCGACAGTCTCCTCGGACAGCACCCGTCCCTTACCCTCGCAGTATGGGCAGAGGCGCTCCAGCAAGCTGCTCAGGCTGGGCCGCACCTTCTTCCTGGTCAATTCCACCAGGCCGAGATGGGTCAAACCGAGGACGTAAGTCCTAGTCTTATCCCGTTTCAATTCATCTTCCAGGCGTTTGAGAATCTCTGCCCGGTGCTCCAGCGCCTCCATGTCGATAAAGTCGACCACGATGATCCCGCCCAGGTTGCGCAGCCTCAACTGGCGCACGATCTCCGGGATCGCCTCCAGGTTAGTGCGAAATACGGTATCGGCGAAGTTCTTATTGCCTGTATACTTTCCGGTATTGACATCGATCACAGTCAGGGCCTCCGTCTCATCGATCACCAGGTAGCCCCCGCATCGCAGCCACACCTTGGGCCTCAGCGCCCTGGTCACCTCCTGCTCGATGCCATACTCCTCCCAGAGATCTGACTCCATCAACTGCACCTTGAGGTGAAAACTGTGGGCGTCGGCGCCCAGCAGCTCCAAGATCCGCTCGTAGGTATCCTGGTCGTTGACCACCAGCCGGTCGATCTCCTCTCCCATCAGGTCCCTGAGCACCCAAGAGACCAGCTCCAGGTCCTGATAGAGCAGGGATGGGGCAGAAAAGCGGGCGGACTTTTCCCTGGTTCGATTCCATAGCTCGTTCAGCGCGAGGACATCATTGGCAAGTTCCTCCTGGCTGACGCCGTCAGCAACAGTGCGAACGATCAGGCCGCTGCCAGGAATACGCACCTTCTCGGCCAGGTTTTTCAGCCGCTCCCGCTCCTTCTCCGATGTAATCCTACGCGAGATTCCGATGCAGGCAAGATCCGGCAGCAGCACCACGTACCGGCCCGGAAGGGTGAGTTGGGTAGTCACCCTGGCGCCCTTGGTGCCGAACGGCTCCTTGACTACCTGGACCAGGATCTCCTCTCCCTCCTGCAGCAGGTTTTGAATCGGCAGATTTTCGTGCTTGCCGGGTGTGGTGTGCACGTCTTCCACGTATAGAAAGGCGTTGCGCTCCAACCCGATATTGACAAAGGCAGCCTGCATGCCTGGCAGGACATTCTCGATCCGGCCTTTATAGATATTGCCGGCCAGGCGCATCTGGAAGGAGCGTTCAAGGTAAACCTCGACCAGGCGCCTCTTCTCCAGTACGGCTACTTTCGTTTCTTCTCTCGTAACCTGAATTAAAATCTCTTTTACCACGGCTCTTCTTTCCTTCCTTAATCATGAGCGTATACGCGAGCGAACATCATTAAAATGTGAGCGAGTTTACGCCTGGCAAACATCATCAAGCCGAGAGCGCGTATATGCCGAACGGACATCCGGGCTGACCTCGCTCTCCGGAAGCGGTCTTGCAGTCGTTTCCAAAATCGCTTTCAAGCCTCCCAGAGCTGCTTTCGCTCACCGAGGGGGTTGATCAGACCGCCATTCAACTGTAGCAACGCCATCCGGGTAAGGCGGGCTGGCAGATAGCAGCTCCCGGCGCCGGCCAGTGACTGCAGTTTTTCCAGCAAACCGCGCACCGGAGCAGCTTCGCTTCCATAACCTACCAGCAAGTCGATCGCCAGCTCTTCTGCGGTCGTCACCAGCCGGCATGCCTCCAGCCCGGATCTGACATCGAAAAGCTTGCCGTCTTTAGGGCGCTGGAAGTAGATTGGCTTTGCGCTTTCCGCCAGGCAATCCAGGGCCTGCTGCCAGGCACCCGCATCCTGATCCTGCGGCAGTGCCAGCCGGTACCATGCGCTGTTCACAGCCTTGCCGATGCCGGGCGCTCCCAAGGCAAGCTCCATTAGACTTCTGAGCTCCAGTCCGGAGGGAAACTGCCGGCCAAGGAGCAGGCATTCTGACAACTGGGGGCCGGTGCCAGGTGAAGCCGCGCCCCGGGTGCCCGGGTCGGTTCCCGACCCGGGGTCGGCCAGTTCGACATCCAGATACTCGCGCAGGCCCGCCACTCCTACTCCCAGGGAGGGGCCATAGGAAACCTTGGGGTGCGGCCTGAATCCCTGAGTAAAAACCAGCGGCAACCCGGACCGGCGCAGCGCCCGGTTGAAAACCCGAACCAGCTCCAGGTGCGACAGGAACCTGGCGCTGCCTGTCTTAGCATACTCAATTCTATATCTCGGCATTGCCGACCTCCAGTTATAAGAGTCCACACTAGTCCTAACGCCTGCGATTGACCAGTTGGGGCTCCACCCCGAAAGCCGGGCAAACCCCACAGGACTCACAGGCGGCGGAACGGCAGTCCGGGGTAGTCACCCCGGCCAACGCCCGACGGTGCTCGCGCACCAGAAACTCCTTTTCAATGCCGGTGTCGATCAGATCCCAGGGCAGCGCCTCTTCATAGGACAACGTGCGCCCCGCATAGAACTCCGGGTCGAGCCCGGCTGTACGGAAACTCTCCTGCCAAAGATCAAAGCGAAAATGCTCAGTCCAGCCATCCAAGCGACAACCCCTACGCCAGGCCTCGAGCAGCACCGGCGCCAGCCTTCGATCGCCCCGGGCGAACACCGCCTCTAAGAAGCTCGCTTCAATGCTGTGCCAGCGATAATCGGCGCCGCAGTTACGGACAAGTTGGCGCAGGTGGGCATGCCGCTCTGCCAGCTCCCTCATCGGAGTCTGACCCTCCCACTGAAACGGGGTGTGAGCCTTGGGGACAAAGGATGAAGCGCTGACAGAAAGGCGCAGCCCCTTTTTTTTCTTGCCCGCTGAACGGGTCGCCTGTCGCACCTTGCAAACCAGGTCGCCGATCCCTTGCAGGTCTTCCGCCCCTTCGGTGGGCAGCCCCACCATGAAATACAGTTTAAGCGCCGACCAGCCGGCTGCTGCCGCTGCTGCCGCCGCCTCTAGAAGGTCGGCCTCGGTCACCCCTTTGTTGATCACGTCCCGCAAGCGTTGCGTCCCCGCCTCAGGCGCCATGGTCAGGCTCGCCCTCCGGCCGCCGGGCAGTTGCCGGGCCGCCTCCACGCTGAAGGAGTCCACCCGCAATGAGGGGAGCGAGATCCCGGTCCGGGAGACGGTGCAGCGGTCTCGCAGCTCCGGCAGCAGATGATCCAAGCCACTGTAATCCAGGCTGCTCAGGGATACCAGGGAGATCTCCTCATAGCCCGTTTTGTCCAGGATCTCTCCGGTCTGACGCAGCAACAACTCCGGATCCCGCTCCCTTACCGGGCGGTAGATCATCCCCGCCTGGCAGAACCGGCAGCCTCGGGTGCAGCCCCGGAAGACTTCCAGCATGCCCCGCTCGTGTATAGCCTCTGCGAGCGGCACCACCGGAGCGGTAGGGTAAAAGGCGTCATTCAGGCACGGCACCAGTCGCCGCCGCACCACCGGGTGCCCGCCAAGGCCGCTCAGGCCAGCCAGAGCAGGCCCGGCAGCTTGCGCCTCCGGGCGCAGGGATGTGAAACCCTGCACTCTTCCCTCCTTATTATATGCTACACCGTACAAGGAAGGGATGTAGACACCGGCGATCCCCGCCAAGCGCTCCAAGATTTCGCCGCGCCACCGGGCTTCACCGGGTGCCCGCCGGGTGCCCGCCGGGTGCCCGCAAAAGCGGGCGCGGTCGGGCATTGGCGCCGAGCCCATCCCCGGCGCCCGGTCACGACCTGAGTTTGCTCCGAAAGTGTCCGCCTGGCTTTTTCGGGCCTGCTTGAATACCTCCAGAATCTCCGGCAGCACCTCCTCCCCTTCCCCGATCACAAAAGCATCGATGAAGGGCGCCAACGGCTCCGGATTGGTAGCCACCGGGCCTCCGGCAATCACCAGAGGATCGGCATCGGTGCGTTCGCTGGACATCAGCGGCAATCCGCCCAGGTCTATCATATTCAGCACGTTGGTGAAGGTCAGCTCATACTGCAGAGTGAACCCCAGCAGGTCGAAATCCTTTAGCGGCCGACGAGACTCCAGGCTGAACAAGTGCCGGCCGCGCCGCCGCAGTTCGGCCTCCAGATCCGGCGCCGGGGCAAAAACTCGCTCCATCAGATAGCCCGGCATGCTATTGACCAGGCCGTAGAGGATCTGCAGTCCCAGGTGAGACATGCCCACCTCGTACAGATCCGGAAAGGCAAAAGCCATGCGCACTGATGCCGTGTCCCAGTCCTTGTGAACGGCGTTCCATTCTGTGCCCAGATAGCGGGCTGGCTTTTCCAGGCACGACAGGATGTCGTTGAACTCCTTCTGTTCCATCGACTGTATCTCCCTATTCAGCCGGCCGCTGGATTCGCCAGGATATGTTTTTCCTCGGGCCGGCCGATTGAGCTGCTTATACTATTGTAATCACTTAGAGACTGATAGTCATCGATTCAGCTTCTTTTTTTTGCTTTTTCCATAGCGTGTTAAAAATGCCGGAACGAAAATCGTCCCAGCAGTCTTGAAAAAGCCCGCTTGAATTATTTAGAAAAGCACCAGCGGTTTTCCATCAGGGCTGATTGATAAGCTCTTGAGATCTGCCGGTTCGGATCATGTCTGCTTCAGTTGCAAGCGCTGTACAGGGTCGACCAGTTGGTCTCCGTCCCGGATCTCGAAGTGCAGATATGGGGTGGCCAGCGTGCCTATCACCTGACCCTGCGTTATTTGCTGACCGGGTTGTACCTCCACCGCATCCAGCCTGCCGTAGAGGCTGGCCAACTGATCGCTGTGCGTCACGATCACCACGTTGCCAAGGGAGGGATCTGCGAACACCATGCTTACAGTGCCGGGCAGAATGGCATGCACCTGATCGCCCTTGCTTGCCGCCAGCTCCACTCCTGTAGAGAAACGCGGCCAGCCGTCGCTCCCCTTCGTCCAGCCGAACCCCCGGGCAAGCCTCCCTGAAACCGGGAGCTCGGGTTGAACAAGCACGGCCGCTCCCTGCGGGATTGGTTTCTCCACCTGCACATCCAGGCCCTTTTTCAAGCCGATCAGGGAGCTCACCTGGGTGATGACCGGAGATAAATCAAAATGAGCTAAGTCGTAGTTAGTGTTCAACAGATAGGCGACCCCGCTCCTGGCGGCCTGCCCCAAAGTCCCATTTGCCTGCGCCAGCACCCAGACCAGGGCAAAGATGATCAGCGCCGCCAACAGCCTGTATACCAGATCTTTAGCCTTGCGCATTACGTACAGGTAGCGCCTTGCCAGTGCTTCCCCTCTCATCGGCGACCACTCCCCAGTATTTTCCTACTCTTATATATGGTCGCAGGGGGTAGAATATGAGGAAAATTTTCCAAGTCTATTGAACGCAAGGACAATCTGACTGTCATTTTTCTGTAGCCGATATCGCGTCCCAGTTAAAATTCCCTTAAAACCATGCCCAGGTCAGAAGATCATCAGCTCGCGGCGCATATGTATATTCAGGATCAGGCCCACGGCGATCAGGTTGGTCAGCATGAAACTGCCGCCGTAGCTCATAAACGGCAGAGGAATTCCGGTCACCGGCATCACGCCTATGGTCATGCCGATATTCTCCAAGATGTGGAACAGCCACATGCAGAGGATGCCTCCCGCCATCAGTCTGCCAAAACTATCCCTGGACTGGAAGGATATCGAAAGCGTCCGGGAGATGAGCAGGTAGTAAAGTATCAATAAAAAACCGGCCCCCAGGAAGCCCAACTCCTCGCCGATCACCGAGAAAATAAAGTCGGTATTTTGCTCAGGCAAGAAGTTCAACTGCACCTGCGAGCCGTGATACAGCCCCTTGCCCCATAGACCTCCGGAGCCGATAGCCACCAGAGACTGGATGATGTGATAGCCTTCCCCCCGAGGATCAGAATAAGGGTTGATAAACACCGACAAGCGGGACAATTGGTATTCTTTTAAAGGCAGCGGCAGATGCAGCGGAGAGTAGTGCAGCACCAGCGCCAGGGCGACCGCAGCCAGACCCCCTCCCAGCAGGCTGAGCAGCAGTGCCGGCCGCGCCCCCGCCAGGTAGAGCATTCCGAAGAAGATGACGATAAAGACCATCGAGCTTCCCAGGTCCGGCTGGATGAACACCAGGGCGAAGGGGACCAGGAAATACAGGAAGGACGGGACCAGATCTTTTAAGTGCTGCAACTCTCCCTGTCTGCGGGACAGGTATGACGCAAAGCAGATGATGATCATGATCTTGGCCAGTTCCGACGGCTGCAGGTCAAAAAAGTGCAAGCTGATGGAGCGTTGCGCACCTAGGGTGACGTGTCCTAAAAACATCACCGCTATCAGCATGACGATCATCGTTCCGTAAATGGCGTTATGCCAACGTTGCAGCCTCGAGTAGTCGAAGAAAAAGGTGATCATCACCGCGGCAATCAGCCCCAGCACTATCCAGAGCGCCTGCTTCTTCACATAAAACAGCGGGCCCTCAGGCATGCTGGCAGAGGCGCTACTCAGCACCAGCAGATTCAAAACCAGGATCAGCCCGATTATCAACAGGAGATTATAATCAAGGCCTTTTAAAAAGCGACGACCAGGCATGGACCAGTTCCCCTCTTTGAGGCGCCTGGTCTCATTATAAAGGATCGCCCGCAGCGAGTCTATTGCCGGGCGTTTACAGTTTTACCCGTCGCTGACGATATGCGCTCAACCCGGCTCAATTTTTTTATATCAGGACATCCGGCGCGCGATGAATCAGGAATCTCGCGCACTCAACCACGAGAAGTTCAAAGCATCAGAAATTCGACTGACTGGATACGGTGGCCAGGAGTTCCAGATCCGGCATCCGGCTTCAGGCCTCCGGTTTAGATTGCTGTTATCCTGCTTCAGGCCTCCAACCCCTTCTTGATTAGTATGGGCAGACGCTTCATCTTCAGGATCGGGATGTTTGCAGCCAGCGATATGCTGCTATTCACCCGTCGCAGAGATATCTCCATGGCCGGTTCATCGATCTCCAGGTAGTTGTTGACCGCACTCAGAATATCGAGGCGCAAGGAGTCCATCATCTGCGGAGAGAGATCGATCCGGTCGTGCATCAGGACCAGCCGGAGCCTTTCCGTGGCGATGTTTTTGCTGGCTTTGCAGGTGTCTCTGCCCAGAATTCTTTGCAGCAGGTCCAGCATGATCTCACCCCGCTCGACCGGTGCGCAGGCCCAATAGCCGCTTCAAGCGTTTCATCAAGGTGCTGTCGCCCTCAATATCCATGTAGGGCACTTCCTCGCCGGTGATCCGGCGCGTGATATTGCGGTACGCCTCGCCAGCCCTGGAGTTGACGTTGAGGACTACCGGCTCCCCCTTGTTGGTTGAGACGATGATCGATTCATCCTCCGGTACAATTCCCAGCAGTTCGATAGCCAGATGCTCGATCACATCATCCACATCCAACATGTCGCCCCGTTTCACCATCTGCGGACGGATCCGGTTGATGATCAGCAGCGGGTGGCGCATCCCGGTGTCCGCCTGGAGCAGTCCGATAATCCGGTCCGCATCCCGGACTGCGGCCACTTCAGGAGTTGCGATCACCAGGGCCTTATCGGCCCCGGCGATAGCATTTTTGAATCCCTGTTCGATCCCGGCCGGGCAGTCGACCAGCACATAATCGTGATCATGTTTGAGTTCGTCGCACAGCGCCTTCATCTGATCCGGGTTGACAGCAGTCTTGTCCTTGGTTTGGGCTGCCGGAAGGAGAGACAAACTTTCGAACCGCCGGTACCTGATCAGGGCTTGGCGCAGGAGGCACCGTCCGTTGGCGACGTCTACAAGATCGTATACGATCCGGTTTTCCAGCCCCATCACCACGTCCAGGTTGCGCAGCCCAATGTCGGCATCCATCATCACTATTTTAAACCCCATCATGGCCAGGGACGTGCCGATATTAGCGGTAGTAGTTGTTTTGCCCACCCCTCCCTTCCCGGAGGTTACCACCAATACTTCTCCCATCAACAGTTCCCCCTTTGCCTGTGCTTGTTAGTACCGGTCGGAACCGGGCTGGTATTGCTCGACGATCACGACCCCGTCCTGCACGCGCGCGATCTCGGGATGTGTCATTGCTGAAAAGTCGCCCTCCGGGGCCCTGGTAATGTAGCCGGCGATCCGCAGCTGTGAGGGTTCCAGCCTAAAAGCTGCCACCACGGCATTGTTGTTGCCCATTGCTCCTGCATGAGCCACCCCCCTGAAGGCGCCCATCACGATAATATTGCCCCAGGCCACCACCTCGCCTCCTGGATTGACGTCTCCAAGCACTACGACATTGCCTGGGTGGAAAACAAGCTGACCCGAACGGATCGTGCGTTGAATCAGGATCGTCTGCTCCTCGGAAACGATGTCAGCTCGCGGCTCCTTGGAGGTGAGGCTATACCTGATGACTGGAATTTCGTCCCGGTCTCCGCGCTGGTTGTTCTGCCCACCGGTCCCCGCCTCAGGCGCCGCTGCTTTCATGTCGCCTGTGATCTGCCCTCCGGACGCTGCGCCCCCATCCGGCACACCAGGAACGGCAGGCTCACGGCGAGCGCGTCTCCTTTTCCTGCGGCTGCTCAATCTGATCTGAGCTGTTTCCTGTACCAACATCTTCACCCCCCGTGCGTTTCCTACAACTGTTCTATGGAACCTCGGACCCGCGATGATCCGGCGCAACAACATATCGTGCACTGCCAAAATCTCTTTCAAGGAATTCAGCTGTTCGGTCTGCAGATCTCTCAGGGCCTACATCAATGCTCACTACCGTTCCTTCCAGAAATCCATTGGACTCTGAAAGCTTTTCAATCAGCCGTTGCTGTACCGCCCGGAAATCTGCCCTTGCATTAATCAGCACTACCAGCCCCTCGCGGGTTCCCTTTATTTTTACAATCTCCTCCATGTCCCGATCAACGATCCTCCGATGCAATACTTTGGGTGTTGTGAGAATTATTTCTATGTCTATCATCTTTATCCTGCCGGGAAAAACAAAAAAACGAGGCAAATATTCCTCGTTTTTCCAGCCAATTATCCTGATCTTAGACATTTTTGAACCTCACCCGACAGTCGCGAATGCTGAACGAGATCGCCGCCACGAGCAGGGCGGGTCAATTAGACCAATTTCACTAAATTATTTGAGGCTTATCATTGAGTGCCAACCGGCGTATTGGAACCGGATGCGGCGCCCCCGGTTGCCGGCCCTGGCTGCTGTGGCTCCTGGGTTGGTGTTATGGCCTCGCCAGGCTGGCCCCCGGTCGTGGTGCCGGTAGCAGGCGTCTGAGTCTGGGTCCCGGTGGTCGTGGTGCCGGTAGCAGGCGCCTGAGTCTGGGTCCCGGTGGTCGTGGTGCCGGTAGCAGGCGCCTGAGTCTGGGTCCCGGTGGTCGTGGTGCCGGTAGCAGGCGTCTGAGTCTGGGTCCCGGTGGTCGTGGTGCCGGTAGCATGCGTCTGGGGCTGTGGTGCAACCGGCGGAGTTTGCTGCTGTGTCGCCGGCTGAGTTGGAGCCGGTTGTTGAGCGGGCTGCGGCTGGCTGGGAGCAGCCGGCGCCGGCTTGGGCTTGTTCAGGCCAAAGTACTGGTCTAAGACCGCCTTGCCCACCAGGCCGGAAGAGGCCGAGCCTTCATAGCCGGACTCGATGACGCCGGCAAAGGCGATGGTGGGGTCGCTCGCCGGGGCAAAGGCTATAAAAATGCCGTTGGTCAGGTCCAGCGCCCCGCCGGTTTCCGCGGTGCCGGTCTTGGCCGCCACTTTGACCGGATAGTCGTAGAAGATGGCGCCGCTGGTGCCCTCGGGGTTCGTCGAATCCGCCATCCCCTGGCGCACAGTGGCCATGATCTGGCTGTCGACCTGCGCGTTATGCGCCACCTGCGGCCCGAACTGGGCCACTAGATTGCCGCTCGGGTCCTCGATCCGCTGCACCAGGTAGGGGTGCATCCGCTGTCCGTTATTGGCCAGTTCCTCTACATAGTTGGCCAGTTCGATGGGGGTGAAGGCGTTGGCGCCCTGGCCGATGGCCATGTTGAAGGTCTCGAAGGGCTGCCAGTTGACGTAAAAATTATATTTGATCTGGTATTCCTCGTTCAGGTCTATCTGTGCCCATTTCTGCTGGGCCTGCAGGTCGGACGTCTGCTGCGGGGTAGTGGCCGCCGCCAGCAGGGCGGTGTATTTGGCGTTCAGCGCCGCCTCCTGCTCCTGGTACCAGTTGCGCCAATAGGGATCTTGCTGGGCTGCCTGCTGCGCCGGGCTCGACAACTCGCCGGTGACTTCTCCCGGCAGGTCGATTCCGGTCGGCTGATCCAGGCCGAACTCATGGGCGATTTGCGCCATCAGCGCGGCGCCGGCTTTCCGCCCGGCTTCCATGAAGTAGACATCGCAGGAGACGGCCATGGCCTGGAAGAAGTTGACCACGCCGCACACCTTCCAGCATGCCGGGTAGGGAGGCAGCCAGTACCTGCCGGTGCAGTCTACCGTGTCGTTAACGGTCACCTTGCCGGAGGTGAGGACAGCCATGCCGGTGATCGGCTTGAAGGTAGAACCCGGCGCATAGAGGCTGCTGATCGCCCTGTTGATCATAGGCGGTTCCGCCCCGGCAGGAGGGTCGAGGTACTTTTTGACAGTAGCATCGTATACCGGCGGCACCAGGAGGTTCGGGTCGAAATTGGGACGGCTGGTCATCGCCAGCACCGCCCCGGTTTTCACGTCCAGGGCGACGGCAGCGCCGGCCCTGGCGTTATATCCCTCGCGCTGCAGCTGGGCCAGGGTGCTGTCCATGCTGGTCTCCATCGCTTTTTGCAGGCCGCTGTCTATGGTCAACACCAGCCGGTCGCCCTGCAAGGGGGGAACGGTGATCAGGTTGGCATGCTGCACCGGCCTGCCGCTGACATCCACCTCCACCTGCTGGAAGCCGTCCTGGCCGCGCAGGTAGCTCTCATACTGGGCCTCCAGCCCGGACTTTCCGATCAGATCGCCCGCCTTGTAGTTGTCGTCCTTGTGCTGTACCAGCTCGTCGGCGCTGATCTCTCCGATATAGCCCAAGAGGTGGCTGGCTATAGTGCCCTCCGGGTATGAGCGGACGACCTCCTTGCCGATCTGCACCCCTGGAATTTCCTGGCGATGCTCCTCCAGGCGCTCCACGATCTGCATCGGCACATCCTGCTTGATCACCACCGGCTCATAGGAGATGTCGGATTGCGCGGCATCGGCAATCAGCTTATTGATGAACGGGGCGTCGATCTCCGGGTAAGAGTCATGCAGCAGGGAGACCAGGTTGCCGATGGTGCTGTCAAGCTGGCCGGCGTCGATTTGCTGGGGTACTATGGAGATGGCGTTGACGATCTCGTTGCCGGCCAGGATGTTGCCCTGGGCGTCTACAATATCGCCGCGGGGGGCGAGGATCGGCAGGAACCGGAACTGGTTGTTCGCAGCCTCGGTGCGGTACACAGACGCCTCGCAGAGTTGCAGGGCGACCAGCCGCGCCACGATCAACACGAACACCGCGAAGATCAACCATCTGAAAAACTTTTGCCTGGCCTCCAACTTCCGGTCTGCCATCATGTCGGGTTCACCTGTAGGTCATTCTGACCGGTTGGACGATCTCCACCTGGGAGGGGGCAGGGCCGCCAAACAGCCTGGTCAGCGGCCTGTATAGCAAAACTGCAACACCGCCGTTGTAGAGGCATCCCGGCGCCAGCACATGCCAGAACAGGCTGGCGCTCCAGCCAGAGGGATCGAGCATGCCCTGTCCCAGCAGATAAACACTGCTGGCAATGAAGCTGCCGGCCAGCACGATGAAAAAAAGCACGATGATGTTCTCCTTATTGACCCCGCCCTCCAGATAGCCGATCAGATATCCGGTGGCAAAGCCGCTCAATGCTCCCAGACCGAGATAATGCCCACCGATCAGGTCAAGGATCAGCCCCAGGATGAAGCCGGTTGCGGCGCCCTTGACAGAACCGTAAAAAAGGGCCGTGAAAATCACCAGCACCAGCAGCAGGTCCGGAATTACTCCGCCGATGCTAAGCAACGGCAGGACAGTCGTTTGTAGAATCAGGGCGGCAATAAATGATAGCAACACAAACAGCCAACGCATGGCCGATCTCCTCTCCTACCCCGCTGTGCTGGCGCCCGCAAACTTTCGTGAACTTATTATAGCACTTATTGAGGAGACTGGGCCGGCGACTGACCCTGTTGGCCGCCCTGCGGAGCCAGAGAACCAGGGGTGGAATCCGGAGCAGTGAACTGATAAGGCGCCTATCTGGACCCGGTAATGATGAACAGATCTTCAAGGCGGTCAAAATCCACGTATGGGCTTACCAGGGCGTACTTATCCAGCTCGCCGCCACTGGAGTCAAACTCCGAGATCTCCCCGATCGGCAGATCTCCGGGGAAGATACCCCCCAAGCCGGAGGTCACCACTGCCTGGCCCGGCGTCAGCTTGGCGTCATAGGGAAGGTCGATCATCCTGAGCATGCCGGGATCCTCTTTGTTGCCCTCGACGACTCCCTGGGTGCCGCTGGCAACGACTACGGCGCCTGCGGCGCCTTCCTGGTCCAGAATCAGAAGCACATCGGAGGTGTGGGGCCCGACAGCATCAATGCGGCCCACCACCCCTGCGTCCGAGACCACCACCATATCCTTTTTGACGCCGTCAGCTGAGCCTCGGTCTACCACCAGGCTGCTGTACCAGTTGCTCGGCGAACGGCTGATCGCCCGCGCCCCCAGCAGCGTAAAGCGAACGTCGTTGCGCTGCTTAAAGTTGAGCAGATTGTTCAATAGCTGATTTTCGTATACATATTCCTGCAAGCTGTCGTTCTTCCAGGTCAGGTCGCGCAACTGCTGCTGCAATTGGTCGTTCTCCTCCTGCAGGCGGTTCATTCCTCGGAAATATCCGGCCACAAAGCTTGCGCCTTGCCAGGCGAGCATCACCCTGCCCTGCAGGGGAGCGAGTGTCTCACGCACCGCCACTGCAGCCCGGCTTCCGGGATAGCTGGAGTCATAGTGCGCCAAACTGAGACAGAGCAGGGCCATCACCACCAGGATGACCAGGGTCTTCTTGAACTGTGAGCTGAACAACCAGCACCACCCTAACTCATCCGTCTCGAAGGCAGGGGCATCCGCCGCAAGATTTCGATATTCTCCAGAGCCTTGCCGGTGCCCAGGGCCACCGCCTGCAGTGGTTGATCGGCCAGGATCACCGGAATGCCGGTTTCCTTGCTGATCAGCCGGTCCATACCCCGCAGCATGGAGCCGCCCCCGGCCATCACTATGCCCCGGTCCATGATATCTGCCGCCAGTTCAGGCGGCGTCTTCTCCAGGCAAACCCTGACCGCTTCCACGATCTTGGCCAGCGTTTCCGCCAGTGCGCTCCGCACCTCTTCGGAGGAGATGACAACGGTCTTGGGCAGGCCGGTGATCAGGTCGCGCCCTCTGACATCATAGGTCTCGGGTTGTCCGTCCAGGATGGCGGAGCCGATCTTGATCTTTATATCCTCTGCGGTCCGATCCCCGATCAATAAGCTATACGCCCGTTTGATGTACTGGGCAATCGCCTCGTCCATCTCGTCCCCGGCCACCCGGATCGAGCGGCTGGTGACAACTCCGCCCAGGGAGATGATCGCCACCTCCGTCGTGCCGCCGCCTATGTCCACCACCATATTTCCCGTCGGCTCTCCCACCGGCAGCCCGGCGCCGATCGCCGCCGCCATCGGCTCCTCGATCAGGTAGGCCTCTTTTGCTCCGGCCTGGATCGCAGCCTCTTTTACAGCCCTCTCTTCCACCGGCGTGACGCCGGTCGGGATGCAGATCACCACCCGCGGGCGCATAAACAGGCTGCGCTTATTCAAGGCTCGCCTGATAAAGTAGCGCAGCATGATCTGGGTTACGTCAAAATCGGCAATCACTCCGTCCTTCATCGGCCTGATGGCGATGATATTGCCCGGAGTGCGCCCGATCATCTGCTTTGCTTCATCCCCAACGGCCAGCACCTCCCCGGTCTCCCGCTGGATAGCTACCACCGACGGTTCCATGAGGATGATACCACGGCCCCTGACGTGCACCAGGGTATTGGCAGTGCCCAGATCGATCCCCACGTCTTTTGTAAAGAACAATTTGTCTGCTCCTTCCTAATAGTGCGGGCGCACCCGCAGTCGAAGTATGGTCAAGCACGAATGTCGTTTGGTATCACTTTTAAAGCTGCCGGTATCCAAGTCCGGGTCCTTCCGGATGCTGCAGGCGCTTCGCCAGCCTGTTCGCAGCAGCCCCCAAGCCTCGAATGGGCCGCCGCCTTTTGTTCCCGTCCTCTCTCAGATCACTGCTCTTTCTTTGAGGCTGGTAAAAACATGGTCTCCGATAATAATATGATCAAGAACCGTAATCCCAATCAACTGCCCGGCCTCAACCAGGCGCCGGGTTATCTCCAGGTCCTCGCTGCTTGGTGTGGCGTCCCCGCTGGGATGGTTGTGGATCAGGATCACTGCGGCTGCGCTGCGCAGAACAGCCGGCTTGAAGACTTCCCGGGGGTGCACCAGTGAGGAGTTGAGGCTCCCCACAGAGATCGTCTCTACTGACAGCACCTGGTTCTTGGTGTTCAGGATGACCACCCGAAAGTGTTCCCGGTCCAGGTAGCACATCTCTTCCATCATGAAGCTGCATACATCCTGCGGGCTGCGTACGGTCGGCCTGATGCCCTGCCCCAGGCAGGCCAAACGCTTGCCCAACTCCACCGCAGCCATCACCTGGGCTGCCTTGGCGGAGCCGATCCCCTTCACGGCGCAGAGTTCCTCAAAGGAGGCTTCAGCCAGAAAGCGCAGACCTCGCGGGCTTTGCAGCAAGCGGTGAGACAGGTCCAGGGCGGACTCCCCGGCCGACCCGCTGCCCAGAGTTATGGCCAACAGTTCGGCAGAGGAGAGGGCGCCGGGGCCGGCTGCCCGCATGCGCTCCCGTGGCCTGAGTTCCTCAGGCAGGCTCTTGATCGTCAGGTGATACTCGGGCCTGGACACAAAAGATCAACTCCGAATTCCGGCAACATCTCTCCGAGCCTGGCCAGCGGCAGTCCCACCACGTTATAGAAGCAGCCCTCGATCTGTGCCACCAGCAGGGCTCCGAAACCCTGAATCCCGTAGCCGCCGGCCTTGCCCAGCGGCTCCCCGGTGGCCAGGTAGGCTTCAATCTCTGCTGCGCCGAGCTTGCGGAACAGCACCCTGGTGGCCACCACGTCCTGCCGCGCCAACTCCTCCTCCGCCAAGCGCAAGGCTACGCCGGTGTATACATGGTGCTCGCGGCCCGACAGGAAGAGAAGCATCTCCCGGGCCTCTGCGACTGTCTTCGGTTTACCCATAATGCGGCCGTCACACCAGACCACCGTATCCGCAGCCAGCACCAGGCACTGCGGATACCGCCCGCATACCGCATCCGCCTTGTCCGCCGCCCGCCTCAAGGCTAGCTGGCGGGGTTCGGCGCCCGGCCCCGGCTCCTCCTCGACCAGGCTCGGCACCGGGGTGAAAACCAGACCCAGGCGGCGCAGCAGTTCTGCGCGCCGTGGTGAAGCCGAAGCCAGGATTATCTCTCGCACAGACAACCATCCCTCATGGGTGCTTTCAGCACAGGTAAATGATGATGCAGCATGGATGCTCCGGGCTGAAACTATTCGCTGCTCCAAGCCGGAACACTTCCGCCCGTCGCCGTTCATTACAGGCGCAGGTAAATGATAAACGCCACTATGAAGCCAAGGAAACTCACCAGGTTGACTTTAAAATTGAAACCGAAGGTGAGGGACAGGAAGCTCAGGTTTAGCGTTGTTGGCTCAATTCCGACGTAGGGGCCCACATTAAAAAGGGCTAGATGGGGGATGCCGCCCAGGACCTGTCCAACTAGGCTGCCGGCGATGCCTCCCAGGATGAGCAAGATCAGCAGCAGCCAGGGGCTCCGATAGTGCCCGTATCCTTTCATAAAACCTGCTCCTTCTTTTGTTTTGCTTAAGTCTAACATTTCATCATATGTCTGACAAGGACAACCAGCCTTCTGACAGCTTGCAATATGTTCATCTATTTTCAAATACTGTCAGGCTGGTTGCTGCTCTTGCAGAATTTAGCAGCTATTCAGTTTTAACTGGCTGGCTGCATTCCACCGCGCCCCCCGGGTGTTCCGCGCTCAGCGCCGATGTGATCATTGTTGAAATTTTACTCGAGATGCAGCTTGTGGCGCAGGTAGGCACGGGCCTCGGCCACCATGTAAAAAGAGCCGGTGACGCAGACCAGATCCTCAGGGCCGGCCTCATTCAGGGCTGCTTCCACGGCCCCGGCTATGTCCTCGATCATCAGCACCCGGCCCGTATAGCGGCCGGCTTCTCTCGCCAGCAGCTCCCAATCTCCGGCCCTTGGGCTGTTCGGCCTGGTGATCACCACCACTGAAGCCAGCGGTGCGAGCTCGCCAACCACCTTCTCCCGCTCCTTGTCTCCCAGCATTCCCAGTACCAGGATCAGGCGGCGGTAGCTGTATATCTCCTGCAGCGCCGCCCTCAGCTTTCGGGAGCCGTCAAAGTTATGGGTGACGTCGACCAGGATGCCGGGGCTGGTAGACAGCAGCTCCAGGCGCGCCGGCCACCGGGCATCGGCAAAGCCGCCCCCGATCTGCTCCGGAGTAATGAGCACGCCATGGGCATGGCGCAGCACCTCGATAGCCCCGAGGGCGGTAGCGGCGTTGATCGCCTGGTGCCTGCCGGCCAGGGGCACCTGCAGGCCCGGGTAGTTTTCCCAGGGGCTGCAAAGATTGAAGCTCGTTAAGAGGGGGGTGGATTCCAGCAGCTCGTAGTTGAGATCGACGCCGACTCGCAGCAGGGAGGCGCCCTGCTCCAGGCAGCGGGCTGCGATCACCGCCAGGGCCTCCGGATCGGAGGCGGCGGTGACCACGTGACCGCCCTGCTTGATGATCCCTGCCTTAACCGCGGCGATCTCGGGGATGGTGTTGCCCAGGTAATCCATGTGGTCGAAGGCGATGTTGGTGATTACCGCCACCAGGGGGGTGGCAATGATGTTCGTGGAGTCGATGGACCCGCCCAGGCCGACCTCCAGCACCAGAAAATCCACCTGTTCCGAATAGAAATAGAGAAAGGCGATGGCTGTGCAGACCTCGAATTCGGTCGGATGCTCGTGCCCGTCGCGCACCATCTGCTCCAGAAAGGGCTTGACTCGGAAGATCAGATCGGCCAGCCGCTGTTCGGATATGGGAGTCCGGTTGATCAGGTAGCGTTCGGTGTAGCTGTCGAGATGGGGAGATGTGAACAGCCCTACCCGGTAGCCGGCCTCGATCAGAATCGAGGTGGTCATCATCGCGGTTGATCCCTTGCCGTTGGTGCCACCAATGTGAATGACCCGCAGCTTTCGGTGCGGGTCTCCCAACAATTTCAACAAATATTCGATCCGCTGCAGCCCGAAATTGAAGCCGAACTTGGTCAGTCCGACCAGGAAGTCAAGGGCCGCATCGTAGGAGGTCGCTGCTTGCACGGTCTTATTCCACTTCCCGGCTAGATATTGAGATCTTTGCGCTCTCCCTTGACCATATAGTAAACCGCCTCGCCCAGGTTCGTGGCGTAGTCGGCGATCCGTTCCAGGTGCCGGGCCACGAACAGCAGCTGCGTGGCCTGCCGGATTGTCCGGGGGTCCTCCATCATGAAGACCAGCAGTTCCCGGAAGATCTGGTTATTGAGAGCATCAACCTCGTTGTCGTAATCGATGAGCCTATCCACCTGCGACGCATCTCGCCGCACATAGGCATCCAGGGCTTCCCGCAGCATCTTCTGGGCAGTCTCCCCCATCCTGGGCACATCGATGAGCGGCTTGATCAGGGGCTGTCCGGAGAGGCGAATCGTAACCTTGGCGATATCCGCAGCATGGTCTGCCATCCGCTCCATGTCGTTGACGATCTTCATGGCGGCGCTGATCACCCGGAGGTCGCTGGCCATTGGCTGTTGCAGAGCAAGCAGCCTGATGCAGCTGTCCTCGATCCTGATCTGCAAATCGTCGATCACGTCATCGTTGCTGATTACTTGCTGCGCCAGGTTTTCATCCCGCTCCTTGAGCGATTTTACTGCATTGAAGATGGTCTGCTCCACCAGGGTTCCCATCTTCAGAACTTCCTGCTGCAGCTCATCCAACTGCTCATGGAAAGACTTGCGCGTGACCATGCGATCCGCCCCCTTTCTTTTGTTCTCTACTTCTTATCCCAACTTAACATTTTAATTCCGGGCCTTTCGATCCCGTACCTGTTTATCCCGGCCGTTCAGTCCCTTACCCGTTATATATCGAGCCCCTACACGTTATATACCTTTATATACCGTTATATACCGGGCATTTCAATCCCGGGCCTGCAATCCGTTTTATCCAAAGCGGCCGGTGATGTAATCCTCTGTCTCCTTGTGCTCGGGGTTGGTGAAGAGCTTGTCGGTCCTGCCAAACTCGATCAGCCTGCCGTTCAGGAGAAACGCCGTGAACTGCGAGACGCGAGCCGCCTGCTGCATGTTGTGCGTGACGATGACGATGGTGTAGTCCCGTTTCAGCTCGTCGATCAGATCCTCGATCTTGGAGGTGGAGATCGGATCCAGCGACGAGCAGGGCTCGTCCATCAACAGCACCTCCGGCTCCACGGCCAGAGCCCGGGCGATGCAGAGGCGCTGCTGCTGTCCCCCGGAGAGGTTCAGCGCCGACTTGAACAGTTGGTCCTTGACCTCGCTCCAGAGAGCGGCCTTGTGCAGAGCTTTTCTCCACTACCTCCGCAAGGCGCTGCCGGTCGTGCAGGCCGTGCCGGCGCGGCCCGTAGGCCACATTATCGAACACCGGCATCGGAAACGGGTTGGGCCTCTGAAATACCATCCCGACTCTTCTGCGCAAGCTTACCACATCGACGCTGGGATTGTAAATATCCTCACCGTCCAGCAGCACCTGCCCCTTAATGCTCACCGAGCGGATCAGGTCGTTCATCCGGTTGAGGGTCCTGAGCAGGGTGGACTTGCCGCAACCGGAAGGCCCGATCAGGGCTGACACCTGGTTTGCAGTCAAATCCAACTCGATGTCGTGCAAGGCACAATTTGACCCGTAGTGCAAGTCCAGGTTGCGGATCTCGATCTTAGGCTTTGCAGCGATCTCAGGCCCGCCGGTCTTTACCTGGTAGTATTGTCTGTTCAGTAAGGTCACCATCTTCCATGACCACTCTCCTTTGGAGTACCTCCACTGTGACCGCCGGATACCAGCCGGGTGCCCGCCGTATACCCGTTTCAGCCGGGTGCCCGCCAAGCGGGCGCGGGCGCGGGCGCGGCGCCGGTGGTCGCTCCGGCTTGAAGCATCAATCCAGGGCCTTTAACGGCTCGGTTTCTTTGGCTGGCCGTTGCTTGGGCAACGTGAAGGAGAAAGTTGAGCCCTTGCCTACCTCGCTCTCCACCCAGACCCGGCCTCCCTGGGCCTCCACAATGTGCTTGACGATCGCCAGTCCGAGCCCCGTGCCCCCCAGTTTGCGGCTGCGCGCCCGGTCAACTCTGTAAAAGCGCTCGAAGATCCGGGGCAGGTCCTCCCTGGGAATCCCGATCCCGGTGTCTTTGACGCTCACCACCACCAGGTCAGTTTCATCCTGCAAGCTCACCTCGGCGCCCCCCGAGGGGGTATACATCAGGCTGTTCTCCAGCAAGTTCAAAAGCACCTGCTCCAGCCGGTCGCGATCGACCAGCGCAACCACCGGCTGGCTCGGCGCCACCACGCTCAACACAAGCTCCTTTTTCTGAAACCGGGGTTTCAGATTTTCCACGATCCGCTTGATCTCCGGCCCCAGGTCTAACGGCTTGGGTTGCAGCTTCAGTTCCTTGGACTCGATCCGGGAGAGGCTGAGTAAATCGTTGATCAGACGGTGCAGGCGCTCGGCCTCCTCCCCGATGATGGTGACAAACTCCTCGCAGGCGCGGGGGTTGTAGAGCGCCCCCTCGAGCAGTGTTTCCGCAAATCCCTTGACCGCTGTCACCGGCGTCTTTAACTCATGGGAGACGTTGGCCACGAACTCGGCCCGCACCCGTTCCAGATGCCTGATCTCGCTGATGTCGTGCAGCACCAGCACCACCCCCCGGGGCTCCGGACCCTCGCCAAACACCGGGGCTGCATGTACCTGCAGGATCAGCTCCGCCGGGTAGATCAGCGAGATCTCTCCCCCCAGCGGTTTCCTGGCCATGAGCACCTCGTCGATGATCTGACTCAAGGGGTAGTTCTTCAAGACCTCCACATGTGAATGGCCTGTGACCTCAGTCTCCCTGATGCCTAAAATCCGCTCGGCAGAAGGATTGACCAGGCTGATGCGGCCTGCTCGATCGAACAGGATAACCCCGCTCTCCATGTTTGCCAGGACTGCCTCCAGCCGGCCCTTGCTCTCTGCCAGCTGGTACACTTTTTCCCGTATAGTGCGGGAGATCCGGTTGAGGGCGACGGCAAGATCCCCGATCTCATCACCGGTTGGATGGCGCACCTCAGCCTCCCAGTCCCCCTCGGCGATGCGCTGCGCCGCATCCCCGATCTCCGCCAGCGGCTGACGCACGCTGAATGCCAAGCGCACGCCCAGCAGCAGACCGCCCAGCAGGATCAGGGCGAGCAGGACAAAAAGGTAATACCAGGCCTGAGCAAGGGCCGCCCGGTTGCTCCATAGAAAATAGGCGCAGACCCCGCCCAGCACCAAAATAGAGCCGCACAGGTAGGAGATGTAGCCCAGGGTGAGCCGCCAGCTGATTCGCCTCATCAGACTCCCCTGATTCCCTGCGCCACGGTCTGGAACTTGTAGCCCACACCCCGCACCGTCTTGATGTAGTGCGGGTGGGCCGGGTCCTGCTCGAGCTTATCCCTCAGGTGGCTGATATGCACATCCACCACGCGGGTATCCCCATAAAAATCGTAGCCCCAGAGCTTCTGGAGAATATACTCACGGCTCAAGACCAGCCCGGGGCTGCGGCACAGCAGCAGCAGCAGCTCAAACTCTTTGGGAGTGAGAAACAGCTGCTCACCATGCAGGTCGACCTCGTAGCGACCCGGGAAAACGACAAGGTCGCCAAACTCCAGGCGCTCCCACTGGCCGTGGTCCTTCTCTCCTGAGCGGCGCAGGATCGCCCGCACGCGGGCTACCAGTTCCCGGGGGCTGAAGGGCTTGGTCAGGTAATCATCGGCGCCAATCTCCAGGCCGAGCACCTTGTCGATTTCCTCATCCTTGGCAGTGAGCATCAGGATGGGGATGGTCGAACCCTCCTGCCGCAGCATGCGGCATAGAGAAAAACCGTCCATTTCCGGCAGCATTACATCCAGAATGATCAGATCCGGCTTGTCCCGCTGGATGCTCTCCCAGGCCTCGTTTCCATCACCGGCCGCAATGGCCTGAAATCCTTCCTTGTTTAAATTGAAGGAAACAAGCTTGATGATCGACTCTTCATCGTCCACCACCAGTATCTTGACGCTCATAGATCACCCTCCATCGAACGTATTCGACAAGTGGGCCGGGCATCCTATCATCAATTATTAAGATATCGTTAAGACGCAGCCGGGCGGGCAGGCCCAGCCCCCGGTGAAAAACCGTCGGGACTTGGGCGTGCCATGGCGGCGGGTGCCCGACCCCCACCCGCTACGCGGGTACCCGGAGCTGGTACCCGGGCGCGGCGGCAAGCTTACATTCAGGATTTTATGGCGTCGAGGCGGCGGCGTATGGCGGTAAGCTTCTGTTCCATCTCAGCTTCCCGTCCCCGCTCCTTCTCGATCACCGCTGGAGGCGCCTTGGCCAAGAAGTCCTCATTGGACAGCTTGCCCCGCACCTTGACCAGGTCCTGCTCGAGCGCCGCTCCCTCCTTCGCCAGCCGGGCGATCTCCCGGTCCAGGTCCAACAATCCGGCCAGTGGGATGTAGGCCTCGGCCGAGCGTACAACCAGGCTCAGGGCCTGCTTCGGCTTAGGCTGTTCCGGGCCGGCGAACTCCAGGGGCTGGGCCATTGTCAACTGAGTGATATAGGAAGCATGGCGCTCCAGGAGCTGCCTGAAAGAGGCCTCTGCAACGACCACCACGCACCGGGCCGGCTTGCCCGGCGGCAGGCCCATCTCCCCGCGCAGGTTGCGGATGCCTCTGATCAGATCCATCAGCGCGGCCATGTCACGTTCGCTCTCAGGGTCTTCCAGTTCCGGCCGCCGCTGCGGCCAGGGGGCGATCATGATGCTGCTGCCAGCGCTGGCGTCCGGGCGCGGCAGGTGCTGCCAGATCTCCTCGGTCAGGAAAGGCATGAACGGGTGCAGCAGTTCCAGGGTTTGCCGCAGCACGTACCATATCACTTGCTGGGCGGTGCGCCTGCTCTCCGGGGTGCCTCTTCCGTATAAACGCGGCTTTCCCAGTTCGATGTACCAGTCGCAGAGCTCGTCCCAGATAAACTCGTACAGGAGACGCGCCGCCTCGCCCAACTCGTAGGCCTCCAGGTTGCGTTCGACCTCCCCGGCGGTGCGGCTGAAGCGGCTCAGGATCCAGCGGTCGGCGAGGGTCAGGGCATTCTGATCGAACCAGTCTGCCGCGCCCGGCGGTGCCGCGCCGGTTCGAAGTCTCCCAGGTTCAAAAGGGCGAAGCGGCTGGCATTCCAGACCTTATTGGCAAAGTTCCGGGAGCCTTCCACCCGCTCCTGTTGAAAGCGCATTTCACTGCCTGGCGTATTGCCGGTCAACAGCGTGAAACGCAGGGTATCAGCGCCATAGCTGTCGATCACCTCGAGGGGGTCCTTGATGTTGCCGAGAGACTTGCTCATCTTGTGTCCCAGGTGGTCCAGTACCAGGCTGTTGATCAGGACATCCCTGAATGGCACGTCGTGCATGAACTCGCAGGACATGATGATCATCCGGGCAACCCAGAAGAAGATGATGTCCCGGGCGGTGACCAGCACCGAGGTCGGGAAGTAGTAGTCCAACTCCGGGGTACAATCGGGCCAGCCCAGGGTGGAAAAAGGCCACAAGGCAGAGCTGAACCAGGTATCCAACACATCCGGATCCTGCTCCAAACTTGCGCTCCCGCAGCTGGGACAGCTTCCGGGATCCTGCTCCGGGCAGATGGCTTCACCGCAGGAACGGCAGTACCAGACCGGGATGCGGTGCCCCCACCATAGCTGGCGGGAGATGCACCAGTCCCTGATGTTCTCTACCCAACTCAAATAGATCCTGGTGTAGCGCTCGGGGAAAAACCGGATCTGCCCCTGGCGCACGGCCTCCAGGGCGGGCTCCGCCAGCGGCTTCATACGCACGAACCACTGCTCGGAAACCAGCGGCTCGATCACTGATTCGCAGCGGTAGCAGTGTCCGACGGAATGCGAGTAATCCTCTATGCTCAAGATCAGTCCCAGCCGCTGCAGATCCGCCACCACTCGCCGGCGGGCCTCAGCAGACGTTAAACCGGCGTAGGCTCCTGCCTCGGGGGTCATCACCCCATCCTTGCCGATCACGGTGATCTCCTCCAGGTGGTGGCGTCGCCCCATCTCGAAGTCAGCGGGGTCGTGGGCGGGGGTCACCTTTACCGCCCCGGTGCCGAATTCCGGGTCGACAGCCTCGTCGGCGATCACCGGAATCGGGCGGTTCATCAGCGGCAGCAGCACCTTCCCGCCGATCAGCGACCGGTAGCGCCGGTCATCCGGGTGTACTGCCACGGCGGTGTCGCCCAGCATGGTCTCCGGGCGGGTGGTGGCCACCACAACGTCTCCTGCCCCGTCCAACCCGGGATAGCGGATATAGGTCAATGTTCCCCGCTCCTCGGAGTGCTCCACCTCGATGTCGGAAATAGTGGTGAGGCAGCGGGGGCACCAGTTGACAATATAGCTGCCTTTATAGATCAGTCCCTTGTTATACAGGCGGCGGAACACCTCCCGCACTGCCCGGGAACAGCCCTCATCCATGGTGAAGCGCTCACGCCGCCAGTCGCAGGAGGCGCCCAGACGCTTGAGCTGCCTGATGATCGTTCCGCCGTACTGCTCCTTCCAGGCCCACACCCGCTCCAGAAACCGTTCCCGGCCGAGATCGTCCTTGGTCAGCCCTTCTTCCGCCAGTTGTCTTGCCACCCGGGCCTGAGTGGCGATCCCGGCGTGGTCGGTGCCCGGCAGCCACAGGGTATTGTCACCCCGCATCCGGTGCCAGCGGATCAGCACGTCCTGGATGGTGTTGTTCAGGGCATGCCCCATGTGCAGGATGCCGGTCACGTTGGGAGGTGGAATGACGATGCAGAACGGTTTCCTGTTCCCGCCCGGTTCGGCGTGGAAGAAGCCCCCATCCATCCAATACTGATACCAACGGCCCTCCACGCTGCCGGGATCATATGCAGTTGCTATCCCCAAATCTTGGCCCTGGATAGTTATATCTTCCTGGATGGCCTTATCGTCCTGGCTGGCCTCTTCCTGGCCGGCCAACGGCTGCTGGCTCTTATCCTGCCGGACGTCATGATTTGCATCCCCTGCTGCCGCCACTTCCGCCTCACCTCTAGCCAGATCTTTTATCATTGATTATTTCATAAAAAACCATTATTTCATAAAAAACCATTTATCATATGAACCATTTTTTTCGTAAAAAACCGCCTCATAAAAAAAACCCCTTGCAGTGTAAAGCCACCATTTGCCATCAAGCCACTTTCATATAAAACTCCTTTCACCCCCACACGGGACAAAAGGAGCTGGAGAGTATATGGCAACTTTTCACCACTTTTCATTTTACGGCCTGGCGCAGACGCTTGTCAACTTTAACGGTCTTGATGTAGAGATCGCGCTTCATGATTCTCTCCAACATGTTTCTGACCCATGATCCAATTGGCTCCTGCCAACGCCCCGGCACAGCTCAGGCTGGCAGGCAGCAGGCAGTAAACCAGCAGGTCGCCAGGGCCAAGGCTCTCCGGCGCCAGCAGCACTAGCAGGGCCAGCACCAGGCCGCCGCCCAGCACCCCGATCTCTCCGGCCGGCCACCAGATGCCGGGGCCGCCCCTCAGGCCGGCCAGGAAGCCGCCAGCGCCGCAGCTCAGGGCGATCCACCCGTAGATGAAGGGGCTCAGCCAAACGGTTCCACCGCCCCGGGCAAGAACGTACCACAACGCCCCGCCAAAACCCGCGGCGATCAACGACAAAGAGGCCATCGCCCCTGTCAGTATAGGGGAAAGGCCTCTTCTGCGTCCTCCGGATCTGATTCCGGATCTGGATGAAGCAGGCGATGACGCAGGCAGTGGTTTCACATATATTCCTCCCCTGCCCCTATTTTACGCGCCACCCTCCGCCGTTAGCACCGGGCTGTCCATGCTGCGCTTGTGGTCAGGGCTCACTGGAAGGAGAGCCTTCCGCAGCACTTCGTCCATGTTCTCCACCAGTTCGAATTTGAGCCGGCGCCTGACGTTGGCCGGGATCTCCTCCAGGTCTTTCCTGTTCTCCTTGGGAATGATCACCATCCTGATCCCGGCCCGGTGGGCGGCCAGCACCTTCTCCTTGATGCCTCCCACCGGCAGCACCCGGCCGCGCAGGGTGATCTCCCCGGTCATTGCCAACTCCCGGCTGGTGCGGCGCCCGCTCAGGGCCGAGGCCAGCGCAGTGGCAATGGTAATGCCGGCCGAGGGACCGTCCTTGGGGATGGCCCCCTCCGGGATATGGATGTGCAGGTCGTACTTTTCATGGAAGTCCTCAGGAATGCCCAGATCCTGCGAACGCGACCTGACATAACTCAGGGCGGCCTGGGCAGATTCCTTCATCACCTCTCCCAGCTTGCCGGTCAGGGTTATGTTTCCCTTGCCCTTGAGGATGCTGACCTCGACGCTGAGCACGTCGCCGCCCGCCTCGGTCCAGGCCAAGCCGGTGGCCACACCGACCTCGTTCTCCTTCTCGATGGTACCCCAGTGAAAGCGTGGAATGCCGAGATAGGAGGCCAGGCCGGCGCTCGACACCCGGGCCTGGTGCTTGCGGTCGTTGACCACCTCGCGCGCAGTCTTGCGGCAGATGGTGGCGATCTCCCGCTCCAGGTTGCGGACGCCTGCTTCCCGTGTATATTCCCGGATGATCGTACGCACCGCATTCTCAGAAATCTGCAAGTTGCGGGTTTTCAAACCGTGCTCTTTGAGCTGCTTGGGGATCAGGTGACGGAGGGCGATCTGCACCTTCTCCTCCTCTGTGTAGCCCGGCAGCTTGATCACTTCCATGCGGTCCAGCAGCGGGCGCGGGATGTTGTATTCCACATTGGCGGTCGTGATGAACAATACCTTCGACAGGTCGAACGGCACCTCGATGAAGTGGTCGCTGAAGCTGTGGTTCTGCTCGGCGTCCAGCACCTCCAACAGGGCCGAACTGGGGTCGCCGCGGAAGTCGGCGTTCATCTTGTCGACCTCGTCCAACAGGAAGACCGGGTTCTTGGTGCCAGCCGTCTTCATCCCCTGGATGATGCGGCCGGGCAGGGCGCCAACGTAAGTGCGCCTATGGCCGCGGATCTCCGCCTCGTCCCGGATGCCGCCCAGGGAGACGCGGACGAACTTGCGCCCCAGCGCCCTGGCGATCGATTTGCCCAGGGAAGTTTTACCCACCCCCGGAGGGCCTACCAGGCAGAGGATCGGGCCGCGCATCTTGGTGGCCAACTTGCGAATGGCCAGATATTCCAAAATACGGTCCTTGGGCTTATCCAGTGCGTAGTGGTCAGCCTCCAGGATCTTTTCGGCAGACTTCAGATTCAGCCGGTCGGATGTCTCCAGGTACCAGGGCAGGGCCAGCAGCCAGTCCAGATAGTTCCGGACTACTACCGCCTCTGCCACCATCGGCGGCATCTTCTCCATGCGGTCGAGCTCCTTGAGCGCTTTCTCCTCCACATCCTTGGGGAAATGCGCCCCGGCGATCTTCTCCCGTAGTTCCTCCACCTCGGAGGCACGCTCGTCCTTCTCCCCCAGTTCCTTCTGGATCGCCCGCATCTGCTCTCTCAGGTAATACTCCTTTTGAGTCTTCTCCATCTGCCTGCGCACCCGGCTATTGATCTTGCGCTCGAGTTCGAGCACTTCCATCTCCCGGCTGAGGATCTCGCTCAGTTTATCCAACCTCTGTTTGACATCGAAGGATTCCAATATCTCCTGCTTGTCGTTCACCCTGAGGTTGATCTGAGAGGTGATCAGATCGGCGAAGCGCGCCGGGTCCTCCACGGCTACGATAGAGACCGCCGTCTCCGGCGCAACCTTCTTGCCCAGCTTGACGTACTGCTCGAACTGGCCGGTGATCGTCCGCATCAGAGCTTCGATCTCCGGAGTCTTCTCATCGCTGTCCTGGTGCTCTTCCACCAGGACCTTGATGAAGGGGTCGGTGGCCACGTATTTGAGGATGCGGCCGCGCCCCAGCCCCTCCACGAGTACGCGGAAGGTGCCGCCGGGCAGTTTCAGCAACTGCTTGATCTCGGCTATGGTACCCACCTGATAGATGTCCTCGGTGCCAGGCTCGTCGGTCTGGGCCTCCTTCTGTGTAACCAGGAAGATCTCCCGGTCGCGGAGCATCGCCTCGTCGATGGACTTCACCGACTTTTCCCGCCCGACGTCCAGGTGGATCACCATGTAGGGAAACACCAAGATTCCTCTCAAGGGGAGCAGGGGGAGGATGCGTTCTCCCTTTTCCAGCGCCTGCGCCATTTCTTCATGCTGCTCTTTCTCGTTCTGCTGTTGTTCGGCTTGGGACATTCAAGCTACCCCCTTCCACCAGTTTGCGTTCCGTTTGACGAAAGTTTGCCAACAAGATTCCCATGTGATGATCAACCCTAATTCTACTCTAAAATTCATCATCCCTGCAACACGGTCTGCAAGCAAAGGAGGCCTGCCCGGTCGCATAAGCGTGGCGCAGACTCGCGCGAGGGCCATGCTGCCGTCAGGACAAGGGCCGCGCCCCCCAGGACGAGCCGGGAATGGACCATAGCAGGCAGGGAATCGGGGGAAGATCGTCTAATTGTATTAGAGAGAATGTAAATAAACAGAAGCAGTTCACAAATGCTAAAAGCCTACAAGGGAGACTGAAACAGGTGCACATGCCGAAACGTTGGAGAGAAAACCATCTGGGCCATTCAAAGCAGCGGACGCTGCGTCAGATGCCACAGAAACAACTGGTATCAGTCGGAGTCGCGGTCGTCCTGTGCTTGGCGGTGGCAGGGGTGTTCGTCCTGGTTTCCAGGATGAGGGACGGCTTCAGCCCGGCCCCTCCACTTTCCCGATACGAGTCCTACGGCGAGCAAGCAACCCGGGTCGCCTTTGATGAAGCAACAGCTGCCAGCGGAGGCCTCACGGTCAAACTGCTGCCAGAACCGGCCGCTGACGGCAGCCTGGTGTATCAGGTAAGCGAAGGGCCGGGAACATCAGGCAGCGGCGCGGTGTTGGGCACCTTCAACTACATTCCCTGGCTGGACAGGCATCCGCTCTACCAGGCGGTGGCAGGAAGCGACGTCGTCCTGGGCAACAGCGTCATCTTCACAGACGGGGACCGGCAGCTGCATCCGCTGACCGAGGGCACCGGCATCGGAAGCGTCTTGGATTTTGCCGTCAAGGGCGACCTGCTTGCCCTGGCCGGGAAGAGCAACAATGCCAGCGACGATCAGATATACATCTGGGTCAAGAACCTGGACGGCGGTGGCAGCAAGCAGATCGATTCCTTTTCCTGTCCTCAGAACCTGAGCGCGAAGGATGTCTACTTGTGCTGGGCCGGGGGCAGCCTATATTACGACTACTGCCTGGAAGGCAATCCGGCGGTGAAGGTCTACGATCCCACATCCGGGCAAGCAGCGGTCTTCAAGGAGGGGGCCATGGACCCCCAGGCCTCGCCGGACGGCCGCTATCTGGCCATTTTCTCGCCTGGCGTACCGGACGGCAAGGACCCGGCAGGGTTAGGGCTGGAGGTGATCGATCTTCAGAGCGGCAACTTGGCAGCCGTGCTCGAGGGTACGAACCGGCTGTTCTGGTGCCCCGGTCTAGTGATCAACTGGGACAGCGACCACCTGCAACTGCACATCTATGACCTGAACAGCGGGGCCAAGCTCAAAGATCTGCCCATGGACTGCCCGGTATCCGACCTCGCCGTTTCTGGCGGCGTGCTGAGCGGCTTCAAGTACCAGTTCGTCAACAGGCAGATCACACGTGAGCAATTCCAGGCCAACCTGGACGATATTAGCAGCAAGAGCCCCGGTTAGAGCAAAGCTATAGTCGTGATAGCAGAGCTTCAGGCGGAGGCCTGACCGGGTGTGCACTCGCCGGCAGTCTGCTCGCTGGCGCGCAGGCGACGGTCGCGGCGCTCTGGCACCAGGCAGAGTTTGATCACTTCCTTGATCTGCCGGACCGGAACCACCTCCAGCGGGAAATCCCGGAAAATCTCCTGCCAGTTTTCCTGGGGGATCAGTATGCGCATGGCTCCGGCCCGCTTCGCCGCCTCCACTTTGGCCATCACTCCACCCACCGGCTTCACCTCTCCCCGGATGGAGAGCTCGCCGGTCATGGCCACCTTATTGTCAACCAGCCGGCCGGTCAGGGAGGAGTATACGGCCATGGCGATGGCCACCCCCGCCGAGGGGCCATCGGTTGGCATCGCTCCCGGAATGTTGATGTGGATGTCATACGACCGCGGATCCACGTCAAGCAGTCGGCGGATAGCAGTGAGGCCGTTTTCCACCGAGCCCTTGATCATGCTCTTGCGGCGCACCCTGCTGCCGGAAAGGCCGCCCAGTTCCTCCTCATCCACTACGCCGGTCACAATCACAACGCCGTGCTCCCTGCCCGAAGGGGTGGCGGTGGCCTCGATCTCCAGCAAGGTTCCTATGTTGGGGCCATTCACGGCCAGGCCGTTGACCAGCCCGACCTGTGGAGTTTCGGGCACCCGGCGCTCCAAGCGGGGCGAGTAATGGCCGTTGTTGACCACCCATTCCACGTCCGCCGCCGCGATCTCCTGCTCTTGACGGGACTGGACTATTCCTGAGGCGATCTGCACGACATTGACGGCTTCACGTCCGTTGGTGGCGTATTTCTCGATCACGTCCAGCGCCCCGGGCCCGAAGTCAAAACTGATCTTGTAGGCCGCGTTCTGTGCGATCGCCCTGATCTCCGCAGAGAGCAACGCCCGGAAGAAGATCTCCACGCAACGGGAGCGGATGGCCGGTGAGATCTCATCCGGGAGCCTGGTGGTAGCCCCCACCAGGCGGAAGTCCGCCGGCAGGCCATTCTGGAAGATGTCGTGGATGTGCGCCGGGATGTGGGTGTCCTCGGAGTTGTAGTAGGCGCTATCGAAGAAGACCTTGCGGTCTTCAAGCACTTTAAGCAGTTTGTTGAGCTGAATCGGATGCAGTTCGCCGATCTCATCCAGGAACAGGATGCCTCCGTGGGCCTTGGTTACCGCTCCGGGCTTGGGCTGGGGAATGCCAGCCATGCCTAACGGCCCCGCCCCCTGATAGATCGGATCGTGCACCGATCCGATCAGCGGGTCGGCGATGCCCCGGTCATCGAAACGGGCGGCTGTGGCGTCCAGCTCGATGAACTTGGCGGCTTCGCCAAATGGCGACAGCAAGTTCTTTTTTGCCTCCTCCAGAACCAGGCGGGCAGCCGCGGTCTTGCCCACACCCGGCGGGCCGTAGATCAGGACGTGCTGGGGATTGGAGCAGCATAGCGCCGCCCGCAGCCCCTTCAACCCGTCCTCCTGACCCACGATCTCCTCGAAACGACGGGGGCGCGTCCGCTCGGAGAGCGGCTCGGCCAGCGAGATGCGCCGCAGCTTCTGGATCTTCTCCAATTCTTTCTTGACCTCCCGGTCTATCGCCAACCTCGCCCCCTGCTGGGACTTGAGCAGGTTCCAGAAATAGAGACCGATCACTATGATGAAAAACAACTGGATGAAAGTCAGCAGGCTGTTCAAACCGAAGAAACTTTCCATGGCAACCACGGCTCCTCGCATGATGATTTGCAGATCCGGCATGAATATATTGCCAGCAAAAGTATTGCCAGAAACCGCGGTTTTTAACCAGTTTACAGGAAAAGGGCACACTCCGATATCAAATACGGTCCTTAATTACCCAAAAGCAAGGTGGGGCTAATGGTTTTGAAGAAGTACGCAAATGGTTTAGTCGGTTTGAAACGCCCTACTGGTCTTTGTTAACTATTACTTCATCACCGTCTTCGACCTTATGCAAATCGGCCAGATCGCCTTCCACCTTTCCGAAGATATTTACGGCACTGGCTGCCCGGATTTCGCCCTCACTGCTGATCGGAGTCCTTCCGAAGAAGATGCAGAAAGCTTTCCCGGACGGCCAATAACCCAGATCACCCATCGCTACTAGATCAGAAGCGTCTTTTTCCAGCCCTGCAGTCACAGGGATCGCAAAGTAGATCTCCTCTCCCCAGCGATTGGCCCTGCCCCTCAAGGGAAGAGCGTCTTGAATCAAACGACCTGTGGAAGTATCGTGGATGACGGCCGGCCATGAAAAGTGACCCAATCTTATCCTGATCCTCATGCATGCAACCCCCCATCCTCGCTTCTTTTTCCTGCATTATCCTGTATTGCTCAAGATGTGTCAAAGTAATCCCGAACTCACTGTAAAAATGTATATAGACCATAAAGCGAACTAGAGAGATATGTATTGATCCGTGGGGGCGGGAGAATATGACGCCGGAGAAACGAGGTGAGGGTTGCCTATCTTGTCCAACGGCGCCAGACCCAGTAGGCCAGCAGCAATATGACAGCGACCAGCAACAACAGGTCGAAGCGGTGGAAGTAGGAGCTGACGATCTCCCAGTGCACCCCCAGCGTGAAGCCGATATAAGTAAGCAAAAGGCTCCAGATCAGGGTGCCCAGGAAGGTGTAGAGGGTGAAGAGGAAGATGTTCACCCGGGCTACCCCGGCTGGCAGGGAGATGAAGGCGCGGATCAATGGCAGCAGACGGGTGAAGAAAACGGTCCACAGGTCATAGCGGGCAAACCAGACCTCGGCCAGGGCAAGGCGGTGCGGGGGCGCCCCCAGGTACCGGCCGTAGCGGTCCAGAAAGGGGCGGCCTCCATACAGGCCAATGTAGTAAGAGACCAGGGAGCCGACCGTCCCGCCGACCGTCCCGGCCAGGGCGACGCCCCAGAAAGTGAGTCTCCCGATGGACACCAGGTAGCCGCCGAACGGCAGCGTCACCTCGCTGGCAATAGGAATGTTGCAACTCCCGATCGCCATCAGGATGCCGATCCCCCAATAGCCCATAGAGGCGATAAAGGCAGTCACATTATGAACGATCTCCATCAACAGCCCAGCCATTCAAGACACTCCCTGCCAAAATCAGATGTCAGAAGCAAGATGTCCGAAGTCGGAAAAGGGCAGAAGACCGCTTGAGAAAATCTCCTTATGAGTGCGGAAGAAGAAAGTCGAGAGAGGGTAATAATCTGATTCATCCTGCCGCGCCGGGGTACCCGACAGGTTTTCTGCCGCAGCCGTTATAAAAGGGGCGCCTGCTCAGCACCCCTGTTTTTAAGTCATCTGTTCACCAGTTTTGCCAACTTATTTCCATTGTGAGTGTGTCTGCAGATTAACTCCGGCGTCTGACTTCTGAGGTCAGGCGGTCTCTTCGCGCTTCTTCTTGCGGTCGACCGTGACCATGATCGGTTCCTCTTTTTTGGCGATGACGTCTTTGGTGATCATACACTTGGTGATGTCGTTGCGGGAAGGGATCTCGTACATCACTTCGAGCATGATGTCCTCGAGGATTGCCCTAAGACCCCTGGCTCCGGTGTTCCGCTTGATTGCCTCCTTGGCCACAGCCCGCAAGGCGTCCTCTTTGAACTCCAGGGTCACCCCATCCAGCTCGAACAGCTTCTGGTACTGGCGCACCAGGGCATTGCGCGGCTCGGTCAGGATCCGGATCAGGGCCTCCTCGTCGAGGGCGTCCAGGGTGACGATCACCGGCACCCGGCCGACAAACTCCGGGATCAGGCCGTACTTGAGCAGGTCTACCGGAAGGATCTGCTGCAGGATCAACCCGATCTTCTGCTCCTTCCTGCCGCTGAGCTCCGCCCCAAAACCGATGGTCTTCCTTCCGATCCGGTTCTGGATGAGCTTGTCGATCCCCTCGAAGGCGCCGCCGCAAATGAACAGGATGTTGGTGGTATCCAGCTGGATGAATTCCTGGTGCGGATGCTTGCGTCCACCTTGCGGCGGCACGCTCGCCACGGTCCCCTCCAGGATCTTCAGCAACGCCTGCTGCACGCCCTCGCCGGAGACGTCCCTGGTGATCGAGGGATTCTCGGACTTCCGGGCGATCTTATCGATCTCGTCGATGTATACGATTCCCTTCTCAGCCTTCTCCACGTCGTAATCGGCCGCCTGGATCAGCTTCAGGAGAATATTCTCTACATCCTCGCCGACGTAGCCGGCCTCTGTGAGCGAGGTGGCATCGGCGATGGCAAACGGTACATTCAGGATCCGGGCCAGGGTCTGGGCAAGCAGGGTCTTGCCGCAGCCGGTCGGCCCCAGCATGATGATGTTGCTCTTCTGGAGTTCGACCTCATCGACTTTGAGCCCCAGGTTTATCCTCTTGTAGTGGTTGTATACAGCGACAGACAGGGTCTTCTTGGCGTGCTCCTGCCCGATCACGTATTGGTCCAGGATCTCCTTGATCTCCCTTGGCTTGGGGATATCGCTTAATTCGAAACCAGTCTCTTCCCCAAGTTCCTCCTCGATGATCTCGTTGCAGAGTTCGATGCACTCATCGCAGATGTATACCCCAGGGCCGGCCACCAGCTTCTTGACCTGGTCCTGCAGTTTACCGCAAAAAGAGCATTTCAACTGCCCCTTGTCATCACCAAACTTATACATGGTCGCACCTCCTTAGGGACTAGCCCACTTTCTCCCCGAGCCGGGAAGTCATCACCTCATCGATGATCCCGTATTCCTTGGCCTCCTGGGCGCTCATGAAGAAGTCGCGGTCGGTATCGCGCTGGATCCTTTCCAGTTGCTGCCCGGTCATCTCCGCAAGAATGTTGTTCATTTGCTCCCGGACCCTGATGATTCGCTTGGCGTGGATCTCGATATCGGTAGCCTGCCCCTGGGTCCCGCCCGAGGGCTGGTGTATCAAAATCTCGCTGTTGGGGGTGGCGAAACGCTTACCCTTGGCTCCGGCCGCCAATAAAAACGCTCCCATGCTAGCCGCCAGGCCCATGCAGATGGTGGAAACATCCGGCTTGACGTACCTCATGGTATCGTAGATGGCCATCCCGGCGGTGATCATGCCGCCCGGAGAGTTGATGTAGAGAAAGATATCCTTGTCCGGTTCTTCTGCCTCAAGGAACAGCATCTGCGCAATCACCAGATTAGCCACATGATCGTCGATCGGTGTTCCCAAAAACACGATCCGGTCCTTCAATAGTCTGGAATAGATGTCGTAAGCCCGCTCGCCGCGGTTGGTCTGCTCTACCACCATCGGGACCAGGTACTGCCCAGTAATCATGATGCCTCACCTGCTTTCTGACTATCTATTGTATTCAATTCGACTAACGGAAACCCTTCTTTTAACTTTTCTTTTAACTTTTTTTTTAACCTTCTTTGACTAACACTATATCAAACTTTTATTGTTGGTAAAAGGGACCGCGAGCATTTTTCTCGCGGCCCTATTCTTTAAAATCGCATGTCTTCAGCGTCGCATCTCTTCCGCTGTCGCTTCCCGCATCAGGGCGCCTGTTTTTACAAGTGAGGCGCAAGGTGCTCGGCCGCCCAACTCTCCTGTTTGCAGGCCCAGGCGATCAGGATTTTTCTGCGGCGACTGCCAAGGGGTCTGATCAGCGGACTACCAGAAATGATGTTTGCTGAACCCACATTATGACTGCAGTTCGGCAGCCTCCGGCCCGGGCTCTTCTGGCAGGGGCACAGGCTTCTCAGCGCCCGGGATGGTTTCGCCCTCAGGGCTCCCGCCGGGTTCACAAGCAGCCTGACTCTCTGCCGCGCCCGCTGAAGCGACCGCGCCCGCTGAAGCGGGCACCCGCTCATGGGGAGGCACCGGCTTGGCGTTGTCCGACAGGTATTGACGCGCCCTCTCCAGCAGCAGACCCTGCTCGAAAACTCCCAATTGGCCCTTCTCTTCAAGTGTCTTGCGCAGTTTGGCATCATCCATGCCGTACTGGGCCGCCGTGTCGCTTATCTCTTGAGCCAGCTCCTCAGGAGTTATTTGTATGCCTTCAGCTTTAGCAATGGCGCCAAGCACCAGCCTGCTCTTGACAACCTCGCCAGCGCGGGCCTGTAAGTCAGCTTTCAGAGCGTCAGGCTCTTTTTTCACAAGGCGGAGATAAGTGTTCACGTCCAACTTCTGTGCGGACAGATTGCGTGCAAATTCGTTGTACTCCTCCTGGAGTTGCTCCTCAACCAGGATAGCCGGGAGTTCGACCTCTGCCTGCTCCACCGCTCGCTGCACAACACGTTCGTTGAAGATACGCTTGGCGTTAAAGTTTCCTACTTCTTCCAGTTTATTTTTGACCTGTACTTTTAATTCCTCGAGGGTTGCACACTCGCTGACATCCCTGGCAAATTCGTCGTCGATCGGGCTCAGCTCCTTGTGCTTGACACCGGTTGTCTTAACCCTGAACTGCGCCTCTTTTCCCGCCAGTTCATCAATCTGAAAAACCGAAGGCAACTGCATGGCGAACTCCAGCTCCTGGCCGGCAGTAACCCCGATCAGGCGAGCGTCGAAGCCCGGGATAAACTTATGCGTCCCGACCTCCAATGATCGCTCCTTCCCTGTCAGGCGGGGTTCGGGCTTGCCATCGACGAGTGCCTCGAAATCAAAGACGACGATGTCGCCATCGTTTGCCGGCTCCCCCCCGGCATCGACCAGCCGGGCATGACGCTGCTGCAGAAGCTGCAGGTGGGATTCGACCTCATCCGCTCCCACCTCCACCTCGGGCATCTCGGCCTCTATTTCCTTATAGTTCCCCAGCTTGACCTCCGGAAGCACCTCCACCTCGACCTTGAAGATCAGCGGCTTGCCCTGTTCCATTTGCACCACGTCGAACTCGGGCTTGCCGATCGGTTCGATGCCGGTCTCCTTGACCGCTTCCGGATATGCCTTTGAAACCAGGATGTCAAGGGCATCCTCGTAAAGCGCTTCTTTTCCCATGCGGGCTTCCAGGATGGGGCGGGGCGCCCGCCCTTTTCGAAAACCGGGGATATTGATCTTTCTGACCACCCGGTGGTAGGCCTTGTCCAGGGCATCGTCCACCTGGTCTGCAGCCAACTCCACCTGCAGGGCGACCCGATTCTTCTCTAGCCTTTCCAGAGATATTGGCATTTATGCTCCTCCCAATTCCTTACTGCCGGCAGTGTAAAAGTATCTGCTGGGCCGAATTTCCTTGATTATCTGACTGTCCGGTGCCGGCCTGCTGTAGCTGCAGGGTGGTATTTTCCATACAGCCATAATCCCAGCGATTTGATGTTAGATAACAGGACAAGATTTTAAAGTGTCAAATCGAAGCAGATCAAGCATCGATCAAGCGGATGAATTTTTATTTCAGTTTTTTAATTTTCTCAAATCCTTTAAGCAATTTTTAACCCTTATAAGTAATCGGTTTAAATCAACTGATTCATGAGATTATTTTCAAGGAAAAGAGATGGTAGTCAGAATTATATTTCTCATGAATGCGCCCATAAAAGACAAAAGAGGAATTCTCATGATCCGGGCTTATTCAGGTGGTGCGGGAGAAGGGACTCGAACCCTTAAGGGAGATCCCACCGGATCCTAAGTCCGGCGCGTCTGCCAATTCCGCCACTCCCGCGGCTCACGTAGCCATAATAGCACCGCTCCTGGCCGGCGTCAAGCGCCCGCGGGCATGCGTTCTATCAATGTCTATCAATTGTCAGTTAATGCGCTATTTGTAAGATATCCCTCATAATTCCAGTTATCAATGGTCCATATATTTTTGTTTAAAACCGGACAAGTGGTTACATTAAATAAGACACCCCTGAAACTCTATCGTTTCATTAATGAAGCAAGGTCACTTTCACCATAGAACTGGTGTTTGATTCAATCTTAACATAGCGGCCTTGAAAATACAAGCTCTACTGATTGAAGTGTCTACTTGAAGTGTCTACTGATTGAAGGCATGGCGTTCACCACCGCTTTAGAATCAACGGGCCTTCCGCTGCATTATGAATGGAGGCTGAGACCATGTTTGAAAAGGTGCTGGCATTTTTGCTGCTGCTTCTGCTGGGGGGGACCATCCTCCATGCCGTGATCACCCGGGTCATCGCTCCTCTCCGAAAACCACCAAAAAACTGACATTCAGTGCACACCCTGTGCTCAGCATAAACCTGTTCAGTTGCGTACCGTTCGACCGCAACCGGTGCTGATGCGATCGCTGGCGGTTGCGATTCCATTCTCGCGCTCCCGGTTGTTTCCTCTGGGGATGGCAGAAGGCTTGTTCATAGTGCCAGATTCTTCTCTCCGGCGGCCTGAACTTTCGGAGCTTCACCCCCCAGGGAGACTGGGTGGCGACTCGGACTAATTTCCTCTCAGCCTGTTTCAGGTTGAACCGCTTGTGAGGAGTATCCTCTCCTGAATAATGTTAACATCTGAGATTGCAAAAGCATAATATGGGAAAGAAGACCATCATTCAGGCGATATCCGTCATTGAAAGGAGGAGGCACAATGGCCGAAACGAAAGGCGTTTGGGGTCCTGGGCGTTGGGGTAGTATGTGGATATTCGTTATCTTCCTGATTCTGATTCTGCTTATCGTGGCCATCAACTAGGTTTATTTCAAAAGAGGTGAATCCCCATTTCAGCATTTTGCGCTCCGGCTCTGCCCGGAGCCTTCAACTTCTGGCTCCCTGGCGCTCAAGCAAAGGGGCGGCGCAGTTCACGAAAACATGAAAGAGGATATAGGATCTATCTTGTCGAAGCATCTGAAGAAGATCTCCAGAAAAATTCTTGAAATTACTTTAATTCCGCCTATGGTGGCCCTGCACAAACCGTGAATGAAAATCGAATTTTCTCTATACTGAATATCAAACGAGCAGATAAATGATAAATTATTTCATTATGACCATCACAATATAACTGTCAAGGGAAGGAAAGTGAACGGTTAAAATGGAGATGCGCCATGCCTTTTTTTGTGATGCGGCAACCTCGGACCCCACAGGCAAGCTGAACGTGCTGGGCATTTTCGACAATATCAATGCCGTCTCCTTTCCGGCCACACATCCTCAGTTGACCCTGGTTCTTGCGCTACGGGGGCACCGCTCCGAATCGGGCGACCATGTGCTCAAGATCATCCTGGTCGACCAGGATGGCAAAGACATCATTCAGCCTATCGAGGGCAGTTTCACCTTACACCCCGACTGTCTCGACGCCAATCTGATTATTAACATTCAGCAATTGCGCCTTGCAGTTCCTGGAACATACGCAGCCGACGTCACCATCGACAACCATTTCCTCAAGTCTGTCATACTGACTGCCAGAATTGCCGCCAGTCCAACCTGAAACCCATGCCAGTCCCGCCGGGACCATCGCTCTAAAGTCTAACACCACGCAAATCCAATCCAAACAAAACCCGGTCTGTCCAATCTGAAACCCCTCGCCAGTCCCGACCCAGACCATCGCCAGTCCATGCTAAATCCCATCCCCAATAGGCAACCAGCCCCTAGCCTGTCCAAGCTGAAATCTCTTGCCAGTCCTGGCCAGACGCCTCGCCAATCAAAACTAGAAGCTCAGTCCAAGGTGCCCCAAAAAAAATGGGTCATAGCATGCTATTGCTGCCGCCGGCGGTCTAGCTTCCGCACGAAGCGGCCGTGAGGGAGCCCCCTTTCTTCAAAGATGATCACCCCTCCCATTCCTATAAGAAAGTTGCATTTTTATTAGCCTTTAACATATATGAAAAAAAATAGTCGGCTGAGGAAGGAAAAAAGATTTTTGGTGTCGAATCCCTAACTAGGACTTAATTCCTAGTCTAATTTTACTTAAGTCCTATGACTAAGAATCTTCCTAAATCCAAATTCGGAGGTGATCGCTCTGATATTTGACATCGAATAGTTTGTTGATGCCATATGGCAATCGGCCAAATCTCAGGAAAGGATAAAATATTATGATAAATAGAGGAAAACTGGTAGCATTTACATTGTTGACGGCGATCTGTTTATGGATAGCAGTGTTACCGGCTTATGCCAATTCGGAACCTCACAGGCTTGGCTGCAAGCCATCTTCCAAGGTGGTATTGCAAAAGCAGTACAATGCCAGTTACTTGAGCAACATACGCCTGGTTCGCTCCGCAGCTGCGATCGATTGGTCAGCTAATATGCCGACCCCTGGCGACCAGGGACAGCAGGGGAGCTGTGTGGCGTGGAGCACCGGCTACAACTACAAATCCTATCAGGAACAGGTGCAGCATGATTGGGGCTTGGGCACTACCCACGACCTGTTCTCCCCCGCTTACATCTACAACCAGATCGATGGCGGCCAGGACAACGGGGCAGCAATATCGGATGCTCTGAACCTTCTGGTAAATCAAGGATGCGATACCCTGGACGACATGCCCTACAATGACCAGGACTGTACCACCCAACCCACATCGGAACAGCGCCAGCGCGCATCCTATTTTCCTTCTCAGAGTTGGACCCCGATTTTCCAGAACACACCGGATATCGACGATATGAAATCCGCATTGTCCAACGGCCCTATCGTGGCCGGCACAAGCGTCTATTGGAGCGCAGGCTGGGAAACTAGCGGAAATATCGCCCAAAGCGACGTGTCCGGAAGCAGCGCCGGAGGCCATGCCATCTGCATCGTTGGCTACGACGACAGCCACCAGACAGATGATGGGTCCGGAGCCTTCAAGTTCATCAACTCCTGGGGCACCGGCTGGGGGAACTACGGCGGTTATGGCTGGATCAGCTACAGTTATGCGCAGAACAACTTCTTCGAAGCTGAAGCAATGTACGATAAGACCGCAACTGATACCTATTCCCTCTCCGGCACGGTGGTCGACTCTAGCCAGCAACCGCTCGCAGGAGTCACCATCGCTTTTGCGAAACAGGGCGGCACCGATCCTGTACCTGCAGCAGTCACCACTGACAACAACGGTAAATGGAGCCAGCCAGGCTTCGAAGAAGGAACGCCCTATCAGTTGACGCCGGATAAGGCCAATTATACCTTCTCGCCGGCAAGCCAGAATTTCAGCTACGATTCCATGCAACCGGAGACAATCAACATTCAAGCGGGAGGCGGCTCGCAGACCAGCAGCATCACCGTCACCGCGCCGGCGGGCGGCGCCAGCTGGCAGGCGGGCAGCACGCAGCAGATCTCCTGGAAGTATACCGGCAACCCCGGATCAGCTGTCGGGCTGGTCCTGCTGAACAACGGCGCCGTGGCCAGCACTATCAGCAGCAGCACGGCGATCGGCAGCAACGGCTCGGGCAGCTACAGCTGGGCGATCCCGTCCGGCCTGGCAGCCGGCTCCGCATATGCGATCCAGGTCACCAGCACCAACACCACATCCTGCAGCGCCACCTCCAACAGCTTCACGATCAGCGCTCCGGCGCCGCCTCCCAGCACCAGCAGCATCACCGTCACCGCGCCGGCGGGCGGCGCCAGCTGGCAGGCGGGCAGCACGCAGCAGATCTCCTGGAAGTATACCGGCAACCCCGGATCAGCTGTCGGGCTGGTCCTGCTGAACAACGGCGCCGTGGCCAGCACTATCAGCAGCAGCACGGCGATCGGCAGCAACGGCTCGGGCAGCTACAGCTGGGCGATCCCGTCCGGCCTGGCAGCCGGCTCCGCATATGCGATCCAGGTCACCAGCACCAGCACCGCATCCTGCAGCGCCACCTCCAACAGCTTCACGATCAGCGCTCCGGCTCCGCCTCCCAGCACCAGCAGCATCACCGTCACCGCGCCGGCGGGCGGCGCCAGCTGGCAGGCGGGCAGCACGCAGCAGATCTCCTGGAAGTACACCGGCAACCCCGGATCAGCTGTCGGGCTGGTCCTGCTGAACAACGGCGCCGTGGCCAGCACTATCAGCAGCGGCACGGCGATCGGCAGCAACGGCTCGGGCAGCTACAGCTGGGCGATCCCGTCCGGCCTGGCAGCCGGCTCCGCATATGCGATCCAGGTCACCAGCACCAGCACCGCATCCTGCAGCGCCACCTCCAACAGCTTCACGATCAGCGCTCCGGCTCCGCCTCCCAGCACCAGCAGCATCACCGTCACCTATCCCACAAGTGGTGCGATCTGGTACCGGGGACAATACAACCTGATCTCCTGGAAGTACACCGGCAACCCCGGATCCACAGTCCGGATCGACCTCCTCAGGGGAGGCAGGCTCTATACAACCATAGCCTATGAGACAACGATCGGCCGGAATGGAACCGGCAATTACAGCTGGCATGTATCTTTCTTCCAGGCCACCGGCTCCAATTTCCAGGTGCGCCTTACCAGCAACAGCAACCCGGGCTTGACAAGCACCAGCGGATACTTTTACATTGGCTACGGCGGCTTCGGCCAGGTGCAGGCTTTGCCTGCAGTATAGCCAAAACCGGCGTCCCGGTATCACCGCCTTCCTTAATGGCCTCCGGGTGGGGCCTGCTGGACACGGCCTCAGGCAAAGCCAAGCCTTGGACGAAGCGTGAATCTTGGACGAAGCTGAATAATCGTCAGAGCCCCCATTACTCAGGGGGCTCTTTCAATAGTTCCAGATTGGAATTTAATCAACTTGGCAGGGCTGGCCGCCAGTTCACATCACAAGCCGGTACCTCCAGACATGGCAGCAGTGACCATGACGGCCTGGGCGGCGCCATCCCAGACAGCATTCAGTCCCAGAGCCTTGGCCAGCCATGATATCGGGACCATGGTGCGCCCCGAGACGATCTCCGGGGCCACGTCCATATCAACGTCTGTTCCGTTGACCTGCAGGGTCTTGCTGCCAATTGTGATCATTATCGTGCTGTTGTTGTTGCCAAACACTGTAACGATGCCGGCAGGGTTCCAGGTGACGCCCAATCTCGCCGCATCTGCTAGTCCCTGCAGGGGTACCATAAACCGGCCGCCCTTGATATAGGGGGCTACTTCAAGCATCGCTGCCGTCCCACTGGCTGTAGTGTAGTTCGACTCGCCGATTTTAAAAACTGTGTTCACAGGGACCGGCACCCCCCCTGCAGCCGCGGGAGTGATGCAGACAGCCACCGGAAGGGCGGCGGCATCCACGGCGTTTTGAAAGAGCGAGTTCTCCTGTTCCGGATTGGCTAGCAGTCCTTCCGGCGGCAGCTGGGTCTGGTCGACTGCAGTTCCTCAGAATTCTAAGGATGATCTGGCCTTCGGGCACCGTGCGGTCCAGGGTGAGTTCGATGCCGCTGACCTCAATCGCAGAAGGAACAGTGCTACTTCTTACAATACGTATGTCCAGGTATCCCTGGTCACCAGGCAACTGGTTGCTAGCCACCTCACCGATCTGCAAATCGCCGGAGGTCACCGAGACCGCCGGAGTGCTCGTAAAGGTTACTCCTGGGGGCAGCAGCAGCCTGAGAATGGCAGGTGAACTGGTGGTGACGGGTTCGGCTACCTGGCTGCTTGGAGTGGAATAGGTAACGGTGCTGGATAGCGCCCCTGCCGCGTTCTCAGTGATAGTGATATTACCGATCGGCTGGCCAATGCTCCCGATGGTGACGCTGGGCAGGCTTGCGGCAGGGCTCGCCGCCACCCCCCAGGCCGCTGCAGGGGCTGATGCGGCCAGCAGCAACAGAACTAACAGAAATCCAGCTATTCGCTTGGTCATCCTCTCACCTCCTGCCTTCAATATAACTCTGGATCAATGCCCGCTCAAGAAGCAAAATATTCCTCAAGCAGCGATTGCTGCCTGAGAGCATGGATTGCGTCTTTCATAGAGCTTTTTCCAACCAACCTTTACGTTAGGATGTTTTAAACAGATTACCAATTTTTGAACTGAACTTGTAGATCAATCTTCTATATTATTAATAACACTTGTTATAATGATACATAGCATTTAAAAAGTGATCATATGGAGTAAGTGCTGATGATAGATTACAAATATAATAGCAGGCTTGATTATTTTGAGTACTTTTAAAAAGAATTAAATAAAGACTGAGGAGGTGACACGGATGCATGTCCATATTTTCAATTACTTTAACCCATGGGTTCTGAGCATCTTGATTATATGGAGCCTTGTCTGGAAAGGGATCGCTTTGTGGCACGCAACGCGTAATGGTCAAACTGCTTGGTACGTGGTTATGCTCATTGTGAATACGGTAGGCATCTTGGAGATAATTTACCTTCTATTCTTCAGGCCCAAGAAAACCTCAGAAGCTAAAAACCCATGATTATCCTGTCGCAACCGGTGTAAGAAATTGTAAACCCCCGGGCTTCGATAATGCTCCGGGGGTTTCATTTCTACAAACCCCGCTTCCTGTTTCATTGAGCGCTGCATCCTCTCAGGGAGCGCTCCCTCCAAGTGCCCGCCGCATCTGCAGCACCTATTCACGAAAAAAAGCACCCATCAAATCGTAGTAGTAGCCTGGACACGGGCCAAAGTTGTCTGAGCAAGCCTTCGGGTCAACCACCCGGAAACGGAGTCACGCAAGAGACAGGCCATACCGTAGGAGTTGCTTAGAAGCCTACCCCCTTCAGGGGGTTAGTGAGTGTCACAGGTAATCAGGTTGCGTGGAATATTTTAAAATGTGATTCTTCTCTTGGCTGTGCGAAGAATCGATATGACTTCTTAGCTGAACCACAGCCTTTTCCAGGCTCTCTGTGGACAAGCTCCCTCCCATAACACCCTGCCGTGAAATTCCTTGTCTTCGAGATAAAGGCTGAACATGACAATTTCTTCGCACATGGTTCTTAGTGATTTGCCCGCATACACCTTAAAATCATGGGACTCCCTGCGCACCGCTTTCTTTTTTTCGATTACAGGAATATATTCTTTAATAATCTTGGGGATATGTTTTTTAATTTCCAGGTAAGCCCTTTCACTCAATTCTCTATTAATAGAACCAAGGGTATACACATTTTCCGCCTGCATTTCGACTCCTTCATGCGAAGAGCACTTGCCGCACCAGATGATGGCTGAATCACATTCCTCCCATAGGCTGCCCCTGGAGATAATCCTCATCTTGGTGCCTGGGATGAAGTCCTTCTCAGATATTAGCTTGTCCACGGTCTCATCCATGCAACTTCCCTCCATAAAAATTCGTTTATTTAGATATTACCTCTTTTCAGAAAAATAACCAAAACCCTTGCTCCCCAATATGAGCTTTAAATCTGAAGCGGGTGGCAAAAGCCACGGCTTGCATTGAGATAATAATCGTAACAGTCCAAGAAAGAAAGCAAGGTGGTTGGGCTGACGGCTTACCGGCCACTTTTGTCAACCGCACCGCCCCGCCTGCGGCGTTAGATTTCATTGGCTTCATTGGAAGAGGGATTCGCAACCCCGGCGCCGCCGGGTAGCTTTCCCGACTTACTCCACGCCCTGCCGCCCATATCCAGGGCCAAACCGGTCGCTGTGAAGACGACCACCGGTTGACCAATTCTCCCGATCGAATTCCTGAAACAAAACAGTCACCCACTCCGGATCGACATCCAGTGTGTCTGCCAGCAGTTTGGCGATCTCCCCTGCCAGCCTGCTCTTCACGCTGGCATCGCGGCCACGGCCAAGCTGTACCGTCACGATTGGCATAGCGCAAAACACCCCCGAATTGTTTTGTTTTTATCTAATGTTTGCCGGCTATCGCATTGATCCCGTTTTCTGCAGCCGTTTGTGTTGGCGCAGATATGTCAGCAATAATTGTTAAGGCAGAAATCTCCCGTTCGGATTTTTGAAAAGCAGTTACCAGGACATAGCCCGGCGCTATACCATTCTTAAAAAAGGGGGGGCTTCGATGCCTGCCTCCGAAACAGTTATCCCTTCGGTATATTCTACCCGGTTGTTCCGCTCCTGTCGAACATTGCGGTTGTTTGATGACGATTTTGCGCATCCCGGTTAAGGTCAAAGGGGCAATACCGAAATAGATAGTGGAAAGGGGATACATCCTCTACGAGGTATGGATACACCGTTTTTAAGGTAAGGGAACACACCATCTTTGAGGGAATGTCCCTTTGCAACACCACACAAGCCAAATACCGGGAGTGAGTTAAATGGCGGATCAAGAAAAAACAGAGGAGCAGTTGCATTTCCTGCAGGCCCTGATCGATGCATCCCGTCACCCATCTATTACAAGAACCTGGACTGGGTCTTCGAGGGATGTCAACAACAAGGCTTTTGCAAATGTATTCGGCCTCGCGAAAGAAGATATTATCGGGAAGACTTCCTACGATATTTCACCGAAGAACTGGCCGATAGTTATTATAAGATGGACATGAACTGTTCAGAAGCCCGGAGCGTTCAAAGCTTCAAAGGCGACTGCGGTATACAGATGGCATCGATCATGACGTTACCTCTAACAAGGCGCCGTATGAAGATATTGAAGGGCGCCTGGCGGGCATGGTAGGAGTGATCATTGATGTCACCGAAAAAAAAGTCGAGGCGCAGCAGATATTATCACAGAAATTAGAATCGATCGGACAACTGGCGGCGGGGATCGCGACGAGATCAATACCCCCATGCAGTATCTGGGTGACAATACGCGCTTTACGTGACGGATTTACCGATATCTGCAAGCTGATCGGGGCCTACAGGCATCGGATCGCTCCGATAGAGAAAACATTCCCGCCGGCCCTGTCGCCAGCGTGAGACAACTGGAAAAGCAGATCGATGTCGGGTTTCTGACGGCGGAGATCCCCCAGGCAATCGACCAATCCTTCAACGGGATCGCCACGTGACAAGCTCGTGTTGGCGATGAAGGATTTTTCCCACTCGGGCAGCCGTGAGAAAACTTTATCAGATATCAATAAGGCAATTGAAGGAACCGCTACGATTTGTAAGAATGAATGGAAGTATGTTGCCGATCTGGTCTTCGATCTGGAACAGGACCTTCCTCTAGTGAACTGCGTCATCGATGAGATCAACCAGGTGGTCTTGAATATGATCGTGAACTCTGCCCAGGCGATCGGCCATACCGCGGCGATCTGGGAATAGACGGCGGTCCCGGGAAGGGCAGGATCACAATCAAGACCAGAAACAGCGGGAACGTTGTACAGATCGTCATCGGCGACACAGGGATCGGTATCCCTCAATTGATTATGCACAGCATATTCGACCCCTTTTTCACCACCAAAGAGGTTGGTAGGGGCACCGGCCAGGGACGGGGGTCGCACGATATTATTGTCAACAAGCACGGGGGGAGCATCCAGGTGATCGGACGTGGGAGTTGGTACCACTTTCACCATCCAGCTGCCCCTACGTAATAGCCTGAATAAAGAGCAATAAGGGAGATTGCTATGAAAATCAGCGTCCTTTTCGTCGATGATGATCCCGATATACCTCCGGGGATTGAAGCGGATACTGCGAAGCAAACAGGGATGGGAGACCTTTTTTGCGGAAGGCGGCGCCAAGGCGCTCGAGATATTGGCAGAGCATGATATCGGTGTTGTGGTGTTGGATATGCGCATGCCGGGCATGAATGGGTGGAAACTGCTAACAACGGTTCAGGAGCATCATCCCCACGTTATCCGCATAGTGCTT
>CAWEDD010000002.1:0-235598 GCA_963807495.1 uncultured Peptococcaceae bacterium
TGGTGGATATGTTCAGAGAGAGCCTGAAGATCGTCACGATCAGAATGAGGGTCGGAAATACCGAAAAATCCAGGGTCTCCTGCACAAACATCGATACCAGCAGCACCAGCAGGGAGATGGCGATGTTGAAGATCAGCAGCACGCTGAGCAGGCTCGGCGGCAGCGGGATGATCATCATGACCACGACCAAGATCATCGCCACGGCCACTATGATGTCATTGTAACGAAACTGGCGCGCTGTCAGGGATGAGTCCGGCATCTGTCGCCGCTACCTCCTTCTATAATTCTTAAAATAGCCCGGCCGCAGCCTGTATATGAAGGCCAGCACGTTGGCCACCGCCTCGTAGAGGTTTTCAGGTATCGCCTTCCCGATCTCCACAGTCTTGTACAAGGTCTGTGCCAGCATGGGATCCTCGTATTGGATCACCCCGTGTTCCTGGGCGATCTCCCTGATCCGCAGGGCGATCTCGTCAATCCCCTTGGCCAGGACGATGGGCGCCCGATCCCTGTGGATCTCGTATTTAAGGGCAACGGCATAGTGCGTGGGGTTGGTGATGACCACATCCGCCTTGGGCACCTGCTGCATCATGCGCTGCATGGCAAACTGGCGCTGCCGCTGGCGTATTCTGCCCTTGACCTGGGGATCTCCCTCGTACTGCCGCATCTCCTCCTTGATTTCCTGCTTGGTCATGCGCATGCTTTTCATATGCTCCGAGTACTGGTAGGCGTAATCGGCTCCCGCCAGCACCAGGAAGAACATTCCCACCCTCAAGATGATGGTGCCGGTGATATTGCCGATCACCGATATGGTATTGGGCAGCTCCATATCCAACAGCCGCGGAAAGATGAAGGAGTTCGTTTTGATGACCACGAAAGCGATATAGCCCGCCGCCCCGACCTTGATGACAGCCTTCAGCAGCTCGACCAGCGCCCGCCGTGAAAAGATCCGCTTGAAGCCTTCCAGGGGATTGATCTTCTCCAGCTTGGGCATGATCAGGCTTGGCACGAACATGAAGCCGACCTGGACAACGTTGGCAGCACAGCCTACCGCCATGGCGATGAGCATGATGGGGATGCCGATCTCCGCAAAAGCTGTTACCGCCAAGTTGAGAAGCTGGTTGAAGGTGGTGCTGCCCCACCCCTGGCCCATCATCTCCATGATCTGCTGCGTAAAAGCCAGCGAGCGGCCGCCCATCCATAATCCAAGGATTTTCAACGAGTAGAAGGCGGCGAGGAGCATCAGGGCCGAGTTCACTTCGACGCTGCGCGCCACCATGCCCTTCTTCCGGTTTTCCTCCCTGCGTTTTGGAGTCGGTTGTTCTGTACGGTCCTCGCCAGCCAGCTGTAATCACCGTCTCAGTATTAGCAAAAGATTATTGTAATTTTGAAAGAGGGAGCTGAACTCCATCTCGAACGCCCACACGACTACAGGAAAGGCGATCATTATCAAACCGAGGCCGATGCCGATCTTGAGCGGCATGGACACCATGAAAACATTCATCTGCGGCACCGCCCGGGCCAGCACCCCGACCGCCAGGTCGGCGACGAACAGGGAGGCTGAAACCGGAAGCGCCAGCTTGAAGGCGTCTAAGAACATCTGTCCGCCCAGATTGAAAATGAAGGCGTAAAAAGTGCCATTAAAATGAACGCCTCCGCCGATCGGCAGCAACTGGTAGCTCTTGGTCAAAACAGTCAGGAGCATGTGATGCCCGTTGATCGCCAGAAAACAGAACAGGGCCAGCAGGTACTGAAAGTTCCCGAAGATCGGGACCTGGATGCCGGATTGCGGATCGATGACATTCACTATTCCAAAGCCGATCTGCGTATCGATCAGCTGTCCCGCCAGTTGAAACACGGCAAAGACGATCTGGGTGATAAAGCCCAACACACAGCCGATCAGCACCTCCCCCCCAAACTGCAGAATATACCCGGGCAGGCTGCCCAGATCTGCAGCGGCTGCTGGTAGGTCACCAGAAAAACCAGGAACGCCAGCAACGCGGCCAGCCACACCTTGATCTGGACCGGGATGCTGTTGCCGCTGAACGGGATCGCCGTCAGGATAAAGCCTACCACCCGCCCCCAGATCAGCAGGTAGAGAGTCAGGCCCTGGTACAGAAAGAGATCCCACTGCATACGTTCACCCCTGGCGGAATATTGAAAAGCTCAACTGCCCAGGCGCCGGCCGCTTTCACCACGCCGGCATGGAGGCTCACCTTCATCCGGTGAGACCACGAGTGCCAAGAATCCAGGTTTTGTAAAGACCGCCCATCTGGTGAGGCCATAATCCAAGAATCCAGGTTCTGCCGTGCCAGAGACCGTCGTTCACCTGGTGAGGTACTGTATGCCTAGATACAGGTTCTGCGTGAAAGCGACCAGGATCTTCATTATCCAGGGCGCCAGCAGGACCACGGCGGTGAGCACCGCGATGATTTTGGGGACGAAGCTCAGGGTCATGTCCTGCAATTGGGTCGTTGCCTGAAAGATGCCGACCGTGAGCCCGATGAGCAGGCTCACCGCCAGCAGCGGGCCGGCGACCAGCAGCGCGGTGTAGAGCGCATTCTGGCCGAGAGCTACGACATAGCCTTCTGTCACTTGATTACCTCCTTGAAATTACTTGCCTGCGGCTGTTCTGCCGCTAATGAAAACTCAGAACCAGCGACCTGATCACGAGACCCCATCCGTCCACCAAGACAAACAGGAGCAATTTGAAAGGCAGAGAGATCATCATCGGAGGCAGCATCATCATGCCCATGGACATGAGGGTGCTCGCCACGACCATGTCGATGATCAGAAATGGCACATAAAGGATGATCCCGATCTCAAAGGCGGTTTTCAGCTCGCTGATGGCAAAGGCCGGGATCAGCACGTAGCTCGGGATGTCGCTGTAATTATGAGGCTTGGGCAGGTTCGCAAAGGACATGAACAGGGCGAGATCGTCCTGCCTGGTCTGCTTGAACATGAAGGTGCGCAGCGGGTCCATGCCGAGCTGGAAGGCATTCGCCTGGGTTATCTGCCCCTGCAGGTACGGCTGCACTGCTGCGGTGTTGATCTGCTGGAAGGTCGGAGCCATGATAAAGAGGGTCAGGAAGAGGGCCAGGCCGACGAGCACCTGGTTGGGCGGCGTCGTCTGCGTTGCCAGGGCGCTGCGCAGGAAGGAAAAGACCACGATGATCCGGATGAACGAGGTCATCATGATCAGGATGGCCGGCGCCAGCGAGAGTACGGTGAGCAGCAGCAGTATCTCCAGCGACTTGGAAACGTCCTGTGGATTGCTCGAGGTCCCTATATTCAGGCTCAGGCCGGGCACGGTAATGCCGGCGGCGCTGGCCCGCCAGGCGTGCAGCGTGCAGCCCAGGAGCACCGCCAGGAGCAGGGAGGCGGCTGCAACCATGGCTTTTCTGCTCAATCTCACCTCAGCTGCTCCCCCTTCCAGACGCCCGGTAGCTCTTCTTCAAGTCGCCCAGCTTCGATTCCAACACTTGCAAGAAATTGTTGCCAAGATACGCGGGCAGGGCGCGCTTGCGCTCGACATCGGCCACGACCTGGCTGAACTGGGACAGATCGATCTCCTGCTCGTTCAGCAGGGTGGAGATATTATGATCGGTGACGCTGAGCACGTATACTTTTCCGAAGATCTCGGCCAGTATCAGAGTCTTGTTCGGCCCGATGACAACCCGGTCCACCACCTTTGCCCAGGAGCCCTGCCTGGCAAGCAGGTTGTTCTTCTGCAGCAGCTTGACCAGCACCAGGATCAGCCCGAGCACGATCGCCAGGCTGAGAAACAGGCGCAGCAGCATGCCGGCGACGCTGGGGGGCGCCATGGGAACCGGCTGCGGGTATTGAAGGTTGTCCAGCGTGGCCGCGCCCACAAGTGGGCACCCGGCTAGCGCATACCCGGCCAGGAGCATGAACCACCAGCCAGGCGCTGCGCGCCTGCGATAGCTTGCTACCCTGACGAAGAGGCTCAAGGTGTCGCCTCCATTCCCTGGTCACTCTGTTGATCCGGGTTGGCGTTGCTCAGGCTGGCAATGAGCTTGATCACCTTGGCGGCCTGTGCCGGGTCCATGCCGGCCAGGATCTGGCCGGCCTGGTCCTTGTTCATCTCGTACAGGATGCCGGCGACCATGTTTGGGTCCAGGTTGCCCAGGATGGCGACGGCAGCGGCCGGTTTCATATCGGCGTAATAACCGGCCAGGTCCTTGTATGTCTCCGGCTGCTCAGTCGCAATCGATTGGGTGGTAATGCCGCCCGCATTTTGGGCCGCGGATCCCGGCTGGCCTCCATTCGCCTGGGCAACCTGCGCCTGGAGCGCCGCCAGCTGCTGTTTCAACTTGCTGTTTGCCAGCAGCAGAGAGTTATATGAGGCGGCGTCGGCCGGGCGCCCCCCGGACGCCTGCGCCGGCTGGCTCTGCGAGGTGCTGATCAGCGGCAGGCGGGAGAGCAGGCTGTTGACATGGACCAGGCCGGTGAACTGTGCTGTCGCAATCCCGGCCGCGGCCAGTATAATGATGCATAAAAGCACTAGCCCAAATGATTTCATGCTTGCAGCCTCCTGTTTCCCCTCGAGCTGATCGTTCCGACCTCATCCAGAATCTTTTGCTCCTCTTGCAGGTAATCCTGGTAATATCCCAGCCATCGCTTCTCCCTGAGCAGCTGCAGGAGCTTGCGGTCCTTCTGGAAGGCCAGCAGCTTTTCCCTTTCGCCAATGAGCGCCTCCAGCGAGCTTTCCACCACGGCAGCCTGCGACTCTCTCTGGTTGGCCAGAAACGAGTAATAGGACTCAGCGGCTAACAGCAGCTCGATATCCAGGGGCTTTTGCCGCAGGGCAGCGCCATATGCCAGCAGGCTCAGAATCTCCCTGTCAATTGCCTCCAGCTTTCTCCGTTCCTCGTCGTATGCGGCTTGAGCGTTGACAACCAGCAGCCTCTGCAGATCTTCCTGCTGCTGCTTGAGGTTAAGGGATTTTTGGAGCCGGAACCGGAAACGCTTCATGGTAGTGCCCCTCCAATTAACGTGGTATCAGCTTGCAGAGAAGGCTTTTCGTATCGTCAAAGGTGAACGCCTCATCGATTCTCTGTCTGAGAAAACCCCGGCATCCCTCGATCATCGCTATCGCCTCGTCGATCTGGCCGCTGGTTCCAGCCTTGTAAGCACCAACTTCGATCAGGTCTTTCGCCTCCTGGTGGGTGGCCAGGATCTTCTTGAAATGCCCGACTCGTTCCAGGTGATCTGGCGGCACCAGGTCGTTCACCAGGCGGCTGACCGAGCCCAGCACATCGATGGCCGGGTAGTGGTTCTGCGACGCCAGCTGGCGCGACAACTGGATGTGGCCGTCCAGGATACCCCTGACCGCATCGGTGATTGGCTCGTTGAAATCATCCCCGTCCACCAGTACGGTGTACAAACCGGTGATGGTGCCCGTATGCGACGAGCCGGCACGCTCCAGAAGCTTTGGCAGGCTGGCGAAGACTGAAGGAGTGTAGCCCCGGGTCGCCGGGGGTTCCCCGACAGCAAGCCCGACCTCTCTCTGGGCCATGGCAAACCTGGTGACGGAATCCATCATCAGCAGTACGTCTTTGCCCTGCTCCCGGAAATATTCGGCAATGGCGGTGGCCACAAACGCTCCCTTGATCCGGACCAGCGGCGGCTGGTCAGAAGTGGCGACCACCACCACTGAGCGCTGCAACCCCTCGGGGCCGAGGTTTTTTTCGATAAATTCCTTCACCTCCCTGCCGCGTTCACCGATCAGGGCGATGACATTGACATCGGCATTTGTGTTCCTGGCGATCATTCCCAACAGGGTGCTCTTGCCAACCCCGCTGCCGGAAAAGATCCCCATCCGCTGCCCCTTGCCGACGGTAAGCAGGCCATCGATGGCTTTGATCCCCAGCGAGAGCGATTCCTGGATCCTTTTGCGCTTCAGGGGATTGGGCGGAACTGAACTGACCGGCCTCCAATCCGCGGTCAGGATCGGCTCACCATCATCGATCGGATCACCCAGGCCGCCGAGGATGCGCCCGGTCAGGTCCGACCCGACCCGCACCCGGAACAGGTCTCCGGAGGCTATGACCTGGCATCCAGGCCGCACCTGATGCATCTCTCCCAGAGGCATCAACAGCGTCGATTGGCCGCGAAATCCCACGATTTCAGCCTTGATCCGGGCATCTCCGGCGGATATGTAGCAGAGTTCCCCGATGCTGCCGGGAGGCCCGTGTGATTCGATGGTCAGGCCGATCACCCTGGTGATCTCGCCCCGGTACTTGATCGGATCGAAGCCCCCGATAAAGTCGATATACTTGTGAAGATCAATCATTTCTGGCGACCTCCATCAGCCGCTGCTCGATCTCTCCGAGCTGACCCTCGATCGTGCCGTCGATCATTCCAAAAGAGGTCTTGGCGATGAAATCGCCACGCTTCAGAGCATCGTCTCCCACCACTTCAATCCTCATGCCGCCCTCGCCTCCGTCCGGCAGGGGCACCTCCATCTTGCTGTCAGCCGGGCTGGTTTTCAGGATGATCCGGCCGGACTCTTTAACCTGTGCCAGTACCGACTCCGCTATTTTGAAGATCTGCTCCGGAGACTGCTTCAGTTCTGCATGCACGACCTTCCTGGCTATCTGAACGGCCAACTGTATCAACGAGGGCTCTAGCTCCTTGATCATCTTCAGCCTTTCCCGTTCCATCTTTTTTCTGTACAAGGTACGCTCGCCCTCAAATTTTTCCTTTTCGTGCGTCAGCCCCAGCAGCCCCTCCCGGTGCCCGTCTTCATGGCCGGCCTGTCTGGCCTGTTCCTCGATTGCCTGGGCATCCGCTGCTGCCATCTCCAGAAGCTGCGCAGCCTGTTCCTCGGCTGCGGCAATAACCGCTTCTGCCTGCATTTTGGCGTCATTTAACAGCTGACAGGTGATCAGCCTGGTCTCGGCAATGATCATCTCGATCTCGTCGCCGGTGGTCTGCTGCATCTGAAATACCCCAGGATGGTTGAAATCCACGGTTTCCAGGGGTAGAGTGGCGGACACTCTTACCGAAGCCGCTTTCAAAATCCTGCTTGACATCAGCCTCAACCCTTCCCTCCGTCGTAACTGCTGGATGACTCCAATTGCGATAAGGCGAATACCAGCTCGAACTGCATCCACATCTGCAGCAGATCCGACGCCCCGGCTGCAGTTGCCGCCGTGCCGGAGCCCTGCAGCATCTGATCCGCTGCGGAGGCTGCTGTGGCGCCGCTCTCACCATAACCGGCTTCCGGCGAATTCGACAGATCGTTCCCGGTTGGGATCCCGCCCTGCCCGTCGTTTCCATACTTTTGCATGAGATCGGCCACCCGGTTCACATATTCCATTGTTTCCTGATAGGGAGGGACTCCGTTGTATTTCATGACAGCACCCGGCCCCGCGTTATACGCGGCAACGGCCAGCCGTAGATCTCCATTGAACCCGTCCAGCAGCGAACGCATGTATTTCGCCGCACCCAGGATGCTCTGGGCGGGGTCGCGAGGGTCGATGCCCAGGGAGCGCGCAGTATCGGGCATTATTTGCATCAGGCCGACGGCGCCCTTTCCGGACACCGCCGCCGGATCAAAACCTGATTCAGCTTCGGCAATCGCCTTCAACAGCGCCGGATTGAGGCCATACCTGCTGCCGGCGTCCTGAAACATGCCGTTAAGCGCCTGCTGAAGCCGTCCCTCGAGCGTCTCCTGAAAGTTCGCAGGCTTATTTGTAGCAGCTCTCTCTGTCTGTCGAGCAGTATGATCAATCTTAGCAGCGCTTATCGGATCCAAAAGCCATTCACTCCTGATTGGTTACTCTCAGCTATTTCTGCCTGATTATGACCGCACCCGCCGGGTACCCCGACCCCTTCCGCCCTGGACAACATCACGGTTTGCCGGGTATCCTCCGGGCGGTTCTAGTCTGCTGTGGAACTCCCGCTACTTGGTCGCATTAGACAGAATTAAATAATCTGATACCAGTGTTCTGTTGATGATACTTAGTACTAGTACCGTCCTAGTTTGCTGCATCGCCGGGGTACCCGCCTTCAGCGGCGGGTGCCCGCTTCAGCGGGCGTGCGCCCGGTTGTTGCCCGGGACTTCATTCCGTTCGTCCGTCAGAATCAGACAGCTTCATGAACATTCTGAGCAGTTATACTGATCGTATGTTTGGCCAGCCCGGCTTCGGTAGTTTCTGCAGCCGGCGCGGGCAGCCTTATTTTAAAAGAGGCGCCCTGTCCCTTTGTGGTTTTCAGGTCAACACTCCCACCAAGAGAGACGATCTTGCTCCTGACGATATCCAGGCCCAGGCCGCGCCCGGAGATGTCGCTGAGCGCCGCGGTGCTGAACCCGGGCTCGAAGATCAGGCTCAGCAGGGCAGCCTCATCAGCGGCCACCCCTTCGGCCAGCAAACCCCGCTGCACGGCTGTTGACCGGACCAGGTCCAGGTCGACGCCGCGGCCATCGTCGGTTAACTCGAAGAGCACTTCATTCTCACCGGTAGAGACTGCCAGGGTCAGGCAGGCCGGATTTCTTTTCCCGGCTCGCGCCCGCTCATCAGGCGATTCAATGCCGTGGTCAACCGCATTCCTGAGCAGATGCACGAGCGGTTCCATGATCTCCCCGGCCACGCCGTGGTCGAGCTCCGCCATCTCCCCCCGGATCTTCAGCCGGACCTTTTTTTCCAACTGGCGTGAGAGGCGGCGTACCATCAGCGAAAGACCGCCAAATAACTGCTTGGCGGGGATCATCCGGCCCACCTCGGCCCGAGCCGGCCGTCCGGCGGGCGCGCACCCGGCTAAGGCGGGCACCCGGCAGGTGGAGCGCAGTGCGGGCGGTGCCACGCCGGGCGTGGCCTTTATCAGCGCGGGTTCGAGCCGCTCCAGGTCCAACAGGGACACTTCCGAGATCTTGCTCAATAAATCTGCAAAGGCCTCAGCCGGCTCCTGGGCGCAGAACACCACATCGAAGCGGTCACCGAACCTCTCTTCCTGCAGGTCCTGGATGGGGGGATCTGTCTCGATGATCTCCGCTCCCCGATCAGTGATCTTTTTAAAAACCATGAAAACGCGCGCTGCCTTCATCGCCGCATCCGGCGCCAGGGCCAGGCTAGCCCTGAAGATCTGCCGGCCCTGACCGGGGGCGTTATGCAGCAGGATACCGGCGTTTGGGGATATCATTGCGGCAAACGCCGGCGAGCCGGAAAACAGGCTGCCAAAACCCTCTCCGGCAGCGCCCCCCAATTTGCGCAGCTCCCGGATCAGGGGGCGGGATAAGGCAGAACTCCCTCTTCCGTTCCCATCGAGGATTATCTGAAGCGCGTCCAGGCACTTGAAGAGGAGGGCCATCACTGCCGGGCTAACCCTCAGGCTGTGATTTTGAAAAGATATCAGAACGCTTTCCATTTCATGGGCCAGGGCAATAACGCTTTTATATCCCATGGCCGCCGCCATACCCTTCAAGGTATGAGCGGAACGAAGGGCGGGGATCAGAACAGCCTCATTTTCCGGTCCCTGGTCCAGGATCAGCAGGCACTCGGCCATGGACTGCAGGTGCTCGGCTGTTTCGCAAAGAAATGACTCCCGGTACCTGGAAACGGTCATGCTCCACTCCCCCCCCTCGTTTTGACCAGTTAGCCTGGCGGGCGTTCCCCGCCGGGCGCCGCCGTCGCAATTGCGCCTATGTCTTCGGCTCTACCGCGTTGAAGCTCCCGTTAAGGAGCAGGATGTCCACTCTCCTGTTCGTCTGCCGGTGCTCATCCGAGTCGTTGGGAACAACCGGGCGATACTCGCTATAACCGGTTGCCGACAGCCTGCCGGGGTCAATCCCGCAATCGGCGATCAGCTCCTGTACCACATTCGTCGCCCTCGCCACCGACAGCTCCCAATTGGAAGGAAATTGCTGGGTATTGATCGGTACGTCGTCAGTGTGCCCCTCGATGCAAATGTAATTTGGCAGCGGCTTCAGCGTCAAACCCAGCTTGGTGATGATCTGCCTGGCCTGGGGAGTCAGGTCCACCGAACCGCTGGCAAAGAGAACGGTGTCCTCGATGCTGACCACCAGGCCGCGCTGCTCCAGGCTGACCGATGCCTTTCCGGCGAAACCCTCGTTTGCAATCTGTTCCTGGATCTCTTTTTGCAACAAGGCCAGCTGCGAGGTATCGCTGTTAATCGGGCCCATGCTGTTGACCTCTTCGGGAAGGATCGCGTTCCCGTTGCTGAGGATGTCGGAACTGCCGAAAGCCGATCCGAGGACCCTGGCCAAAGCCTGAAACTTCTGCGTATTGATGTTGCTGATCACATACATCATGATAAAGAAGATCATGAGGAGGGTGATCATGTCCGCATAGGTGAGCAGCCAGCGTTCCATGCCTGGTCCGCCTTCCTTGCCGCCCTTAGGTTTTCGTCTCATGTTTCACTGACCCCTTGCTTATACTTGAAATCGGTAATCAGCCGCTTTTCCCTGGTTCGGCTGTGATTCTCTTTCCTCCAGGCCGGCAGCTGTCTTGGCACCCGGTTTCACCGACCCTCTGATCATGCTTTCATTGAGAAAGGACAGCAGTTTTTCCTTGATGAAGTTCGGGTTCTCTTTTTCCTGAACCGACAACAATCCCTCCACGGTGAGGCTATGGTACAGGATCTCATCCTTGCTCTTGCCTTTTAGCTTGGCCGCGACCGGAAGCCAGAAAAGGTTTGCCAGGCCCACTCCGTACAGCGTGGCGATGAAAGCGACGGCTATCGCCGGCGCCAGCGCCTCGGGCGAACTCATGTTGGCGAGTACGTGCACGAGGCCCATGACAGTCCCGATGATTCCCATGGTGGGAGAAAAACCTCCGGCAGTTTCAAAAAACGAGATCCCCTTTGCATGCCTTTCTTCCATGTAAGCGAGTTCGTTCTCTAAAAGGTCCCGGAATACCGGCGTCTCGATGCCATCGATAATCAGCTGCAGTCCGTTCCGGAGCATCGCATTATCGAGCTGTTCGAGATTGTTTTCCAGGCTTAAGATGCCCTCGCGCCGGGCCTGTTCGGAAAAGCTGACAAAATGCTGAATCAACTCGTTGAAATCGTACTTCTTATCTTTCAAGCTGATAGACATCAGCTTCGGCATCTTTTTTAAGTCCTCCATACCAAAAGAAACTGACGTGGCGCCAATGGTGCCGCCGAGCACGATCAGCATGGCGGAGAAAGAAAGTAAAGCCTGGATCTTGCCGCCTTCAATCAGAAAGGCGATGATCAGGGAGCCGAATCCCAGCATGAAGCCGATCATGGTAGTAATGTCCATCTGTCAAAACACCCCATCAGTAAGGGACTGTAAAAATGGCACAACTGTTATCATTTGCTGTTTGTGATACGGCCCTCATGGCCGGCCAGTCAGTTTTGTCTCCTAGTTAGTGACTGTCTGCAGTTTTTTGCAAAAGGCTATTGCATCACGAGATCGGAAAAAAAGATATCGATAACTTTACCGGTCTTCAGGTGGCCGTTGAGAGCTGCCATGGCATTCGCCTTGAGACTGGCGCGGTCCGTCAGTATATCGGAAGCAGTCTCGCTGTTTAAAAGGCTGATCAGGCTATCATCTAAAATAGGCTGCTTGGCAGTGATTTCATTGGTCAGAGCATTGTTGTCGAGCCTGAGGACGACTGCGACCTTGATGTATTTCATATCGCTGCCCTCGGACAGATTGGTGGTGAACTCTCCCATGTTAAAGAGGATGGCTTTATCGGATGCAGCTGCCTGCGTGCCTGCCGGGCGCCCGCTCGCGGACGCGGTACCGGAGTCGTGCCTGACGAAAAAGAACACGGAGACAGCGCCAAGAACTACGATGAGCACGAGGACGATGAAAATTGCCGTGAGCATGCTGCTGCGCGGCTTGCCGGCACTGGTTTCAACGGCTGCGGCATTCTCTTCCCTGGGAATTTGCAACACCCCCTTCCTGATCCTGCTCCGACAGCACCCGATTCTTTCTTAGCCAGCCGGCCGGGGTACCCGCTGTAGCGGGTCGGACGCCCCGGTACCCCGACCCGGCGCCTCTCTCCGTCTTGGTGAGGCCGGACACGGCCCGCCGTCTAAGGAGACGGACGGCTCAGGCGCCTAGGCTTCGTTATAATCTTCGGCTTCCGGCATCAGTTCCGTGATCTGAACGGCAATCTTGTTATCGCTTAGGCCGGGGCGAGCCAGGTATTTCTTCGAACCGCTCACCAAAACATCGAGCTGCTGATCCCTGTTCCGGTTCAGTATAACGACATCCCCCACCTGCAACTCGACCAGCTCCCGGACAGTGACCGTGGCGTCGCCAAGGATCACGCAGACAGGTATGCTTATCGATTGGAGTTGCTTCCTTATATAATTACGGTTATTGGAGCCGGAGACTTTAGAAGTTTTGGCGAACCACAACTTTGTGCTGAGCTTGTCCAGGACCGGCTCAAGAACGATGTAGGGAAACACGTATTGAATCAGCCCGCTCACCTCGTCGATCTTGATCTCGAACGAGATCAGCAGGACCCGACTCAGTCGGAGCGGCGACCATCACAAACTGGGGGTTTGTCTCGATATGTTCGATCTTGGGGTTGAAATTGATGATGTTGTTCCATGCCTCACAGTTCAGATCGAGCATCTCCTGGCATAGATTTTCGATCAGGGTGTGCTCGATCTCTGTCAACCCCCGAAAGAGATAGGTCGTCTTATGCCCCTTGCCGCCCATCAACCTCTCCAGCAACGCAAACATTATTTCGGGAGAGATCTCGAAGATGGCCGTTCCCTCCAGAGGATCCGTGTTGAACAGGATGCTGATGGAAGGATCCAGCAGTGAGTGAATGAATTCTTCATAGCTCACCTGCTCTATGGACATGAGGGACACAGAAAAATTAGACCTCAGGTTTACAGACAGGTAGGTGCCCAACGATCTCGCATAATTGTCGTAAATGACCTGAAAAGTGTTGATCTGCTCTTTGGAGAATTTATCCGGATGCCGAAAATCATAGGGCCTGATCCTCTGTTTCGGCTGCTCCTGCAGTGTTTCCTCGGTCGCTTCGCCCGATTGCATCGCCTTGATCAGAATATCGATTTCGGGCTGTGTCAAAACCTCCACCAACACCATCACCACCTTTCAGGACGTGATCGCACCAGAATGATTAGACCTGCATCTGCATCATGGCGTTATAGGCGCCGATGATTTTGTTTTGAACCTGGGCCGTGAGCGTCAGCGCCAATGATGCCTTTTCGCTGGCTATGATCGCTTCATGGAAGTTGCTGGCATTTCCTGTCGCCACGCTTTCGGCCGTCTGTTCCGCGTTCTCTGAAGCGCGTCCACGCTTTGCAACGCCTGATCCAACAGGTCCTTGAAGGAACTGATCCCCGACTGCGCGCTGTTCTGCTGCGAGTCCGGCGCCTGCACGGGCAATAAAGATGGTATCGACTGAATTTCCAAGGCTGCTTCCCTCCACTGAAATTAGTATTATTTGCCTATATTCAGGGCGCTCGTACTCATATCCTTGGATGCGTTCAGGGCTGAGATATCGGCCTCATAGGAGCGGCTGGCATCGATCATATCCACCATCTCCTGCTGGATGTTGACATTGGGCATCTGTACATACCCCTGGGAGTTGGCATCCGGGTGGTCCGGGTTATAGACCTGCGGGAAGGGGCTGTTGTCCTCGGCTATGCCGGTCACGCTCACCCCTGGGCTGCCGCCGCTTTCGATGCTGCCATCCACGCTCTGTAAAAATTGCGCAAAGGGTTTGGCTTCGAAGATCGGAAACTCCCTCCGGTACGGTATTGGCTTGCCGTTGGCATCGACCTGTCCGGATCTGGTCGTATTGGCGTTGGCAATGTTGTCCGATATGATGTCCATGCGCAGCCTCTGGGCGGTCAGCCCACTGCCGCTGATATCGATCCCTGTAAACAGTCCCATGGTTACTGCCCTCCTGTTATCGCTGTCTTGAGCATGCTCAGCTGGTCGGATTCTAGCCTGGCCATGGCGTTGTATTGAAGCAGGTTCATGGCCTGCTGTGCCAGTTCATTTTCCAGGTCCACATTGTTTCCGTTCGCAGAGCCGCTGGTGTTGTCCTGCTCGACGATGACCGGCTGCTCACCGGCGCCCGGGAGGCCCGATTGCATGCCGTCGGCCTCTCCCGGCTCCGCGCTGGCGCCGGCATCAACCTGGGTATTGCTGAGAGCATTCTGAAGCGATTTTTGAAAATCGACATCCTGCCTCTTGTAGTTTGGAGTATCGACGTTGGCGATGTTGTTGGATATCAACTGCTGTCGAAACCAGTTGATATCCATTGACTTTTCCAGGACATTCAAGACCGAGCTATCCAAGAGCATGGTGGCAATCCCCCTTCCCGCTTCGCTATCATATCCTGAAGTCGATGATCTGGCCGGAGGCGTCTGCGTCTGGCGCGGTGGATACATCCTCTTCGCCGCCCTCATCCTGCTCCCGGCCGTCGCGCTGTTGCAGCGCCTGCTTCTCCTGCTTGTCCTGATCCCTGTTGATTTTGCCCTGCTCGGTCTTCGGCGGATTCTGAATCGTTTCGCCGGCAGATTCAGACTGTTTTTTCAGTCCGGTGGCAAAGTTCTGGTTTGCAACCTGCTCCTCCGTCTTCGGAGCCTGTTGCATCTTTCCCACTTCCGGGGACCTCATGATCAGCGTCTGGAGATCGGTACCCGTGACAGACATGACAATCCTCCTCCGTCAAAAGCTAACCTGAAAACCCGAAAACCGTCCTTAGCGTCGTCCGGCCTCTGCGCCGGATAAAGCGCACCGGAAACAGCCTCGCAGCCGTTTGACGATGTTCGCTCCGCCGGCAGCCGGCGCCTCGCCCCGGGTGCCCACCGGGTACCCGTTCAAGCGGGCTCGCTCCCGTCGGGCGTCTTCCCGGGAGAGGCGCCAGGCTGGAGTGCGCCCTTCTCGGGGCTGGTCTCCGTTGCCCCGGCTGCCTGGGATTTACCGCCAAGCTGTTGGTACATGACATTCGTCAACCCGTCGCTCAAGTTCGACTGGGCCAGCAGGAGCGCATACTGCTGGTTCATCATATCCTGGTAAACACCGCTGGCAAAGCTGTCTCCGAGTTCCCCATCTTCGGGAATGGTCTCGTCCATCGCCGACAGCATCTGTTCCCAGAAAAAAGACTCCAATTGCTGACAGGCATTTTTTAGCTGGTCATCGTTGTTCTTGCCGTTACCGCCAATCGCTCCGTTCAGTGAAGACGCCTGGACACTCAAGAAAGATCCCTCCTTGCCCGGCGGCCGTTTTTCCAGCCGGCTAACAGCCTCCCGCCACATTGCCAACACCCGTTATCAGCTGGATCGCATGTTATTGGCCATTTGAAGCATCTGATCCGAGCATGTAATCGCCTTGGAATTCAGCTCATATGCCCGTTGTGCCGTTATCATGTTGACCATCTCCTGCACCACCTGAACATTGGATGCCTCCAAGAAATTCTGTTGCACAGTGTATTCGGGAGTGCTGGAGCTGCTGGAACTGCTGGAGCTGCTGCTGCTTGCGGTCTGCGGAGCACCGGAGTCCGCCGTGACCTCGTACAGGTTTTGGCCGGTGCGTTCCAGCCCTTCAGGGTTGGCAAACTCGGCGATCCCCAGCTGCTGGCTCCCGATCGTGCCATCCGTGCCGATGGTTATATTCGAGGAGTCGGTGTTGGAGCTGGGACTGCTGCTCGAGCTGGAACTGCTGCTCGAGCTGGAACTGGAGCCGTTGATCACAATGGGCGTTCCGTTGTTATCCAGGACAAAATAGCCGCTGCCGTTTACCAGATTGCCGTTGGCGTCGAGACTGAAGCTGCCATCCCTGGTGTAAAACTTATTGCTGCCGGCCGAATCCGAACTGACAGTAAAAAAACCCGGGCCGTTCAGGGCCACATCGAGTGGATTGTCAGTCTCCTGCAAGTTGCCTTCCGAAAAATCGGTTTCCGTGCCCGAGGGCGTGACGCCCAGGCCGACGCTTATTCCTGTAGGATTCTGAGTCGGTTGTTGAATGTCTAAATAGAGCAGGTCCTGAAACTCCGGCCTGACCGCTTTAAAGCCGGTAGTGTCTGCGTTGGCCATGTTATTGGAAATCGTGTCGATATTGAACTGCTGGGCGATCATGCCCGAAGCTGCAGTATAAAGAGACCGTAACATCTTAAACCCTCCTCTTCAGCCTGTAGTTCTCAAGCGCCTCTTTCGATCAGCGCTGATGAGGCCTCCCTGCTGGGTCCAGCCTCAAGACTGCACATTGCCGATACTGGTCACCGCGCTTTCCAGCGTACTGTCAGTCGCCTGAATCACCTTGGCGTTGGCCTCATACGCTCTCATGGCATTGATCATGCTGACCATCTCTGACATCGGACTCACATTGGAATCTTCACTGGATCCCTGCTGCACCGTGAAGCCGGACGATGCCTGCGATGCTGTTCCTGTAAACGCGGAGTCACCGATCTTGGACCATGAGGCGGCGGCCGGCCTGGCTGCCAGGTAAAGGCTGGTCACCTGGTTTTTTTGACTGTCAACGGCGCCGCTCAACGTGCCGTCGCTGGCCACCTGCAGCTTGCCATCGGGGACGAAGATCTGCTCCACCTGTCCGTTGCTTACCCCCAGCACCGAGTCGCCGTTGTCTGTGACCAGCTGATTGTTCAGGTCGAGTCTAAAGTCCCCGTTTCTGGTGTAATACGTTTGCCCCTGCCCGTCTTTTACTGCGAAGAAGGCGTTGCCGCGCAGGGCCATGTTGTAAGGATCTCCCGTATCATGCAGCGCTCCGTCTTCAAAAGAGGTGTAGGTGCCGTCGATCACGCTGCCCGTCCCCGTCTGGCCGACAGCGGCAGTGCCATCGCTGTCGATCCTGGACAGGAACATGCCCGGGAAAGACGAGAGCAGCGCTTCGTCCTTGCAGTAACCTGGAGTATCCGCATTGGCGATGTTCTGAGAGATGATGTCCGTCATCGCCTGCGAGGACATCATCCCCTTGGCGGCTGTGTACAATCCGTTAACCACTCTGGTTCACCTCCCTTCCACTGCTGAAATCTACTCTGAGGCTCTCTGAATTCAATCTGTTATTGCTCCCGATGTTCGTTTGCCCGCTGCGAGGGCAGCGGTCCGGTATTCCGGGAAGCCTGGCGCCCGCTGGGGGGTAAAATCGGTCGGACGCCGGGCAATTCCAGGAAAGAGCATCAGGCGATAACCTGGTTTTCATCGCCCCTGAGGATGATGATCTGGCCCTGCTGCTCCAATCTCCTGATCACTGCTACGATTTTTTGCTGGGCCTCCTCAACATCCTTGATTCTGACAGGGCCGAGATAGCCGATCTCTTCCTGCAGGTTTTCTGCCGCACGCTTGGAGATATTGGACATGACCTTCTGGCTCACATTCTCTGTGGATCCCTTGAGCGCCAAGGCCAGATCACGGGTATCGGTCTCACGCAGGACGATCTGAACGTAGCGATCATCGAGCTGGACGATGTCTTCAAACACGAACAGCAGCTTCTTGATTTCTTCCGCCAGTTCCGGGTCTCGATCCTCGAAGCTCTCGATAATTCTTCTTTCTGTCGCCCGGTCGACCCGGTTCAGGATCTCCGCCACCGGTTTCAACCCGCCCGCCCTGGTGTAGTTCTTCGATACTACGGATGAGAGCTGTTTTTCCAGGATATTTTCGACTTCCCTCACTATCCCCGGCTGCGTGCCCTCGATAACAGCCATGCGATAGGCAACCTCCACCTGCTTTTCGGCTGGGAGCCCCGAGAAGATCAACGCCGTCTGCTCCGGGTCCAGGTGAGCCAGGATCAGGGCTATCGTCTGCGGGTGCTCTCCCTGAATGTAGTTCAAAAGCTGAGCGGCGTCGGCCTTGCGCGCGAAATCAAACGGACGCACCTGTAGCGAGGAGGTCAGGTGTTTGATGATCTCCTCGGTTTTCTCTTTGCCCAGGGCCTTCTCCAACAGATCGCGGGCAGAGTTCACGCCCCCCGGGTTGATGTGATCGCTCGCCAGGCACATCTCGTAAAACTCCGTGGAGACATCGTCGATCGTCTCGGACGAGACCTTGCCCAGGTTGGCGATCTCCAGGAAAATCTGCTCGATCTCGCCTTCCTCCAGCTTCTCGATGATCTGCGACGATGTACTTTCTCCGAGGGAGAGCAACAGCACTGCCGCCTTCTGCTTGCCACGCAAAGCAGTCTTCATGGTTCTTCTCCTCCCTATTCGCTGGCGAGCCAGGCCCTGAGGACTTCCACCGTCTCGCCGGGCTGGCTGTTGACTACTTGACGCAACCGATCGAGGACCTGATGCTTTTCTTCCGCTTTAGCCATCTCCAACTGTTTTGCCGCCATCAGATTGTCAACCGAAACCTGGGAGATCGACTCCGCAGGCTTCGGGATATCAACGGTTTTAAAGGCTTTGCCCAGGTATTTCAACAACACTAAAAAGAGGATGAATCCAAGCACGATCTCCAGACCTGTCAACAGCTCGTGGCGGCTCTCGGCGGTATTCATCTGGGCCGTCGCCTGGTTGGCCAAATCGTTGTTAAATGGCATGGCGGCCACTGTGACCTTGTCGCCCCTGCTCGGATCGATGCCTGCGGCCGAGGTTACCATGCTCTCGATCTGCTGCTGCTGCTGGGGATCCATCTGGTCGCTGTTCAGGACCACGGCCAGCGAGATCTGCTTGATCTGGCCTGGCGCCACGACTCGCTGTTCGGTCTGCGTGTCCACGTCATAGTTGGTGTTTTCATCGGTCGTGTTCGAAGGATTGCCGCCCTCGGTGGTGATCTGTTGATAAAGGGGGATGTTGGAGGAGGTTCCCGGGGCTCCCTGCGCGCCAGAGCTGCTTGCGGTCTCCTGGACGGTGTGATCGCTGCTGACCTGCTTGTCGCCATAATTCTCGCTGGTTATCTGCACCTGGTCGAAATTCAAGGAGGCGTCGGCCCGCACGATCGCATTGCCCGGCCCCACCACCCGTTCCAGCATCGACTGTACGGATGACTGCAGCTGACTATCGTATGCCTGCTTCATCTTTAGCTGGTCGGTCGTAAGAGTGGCCGTGTCATCGCTGCCCGGGTCGTCTGACAGAAGGTTTCCGGTGGTATCAAGGATGCTCACGTTTTCCGGCTTGAGGCCCTCGACCCCGCTGGCGACCAGGTGGGCGATGCCCTGCACCTGGGAATCCTGCAGCGAGTATCCCGGTCTGAGCTTCAAGAGAACGGCGGCTGTGGCATTGCTGGTATCGGTGACGAAAAGCGACGGGTCAGGGCTGACTATATGCACACGAACGTCTTCGACGCCGTCAATCCTGTCGATAGTCCGCTCCAACTCCCCTTGCAGGGCGATGTTGTACCGTACTCTCTCATCGCTTTCAGTTTCTCCGAAAGTATTCTGGTTAAGGCTCTCAAAACCGACTATATCGTCTTTGGGCAGATTGTTGTTGGCCAGATCAAGCCGCACCTGATACTTCTGAGATTCCGGAACCGTGATGGTAGTGCCCTGATCAGCGAGCTGGAAGGGTATTTTTTGATCCTTTAAATATTGAGCGATCGAGGCCGCGTCCTGGGTGTCCAGATTCGTATACAGAGCGGTGTAGTGCGGGTTGAGGACATACGCGGCCAGGGAGGCGACGATCACCAGAATCAAGATAACGCCGCAGCCAAATAACAGTTTTCTGTTCTTATCGAGCTGGTTGAAAGATTCCGCCAAGGATCTGGCGGAGCTGAGCAGCTTGTCCGCAAGCGTGCTGCTATCGCTGGCCACTGATCATCATCCTCCCCTTCCTTTAACGGCTCACGGCATCTTCCCCGAACCGGGCCGCCGTAATCTGCTCAGGATCAGATGCCTGGATCAATCTTCTTTCGATAAGCTCCCGGAATCTGCTCCGGATCAGCTTGTCTGGCAGTTCTCCCTTTTGCCATTCAGGTTCGACACCAGATAGTTGAAGAAATTCTCAACGCCCGACGGAGGCTCGATCGGAATACTTCCGAACTCCGAGGCGATTTTAATCGTGTCCAGCGCGGCCGGAGAGTATGGCGCAGCGATAACGTAAGATTCGTGCCTGCTGACTGCATTCTGAACCTCCGGGTCGTCTGTCACGCAACCGAGCAGGTCCAATTCGAGATTCAGGAAAGATCGCACCGCTTTCTGCAGCCTGGTTGCAGCCAGATAACCCTCCTCTTTGGTGCCTGTCATGTTCACTATAATTTTCAGGCTCCCCTGGCCCTGATTCTGGCGATAAAGCTTGATCAGGCTGTAGGCGTCCGTGATGGCGGTGTGCTCCGGTGTTGTGACCAGGAGTATCTCCTGTGCGGAAAGAAGAAACGTCATGACCTGATTGGAGATTCCGGCCCCGGTATCGACGAAGAAGTAGTCGATCTGCTGGTCCAAAAAAGTGGCTTCTTTAAAAATCCTCAGCAAGGTCCTGGGATCGGCATTGGCCAACTCGGAAACGCCGGACCCTCCCGGGATGATCTTCAGCCCATGAGGCCCCTCGATAATGATCTCTCTCAGCTCTTTCTCGCCCCGGAGCACGTGGGTAAGATTATACCTTCCGTATAGGCCCAGAATGACATCGACGTTTGCCAGGCCCACGTCTCCATCCATCAGCATGACGCGATAGTTGGCCTTGGCCAGGGTGACTGCCAGCCCCAGGGCAATATTGGTTTTGCCTACCCCTCCCTTGCCGCTGGTGATGGCAATCACCCGGCATCGTTTCGGGGATGAGCGATACAGTTCGTCCTCTATCTTTTTTTGAAGCGATTTGACCATTACCCTGAGGTTCTCAGCCTGATCCTGCATCCTCATGCCTCCGCTAAGATCAGTTTCGCTAGCTGTGCTGGGATGGGTTTTTCAATATCATCCGGCACATTTTGCCCGGTGGTGTAATACGCCAGCTCTTTTTTAAAGGAGGTGACCGTATTCAAGATCGCCCCGCATCTCGTCGTCTCATCCAACTTGGTAAAGATTATCTTGGAGATGGGAAAGGCTCCATAGCTTAGAATGATCCTGTCCATGTCTCTCTGATTCGTGGCCACGCTCAGTACCAGATAGATCTTCAACTCCGGGCATACGTCCAGAAAGCCTTTGATCTCGGCGATTTGCAGTTTATTAAAGGGGCTTCTTCCGGCGCTGTCGATCAGCACCAGATCGCTGCTCCGGTGCTTGTCGAGCAGGCTCTTGAGCTCCTTTGGAGTGTGTGCCACGTCCATCGGCACCGAAATGATGTCCGCATACGCCTGCAGCTGGTCTAGGGCTGCCACCCGGAAGGTGTCGATGGTGATCAGAGATACTTTCTTCCCCTCGAAGACCGAGGCGATAGCGGCCAGCTTGGCCAGCGTCGTTGTCTTTCCCACGCCGGTGGGGCCGACCAGGGCGATGCGCTCCTTTTTCCCGCTCTCCTCCCCGGTATAGTCCTTGAAATAATCCGCAACGATCGCCAGGAGATTGTCCCTTATCGCATCCATGTCCTGCCATAGCGACCGGTCGACGCCAAGCATCGTCCGATCGACGATCTCCCTGGCCGTAACTTCAAGCACCCCGTTGGTCAAGAGGCCCTGGAAAACCTGCTCAAAGCAACCGGGGAAAACCTGTCGGGCTGCGCCGCACAGCAGGCTGGACATGCTCTCCTCGAACATCTTTTTGAGTTCGGACACCTGCCTGGAGACTTTGTCGCTCTGGATGAGGCGCAACTGATCGAGCCTGTTTTCCTTTTCCCCGCTGGGCACAAACTTTGGGCCGTCGTTTTCAGTCGCGGCGATGATCTCCAACTGCGGCGGGCTGAAGATCCCCAAGATGCCGCCCCGGCGAACCTTGCGAGACTGGATGATAATGGCATCCCCACCCAGTTCGGACTTGACCTGGGTGAGCAGGGCTGGCATCTGGTCCCCGTAAAAACGCTTCACTTTCATGTCAGTTCACCATTCCGCCCCTGTAATATTATTCCTGATAAAGAGAGAGAGCCATGCTTCACCTTTACCCTGAGGCGAACCATCCGCCTTTGTAAAGTGAGTAAGTCTTTTACGCACCGAAAACCCTGGTTGGTATGATCCGGAAGATCGCGCCGCTGGCCGAGATGTAGGTTACGCGCTCAGCACCTTGGTCAGGGTTTGCAGGATTCGCTCCGGCTGAAACGGTTTAACAACAAAATCACAGGCCCCTGACTGGATGGATTCTATGACCAGGGCCTTTTGGCCCATGGCCGTAACCATGACCACCTTCGCACCGGGAGCTATTTTTCTTATCCCTTTCAAGGCTTCCACGCCGTTCATCTCCGGCATGGTGATGTCCATGGTGACCACGTCCGGGCGCAATTCTTTGTAGAGCCTGATAGCTTCCAGCCCGTTCTCGGCTTCACCGGCTATCTCGTAGCCAGCGTTGGCAAGAATGTCTTTGATCATGGCCCGCATGAACTTGGCGTCATCTATGACCAGTACCCGCTTGCCCAAGGCGTTGAGTTCCCCTTCCTATACTAGATACGATTCTTAATGCTCCCCAGTCTCTCTTCGTGAGTGATGACCTCTTTGATCCTGACCCCGTAGTTCTCGTCAATGACGATAACCTCGCCCTTGGCGATAAACTTTCCGTTCACCAGTACATCCAGAGATTCTCCTGCCAGTTTTTCCAATCCGATTACGGAGCCAGGCCCAAGCTCTAGGACCTCCTGCAAAGTCTTATCGGTTCTTCCCAATTCGACAACGAACTGCAAAGGGACATCATAAAGCAATTCCAACTTGCTGTAATCCAATTGTTTAACCAGGGTGCTTTTCATGGAATCACTCGCTTCCAAGGGACGAAATTGGACCGGCTGTGCCGGAACTGTCCGCTCCACCGCTTCCAGCTTCGCCGGAATCGGCCGCTCCGGAAGCTCCTGCTTGGCCGGAAGCGCTCTCTCGGTTTGCTCCTGTCTGACCACTTTAGGTTTCACGGGCTCCGGCGCTTGATCGGGCAAGGCGCCATAGTTGATAGCCTTTTTGATCATTTCCAGGGCGTTCGATACCGGGATGATCTGATAGAACTCCGAGCTGACCGGTTCGTCCAGGGTCATCGTAAAGACGATCCGCACCAGCACCATTCTCTCTTTTTTATTGGTGGACAGTATCTGTTCCTCGGCATTTACTATTTTTATTTGCGGGGTGGAAATGATCACTTTTTTATCAAAGATTTCCGCCAGGGCCGTCGCCGATGTCCCCATCATCTGATTCATGGCCTCCCCGACGGCGCTCATTTTTAAATCGTCCAACTCCCCGTTGGTAACCCGGCCATTGCCCCCCAGCATCAGATCGACGATCGCCTTGGCGTCTTCGATTTTTATTGCCATGAGGTTGTCGTGTCCGAGACCTTCTATGAAGCTCACCGTAGTGACTATGCGTTCCGAAGAGACGATGCCGTCTTTGACGATGTTGTCCCAGGTCGTTTCGGAAATGGTTGGGAAATCGCTCACAGCCGGCTTCTTGATCAGTAGGGAAAGCGACTCTGCCGCTTTTTTCATGGAGATATCGACTATTCTTGCCAGCGTCTGGCGATCAGCGTCAGATAGAGAGGGACCTTCGGCCTCGTAGTAACTGGTGCCCTTTATGTCAGCCGAACCGGGAACATCAGGGGCAACCCCCTGCAGCAACAGGTTTAATTCTTCCTGTGATAAAACTTGTCGTTCAGTATTCGACATATTTCGCCATCCCTTTTTTAATGACCCTCTTCAATTTAGATAGTACTGATGTTGTTGAGTATAGGTCTTTAATTTCAGATCGCTGATATAGACGAATGTACATTGTTATAATGTAGTGTTAATTATGATAATACTCTAGTACCATCTTGTCAATAAATTACTATTAATAGAATATTATGATAATTAATGTCGAATAATGTCTTAGTTTCCCTTGCAGAGCCATTTCCAGGGTTTTAACGGTTCCGCCCCCTTTTAAAGGAAAATTAAAATTTTTTGTAATGTTTGTAAAGTTAAAGAGATCTTTAATTCGTTCCGATATTAAAAAAGATAGCGGCCTGTTTAAATGACACATGATCGGTTTAGTAAAAATCGTTTTCAGGCCGGTTGAAATCCCCGAACCGGGTGTCCTTACATTAGGCGGCGCCCTGCCAGTAAGTCCTGTGCGGAGGGCGCGCAGCTGACAGGAGGCGCCTGCGCGGAGGGCGCCCTACTTTAAAGATGCCTGTTTCGGCCGGTAACCAGCCTGCGGTGCAGCGCCCGTCCAAACAGACGGGCACGAGCAGCCTCCGCTAACTTGCCCGGCCCGGGCGGAGGCGGTCGACCGCCGGCCGAACGGCCAGACTTGAATGATGGTGCCGCTTCCGCACGTCGGATGCTGAAAATCTATGGATGGACTTTTCGCTTCCCAGGTGCACGATCAATTTACATATACGGAGGGAGACAGCTTGGATAGCGACATTGAAGAGCGGATGGAAATGGTCAGGGATTTCGTGACTGAAAGCCGCGAGTTGCTGGACGTGGCGGAGCCACAGATCATCGATATGGAAAGAACTGCGGCCTCCGGAAGAGTGGACGAGGAGATCTTGAACGAGGTTTTTCGTCTCTTTCATTCTCTTAAAGGAACGGCCGCCTTTCTGGATCTCCAGAACATCATCAGCGTCACCCATGAGGCAGAAACACTGCTGGATCTCATACGCAAGAAAAAGACTGACATAACCCCGGAGCATGTCGATCTGCTGTGCCGGGCCAGCGACTTCATCAAAAAAATTCTGGATACTGTAGAAACTCGGCTTAGCGACGAGGGTTTTGAAGCCGAAGCCGAATTCCTGATCAACGACTTCCGGGATCCGATCCCCCCAGCTAAAAAGGAGGCCTCCACACACAAGGAGGGGCCGGGAAGCTGGACGTGAAGCCGGCCCCGCCGGAGGAAGTTGGGCCGGGAGGAGGCACAGCCGGAGTGGTTGGGCCGGGAGGAGAGGCCACCCTATATGCAGGCGCAGGATGCGGCGGCCGGGGAGATTCCGGAACCGGGTTTCAAGCACAACCAATCTCTGGAGATTGAGCCTGAGCGAAAAGCGGCAGCTGCCCATGCGCCCGGGTTGGCCAACAGCGGCAACAGTGTGGCGGATTCACCGCGGGGGCAGGAAGAGCGAGCAGAGGCAGTTACTGTGCGGGTCGAGACGCAGTCCCCCGCCCCAGCAGCGGTTGCTGTCGAAGATGAGTGGCACCAAAGCCCGGCAGCTGCCGACCAACCCGCATTGGCAGATGATGACCAGCACCCGGCTGATACAACCACCCTGGAAGAAAGTCAGGCCCAGTTTCTGCCCGGGATCGGATTGCGTCTGACGCCCGAAATGTCCAGGCGCTTCGCCGAAGAATCATCAGAACTGTGCGATGAGGCGGAGATGGCGATCCTGGGGCTGGAAAAGGCTGTCGATGACGAACTAGCCTCCCAGGCTTTCAGAGCTTTCCACAGCATCAAGGGGAACGCCGGTTTCTTCGGATACGGCGACATCGAAAAGCTGAGCCATCTGGCTGAAAATCTGTTGGACGACGTCAGGGAACGGAGGCGCACCTGTGATGGTGTGGCCATGTCCGTGCTGCTGAGCACCATTGATGCTCTCAGAAATAAGGTGACCGGAACAGCAGGCGGGGAGAATCCGGAGATCCCCAACTTTCAGCAGTTATGCGAGAGCCTGGAGAAAATCATGCATGCACCGGGGCTCGATCAGGTTGCAGATCCGGTGCCCGATCGGGTTGCGGAGGCGCAGGCGCCTGAGCAGGTCGCAGAGGCGCCAGGGCTTGATAGTGTTGAAACAGGTTGCGCTCCGCCACAGGGCCTCGCCGGACAGCACGACACGGAGCACGGGCTGGAAGAAGCAGGCAGGTCCGCCTCCGGCGGACGTCCAGGCTCGTCTCACGAAAACAGTCCACCGGTACCGAAGGGCTCAAACAGTCAACCCCTCGAACCCGCAACCAAAAGCGCCCTGCCCACAGGCAGCAGAACGGGTGGCCAGAAACGCGGCGATGCCGGTGACGCCAGCCCGGGCCGCGGCGATGCCGATGACGCCGGAAGCGCATCTGGTGCGAAACAACAGGCATCCGGCAACATACAGCAGGTGATCAGGGTGGACATCGACAAGTTGGACAAGCTCCTTGACCTGGTGGGGGAGCTGGTGATTGCCGAGGCCATGGTGACAAACGACGGCAGGGTCGAGGTCCATCAGGACGACCGTTTTGGCAAGGCCTTTCTTCAGCTGGATAAGATATCGAGGGAGATCCAGGAAGTCGCGATGTCCATGCGCATGATCCCGCTGGCCGGGGTGTTCCGCAGAATGCTGCGCCTGGTCCGCGACCTTGCCAATAAAGCCGATAAACAGGTGGAGCTGGAGATTATAGGCGAAGAGACCGAGGTTGACAAAACGATCATCGAGCAGATCTCCGACCCCCTGGTGCATCTTATCAGAAATGCCGTCGACCACGGAATTGAAAGCGTCGCCGAGCGGCAGCGCGCAGGCAAGCCGGACAACAGGCACGGTTACCATCGAGGCCAAGCACTCGGCAGGAGAGGTATGGATCACGGTTGAAGATGACGGTGGCGGGCTGGACCGTGAAAAGATTTTCCAAAAAGGGGTGGAAAAGGGGCTGATCAGGGATGAAGACCGGGATCTGAAGGACGAAGATGTCTGGCGCCTGATCTTCGAGCCCGGTTTTTCGACGGCAGAAAAGATCTCCAATATTTCCGGGCGCGGCGTGGGCATGGATGTCGTGAGGCAGAATATCGAAAAGCTGCGCGGCAAAATAGATATTCGCAGCAAGCCCGGAGCCGGAACCATGTTCGCCATCCGCATCCCTCTCACTTTGGCTATCATCGAGGGGATGGTGATCATGGTTGGCTCCAACCGCTATATCATCCCCATCAGCTCCATCAAGGAATCGTTCCGGCCCATGTCCGACCAGATCACCTGCACTCCTGATAAGTTGGAAATCGTCCGCATCCGGGGAGAACTGCTACCCGTAGCCAGGCTGCACGAGGTCTACCGGGTAAAACCGATTCACCAGGATTTAACCAAAGGCATACTAATCTACGTCGATAGCAACGACAGCAAGTGTTGCCTATTTGTAGACGAACTGATCGGCCAGCAGCAGATCGTGATCAAAGGGCTGCCCTCCTACCTGAGTCGGGTCAAGGGCATCTCCGGATGTGCAATCATGGGAGACGGTGAGGTCGGCATGATCCTGGATATTGCCGATCTTGTAAGTTCGATAGAAAGGGCTGCTTCTTAATAAAACAGGTTTAAAAAGTGTAACGGAGGTGTTTCTTGATGAGCGAAAAAGACAAACTCGAAGCAGATCTGCTTGATGAGGATGAGGAAGAGAACGAGGATACCCAGGAGGATAAGTACCTGACATTTGTCATCAACCGGGAGGATTTTGGCATCGAGATCAGGCATGTAACCGAGATTATCGGGATTCAGAACATCACCGAGGTGCCCGACATGCCGGGATATGTAAAGGGCGTGATCAACCTGCGGGGCAAGGTGATCCCGGTCATGGACGTGCGACTGCGTTTCGGGGTGTCGGAGCGCTCCTATGACGACCGCACCTGCATCATCGTGATCAACATCGACGAACAGCCGGTTGGCCTGATTGTCGACCGGGTGCTGGAGGTGCTCGACATACAAAAGGATGAGATCGAGCCTCCTCCAAAGATAAAAAAGGGCAGGAACAACCGCTTCATCCAGGGTATGGGCAAAGTAGGTGACCAGGTAAAGATCCTGTTGAATGCAAACAAATTACTTTTTGATGAAGAGGAGAGTGCTTAGCGTGGAAACTAACAGTGACAAGGATACCGATATCAAGGGCGGCAAGAAGGACCTGTCGGTGCTGGAAATGCTGCAGATACCCGTGTTTGTTGCCGACCAGGACGGGAAAATGGTCTACGGCAACGAGGCCTTCGCCGATCTGGTGGGCGTGAAGAGGGAGAAGCTTCCGGGCGTCCCGGTTTTATCGCTGATCCAATCCGAAACCAGCGGCATGAAGACTTGTCTTGCCACCGGCTCCCAAGCCTGCATCGAAACTTGGGCGACCGTGACGAACTTCAAGGACAGGAAATACTTCTTCGAGTACAGGCCCATCCCGGGCCGCAACTCCAAGGGAGAGATCACCGGCGTCTTCGAGACGATCGTCGACCGGACCAGCCAGAAACTGGCCCTGCAGGCCGTCCAGGACCTGGTGGTCAAGGCCAAGGCCGGGGAGCTCTCGGCCAGGGCCAATGTCAAGGCTGAGGGTGATTACCAGTTGCTGGTAGATGGCATCAACGAAATGCTGGATGCCCTGATCACCCCCTTGAGCATGGCCGCCGACTACGTGGACAGGATCTCCAAGGGAGACATCCCCGAGAAGATCACCGAGGAGTATAACGGTGACTTCAACAACATCAAGAACAACCTGAACACCTGCATCGACGAGATCCACGTCCTGGTGGACCAGGTCGGCGTGGTGATCGGGCTCGCCCGCAGCGGCGACCTGGCCAAGCGGGCCGACCCGGACAAGTCGAAGGGGGTCTACCGGAAGATCCTCAGGGGGATCAACGATGCCCTGGACGCCCTGATCAATCCCCTGAACATGGCCGCCGACTATGTGGACCGGATCAGCAAGGGCGACATCCCCGAGAAGATCACCGAGGAGTATAACGGGGATTTCAACAACATCAAGAACAACCTGAACAACTGCATCGACGAGATCCACGTCCTGGTGGACCAGGTCGGCGTGGTGATCGGGCTCGCCCGCAGCGGCGACCTGGCCAAGCGGGCCGACGCGGACAAGTCGAAGGGGGTCTACCGGAAGATCCTCAGGGGGATCAACGATGCCCTGGACGCCCTGATCAATCCCCTGAGCGAGGCCGCCGACTATGTGGACAAGATCAGCAAGGGAGAGATCCCCGAGAAGATCACCGAGGAATATAACGGGGATTTCAACAACATCAAGAACAACCTGAACAACTGCATCGACGAGATCCACGTCCTGGTGGACCAGGTCGGCGTGGTGATCGGGCTCGCCCGCAGCGGCGACCTGGCTAAGCGGGCCGACGCGGACAAGTCGAAGGGGGTCTACCGGAAGATCCTGAGAGGGGTCAACGACGCCCTGGACGCCCTGATCAACCCCCTGCACGTGGCCGCCGACTACGTGGACAAGATCTCCAAGGGAGAGATCCCCGAGAAGATCACCGAGGAGTATAACGGGGATTTCAACAACATCAAGAACAACCTGAACAACTGCATCCAGGAGATCAACGGCGTCATCGGAGAGATGGGGGTGTTGACGGATGCCGTCCTGGCCGGCGATCTTTCCAAGCGAGGCCAGGCCTCGGACTTTGACGGCGCTTATAAGGCGATGGTCGAGGGCATGAACGGACTGATCGATTCTATCGCCGTCCCGCTTGAAGAGCTGAAGACGTGCCTCAGCATGTTTGCGGTCAACGATTATAGCAAGAAAGTGTCCAAGGAATATTCCGGTATCTGGGACGAAATGAAATGCGCAGCCAACGATGTTCATACCCGGCTGGTGCGCATCTGTGATCTGCTGATTGGATTGAGCGTTGGCGATACGAGCCCCCTCGAGGAGTACAAGAGAATCGGGCGCAGGAGCGAGAATGACCGTTTAGTGCCAGCCTTCATCAAACTGTTCGAGTCAACCAACGATATGGCGGACATCGCGCAGCGTATTGCAGGGGGCGACCTTTCAGTCCAGGTTAATATCAGGTCGGAGCAAGACGTCCTGGCCAAGAGCCTTTCCAACATGATCGACGTATTGAAAAAGTTGGAGGGCGAGTTGGAGCTGCTGACAGTGGCTGCACAGGAGGGAAGATTACAGGTACGCGGCGATGCTGCAAAATTCAAGGGAGGATATCATGAGATCGTGGCCGGCGTCAACTCCACCCTGGACGCCGTAATCATGCCGGTCAACGAGGCAGCGGAGTGCCTCAAGGAGATGTCCAAGGGCAACCTGGACGTCGAGGTCAATGGGGATTATAAGGGAGACCACGCCATCATCAAGGAAAGCCTCAACGCCACCCTGGTGTCCTTGAACGAGATCCTCAACCAGGTGACGGTGTCCGTGGATCAGGTGTCCACCGGGGCGCGCCAGGTCTCGGACTCCAGCCAGTCCCTGTCGCAGGCGTCCACGGAATCGGCCAGCTCCCTGCAGGAGATTACCGCCTCGATGCACGAGCTGACCAGCCAGACCAACATGAACGCCGAGAACGCCACCCAGGCCAATCAGCTGGCCACCCAGGCGAGGCTCAGCGCCGAAAAGGGAAATTCGGAGATGGCAAATATGGTCAGGGCCATGAATGACATCAACGAGTCTGCGACCAGCATCTCCAAGATCATCAAAGCGATCGACGAGATCGCCTTCCAGACCAACCTGCTGGCCCTGAACGCCGCGGTGGAGGCGGCCCGGCCGGCAAGCACGGCAAGGGATTCACGGTGGTGGCCGAGGAGGTCCGGAACCTGGCCCAGCGCAGCGCTGCTGCGGCCAAGGAGACCGCCGAGATGATCGAGGGCTCCATCAAGAAGACAGGGGTGGGCGCCAAGATCGCCGAGGAGACCTCGGTCGCCCTGGAGGAGATCGTGACCGGCGCCACCAAGGTGACCGACCTGATCGGCGAGATCGCCTCCGCCTCGAAGGAGCAGGCCAACGGCATCGCCCAGATCAATCAGGGCCTGGCCCAGGTGGACCAGGTGACGCAGCAGGTGACGGCAAACGCCGAGGAGTCGGCCTCCGCCAGCCAGGAACTGTCCGGCCAGTCCCTGCAGCTCAAGCAAATGCTGACCAGGTTCAGGCTGAAGAAGCAGGGATTCGAACATGCAGGCCTCCGGCCTGCCCCAAGGAATAACTCCGGAGATGCTGCAGATGCTCAGGAGTATGCTGCAGACGCAGCGTTTGGGCCAGGACAGCGCGATGATAGGCGGAATGCCCTTGCAGACCAGGATATCCACGGGCAAAACCGCCAAGAAGGGGCTAGCAACTGTAAAACCGTCCGATGTCATCGCTCTTGACGATACAGAGTTCGGCAATTTCTAGAATCGATTTAAAAGCAGCTTGAAAATAGTTTTTAAAGCGGGCATGGCTTAGGGGGATGGGAATTGTACGCCTTCGATCTAAGTGAAGAGGAATTTCGATTGATCAGCAACCTGGTATATGATAAATTCGGCATCAACTTGGGGAATCAGAAGCGTTCGCTGGTGATCGAGCGCCTGCAGAAAGTGCTGCGCCTTGGAGGATTCCTGAGCTTTAAAGAATACTACGATTATGTAGTGAAGGATATCACCGGCCAAGCGCTCCTCACTCTAATCGACAGGATATCCACCAACCATACCTTCTTCTTAAGGGAGAAGGACCATTTTGATACGCTCACTGACAGCGTTCTTCCAGGGATCATGCAAAGGCAGTCGGCCGGGAGACAGTATCTGAGAATTTGGTCGGCGGGTTGTTCGTCCGGTGAAGAGCCCTACACCATGGCGATGGTGCTGAGCGAGTGGCTCGGGCCAAAAAACGGCAGCTTCGACTTGGGCATCCTGGCGACCGACATCTCCGTAACCGCCCTGGAGAAGGCGATTGCAGGAGTCTATTTAGACTCAGAGACGTCGCAGATACCGCCTGATTGGAAGCGCCGGTACCTGGTGCAGCTGGACGACGGGAAATGGGTTTTCAAAGACTCGTTGAAGAAGTTCATTCTCTTTCGCCGCCTGAACCTTATGCGACCTGCATATCCGTTTAAAGGAAAGTTCCAAATCATCTTCTGCAGGAACGTGATGATCTATTTTGATGTACCTACCAGAAAAGCATTATTGGAGCGGTTCCACAATTATCTCTACCCTGAGGGCCACCTTTTTCTCGGACACTCAGAGTCGCTGGACCGCTCCAGCGGGCTGTTCAGGTACGTAAGACCGGCTGTCTATCAGAAAATATGAATCGCAGCAGAGGTGGACCCATTGTCTAAGATCAGAGTGCTTGTTGTCGATGACTCAGCCCTGGTTAGAGATATCCTGTCACAGGGATTGTCTCTAGACCCGGCGTTAGAGGTAGTCGGCGTGGCTTCAGACCCCTACTCGGCCAGGGATAAGATAGTCGAGCTAGAACCCGATGTGCTCACCCTGGACGTGGAGATGCCCAGGATGGACGGAGTCGCATTTCTGCGCCGGCTGATGCCGCAGCATCCCCTGCCGGTGGTCGTGGTCAGCGCCCTCACCAAGAAGGGAGCGGCCATCACTCTCGACGCTCTGGCGGCTGGCGCTGTCGAGGTCGTCGCCAAGCCAAGCGTCGATGTGGCGCGAGGGTTGAACGATATGCTGACAGAGCTGCGGGCCAAGGTAAAGGTTGCCGCCGCCACCAACGTCGGCGCCTGGAAGGCCTTGCAGCAAAGCGCCGTACGGCCGTTGCCGGTCAATAGTCATGCCCTGGCGGAATCGACCAATAAAGTGATCGCCATCGGAGCTTCCACCGGTGGAACAGAGGCAATTCGTCGCGTATTGCGTTACTTTCCTTCGGCCACTCCCGGCATTGTCGTGGTGCAACACATGCCGGCCGGATTTACCAAGCATTTTGCAGACAACTTGAACGATCTGTGCGCCATGGAAGTCCTTGAGGCTAAAACAGGCGACAGGATTTTACCGGGAAGAGCCCTGATCGCTCCAGGCGGTCAGCAGATGAGCGTTATCCGGTCGGGTGGAGTTTACCTGGTCAGGTGTCAACCCGGCGAGAACGTGAACGGCCACTGCCCGTCGGTGGAGGTGCTTTTCATGTCAGTGGCAAAATACGTAGGATCTAACGCTATCGGCATCATGCTCACCGGAATGGGCAACGACGGAGCGGATGGGATGCTGGCCATGCGCACGGCCGGAGCCAGGACCATGGCCCAGGACGAAGCCACGTCGGTGGTTTTCGGCATGCCCAAGGTTGCCTACGAGCGGGGAGGGGCCGAGCGTCTCGTGCCCCTGCAAGCCATCCCTGAGGCAGTCATGAATATTTTAAACGAGCCACGGACATGAAGTGCGTCGTTATCGGCATCGGGGAAATGGGGATCGATAATAGTCCTGGCGGCATATTGAAGACCTTTGCCCTGGGATCATGCGTTGGAGTAGTCATGCTGGCACCGCGCCGGGGTACCCGGCCGGTGGCTGGCCTGCTGCATGTGGCCCTGCCCGATTCCAGCATCAACGCGGAACTGGCTTTGGAAAGACCCGGTTATTTTGCCAACACCGGCATACCGATCTTGATTGCCAAAATGGCTGCTTATGGCGGCATCGACTCCGATCTGATCGTCAAGATCGCAGGGGGTGCCAACATCATGGATCCTGAAAACAGATTCAACATTGGAACCAGAAACGTGCTGGCGATAACTGAATGTCTATGGAGGTACAAGCTCGAGCCTGTCTCTGAAGATGTCGGGAACAGCTTCAGCAGGACATTGACGGTTGCTGTGGATTCGGGGAAGGTGACTGTGGCTTCGCCGGGAAAAGGAGAGTGGGCGCTTTGACCGAAAATGCGCGCCTCAGTTCTTTTCTGATAGTCGACGACTCGGGCATGTCCAGGATGCTCATCCGGCAGTGTATCGAGAACGTGGGCTTTGAAGACTGTGAGTTTTTGGAAGCACGAGATGGGGAGGAGGCATGGCAGTTATTGCAGCAGCAAAAGGTCGACCTAGTCTTAACCGACCTGAATATGCCCAAAATGGACGGCCATACCCTGCTCAGGCAGATTAAAAATACACCCGAGTTCTGCTCCGTGCGCGTGATCCTGATTACCAGCAGCAAGAATTCCGCCAGGGAGGCAGAATTGATGTGTTCGGGAGCATCAGCCGTGTTAGACAAACCCATCTCCCCGACCACTATCTACCAGGCACTCATGTCTTTGAGCGATGACAAAAGCGAATTGGAGATTAAAAAATATGAACGATGATCTTACAAAAGAACTATTCCGGACGCTGATATGGGTTGTAGCAGATCTGTCTTTTATTATCCTGAACAAGCATCCGGGAGAGAGCCTCCCTGCCGGCGCCAGCCAGCAGAAACGGGCCTCGATCGAGTTGTATAAACCGGTTCCTGGCACTTTTTCCTTGACCATGGAATCGTGCCTATTGCAGGAGATGACCGGCGCTATTTACGGGTTGAAAACGCAGGGGATCACCAGCGAGAAGCAGACCGACACCCTGCTCGAGCTCACGAACACTTTTGCCGGCAGGTGCATGAAGATCATGGTTCCGGCTACAACCGAGTTTCAGCTGGGGCTGCCGATAATGACAGATGAACCGGCTCCGGACGGCCAGCCTGCCCTGAACCTGGTTCTCGACTCCGACAAAGGTTGTCTGATGTTCTCTCTTATCGGCGACAAACTGATTAATGGGGTGAGGAGATGAAGGTCAAGGTTTTGGTGGTCGACGATTCTCCCTTTATTCACAAGGCTATCGCCAGGGCACTGCCGGAGGATGCCTACGAAATATGCGGGATCGGAAAAAACGGGAGGGAGGGAATCGAGCTGTACCGCGAGCTGGCCCCGGATGTGGTCACCATGGACGTTACCATGCCTGTCCTTGATGGCATCCAGGCCTCCAGCGAGATCCTGAGAGAGGATCCGCAAGCAAAAATCATCCTGCTGAGCGCTATGGGAGACGAAGAGCTGATCCATCAGGTAACAGATATGGGTGTCATGACAACCATCCAAAAGCCTTTCAAATCATCGGAGCTGTTGGCTGCGATCGATAATGCCTTCAAACAGGCAGGCGATAATGCAGATACACGGTCAGAAGAAGAGCAGTCGGGAGGCTACATAAGATATTTCCGTTCGGCATTGAAGAGTGCACTGCAAGAGATGGCCAATCTCGAATGCTCCTGCGGGGAGCCGCAGATTCAAGATGGTATCCTGATTTCCAGAGGAGTGGCTGTGATCCTGGGAGTGACAGGCAAAAAAGCTGGCAGGATCATCCTCGACACGTCCAGAGAGGTGGCTTGCGGGCTCAGCGAGGCCATGAACGGAGAAAAGTACGAGCTCGAAGACGATTTTATCCTGTACTCGCTGTCCGAGATCTTGAATATCCTGTCTGGAAAAGCGATCACCGTGATCAACAACTCAAACAAAGAGGTTAGCCTCCGGCTCGGCCCGCCCAGCATCTTTATAGGCAGTCCCTTGCATATCAACAGCCCTAAGATCGTGTCCGAAATGATCAGGGCGACAACAGCTGCAGGTGATATCTATCTCAACGTAGGCTTCGAAGGAGGCGGACTGTGATATGGATGCCAGAATGTTTTCCCCTTTTATTGAGGCGGTTTTTCAAGTTCTGCCCGGGTTGGGAATCAATGAGGTCGAAAGGGGAGGGCTCGCTCTCAAGGAAAAACTGCAGGCAACCAACGAGGTCACGGCACTGGTCGGATTCTCCCGGGACCTGCAGGGCAATATGGCAATCAGCATGAGCGAGGATACAGCCATGAAGATGGCTTCGATCATGATGATGGGGAAATCGGTGACGACGCTCGATGAAATGGCTCAGAGCGCGATAACAGAATTGGCAAACATGCTGGCGTCCAGCGCCATCACAGCCTACGATGAGAATGGTTTGATGGTCGGCGTATCGCCCCCCACCCTGATTACCGGGAAAAACCTGTTCTGCATCGTCAGCCAGGTCAAAGCGCTGGCAGTAGAATTCTATACTGAGACCGGGCCGCTCGAGATCAGCATCGGGCTGGAGGTCTAGGACTCGGGTCTTCCTGCTATTTGCGGAAGTGCTTGGTGAAGCGGCCTTCTTTTACTTCCCCAGTATTGATCTGGCGCGGGACAACCTCAGATTTAGAGATGATGCCTTCCAGGTTCTTGTCCAGCAAGGAATAGCAAGAGTCGCAATAGCGTCCGCTCTCGATGGGCTTGCCGCAGCACTCGCAGTTTACGTTCATATTGCCGGTTTCCAAAAGCAGCCTGCCTGTTCTTATCAGTTGTAAGACCTTCTTTTCTGTAACACCTGTCTCCTCACAGACTTCAGAAATTCCCATGCCCGGATTCTGCCTCAAAAAGTTTTTGATCAAAGCAAAGTCTGCTTCTTCTTTATCGATGCATTTGGGACAGAGATCCCTGACCATGAGTTCGAACAGGCGACCGCATTCTGGGCAATTGCGCAAATTCATCGGGGATCTCCTCCATTTCGTGTCAAAACTCTGAGGCGCCTCTCACCTTTTCCCTAAATGCAGCTTCAGCAAGTTTCCTTCCGGCACATACTCTCTATGAATAATACTATAAAATATGTTATTCAGCGTGATTATCTGCACATTTAAAATGATATTGATGATCGCTATCTCTGATTGAGTTCGCAGGTGGAACATATTGTCCGAATATTGACCGGGATCGAAGGCTATCTGTTCATTGTTCACATAGAAAGCAACATTCAATGTGCTCAAATCTATGGCTATGATCGATCACCTCATTGCAGCTGTTAATAAAATTATCGGCAAAGCCGTGATCTCTTTTAATTAAAAAACTGATTTTATAATTTCGACATTTTCATATAAATTCCTTTTATTATTTTAACAAATCTTAGCCAGAGGTCCCTTTCTCTGTGGGGGAAGGTTGAATCAGCTGGATCCAATTAATCACAATTATTTATAAAAAGAGCTTTCCCCATTGAAGTTTTTATTTTTGAATATTTATGTTTTAAAAAATTACTCCCCAAATCGTGAGAGTATCGCATAGTATTCAAATTATGAGGCCGGGCCTGGTCTTTCACATCTGCAATGAAAAGCTATGCTATTGTCTTCGCCGTCTGTTTCAGATCCTGGAGGGCATCCCGGGCGAAATCAACCAGCATGGCGATGCGATGACCTTTATAATGCACAACTTTTTGGAAATACTCGTATGCATTCTTGTTGCGCCCCAGTCTCTTGCACATTTCTCCAATGATATAAAGGACCTGAAGCTCCATCTGAGGCGACATCGACCTTGTCTCCAAGTAGAAGTTTTCGTATGCTTCAAGCGCTTTTTCACGGGCGGATGTTGCCAGAGCCTGGTTTCCATCATCGTCGTATAGCCATGCCAGGTTCAGCCAAGCGCTGGCGATGTGGACGAGCTCGGTTTTAATCTGTTTCATGCACTCGATCGCCAACTGATAGTCCTGGATGGCTTTCTCAGTTCTGTTGTCAGGCCCGGGAACATCTATAAATAGAAGCTTTCTCTCTTCCATTGTCTTGTTCAATATGTTTTTTTGAGAGTCAGAAAGCTTTAAAAAATTGCTTCTAAGATTAGCATAGAGACATTTTGGGCAGATCCACAACTTGTAATGTATCGGTTCAATATCTTCATAGTATATCCTCATCTCGGTATCATGTTTCTTTTGTTTCAGTTTAGACTCGAACAGCTTGAATGCTTTGAATTGTTCTCCGCACACAGGACATTGCACATCTACGCTGTAGCGATAAACAGTCTCCTTTTGGTTGGGCTGGAGATTGTCTTGGTTGGGCTGGAGATTATCCAATCTGGCCGCTTTTATCTTCATGTAATCGATGATCTGGGCAGCGAGGTCGGGCTTGACCGCTTTTAGCTTCTCCAGGCTGACAAACAGCAGATCTGACTGCTCTAAGGCATAGGCCTCCATTTTGCAAAAGATGACACCGCCCTCGCCTATCTCCCGATATTGCCCGGAGGCGGTTGCATTTATTTTTCCCTTCATCACTATGCAGAACTTTTCATGGCTGTCAAAGTCAACCTTGCTGCCCGGGTTTATCTTCTTCAACAGAGCATCATCGTTCATATAGAAGTCTCTCCTTCTTAAATAATGATGGGAAATAACAACGCTGAAAAGATCCTGCCCGGCAACGACCCCGCGACCCAATGGGAAATGGCCATCAAATGATAAAAATAACCCCTGCTCGGTTGCCAAAGCAGGGGTCATTGTGCGACCTTCACCGGCAACCCGACGATCTTGGCCTCCAGGCTTTAGACTCGTGGCTTTGCGTCCCCGGCTTTCACCAGGTTTGCCTTTTCATCTATATTGATTTTACCTGAATTAATCCATATTTTCTATCAATAATTTCAATATTTATGCTTTGTAGATAAAATTGTTACTTAAGTCCTATTATTTATAGGCATTTCATCTTATTTTATAGAAACGGAAAATAGAGAGACTAAATGAACACTGAGAGGTTTTGGCATGCATCAAGGCTTCCGGAGACTGGAAGCATTGATTTCTCTGGTGCGCCATGAGGGACTTATCCCCAACCTTGTGTTATGAGGAGACAATATCTGCAGAATTACGACAAATTATTGCTTTTGCTACTTTCAAAATGAGGTCTTTTGATTTAAAATATTCCAGTAGGACGAGATGGAGATTCTTCCCTGCTTTAATAAGCGAGCATGTTCGGTGCAGGTAAAAAAACTAGATTAGGAAGAGAAATAATATGCAGACAAGCGAACAGGAAATTAACGAACTTATTAAAACACTTGAACAATATCGGACAATATTTGAAAACTCTGGTGCCAGTATTGCAGTAATTGAAAATAATACCATGATATCTAAGGTAAATGATAATTTTGCAAAACTAATCGGTTATTCAAAAGATGAATTGGAAGGGAAAAAACGATTTATCGAGCTATTTCTCATAGAAGAAAGAAGCAAGATAATGAACTACCATCGATTGAGAAGGGTTGATTCTGACAGTGCTCCAAATAGTTACAAAAATTGTATCATCCATAAGAATGGTAGCTTACTCAATGTTCATATTACTGCATCTTTGATTCCAGGAACTAAAAAATCTATAATAACCATGATTCATTCGATGGACCAAAAAAAGATAGAAGACTTTAAGCGCTTGAAAGAAGAGGAAAGGTACCTAAACTTCCACGATATTATGACAGGACTCTTTAACCGGCCTTATTTCGAGGAAGAACTCAAACGACTTGATACCAAAAGACAGGTACCTCTAAGTATCATTATCATTAAAATCGATAAGCTTGGAGTTGTTTATGATAACTTCGGTCAACAAATAGGAGACAATCTAGTAATTAAAACTGCTAGAGTTATAAAAATGCTGTTCCGAGCGGAAGATATAGTTTGCCGATGGGAGGAGGATATGTTTGCCATTCCTTTGCCTCAGTGTGATTATGACTCAGTCATTAAAATTGGTAATAGGATTATAAAGGCGGCGGCACACGAAAAAATAGAATGGGAATCGACTCCTGTTAATCTTTCCCTTTTGTATGCAACAAAACAGCGTTTTGAGCAAGATGTCGGAGACATTCTACGGGAACTTGAATATAAATTTAGGAATTAAACCCAAGTGAAAACCAACGCTATAACTCAGGGATGAAGTAAATTATTTCACGTGACGTATTCCCATCCTTTCTATAATTATATGAATATATCTGCCGATAAATTAGTCGGTAGCATGCTGAAGGGCAATCCAGTATGCGATCCAATATGTTTAATAACCAGTTGTGCGCATGGATAATATACCTGGCTCTTTGACGATAACGGGGTTGCAGCGGGCGGGGCACCACGAAGGTGGGTCTGGGCACCCCCGCAGGTGGGTTCAAGGTTTTGCCCCTTCCGGGGAGTAAAACTAATTCAAGGTGTGGGGGTGGCTTTATGGCGGTTCCTATGGAAGAGATTGTGCGCAGGGTCAATGATCTGCCCGTTATGCCCCGGGTTGTGGCCCGGGTGCTCACCCTGACCGGTAATACCAATTCTAGCATCAAAGAGTTAAACGAGGTGATCTGTAAGGATCATGTGCTGGCGGCCAAGGTGCTGCGCCTGTCCAACTCCGCATACTATGGCTATCACCGCCGCATCGCCACAATCATCGATGCCATCGGTATCCTGGGCTTTAACGCGATCCGCAACCTAGTATTGGTTGCACATACGTTCTCTTTTTTCAAAAAAGAGTTGAAGGGGTGTCGTATCGCCTATGCGGATATCTTTCGGCATTCCATGACCTGTTCCATGGCTGCCCACACCATCGCCAAGCGCGTCCGGCATCCGGTGCCCGACTCTGCTTTTACCGCCGGACTGCTGCACGACATCGGCAAGGTGATCCTGGGTGTCTATGTTGTCGAAGCCTATGATGAGATCAGCAGGCGGGTGCAAGAGGAGCAGCAGCCGCTTTGGACGGTGGAGGAGGAGATGCTGGGTTTCACGCACGCTACCGTTGGCGCCATGGTGGCCGAAAAGTGGAACCTGCCCACCGAGCACGTAGAGGCCATACTCTGCCATCACACCCCCCTAGAGGCTGCGGAAAACCCACAACTGGCTGCTATCGTTCACATAGCCGATGTGGTTTGCATGTCGATGGAGATCGGTATTGGGGGCGACGGCCTATATTATCCCTATGAAGACCAGGCCCTTGCCCTGATCGGGTTAGAGTCAAAAGACCTGAAAGTGATCATGTCCGAACTGGTGGATCTGGCAAGCGATGAAGACATCTTTCAGTTGGAAAATAAGCGCTGAATGATTGAGGGTGTCTTGGCCCCTCTCCCTGAAGAGTTTTTACAGGAAGATTGGGACTTGACCAGAGTACAGTACATTGTTGGATTTACTCTTACAGACGGCAAGATATATGCAATACAGTATTTGCCAAACACCAGATTGATTATTAGTTATAAGGAGAATTGATAAGGAGAAGAGGAGCTAAAAGCTGGCGAAGCGAGCAAAAACAAAAAATAAGCAACCGCTTTAGGCCCTGCCTAAAGCGGTTGGGTTTGATCATCTTACTGCTGTACTACTGCTGTACTTGGACAAAAATTAAAGCCCTCCGATCTCATCCCCGGAAGGCTTGTTTTTTCTGGTGCGCCATAGAGGACTTGAACCTCCAACCTTGTGATTAAGAGTCACCTGCTCTACCATTGAGCTAATGGCGCCGCTATCTTTTTACCATGGCTTACATTATATCAAAATACACAGCAAAATGTTTATGGAAACGCAGGGCAAAAAATGGCTGGGGCGGAAGGATTCGAACCTACGCATCCAGGATCCAAAGTCCCGTGCCTTACCGCTTGGCTACGCCCCAGTTTAATATTATATGGGGTGGATGATGGGGCTCGAACCCACGACCCCCAGGGCCACAACCTGGTGCTCTATCCGACTGAGCTACATCCACCGTGTTATTGCTGTCGAGCATATATTATTCTAATAGCAACCCCGTGCCTTGTCAAACAGTTAAAACAGTTAAAAAAGGTGGCATTTTCCCTGTCCAGATTAATCAACACCAAAGGTGACATTTTCCCTGTCCATTGACACCAACCTGGCATCCCCAACCCAGCCTCCCCGGCGTTGTAGTTCTCTGATAATTATCCTTCACTATCCCGAATTCCTGCCAGATCATGCCGGATCATGTTACAAAGGGAAAAATGCAAGATCTCTCGAATAACTTTAGCATTAGTTCTTCACTATCTTCCGCCTTTGTAGTTCCGGCAATGGTCCGGCAGTCTCGCGGGAACCTGTTGTCACATTACCCTGAAGTTACATGCGCCAATCCCGGAGGAAAAGCAGTTGGCAAACTCTGAGAGGGCTATTTCCGGGCCTCGCCTGAGCCCTTCCCTGGCAGTGCTGCTGGGTGTGGTCGCCGTATCCTTTGCGGCGATCTTCACCCTGATCGACACCGCCCCACCCCTGACGATCGCCTTTTACCGGATGCTGTTCGCAGAGTTGCTGCTGCTCCCTTTCTTTCTCACCGGCAGCAGACGGGCGGAACTCAAGGCCGTACACGGCCGCGATCTTGCCCTTGCACTCCTGTCCGGAGCCTCCCTGGCCCTGCACTTTACAGCCTGGAACACCTCCCTGCGCTACACCTCCGTGGCCAGTTCGACCGTGCTGGTGACCATGCAGCCGCTGTTCGTGGTCGGCCTCGGCCAGCTGCTGCTGGGGGAGAGGCTGAGCCTAAAGGGAATTGCCGGGACAGCGGTGACCATTGCCGGCAGCATTGCTGTCGGGGCGGGAGACTTCCTGGCCGGAGGGCCTGCCCTCCGGGGAGATCTGCTGGCCTTTTCGGGGGCCATCTTTCTCGCCATGTACGTGCTGCTCGGACGCGGCCTGCGAGCGCGGCTATCTCTGCTGTCCTACGTCGCCCTGGTCTACGGAGCTGCCTCACTGGTGCTGCTGTTTCTCATCCTGGCTTCGGGAACGCCGCTCTCTCCCTTCCCCGCCCTTGATTGGCTGCTCTTCCTGGCCTTGGCGGTCATCCCCACCATCTTCGGGCACACTGTCTTCAACTGGGCCCTGCGCTACGTCAAGGCGGCGGTGGTATCGGTGAGCATCCTGGGCGAGCCGGTGGGGGCGACCATCCTGGCCTTCCTGCTGCTGGCAGAAAAACCAGGTTTGATGCAACTCCTGGGCGGGCTGGTGATCATAGCAGGACTTTACCTGTTCATAACCGCACCTGAGCCCAAGAAAACGACAACCCCTGTATCAGAACAACAGGCAGGAGCATAATCTGTTTACCAGGAGTTTCCTATCAAAAGGGGGTTTCACGGAATGAGCTCCGACAGCTTCAACCTGGCACCGCCCTACGTGCCTCCCGGGCAGCACCAGCTGCCCCCGCTGCCCTATTCCTATAACGCCCTGGAGCCGGTGATCAGCGCCAGGACGCTGCAGATCCACCACGACCGGCTGCATCGAGCCTATGTCGACAATCTGAACAAGACGGAGCTCAAGGTGGTGGAGGCCAGGCAAACCAACAACTTCGAGCAGATCAGGGGCCTGGAGCGCAACCTGGCCTTCAACGGCTCCGGACATATACTACACAGCATTTATTGGACGATCATGGCCCCCGGAGGCGCCGGTCAGCCACACGGACAGTTGGAATACCAGATCATCAGGTATTTCGGCAATCTCCCCGCTTTCCTCAAACAGTTCGCAGAGGCAGCGAAGGACGTGGAAGCCTCGGGCTGGGGTGTGCTGGCCTGGGTGCCGGCCTTCGGCCACCTGGAGATCTTCACCGCCGAAAACCATCAGAAGCTGACTGATTGGGGCTGTATTCCGGTGCTGGTGTGCGATGTCTGGGAGCACGCCTACTACCTCGATTACGAGAACCGCCGCCCGGACTATATCAAGGCCTGGTGGAGCCTGGTGAACTGGAACGAGGTAGAGAGAAGGCTCGTCCTGGCCATGCAGGCCGGCATGTGACAGAATATGCATAGTGAGATGCATATAAACAGAAGGTGCATAATGCGACAAATTAATCGGAGAGAACTAGATCAGAAAGCAGGATAATCTTTTTTTTAGCCAATATTATTTACAGCATCACTGATCAAAAATAGCAGCCTGATCTGTTAAGGTGGAACAAATATGCCAGGCTTGCACGAGAGCGATGGGGTTCTCCGGGGAGTGATCCCGTAGAACCCTTTTGTGTAAGAGAAATAAAAAAGAGGGGGAGTTGTTTAGTGCGTCCGAGGTGTAAGTCTGTAATGCTGGTGGTGTTCTGCCTGGTAATCGCTTTACTTTTCGTCGCGGCCGGTTGCTCCATTTTTAGAGGTGCGTCGGCGAGCAACGTGATCAAGGTGGCCAGCGTGACTCCGCTGTCCGGATCGCAGGCAGCGGTAGGCGAGACGATCGAGCAGGGAGCGCAGATGGCGATCGATGAACAGAAAGCTGCCTTCACCAAACTTGGCTTTACCCTGGTGTTCGATCCCCAGGATGACCAGGCCGACCCGAAAGTGGGGGTTTCAGTCGCCCACGAGCTGGTCGCCGACAAGCAGGTGCTGGGGGTTGACGGGCACTACAATTCGGGGGTGGCCATTCCAGCATCGGCGGTATACGTGACCGACAACCTGTGCATGGTTTCCCCGGCCAACACCAATCCACAGGTTACCGACCGCTTGCTGCCGGATGTCAACCGGATCTGCGCACGGGACGACGAGCAGGGGCCATTCGGTGCGGATTACGCCATCAAGACTCTGGGTGCCAAGAAGATCTTCGTTATCGATGACCAGACTACGTATGGAACCGGCGTTGCCCAGGCGTTTATAACAAGGGCAGATACAGACGGGGCTTCGATCGTAGGCGACGAAGGCGTCACCGCAGGATCGTCCGATTTCAGCGCCGTTCTGGAAAAGGTGGCTGCTGCCAAGCCGGACCTGCTCTACTTCGGCGGCATCTACGACACCGGCTCCCTGATCCTGAAGCAGATGCGGGACAAGGGCATCAGCGCCACCTTCATGGGGCCTGACGGCATGGATGACCCGCAAATGCTCAAGATTGCCGGCAATGATGTCATCGGGGCCTATTACAGCACTGCCGCCGGTGATATCACGGCCACCGCCACAGGCAGGGCCTGGGCGGCTGCCTTCAAGACCAAGTTTGGTGAGGACCCGGGCAGCGCCTATGCCGTTTATGGCTACGATGCCATGAATGTGATCCTGAACGGGATCAAGACTGCGATCGCCGCAAACGGCGGCAAGATGCCGACCCGGCTGCAGGTCTCCCAGGCTGTGCGTGCGACCAAAGACTATCAGGGCGTATCCTCGATGGTAACGTTCGACAGCAAGGGCGACAACCTGTTTGCCCAACTGTTCATGAAGGAATACAAGGTAGCGGTATATCCGCCGGCGGTCCTCGTGTCGGCTAGTGCCGGGCAGTTCATGCTAAAATAGGCCGTTGTCAGAATTGGCAGGAGAAGACCGGGAATGCCCGGTCTTCTGCCTTCCTTTTTGCACGATGCAGGCGCTGAAGATGTTCACCCCGCGGTGCCCCTCATATTCGCCGGTGCAGCCGTGCTTTCGACTTGGGGTGAAAGCCGGAACGCCTGATAGGGTCCGGCGTGCCTGCGCCGCGCTGTGCTCACTTTGAAAGCAGCTCTGCCGCTCACCACCGGAGAAGCGGTCATGGAGGCGACCGGTATACATGAACCAACTATTGCACATTCTGCCGCAGAGCATGATGGACGGTTTGACCCTGGGCTTCGTCTACGCTATGGTGGCGCTCGGCTATACCATGGTCTATGGCGTCCTGGAGCTGATCAACTTCGCCCACAGCGAGATCTTTATGGTGGGCGCCTTTGCAGGGACGGAACTGCTTCTCTTTTTGGATGCCAAGGGTTACCTGGTGACGCTGCCCGCTCCCGTCGCTCTGATTCTGGCCTTGATCATGGGCATTCTGTTCAGCGGGACCCTGGGGGTGCTGATTGAAAGGATCGCCTACCGCCCGATCAGGTACGCCCCCCGCCTGGTGCCCTTTATTTCAGCAATCGGGGTCTCCTTTTTCCTTCAGGATTTCGTGCGCCTGGTCGAGGGTCTGTGGAAGAATGCTTTCTATCTGACTGCTCCCTCCCTGTTCAGTTCGGTCATAACCGTCAATTCAGAGCTGCGGATCCCCGTCAAATCGCTGATCCTGATCCTGGCCTCCGTGATCATGATGCTGGCGCTGAATATTTTTGTTACCCGCAGCAAGTGGGGCAAGGCCATGCGGGCGGTGGCGCAGGACAAGGATACCGCATCCCTGATGAGCATCAACGTCAACAGCGTGATCGCCCTGACCTTTTTCATCGGCGGAGGCCTGGGAGGTGCTGCCGGAACGCTTTTTGCCGTGCAGTATTCCTTGATCGACCCGTACGTCGGCTTTCTCCTCGGCATCAAGGCCTTCACGGCGGCCGTCCTGGGAGGGATCGGGAACATCCCCGGCGCCATGGTCGGAGGCCTGCTGCTGGGCATCCTGGAATCCACCGGCATCGTCCTGGTCAGCTTCGCCACACATGGGGCGATCGGCATTGAATATACGGACGTATTCGCATTCGTCATCCTGATCATCATTCTCATATTCAAGCCCGGCGGCATCCTGGGAGAAGAAGTGAGGGAAAAGGCGTAATGACTCCGGCAAAACGGCTGTTTTCGACCGATAAGACAAGTTTGTTGCGGGCGCTGGCGTGGGTCTTCATCTTCGGTGCGGGAGCTCTCTTCTACCTTCAGCCAAACTCGCCTTTCTTTTTTGTTTTCTTCATGGCATCATTCCTGGTCCTTTACAAAACGCCCGCCCCCTTAACGATAAAAATACCAGTGGCCATCCTGTGGCTGTGCGTGATCATGCCGCTGGCCGGTCTGCAAAACAGCTTTTATCTTGACGTGGTGACCCAGGTGGGGATTTATGTGGCCCTGGCCGTCGGACTGAACATCGTGGTCGGCTTTGCCGGCCTGCTGGATCTGGGCTACGTCGCTTTTTACGCCTCAGGAGCATACATCTACGCCATCTTCGCCACGGCACAGGCCGGAAACTTCATTCATGCTCCCTGGGCGCACTTCCCGGTTTCAGGTACGTGGTTCTGGCCTTTTCTAGTCTTCGGCATGCTGATAGCGGCGCTGTTCGGCGTGCTGCTTGGCTTCCCCGTGTTGCGCCTGCGGGGCGACTACCTGGCGATCGTCACCCTCGGGTTCGGCGAGATCATCCGGATCGTCCTGAACAACCTGGACAAGCCGATCAACATTACCAACGGCCCCCAGGGGCTGACTCCGATCCAGCCCCCGGCCCTGTTCGGCCTTTCCTTGGGCCAGCCGCTGGACTTCTATTTCATTGTGCTGGCGCTCATAGTCCTGGTCATCATCGTGGCCCGCAGGCTGGAAATATCAAGGATCGGGCGCGCTTGGGCCGCCGTTAGGGAAGACGAACTGGCAGCCCGCAGCATGGGGGTGCCCCTGATCCAGATGAAGCTGCTGGCCTTTGCAATCGGGGCTTCTTTCGCGGGCATGATGGGGGTGGTCTTCGCCGCCAAGCAGACCTTTATCGACCCCTCCAGTTTCACCTTCATGGAGTCGATCGGCATCCTGGCGATGATCATCCTGGGGGGAATGGGGAACGTCGCCGGAGCGGTGGTAGGGGCGGCGGCTGTGGTAGTGCTGCAGCTCCAGATCTTGAAGCAGTTGTCAGATTACCTGAGCTACCTTGCTACCCAGGGCATATTGAACATACCATCCCAGGCCGACCCGTCCAAATATGAGAGACTGATCTTCGGCCTGATCCTGATCCTGATGTGCATCTACCGATCCCAGGGAATCCTGCCCGCCAAGCGCCGGCTGGCCTCCTGGTGGCAGCAGAAACGACAGGGACGGGCCAAAAAAGAGGCGGTGGAGAGCGTCGATGCTGCTCGAAGCTAGGGGCATCAGCAAGCGGTTTGGCGGCCTGATGGCGATCGACAAGCTCGACTTCAACATGGAAGCCGGGCAGATCGCCAGCATTATCGGGCCAAACGGGGCCGGAAAAACCACTTTCTTCAATATGATCAGCGGTTATTACCATGCCGATCAGGGTGCGATCATCTTTGACGGCAAAAAGCTGACTCGCATGACCCCCGAACAGGTGGCGGGATGCCGCATCTCCCGCACCTTTCAAAACATCCGCCTCTTTCCGGGGCTGCTGGCGATCGAGAATGTGCTCGTTGGCCTCCACCTGCAACTTTCCGCCAACCTTGCCCAGATAGTGTTCAATACCCGGGGGGTGCTCCGGGAGGAGCAGTGGGCGTACGAGGAAGCACTGGAGCTTCTAAGATATACCGGACTGGAGGGGAAAGAGCTGGAACTGGCCAAGAACCTCTCCTACGGCGATCAGAGGCGGCTGGAACTCGCACGCGCTCTGGCTGTGAAACCGAAACTGCTGCTGCTGGACGAGCCGACCGCAGGGATGAACCCCAGGGAGACCGAAGAGATGACGCGGTTCATTCGCAGGCTGCGTGACGAGAGGGAGATCAGCATCTTGTTGATTGAGCATGACATGAAAGTGGTGATGGGGATCTCCGAGAGAATCACCGTTCTCAACTACGGCGTCAAGATCGCCGAGGGCACTCCGAAAGAGATCCGCAGCCACAGCGAAGTGATCGCCGCTTACCTGGGCGAGGAAGCGGGGTAGTGATACCACACGATCTGTTTGCGCTCACTGCCAGGGAAGCGGTAGGGGGAGGCTGGAAAAGATGGCAGCCGTTCTTAGCCTGAATAATATTGACGCCTATTACGGCGCGATCCACGCCCTCAAGGGTGTTTCCCTGGAGGTCGAGGACGGGGAGATCGTCACCCTCATCGGCAGCAACGGGGCAGGAAAAACCACGACCTTGAAGACGATCTCCGGTCTTCTGAAACCGAAAAAGGGAGAGATCCGCTTCCGTGGCGAGCAGATCAACAGCCTGCCGGCGCACGAGGTGGCCGCAAGAGGGATCGCCCACGCTCCGGAGGGTCGGAAGATCTTTCCTCGCCTGACGGTTCAGGAGAACCTGGAGATGGGGGCTTTCAGGATCAGGGACCAGGCCCGGATCACCCACAGCATGAATAATGTCTTCGAGCTGTTTCCCCGCTTGAAAGAGCGGCGCCGCCAGAAGGGCGGCACTCTGAGCGGCGGTGAACAGCAGATGCTGGCGATCGGGCGCGCCTTAATGAGCGAACCGTCTATTCTACTGCTTGACGAGCCTTCGATGGGTCTGGCGCCAATGCTGGTCGAGCACATCTTCCAGGTGATCACGGAGCTGAAGGAGCGGGGGATCACTATTCTCCTGGTGGAGCAGAACGCACACAAGGCTCTGAAGATAGCGCACCGCGGCTACGTGCTGCAAAACGGCGAGGTTGCCCTCTCGGGCAGTGGAGCAGACCTGTTGAACGACCCGATGGTGATCGAGGCCTATCTGGGAGGCTAACGGCCGTAGGTCATTGCCGGCTGGTCGTGGAGTTTGCAGGAGCGATCTGCGCCATCCTTTTCTGCGGTGGCGCCCTCTAAAGCTGGCACGACCTGCGCCGGGCGGGCACCCAGAGGGCGCGCGCTTTCGGGCTATGCCAAGCGCCTCCAGGGGCTCGGGTCCGGTGTTAATGTCTCGCCGGAAGGCGCGTCGGGAGGCGCGGCCGCTGCCAGCAGGTGATTTTGTGCATCCACCAGCACCAACCGCGGCCGGTCGGCTGCGGGCCCTGGCCTCCGACAACTGCACGTACGAGAGGATGATAATGATATCGCCGGGGTGGCCGAGCCTGGCAGCGGCGCCGTTCAGACAAACGACGCCAGACCCCGGGATCCCTCGATGCAGTATGTTTCAAACCGGGCGCCATTGTTATTGTTCACCACCTGCACCTGCTCGTAGGGCAGGATGTCGGCTGCGTCCATCAGGTCGCGGTCGATGGTGATGCTCCCCTGGTAGTTCAAGTTTGCTTCCGTGATCGCCGCCCTATGGATCTTCGATTTCAGCATCGTCCTGGACATGGCTCACAAACCTCCAGACAGATATTGTCGATCAGCCTGGTTTTTCCCACCCAGACTGCCGCCGCCAGCAGTACAGGCCCTGCCAACTCTGAAAGGCCGGCCAGGGTATGTCCCTCGCAGACCTCCACGTAGTCAACCCTGACCGCGTCAGAAGACCGCAGCCTTTGCACGATTGTGTCCCGCACCGCTGCCTCCCGGCGCTCCCCCTTCAGGATCAGGTCCCTTCCGGCCTGCAGGGCTAGCGGCAAGTTGAGGGCGGCCTGCCGCTCCTCGGCTGAGAGGTAGAGATTGCGGGAGCTCATGGCCAGGCCGTCCGCATCCCGGATGATTGGGCAGGAGACGACCTCCAGGGGCAGGTTGAGGTCGCGCGCCATCTGCCTGATCACCAGGACCTGCTGCGGATCCTTCTGCCCGAAGTAGGCCCGGTCCGGCTGCATGATCTGGAACAGCTTCATGACCACCGTGGCCACTCCGCTGAAATGGCCGGGCCGCGAGCGGCCGCACATCTTCTCCGCCAGCACCCCCCCACCTCGACGCGGGTATCGAATCCCCCCGGGTACATCTCATCCGCTCCGGGAGCAAAGAGGTAGTCGACCCCCTCTGAGCGCGCCAGGGCCAGGTCATGCAGCGCCTCCCGGGGGTAGGCGCTGCAGTCCTCCCGGGACCCAAACTGCAGGGGATTCACGAAGATGCTCATGAACACCCTGTCGCACTCAGCCCGGGCGCGCCGCACCAGGCTCAGGTGCCCCTCATGCAGGCAGCCCATGGTCGGCACCAGGCCGATGCTGAGGTCCTCACGCCTCAGGTCCATGGCAATCTTCTGCATCTGCGCCGCCTGCTCGATTACTTCCATGGACGCCACCAGCCTCCCCTAGGTCCTGCTCAGGCCGGCCTTGGCGCCGGCCTTGGGAGTGTCATAACAGTGCTCCGGGCCGGGGAATATCCCGTTTTTGACATCCGCCTGGTAAGCCCGTGCCGCATCCTTGATGATATCACCCAGCAAGGCGTACTGCTTGACGAACTTTGGCACCCGGCGGGCCGACAGGCCCAGCATGTCGTGAACAACCAGCACCTGGCCGTCGCAGCAGGGGCCGGCTCCGATGCCGATGGTGGGCACCTGCAGCTGCGAGGTGACCTCCGCCGCCAGCTCGGCCGGGATTGCCTCCAACACCAGAGCGAAAGCCCCTGCCGCTTCCAGGGCGAGGGCGTCTTCCAACAGCCGGCGGCCTGCCGCCTCATCCCTTCCCTGCACCCGGAAGCCCCCAAGCTGGTGCACCGACTGCGGTGTGAGGCCGATGTGCCCCATCACCGGGATCCCCGTCTCCACCAGAGCACGCACCACCTCGTCGCGCTCGCTGCCGCCTTCGAGCTTCACCGCCTGGGCGCCGCCCTCTTTCAGAAAACGCCCGGCATTCAGGATCGCCTCGGGCAGGCTCACCTGGTAGGACAGGAAGGGCATGTCGCCGATCACCATCGCCCGCCGGGCTCCCCGGGTTACCGCCTTGGTGTGGTGGATCATCTCCTCCATGGTCACCGGGAGGGTATCCTCATAGCCCAGCACCACATTGCCCACCGAATCTCCCACCAACAGCATATCCACTCCCGCTTCATCCAGCAGGCAGGCGGTGGGATAATCGTAGGCCGTGAGCATCGTTATCTTCTCGCCCCTGGACTTCATCTCCATCAGGACCGTTGTCGTCACCCGCGCCAATCCGATCACTCCCTTCACTTTCACACTTCAGACCGCTGCTGCAGGCGGCTGTTGCCCCAGAACAGCGGTTGGCGGCAAGTGTTCAACCGCCGAATCTACAGCTAGTCTTCCAGCACCGGAGAAAAAGCATTAGCAAAGCACCGGTTCCGTGGACATGCGCGCTAGGCGGGCACCCGCGCCATGTCGCCGAGGCTGCTTTCCAGCATGGTGCGCAGCGCCGCAGCCTGCTCCGGGGTGATCGTTCCCTTGTCCCGGGCAACGTCCACGGTTTTGAGGCCCAGGCTGAGATAGACCCGCAGCTGCTCGGGCAGGTGCTCCAGGGCCTCCAGGTGGCTGCTCAGGGTGCCGCTGTCGCCCCGGGCGATCGGCCCGGTCAGGGCATAGGGGATGCCCAGGGCGCGGATGTTGTTCAGCGTCCCCGACACCAGCGGCAGCAAGGCGGGCAGCCGCATCTCCCTGGGGATGTCCGCCTCTTCCATCAGATCCAGGCTGCACGCCAGCAGGCTCACGAAGTAGTTGGAGGCAAACACGCAGGCCACGTGGTACAGCACCTTGGCGCCGGAATCCAGCAGGAATGCCCGCCCCTTGAGGGCGGCGACGATCTCCCTGGCAAAATCGTAGCCCCGGGGATTACCCTCGATGCTGAAATAGGAACCGGGCAGCACGACAATCGCCTGTTCCAGGCTGGCGAAAGACTGGATCGGATGCAGGGACAGGGTGATCGCCCCCTGGGCGGCGGCCGGCTCCATGGCGGCGGCAGTGAGAGCACCGCTCAGGTGCATTACGATCTGCCCTGGGTGGAAGGCCGCCGCCGTTGCCAGTTCTGCGGCCACGGCGGCCACCGCGTCGTCGGCGGTGGCCAGAAACAGTGCTTCTGCGCGGAGTGCTACCTCGGCGGCCGGCAACGCCTGGCAGCCCAGACGCTTAGCCAGCATTTCTGCGGAGGCCTGCCTGTGGTCGGCCACCCCCACAACTTTGTATCCAGCCTGCTGCAGCAGCAGGGCCAGGGCGGAACCGGTCCACCCGGCCCCGATAAAACCGATTTTTTTCATCACTGCTACCCCCCATCCAAGAAAATAGAAAAACCCTCCGAACTGAGATCAGAAGGCCGGCATTGTCGAACACAGCACCTTCCGTCTCCGTCCTCTACAGGTACAAGCGGTCGGTCTCGAACATTTTACTCCGTCAGCCGGCAGCTGCGCCCCGTGCCCTCACAAGCTGGCACCCGGCGTGCGCCCGGTATGGTCGTTGCCGCTGCCATCCGGACTGCTGGCGACGAAGTTCTCTTAAACTCGTGGTTTCCAAGTTATTTTTATTTTACCATATGGTCTCGGCCTTGAACAGCCTGATCTTTTGCCCGGCACCCAGGTCCTGCAAGTGCTCCCTAGTTGTTCTGCCGTCCGGATGAACCAGTTCCGGGGCGATCTCGTTCAGTGGCACCAGCACGAAGCTTCGCTCATATAGGCGGGGATGCGGCAGTGTCAACTCCGGACTGGAAACAACCGCACCATCGTAGAGCAGCAGATCCAGGTCGATCACCCACGGCCCCCAATGGACAATGCGCTGCCGCCCCAGTTCCTGCTCGATCCCCTGCAGCAGTTGGAGCAGGCTGTGTGGGTCCAACACGGTGGACGCCTCGACCACCTGGTTGAGAAACCAACCCTGAGCTGCGCAGCCAACCGGCTCGGTCTCATACAGCGAGGAGGCCCTGAGCGGCACCACCTCCGGATAGCCCGCCAGGCGCTGGCGGGCTGCCGCCAGATAACCCGCCCGGTCGCCGAGGTTGGAACCCAGCCCTATAAAAACCCGGCCTTGAGGCTGGTGCAGCGTTTGCCCGCACCCCTTCCCCGCCTCCGGGCTCCCGCCCTGCGCAGCACACCGGGTTTGCCTCACCGTCTCGTCCATGCCGTCCCTCCCTCCGGCCGGCTTCAGAAGCCGGTCAGGTTGGTCAAATCTTGGAGGGCTGCTGGGGGCTTCTCCGGATCTCCACTCCCACATACTCGAAGATGCCTCCCAACGGGGCCTGCGGCTTCTTCACCCGCACCCTGACCTCTTCCACCGCATACCCTGCCAGCACTGCCTGGGCGATCCGCTCGGCCAGGGCCTCAATCAGGTTGAAGCGCTCCTCCGTCATGAGCTTCTCCACCAGCCCGTAGAGCTCAGCATAGTCGATGGTCTCATCCAGATCGTCGAGGCGTCCGGAGTGCTCGAGGCTGGTGGACAGCATCAGGTCCACCACAAACCGCTGCCCGATCTCCTGTTCCCCGGGCAGGACGCCGTGGTACCCGTAAAACTCCATGCCCTTGATAATGATCTTGTCGCGGCTGTGCTCCATTTTGACCGCCTCCTTGCTAACTATGCATGATCGCATCCAACATGCGGGTGACGCGGCTCATCTCTTTCACGTCATGCACCCGGACGATCTCAGCCCCATGCGCAATCCCCCAGGCTGTGGTGGCCGCCGTCCCTTCCAGCCGCTGGTCGACAGGCAGGTTCAGGGTATTGCCGATCACCGACTTGCGGGATGTGCCGAGCAGGATCGGCTTGCCGAGCGAGCGCAGTTCACCCAGGCGGCGCAGCACCTCCAGGTTCTGTTCGGTATTCTTGCCAAAACCGATGCCCGGGTCGATGATGATCTGCTCCGGACGCACGCCCGCATCCTCCGTCAGCTTGACGCTCTGCCTCAGAGAACCGATCACCTCGCCCATCAGGTTCCGGTACTCGGTCCCGTCCTGATTGTGCATGAGCACCACCGGCACGTCGTAGCCTGCCGCCACCTTTGCCAGTTCCGGCTCCCTCAGGAAGCCCCAGACGTCGTTGATGATGTGGGCTCCGGCCTTCAGGGCGGCCCTGGCTGTTTCCGCCTTGTACGTGTCGATGGAGATGGGAACCTCGATCTCCTGCACCAGCCTCTCCAGCACCGGCAGCACCCGGCGCATCTCCTCCGCCGCGGACAGCGGCTCCGCATCCCAGGTCTGGGGGCGGGTGGACTCCCCCCCGATGTCGATAATATCCGCCCCTTCTGCGACCATCTTTTTAGCCTGGACGACCGCGGCCTCCGGTTCGTAGAACAGGCCACCGTCGGAGAAGGAGTCAGGCGTGACGTTGAGGATGCCCATGATCAGGGTGCGCTCACCGAGGGTGAGCGACAGTTCCCGGCAGCGCAGCTGCCGCTGCTCCTGCTGCTCCAGGCAATCCAGCACTGTCTTGATCGACTGGGCCAGGCGGGACAGGCCGAAGGGCTGCATCTTCAACTTGTGGCAGAGCTGGTCGTACTGCTTCAGAGTGCCCATCAACAGCACATCGGTCACATCCACCGAAAAATCGCCGGCCTCCCTGCTGATTGCCGCCTCCCCACCCTTGGACAACATCTCCTGTTTGAGGATGATCGCAGCCCGGGTGGACAGCTGTTCCACGCGCAACAGCCGGTGCACCGCCTTGGGGATCATCACGGCTATGCCTCCGGGGTCAGAGCCGATCTCTCTCAGCGCCCGGCGCGCCTCGGCGCGGCTCTGGATCTCAACCACACGCACGTTGTGGAGGTCGAAGTTATCCATCTGTTGTTCACCTTTCCCATTTTTAAGTCACGCTGAATTCTGAGGTTGGTCGATATTTTTTCCAGATTGCTGCAGGTGACACCAAAAGCGAGAGGTTGGCGATCGCGGGGTTGGGGGTCGGGCGCAGCTGCTTGCAGTTGCAGGCCGCCGCCCGGCGGGCTCGGGTGGAGCAGCAAGAGGCCGCCCGGCCGCGGTTTTGCCTGCGCCTCACTACCATCGCCCGGTTCCTAATAGATTAGCAAGAGATTGCCGGTCTCCATCCGGGAGAATTTGTAGCACCGGTCATGGGCGCTGCATTCGTGGCAGGCCCGGGACAGGTTGTCCGCACGGAACAGCAGCTCGCCCAGCCTGGACATCTGCATGCTTTGCTCCCGGTGTTCGTGGATAGCCGTCGTGATCAGCCCGATCTCTTCCGTATCGAAGCCGGCCCGTTCCAGTATCTGCTCGGCCACGGCCGCCCCCAGCTGGGCGTGGTCCTCTCCGGTGGCGTACTCCCGCCACCTGGCAATGTCGTGCAGGATGCCGGCAGCATAAATCACTTCCTTGGCCGAGGCGGGGCCGGGCAGGTGTTCCTCTGCGATAAACTGCTGGTACTGGCCGGATTCCAGCATCAGGATGTAGGTGATCCGCGCCACATCGACAAAGTGCTGCAGGTTGTGCTTGCAGAACTCCCGGTCCATCTCGAACTGCTTGATCTGGGCCAGGCTGTCCTGGAATAAAGGGTCTCTGACGATCGCATCGATTCTTTCCATGTCTCCCTCCTTGTTTCTGTAGTGGGTTTCCATAGCGGCACCCTTTTTGCAGCCGCCCCCTTCGGGCATTCCCAGCACAAAGGCGCTGGTCGCCTCGATGTTCACTCCTCGCCAAGCTAGCCGCCAAGGGCAAAAGCATCTCGGGCTTCGAAATCATCTCAGCCGGCTACGTCATTATTATAACCACTTCTTCCAGCTGCTGCAATAAACCTCGACCAATAGTTTCCACCGTAAACAAAAACCAGGGAGGCCGCAGCCCCCCTGGCCGGGTAAATCTGTGTTTTTGTTTAGAACAGGCCCTGAACATTGCCGGTATTGACGTCGACATCGATCCTCCGGAAGGCCGGGTCGGAGGAGGTGCCGGGCACCAGCCGGATCTCGCCGCAGACAGGCACCAGGAACCTGGCGCCGGCATAGACGAGAACATCGCGGACCGGCAGCAGCCAGTTCTTGGGCACGCCCTTGATGCTCGGGTCATGGGTCAGGGACAGGTGCGTCTTGGCCATCATGGTGTAGAAGTCGGGATACCGCTCCTCGTACAGCTTGGCTTTGGCTTCGGCAGCCGGCTGCCAGGACACGCCGTCAGCGCCGTAGATCTCTCTGGCAATCAGGTTGACCCTCTCCCTGAAGGGCATTGTGAGCGGGTAGAGGTAGTTGAAGTCGACCGGCTCGTTGCAGGCGTCGATAACGGCGTCGGTAAGCTCCAGTGCTCCCTCGCCGCCTAAGCGCCAGTGTCTGGAGGTGGCGCAGCGGGCACCGGCCTGCTCGGCAGCGCGCTTGAGAAATGCGTGCTCTTCCGGGGTGTCGGTCGGGAAGACGTTGATACAGACAACCGGCTTGATCCCCGACTTCTTGACGATGCCGATGTGATGCAGCAGGTTGGCAACGCCCTTCTCCAGCAGCGGCAGGTTTTGCGACTTGTAGGCCTCGTCCAGCGGACGCCCGGCCACCACCGCCGGCCCGCCGCCGTGCATCTTCATGCTGCGGACGGAGGTGACGATGATCGAGACGTTCGGCTTGAGTCCGCTGTGGCGGCATTTCACGTTCCAGAACTTCTCGAAGCCGATGTCGCAGCCGAATCCGGACTCGGTGCAGTGGTAGTCGAACAGCTTGAGCCCTACCCGGTCGGCGATGATCGAGGACTGGCCGACGGCGATGTTGGCGAACGGCCCGGCATGCACCATGCAGGGCTGCATCTCGGCGGTCCAACACATGGTCGGGTTGATCGACTCCCTCATGATAGCGGTCATGGCGCCGCCAACCTCCAGGTCGCCGGTGGTAACCGGATTGTCATTCCGGTCATAGCCCACGATGATGCGGCTTAGGCTTTCACGCAAATCCTTGAGGTCGCGCACCATGGCCAAAATGGCCATGACCTCGGAGGCCACGGTGACCACGAAGCCGGACTGCATCAGGGCGCCGTCCATGTTGGTGCCCATACCGATGATGATATTGCGCAGGGCCTGGGCGCCCAGGTCCATGACCCACTTCAGCTCCACCTTCTTGGGATGGATGCCGAGCCGCTTCAGGCCGCGCTTGGTCAAAAACTCGTCGGTGTAGTTGTCCTCATGCTGGATCCTGGCGGTGGTGGCGACCATGGCCAGGTTGTGGGCGTTCATGATGTTGTTGATGTCGCCGGTGAGGCCCAGCGAGAACTCGGACATCGGGATCAGCAGGGCGTTGCCGCCGCCGGCCGCAGTGCCCTTGATGTTGAAGGTCGGGGCGCCGGAGGGCTGCCGGATGGCGCCGCCCACATTCTTGCCGCGTTTGGCAAGGCCTTCGATGATCCCCATCGTGGTCGTGGTCTTGCCCTCGCCCAGCGGAGTCGGCGTGATGGCCGTGATCTCGACGTACTTGCCGTCCGGGTGGGCCTTCAGACGGTCCAGGATCTTCATGTAATCGAGCCTGGATACCCGGCCGTACGGGATTACCTCATCCTGCTTGATCCCGAGCTTGTCAGCTACTTCGTACGGCTTCGGCATGTTCTTCTCGGCTTCTTCAGCTATTTGCCAGTCTTGCAATTGTGTTGAATCCCAAGGCATTAACCAACATCTCCCTTCATTATTATGCGGATTCTTGACTTGCCTGAAAACGCTTGCCCGCTCTCGGGCAAAAATGTCGAGCCAGTCTCCAACTTTCTGATCCCGGACATACCCCCCTTACCAGACTTATGTAATGGTTACAACCCAATTCCTCGATAAAATCTCGGTTTTAGGTTAACCAAAAAACACAAATTTAACAGAGGATTTTGACGGGTTACAGCCTCAGGAAGCCTCTCGCGCCCTTTAAGCGGGCATCAGCCGGCGGCGGGTTCTAATTCAATCGCAACTTAATTAATATTCGCCGTCTTTTCTAATTTTCCTACTTTTTAGATCGATTATTTTTTTCAGGCCGGATCAGGTGTCCAATGAGCAGATTGGCAATTTTTTCTGCATGATCCCAGATGGTGGCAACTTCCTCCGGCTGCTCTACACGCTGCCGGGAAGAACAGGCAGGGCCTACCACTTGAAAATGCATTTAGATGCATGGAAGGAAGCTTGGGTCGAGGGTGAATGATTATCTGATATTCTCGTGAATGATTATCTGATATTCTCTACTTATCTTATTTTTCCTGCTATTCCAATGCCGAATTTAATCAATTTTTTCACCAATCTCACTCGTAGATCCATTCCTGTATATCCAAGGGATAGTCGAGCAGTTCATCAGGGCTGAAAAACAGGGCAATCTCCCGCTCGGCGCTCGCCGGGGAGTCAGAGCCGTGCACCAGGTTGCGCCCGATGTCGATCGCATACTGCCCCCGGATGGAGGCCGGGTCAGCCTTGAGCGGGTCGGTCGCCCCCATCATGTCGCGGACCATGGCGATGCAGTTCTTGCCTTCCAGGACCATGGCCACCACCGGCCCGGAGGTGATGAATTCCACCAGCCCCTGGAAGAACGGCTTGTCCCTGTGCTCGCCGTAGTGGCGCCCGGCCAGTTCCGGAGTGATCAGAAGCAGCTTCAAACCGGCGATCTTCAGGCCGCGGCGCTCGAAGATGCCGATGATCTTTCCCGCCAGTTGGCGCTGCATCCCGTCCGGCTTGACCATCACCAAGGTGCGTTCCATCTGCGGCGATCCCCCGATATTCTTGCCAATCATCCTGTCTCGCTCGGGCATCTACACATTCTCTCCCCTTCGCCTTTTGATAAATTTGACCCGGCCTTTTTGCCGGGGCCTCACTAGACGCACGGATTTAAGTCGTGAGGGGTTCAATTTAGAATGGCACCGACCCGTTCCGGATCAGTGCCATTCTATCTACGCCTGCTGCATCAGGGCCTCGAATTCCGTGCGCTCGATGGTCTCCTTGTCGATCAGGGTGTTAGCCACCAGGTTCAACTTCTTAATATTGTCTTCAAGGATCTTCTTTGCTTTCTGATAGCAGTTTTCGATGATCTGGTGCGCCTCCTTATCGATGGAGTAGGCCGTGGCCTCGCTGTAGTTGCGGTCGCGGGCCAGGTCGCGCCCCATGAACACCTGCTCCTCCGGCCGGCCAAAGGTAAGCGGGCCAAATTCTTCGGACATGCCATACTCTGTGATCATCTTGCGCACCAGGTCGGTCGCCCGCTCCAGGTCGTTGTGCGCTCCGGTGCTGATTTCGTCGAGCGCCAGGCTCTCCGACACCCGCCCGCCCATGAGAGTGGTGATCTGGTCGAGCAGGTAGGATTTCGTCTGAATGCGCCGGTCCTCTTCAGGAAGCGAGAGCGTGTACCCTCCGATGCGCCCCCTGGGAATGATGGAGATCTTGTGCACCGGGTCGGCGTTGGGCAGCAAACCCCGACCACGGCGTGCCCGGCTTCGTGATAGGCGATCAGCTTTTTCTCGGCATCGCTCATGATCCGGGACTTCTTCTCGGGGCCGGCGATGACGCGGTCGATGGAATCCTCGAGCTCCTTCATGCCGACCTGCTTCTTGTTGCGCCGCGCCGTCAGCAGCGTCGCCTCGTTGATCAGGTTGGCAAGATCGGCCCCGGTAAAGCCCGGCGTCCGCTTGGCCAGGACGTTCATGTCCACATCCTCGGCCAGGGGTTTGCCCCGGGCATGCACATTCAGGATCTCCTTCCTGCCGAGCAGGTCCGGAAGGTCGACCACGATCTGCCGGTCAAAGCGGCCCGGGCGCAACAGGGCCGGATCCAGGATGTCCGGGCGGTTGGTGGCGGCGATGATGATGATCCCCTCGTTGGCGCTGAAGCCGTCCATCTCGACCAGCAACTGGTTCAGGGTCTGCTCCCGTTCGTCGTGTCCGCCTCCTAGGCCGGCTCCACGGTGCCGCCCCACCGCGTCGATCTCATCTACAAAAACAATGCAGGGTGTGTTCTTCTTGGCCTGTTCGAATAGGTCGCGCACTCTGGCGGCGCCCACCCCGACGAACATCTCCACGAAGTCCGAGCCGCTGATGCTGAAGAAGGGCACCCCCGCCTCCCCGGCAATCGCCCGGGCGAGCAGCGTCTTGCCGGTGCCCGGCGGGCCGAAGAGCAGTACACCCTTGGGGATCTTGGCGCCTATATCATTGTATCTTTTCGGGTCCTTGAGGAACTCGACGATCTCCTCCAGTTCCTCCTTGGCCTCGTCCACCCCCGCCACATCCGCAAAAGTGACCTTCCGCTTTTCCGGATCCAACATGCGCGCCCGGCTGCGTCCGAATTGCATCACCCGGTTTCCGCTGCCCTGGGTCTGCTGCAGCATGAAAAAGACAAATCCCACTATTAACAAGATAGGCAGCAGGGTGGATAGCAACCCCGCCCACCAGGGTGTGCTCTGAGGCGGTGGATAGGTAACTTGCGTGGCCCCTGATTTTGCTTGCTGATCCAGCATCGTGAACAGGGAAGGATTGTTGCTGGGAACGTTGGTGGTGAATTTTGTGCCGTCAGCGGCGGTGCCCTCGACGTCGTAGCTGCTGTCATCCGATCTCAGCTGTACCGACTTGATCTTGCCGCTCGCCAGGTTCGTGATGAACTGATTGTAAGTCCATGTCGTGGTGGCTGGCTGGGTAGGGGAGATAAACAGCCTGATCGCAAGCACCGCAAAGACTACGATGAACAGATAGATCAATAGATTTTTAAGGAGGCGACCCACGCTAACCCTCCTAACTCTTCATAACCCGACACATTCGTACTATTTTAACACGTTTCTTTAAAGGGATTCAATTTTTTTTGCAAGGGGCAAAGGCTGAGGAGCGGCGTTTTAAATCAAAGCTAAAGGATGCTTAAAACTTAAGCTCAAAACACTTCTCGGCTCCGCATCCCCGGCCATCATACGTGTACATCCAGCGCCGGTTCCGCTTTTCCGGCTATTGACAACTCTCCGCCTCAAGCACCAGCATGCGCCTGGTCTGTTTGCTCACCGGCGCAGCCTGGCCCCTGCGGTAGCCCACTACCCATATAATATGGTCGCCCGATAGCACCAGTGCAACGCGGTCGCGCCGCGTGCGTGGAATCCTGAGCTCCCCAAAAAGCTTCTTGAGCTTTTTACTGCCCCTCATTCCAAACGGCTGGAGACGGTCGCCGGCCCGCCGGGTGCGCACCAGCAAGGGTTTTTCCAGGAGGTCGTAATCGTACCAGGCCCGGGATCCGGTCTCGCTGTCAGAGAGCTGCGACCTCACCGGGCGCCATCCGGGCGCTCTCCTTGCCGGGTGTTCTCCCGGAGTTGGGCGGCGCCGGGAGGTGATCGCAATCGACGCCAGCCGTGCGCGGATTCGCAGCCCGAGCTCCGCAAGGATCGTCTCGCCAGGCACCTGCAGAATGGCGGCGCCCATGCCCCCGCCCGGCAGCCTGCCCGGAGCCAGTCCAGTGAGGCCGCCTGTGCATGGGCCAGGGGAGGCTGCACGGTTCGGCGCTGCCGGATGCTTGGCAGCTGCCGCCATGAACACGCTGAAAGAGCTTCGCTCCTTGATGACACGGACTCGCTGGGGCAACTGCACCGTTCCGCCGGGACTCCCCCGGTCCAAGAAGTCCAGGCAGTCATCCACGTTCCGGTAGCCAAGGCGCCGCAGATTGCCCCCCACCGTCGCTACCGCCTCCCGCAGCAGGCGCCGGCGCAGGGCCAGGGGCAGACCCAGAAACCCGGCCAGCGACAGGCGCACCGTTTTTGGCTGCCGGGTGCCCGGTGGCAAGCATGTGCCCGCGGGCTGCGAGCCCCGGCTGAAGCGCCGCACCCCCTGAGGCGCCTGCGGCCGGGCGCTCCCTCTAAAGCGAGCACCGGCGCCGGCTGCATGGTTGCCCGGCGCTGCACTCTTTACCAGCAGCAAACGGAACAGTCTCTTGACCCAGCCTTTGAGGAGCCCGTCCTCCTCCTGCAAGATTTCCACCAGGCGCAGGATCGCCTGATCGAGATGCGGGTTGAATTCCCTTCGCAACAGGGGCAGCAGTTGGTGCCGGATCCGGTTGCGCAGAAACACCCGGGAGAGGTTGGACGCATCGCGGCGCCAGATCAGGCCGTGATCTTTGATGTAGGCTATTATCTCTTCTTTGCTGGCGCAGAGCAACGGCCGGACGACCCGGCCGCGCCGTGGCATCATCCCGGCCATGCCGCTCGGCCCGGCGCCGCGGAGGATGTTGAGCAGCACCGTTTCCACCTGGTCGCCTTTATGGTGGGCCACAGCGATCCGCTGGGCACCGATCCGATCGGCAACGATGTCGAACAGCCGGTAACGCGCAGGCGGCCGGCCTCTTCCAGCCCGATCTTGAGCCGCCCGGCGAGGGAGCATACCTTTGCGCAGCCAATGGTGGCCGGCAGCCCCCAGCGGTGGGCCAGCTTCCGCACGAAGGCCGCATCTTCGGCAGCCTCCGGGCGCAGCATGTGATTCAGATGCACCACGTGCAGTTCCAGTCCGTAACCAGGAGCGAGCGTCCGCAATAGATGCAGCAGGGCCACGGAGTCAGAGCCGCCGGAAACACCGATCAGGACTCTCATCCCGGGGCTTAGCAGGCAATGCCAATCGATAAACTCCCTGACCCGGAGCTGCAAATCTTCCAGCGACCGTCTGCCGCGCGTGCCTGTTCACCCCAGTTCCGGCCCGCTGCTGAAGCGCGCCACCAGCACTGTCATATCATCCCTGTTCCTCAAGCCGGCCGCCTTAAGGGCTCGTTTGAGCACCAGATCGGCCACTGCCTGGGCCTCTTCCAGGTTCAGTTCCCGTAAAAATTCATAAAGCCAGTTGTCGGGCAGGGCAGCCTCCGGGTCGACCTCGATAATCCCGTCGGTGGCCATGACCAGAATATCTCCGGGCAGTACCTGGCGCCGCTGTATCTCCGTCTCCACCTTGTCCAGGATCCCGGCCGGCCAGCAGTTAGATCTGATCATCTCGATGCTGTGGTCTCTTTTCAGAAAGCTGGGCGGCGCTCCCGCTTTTAAAAAATCTACATACCTGTTCCTTAAATCTACCGCTGCCATGTCGATCGTAGCCGCGCTCTCCTCGCCGCCCCGCAGGTATAGGGCGGTGTTGACGATTCCCGCGGCTGCATCCGGACTGATGCCGCTCCCCACTAATTGTTCGAGCAATTTTACCACAATCCTGCTTTCACGCATAGCGTTGATCCCGGCTCCCATTCCGTCGCTGACTGTCAACAGCAGGTGTTCGGGCGGCTGGTGGGCAACGGCAAAGCTGTCGCCGCAAAAGGGCTCGGTGGACTTGGAGCGTTGGGAAAACCCTACCTCCGCCTGTAACGGCTGCACCTGGGAGGATTTCGTCTTCGCCAGTCCGAGCTGGCGGTCGATCAGGGGGGAGGCCAGGAAGAACAGCGCCGCAGCCAACAGGCTGGCCAGCAGGTGCCCTGTCAACTGCTGGGGGTCTCCATAAAAAACGGAGAACAGTAGGCTGGACAGGAAAAATCCCGCCATGACGCCGGTACGGCCCATTCCTTTGAGCGCCCCTGCAAAAAAGCCGGTTCCGGCATAAAAGCCGGCCCTGGGCAGCATCATCCGGAGGTCTCCTCCCAATAAGCCCAGGATCACTCCGGCTCCTGCTCCCCAACCGGCTCCCATGGCATAGGCAGTCACTAGCAGCACGCACCGGATCAGTACTTCACTCAGGACTGTCTGGCCAATCTGGATGTCGCCCAGGCCGGAGAGTACCAGGACCAGCGCCAGCAGCACCTGAAGCTCCCACCTGCGCAGGCCGGCAGGGAGCGTGCTCGCCGTCTGTTCACCCTGTGGACTCCTGCTCGCAGGATGCATGCCCCTGGAAACCCCGATTGCGGTGGGGCGCCACATGGATGCCCAGGCGCCGACATCGCTGAAACCGGCTGCGCCGGACCAGGCGTAGAGAGTCAGAGGCGTGAGCAAGCCCACCAGCAGTGATTCGCTGAAGAGGCCGATCAGGGCGGCAGGATCATAGGCAAACCACACCAGAAGACAGCTCTTGATGATCAGGTTGACGCCGCCGGCGCATAGCGCTCCGGCTATGAGCGGCTGGCGCCAGCGGCCCTTGAGGGACCTGGCCAGCAGAAAGGATGCCGCTGCCGTGAGCGCATAGCCTGTTGTCAGCAAGAGAGGGCCGGCTCCGGCATGCAAAAAAACGCCGGCCACCACCCCGGCTATGGTCACCCACTCCAGCGGAAACGCCAGAAAGGCTGCGGTCACCGCCAGCGGAACCGCAAACAGGGCCAGTCCTCCGATCAGCGAGCGGCCCGCTGCCATGCCCAGCACGAAGTAAAGCAGGCATAGGCCCCAGCCCCGGGCCAGGTTGGTCCACTTGCCGGAAATGCCCTGATGCAGCCAGGCGTATTCAGCGCCCATTTCCCGCGACTCCTCCAACCTTCCTGGAAAGATCTAGATCTGAGATCTAATCCATTATAAGGCACACTGATCGGGAATCCTGGGGTAATCTGCGCCTGGGCCTGATAAAACTCCGACAAATTGCGACCGGCATTACCTCGATCAAAGTCAAAACCCGCCGGCAGGCGGGATATTCTCGTGGTGACCCGTAGGGGATTCGAACCCCTGTTACCGGCTTGAAAGGCCGATGTCTTAGACCACTTGACCAACGGGCCACTTTATTTTTGTCTATGGTAGCGGAGGAGGGACTTGAACCCCCGACACTGCGGGTATGAACCGCATGCTCTAACCAACTGAGCTACTCCGCCTCTCGCTTGATTTAAAATGGTAGCGGGGGCTGGATTCGAACCAACGACCTTCGGGTTATGAGCCCGACGAGCTGACCACTGCTCCACCCCGCATCGCCAAAACCAATTATGCCTTAAAAACCGGACGCTGTCAAGACGCCCGGAGGTTCTGTGCCCGGAGGTTCTGCGCCTGCAGGCTACTGCTGCGGCGCTGCGGCTGCCCGCTTCGCCTGCACCTGTTCTGCCAGCCATTCCATCCAGGGAGCGAAACCTTGGCCGGTGCGTGCTGAAACCTGGAACAGCTTCAGTTCGGGGTTAATGAGGGACAGGTCCCGCTCCAGCTCCGCCATGTCGCAGTCAGTGTAGGGGAGCAGATCGATCTTGTTGATCAGGGCGGCCCTGGCCAGGCGGAAGATCAGCGGATACTTCATCGGCTTGTCGTTGCCCTCGGCTACGCTCAGCACCACGGCCCTGGCGTCTTCGCCCAGATCGAATTCCGCCGGGCAAACCAGGTTGCCTACATTCTCCACGATCAGCAGATCGACGTTCTCCAAGTCAAAGTCCTCGAGGGCCGGCCTGATCATCCGGGCATCCAGGTGGCACGCCCCAGCGGTGTTGATCTGCACCACCGGGATGCCCCGGGCCTCAATCCGCTCCGCGTCCCTGGTGGTATAGATGTCACCCTCGATCACCGCCAACTGCAAGCCCTTCGGCAACTGCTCGATAGTGCGTTCCAGGCTGCTCGTCTTGCCGGATCCGGGGGAACTCATCAGATTCAGTACAAAGATGCCGCGCTCACGGAACAGCTCGCGGTTCTCCCGCGCAGCCTCGTCGTTCTGCTGCAGCACCGGCGCTGCCAGCCTTACCTTGACCATGGCCTACTCTCCTTCGTAGTAATCGATGTAGAGTTCGCGCCCGCCCGCCAGCTTCACATTGACGCTGGAGCAAGAGGGGCAGATGAACTCATAGTCCTTGATCTCGAATCGCTGCTGGCAGTCCTTGCACTCACCTGCTGCCGGCTCCTCCCTGATCTCCAGCACTGCCTCCCGGAGCAGCGGCTCCTCTTGCCGGAAGGCTTCGAAGGAAAACTGCAGGGCGTCGGGGACGGCCATGGTCAGGTTGCCGACCACCAGCATCACCCGGCTGATCTGCGTGATGTTATTTTCTGCTGCGCTGGCCCGGAGCTGCCTGACCATCGCCTCCACCAGTGAATACTCGTGCATGAATCCACCATCCAGAATGAAAATTGCAGTTTTACAGCATTTTTGGAAGTTGCCGAACGGTGCTGTCAAGAGTCTATCTTACTGCTTGGCGTTGCTTTTGTGAACACAAACATTTTACTGCTAATCAAGTGGCATCCGCAACCCCTGCCGGCTGCTACCCCTGCCGGCTGCTACTCCTGCCGGCTTTTTGCCCAGATGAGCCTTTTATCTTGACGCCTGATAATTTATAATAGTTGAAGATCGACCAGATTTTTGATATCAAACGGAGGACAACCATGCAGCTTTTTTTGGTAAGGCATGGAGAGACAGACTGGAACGCCACCGAGATTTTTCGCGGACGGTTTGATATAGAACTTAACCAGCGAGGCATCGAACAGGCGCTGTTAACATCCAAAGCGTTTGACAATGTCCCTCTCGATGTCGTCTATTCCAGCCCGCTGAGCAGGGCCTATGATACAGCGAGTCAGATCGCCAGACAGCACGGACTACAGGTTGCCATCGAGGCCTCTCTGACAGATATAGACTACGGAGCATGGCAGGGCGTCAGCCATGAACAGGTGAAAAATGAGTGCCCGGGCCTTTATCAGCTATGGAACACCGCTCCGCAAAAAGTGCGCTTTGAGGGCGGGGAAAGCTTGGACGACGTGAGGAAAAGGGCTGCAGACTTCCTCGGCAAACTTGCCGGGCGCCACCCGGGGCAGAACGTGGTAGCTGTAAGCCACCGGGTGTTCAACAAAGTCGTGCTTTGCTATATTTTGGGCCTGGATAACTCCCATTTCTGGAAGATCAGGCAGGATACGTGCGCCATCAATGTGATCGAGCATACCGGGCTGCAGGGATTTATGATACGCCACCTCAATGAAACCAACCACATCAGAACATTTGCCGAAGAGTTTGCCACGGGAGCGGATACCAAGGATTTCTGACAGGGATCTCCTGGCAACCGGCATTCCGTTGAGGACAAAACCTCATCTTATTTACTATTCAGCTCTTCGGCGACGGCTATATCCTGGATAATGACGAGTCCCTTTTTCACCATTTCTTTGACTACGGGCAAGATATTTCTGATATTCTCCTCGGTATCGACAACCTCCAGAATCACAGGAAGGTCAATCGAAAGATCGAGGATATTGCTTGTGCGAATCCTTTTCTCCGGGCCATAGCTCTCCATGCCCCTGTACACAGTCACTCCGGCCAGGCCAAGTTCGCGCAGCTTCAAGACCAGAGCGTGATAGAGTGCGGTGCCATGCCAGTGTTCATTCTCCCCGGTATAGATCTTTAGCATTTTTGCCGATTCCAGTTCCACCTTCATTCCCCCTGTACGATCTGTACAAATCTCAGATTCAACCTGAATCATTCAGCCACTATCGCTGCACCTGCAAAGTCATGCACCTGCAATCTTCCGATCACGATCATTCCATCTAACCGCTCATGATGGTTCCATCACCAACCGCACATGGAAATAGTTGTGCCATTTTTACATTAAACCACTCACTCTGATCAGATCTAAATACGAAATCCCGCCAGGTAACCCAGCCATGCAGCAGCCAAGCCGGCCAGAACGCTCCCCAGCACGTAACCGGCGGCATTCAGGCTCTCTCTGTCTTCAAGCAGTTTGATTGCCTCATAGGCATACGTGGAAAAAGTGGTATACGCCCCGAGGAAACCGACCGTCATCGCTGTATAAAGAGCGGCCGAAAACAATCCGAACCTCGTATTCAAAGCCGCCAGGAAGCAGATCACAAAAGCCCCGGTAACATTGATTACGAAAGTGCCGATGGGGAATGTCCGGCCCCACTTTTCCATAATCATCCTGCCGAGTTGATAGCGGCAGATTGCCCCCAAAACTCCACCCGCGCTGATGCCAAGGACTATCCAGAGCATAACGACGACCTCGCCTCTTTCTCAATCGCCGGAATTTAACGTGCTTTCGGCAGTTTCATGGGCAGCCAAGATCAGCCTGCCGACAACCATCCCCAGCCAGGCCCCGATAAGGCAGAAAAGAACCGATTCGCACACGTAAAGCAGCCCCGCCACCGGCAGCTTTTGCAATAAATCGATGCTCTCTTTCGAAAAAGTAGAAAAGGTGGTATAGGCGCCACAAAAACCCACCCCGGAGAAGAGCCTGAACCTCGGGCTGAACACCGGGCGCTCCAGGGCCAGAACCTGAATCAAACCCAACAGCATGCTCCCTGTAATGTTTATAAACAGGGTTCCGTAAGGAAAGCTGGGGCCGAGCGCCAGGACAAACAGCTTTCCAATAAAATAACGGCAAACAGCGCCTATAATGCCGCCCAGGCCTATCCAGAAATAATCCACTGACGATCTCCTCTCCCAGAAAGCATACTGAAAACGTGGTTCCGGTTGAAACTGGTTGTTCTAGCCCTTGTTTCGAGTTAAGAGCCGAACTCTGGTTAAAATGAACCATCCTCAAAAAATATTATACACATAGACCAGCCCGATCTATAGTCTTTTAAATTGGCAAATAAGTTGAGCGGAGGTTGAACCGGTGCCGGCCAGGAGCCGCACTGTGAAGCGGGTTCCCATGCCATGTTAGCCGGTATGGTATTTCCCCAGGTTTGAAGCCGGCATTTGGAATAATTGACTTGAAAGTCAGTCATGGATTTCAGCCATCTTCGATTTCAGACCCCGATCTGTTAAAATTAACGAAAATGATGGAAAGGAGTGATGATCAATGGTGAAACTCTACGCTCTGAGCACCTGCCCGTACTGCATGAAGACCAAGCAGTTGCTGAACGAACAGGGGGTCGTCTACGAGCTGGTCGATGTCGATCTGGTTGCAGACGATGTGGCGGACAGGGTTCTGGAAGAGGTGCAGCGGCTGACCGGCAGGCAGTCCTTTCCAGTCATCATCATCGACGAGAAAGTGATCCTTGGCTACAACCCGGATGAGATTTTAAAGGAGCTGCAAAGTATGCAGTAGCCTCACCTGTCCTAATGACATGCGGACAGAGCCTCCCGGACCGGCGTCATCTGACATGCAGACAGAGCCTCCCGGACCGGCGTCATCCGGAAGGCGGGATGCAGAGCCGATCCCAGCCAGGAGATCGGCTATTCCCGGCCTAGCCCCCGGTGGCTGGCCCTATCTCGACACTGATCCCTGAAGGCGAATTCGTAGTGATCTGTTGTGAATGGCCATAGACGCTGCCACCTGTGGTTGGCTCTTCATATGGTGAAACCGGCACCGTGACCACCGGCACTTGCTGTGAGACCGGCCCCAGGATGGCCAGCAGGCTGTTCAAAGACTGATTGAGCTTGCTCCAACCCTGATCGCGCAGCTGCGCCCGGAGCGGCCAGCCATCTTTCTGCAGATCGCCGCAGAAGCCGGCCAGCGAAGCCTCGTCGGCACCCGTTGCCTGTCCTGAAGCCAGGCGCTGGGCTGCCGGCAGATAGGTCGCATTGAGATCGGCTGCCAACTCACCCAGTTCACCGGCGACCGCAGCAGGGTCTCCCGAGCTCAATGGTGATAACTGTGACGAGGCTGCAGCTGCCTCCTGGGCCTGCAACAGGTTCTTGTAAAATCCCAGGCGGAAGACAGGGTCGTTCCAGTCAGTCCGGCTGGTATTCAGATACACTGCCGCATCGAGGCTCGCCAGGGCCGAATCCACGTCGGTTTGCAAGGCGCTCAGGGCATCATCTCCCACGTACCTCAGATGCAAACCCTGGCTGACATTGAATCCTAGGGAAATCAACAACAAGATGAACAATCCCAGGCCCACCCCCAGGCCTAGCCAATCTCTTCTGCTTAGCTGCACAATCGTCCCTCCGCCAAATTTAAGTGAACTGCTTATCTGGTTCATCTATTGTTTTGAAAAGCGTCGCCCATACCAGGTAGCCACCAGTGTTCTTATTCCTTGTCCGAGCTATTTTTCCTGCTGCTTCCTCTTCCTGAAAATCCTATCTTGGATGGCTGATCGCAACCTGCTATCAGATTATTAAACGACGTGCGGCATGACGCCGGGTGCCCGCCGGGGTACCCGCTTTAACGGGTCGGGTAACCCGGCGCGGCAGTATGAACGCCGCACAAAGTTTCCAGAAGCATCTGCCCTGAATACATCGGGCTTTATGCCCGATGCATCAGAATCAAAGATTCTCTCTTATATCCATGACTGGCTGCGCTCATGGGCACAGTATCCGCCAGGCGGTGCCCCACGCCCCTTCCAGCATTTTACCTGTTTGCGATGTCAAATAATAGGGACCATATTTTTTATTTTCTATTTTGCTTAATAATCGCCTTTTTTACTTGTCTAACCACGATAACTACAATATAATTGATTATGCATAAGTAAAACTCAATAAACGGTAGGATGGGAGGATGGAGAATTGGTTTTAGCAGTTATTTGACCTTGTTGCCTATCTTGGTCATTTTTTTATTGATGACCAAGTTTCGGGCACGGAGTGTCGGGGACGGGGAAACCATAATTACTTAAAGGAGGGGTTAAGATGACAAATCATGAGGAGTCCATGCAAACTGACGGTTACCGCTGGATAATGCTGACCTTATTCGTGCTCATGTCTCTGTTTATCTGGTCAGCCTGGTTCGCCCAGGCACCGCTTCTGGGAACCTATTGGGGCAAGGTCTTCCACATCGGGGCGGCTATCGGCAACCTGCTGCTCTCGCTGCCCGGCCTGGTGGCCATCATCCTGGGCGTTTCTACCGGCCGCTGGGTCGATACCATCGGCACCAAGAAACTGCTTGGCATCGGCTCTATCTGTGCCCTGATTGGCTTCGGGCTGCGTCCCCTGTTCATGACCTCATTTGTAACCCAGGCAGTTTTGACAATCATCGCCGGCTACGCCATCTGCTGCCTTACGGCCTGCCTGGGTCCCCTGATGATCCAGTGGTTCGGCCACCAGAACGCCCACACCTACATCGGCATCGGGGCGAGCTCGTTTTTCATCGGCGGCGGCCTGGGCATCATCGTCACCATCGCCCTGCTGGGCTCGATGAGCATCCCCAATGCCTTCTGGCTTTACAGCATCTTGATCCTGATCATCACCGTCCTCTGGTGGATCCTGGCCCGCCAAAAGGTCACCGGAGTGGTGGCAGAAAAGCCTTCGTTTGCAAGTGAGTTCAAGACCGTCACCCAGTCGCCCTCCGCCTGGATCAACCTGGTGGCGGCCCTTTTCCTGGCGGGTGCCACCGTCTATGCCATCGGCTTCTTGCCTGCGCAGATGGCGGTAGCCAATCACCTGACGCCGGCCCTGGGCGGCACTATCGCCGGCCTGTTCCCGATCGCCATGGGCGTTGGCCTGATCTTGCTGTCCTCTCTGGCCGGCCGTTGGGGCCGTAAGACTACCGCACTGATTTTCATGATCATCACCCTGATCGTCTGGCTGGTCTATCTGAGCAGGGCATCCTGGGGTATCGCCGCCCTGATCCTGGTCGCCATCCTCTTCGGTCTCTTCTTCGAGGTCCCCTGGACTCTGGCCTTCTCCTTGCAGGAGAGCATGCCCGGCGTCACTCCGGTCAACATGGGCGTGGCAGCCGGTGCCTACACGGTTGCCACCAACATCGGCGTGTTCTTTCTGCCCCTTATCCTGGGGTCTTTTGTTGATCGCTTTGGCCTTCCCGGCGGCAGTTGGTCGCTTTTCGTTGCCTACTTTGTGGCCCTGATCGCCATGCTGATAGTTAAGGAAAACAGGGCCTAAAGGAAACAGCATGCTTGGAAGGCCCTACGTCTTGCCAGGGGTTTAGCAGAAACGGGGCTGAACCGGACGAGCGAGCGTCTGAAGAGCATAAACCTGTAAGATGAGGACGGAGAGGGAAGAATGAACAATCTTCTCTCTTCTTCCTTCCTTTTTTCCGTACTCTTTCCCCGTTAGCTCTTACTATCGATTGACACCGCGCTGTATCGTCTAATATAATGTTTTTTAGATAGTCCTTTGTTTATTTCAACCTGCCAGCTTCATTTTCCCCAATCCCTTATCCTGGATAATTAAGTCTTTTGAGGATCTCGACGGTCTGAGTCATTTCTTTCGATCATTTCCTCAAACTATCTCGATATCCTTAATAACCGCCCATGATGGCGCCATCACCCACCGCGAGTTTCAAGAGAATCTACCTCAAATACCTCGGGCTTTATGCCTGAGGATTAGAATCAAAGATTCTTTTATATCCACGATGCCGTCTTCGGTTGGATGATTGTTCCTTCAACGGCAACGGCTATCCTCAACGGCCGGGTCGTATCAATGCTTTTAAATCTGGGGATATGCGCTCGATGGCAGGCACAGATTCATTCGAGTTTCAGTATCCACAACCGGTGCCCAACCGTTCACGAAAAAGGAAGGAGGCTGTCAAATGCCGGGGGCGCTCTCAATATATTAAAGAACTTAAGGAGGGATTGTACGATGAAGAAGTATGCGGGATGGTTATCTCCGGAAATAGCCTGGGGCGTGTTGAGAATCTTTTTCGGCCTTTTCTTTATCCGGGCCGGCACTGAGAAGCTGGGCAACTTCAGCGGACAGACGCTCACCTACATTCTTACGTCCTGGATCAACGGCGGAAACGGGGTGCCGCCCAACCCCTACCCCTGGTACGTGGATTTCTTGAAAGGGACGGTGATCCCTCACGCCGCCTTGTTTGCCGGCCTGGTGACCGCTGGCGAGATCCTGGTCGGCATTGGCCTGCTTCTGGGCCTCTTCACCCCCATTGTCGCCCTTATCGGAGCCTTTCTAAACCTCAATTATTATTTGGCTGGAGCACAGACCGGCGCCTCGGACCAGGGTCTCAACGCCATGTTCATAGTAGTGCAAATACTGTTTTCACTGGCTTGTGTGGGACAGTACTACGGGGTTGACTGGTTCAGGCTGCGACAGCGGCATCCGGCCGTTGACAATCAAGGAGCTTCCAAATCCGCCGTGCTGTAGAACTCGAGCCAGGCCTGATCAATTTTGAAAATTGGCAACAGAGTTCCAGATGTTTTGCAGCAGTCCAAAGACCGCGGTTTTTCAAAGCATGGGCAATGGCTCTTGCAAAATATCCGGGTCAGGAGGAAGATAGGGCGATGCAGAAGTATGTGTGTACGGTATGCGGCTATGTTTACGACCCGGCTCAAGGAGATCCGGACAGGGGTATCGCGCCGGGCACACCCTTCGAAAACTTGCCCGGCGACTGGACCTGCCCGGTCTGCGATGTACCTAAGAATGATTTCGAGCCGGTAGAGGGATAGCCCGGATCCTTTCATCGCCAGGTCCCGGCACCGGAACCTTACACTAAATATTCGACAGTTTCGAGATCGTCCCAAAAACCAGGGGGCAACTCCTATCGCTGGAGCTGTCCCCGTTTTTTGACCCATCGCCAACAGCATCTATCGGCGACGGACACATTGCCGGCACTTCGGCAGGCCCCCGCTTTAAGCCCTGTTAAGAGCTAAGCGGGGGGTGCTTGACGTGCGCTCAAGCCGATTGCGAGCGGCTACCTGCTGAGGTGCTCGGAGATCATCTCCAGGACGCGGTCGCCCGCCCTGGGCACCGCCGCCTCCACTTCCGGCGTCAGGCCGACGTGGAACGGCTGCTCCGAGAGGATCTCCACTCCCACGACGGTCAGCCGGGCGGGCAGCCGCCCCAGCAGCCGCCCCAGCTCTACGGCGTCGATGATGTTCACGCCATGGGACGATACCGGCATCACGTCCCTGGGGGGCAGCAGCGAGGCGTCGAAGGTGTGGATCGTTCCCGGCGCGGCCCCGCTCTTGACAGCGTCGACCAGGATCACCCGGTTTGCTTCTTCCCAGAGATCAAGAAGATTGAGGCCGGGGGTGCCGGCCTCAATCAGTTCTACTCCGTCGGGGAGCCTGGTTTCGTTCGATTCTTTCAGGCTCCGGATCACCTGCAGCCCGACCGCATCGTCAGACGCAAACTCGTTGCCGCAGCCGATGACGAGCAGTTCAGCTTTCATTCATTACTTCTCCCTGCGCAGGTTGACCTTGATGGAGTGGGTGGCGCAGGACTGGCACGGGTCGTAGTTACGGACCATCATCTCGCACTTCAGGGTCAGGTCATCGTCCGGCAGGTTGAGCAGCTTGGGCAGGAACTCCCGGAAGTCAGCCTCGAGGGAGGCGATGTTCCGGGCTGTCGGAGCGACGATGTCCCACTTCGCGATGTAGCCGTTCTTGTCTACCCGGCCGCCGTGGCAGGCGATGCCGCGCGGCGCCTCGACGACGCCGTAGGACTCACCGGCCTTGTACTCGTACTTGACCGGCTCGAGCTTCGGCTCGCCCAGCCAGTCGATCATCTCCACGCACATATCGACGGTGTTGACCAGCTCGATCGCCCGGACGACGATGCTCATGAACGGGTTGTAGCAGGGCACCGAGAAGCCCACCTCGGCGGCCGCCTTCTTGGCGTCGGCAGACAGGGTGGCGAAGTTGTTGTTGATGCGCGACAGCGGGCCCACCATAAATGAGCCGCGGCCCTTGATGCTGGCGTGCTTGCAGTTGCAGCCCTCTACGTGCGTCTCTATGATCCAGTTCGGGTACTCAGTATCCGGCACATGGAGACCCAGGTTGGAGAACAGCATACCGTTGTTGATCGGGTAGCGCTTGGGATCGAAGAGGGAGACATACTCGGTCTTCCGCTCCAGGCTCTTGTACGGCTCGGCGTTGGCCAACTGGGCGGACAGCTTCACCGTCTCGAAGGCGAACTCCTTGGCGGCTATCAGGCGCTCCTTGAGGGCCTGCAGGGTGGCCTTGGTCGGCACTGCCGTAAAGCCGCCGAGCACCGAGGCGCGGTTCTGGATCTCGTGTCCGGTCAGAGCCACAATGCCGTCATTGCCAAGCCTCTTCAGCGCCAGCGCCTTGCCTACGATCGGGAGCAGGTCCGGGTTGCCGGCCATGGCGAAGACGCTCTCGTAGCCGACGAAGTCGGGGGCTGGCCAGGCAGTAAATGTGCAGGGCGTGGCTCATGATAAAGTCAAAGGCGTGGAAGAGGTCGCGCAGCATCCAGGTCTGATCGCTGACCTTGATCTCCATCGCCCGCTCCAGGGCCTTGATCGCGGCCAGTTGATGGGCGTGCGGGCAGATGCCGCAGATACGCTGCACCAGCTCCGGCACCTCTTCGGGCCTGCGTCCGATCAGGAACGCCTCGAAGAACCTTGGCGGCTCCCAGACATTCCAGCGGGCATTCTTGATCTCGCCGTTCTCGCCGATGACGATGTCAATGCCACCGTCGCCTTCCATGCGGGCCAGGTAGTCTACAGCTATTCTCCGGTCGCTCATAATGCAGCCTCAGCTCCTTTGCTAAACTCCGGCGTGTTTCCCGCATACTTCCGGAACTTGAGCACCACGTCTCTTTTGGAAAGGCCGAGGTCTTCCATAAACGTCTTGGCCAGGGCGGCCGCGTTGCAGTCGTTGGCAGGCCCCCGGCAGCCCTCGCATTGCCTGTTCAGGCTGGGGCAGAGGGCGCCGCAGCCGGCGGCGCTGACCGAGCCCATGCAGGGCAGGCCCTTGCTGATCAGGAGGCAGACATTCTCCTTCAGCTTGCACTCTCTGCAGACAGGGTGTGTCCGGAACAATGGGTTCTCTCCCTTGAGCGCCCGCTTGATCAGTTCAACCATCTCGCCCACGTCAGGGGCGCATCCACGCAGGTAGGCATCCACCTTGACGTAGAAGTCGAGCGCTCGAACCGGGATCGAGGCAAGCATCGGGTCGTCCACGTTTTCCTTGTAAACCGTATTTGCTAACTGGTTCTGGGTCATGCCGGACCAGTTCTTGATGGAGGGCACGCCGCCGGTAACGGCGCAGTTGCCGAAGGCCACCAGAATGGCGCACTCATCCCTGATCTTCTTGATCTCGAACAGTTCCTTCGGCGTGGTGACCGCACCCTCGACAAAGGCGACGGTATATGGGCCGTGGTGGTTGTCCCGCTTGGCCATGACAAAGTATTCGATGTCGATGGCGCCCAAAACGGTCAGCAGCACCGGCTCGATGTTGGTTACCGACAGCATGCAGCCCGCGCAGGAACTGAACTTGAAAAACGCTACTTTCGGTTTCGCCAATGATCACACCTCCTTATAACGCAGCTTCAGGCAGACCTTGCAGATCCGCCAGCTTGAACACTGGGCCGTCCTGGCATACGAAGATCGGGCCGATCTGGCAGTTGCCGCACTTCTTGATCCCGCAGCTCATGCGGCGCTCCAGGGACACGTAGGTCTGCTCGGGGGTCCAGCCCCGTTCCTGCAAGCCCCTGACCGCGAAATGCATCATTATATCCGGGCCGCAGGTGATGACGATCGAGTTGTCGGGTCTGGAGGACATCTTGTCGAACAGGGTGGTGACCACGCCGATGTGGTGCGCCCACTCCATTCCCAGGCAGTCGTCCACGCACAGGTGCAGCCTGCTGTTCGGGATCTTGCGCAGGTCGTCGAACTCATCCGTGAACAGCATTTCCTTCGGTGACCGGGCTCCGTAGAGGATCTCCAGTGCGCCGTACTGGTCGCGATGGTTGGCGATGTACTTGATGGTGCCGAGCAGCGGGGCCAGGCCGACGCCGCCGGCGACCACGAGCACGTTCTTGCCCTTCATCGCCTCTACCGGCCAGCCAACCCCGTATGGCCCGCGGATGCCCACGACGTCGCCAACCTGCAGCGCGTCCAGGGCCTTGGTCACGTTGCCGACGGCACGGACGGTGTGGTCAAACGTTCCTTTCACGTCGTTGCAGGAGCTGATGGAGATGGGCACCTCGCCGATGCCGAAAACGCTAATCTCGTTGAAAACGCCGTTGTCGTAAGCGTATTTGGCCTTCACATCCGGATCGACAAAAGCAAAGGTGTAGGTCTTATTGTCGTAGTTCTGCTGCTTGATCGCCTCGATCTTGGCCGGCAGCGGTGCCCACGGGCTGGTCTCAGGGGTGACCTTCTTCACCGGCGGCTTGTACATCTTGACCGCCTTCTCCTCGTTCGGATTGTCACGAAGGTCAGCCATCACCTGGACCGGGTCGATGTGAACGATGCAGTAGGTGGCGCAGCGCCCGCAGCCTACGCAACCTTTGGCCCCTTCGAACTGCTGGGCCATGAAGGTCAGCTTGTGGTCGATGCGATGACGGATGCGCGCTGCCCGGTCAGGACGGAAGACGTGGTCGAGGGCAACCCGGGAGAACTCCATAAACTGGCAGGAATCCCAGTCACGAGGGCGCTCGCCGGCAACCAGGGAGAGATCCACCTGGTCCTTGACGAGGAAGCAGAAGCAGGTCGGGCAGACGTTGGTACAGGACCCGCAGGCCAGGCAGATCTCCTTGAGGTCTTGCCAGACCTGGTGTTCAGAGTTCTGATGCAGGAACTCGCCGATCTTCTCAGTGTCGATATGGCGGGTGATCTTCTCCTGTGATGCCCTCAGCGCCTGATTCTTGGCGATCACGTCAGCATCGGTGGCCGGGGACAACCCCGCTGCCATGGCCTTGCCGGCTTCGCTGCCCACGTCGACGAGATACTTGTCGCCGATATCGGTGAGGGACAGGTCAAAGCCCGTGTCCATGCCAGGACCGGTGTTGAAGGAGGAGCAGAATCCGTTTTTGCAGGGCTCGCAGCAGCTCAGCCCGACGATCATCGTGTTGTCGCGTTTTGCCTTGTAGTACGGGTCCGGGTAGGTTCCCAGGAACAACTTGTCCACGCTGAGCATGGCATTGACGTCGCAGGCATGCACTCCGAACAGGACCCGCTTGCCCGGCGCAGCAGGTACTCCGGTCTCTGCCGCCGGCCCGCTGAAGGTCATCATGGTCTCCTTCGGCGGTTCCAGGTATTTCTTATGAGGCGGCAGAATGGTGGTATCATAATCGAGGCGCAGGTCTGCGGCAGATTCAACCGGCTCAAAGACAAACTCCGGATCCTTGGCAACAGGTCCGATTACTTCGTAGCCCGACTTCAACTTCGCCACAAAACTGCCTAAATCTGCTTTCGGGAGAACAAAAGCTTCCACTAGCGAAATACACCTCCCACGAAATTCTTTGATTATCCGCGTACTGGACTTACCGTGCTTGGTTGTCGCCGAATCCCTCCCCTCGTGTCTCATCCGTCAGGTTGGCAAGGTTCCCGCGCCAGGGTTCTCCTGGCACCGAGCGTGAGCAAACTTGGCGCCTCGCCCATCCCTGGGCGGGCGTCTGGGCCCCGCCGGACCCGGCACCGCCATCTGGCGGGAACGAAACACTCTTCTTGCCAAGGCAACCAATTACCGAAAAAAACGTAGAATAACGCAAGGAATGGAAAAACAGTTACCGTGCAGCTTTGCAGAAAGCAAAGTAACTACATAAACAGTTCTACGCTGCGCGCAAAAAATCCTCTCAGCCCTTAGAAATTATTAAAAGGGCTTTCTTCTCGCTTCGACATGATTGTCCGAAATCCTTCTGCTGATAACGACTGCGGCAGAAAACCTGCCGCCGGGTCAGAATGAATGCCGCACCAAGTTTCAAGAAGCATCTGCCTTAAATACCCTGGGCTTTATGCCCGAGGATTAGAATCAAAGATTCTTTTTACTTCCGGGGCTCTGTGCAAGCGGCGCCAAGTGTTTGCTATTAGCATTACTTCTGGTAAAATAGGCATTGCAGGACATTTCACACTTTCGAGGAGGCGATGTTCCCCCTGATGAAGACCGAGGAAAACCTGAAAAAAGCATTTGCCGGAGAGAGCGAGGCCCGCAACAGGTATCACATGTTTGCGGCGAAAGCTCGCAAGGAAGGTTGGCTCGAACTGGCCGAATATTTCGATGAGACCGCGGCCAACGAGCACGAACACGCCCGGGTGATCATGGATCTTTTACATGCCATCGGTGATTCCGGGGAAAACTTGAAAACTTGCATTCACAACGAGAATTACGAGTGGCAGGAGATGTACCCCGGATTCGAGAAAGAGGCCCTCGAAGAGGGGCAGTTGGATGCTGCCGAATACTTCAAGCGGGTGACCACCGTGGAAAAGATGCATGCCGCCCGGTTCAAGCACCTGCTTTCCATGCTCGAGAAAGATGAGCTGCTGACCCGCACTTCATCCATAAGGTGGCAGTGCCGCGAATGCGGCTATATCTACGAGGGCGTCGAGCCTCCTGAGATCTGCCCGCTTTGCGGGCATCCCCACGAAAAATTCAAGCCCTACCACGAGATCTATTGATTGAGGCCGCTTGATTGCTGGTCGGGGATCTGTTGATCGCCCGGATCCCTTATTTGGCATATCCCCTTGATCGGCATATCCCCTTGATCGGCATATCCCCTTGATTTGGCAGACTTTTTTTGCTATTCGAGATCTATGTTTTGCAGATCTATGTTTAGCAGATTTATCGGCTGGCAGATCCCTTGATTGTTGTCTAGAGATCTAATGAGTGGCAGATCTCTTGACTGCAGATACCCTGATTCCAGGATTTACTGGATGGGGAGACCTGTTTCATTGCGGTCTTGGAGAGCCCTGTATTACCAGGAAAAACTGGAGCTTGGCATCACCAGGAAAAACTTTGTGAAAGGAGGGGAGAGGAATGCAGAAATATGAATGCTCAGTCTGCGGATACGTCTACGACCCGGCTGTGGGAAACGTTGACGAGTGCATCGAGCCTGGCACCTCCTTCGAGGACCTGCCGGCAAACTGGGTCTGCCCGGTCTGCGGCGCCTCCAAGGACAAGTTCCATCCCCTGGCTGCGTAGCATCGATGTGCAGCACCCGCCGTGCGCCTGTTACCCGGTTTTTTGTTTCTGTTTTTTAAGAGCGCGCCCGTATAATCCGTTTTGGTGAGAAGAGAATATGACCGGCAACCAAACAGCACGTCTGGCTGAGTAATCGCTCCCCAGGCGTGCTTCGATCTCGTCCGGCACCCGCCGCCAGGATACCGGGCAAGGCGCACTTGCTGCCGAGCGGTCACTCCTCGCTCCGGATCAGTTCCGAGGCTTACGGTTGGATGGAGGAAGAGGGGGCGAGTTTTCAGGGGCAAAAGTTATAAAAACGGGCTCCGGCTCATAATCATGAACAAGAGCCATCATCAACCTTGGTTTGGCTGGGGGAGTGAAGATGCCGGAGCCGCTGCATGAACTGACTTTGACCGGGCGCTCGAGGCTGGTGTCCTCGGGCGTGCTCCAGGTGATCAGCTTCGACGCCGGAGAGATTCTCCTGGAGACGGAACTGGGCACGCTGGTGCTGCGAGGTGAAGATCTGCACATCACGCACCTGGACCTGACGGCAGGGGAGATTGCCGTCCAGGGCGCCATCACCGCTTTGGAGTACCGTGAGCAGCGCAGCAAAAAAATCAAAGAAAAGGGAAAGAACATCCTAGATCGCCTCCTGAGATGAACGCCACCGTATCTCAGGAATTCTTGCTTCTCCTCCTGGATCTCGGCATTGGCGCAGGCATCGGCTTCCTGTTCGATTGCTACCGCGCCGTGAGGCGCCTGCTCAGGCCCGGCTGGCTGGCCACCCAGGTTGGCGATCTGTTCTTCTGGATCTGCTGCGCCCTCCTCGCTTTTCAGGTCTTCTTCATGGTGACCGGCGGGGGCCCAATTGTGGGCGCGGTCGGCTTCTACAGCTTGTTGATCATTCCTGGCGGCACCCTGCTCTACCAGCAGTTGATCAGCTTCAGGCTGCAGCGCCCGCTGCTGTTTTTCTTCCGGCTGCTGGCCTGGCTTTTCATTATCGTGCGCCGGGCTTTCTGGCTGCTGTGCCTGGCAGTGGCCATGCCCTTCCGGGGCCTGTGGTGGCTGGCTCGCGCCTGCCTGGTGACGGTGGTCGTGCTGCTTCGTCTCCTGTGGCTGCCGGAAAGGCTGATCATCCTGTTGCTGTGGCGATTGTTGCGTGAAGGACGGCGGCGCCTCGGCACAGGCTGGCGCCCGGCCCCCGCACAGGCTGGCGCCCGGATGGCGCCCGGCTGCTGGGTGAGAGACCTGCTGAACCGCCTCCTGCACAAAAGGTGATCCTGGCTAGACCGGCTTCCGGATCACCGCCTCGAATCGCGACCGCGCCAATCCCACCTCGTGCACGCAGAAGTTCGAACCGCATGCGCCAAACCCGATAAAGTGCCCCCAGAAATTTTTTTACTGAAAAAGAAGGATTTTCTAGCGGCATGTAGAAGAACTTTGTACTTAATTTATCCACATTTTGTACACAATTTGTGGACAATATCGGGAGATAAACAGGTGCAACTGGAGATCCGCGGCGCCGAAAGGCTGAGTTTCCGTGAAAAACAGGCGGTTGTGTTGAAGGAGACCGGCCACAGCAACGAGGAGATCGCCAGGCAGATGGGCGTCAACCCGGCTACGGTCGCTACCGTTTTGAGCCGGGCCCGGGCAAAGGGCTACGAGTCTGTGATCATTATTCCCACCAACCTCGGTCTGTTTGGCGGGGATGCTGATGAGGAGGCTTGAACAAGCATTGCAGCAGTTGCAGCGAAAACCGCGCCGCCCTCGCGCCAGCCGGGTACCCGCCGGGGTACCCGCTAATGCGCCGGGTGCCCGCTCCAGCGGGCGCGCACCCGGCGCGGGCGGGGCACCCGACGGACGCCCTTCGCCTGCCAAGGCGGGCACCCGGCGTCCCCTGAGCGAGCCGCGGGCGGGCATAAGCCTGGTTCCCGCAGCCGGAGCGCGGGCACAACCAGGAAGACGAGGAAAACCTCGGGCCGCAGCCAAAACAAGTTCGTGTGGAGGCGCCGTCTGTTCTTGATAGGAGCGGCCGCCCTGTTGCTCTGCATTCTGTTTCTACCCCTGCAGATCAAAACCTGGGAGCAGCTGTCGGAGTTGCACCAGCTTCAAAATCAGAAGCAGGTGTTGCTCGAGCAGCAGCAGCAGATCCGGCAGCAGATCGACTACTATTCCAGCGATGCCTATGTGGAAGAGGCAGCGCGCCAGGATCTGGGGCTGGTCAAACCTGGAGAAGCCCTGGTGCTGCCTGCTGTCCCCGGCAAGGCCAAACCGCTGCCGAAAAACTACCACGCCAGCGTCACCGGCCCTTACGGCGACTAGTCGCTGCATGATCCTAAACATGGTCCGGAGGCGGTCGTTGGTGTTTGGCAAAAAACAAACTACGAGATTGGCGGCATGCAGGCCCCTGATCGGATCCTGGCAATCGGGAATAACCGGCGGAATACTGGAATGAGGGTTTGACAGCATGGATGACCAGAACAGCAAATATGCAGCCATAGACATCGGCACCAACTCGGTACGGCTGTTGATTGCCAGGTTGGCCGGCCGGCAATTGCAGGCAGATCTCAGGGCGATGCGGATGTCTCGCCTGGGAGCGGGGATAGCCAGGGGAGAAGGCCTGCAGCCGCAGGCCGTCGCCCGCACTCTGCAGGCTCTGAAGGAGTTCGCAGGTCTGCTGCGATCCCACGGGGTCCGCAAGGTCAGGGCCGTCGCCACCAGCGCCGTCAGGGAAGCGCCCAACAGGGCGTTTTTTATTGGCCGGGTTCAGGAGGAGGCAGGGCTGACGGTAGAGGTGATCAGCGGCGAGGAGGAGGCCTATCTCAGTTACCTGGGTGCCTGCAGCGCCCTGCCTGGCGTGCGGCGTGCGGTGGTAGTAGACATCGGTGGAGGCAGCACCGAGTTCACGTTTCCCAGGCGGCGGCATCCTGCCGGCCCATCCGGCGCCCTGGCCAGCCTCAGCATCCCTATCGGAGCCGTTCGCCTGACGGAACACCCACAGCTGCTTTCAGAGATTTTGGCAGAGCTCAAGGAGGTGCTGGATGAGATCAAACCGGCCGGATCGGGGTCGCTGATCGGAGTCGGCGGCACGATCACCACCATGGCGGCCGTCCACCAGAAGCTGCCGGTCTACCTCCCGGAAAGGGTGCAGGGGTATAAGCTGCCCAGGAGTGCGGTGGAGCGCATATTGTTCTGTCTGGCAGCAAAGAATAACGAGGAGAGGGAGCAAGTGGCCGGCCTGCAGCCCGAACGTTCAGACATCATCGTGGCCGGGGCCACCATCCTCTGGGCAATCCTCGGCTACCTGCAGTCAGCGTCGATAACGGTCAGCGAGGCCGATATCCTTGACGGAATCATCCTCAACGCTTTTAAGCAGTGAATGCTGCCATTGCGATGCACCGCCGGGTCGGGGCACCCGGGGCGCGGGTTTTTCGCCCCGGATTTTTCCCGCTCACTACTGATAAAGGAGTTTGAACTCATGCCTCTCACCCCGCTCTCCCTGTTCCTGGCACTGGCAGCGGGCATTGCCATGGCCTTGCAGGGGTCTCTCAACGCCCTGCTGAGCAAGGTGGTCGGTCTGCTGGAGGCCACCTTTCTGGTGCACCTGGTAGGCACGGCGGCGGTGGCTGCAGCGCTCGTATCGCTGCGCCTGGGCCTGGGAGGCCTGGATCAGATGCATCGAATTCCATGGTATGCCTGGATGGGAGGGTTGCTGAGCGCTCTGATCATCTACTCTGTGGCCGCCAGTATCTCGAAGCTGGGTGTGGCCACCGCCACCACCGCCATCATCGTCGGGCAGGTCTCGGCTGCGGTGCTGATCGATCACTTCGGCATGTTCGGACTAAGGCAGATCCCTTTCACGTGGTGGAAATTGGCGGGCATCGTGCTGTTGGCTACAGGGGCCAAACTAATGCTCAACGCCTCGCGTTGAGCATCGATCGCGGTCATCCAAATCTATTCCATGCTCTATAGTCAGCCAGTGCTGCTTTTTTGGCCGGGATGACCCTTACAGCGCCCGGTGCAAACCGATGCTGTGTGAATTCTGAAGCACGTTCAGCATGTTCAGGGCCTTGCCTGTGCCCTTGGCCACACAGGAGACGGGGTCCTCGACGATATGCACGGGAAGGCCGGTCCTTTCCGCCAACAGAAGGTCGAAGCCGTGCAGGAGGGAGCCCCCTCCGGTCATGACGATCCCCTTGCTGACGATATCCGCAGACAGTTCCGGCGGTGTCCGCTCCAGCACCTCTTTCACCGCGCTCATCACCTGCTCCAGCGGATCTTGCAGCGCCTGCCAGGTAGCTTCGGAGGTGACGGTCACAGTCTTGGGAAGCCCGGAGATCAGGTCGCGGCCGCGAATATCGATCTGTACGTTCTGGTTTTTCCTGGCATCCGGAAAAGCGGTGCCGATCTTGATTTTCAACTCTTCGGCTGTTCGCTCGCCGATCATCAGGTTGAACTCCTTCCGGATGTACTTGGTGATCGACTCGTCGAACTTGTCTCCGCCCACTCGCAGAGATTTGGAGCAGACAATGCCGCCCAGGCTCAGGATGGCGATGTCGGTGGTGCCTCCGCCCACGTCGATGACCATGTTGCCGCTCGCCTCGGAGATATCGATGCCCGCTCCCAGCGCTGCCGCCAGTGGCTCCTCGATCAGGTATGCCTGGCGGGCGCCTGCCTGAAGCGCAGCCTGCCGTGCCGCCCGCTCCTCCACGCTGGTAACTCCGGAGGGGATGCAGATCATGACCCGGGGGCGGAAAAAGAAGCGGTGTCCCACGGCCTTCTGGATAAAGTAGCGCAGCATCCTCTCCGTGACGTCATAATCAGCTATAACCCCATCCCGCAAGGGGCGAATGGCGACGATAGACCCCGGCGTCCGGCCCAGCATCTGCCGCGCTTCTTCCCCCACCTGGATGATCTTTCCGGAATTCTTATCAATAGCGATCACAGAAGGCTCGTTCAACACGATACCCTTGCCCTTGATAAAGACCAACACGGTCGCCGTGCCCAGGTCTACGCCGATATCCTCCGCCCAGAACATCAATGTCGCCATTCCCCTTCGCTGCTTATTATGCTTGTTCTTTTTTTCTTAAAAAAGAAAGACCAGCTTCTGCTGGTTTTATTCGACATATTTATATGTTAATCCTTCATCCTTTCTTTTTTTCCCGTTTGTGATATTAAGTTCCTTTTGACTTCCTCCCCATGTAAAGCCAGGGGATTCCCGGGACGAACCAAGAGGCAGTACAATCACTTCTAAGCGGTCGCTTACGCCGCCGCTTTACGTTTGTTGTCGGGGCACCCGCAGTTTCTTACGCGGCGTGTCCAGCACCCGCACCCGGCGCGGGTTTAGGAACATGGCCTGGTCCAGCAGGGAGAAATCCGCATTCGGCCTGAACTTCCGGATGATATTGGCTGCCCCGTTGATGTCGGCGTTGATGCAGCCGCCGCCTTCATCCTCCGCGATATTTCTTGCGGGTCGCCTCGCCGCCGCGAATGTGCCGCTCCGCCTTATTGAACTCTAAGATGTTGCGCACCTTCGCAGCCAACTTGCCGTCGATCCTCGGCAGCCTCTCGGTAACATCCTTGTGCACCGTGCTCTTGCTGACTTCGAAAACTTGGGCGGTCTGACGGACAGTCGCTGACGACTCCAGAATGTAGTTGCCAACCTCCGTGACCCGGCGGCGGATATACTCTTGCATTACAATCCTCCCCTGGTTCCAAGTTTCTTTAACATTTATATGAGCGCCGCCGTTTCAAAAATACTAAAGGACAGGCCCGAAGGAGCTAGGGAGTTTTTGTCTGAAACCAAAAAGCCGGGTGCAGGGCGCGTTTGATAAAGAAGCCGCCAGGAACGGCGGGATCTGGCAAAACTTGCAATTCAAAAACCGCTGCCCGGTGCGCGGACAGCGGCCAGAGCGCTTCTTTAGAAAAACCACCAATCGCCGCGGTGCTAATGGCCGAGATTGTTTGGAAGCAGCGCTATCTGCACGCCATGGTAGTAGTAAGCCAGGATCTCCTTGTAACTCCTGCCCTGCAGGGCCATTCCCTGCGCCCCCCACTGGCACATTCCGACTGCGTGTCCGTAGCCGCGGGTTTCAAAAATAATTTGGTTTCCGGAAGCCTGAACCGTGAAATCTGTAGAACGCAAATCGAGAGCCTGCCTGAGATCCGTGGCCTTGAAGGTTTGGCCCACCACTTGGATCTCCTTGACGCGACCTCTCGCTGTACGGTCCAGAATGCTGATCAGGCCTCCGAGGCCGCTCCCTGCCGGCATTGCCGGAGTGTCGATCCCCAGGCGCTTGAACAGATCATCGCGTGCCAGAGCGGCCTCAACCGGGGCCTGCTGTTCCTTGGGGTCCCAGGTACAGGGGACTCCCTTCAAGTATGGAACATCATAGCCCCATACATCCGCGGCATCCTCAGTTCCTAGACCGCCGCAGCTGGCATGGTAAACCGGGTCGATGAGCTGATTGTTGTAGAGGATCACCTCGCCGTCGGTATCCCGGACCGCAGCCGCGATCTTCCCGTAGTAGTAGGCAAAGTAGAAAAACCCCCACCGCTGGCGCATCTCTGCCACCGAGATCCAGGCCTGGCACTGCCCGGGGTCGTCACACATGTCAGCATTCGGGTACTTCTTGCTGCCGCCTTGGCCAGACAACCTGAGCATTGTGTAGGTACGGGCGGCCACTGCCTGAGCCTTCAGGGCTTCCGGAGAAAATCGCGCCGGCATCTCCGCGGCTACGACCCCGATCAGATAATCGTCCAGGGCTAAGGTCTGCACCTGACCGGTGCGCACGAGCAGAAGGCGGACCAGAGGACCCTGCTGCTGCGACTGCTGGACGCCGCTCCAATTGCACCCTCGCACCAATAATGCCGGCAGGGCGATCAAGGCCAGGCTGAAAAGCAGTATCATCAATCCCAACAGCTTGTATCCCCGGTAGCGCCTGTTCATGGCCATCCCCTGCCCGACTTGCCTTCCGGGGGGAAAAGAAAAACCCCCTGTTTCCTTATTTATGTAACAGAAGGGGTTGTTAGACCTGAGGCGTGCCCTGGCCGCCGAAAGCCTTAGGGACTATAGCCTGCTCATTAAGCTGGCTGATTCTGGCGGACGAACGGAATGAAGTCCGATTCTTTACAAGCTGGCTGCCTGCTCGGCCACCCTGCGGATGCGAGCCCCGAGACCGGTCAGTTTATCCTCCAGCTCCTCGTAGCCCCGGTCCAGGTGATAGATGCCATCGATCTCGGTGTTGCCCCAGGTGCTCAGGGCGGCGATGATCAGGGCGGCCCCGGCCCTCAGGTCCGTCACCTTGACCCGTGCCGGACTCAGCCCCTGCACGCCCCTGATGATGATGCTGTCTTCGCACGGCTCGATGCAGGCGCCCATGCGGCACAGTTCCTGGGTATAGAGGAACCTGCTCTCAAACACCGTCTCGGTGATCCGGCTGGTGCCGGCTGCGGTAGCCAGCAGAGCGGCGAACTGAGGCTGCATATCCGTGGGAAAGCCTGGGTAGGGAGCAGTCTCGACGGCCAGCGGTGAAAACTTCCGGGAGGACCAGACATACAGCTCATTGCCCTTGGCTCCCTCGTCAATCTCGGCTCCGACCTCCCGCAACTTGATGATGACCGCCTGCAGGTGCTCAGGAACGATCCGTTCCAGGTGCAATTGGCCCCCGGTAGCAATCGCAGCGGTCATGTAGGTGCCGGCCTCAATCCGGTCGGGGATCACCGAATGCACCGCCCCATGCAGGGGCAGGCCGCCCTCCACCTGCATCACCGGAGTGCCGGCCCCCGTCACCCGGGCTCCCATCTGGTTTAGAAACTGGGCCAGGATCCAGATCTCCGGCTCGGCGGCGGCGTTGATAAGAGTGGTGACGCCGCGGGCGCGGGTGGCCGCCATCATGATATTCTCGGTGGCGCCCACGCTAGGAAAATCGAGGCAGATCTCACACCCCCGCAGGCGCTTGGCCCGAACCGTCACTATTCCCTTGTCGATGCTGATCTCCGCACCCAGCCGGGCCAACCCCTTCAGGTGCAGGTTGACCGGACGCGCCCCGATAGCGCAGCCCCCCGGCAACGGCAGGCAACCGCTGCCGTTCCTGGCCAACAGCGCCCCCATCAACAAAAAAGAGGCCCGCATCGTTTTAGCGAGCTGGCACAGCTTGTCCCCCGGCTGCAGCTCCCTGGCCTGAACGGTAACCTGGTGGTCCTGCCGGCTTACCTGCACCCCGAGTTCGGTCAGCATCTGAATCATGGTGCTGATATCGGACAGGTAAGGAACACCGCTGATCACAGACCGGTCCGGCGACAGGAGCGAGGCCACCAGGACCGGCAGGCTGGCATTCTTGGACCCGCTGATCGCCACGGAGCCGTTGAGGCTGGCGCCCCCCTCGACGAAATATTTATCTTCCAACTCTTCTCCCGCTTTCCCCTGTTAAATCAGTCAATAATTCGCCAGAATCAGTGTTCACCAGCAGAATTCTGATCTATTCTACATAATTCTTGGTCATAGATTAGATTCCTTCTCGAAATCTCTCAGGTTTACTTAATATTCACTGGTAATTTAAGGGGGATATGGCAGGAGAGGCTCTAATAAAATAAGCTGGGCAGAACGTTCGAGGAGCTAGAGGGAGCGCCGTCGCCGCCGGGCCGGCAGCACGCCCAACTCCTGGCGGTACTTGGCGACCGTCCGCCGGGCGATATGGATACCCCGGGAGGCGATCATCCGGCACAGTTGCTGATCGCTGTATGGGCGGCTGGGATCCTCTACCGCCACCAGCTCTTGGAGCACCCGCTTGACCACTTCCGAGGCTACCGATTCTCCGGTGAGATCGTTCTCAAGCCCCCGGCAGAAGAAATATTTCATATTGAACATGCCCCGGGGAGTTTGCACGTACTTATTGGCAGCGGCCCGGCTGACCGTTGACTCGCTGATCCCTGCCGCCTGTGCTACTTGCCTGAGGGTCAGCCCCTTGAGATGGGCGGCGCCCTGATCCAGAAAATCCTGTTGGAACTTGGCGATCAGGCGCATTACCCGGTACAGGGTGGACCGCCGCTGCTCGATGCCCCGGATCAGCCAGAGGGCTGCCTTCAGCCTGCCCTCGATAAACCGGGCGGTGTCCTGATCGCAGGCATCCCGTCGCTGAATCAGATCCCAGTAGGTCTTGTTGATCATCAACCGGGGGACCGGGGAATCGTTGACCAGCACCACGTAGTCGTCATCGACCTTCTCCACCACCAGGTCCGGAACAATGTAGCGGATCTCGCCCGGGCTGGAGAAGTTGCGGCCCGGCTTTGGCTCCAGTTTCCTTAGCAGCTCCGCCCTGGACTGCACCTCATCTTCCGTGAGGCCCAGGGCGGCGGCAATTGCCGCAAACTTGCCGGCTGCCAGGTCATCGAGGTGTTGACAGACCAACTGCTCCATCGCTCGATCCCTAAGGCTGCGCTGTTCGAGCTGGATCAGCAAGCACTCGGCCAGGCTGCGCCCTCCCACACCGGGCGGATCGAAAGTCTGGATCAGCAAGATCATGGCTGCGGCCTCCTCCGCGGAACAGCCGCAGACCTTACTGGCCTCCTCCGCATCGATCGTCAGATAGCCGCGTTCATCGATATTCCCGATCAGGTATTCCCCTATCAGGATCTGGCGCGCCTCGGTCAGGACGAGGTGCAGCTGCAGGGTCAGGTGCTCGCAGAGGCCGGGCACCTCGACCACATAGGTGTCCCAGTCGGTGCGCTCCGGCATCACCAGTTCGGCTAGCGGCGATTGTTCCATCCAGGGCTCGTCGAATTGGTCGCCCTCTGCCAGGTAGGTGATCCAGTCGAGCCGCGCCGCGTCCTGTTCCGGGTCTGTGGCCTCCTCGGCTGGATCAGGATCTTCGGCCACTTCCAGGAGTGGATTTTCCAGCAGCTCGTTATCCACGTACTGGGCCAGTTCGGTAGTCCCCAACTGCAAGACAGCCAGGGCCTGGCGCAGTTCCGGCGTCATCACCAGTTTCTGCGCCTGCTCGAGATTGGTGCCTTGCTCCACCTGCATTGACTTTACCCCGCTTCCTGTCGTGGCCCCAAATAAAAAGTTTCGCACTATATACTAAAAGTTCGCATTAATCTGCACGTTTCCTTCTTCCTTCTGCAGATAACAAGTTGTATTGCATGCTATGATCGGATGCTGAGTTTTATACGTTTTGCCCCTTCTATTGACTATGAATTATCGATGCCAAAACAAACATGCCCCTCCCCGTCATACCCGCCAGGCGGGCACCCGAGAAGGGGCTTGAACCTGATCTCGACCTGCAACCCGCGGATTCAAATCCGCTCACCGTTCCTTTCTTGCCGGCGGCCATCCGGCCCGCCTGTTTTTTAATGCTGAACGGAGGCCGCCTTGATGCGGGCCAGGGCGCGCTTGAGGGCCAGCTCCGCCCGCAGGTAATCCAGGCTCTCGTGCCTTTCAGACAGGCGCTGCCTGGCGCGGTCGTAGGCCTGCCGCGCCCGGAGCACGTTGATCCCTTCGCCCGGCTCGGCATTGTCGGCTAGAACCCTGAGCTTGTTGCGGCTCACTTCAAAAAAGCCATTGTCGCAGGCAACCCAATAAAATTTGCCTTCCTGGCGGTATTTGAGCACGCCAATCCGCAGCCCTCCGATAAAGGGGGCATGGCCGCGCAAGATCCCCATCAACCCCTCGGCGGCCGGAAGCACCACCGCCTCCACCTCTTCATCGACCACGATCTGTTCGGGGGTAATGATCTCCAGCGAGAAGGTTCTCTTTTTTGTCTTTTCCGGTTCGGCCATCCTAACCCACACTCTCCAGTTCGCGCGCCCGGGCAATGGCTTCGTCGATGGTGCTGGCCATGAGGAAGCACTGCTCCGGAATATCGTCGTGCCGGCCATCCAGGATCTCTTTGAAGCCCCTGATCGTCTCTTTGATCGGCACGTAAACACCCGGCCGGCCGGTAAAGGCCTCGGCAACGAAGAAGGGCTGCGACAGGAAACGCTGGATCTTGCGAGCCCTGGCCACCGTCAGCTTGTCCTCATCCGACAGCTCGTCTATGCCCAGAATGGCGATGATGTCCTGCAGGTCCTTGTAGCGCTGGAGCACCCGCTGCACACCGCGGGCGACGTTGTAGTGCTCATCGCCGACCACCTCCGGATCCAGGATCCGGGAGGTGGAGTCCAGCGGGTCCACCGCCGGGTAGATGCCGATCTCGGTCAGCGCCCTGGAAAGAACGACTGTTCCGTCGAGGTGCGCAAACGTGGTGGCCGGAGCCGGGTCGGTCAGGTCGTCGGCAGGCACGTAGATCGCCTGCACCGAGGTGATCGAGCCCTTGCGGGTCGAGGTGATGCGCTCCTGCAGCAGGCCCATGTCCGTGGCGAGGGTTGGCTGGTACCCCACGGCCGACGGCATCCGTCCCAGCAGGGCTGACACTTCGGAGCCGGCCTGGGTGAAGCGGAAGATGTTGTCGATGAAGACCAGCACGTCCTGACCTTCCTCATCCCGGAAATACTCGGCGATCGCCAGCCCGCTCAAGCCGACCCGGAGGCGCGCCCCGGGAGGTTCGTTCATCTGCCCGAAAACTAGGGCGGTTTTCTCAATAACGCCGGACTCCTTCATTTCCAACCAGAGGTCGTTCCCTTCCCTGGTTCTTTCACCCACGCCGCAGAAAACGGAGAAACCCCCATGCTCGTAGGCGATGTTCCGGATCAGTTCCTGGATGATGACGGTCTTGCCGACCCCGGCGCCTCCGAACAGCCCGACCTTGCCGCCCTTGGTGAATGGCGCCAGCAGGTCAACGACCTTGATCCCGGTCTCGAGGATCTCCCTGGAGGTGCGCTGGTCAGCAATGGAAGGCGCCGGGCGGTGGATCGGATAGTACTGCTTGGCATCGACCGGGCCGAGCTCGTCGATCGGCTGACCGAGCACGTTAAAAAGCCGGCCCAGGGTCTCTCTCCCTACCGGGACCATGATCGGAGACTTGGTATCAAGGGCTCGCATCCCCGCGCCGCAACCCGTCCGTCGAGGACATGGCCACACACCTGACCACGTCGTTTCCCAGGTGCTGCAAAGCCTCCAGGGTCAGTTCGATCTTCTGGGTCAGGGTCGCTTTGATGTCGGCTTCCTGGTCCTCGCTGGTGATGGTCACGGCGTGGAAAAGATCCGGGAGCCGCCCGGGAGGATATTCGATGTCTACTACAGGGCCGATGATCTGGACAACATGGCCATAGTTTTCGCCGTTCACCTTGCACTACCTCCATTTTGGTCGTCGGCTGACCCATTTGTATTGGGTACCCGGTCTTCGGTTGCCGTGGCATACAACAACTGACTGACAACTCATGCACGATGCAAGCTGGTCTGCCGGGGGCGCCGGGTACCCGCTTTAGCGGGTCGGGATACCCGCAACTCACCACTGGCTACCGCCTTATCCCCTGAGGGCTTCGGCGCCGCCTACAATTTCGGACAGTTCCTTGGTAATTGCCGCCTGCCGGGCTTTATTGAACGTCAGGGTCAGGTCCCGGATCATATCCCCCGCATTTTCCGTAGCCGAACCCATGGCGATCATGCGGGCTGCGTGCTCGCTGGCTTTCGCCTCCAGCACGGCGCGGTAGACCTGGCTCTCCACAAAGCGCGGCAAGAGCAAGCCAAGCAGGGTTTGCGGGTCTGGCTCAAATTCATAGTCGAGCATTGCTTCCGGCTGCGACTCCCCGTAAATCGATGTGTCTACCGGCAGCAGTTTAACCACGACCGGGCGCTGCCTTCCCGTAGAAATAAACTCCATGTGGATGAGATTGAGCTCGTCCACGAACTCGCCCTGGTACAGTTCGATCAGGGCCCTCGCTATTTCCCGCGTCTGGGTGACGGCCGGCTCGTCTCCGAGGGCGATAAACTCCGCCAGCAGCCTGTACCCGCGCCTCCGGAAATAGTCGCGCCCCTTGCGGCCAATAACGATCAGGGAACCCTCCTTTTCTTCCGCGAGCGCCAGCTGGGCGCGCCGGATCACGTTGCCGTTGAAGCTGCCGCACAGCCCGCGGTCAGAGGTCATCAGCACGTAGCCGACCCGTTTGCGTTCCCTGGGCACCAGCAACGGATGCGTGATCTCGCTGATGGTCGGAAGCAGCCTTCCGATTATGCCCATGATCTCCCTGGCATAAGGCCGTGCCGCCAGCACCTTTTCCTGGGCGCGCCGCAGCCTGGCAGCGGCCACCATCTCCATGGCCTTGGTGATCTGCTGCGTGTTTTTGATGCTGCGGATGCGCCTCTTGATGTCCCTTACCTGCTCCGGCATTGAGCAGCTTCACCAACCTTCTCCAATAGTCAGCAGTCGTCGGGCAGCAGTCGTCGGTTTTAGCTGGAATTCACTTTAGTGAATTCCTTTTTATTTGACGTCTGACGTCTGACGTCTTTTTAGTCAGGCAGTTTTTGGGATCACGAAGGCTGCGCCAAACTCCTTGACAAAGCCTGCGATCACCCTGTTCAGGTTGTCCATCAGGACGTCGGAGATTGACTTGCGCTCCCTGATCTCAGCCAGAATCTCCGGTTGCATGCTGCGCAAAAAGCGCAGGTACTCCTGCTCGAATTCCCTGATGGAATCAACCGGCAGCTCGTCGAGGAAGCCGTTGACCCCGGCGTAGATTACCACTATCTGTTCCTCCACCGGCATCGGCACGTATTGGCCCTGCTTCAGCAGCTCTGTCATCCTTTCGCCCCGCGCCAGCTGTGCCTGGGTCGTTTTATCAAGCTCGGAACCAAACTGGGCGAAGGCTGCCAGTTCCCGGTACTGGGCCAGATCGATCCGCAGCCTTCCGGCCACCTGGCGCATCGCCCGGTTCTGGGCGGAACCGCCGACCCGGGAGACCGATATGCCCACGTTGATGGCGGGCCTGATGCCGGCGTAGAACAGGTCTGTCTCCAAGTAGATCTGGCCGTCGGTGATGGAGATCACGTTGGTGGGAATGTACGCCGAGACATCGTTGGCCTGGGTCTCGATCACCGGCAGAGCGGTCAAAGAACCGCCGCCCATCTCCTCGCTGAGCTTCGCAGCCCGCTCCAAGAGCCGGGAGTGCAGGTAGAAGACGTCGCCCGGGAACGCCTCACGGCCGGGAGGCCGGCGCAGCAGCAGCGACATCTCACGATAGGAAACGGCGTGCTTCGACAGGTCGTCGTAGACGACGAGCACATCCTTGCCCTGGTTGTACATGAACTCCTCGCCCATGGTACAGGCGGCATATGGAGCCAGATAAAGCAGGGCCGCCGGTTCGCTGGCGGTCGCCGCCACCACGATGGTGAAGTCGAGCGCTCCCGTCTCTTCAAACTTCTGGATCACGCTGGCCACCGTGGACGCCTTCTGGCCGATGGCCACATAGATGCAGATCACATTCTGACCCTTCTGGTTGATGATGGTGTCCAGCGCCAGGGCGGTCTTGCCGGTCTGGCGGTCGCCGATAATCAACTCCCGCTGGCCGCGGCCGATCGGAATCATAGAGTCGATCGCCTTCAGCCCGGTCTGCAAGGGCTGCTTCACCGGCTGGCGCTTGATCACGCCGGGAGCCAAAAATTCCACCGGGCGGAACTTGTCGGTCTCGATGTCGCCCTTGCCGTCCAGGGGCTTTCCCAGCGCGTCGACCACCCTGCCGATCAGGGCCTCCCCCACCGGCACCTCCACGATGCGCCCGGTGCTCTTGACGGTGTCGCCCTCCTTGATGTGAGCGAACTGACCCAGCAGCACCACCCCGATATTGTCCTCTTCGAGGTTGAGGGTCATGCCGTAAACTTCCCCGGGAAACAGCAGCAGCTCGCCGGACATGGCGTTCTCGAGGCCATAGACCCGGGCGATGCCGTCCCCGACCGAGATCACCGAACCCACGTCCGCGACCTCGATCTCGCTCTCATAGCGTTCGATCTGGGTTTTAATGAGGGAGCTGATTTCGTCAGCACGTATGCTCATCTACGAACCCACCTCTAGCTTTCCTAAAGATCTCTGAGCCAGGCGCGCCCCCATCAGCTCCAGTCGTTTGACGGCGCTCCCGTCATAGATACGATCTCCGATCTTGACGGCCAGTCCCCCGATCAACTCCGGGTGAACACTGATCCGCAGCTCGACCTGCTTGCCCGTCCGCCGCTCCAGCACCTCCTGCAGCCTGGACTGGAGGCTTTCGTCGATGGGAAGGGCGGTTGCGACCTCGGCGACCACGATATTCCTTTCACTTCGCAACAGGTTATGGTAAGCCTCCGCGGATCTCCCCGAGGTAGTTCTCGCGGCGATTATCGATGATAAGCTCTATAAAACCTAAGAATAGCTGTGAAACCCGGTTTTGCCACAAGTTTCTGGCTATTTCCTTTTTATGGCGCGTGGTGATCCGCTGATGGCTCAACAACTCCCTGAGCTCCGGCGACTGTTCCAGAAAGCGCATCACCAACTGGAAATCGGCTGCCACCTGGTCTAGCAGCCCGTTTTCTTTGGCTGCATAAAACATGGCGCAGCCATAGCGCCGGGCGATTGCCTTGGGGATCAATGGACTTCCCCCACTTCATCGAGAAATTGGTCTACGATGTGGGCGTTATCCTCTTTGGTGATCGTCCGGCCCAGGATCTTGCTCGCCGCCATCACCGCCAGCGTCACCACTTCCTGGCGCAGCGTCCGCAGGGCCTCGTCCCGCTCGCGATGGATCTCCTTGCGGGCATTTTCCAGCACGTGTGCCGCCTCGGACTTGCTCTGGCTCAGCAGGGCCTGGCGTGATTCCTCTCCGGCCTTGATGGCCTTGTCGACAATCTGCTGGGCCTCGTGCCTGGCCTCAGACAACTGCTGCCGGTATCCGTTCAGCAGTTCCTCAGCCTCGGCCCGCCCCTTTTCCGCATCGGAGATGTTGCGGGCGATCTCCTCCCGGCGGTTGTCCAGAAATTTGATCACAGGGCCGTAGAAAAACTTATATAGGACTGCGAGTATGACCAGGAAGTTGATGATCGCCCATGCAAAGGTTGGCCAACTTATCTGCACCTCAATGTCCCCTCCGTAAACATCCGCGCTCTCTTTCGGATCGGGCGCCTGTGCCTGCTGCGCGGGCCCCGGCTGTCACCCGCCGGGAGTACCACCGGTGCAAACCGACGAGCACCCCCCGGGGGTTCCATGGCGACAATCCTGCTGCATTACATTTTTCCGAGCAGTAAAAAAGCGATCAGCAGGCCGTAAATACACAACGCTTCCATAAAGGCCAGGGCGATGATCAGCGTCGTCCTCAGCTCTCCGGCTACTTCCGGCTGGCGGGCAATACCCTCCATCGCTTTCGCTGCCGCCTGGCCTTGACCTATTGCAGGGCCGACTGTCGCAATGCCCATCACTAGAGCCACCGCCAGGGCGATGATTGCGCTAGACAGGTTCATTTTTTTCCCCCCTTTCCTGACTGCATCTTGATCTTGCTGCTGTGGCCGATTCTTGCCGGTCTCAACATCGATACCGAGTCTTGCTAATCCTGCCGTATATGCTTTTTGCTATGAGTCCGGGGCCAGAACCCGTCAATGATGCTGCTCGATTACCATGGCGATGTAGATGGAGGCCAGGGTGGTGAAGACCAGCGCCTGGATAAAACCGAACAGCAGGCCTAACAACTGCATCGGAATCGGTGAAAAGTAGGGAGCCAGGCTCAACAAAACCGCCGCCACCATCTCCTCCCCGTAGATGTTGCCGTAAAGACGGAGGGACAGCGACAGCGGGTGGACCAGCTCCTCGATGATATTCAACGGGGCCAGCATGAAGATCGGCTCGATGAAGTGTTTCAGGTAGCCGATGCCCTTCTCCCTGACGCCGGCAACCTGGACCGAGAAAAAGGCGATTATCGCCAGCGCCAGCGTCACGCTCCAGGTGCTGGTAGGCGGCTTGAAGCCTATGAAATGCCCGGAACCGGGTAAAATACCCGACCAGTTGGAGAAGAGGATGAACAGGAAGAAGGTCGCCAGCAGCGGAAAATAGCGCCGCGCCTTGGCAGCGTCGCCGCCGTAAATGCCGGCAAAGAAGTGGAGCAGAGTCTCGATGGTGTACTCGACCAGTGCCTGAAAGCGCCCGGGAATCTTTTCCAGCCTCCTGGTGGTAAAAAAGGTGATCAGTATGAAAACGAGCATGATCGCCCACATCGTCGTCACGTAGCTGGTAACCGGCAGCGCATGATTCCCGAAGAGATAGAATACGATATCGCTTCCTTGCTCCATTCCCTTGCTCTTGCTCCCTTCCACGGTCGAGATGGATGAGGCGCGAGGCGGGGCCCCGGCATGATCTCTTTGTACAATGTATCCACATTAAATCAATTTAATGGGATCTTCCGTTGCGGGGGGATGGTCCTCCGGGAGAAGATCCGTTTTCAGGCATTCTTTTTTCGCTTCCGTCTGGACTGGGGGACAGCAGCTTACGGCGCTTGGACTGTTCAATCTGCTTCTTGCCCTCGCCATAGTACCTGATCACTGTAGCCACATTCATGACGAGCAGGCCGCCTGCCGTGCCCACCAACACCCATGCATGCCTGTATACGGCTACAAGCGCGGCGATATTCAGAAAATACCGCAAAAAATGGGCATTGACAACCGCCAGCGTCGCCTTGTCCGGTGATTTGGACGCATTCTTTTTCATCACCCATTGCAGATACAAATAATTGACGACGCTGATCAAAGTCCCCCAGAGAAACCCGATGATCAAGGATGTGAAGAGCGTCACAGATCATCACTCCTTATCACCATCCTGAAGCGCCTGATCGATCAGCTTGAATACCCCCCTGAATCCTGCCCCAATGCCGAACAGGGAAAAGATAAAAGTAAACCAGGGCAATTTGGAGTTGTGCAGTATCCACAAGTCAAGGTAATGGCCGATGTAGTATCCAATCGCCACGGAAGCCGCCATGGTAATCCCGATGCTGGTTGCCAGGCTCAGCGCCCGCCATGCTGCAGAACTGCTTTTCTTAGCCATAGCGCCCTCCTGAGGCGAAACTAAGGCTCATTCAATCATTCGCCTCAATAGACTATATTCCTGCTTACATCCTCATTTAACAAAAGAATTTTCAAGAACATCTCTTTTTCGTGCCGAGCAGGCCGGAATTCCTCGGGAGGCTGAGACAGATGGAAATAGGACAGGATCGCCCGGGCGATGCGCGGCGCCGCCTGGCCGTCTCCATACGGATTGACGGCATTGGACATGGCCTGGTAGGCCTCACCGTTGTCCAGCAGCCCGGCGACCGCCTCCCGCACCGTCTGGCGGTTGGTGCCCACCAACCGGGCCGTGCCGAAGGCTATGGCTTCGGGACGCTCCGTGACATCACGCAGCACCAGCACCGGCTTGCCCAGTGCCGGAGCCTCTTCCTGGATGCCGCCGGAGTCGGTCAGCACCAGGTGCGACCGCTTCATGGCATTGATGAAAGGCAGGTAGTCCAGCGGTTCCGTCAAGTAGACGCGCTCCACTCCCTGCAGCGTCTGGGCCACCTCGCGGCGCACCCTGGGGTTCTTGTGCACCGGGAAGACGACCGCCAGATCCGGGTAGCTGTCGATCAGATCCCGCAGGGCGAGGTAGATCTCCTGCAGCGGACCGCCCAGGTTTTCCCGGCGGTGCGTTGTCATCAGGATCACCCGGCCGTGCTCCTGAAAGGCGCGCTCCAGTCCCGGCTCCAACCGGTAGGGCTGCTGCAGGGCCAGCTGCAGGGCGTCGATCACCGGGTTGCCGGTAACGAAGACCCGCTCCGAAGCCACACCCTCTGCAGTCAAGGCTGTCCGGGCGCGGTCCAGTCGGGGCGAAGTGGATGTCAGCCAGGTGCGTCGTCAGCACACGGTTGATCTCCTCCGGAAAGGGAGCGTATTTCTCGTAGGTCCGCAAGCCGGCTTCCACGTGGGCGACCGGGATCTGCATGTAGAAGGCCGCCAGGGCGCCGGCAAAGGTGGTGGTGGTATCTCCCTGCACCAGCAGCAGATCCGGGCGCTCTTCGGCCAGGACCTGCTTCAGGCCGGACAGCACCGCCCCGGTGACGTCGAACAGGTCCTGGCCGGGCTTCATGATGCCTAAGTCGTGGTCCGGCTCGATCTCGAACACCCGCAGCACCTGGTCCAGCATCTCCCGGTGCTGGGCGGTCACCGCCACCCGGCTCTCTATCAGATCGCTGCGGCGCTCCAGTTCCCTCACCACAGCCGCCATCTTGATCGCCTCCGGCCTGGTGCCGAAGACGCTGAGAATCCTGATTTTCTTTGGCATGATGCCCCTCTTTCTCCTCCGGCCAGCGGAGAGACCGGCGCAGATCATGAGGGTGGCTCCCCGATCTGCATTTTTGATCTGCTCTCGATCTGTTTGGTAGTCCAGCAGTCAGATTACAGGGACCGGTATCCCGATCTGCCGTCATCCGCTCTTGTTTGTTTGGCTGCAGGGCAGCCCAGATGGGAAAGGGTGCTCCTATCCGTGCCGATCCGCTGGCATCCGGTGGTTCTTCGGGCTGGCCTACTCTACCCGGAGATAGCCCTTGTCGATCAGCTTCTGCACGTGCCGCTCCAAAGCCGCCCCCACATCTGCCCCATAGCTCTCTTCAAGCACGAACATCAGGGATACGGCGGTTTGAGCCACATCCAGCAGCTCTTTCAAGATCAGGTCGACCACCCGGCTCTCATTCATGGTGGTCTGTTCGCCGCTCAGGCCACGGAACTTGCCGATGGCCTGGGCCAGCTCGCCCGCCTCTTCCATCAGCTTGAGAGCCGTGGACTCCAGAGTCGGAGTCAGGTTGTTGAGGCGCGGCAGGGCGATCTCCTTGGTCTTCAAAATCAGCTCATCCTCTCCATTCCTTTTCTCTTCCCGGTCGTTATCTCCAATGAAGGGCGTCGTCCGCTTTTTAATGTTAGGCGGCGAGAAGTCCTGGATCTGCCCTCAAGGGTGTCAGGGGCCTGGGCATTCTTCACCTCTCCGCATGCAAACTACCTCGATCCATGGAGCAAGAATGAACCAGTCGTAGTCTGGCGGGTAGGGACGCTCATAGACCACCCTTATTATGCCCGAGGCGGCGATAATTTTTGCACATTCTGCACAGGGCTGGTCAGTTATGTAAATAGTGGCATCCCTGCGCTCTTCCGGTGAACACTCCATGATGGCGTTCAGTTCTGCGTGCAGGCAGCGAAGGCAATGGTTGTTGACCATCAAGCAGCCCACATCCAGACAGTGCGGCAAACCGGAGGGGCTTCCGTTGTAGCCGGTTCCCTTGATGCGCCGGTCCTTGACCACCACGGCGCCCACGTTAAGCCGGGGGCAGGTGCTGCGGCCGGCAACCTTGAAGGCGATGTCCAGAAAATAGGAGTCCCAATCCTTGCGCAAGCAGATACCCCCATTTGTGAGCGATTCCCGTGGCGCGGGAGTTTTCACTATGCAGGAAAGTAATGTACCCTGCAGTTGGTCATGCTATGCGTACAACGGGAAGTCCTGGCACAGCCTGTTTACCGCCCGGCGCGCCTCTTCCTGTTTGCCCCAGTCGCGGGGGTGGGACAGGACAGAGTGCAGCAAACGGCCGATGATTTCCATCTCGTGTTCTTTGAGCCCGCGGGTGGTCACCGCCGGTGTGCCGACGCGGATGCCGCTGGCCACACTGGGCTTCCTAGGGTCTTGGGGAATGGAATTCTTATTGACGGTGATCCCCACCGTTTCCAGCAGCAGTTCGGCATCATTGCCGGTGATCCCCTTGTTGCGCAGATCAACCAGCACCAGATGATTGTCGGTGCCTCCGGAGACCAGGTCAAAGCCCAGGCTGACCAGTGTCTCCGCCAGAGCGCGGGCGTTGTTGGCGACCTGCCGCTGATACTCACGGAAGGCCTCGCTCTGAGCCTCCTTGAAGCAGACTGCCTTGGCTGCAATCACATGCATCAGCGGCCCACCCTGAATCCCGGGAAAGACCGCCTTGTCCAGGGCCGCCGCAAACTGCCTCCGGCAGAGGATGAAACCGCCGCGGGGGCCCCGCATGGTCTTGTGAGTGGTGGAGGTCACGAACTCGGCGTGCGGCACCGGGCTGGGGTGCAGGCCTGCGGCCACCAGACCGGCGATGTGGGCCATGTCCACCATCAGGCAGGCACCCACCTCGCGGGCAATCTCGCCGAAGGCGGCAAAGTCGATGAGGCGCGGGTAGGCGCTGGCGCCTGCGATGATCAGCTTCGGCCCGACCTCTTTCGCCCTTTGCCGGACTGCGTCATAGTCCAGGTAGCCGGACTCGTTTACCCCATAAAAGTGGCTCTTATAGTAAATGCCCGAGATATTGGCCCGGCTGCCGTGGGTCAGGTGCCCGCCATGGCTCAGGCTCATACCCAGGATGCGGTCGCCGGGCTTGAGCATGGCTAGAAAGACTGCCGTGTTGGCCTGAGTTCCTGAATGGGGGTGCACGTTGACGTGATCCGCCCCGAACAGCTCCCCGGCCCTCCGGCGCGCCAGGTTCTCCACCACATCCACGTACTTGCAGCCTCCGTAGTAGCGCTGCCCGGGGTAGCCCTCGGCGTACTTGTTGGTCAGAACCGAGCCCTGAGCCGCCATCACTGCCCGGCTGGCAAAATTCTCGGAGGCGATCAGCTCCAGCCCGTCTTCCTGCCGCCGTTCCTCATCCCGGACGGCGTTTGCCACTTCCGGGTCGACCGGTCGCAGATACTGCTCGACATAATCCATGCATCCTTCCTCCTGAAAACAGCTGCCTGGCGCCTACTCAGCAGCCCTGCCTATTTGGGAAAACAGCTATATTTCCGCTCCAACTCTCTGATCTTCTCCAACCGCCGGGAGTGCCGGCCGCCGGCAAAGCGCGCCTTCAGCCAGGCCTCGACGATGTCGCAGGCCGCCTCCGGCTCCAATACCCGCTCGCCCAGGGTCAGGACATTGGCATCGTTGTGTTCCCGGGCAGCACGGGCGGTGAAGAGATCATAGCACAGGGCAGCCCGGATGCCTGGCACCTTGTTGGCAGCAATCGCCATGCCGTTCCCGGTGCCACAGACCAGGATGCCCAGGTCGCATTCACCCCGGGCCACCGCCTCCGCCACTTTGGCGGCGATGTCCGGATAATCCGCAGGCTGCGGCCGCTCCACCCCAAAATCGATGAACTCCCTGTCGGAAGCCATAAAGCGATCCTTGATAATCTCCTTGAACCTGCATCCTGCATGGTCACTGCCGATGGCGATGCGCATCCGGTGGCGGACCTACCTTCCATTTTCGCCTGCTCCTGCGTCCACTGCCCCAACGCGGGTGGCAAGGACCTGCAACCGCGCCGGGCGGCTGATTCAGTGGAGCGAGCATAAACTCCATGATCCGATTACTACTCAGCTATGCTGCCTGATTGCTGCCGCTAAGTCCCATCTGTTTCGTGATCTGGGCTCATTTTTCCTCTTTTCGGAACCGGGTTACTACCCTGCAGGTCAGCCGCCCCTGTTGACTCTCAGTCTCCGGTAGAGGTCCAGACAGAGGTCGGCGACTGCGCCGGACAGCTCGGAAACGCACTTCCGGTAGGCGGCCGGGCTCTGGCCGAAGGGATCGCTGATATCGTAACGGGAGGACAACTGCTCTGCAGACAGCTCCGGGCGCGGGCAGGAGATGTATTCTTTCAAGATAAAAATCTTGTCCGCGGCCTCCGGATAGAGATCAATCAGGATGCGCTTCTGCCGCTCTTCCATGGCCAGGATCAGGTCTGCCTGTCTCACCTGGGCTGGCGTCAAGCAGGCAGTGCAGTGCCTGGAGAGGTCGATCCCCTGTTCGGCCATGAGGGCGACCGCCTCCCGGCTGGCACATCCGCCGGGGAATGCCTGCAGCCCGGCTGATGCCACCTCCACCTCCTCCCCCATTTGGAAGCGTTCTAGAAACATGCGGCACAGCCCTGCAGCCATCGGGCTGCGGCAGGTGTTGCCGGCGCAGACAAACAACACCCGAAACGGCACCCGGATCACCTCTCTACATATCGTACCTGAAGTGTCCCCAGCACCTGCTCCAGAGACTCTATGCTCACGCAGCCAAGCCTCAGCAGCACTGGATGCTCACGGCTCAGGTCGAGAATTGTCGAATCCACACCCTCGGGGGTGGCCCCACCGTCCAGCACCAGGTCGATCCTGCCGTCCAGGTTGGCCCTCACCTGCTCCGCCAGGGTCGGGCTCGGGCGTCCCGAGGTGTTGGCGCTGGGCGCAGCGATCGGCAGGCCGCTTTGCCTGATCAAGGCTAGGGCCACCGGGTGCGAGGTAAAGCGCAGGGCGACATTGGGCCGCCCTGCAGTGCTGATGTCAGGCACCAGCTCAGAGCGCGGCAGGATCAGGGTCAACCGCCCCGGCCAGAACCTGGCTGCCAACCGCTCTGCTTCTTCCGGCCAGGCTGCGGCCAGGCTCTTAGCCTGCTCTACCGAGGCAACGAGCAGAATCAAAGGTTTGCGGCGCGGCCGACCCTTGGCTGCATAGATTCTTTCCACCGCCGCCGTATCCAGGGCGTTGGCACCCAGCCCGTAGACCGTCTCGGTGGGGAAGGCCACCGTCCCGCCATTTCTAATCAATGTTGCCGCTGCCGCAATTATCTCCTGTTCCGGACGCTCCGCATCGACAGCCAAGTACTGTGTCATTGACGCCCTCCACCGGGCATTTTTGATTGTTGGCATCTAGTCTACCCACCAAAGCCCGACTTGGTGCCTCTCAGACATTTTATATATTTCACAAAAGATGCCTGTGTCCATATTCTCATGTCAGTGGCAGCCGGGCTCCCCGCAATGCTGCGACCACACGATCCTCGCCCCGATAGTCCCGGGTCACCCGGATCTCCTGCCAGCCGCCGCTCTCCAACAATTCGCACCAGGCCTCCGCCTGCTCCGGGGCGATCTCACAGGCCAGTAGCCCGCCCGGGGCCAGCCAGGACGCAGCCTGAGGCGCCAGGCGCCGGTACAGGTCGAGGCCGTCTGCGCCTCCGTCCAGGGCTAGGTGCGGCTCCTGTTGCACGTCAAGGGGCAGCTCAGCCAGAGCGCCTGTCGTTATGTAAGGCAGGTTGGCAGCCACCGCCACGCCCCCGCCGGAGTTCCCCGGTTCCAGGAGCGGGGCCATCAGGTCGCCGGGCCGGAAGCTGATCCTGTCAGCGACGCCGTGGCGTCCCGCATTGACTGCCGCTACCTGCAGCGCATCAGGTGAGATGTCTGTTGCGATCACCCTGACTGATGGGTTATAAGCGGCCAGGCTGACGGCTATGGCGCCGCAGCCCGTGCCGATGTCCGCCACCAACGGCCGCTCCCGGGCAGCTCCCTCACCGCCCTGTCGTGAGGCCAGCCAGCGGAGAACCTGCTCTACCAGCAGTTCCGTCTCCGGGCGGGGGATCAGCACTGACGGCGTCACGGTCATCTTCAAAGACATGAACTCCCTGGCGCCTGTGAGATAGGCCAAGGGCTCACGCTTCCGGCGCCGGTCGACGAGCAGCCTGTACTGACTGACAGCCGGCTCCGGCACTTCCTGTTCCGGGTGGATCAGGAAATCCTCCCGCCTCTTTCCCCAGGCGTGGGACAGCAGCACCTCCGCTTCCAGCCGGGGCTCATCCAAACCTGACTGGCGCAGGCAGGCCGCAGCCTGTCTCAGCATGGCGCCGGCGCAAATCCCAGCGCCGGTCATCCGGTCTCCCGCTTCCCGTTCTCAGGAGGCGCTCCAGGCAGGCATTCAGCCGCCGCCGGAGGGGCGCCCGGCACCGGCTCGAGCGGGCGCTGCGCTGCGCCGTCGCCGGGCTGGTGCAGCTGTTCCGCCCGGTCGGCAGTGATCAGGGCGCCTACAACCTCATCCAGGTCGCCCTCGAGAATGGCCGGTAAACGGTACAGGGTCAGGCCGATCCGGTGGTCGGTGAGCCGGCCCTGCGGGTAGTTGTAAGTTCTGATCCGCTCGCTGCGGTCGCCGCTTCCCACCATCGAACGGCGCAGGGACGAGATCTCCCCGTGCTGCTCCAACTGGGCGCGATCAAGCAGCCTGGCGCGCAGCACTCGCAACGCCTTGTCCTTATTCTTATGCTGGGATTTCTCGTCCTGGCAGGAGACCACGATGCCGGTCGGCAGGTGAGTGATCCGCACCGCAGACTGGGTGGTGTTCACTGACTGGCCGCCGGGGCCGCTGGAGCAGAAGATGTCGATCCGGATATCCTGAGGGTCAATCTGCACGTCCACCTCCTCCGCCTCCGGCAGCACTGCCACCGTGGCCGCAGAGGTATGGATGCGCCCCCCCGATTCGGTGACCGGTATCCGCTGCACCCGGTGCACGCCGCTCTCATACTTCAGCTTTCTGTATACGTCGCTGCCGTTGACCTGGAAGATGATCTCCTTGAATCCGCCCATATCGGTCGGGTGGGAGCTGAGCAGCTCGATCTTCAAACCCTGCCGCTCGGCATAGCGGCTATACATCCGGAACAGGTCGCCTGCAAACAGGGCCGCCTCCTCGCCTCCGGTGCCGCCCCGTATCTCCACCAGCACATTCTTGTCGTCCCGCGGATCCTTGGGCAGCAGCATGACCTTGAGGCTCTCCTCCAGCTGCTGCGCCCTATCCTGGAGCAGCCCCAGCTCCCCCTCGGCCAGCTGCCGCATCTCCTTGTCGAGCTTCTCCTTCAGCAGTTCCCTAGTGTTGGCGAGTTCCGTCTCGACGCGCCGGTAGTCGCGGAAGGCGGCTACCAACTCACTCAGTTCGGCGTGCTTTTTGGTGATCTTGCGCCACTCGTCCAGATTGGACAGCGTTGCCGGATCGCTGAGCTTCTGCTCAAGCTCCTGATAACATGACTCTATCGCTTCCAGCTTTTCGATCATCATTCAGCCTGGGGAATCCAGTTCCGCCAGGCCGCCACCCCTCTCTCATCCTTTGCTATGCAGCGATCTTGTAATCCATCATCTGATCAAGCCATCTCCTATTTCAACAGAGATACGATCTCAGCCATCGTGCGATTCATCAGGGATTGGCCCTTTCTAGCTGTGCGGGCAGACGCTCTGAAAGGCCGAAATGGCCACCTCCAGCATGCCCGCATCCGGCTCGCCCGTAGTCAACCGCTGCAGCCAAAGACCCGGGGTGATCAGGGCGGCGCACACCCCGCGCCGGTGCAGCCGCGCATAGCGGATGAACTCGTAGCCCAGGCCGGCGATGAGCGGCAGCAGGACCAGCCTCGACCCGAACCTGTACCACCAGGGGCCGTTGCCCAGGACAGCGAAAACGACTATGCTGATCACCAGCACCACCAGCAGGAAGGAGGTGCCGCAGCTGGGGTGCATCCGTGAGCGCTTGGCAGCCTCGGCCACGGTCAGCTCCGCCCCTTCCTCGAAGGCGTTGATCACCTTGTGCTCGGCCCCGTGGTATTGGAACACCCGCCTGATATCCTTGACGCTGCCGATGGCCAGCAGATAGCCGAGGAACAGGGCCAGCCGCATGATCCCCTCGACCAGATTCTGACCCAGATTCCCTCCCGTCAAGCCGCGGCTGATATGTCCGAGCCACGTGGGCAGCAGGATGAATAGGGCGATGCCCCCCACCAGGGCCAGGGCCACGGCCAGGAAGATTTCAAATCCGCTCAGGCTCTCCTCTTCATCCCCCATGGCCAGGGAGGCGGACAGGTTGAGGGCGTTGACCCCCATCACCAGGGACTCGCAGAGGACCACCGTGCCCCGCACCAGGGGCCACTGGAGCCACTTCCACCAAGGGGACGATTCGGCCCAGGAGGTGTACGCCTCCTCGCTGACCACGATCTGATCGCCGACGCGCACGGCCACCGCCACCGCTTTGGGGCCGCGCATCATCACTCCTTCGATCACTGCCTGGCCGCCGTATTGAAAAGCGCCGGGTTGCGGCATCTCTTTCACCCTCCTAAAAGGCGCGAAAAAAGAGCAAGCCAAGAGCCTGCCCTCCCTAGCGGCCGTACTTCTGACGAAATCTCTCTACCCGTCCGCCCTTCTCCACCAGGCGCGAGCGTGTGCCGGTATAGAACGGATGGCAACTGGAGCAGACCTCGGTTCTCATATTAGCCTTGGTAGAACCAAGCTCGATCTTGTGTCCGCAGGCACAGGTAATCACTGCCTGAACATACTGCGGATGAATTCCCTCTTTCATGGTGTCACCCCCAACCGCAGCCAGATGATAGCCAAATTATTATAGCATACCCGTCAATCCTTGGCAAATCATCGTATTTTTTATGTCGTCGTATTTTTTAGATCCCCGAGTCTTTTAGGCGTCTGTGCTCCCGGATGTTGGACCCGATCAGGACAGACCGGCCGGTGGTGCCGGCCCCAACATCCAAGTAACACTTGCATGCACTCTGTCATAATGTGATAGGGGATTGCCTGTGCAGTTCCAGTACTGAAGCTGTTGATGCTGAAAGGGGGATAATCTAATGGCAGATGCAAAAGGAATAGGGGCACAGGGCTGTGGAATCTGGGGATGGTGGTTCTGGATTTTCATCATCCTGTTCATTATCATCATCTTTGCCTGTATCAACTAGCGGAACAGACCACGACAAGATGTTGCAGCCCGGAGCGGCCACCCCTGTTTGGGGGTGGCTGTCCATTCTGCCTCCTAGTAACACTTGCCCTGGCGCTAACATATTTTGTTACAGGAATTGAGCCTGGGAGATTTTCGCCCGCAGGCGACAGAACATTCAGAGCCGAGAATTTCAAGCCTGGCAACAGCCAGCTGCAAATTGGAAAGGGGAGGGATTCATGTGCCTGACGCCCTGCTTGACGATCACGCCATTCAGGTCTTAAAAAGCTTTCGACCCTACCTTGGTGAAAGAGGCAACGGGTTTTTGACCACCTTGGAAAGTCTGCAAGAACTTTTGACAAGCGAGCCGGCTCAGAAAACGGTAAACAGCTTCCGGATGTTTGGATTTGGAGAGAGGTTCACTTCGCTGGAAGTAAAAAGCGAGGCCGAACCCAATCCCTTCAATTTATTTTTGATTCTGGTGCTGCTGGTGCTGGCTGATATTCCCTCCGGATTTGACCCCCCGGGCGGCGCCGGCCTTCACGAGACTGCCCCTCACGCGATTCCGGTGCAGTTTTTGCCTTAAGCCGGCCCCTGAGTCATGCCAGACACGGAACATGGTCGATAATAGCCGCGACTCTTGTGGCTATTATTTTGTTGGCCCGTGGCGATCCCTCGCCAAGGCCGCCTTGGCGGGCGAGGGGGGCATGGCGCGAAAACCTGCCCGGAACAGGGCAAGGAACGCAGCATGACCAACACTGCAAAAGGTGAGCGCAGCAGGGAGATGAGATCCACCGTCAGTTGCCGACCAGGTAGGGCAACGGGTTGATGGCCTCGTTGTTCTGACGCACCTCGAAGTGCAGGTGGGGTCCTGTGGCGTTGCCGGTAGCCCCCACATGGCCGATAACCTGTTCCTGCATCACAAAATCTCCGACCCTCACCAGAAAGTCGTGCAAGTGCGCGTATAGAGTCCGGAAGCCGCTGCCGTGATCGATGACCACGGCCTGCCCGTAAAAGGGCAGCCACCCGGCATAAACCACCAGGCCGCGCTGGGCTGCGAGCACAGGCATTCCGGTGTTTCCGGCGATGTCCAGCCCGTGGTGAAACAGCCCGTTCGACTGCGGGCCGAACTGTTGGGTCAGCATGCCCTGAAGCGGCCAGTCCAGGCTGCCGTCCCAGCCGCTGGCGATTACGGGGGCCGCCACAGGCATCGATTGGCGGCTGGCGGATGCTGCCGGCTGGGCGATCCGGCCGGGGATCACCAGTTCCCGTCCAATACTGAGGCGGGTCGGGTCGCTGATCCGGTTGATCGACATCAACCCGGCCAGGTCGACATGATAGTTCCGGGCCAGCGACCACAGGGTATCCCCAGGGGCCACCCTGTAGGTCATCTCCCGGGCGGCAGACTGTGCAGTTCGTGCTGCACTTGTCGCAGCCGGCGCTCTCCCGGCCGGGACGTCCTGCAGCCAGAAGGGAGCAAATCCGTCTTCTGCAAAGTAGGCATCCGCCCGGGCAGGCGGATAGGCGGCTGTCAGCGCTAAAAAAAGCAGGACAACGCCCAGCATCTTGATTGCTTTCGTGATTTTCACCCCATTTCGATGCCGGCAACCGTTACCTTGCTATTTTTGCCATGCTGACCATATTTTATTCATCGTTTCGATTTCACAGCAATACCTCCAGCCAATGGCATTGGCCAAGACGTGGCAGATGCGCCGGAGTTAGCCCGGCGCATCTGGTTGTTGCTGCAAATATGCGGCCTGTTAGCAATTGCTGTCGGAATTATATTTGTTCAGCCATGGTGGTTTTACTTGAAGAGCTGGGGCAAAGCGCGGCAGCAGATCCTTGTTCGACTTCGTCTTGGTCATGGCGTCGATCAGCATCTCGATGCTCTCGCTGGTGCCATACGAGGCGAACATCCTCCTGAAGTTCCACATCAAGTCCAACTCCTCCTTGCTGAGCAGGAGCTCCTCCCGCCTTGTCCCTGAGCGTTTCACATCGATCGCCGGGAAGATGCGCTTGTCTGACAGCTTGCGATCCAGCACCAGTTCCATGTTTCCGGTGCCCTTGAACTCCTCGAAGATCACCTCGTCCATGCGGCTGCCGGTTTCGATCAGGGCAGTGGCCAAAATGGTCAGACTGCCGCCCTCCTCGATGTTGCGGGCAGCCCCGAAAAACCGTTTCGGTTTGTGCAGGGCGGTGGGGTCGACGCCGCCGGACAGGGTGCGGCCCGACGGCGGTACTACCAGGTTGTACGCCCGGCCCAGCCGGGTGATGGAGTCCAACAGGATCACCACGTCACGCTTGTGCTCCACGACGCGCTTCGCCCGCTCCAGCACCATCTCCGAGACCTTGACGTGGTTTTCCGGCGGCTCGTCGAAGGTGGAGGCGATCACCTCGCCCTGCACCGAACGCTGCATGTCGGTGACCTCTTCCGGGCGCTCGTCGATCAGCAGCACCATCAGATTCACTTCAGAGTAGTTGTTGGTGATGGAGTTTGCGATCTTCTTCAATAGAAAAGTCTTTCCGGCCTTGGGCGGCGCCACGATAAGACCGCGCTGCCCCTTGCCCAGCGGAGAGATCAGGTCGATGATACGACAGGAGATATCCGGCTTCTCGGTCTCCAGCGTCAGGCGCTCATTGGGAAAAATCGGGGTCAGGGCATCAAAGTGCAGCCTCTCGGCCGCCTGCTCCGGAGACACGCTGTTGACCGTCTCCACCCGCAGCAGGGCATAAAAGCGCTCTGTCTCCTTGGGCGCTCGCACCTGGCCTGCCACCAGGTCGCCGGTGCGCAGGTCAAAACGCCTGATTTGCGATGGAGACACGTAGATGTCATCCTGGCTGGGCACATAGGCAAAGGGGCGCAGGAAGCCGTAGCCGTCCGGCAGGATCTCCAGAATGCCCTGGGCATAGAGGAGGCCGTTCTTCTGGGTGTTCGCCTTCATGATTTCGAAAATCAACTCTTTCTTGCGAAACCGGGAGTAATTGGTGATCTCCATCTCGCGGGCGATCTTGAGCAGATCCGCCATGGTTTTCTGTTCTAACTCAGTGACGCTCAAACAAATCCTCCTGTTCAACTTGCATATTCGGACATAGGGATTCGGCACAAAGCCGCAGATTGGCAAAAGGAAAAATCATTAGGGGAACAATCTTGCGAGCGGACACCGAAGAGTTGTCACGCGTGAAATAAAAGCAAATAAGCGGCAGGAGTTATGCTCTCCTAAAATGTACCACCCAGAACAGAAGGAGTCAAGGCAGAATTGCTGAGCCCCAGATTAAGCCAATACTTTTGAAAGGAACGTTCAGCTGGCGCGGCCAGGGGTCAGGTCAGTTATGGTTCCTGTCGCAGGTGAATACTTTTGAAAAGAACTCCGTTCAGCTGGCGCGGCGGCAGCGAACTCCGGGCCTGATCCATGGTGGTCTGCACCGGATTCCACAACAGCCTCTCACCATGAGTTATCGGATGTTTGCCGAAAATGCCGGGCACCCTTCCCGGCCGGTCATCTGCTAGGCCCGTGCTATTGCTTGCAGGGCAAGGCGTAGCCCGGCTTGCGCGAGAAGTAATGCCGGGCGTCTATGAAGCGCACCGTGCCGGTCCGCCCCCGCATCACAACGGAGTGGGTGCGAGCGCCCCAGGAGGTGTAGTGCACTCCTCTGAGCAGGGTGCTGTCGGTGATGCCGGTGGCTGCGAAGATCACCTCGTCCCCCTGGCCAGGTCTTCCATCAGGAGCAGCTTCTTATGGTCGGCGATCCCCATCTTGGCGATCCGCTCGAGCTCATTATCGTCCATCGGCCAGAGGCGCGCCTGCATCTCGCCCTCCAGGCAGCGCAGCGCTGCGGCGGCAATGACCCCTTCGGGCGCTCCGCCGATGCCCATCATTATGTCAACGCCGGTGCCTTCAAAGGTAGTCGCTACCGCGGGGGCCACATCCCCGTCGGAGATCAGCTGGATGCGGGCGCCGGTCTTGCGCACCTTTCTGATCAGCTCCTCGTGCCGCGGGCGGTCCAGGATGACCACGGTCACATCTTCCACCTGCTTGCCCAGAGCGCCGGCCACAGCCTTGATGTTCTCATCGACCGGGGCGTCGAGGCTCACCTTGCCAGCGGCCTTCGGACCTACCGCGATCTTGTCCATATACATATCCGGGGCATGCAGCAGACAGCCCTTGGGGGCGACAGCCAGCACCGCAATCGCTCCGGTGAGGCCCTTGGCCACGATGCTGGTCCCTTCCAGCGGGTCTACCGCCACGTCCACCTCCGGTGGCGTCTTGGTGCCCACCCTCTCTCCGATGTATAGCATCGGCGCCTCGTCCATCTCCCCCTCGCCGATCACCACCGTGCCGTCGATCTGCACCGTGTCGAACATCCTGCGCATGGCAGTCACCGCGGCCTCATCGGCCATCTCCTTGTCGCCCCGCCCCAGCCATCGCCCCGCTGCGATAGCCGCCGCCTCGGTCACCCGCACAAACTCCAGCGTCAGTTCCCGGTCCAAGCTTCTCCACCTCCCCAAACTACCTGTCACAAAACGGCTCTGTCGTCATCTCCACTGTGTTTGGCCACGCTTTGGCAAGATCCATCCGTTCAGCGATGAAATGCAGATGTCCGCTCCCAAGCAAGCGGGCTGCCTCGAGGACGGATTTATGCAACGATCTATGCAACAAGGATTAACGATGGGGTGCTTCATGTGCTGGGGCCAAGATGCCGTCTGCAAGGCGGGCCAGGGAAGTTGCGCTTATTTTTTCGAACGCCGGCGGCTGCGTCCCTCTTTGCGGAATCCGACCATACTGACTCCGCCGGGCTTGAGCACGATCTCATAGATCTTCTTGATCGCCTCGACGTCCTGCCCGGTCTCAGCGTGGATCACCCCGAAAGCGCTGCAACCGGCACACCGGAGTTCGATGCGGTCGGCAAAGATCTCCACTTCCACCTGCTGGTTGCCGCACTGGCAGGAGAGGTTTCCGTCCTCTGCAATCTTATTCAGGCAATCCAGGATCTGATACATGATATCCGGATTGGCAAAGTAATCGGCATAGCCCATGTCCTCCGCCATCTCCTGCAGCGAGCGCTCCTGATTGGCGATGCATTTCTTGACCTGATCCTTGGGGCCGATGAAACCGATCTCCAGATCGGTCTCCCCGCAGATCAGATCCAGCACCCGGCCCGACCAGATCTCCTTCAAATAGAATTCCATGAGGTGTTTGCCCTCACACATCAGGCACTCCACCTGAAAATAGAAAACTTTGCGGTCTTTGGTGCTGATCAGGAGCAGGGGCGCTCCACAGGTGCAGTTAAGACGAAGGGTTTTCTGGGCCGAAAATGAAAAAAGAGACAAGGAGTGATATTTAATTTTACCGCATTCGGGGCAACGCAGGGCCAGCGCGGTTGTTGTCGTCACGAGCACTTCGCAGTACCTCCTCGACTAGTTCTGCTTCATTAAAGTTCTAGTTCTCCATATTTAAGCAAAATCCTCTACAATTTTTTAAATTACGCGATCGGGAATTTTCCGATCTCGTGCGCTGCCCCGAGCCCCCCGGTGCTCAAGCTATGGACAATTGCCCTAAAACCTGCCGTTCTCTAGAGGTTCTGCCGCTAAAGAAATCTTCGGTTTGCCGTTCCCTGCCGGCGGCGTCATAGACCGCCCGAAGATTTTTTTACTAACAGATCTCAGGTGACATCTTCCGACACCCCCGGGTCTTGCAGATCATCTGATCGCCCCGGCCAGCGATCAAAACTGCCGGAGCCACGGCCGGGGCCCCTCTCCGCCGCTCCCCCGCTGACATAGACCCGCGGCACCGAGTCCCTGATGGCGATGCGGCGGCTTGGCAGCCGCACCGGAGCCCCCACTTCCACTCCGGCTATTTTGCCCACGTCCACATAACTTAATTCCATGCCGATCCGCCCCAGCAACGGCGCCGGGCGGCCATTGACGCTTGCCAGGCGTTGTCCCGCCGGGATGCCTAGCCAGGCGCCGGCAATCTTGGCCAACACTTTGAGCAGGTCGATCAGCCCCGCCGGACAGCGGGATCACGTCAAGGCCAAAGCCATCGCTGTATCCAACCGGAAGCACCGCCAGTACAGTCTTCCGGCGCACCCGGTGGGTGCGCCCGTAGCCCACCGAATCTCCGGGGCTAACCGGTTGCAGGTGCACCACTCGCGCCCATAGCGACCAGGGGTTGTTCAGCTGCAGCCCCTCCGGCAGTTCGGGCTGCCTGATCCCCGCCGGCAACTGGCCGTAAAGCAGGGTGCCTACCCGCACCATTTCTAAATGCAATTCGGGGTAGAGCAGGGTGGCGGCGCTGTTGCAGACGTGCCGCAGCGGGACGTGCAGGCCGTGTTGAGGCAGCTCCTCCACCAGGCCTTCGAAGATCCGGTACTGGCGGCGCGTAAAGGACGCATCCGTAGCATCGGCAAAATGCGTGTAGACCCCTTCCCACATCAAGTCGTGCATGAGCAGCAGTTCATCCATGGCCTCCCGCAGTGATGCCGGTGTGAACCCGGTGCGCCTCATCCCGGTCTCGATCTTGAGATGGGCTGCCACCGGCCTGTCTTCCAGGCGATCCCACGGCGCCTGCCCAGGCGCTGGAACGCCCTGGCCAATGCCCGCTTCGGGCTCAGACCGGTATCCGTCCTGGAGGGCGGCGGACGACCGCCCGCAGGGGTTCCCGCCGGGGAGGGAGCAGCGTGCTGCGGCTGCGGCAGCCAGGCGCCGGGCCTGGTCCAGAGAGCCGATCGAGGGCGTCAGACGATATCGGACTACGGTCTCTTCCTCTCCCGGCAGCAGCGGCCGGAAGACCAGAACAGGCGCTGCGATCCCCGGCCTCCCGCAGCACCACCCCGTCTCCGGGGTGAGTCACTCCCAGCATCGCCGCTCCCTGGGCGACAGCCACCCGGGCGGTCTGAACCAGGCCGAGTCCGTACCCGTCGGCCTTGACCACGGCCAGCAGCTTCACTTCCGGCGCCAGCAGCTGTTTGACACTGGACACGTTACTGGCGATGGTATCCAGGTCGATCTCCACCCACCGCGCCATGCTCGCCTGTTCAGGCCCCACCGGCCATGCCTCCAAGTAGTCCCAGGGAATGGAGCGAACGGTAATTGACCGGGAGCACCGTCGCCCTGAGATCTTTTCTCAATAGCTTTCAGATCGAATCTTCATGCCGGGGGCTGCTGCGGCGCAGCAGGCGACGCGCCGCCTGCTGGTAGACCGGCAGCACCCGCGTCCACAGGAAATACCAGTAGGGATCCAGCACCAGGTCATACTCTCCGATGAACTCCGTGAAGCAGGCGCCGAAACCCTTCTTGAAGCGATACAGCCCGGCCAAGTGGCTGTGAGGGTCGTCGCTGCCGGGCACCCCCCGGAAATCGTACATGCTGCAGCCCAGCTCTTTCGCCCAGCGGATCATCGTCCACTGCAGCAGGTAGTTGGGCATGACGTTCCGGAACCGGTTCGAAGAGGCGCCGTATAGATACCAGGCACGGTCGCCACAGTGAAATGCCAGCGTTCCGGCAATTGCCTGACCCTGGTAATCTGCCAGGAAGATGCGGGCGCCGGCACTGCGCACGAATAGTTCCCAGATCCGCTCGAAATAGCTGAAGTTGCGGATCAGGAAATGATCCCTGGCGGCGGTCTCGGTCAGGATTTCGAAAAAAACCCTGAGATCGGCGGCATCCGTGGCCACCCGCACCAGGACGCCCTTGCGTTCGGCCAGGTGGATGTTGTACCTGGTCTTGCTCTCCATGGCAGCCAGCAACTCCTGTTCCGGCCCGGTAATGTCCAAGCGGAAGACATAGCGGGGTTGCACGCCTCCAAAGCCAGACCGGCTGCCGCCGGGCACGAATCCTGCTGCGGCCAGTCTTTGCCGGTATCGCCCGGCAGCGTCCGCGGGCTGTTCGGGGATGTCCGGATCGATCTTGATGAAGATGGCTCCTTGCTGACGCGCCAATTCCTTCACCGCCTGCCAGAAAGACTGCTCCCCCTCCTGGTCGCAATCTTCGCCGAGGATGGGCCCGCGTGGGGCGTACATGATGGAGCAGTAGGACGGCACCCCCCGGGGGCGCAGCCCTACCCGCCGGAAGAGCGGGAGGCGGCGCTTCAAAAGGGAGATGGCGGCCACCGGCCGATCATGGCGCCAGGCCAGCAGCCTGTAGGGAGTCCATCCGGTGCCGGCCTTCAGTTCACCCCACTCGTAGGATTGCAGAAAATGGGGTTTGGTCGAAGCATCGATAAAATTATTGAACAGGTCCCTATCCTGTGGTTGGATCAGCTGAACCCTGTACAACTGGCCACCCTCCATCGAGGAAGCGAGCGCCCCACCCTAAAGCGGGTACCCGCCGGGTTACCCGGCCCGCGGCGCGGGCGCCCCTTTTTCTATTTCGACCCCTGATATCCCTTGCTCTTCTAATTTGGACTGCTGACTGGCGTCGACCTCCGGTTCCATAGCTATTCTACCCAATTTTCTCAGAAGCTATGGGAACCGGAGACGACTTTGAAAGGGCCGCCCCGATGAAGGCCTTGAACAGCGGGTGCGGCCGGTTCGGGCGGGACTTGAACTCCGGATGGAACTGGCACGCCAGGAACCAGGGATGGTCCGGCAGTTCCACGATCTCCACCAGCCTTCCATCCGGGGAGGTGCCGGTGATCTGGAGGCCGCGCTCCTGCATCAGCTGGCGAAAGCTGTTGTTGAATTCGTAGCGGTGGCGGTGGCGCTCCTCCACCAGATCGACGCCGTAGCTGCTCCTCGCCCAGGATCCGGGCTGCAGCACACACGGATAATGCCCGAGGCGCATCGTGCCTCCCATGTCCAGCACATCCCGCTGCTCGGGCAGCAGGTCGATTACCGGATAGTGGGTCTCGATGTCAAACTCCGTGCTGTTGGCGCCTTCAAGATGGCAAACGTTGCGGGCAAACTCGATCACCGCACACTGCATGCCCAGGCAGATCCCGAAAAAGGGCACTCTCTGCAACCGGGCATAGCCGATCGCCTTCACCTTGCCGGCGATGCCCCGATAGCCAAAGCCCCCTGGCACCAGGATGCCTTGCACCCCCCCGAGGATTGCGCCCGCATCCCCGGCCTCCAACAGTTCGGCGTCCACCCAGTCGATCTTCACCGCCGCCTGGTGGGCAATTCCCCCGTGACAGATCGCCTCATTGATGCTCTTGTAAGCGTCGCGCAGTTCGATGTACTTGCCGACCACCGCCACCCTGACCTCCTGCCGGGGATGGCGGCAGATATCGACCAGCTCTTCCCATTCACCGAGTTCGGGCTGACCGCAGGACAACCCCAGCCGTTCGATGACGTTCTCGGCAAAACCCTGGGCCTCCAACATCAGGGGCACTTCGTAGATCGAATCGGCGTCCACCGCTTCGATCACGCCGTTCTTTTCGATGTCGCAGAAGAGGGCGATCTTATCCTTGAGGTCCTTGGAAAGCGGCCGTTCGGTGCGGCAGATGATGAGGTCGGGCTGGATGCCGATGCTGCGCAGCTCCTTCACGCTGTGCTGGGTCGGCTTGGTCTTCAGCTCCCCCGCCGCCCTCAGGTAGGGCACGAGGGTGACGTGAATGTAGAGCACGTTCTCCCGGCCGATGTCGCTCTTGAGCTGGCGGATCGCCTCCAGGAAAGGCAGCGATTCGATGTCGCCGACGGTGCCGCCGATCTCCGTGATCACCACATCAGTGTTTTCCACGACAGAGATGCGCTGGATCAGCTCCTTGATCTCGTTGGTGATGTGCGGGATGACCTGGATGGTGCCCCCCAAAAAATCACCGCGGCGCTCCTTTTTGATGACCGAGTGGTAGACGAGGCCTGCGGTGACGTTGCTGGTGCGAGTCAGGTTCTGATCGAGGAACCGCTCGTAGTGCCCCAGATCCAGGTCGGTCTCGGCGCCGTCCTCGGTGACGAAGACCTCTCCGTGCTGGTAAGGGTTCATGGTTCCAGGATCCACATTGATGTAGGGGTCGAATTTCTGCATGGAGACCTTGCAGCCCCTGCTCTTGAGCAGCCTCCCCAGGGAGGCTGCCGTGATCCCCTTGCCCAACGAAGAGACTACGCCGCCCGTGATGAAGATGTATTTGGTCAACCTCTCTCCCCCTCTTCTGCTTCTAGCATTTCACAACCAGCCCGGACTGGCCCGGCACGGCACTATTAGACCCTGCCAGCTCAAATGGCGGACGCCCGGTAGTCCAGCACCACTATCTCCTGATTGTCCGGCAGTCCGGCCGCCTCTATCTCCAATACCCGTTTCCGCTGCACCTGCCCGGGCTGGAACAGGCCGAGAAACTCTTCGACACCTGCCAGTTTGATAGACAGCACGGGTGTTTTGAAATGCATCGGGATGACGATCCTGGGCCGCAGCTGTGCTACCACCTGCTTCGCCCCTGCAGCATCGATGGTGTAGACCCCTCCCACCGGTATCAGCAGCAGATCGACCCGGCCCAGCGACTGCAGGGCGGCATCATGAAAGGAGCCAAGGTCGCCCAGGTGGGCGGTGCGCACGCCGTCCATCTCCCAGACAAAAATCAGGTTCCGGCCGCGCTGGGAGCCCCCGGTATCATCATGGAAGGATGATATGCCCTCCATCCTCAGCCCCTCAAATTCGTGGACGCCGGGTGTCTTGAGCACCAGGGGGGCGCCGCGCAGCGCCTGGATATTGTTGTGGTCATAGTGGTCGTGGCTCACGCATACCAGATCGACAGCGACCGCGGGGAGAGCATAGCCTAATTCGCCGCTGGGAGGATCGGTGACCAGGCGGATACCCTGCCCCTCGATCAGAAAACAGGACTGCCCGTACCATTGCACCTTCATCAGTTTTGGCGCAGGAGACTCCTACTTCTAAAGTAGGAGAGGAATGCGCCTGCCCCCTTTCGTGAGTTTGTGGTATAATGCAACTAGCAGGTGCGTCCTGCAGACAAGTCCTGCCCAACTGTCAGAGAACTGAGGAACCTCTGATGGTGAGGTTGCCGTCAACCGGCCCAATGTACCTCCGTCTCAAACTGACGGGCTGCAGGCCCGAAAACTGGAAGGACAAGCTCCCACCTCTACAGGTGGTGAGCAGTTGACAAACCACACCTCTCATTCGGCTGGGACAAATGACCGCTATTCGTCGATCGGTTCGATCTCCTCATCCAATTCGTCCTGTTCCTCGCTGGCAGCTTCTTCCTCCAATAATTCCTTGTCCCCCATCGGTTCCTCATCCTGTACCTCCCGCCCTGGAATCCGGGTCGAGCTGTCGTCGTACTCCACCGACTTGTGCATCAGGCTGAGCAGCGGCACCTGCCGCCCTCCCTTCTGGGGCACGGCCGTTCGCAAGCCCCAGCAACCCTGTCCGATGTTGGTAAAGCGGGAATCAAGGTTTAGCCAGGTGTAAAACCGGGACTTGGCCTGAACGAGATCCTCTCTGTCTGCAAAAAACTTGGAAGCGACTTCATCGAGCAGCAATGAGTAGTGCATGGCTTGCCCATGCTGTTTCAGCCGATCGTAGACAAACCCCAGGATCCTCTGCTTTTCGTCAAGGCTCTCCACCTCCGGCACGCCAGAGCTCCTCCCTTCTCTTGTCTGGTTATGGTCACATCCTCTCGGGAGCTGATACTCCCAGGAGCTGTAGAGTATTGCGCAGGGCTATTCTACAAGAGTTGATCAGCACCAGCCTGGCGTTGCTAAGAGCCTGCTGGTCGGTCAGCACCCGGCAGGTGGTATAGAAGACGTGAAACTGGGTAGCCAGTTCATTTGCATAAAAAGCTAACCGGTGCGGCTCCAGGTGGGAGGCTGCGTATGCGATCTCGCCGGGAAGTTCGGCGATCTTCAGGATCAGGGACAGCTCCGCCGGTTCCCTGAGGAGGGTGCAATCGACCTCGCCCACAGGTGGGCACCCGCCAGGCGGCATCCCCTCCGACTGCCTCAAAATACTGCAGATCCGGGCGTGGGCATATTGGACGTAATAGACCGGGTTCTCGCTGGACTGCTCCTTGGCCAGATCCAGATCGAAGTCCAGGTGGCTGTCGGCGCTGCGCATCACGAAAAAGTAGCGGGCAGCATCCACACCCACGTCGTCCATCAGGTCGCGCAGGGTGATGTACTCGCCGGTGCGCTTGGACATCCGCACCGGCTCGCCGCCCTTTAACAGCCGGACCAGCTGCATGATGATCACCTGCAAGCGGCCGGGGTCGATGCCCAGGGCCTGTACCGCCCCCTTCAGCCTGGCCACGTGGCCATGGTGGTCAGCCCCCCAGATATTGATCACCCGGTCGAAGCCGCGCCGGAACTTGTTTGCGTGATAAGCGATATCCCCTGCGAAGTAGGTGGGGATACCGTTGCTGCGCACCAGCACCTCATCCTTGTCGTCGCCGAACAGAGTGGAACGGAACCAGAGCGCTCCCTCCTCCTCGTACAGGCAGCCGTTTGCCTGGAGCTGGCGCAAAACCTGCTCGATCTCGCCGTCATCATGCAGGGCCTGTTCTGAAAACCAGAGATCGTAATGCACCCGGAAGTCAGCCAGATCCCGCTCCATCTGGGACAACTTCTCCTTCAGGGCGTACTTGACCAGCAGCTCCCGCCGCAGCAGGGGATCGATCCCCAGATACTTATCCTTGACTTGCCCGATCAGGCCGCGCATGCTCTCGACCAGGTCCGGTCCGGGATAGCCCTCCTCCGGAAAGGGTGCGTCCTGGCCGAGCAGTTGCAGGTAACGGGCCTCCAGGGAGCGCCCGAAGTTCTCGATCTGAGTGCCGGCATCGTTTACATAAAACTCTCGCTGTACATTATACCCGGCTGCAGCCAGCAAATTCGCCAGCGTATCCCCGAGGGCCGCCCCCCGGGCGTTGCCCATATGCAGCAGCCCGGTCGGATTGGCGCTGACAAACTCCACCTGGACGCTTTCGCCGCACCCCAGGTCGGAGCAGCCGTAGCGTTCTCCCATAGACTCCACCTCCGGCAGCACCACGTAATGCCAGGCCGGGTCCAGGTAAAAGTTGATGAAGCCGGGGCCAGCAGTCTCGGCCCGGGTGACATGGCTGCCGCAAGGCTTGAAGAACTCCAGCAGCACCTGGGCGACACTGCGGGGGGATGTCTTCTCCGACTGGGCCAGGAGCAGGGCCAGGTTGCTGGCAAAGTTGCCGTGTGCCCGGTCCCTGGGCACCTCCACGGCAAAGGCCGGAAGCTCGCGGTAGCTCAGGCGCCCCTCCTGGCGCGCCGCCTCTGCTGCCTGCCGCAGAGCCAACACAATCTCATTCCTGATACTTTCCAAAACCCCCATGACGACTACCTATCTCTCATAAGTCCGTAAGTACCGGCCAATCGTCTATTATCCGACGCTGGACCGCTTTTGTACATAATCCGGCACTCAACCCGGAATTCAGCCGGCTACAAAATCATTTTAAAGCAGGTGCTGGCTGAAGACAACCTGCCAACAAATGCTTCGACGCCAGATAAATTATTCCTCCTGGCCCGGCGCCGGATGACCCCTGTGCGGGAGCGTTCCAAACGGCGCGCCGGCCTTAGCGGTATAGATGGTGGATGTTGATCCGGTAATCAGACAGCAGGGGGTTGTCCACAGTGACCGGGATCACTGCCTGCTGCTCCTCCTTGAAGCCGGCAGCGGCCAGTTCCTGCAGAAAATCAAAGGTGGCCTTGCGCCCGGGATGGGCAAACAGCAGCTGCCCGTGCGGGGCCAGGTTGCGGGAAAGAATCCGGCCTATATAGGGGTTGCTCCGGGGATTGTAGAGCACGTCTGAACCGATGATCCAGTCAAACTGCTCCTGGAGTGTGAAGTCCCGCCAGTCCGCCAGTTTGAAGCCCTCGATCGGGATCCCGTTGCGCTCGGCGTTGCGGCTGGCTATATTCAAGGCGTCCGGCTGGTAGTCGCTGATGGTCACCCGGCCTTCCTTGCGGGCCGCCACCAGCCCGGGCAGACCGAGGCCGGCGCCCAGCTCCAGCACGGTGGCGCCGCCAAAGTTGACCTTTTCCCAGATATACCGGGCCAGGCCGCGAGCTGCCGGCCAGAGTTCCGCCCAGTAAGGGATCTTGTCGTCGTCCTCCGGGTCCGAGACCAAATCCTCCACGTTTTCAACGATCTCGAAGGACAGGGCCAAGCCCGGCAGGACGTAATCCAGTTCCCTGGTGCTGATCATGCGCCCTGCCACCCTCTTTCAAAGCCGCACCACCAGAACCGCGCACAGGACGCCGAGCAACAAACCCACTGACGCCTCCAGGGGGGTGTGGCCCACTGTTTCGGCCCAGAGAAAGGAGTTATCGGTGGCCTCATGGAAGCGTTCCTTTAGAACCCGGGTATGCTCTCCGACAATCCGCCGCAGGCTGACGGCATCATAGACCACGATTCCCCCCAGGACAGCCGCGATCTGGAACAGACCCGAGGTCCAGCCGCGCTCAAGGCCCAGGGATGTGGTCAGGGCTGCGGCAACTGCTGCGTGAGCACTGGGCATGCCGCCGCACTGGGTGATCCGCCACCAGGGAATGCGGTTGTCATCATCGGTCCTGCCGGTAAACGGCTTCATGCCCTGGGCGCAGATCATGCTGAGCACGCTGGACAGTATGTAGTTGTCATGAAAGATCGGGGGCAGGAAACGCAGGCCTCCCCATAAAATCATGCCGATCATCGCCACAATATAAAACACCCGGTGCCTGGCAATCCCCCAGGCTCTCGTCACTGCACTCCCAACGCTCATGCTTCTTCCCCATCCTTTCTCCTTCATCCATCAATTCGCTTATCGTTACCGGGACCAAACCCCGGATTTTCAGGTTGTCCAGCATCTTTGGCAGGGCCTTGACCAGGGCCGCCGCGGTGCGCCGGATCCCGGAGCCGTCGTGAAAGAGCACAATAGAGCCGGGGCGCACCCAGCGGGCCACTTTCCGGGAGATGAGGCGGGCCGGGGTCAGGAAAAACCAGTCCAGTGAATCCAACGACCATAGCACCGCCTTCTGATCGGTCCGGCGCATCCAGTAAGGGGCGATCAGATTGAACATGCCCCAGGGCGGCCGGAAACAGCGCACCGGCCCTCCTGTCAGTTCTTGCAGGGCAGCCACCGATTCCTGGATCTCCAGGCGCGACCGCTTCGGCGTCAGTATCCAGAATGGAGAGTGATGCATGCCGTGGCTGCCCACCTCGTGGCCACGGGCCACGATGAGCCGCACCACCTCCGGATACCTGCGGGCATTTTCCGCTATCAGAAAAAAGGTGGCGGAGGCGCCCCATTCAGACAGGATGTCCAGGATGCGCGGCGTGAACACCGGATCAGGGCCGTCATCGAAGGTCAGGGCAATCTTATTGCCTCTCTCCCCACTCCGGAACACGTCTCTGCTCCTCCAGCGGTACCAGAGATCGGGCAACAGCGCATAGACGGCCAGCAGGGCCATGAGCAACTTCTCTATTATGTCCACCCTATCTGCCGCTCCTCACTCAACATATTGCAACCGGGCACCCAGGTCGGCAAACTTCTCGACTACCTTCTCATAACCCCTTGAGATCAACTCCGCCTGGGAGATCTCGGTTTCACCCTCAGCAGCCAGTGCAGCCACCATCAGGGCGGCTCCGGCCCGCAGGTCGGTGGCCCTGACCTGGGCGCCGTACAACCTGACCGGCCCTTCCACCACCGCTGAATGCCCCTTGACGCGGATCTCGGCTCCCATCCGCTTCAGCTCATCAGCCACCCGGAACCGGTTCTCAAAAACATTCTCGACGATCACGCTGGTTCCCCCCGCCAGGCACAGCAGCGACATTGCCGGAGACTGCAAGTCGGTGGGGAAACCCGGGTAGGGAAAGGTCTTGATGTCGGTGGCCATAAGCGGCCCTGAAGGCCTCACCTCCAGAGAGTCTTCGTCTACAGCCACCTCCAGCCCCATGTCCTGAAGCTTGGCGATCACCGGTTGCAAGTGCCTGATGATCACGTTTTCGATCATCACGCCCTTGCCGGCAGCAGCGGCGGCGATCATGTAGGTGCCGGCCTCGATCCGGTCGGGAATGACGCTGAAGCGTGTTCCCCGCAGCTCCCGCTTGCCCTCGATCTTGACCAGGTCGGTGCCCGCTCCCCTGATGGTAGCCCCCGCGCCGTTGAGAAAGCTGGCCAGGTCAACGATCTCCGGCTCCTTGGCGGCGTTCTCCACCACTGTGGTCCCGTTTACGCCGACCGCAGCCATCATGATATTCTCGGTGGCGCCCACGCTTGGAAAGTCCAGGTAGATCTGGTTGCCCCGGGGGTCGCACGCCCGGGCTTCGATGAAGCCGTGCCTCAACGTCACGGCAAAACCCATCAGCTGCAGACCCTTGGTGTGCAGGTCCATCGGGCGCGATCCGATATCACAGCCGCCCGGCAGCGGTATCCGCGCCTGGCCGGTCCGGGCCACCAGGGCTCCCAGAAACAGGTTTGAGGCCCGCAGCTTCTTGGCCAGCCGGTAGGGCACCGCCATCTCCGGCTGTTCAGGCCAGGACAACGACACACGGTTAGAATCCTGCCATACGGTGCGGCATCCGAGAGCGCGCACGATCTCCAGCTGTGTCTCCACGTCCGCGATGCGCGGCACATTGTCCAGCACCACCTCGCCCCTGACGATAGCGCTGGCGGCAATCAGAACCAGGGCGGCATTTTTCGCCCCGCCGACTAACCGGCCCCGGAGTGCGTTGCCCCCTTGGATTGTCAGCTTCATTAACAGGTATCCTCCACAGGTTACGACTACAACAGATTTTGCTGTCCGTACTGATATATTCTCGTCACTGCTGATTATTCCTGCATATGCGGGCAGGTTCTGGAAACTTCATGCTCCGTCCGGCCTGGAAACCTTCCTGAGGCGCCGCCACGGGTCGTCACCCGGGATGGGCACAGCCTTCACCGGAGCTTCCAGAGTCAAGCGCCCCAGCCGTCCAGCCAATCGGCCGCTCATATCCAGCATGGCACTGCCAGGCGCTACTATCGGCCCGGTCTAAGGCGCTTCGCGCTTTACCAATTAGTTGTTAGCAGGCGGTGGGATAATTATTCAAACCTCTGTCTGGTTGTAGCTCTGAACAAATTCGTCAAGGGTGACGCCATAAACTTGCATGAAGGCCTTGTCCAACGGCTGGTTGTGGCCCAGGGCATCCAGGAGCTGGGGGATGCGCTCCGGACCATACCTGCGCACCAGATAAGAGACCATGTCCTCAGCCACTGCATAGCTGTAGTCCTGCCACACCGGGTCATCAAAGCGACCGTCCAACAAGACAAGCGGTTGGGTGACGGTCAGCTGTTCGAGGTCCGGAGCAGCCCCTCCGGTGATCTCCTCCTCGGCGTATTCCGCAAGACCCTCCGTCAGCCAGCGCGGATAGTTCCCCCCTGTCTTGTAGTCCACCAACAGGTGCGTGTACTCATGGGCAACGGGGCCCTGCTCTGCAAACACTAACTGCTCCTGGCTGGCTGGCACATCCGGCATCCAGGCCCCGGGGGACAGGACCCGGATCACTCCGGCCCAATAAACACCCATGGCGCTCTCGTTGCTGCCCCAACCAAAAATGCGGTTCAGGGAGCCCCGATCAGGATAGATCAGGATCGGCACCGTCTGCTCAGGAAAATATCCGCAAAAATCGCCGAGCGGCTGATAAACCCGCTCTGCCTCCTGTAGCACCATCCGGGCGCCAGCCTCGTCGCCTGGACGGTACTTGACCGTAAAATGCTGCCCCTGCAGGGCCGGCCAGCTGGCTGTCTCCAGATTGACCAGGAATAGCTGGCAGTTCCTGAACAGATCCGAACTCAGAATGCGCACCGGGTTCCTCAGCCCGAGGACAAGCATGAGGACCAAGCACAAAATAAGGGATGAAACCAACAGACGGACCATCTCAGTTCTCCTCCCACCCCATTATACTAAAAGAAGGAGAACCGGGGACAAGCAATAAAAGGGAGTTGACGTGACTGTCAAATGAACGGTTCTGGCCGGCCACCCGGGCCGGCCCTCTCCATACGCCTATTTCGAACAGCCGCCGTCTCCGGTTCAATGCAAGACAGCAGGCGGGTTGACGTCAGCTTCGCTTCACTGGGCCTGCTGGGTCTGAGTGTTGGCCACCGGCGGCTGCTGCTGGGTCTGGGTGTTGGTCACCGGCGACTGCTGCAGAGCCTGGAAGTTGCCAAAGACGGCGATCAACCCGATGGCGATCATCACTACCAGCACCCAGAGCACCGCCCTGGTAAACTTGCGCTGTCTGCGCATCATGCTCAGCACTTCTTGCCCCTCCTAGCGCCAGATCGAGTATTGCCTCTATGCTACTGCCCAGCTATGCTGCCTGATTCCGACTGCACCCGCCGGGTACCCCGACCCGCCGGGGTACCCGCTTTAGCGGGTCGGGGTACCCCGGCGGGTGGGGCACCCCAAACATTCCGTCCCGGAATCAGCCAGCTTCATGAAAGGCTGAGCAGTTACGCCTCTATTTTATCACAATCCGGAGGCCCTGTATCGACTGTCTTTCCGGTTTTTCCCCGAGTCCGGCCGTTCACCCTGTCTTCACTCTTCCCGGCGGTTCGGAGATGGCCAGATGATACAGGGCGCCCTCGAGGCGGGCGCGGGTCAGTTCGCAGGTCAAGGCATAAGGGTGCCTGAGATCTCCTGACAGCAGGGCTGCCTGGGCCAGACAACCGCCCCCGCATAGGAAACGCGCCCAGCAGGAGCTGCAGGAAGGCTTGTTGTAAAGGTGTGCTTGCTGGAACTGGGACTGGAGATCGGGCCTCATCACCCCCCGCTCCAAATTGCCGAGGCAATACTCGGGATGCCCCACGAACTGATGGCAGGGGTAGAGTTCGCCGGCCGGAGTCACCGCCAGGTATTGATAGCCGGCGCCACAGCCGGTGAGTCGTTTGGCGGCGCAGGGGCCGCCCGGCAGATCCAGCTGAAAGTGGTAAAAAGAGATCCTGCTGCCGGCTCGTTCCTGATCCCTCAAGAAGCGCGCCAGCCGGAAGTATTCAGCCCTGATCGCCGGCAGGTCCTCCTGCCTGATCGCATACGGCTGCCCGGGAGCAGCCACCACCGGCTCCAGAGAGATGCTGCGGGCCCCCAGGCCGGCCAGGTAGCGGACATCCTCCGAAAAGTCCAGATTGCAGCGGGTATAGGTGCCGCGCACGTAGTGCTCCTGTCCGGCGGCCACCGCCAGATAATCCTGGAGGCGCCGGGCCACGGCAGCAGCAGTACCGCCCCCGCCGCGCCTGACCCGGAAGGCGTCGTGGACCCGGGCCTGCCGTCGCAGCTCAGGACCAGGCAGAAGTCATGGGCTGCCGTAAAAAAAGAGATCTCCGCATCTAGCAGCAGGGTGTTCGTGGTCAGGGTGAACTTCCAGCTCCTGCCGGAACCCCTTGCCAGGGCATAGGCCACCGCCTCCCTGACCCCCCCGGCGTTGAGAAGCGGCTCGCCTCCGAAAAAATCCACCGCCAGCCGGCGGCAGGGAGATGTTTGCAGCAAAAAGTCCAGGGCGGCTCTGATCACCCGGCCAGGCATGGACTGCTGTCCGGAACGGACCTGGGACGGTACGAAACAGTAACCGCAGGACATATTGCAGTCATGGGACAGGTTAAGGCACAGGGCCTTGAGGCCGGCGCCGGGGGCGGGCGATGGTCCATCCGCGTGGGCGCTCGGCGCCCGCCGTGACGGGTCGTTGCTGGAAGGGGCGTACCGATGCCAGCCCGGGTCCGGAGTGAACAGGCTGCCGCTCTCATGCAGGGCTTCCACCTCGGCCGCAGCGGCCCGCACCGGCTCCTTCCCGAAGATCAGGGACGCCTCACGGCGCGCCCCTCTGCCAATCCCCCCGCTCCTGGAAACGCCACAGCAGATCCCACGCCACCTCGTCCAGCTCATGGAGGGATCCGCTGTTGATGTCGAAAGCCAGGCGGCAATCGTCAGCCTGGATCAGTTTTACTTCTGCCGGGTTCCACAAACCTGGTTGCCCACGGTGCAGGAAGTCTTGCAGGCAGACTGGCAGGAGGTCTGGCACTCGCCGCAGTCCGGTGTGAGTAATGGCTTTCTCATGCTTCCCGCCACGATAGTCCTGATGTGCTTGCGCTTCTTCATCCTATTGCCTCCCCATGAAGTACCGGCTGCAGGCCCGGCAGGTCCGGTTTGCTGTTCGCCAGCCGCGGCTGGCAATGTCCACGTGTGCCGCTCTCCCCGGCCAAACCCCTGAACCTCTTTTATTGTAAACGGTCGCTGGGGCCCGCGCAAATCATTTTTGACCCGTTTCCCATTTGGAGCCGGTCTCCGATGCGGCCCTCCCGCATGTAGGCGTTGATCAGACGGTCCATCTGTTTCGACAAGAGCAGGAGCTCCCGGCTGGTAAGGTCATCCTGTCTCTCGCGCTCCATCTGGGTTCTCAGTTTTTCGATCTTCGCAAACAGTCCGTCCCTGTCCATCCGGGAGCCCTCCAAAAAATATCTCTTCCTGACCAGGCCTTTCCTTGCCTGGCACATACCACCGCAACCTGACGACGCAATTCTAACCCAATCTATGATCGCCAGCCGTTTTTGAGTACGGACATTATTTCCTCTTATTTTCGGTATTTCGTAGCGGCACTTTAACCGTTGTGGCCGGTAAGTATTCCCGCAACAGTTTTATTGGTATAATTAGTCGATACCCGTCGGGAAGAGACGCCCTGGTACAGGGAGCCGGCGCTTTTCAGGCGATATTATCCCAAAAACAAGCCAGCTTCCCGAAGCCTCCACAGAATCACAGTCTGACCGGCCATCTGCCGTCATGGTGACAATTGTCATTGCTGTACTGTTAAACATCGGCTAAAGTAGTAAATGCAACAGCCATCAGGTCCAGATAATCTCTCCTCGAGCAGCAAAACCCGAAAAAATCTTAGCAATTTACGGAACTTTTTCGGCCGAATAGTGTCTAAAGTTGTGAGGGGAGCCGGGCAACCGGGAGTGAAGATTCTCCTTGAAAGCCAAACCGCAACTGAAGAGGATTTCCAGCGGGCCAGACAACGTGAAGCTTCTGATCAGGAAAGCGCAGGCCGGGGATGCCGGATCTTTTGAAGAACTGGTTTCTTTGTACCAGGAGCGCGTGCTGACCCTGAGCTTTTACCTGGCAGGAAACTATGCGGACGCCCAGGACCTGGCGCAGGAGGTCTTTGTCAAGGCATATGTCAAACTGAATAGTTTTCGCCAGGAGGCCGACCTAGGCACCTGGCTGCACCGGATAGCCATCAACCTGTGGTCAAATATGAAGCGTGACCGGAAGTTTTCCAGCCTGGTCTCCCTGGATGACCCGTTACAGACAGAGACGGGTGAGTTTTACCGAACCGTGATCGCCACAGACCAGGGCGGAGACCCCCAAAAGGTGCTGGATGGCAAAGAGCTGCAGGATCTGTTGAAGCTGACGCTGCGGCAGCTGCCGGAGGAGTGGCGCACGGTACTGGTACTGAGGGAGATCGAAGGCTTCAGCTATGAAGAGATCGCTTCGATTACCCGGTGTTCGCTGGGCACCGTGAAGTCACGGTTGAACAGGGCGCGCCAGGCCTTGAGAGAGAAGATCGCAGCCGCCAGACGGCCTTTGTAGGCAGGGTTTCAGGAACATCACAGATGAGAGACTGAGAGAGATGCAAAACGACCTCAGGAGGAGGTGAGCATGATGGAGCGCATTCCAAAACAAGCGGCAGGCCAGCACGACAGGGAGCCGCGCCAGCTGGAGCAGACAACTGCCGGGCGCGGCTGCAAACGGGAGCGGGAGCTTTTCTACGCAGGCGCTGCCGGCCAGCTGAGCCCGGCAGACGAGCGCTCCCTCACTCTCCATGAGGCATCATGTCCGGGTTGCGCAGCAGAATTCAGCGAGTGGCGCAGGCTGCGCAGCGCCCTGCAAAACAGCAGGGTGGCTCCAGGCCCGGGCTTCACCGCCGCAGTGATGGCGCGGGTCAAGGAAGTTCAGGCTGCTCCCGAACGGACGGCCGCCTGGAGCTTTTTCTGGCATCAGGGTTGGGTCAGATTCGCCGCTGCAGCTGCCATCATGCTGGCGCTGCTGGGCGGAGCGTTAAAGCTGCCCGCCACCAATTCCCTGATCGCTCAACTCCACCAGAAGCCTGGAGAAACAATCGCTTTAGTGCCCCCTGCACCTAACGGCCCGAGCCAACCCGGAGCCGGCTCCTCCAATACTGGCGGACAGACCGCCACGGTAAGCCCCGGCAAAACAAGCAGCCGGACCGGAGGCGCCGCCTCCGTCAACCAGACCACAGCGACATCCCCGCCTGTGCAGACGCCCCCGACCATCAGCAAACCGCCGGGCTCTGAACTCCTTAACCGCTCGCGGGTGATCACCGTCGTCACGATCAAGGTGAATGTGAGCGATCTGGGGCAGGCCCGCAACAGCGCCCTGGAGATAGCCGACAGCCTGGGGGCCATCCTGTCCTCGGAGCAGTCGGCACAGAACGACGGCCATTCGAACCTGTTCCTGCGCTTTACCGTCGACCCGGGAATGGGAGGCCAGCTTCAAGACCAGCTGAGCGCACTGGGCAACGTGGTGCAAAACGACAAGGAAAGCCAGGATGTCACCGCCCAGTATACCAGCAGCCTGAATGCACTTGAATCCTTGCAAGCACAGCAGGCAGCCGCCCCAGAGAGCGATCAGCAGCAGTACGCCAACCAGATCGAGGCGTTGCAACTGCAGCTGCAGATCTGGAACAACGACACCGGCAAACAGGTAGTCGTTCTCTGGCTGGTGCAGTAAGTTCCCATGCGGCTGGAGGCACGGGTTGCCCGGTGGAGAACTTGAGGCCGGCAAAACATTTGATAAGCACATACAGGGGAGGCCTGAGAGGCCTCCTTTTTTAGTCTCTGCCGCTGCACCCGGTTTCCGGCCCCAACTTTTATTCAGGCCTCAGATTTCAAGTCCGGTTGTGTCTAACCGCCCAGGCTCGATCGGTTTCTGCAATCTCCTTCAAGGAGAGGGCATGGACTCCTGGCGAACTTCCGTTTCAATGAACCTGCCTCAGTTCTTCCAGGAGGCGATCGATGACAACTGCTGCCTCACCACGCTTCAGCAACGCATTTGGCGAGAACTCCCCGGAGGTGACACCGCTCATGATCCCCGCCGTAAACACCCTCGCTGCAGAAAGCTGCGCCCAGGAAGGGATCTGCAGCCAGTCCTGCCAGCCCGGTTGTAAAACAGCCTGTTTCTCCACTCCGGGGTCAAAGACCTGCAAGGCTTTATCCAGAACTACAGCAGCCTCAGCCCTGGTTAGCGGCTGATCTGGATGGAAGGATCCGTCCTCCCCGACCTGAAACAGCCCGTGCTGCAGGCAATACCCAACCGCCGGCTTGGCCCAGGCGGGAATCTCCTGCGCATCCTCAACGCTCAGCGGGCTGCCGGAGCCGGACCAGCCCAGGGCTTTCGATAGCAGCACCGCAAACTCGGCCCTGGTGATCGGCTGCTCGGGCCGGTAAGTTCCGTCCGGATAGCCGGTAATCAGGTTCTGCGCCAGGAGGTCTTTCACAGCGGCAGCCGCCCAGCTGCCGTCCAGGTCTCCGAGCACACCAATCCCCGCAGCAGGCACCGCGACCGTCTGCCCGGTCACCCCACCGGTGGCGTTGTCAAACGCCACCAGTTGCAAGACCAGGCCTTGCTGGCCGGTTCCGGCAGCTGCAGGCAGGGCTGCCGGCTGGAAACTGTATAAGAAGTTCCTTCCTTTGACCACAGGAACCGACTGGCGCTCCCCATCGGGCAGGTATATGTACAGCCGGTCAGCGGTGGTGAAGCATGACAGCGACACGTAAACCCCGCCGCGCCAAGGGGCTGCCACCTCCAACTTCGGGATCACTGCTCCCGGCTTGGTCTGGGCAGCAACGACAGCCAACAGCGGCTTGCCCAGAGCGCTGTCCAACAGCGGCGACAACGTCAACTCCTCTCCCTCCACCAGATCCCCAGGCGTCACCAGATAGCCGTTCTTGGTGACCAGCGTGTTTTCGGCAACCTGGTAGGAGCCCTGATCGGTGTATAATATGCCCTGCTGCTGGTCATAGCTGCTGAAGATCTCCGTGCGATCCGCTGCCGACTCCGCGTACATCCAGGCGCTGGGCCTGCCCGGTCCCGGGATCCAGACACAGCCGCACCCACGCTCCAGGTGCTATGAAGTTCAGTCCGGAGGGCAGTCCCCACCTGAACACTTGCGTGCCGGCAGACAGATTGACGACATGAAAATTGTTCATACTGTCGACCAGATACAGCAGTTGTTCCTTGTCGCTGACATAGACCACCCGCCCATAGAGAACCTGGCTGTATGCTGCCAGGCTCAAGACTTGCCGCGAGCCCGGAACCAGCACCGCCATGACCAATTGACCCGGCTGGAGATCCCTGAGCTGCGCCGCTTGCCCGTCTAATTGCAGCGTCACCCCCTGGCCCACGATGTAACTACTTTTGCCGCTGTTCAGGACGACCGTCTCAGCGTCCGGGTCCACCGCCGCGATCTTGCCCACCGCCAGTTGGCGCTGCGCCCCCACGTACATTACCTCGCCGCTGTCCGGAGCAACCATCAGCTTTAGCTTCAGGCCCGGCAGCAGCTTATCCCATGCTGGGACTGTACTGGCCCCGAAGGGGAGATCGGCCGTGTCGATAGCGGTCAGCTCATCCAGGTACGCTAGTTCAGCTTGCGGCGTCAGGGATAGGGGCTTCTGCTGGCCGAGCAGCCACAGCTCTCCCTGCGCCTGATCGACCCGGCCCAGGTAGTTTTCAACCTGCTGGTAGTCAGCATCAGCCTCCCAAATAGTCTGTGTCCCCGGGTTGATGCTGGCGCGGATCTCGACCCCGGGTGGCATGCTCGCCAATTGCTGCAACTGCCTGCCATTGACCCAGAACCGGCCGCTGGCTCCGGGGGCCAGGAAAAATCCTCCGGTCCGGCTCGCCGGATCGATCTCGGTATAGATGAGGCCGCTACCCGTATCGACCACTTGCACCCCCTGGACCTGCCAGGTGCGGCCGGCCAGATAGGCATAAGCCGGGTTGTTTGCCTCCATATCCGGAGGCAGGTAGATGTCCGCCCCGCACAAGGGGTCGCCGACTGAAGGCTCGACCGATCCCGCGGTTCCGCTGCTCGCAGCACCGACCCCAGCTGTGGCGGCGACCGGCCAGGCAACTGTCTCCCCGTCCTGCTCGTAACTGACCCGGGCCAGGTCGAGCTGGACATCCCTTCCCGATTTCAACGCCAGCGAGCCTGAAGATGACACCACTATATCCCTGACCAGCGGTTGACCGAATACCAGGGCGAAATCCTGCGAATTCTGGGATGCGCCCGGCACTGTATTCTGGACGATGCTCGTACCCTTGACGTAGATGGTATAACTTCCGGCTACGGGCTGGGGAATGAATGCCTGCTCCACATTGTTGACATCGTCGGCCTGGCCCGGCGACAGGAAGGAGTTGCCCAGCCATAGTTTGCCGGACGGATCCCGAACCTCCAGATCGAGGTTGTTTACCAGCGGATGTGCGCTGCCCGGGGCAGCCGCCGGATCGGTCCAGGCCAGGGTGGCCTTCAATGGGGAGTCGCCTCCCTGCACCTGGAAAGTATAGGTGCTGGTCCCGTCATTGGCCACCCCCTTGCTGGAATCGATATATTGAAAGGTCTTTTCGTGCAGGGCCAGGATCGTTCCACCCAGATCCAATATCCCGAAGCCATCCTTGGTGGGGCCGCTGGCCGGGGTGCTGGCGCCGTTGATCAGGGAGGCCTTGAGCAGGGCTGCGCTCGGACTGGCAACCTGCTCGAATCGCTGAAAATACTCCCGGAGCAGGGCGGCACTGCCTCCCGCCACCGCCGCCGCCATGCTCGTGCCCTCCATGTAAGTGTAATAGTTGCCCAGATCGAACTCGGAGGTTACCTGGCTGGCCTTCGCCGAGATCAACGCCCCGGGCGCCAGCAGTTCCGGCTTGAGACGACCGTCGCCGGTGGGGCCGCGGCTGGAAAAATCGGATGGGCTGCTGCTGTCCACCTGTTCTGAATCGAACATCGGATGCGGACTCTGGCTGGCGCCGACCACCAGCCCGTTTTTCGTATAGGCCTCAGAGGTCAGGGTGCCTGGCCCTGGGCCCCCATTGCCGGCGCTGAAGATCACCAGAAAATCGGGGTGCGCCCTGATGAACCCGTCAGTCTGGGAAGCAGAGCTGAAGTAGCCGCTGGCATCATCCCCCCACCCGTCAACGTGGATGCGGACCCCGGCCTCATAGGCCGGGCCGAACAGGTCTGCCAGATCAGGCGGAGGTTCGAGTTGGCCCTCGGGGTTGGTCAGCCCCTGGAAGTAGAGGCTGGCGCCCGGTGCCAGTCCCTGGTACTGTCCGCCGGAGGCGGCCCCGGTGCCGGCGATGGTGGCCGCCATATGGGTGCCATGGCCGTTGGTGTCGGCTGCTGTCGCCGCCCCGGCCAATGATTTCAACGCTACCACCTTGATCACACCCCCGGGTGGACTTGCCAGGTCCGGGTGGATCTCATCGACGGAGCCACGGTCCAAACCGCTGTCGGCCAGGCCGACGATCTGCCCCGACCCCGTCAGGCTGCTCTCCGGGGCCAACCAGCCCAGCGCCTCCAGCGGAGTGGCGCCCACAATGTCCCGGGCGCGGTCGTTCAGCAGGCTGTATGTGCGGACCGGTTCGATGTACACGACCTCCGGCAGTTGCGCCAGGTCTTCCAGGCGCCCCCTCGGGAGCCGAATTTGAAGAACGCGGCCGTCCTGGACCTCTCCCCACAGCACCCCTCCGCCAAGGCCCAGCACCGACCGGGCCACGGCCTCCTTGTCACCGGACTCGAACACGGTCACATTGAGCGAGAGCATAGCTTCAGGGTTGTTTTCAGCCGGCGCGGCGGCGAGGTCCGGGGACAACCGGGCTGATGGTTGATACTCCGCCAGATTGCTGCCTGCTGCCGCCTGTGCCGCCTGCAGCTTGCCGGACGGCACGCGCACCAGGATGTGGCCGCTGTCGAGCGGATCGCCCTGTTCCACGCCCATCCGGGAAAGGTCGGCCCAGACTGCGCCGCGGCCCTGCTGGCCAGGGGCACCCGGGCCGGGCAGCTGCAGCACCATCAGGACGCCGGGCTCGCCGGCAGAACTGCCGTGCTGCCAAGGCCGCATCCCGGTCCCGGTTCCGGTCTTCCCGCCCGGGACCGGCAGGTACAGGGCGGCGCCCACCAGCAGAATGGCCAGGGCGATCACGGCGCAGTACTTCAAGGCTTGGCGACAGTTTCTCAAGGCGGCACCTCCTCTCCCGGACCAGGGCGCCCGTCGTTGTAATAAACATTATAAAGTACGAACATATAATTTCAACTGGGTGGCAGCTTCACGTGGCCTCGCATCGTGCCCCTGTCTTGAAAATAACAGAATCTTTGATTATTTCCTCGGGCATAATGCCCGACGTATTTTAAGGTAGATGCTTCTTGAAACTTGGTGCGGCATTCATCCTGACCCCCTGGTGCCAACCGGGTGCCCGCAAAGCGGGCGCGGGCGCTGCATTTTTTCTGCCGTACTCGTTATAGCTCCATTGCATGGCTGATTCAGCCTCTCCGAACATATCCCCGGCCGGCACTATTCCGGGCGGGCTTTACGGGCGCCGGCTGCCAGTACGATGCCCATGAACTGCGGCAGTATGAGCAGCCGCCGCCAGCGGGCCGGCTCCTGGAAGACCCGGAACAGCCACTCCAGCCGCAGCCGTTGCACCCACGCGGGAGAGCGCCGCAGACGGCCTGACAGCACGTCGAGGCTGCCTCCAACCCCCACCGCCACCAGCGATCCGAGCTCGCGGCGGTGCTCCCCGATGAAGCGCTCCTGCTTGGGAAATCCCAGCCCTACCAGCAGCAGGTCCGGATGGGCCGCCCTGATCTGCCTGATCAGGGATGGCTGCTCGCTTGCCGAGAAAAAGCCATGGCTGGCCCCGACCACTTGCAGCCCCGGGTGCTGCAGGCGCAGGCTGCCGGCTGCCGCCTCCGCCACACCGGGCTTACCGCCTAGCAGGTAGATGCGCCAACCCATTTTTGAAGCTTGGGTTGCCAATGACCGGACCAGATCGATACCTGCCACCCGCTCCGGCAGAGGGTGGCCAAGACGCGCAGCCGCCCACACGATCCCGTGGCCATCGGCCACGACCAGGTCGCCCCGGTTCAGCAGCTCTTTTATCCCTGCGTCGCGCTGGGCGGTGTAGAGCATCTCGGGATTGAGGGTGATCACCTGCCGGGCCAGGTTGGGCTTGCTTTTTCCGGAAGCCCGGGATGTTTGGGGGCCTGTCCTTTTCTGTTCGATCCAGTTGCCGACGGTTTCCACCGACTCGGTTATCGATAAGGGATGGACACCCACCCCCAGCAGATCCACCTTGGTTCCCAGGAGCTTTCCCATGCCGTCCGCTCCCTCGCGCAGCATTGAACTCGAAAAATATCTCCGCGCCCACCCGACTCGCCGGGGTACCCGGCACTCATCGGATGCCGCGCCCGCTTTTTGCGGCATCCACTTATGAGAGTGCGACAGCCGCCGGCTAACGGCCGCGGGCGCCGAGGCCCTATGAGTTTGGCAGGAACCTCGCCAGCAGGGCTGCCGCTTCGGCCCGGGTCATGACCCGATCCGGCTTGAAACTGCCGTCCGGATAGCCGCTGATGATTCCGGCCTCCGCCATTTGACTGATGGCGCCGGCAGCCCAGAAGTTGCTGCCGACATCGTTGAAACTGGAGGCATGGCCGCTGCCCTTAGGCTCAAAGGCTTTGACCAGCATCACTGCCGCCTCGGCCCGGCTGACCCCGCCTTCGGGGCGGAAGCTCCCGTCCGGATAGCCCTGCAAGTAGCCGGCCGCCCTGGCCGCTCCGATAGCAGCTGCAGCCCAGTATCCGGGAGGCACATCGGGAAAACCGGCAGCGCCGGGGCTGGGGTTTTGGTTTTTCTCCTTCATCAGCATCTCCGCCATGGAGGCCCTGGTAACACCATCGTTCGGGTGGAAATCGCCGTCCGGGTAGCCGCTGATGACACCCCGGGTCTTCAGTGCGGCCACCGCAGAGGCCGCCCAGTTGCCATCAAGATCCGGAAAAGGCGCCGCGCCCTGCAGAGCCTGGATTCCAGCGGCCACCAGCTTCAGACGGGCCTGTAACTGGCCCATCTCTGTGGTCTGCGCCGCAAAAAGCTGGTTCAGTTCCTGCTGCAAGGAGCTTACGGTGAGCACCGGGTCTGAGGCCGTACCCGGATTGCCGGCGGGCTGATCCTGGGCTTCGGCCGGCCGGCCCCACCAGCCCCGGGCCGGCATCAGGCAGACCAGGAGCAGTAGGACTATGCCGCAACGGAGCAGCCTCCATGAGCCCTTCTGTTTGTTCAAGCCTCCCACCCCACCTGTTTGGAGAATGCCACCGCCAAGCCTGCCGGCGCCCTGGAGCGCTTGGCGACCGGCGGCGCCCGGCCGATTCTCTGTTAAAAGTTCGGCGCGGCCTCCCCTAAATCCTGCACCGGCCCCCAGAGGGTACCGGCGCCAGCCATACATGAGCCAGGGCTACCGGGCGCCCGGCCGGGCCGGTGATCGACAGGGTGCCGGTTTTTACCTTCAAAGGATTTAAATTCCTGCGGCGTCTTCCCGGATCACGGCTCTTCATCCGGCAGCATTCGTGAGGGCTCTGTTGCGGTGAACTCCCGCAGCACCTGGTAGAGGGTCTTGGCCTCCGCGGCGGGAATGCTGCGGCCCGGCACTGCGAGTACTTGAACCTCAGTGGTCTTTCTCCCCCAGGTCAGGCTGACCTGATCGCCGGCCCTGACCTCGCTGCCCGGTTTGGCAGGCCGCCCGTTGATGTAGACGCGGCCTGCATCGCAGACTTCTTTGGCGCTGGCCCGGCGTTTGACCAGGCGGCTCACCTGTAAATATTTATCGAGGCGCAAGCAGGTGATCCCCTCCCCCATCTCTGCCTAAAAGAAAAAGGTTCCCACGAGAGAACCTTTCGATGTACTGCGCCATTTAAGAAGCGGCGGCACCCGCTTCCGCGCAAGCATTCGCACCCTACCCGCCGTGCCCCCGTCCCTGGAGGATACCCCGGTGGGCGCCTGCAGCCTAAGACGAAGCCGGGAGAACCGCGGCGGTGTAACCACCACGGTGGTGAGCGCCCCCGGAGGGTGGCGCCGCCGGCTTGCCTGCAACGACCGCTGTCTGCTGCATGATGTAAAAGAATCTTTGATTCTGATCATCGGGCATAAAGCCCGATTTGTTCAAGGTAGATTCTCTTGAAACTTCGCTTCGCTTCGTTTTAAACCTGCTTCATGGCCAGGCCAGCTCCGCAGGCGCGCGCCCGCCTTTTGATATCATGCCAATTACAACTGTCTTCGCTGCTGCGGGACAACGTCCAGACTAATCGATAGCGTCCCTCAGAGCCTTGCCGGCCCTGAAAGCAGGAACGCGCGTCGCAGAAATCTGGATCTCTGCTCCGGTCTGCGGGTTGCGTCCGGTACGGGCAGCCCGGTCGCGCACCTCAAAGGTGCCGAAGCCTACGAGTTGTACCTTATCGCCCTTGGCAAGAGCCTCTTCAACCGCATCGAATACCGCGGTGATGACCCTCTCCGCGTCTTTCTTGGTAACTTCTGCCTTTTCCGCAACACTGCTAACCAATTCAGCCTTATTCAACCAGAAACCCTCCTTTACAATTTTGAGTTTAGGCTACCTAATTCGCCAGAAGCCTTGAGAATCCTGCTAATTTACAGGAGCTCAAAATTTTTTTTTCCTAGCAATCAAAATATTAGCAGATATTGACGAATTTATACATTTTTAAGCTTTAAGCGGAAACCTCCATCCTGGCAGGCACCCCTAATTGCAAGATCGCTGCCTGGATGGAGAGGCTCAGGCCTGCTCGCTTGCCTTGACCTCGTTCCAGATGGCATCCAGCTCCCCGAGCGACAAGTCCCGCAGCTCCCAACCGCGTTCAGAGGCTATTGCCTCCAGCGACTGGAACCGGCCCATAAACTTGTCCACTGCAGCCCGCAAGGCCTCCTCGGCATCCACTCCCAGCAGCCGGGCGACGTTCACCCCGGCAAAGAGCAGGTCTCCCGCTTCCCGGCGGACCTCGTCCTCATCTCCGTCCGCCCAAGCCGCTTGCAGCTCCTGCCATTCTTCCACCAGCTTGACCGAAGCGCTCCTGGCATCAGGCCAGTCGAAGCCTACCAGGGCTGCCTTGCCCTGCACTTTTTGGGCTCTCTGCAAGGCGGGCAGGCACCTGGGTACGCCCGCCAACAAGGATTTCGGCCTGGCCGCCTCGCCGCCGGCCCCCTCGGACTGCTTGATCGCTTCCCAGTTATGCACCACCTCGGCAGCGCTGTTTACGTTCACTTCGCCGAAGACGTGGGGGTGGCGCCGCTCCAGCTTGGAGGTGATCCCTTCCACCACCCGGTTCATGTCAAAGTCCCCGCGGCTGCTGGCAATCGCCGCATGAAACACCACTTGCAGTAATAAGTCTCCCAACTCCTCACAGAGTTTATGCATATTTCCTTCATCGATGGCGTCGATGACCTCGTATACCTCCTCGATCAGGTAGCGTCTCAGGCTGATGTGGGTTTGCTCCCGGTCCCACGGGCAACCGCCTGGAGCCAGCAGCCGATCCATAACCAGCAGCAACGGGTCGAGGGGATAGCGGCAAGATGCAGCGTCCGCTTCCCCGTGGTTATGGGCGGCGGCGGTGCGGGCCGGGGCCTCCGGCCCGGGGCACGCTCCGCCTCCAGGCCCGGCCTCAATGGAGGGACATAGACCGAGGTCAGATGGTCCAGGCTGTCCAGCCGGTCCAATTCATAGAGTGGTATCAGGCGACGGCGCTCCTGGCCGGGTATCCCGGCCGCCTGGATCACCGTCAGCGGGTGCTCATCCGGGAACTGCTCCATCAGAGTCAGCTTGACCTCTGATGCCAGGGCCTGGCTGTACACCTGGGCAATCAACAACCCAGCCCCTGGCGGTACGCAGAAGGCCTGGCTGCCAGACGGCCCCCCCGCCGGGTACCCGGCGGTTACCCGGCCGCGGCGCGGCGCCCTGCCCGGGCCGCGGTGCGTTTCGTCCTGGCGCAGAAGCTGGAAGCTCTCGGTCACGAAGAGGCCCTGGGCCGGGTCAAGGCCCAGACTGCCCAAAACCGCATCCAGAAAGCCGGGCGCCGGCCAGAGGCGCACTCGCACCCCCCGGGCGGCGGCCCCTGCCAGCAGCAAATCGACCACCGTCTCGCCCACCAAGGGGTTGCCGGGAACCGCAAATACCACCGGCAGGGCCGGCTGCGGGCCCGGCTCTCCGCCCGCCTTGGCCCGGCCGGCACCTGGTGCGCGCCCGCCGGGTGCCCTCTGGGCGCGGGCACCCGGGGCGCGAGTGTGCCGCGGCGCGGCAGCATCCAGCAAAAAACCGGCCATCTGCCGGTAGACCTCGTCAAAGGAGGCATAACGCTCGTAGAACTCATCCAAAGTCTGCAGCCTGACGCCCTCCCGCTGCAGATACGGCACCAGCGGATGCCTGCCGGTGCGCAGGTATACCGGGCGCCCTCGCATCAGGCTCAGGTTGAGGGCCGGCAACTGCATCGGATCGCCGGGCCCGAGCCCCACCACGTAGATCTCCCCGGCGTTCTCCCCGGGATTCCAGGCGGCGGGCCTGCCGGAGCTTCCTCCGGCAGCAGGCTTGTCCTTCTGGTTCAAAGAAGATCATCTCCATCTCCAAACATGAGGATTGGCGCCGGCCCACGCCAGATCGGCACTGCTGACAGGGCCTGGCGCTGCCCCGATCCGGTTCGATCTGCTGGCTGGTGGCGCTGCCATACTGCTGGCCGGGCCTGGCCCCGCCAACCAAGATGCGATCTGCTTGCCGGCGATCGGACCTGCTTACTGAGCGCCGGGGCTGGCGCCTATCTCCTGAATAAGCGGCGGATACCGATAATGCTCAATTCGCCGGTGGCGAGCAGGACGGCCAGGTAGCAGGCCATCCCTCCCAGCATGGCGATCATGGTTGCGCTGAGATTGCCGTGCGGCAGGAAGCTACCATACAGGCGCCAGACCACCGCCCCCATTATTGTAGCAGCCAGCAGGGGGCGGGGCAAGCAGAAGGCCGGGCCACGGTATCCGGTCAGGAAACGCAGCGACCAGTAGTTGAGCAGGCTCGCCAGGAACAGCCCGGCCACGCTGCCAACAGCGGCGCCCCTGACCCCCATTCCCGGCACCACGGTCAGGTAGTAGTTGCAGAGGATCTTGACGGCGCATCCAAACAACAGGTTTACTACCGGCAACCAGGTGTTGCCCAGGCCCTGGAGAACGCCTGAGGTTGTCTGCTGCAGGCCTGAAAAGAGGGCCGCCGGGGCCAGCCAGGCGGTGACCAGCCCGGCCCGCCGGTCCGCAAATAGCAGGATGGACAGGGGGGTGGCCAGCACCATCAGCCCGACGGCTGCCGGCAGGCAAAAGAGGATGCTGATCCGGATGGCGGTGCCCACCCGTTCGTTGATCTCCCGGTTGCGGTCCCGGGCAAGGGCCGCGGCGATGTTGGGGACCAGGCTCGCCGCCAGGGAAACGGTGAAGATGGCCGGCAGATAGACCAGGGTGCCGGCCATGCCTGAGAGTTCCCCGAACATGGCGGTAGCCTGGTGGTAGCTGAAGCCGGCAGCCTGCAGGCGGGTGGGGATGATGACGGCATCGATGGTCTGCACCAGGGGCAGCACCAGGGAACTGGCTGAGATCGGCAGGGCATATGTCAACAGGCGCTTCATCAGCTGCCCGGCCCCTGACAGCAGCGACAGGGCGCGGCTCCAGCGCTTGGGGTGGAGATGGCTGCCGAGGCCCCTTTCAAACCAGAACAGGACTGCACATAGCACCAGCAGACCACCGCAGCCGCCGGTGAACGCCCCGAAAGCCGCTCCCGCCGCAGCGAACTCCACACCCCTGGGCAGCAGCATGGAGGCCGCCCAGAATATCGTGACCACCCGCAGGCACTGCTCGACCAACTCCGAAAGCGCGGTCGGCCACATCAGCTGCCAGCCCTGGAAGTAGCCTCTGAAAGCAGAGGCTACGGAGATCACCAGGACGGCCGGGGCGATGCTCACCAGGGGGTAATAGGCCCTGGCGTCACCCAGCACCCGGTCAGCCAGATAGTGGGCCGAGTGGTACAGGGCGAACGTTAACAGCAGTCCAAACAGGGACATCAGCACCAGGGCCAGCAGGAAGACCTGGCGCGCCCCGAAGCGGTCGCCCCGGGCACCCCTCTCTGCCACCAGCATGGAGATGGCGATGGGGACGCCGGAGGTGGAGAGGGCGATCAGGGTGATGTAGATCGGATAGGCCATCTGGTAGAGACCGACGCCCTCGCTGCCGACCATGCGCGAAAAGGGGATGCGGTAAAAGGCGCCCAGGAGCTTGACCACCAGGCCGGCCACGGCCAATACGAAAGCCCCGCGCAGGAAGGATTCAGGAACCGGCGGAGTATGACGGGTGCCGCTCATCTTGCCAGGGCCCAGTGTAGGAAGGACTGCTGCTGCTGCTGCATCGTGTCGCCCCCCGTGAAGTTCTCACTTATGCTTACGACGGGGGGCTGTCCCTTAGACCAGGAGAGATGGCGATTAGGCTGGAGCGCCGGTTTCGCTTGGAAAGCAACCGAAGTAGCCTGGCGTTGTCAGAGATTGACATTCTCTCGATCATGATATATACTATGATATATATTTTTATTCGATAGGGGGCGCTGCCGTGGATATTGCCAAAATATTTGAGAATGGCCGCAGCCAGGCGGTCCGTTTGCCAAAGGAATATCGTTTCAAGGATTCGGAGGTGTTCGTGAAAAAAATCAACGGCATTGTCCTGCTTATCCCCAAGGATAGCGCCTGGACAATTTTCGAGTCCGGTTTGGAATACTTTGCAGACGACTTCTTGCCCGATAGAAGCCAACCAAGCCCACAAGAACGGTACAAACTTTGATGAGATACATGCTCGATACGAACATATGCATCTATATCATCAAGCAGCGGCCGATCCAGGTGCTGGCAACTCTAAGAAAATTGGACATTGGAGACGTGTGTATCTCCGCGATCACACTGGCCGAACTCGCATACGGTGTGGTTAAAAGCCATCAAAGAGAAAGAAACACGGTTGCCTTGACCAGCTTTCTATCGCCCCTGGAAATCCTGCCCTTCTCCGATAACGCCGCCGTTGTCTCCGGAGAGATCCGCGCTGCGCTTGAGAAAAAGGGACAGATTATGGGGGCTTACGACTTGTTGATAGCCGCACATGCCCTCTCTGAAAAGCTGATCCTCGTGACCAACAACACCGGTGAATTCGGCCGCATCCCCGGTCTATCCCTAAACAACTGGGCCGATCAGTAAAAAAAATAAAAAAGGCGGCCGGTGAGCCACCTTCGAAAATCAGGGCCGGGATAGCTTCCACCGCCCTCCTTACTGCTCCATCTGTTTGGCCAGGAAGCCTGCTGCTGTTTCCGCCAGCTTTAGCTCCAGCTCGCCCATCTTCACGTTGGGCTCCTTGGAGCAGATGATCACCGCTCCGATCGGGTCGCCTTCGGCGATGATCGGGGCAATCACTTCGCTGGAAAACTTGCATGTCGTCTCTTCTTCGTCGGTAAGGCAGCCCTTGCAGAATGGATGATCGCCAGCCTTGCTGATGAGTATGGGCTTGCGCTCCTCCATCACTTTTTCCACGGCAGCCCCTATCGGTTTATTAAGAAACTCCTTTTTGGCTGCACCTGCAACTGCGATGATGTTATCCCGATCGGCAATGCATGCTATGTGGCCGATCGCCTCGTGCAAGGAGTCTGCGTACTCTTTTGCGAAATCTCCCAGTTCACCGATCGGTGAATACTTCTTGAGGATAACTTCGCCTTCCCGGTCCACAAAGATTTCGAGGGGATCACCCTCCCGAATCCGTAATGTCCGGCGGATCTCTTTGGGAATTACCACGCGACCTAGATCATCGATGCGGCGTACGATACCTGTAGCTTTCAAGTATTATCCCCCCTTCTGCAGCGAGATGAGTTTTTATGCCAAGTTCCCAGGATTATTACCAGTTTACCTGAGTTCTCACGAATAGTATATAACCATAAGGAAGGATTTATTCATTATTTTCCACATTAAAAGTTAATTTTAATCCTGTTTGTATCAGAAGAGCTTCGGTACGTCACGCTGCTGTACCCGACGGATGATCAGGCAATTCTGTCTCAGTGATTGCAAATAAGAAATGAAATCTGCATTCTGTTTGCGCGACAGCACAGCCTGCTGCAGATCGCTCCTGACCTCAGCATACGGTATCGACTGCGGCGGCTTTTTGTCAAACACGAACAGGACGTACCAGCCGTTCCCTGTTTGCACCGGAACCCTGGTATACGAGCCCGCCGGGGTGGCGAAGGCTGCCTGCTTGAAGCTTTCCGGCAGCCTGGGGTCGTCCCTGGTGATGTAGCCGATTATCCCGTGGTTCTGCTTGACGCCGGGGTCGATAGAATTGCCGGCGGCCAGTTTCTCGAAGTTGGCCCCGCGGTTCAACTGCGCGATCAGGGCTGACGCCTGTTCTTTCGTGGCCACCAGGATCTGGCCCACCTTAACCTGCTCCGGGCTGGTAAGCATCTGCTGGTCGTTCTGGTACTCAGCCCTGATCTCCGCCTCGCTGACAGTGACCCCTTTGGTCACAAGGTCCCGGAGCGCCAGGATGGTGAGAGCCTCTACAACCTGCCTGTGATACTCTGTCATATTGCTGCCCTGGGCCTGCAGCGCCTGCTCCAGCCCCTGCTGGCCGCCATAGTTGAGGCTGTCCATCAGGATCCTGCCCTGGACATCCGCCGGGGCGGCGGTAATACCCGCCCGCGCCGCGGCCTGGAGCAGCAGGTCGCGGTCGACCATGTTTTGCAGGATCTCCATGGAGAGCTCCTGCTTGATCTTTTCCGATCCCGGCTGGTTAAGGTTCATTCCATAATAGATGGCATAGAACGACTCGGCGCTGCCGACTTCCCGCTGCCATTCAGCCCTGGAGATCGGCTCCCCGTTGACCTTATAGACCCAGTCGCCGCGCTCCGACCACCAGAACCACAACCCGGCCAGAAGCAGCAGCCCGATGCAGAGCAGGATCTGCGGCCGGTAAGACTTGACCGGCCCTGGCGGCTGATGCTTTCCCGGGGGGTTTCCGGCTGGCACAGCCCCGATTCCATACAAATCTCGTTGCTCAAGTTCCATTTTTTCCACTCCCAGCATTCTCTGTTGTCTTCGACAATAATTTACGCCGCTGGCGGCATGGCGCCCCGGGCTTCCTTAGGCTTTCTACTTGTGGCCGGTGAAATCCTGCTCTCCATGGCGGGAGGGGAATCCTCCCCAGGATCAGGCCGCAGGTCGAGACCGGCGAAACGCCATCCGGGATGCGCTGCCAGACTTCCGGCGCTTTGGTTCCTGTTCCTGACGGAACCGGGTCATCAGGGAGCGAGGGCCTGGTTCAGCATTCCGATCAGCCGGTCCGGGGTGAGGCCGTTGGTCTCGATGCGTACCTCCAGGTCGCCTACCGCCGAGAAGCTGATGCGCCGGTCGAAGACCTTGCCCCAGCGGGCCAGGGCGCTCCCCCGGGGCGATCCCTCCTTGCCGAAGCGCAGCACCAGGATGTGGTCGCTGTGCTGGACATCCTGGATGTTCAGCTCCCGGGCGCGCAGCCGCAGCTTGATCAGGTCGAGCAGGTGCCCCACCGGCGGCGGCGGCGGCCCAAAGCGGTCGCGCAGCTCGGCGGCCAGTTCGTCCGTCTCCGCCAGAGTCTCAGAGGCGGCCAGGCGCCGGTAGACCTCCACCTTCTGGCTCCCGTCGGCGATATAGGTGTCTGGAATGAAGGCCTCCCCGTAATGCAGCTCCCAGGCCGGCATGGCGCTCCGGCGGGCAGGGGGCGGCTCCCCCTTCAGCTCCTGCACGGCCTCGCCCAGCAGCTGATTGTACAGATCGAAGCCCAGGGCAGCCATGTGCCCGTGCTGTTCCGCCCCCAGGATGTTGCCCGCCCCCCTGATCTCCAGATCCCGCAGGGCCAGCTTGAAACCGGAGCCGAACTCGGTGAACTCCTGCAGCGCCCGGAGCCGCTTCTCTGCCAGCTCGGTCACCATCATGTGCTCGGGGATGGTGAAGTAGCCGTACGCCAGCCGGTTCGACCGGCCGACGCGGCCGCGCAGCTGATAGAGCTGCGCCAGTCCAAAGGTGTCCGACCGCTCCACGATCAGGGTGTTGACGTTTGGCAGGTCGAGGCCGTTCTCGATGATGGTGGTGCAGATCAGGACGTCGAAGCGCCGGTTCAGGAAGTCCAGCATCGCTTCCTCCAGGTCGTCCTCCTTCATCTGACCGTGGGCGATCCGGAAGGAGGCCTCGGGCACCAGGCCCTCGAGCCAGAGCAGGATGCGGTCGATGCTCTGCACCCGGTTATGCACGTAGAAGACCTGGCCGCCCCGGAGGATCTCCCTGAGGATGGCGTCCCGAACCAGGTCCGGCTGATACTCGATGACGTAGGTCTGGACCGGCATCCTCTCCTCGGGCGGCGTCTCGATCACGCTCATGTCCCGCGCCCCGGACAGCGAAAGCTGCAGCGTCCTGGGGATCGGGGTGGCGGTCAGGGTCAGCACGTCAACGTTGGTCTTGAGCAGCTTGATCCTCTCCTTGTGGTTGACCCCGAAGCGCTGCTCCTCGTCGATCACCAGCAAACCCAGGTCCTTGAACCTGACGTCCTCGGAGAGCAGGCGGTGCGTGCCGATCACCACATCGATCAGCCCTCGCGACAAGCCGTCGATGGTTGCCTTTTGCTGGCGCGGCGAGCGGAAGCGGCTCAGCACCTCGATCCGCACCGGAAAGTGATCGAAGCGCTCTTTAAAGGTATGCTCGTGCTGCTGGGCGAGGACGGTGGTGGGCACCAGGATGGCCACCTGCTTCCCGTCCTGCACCGCCTTGAAGGCTGCCCTGAGCGCCACTTCGGTCTTGCCGAAGCCGACGTCCCCGCAGACCAGCCGGTCCATTGGCCGCGGCCGCTCCATGTCGGCCTTGACCTGATGGATCGCCTGCAGCTGGTCCTGGGTTTCGGTGTAGGGAAAGGCGGCCTCAAACTCATGCTGCCAGACCGTATCGGGTGAGAAGGCATTGCCCGGGCGCTGCATCCGTTCTCGGTACAGGGCGACCAGGTCGACCGCTAGCTCCCGCACCCGCTTCTTGATGCGCTGCTTGAGGCGCGCCCAATCGGAGCCCCCCAGCCTGGAGAGCTTGGGCGCCGCCCCCTCGGGGCCCGTGTATTTCTGAACCAGGGCGACCTGGTCCACCGGGACGTAGAGCCGGTCGGCCCCACGGTATGCGATCTCCAGATAGTCCCGGGTCCGCCCGTCCACGGTCATCTCCCTGATGCCCAGGTAGCGGCCGATGCCATGGTTGACGTGGACCACGAAGTCGCCGGAGACCAGCTCTGGCGGGGCGCCGCGGGCCTCACCGGCCAGTGCCGGGGCGCGGGAGCGCACCCGCTTGCGCCCGTAAAGCTCGTCGCCTGTCACCACGGCCAGCAGCCCCGGGGCCTCGAACCCCTGTCTGAGCTGCCCCACCGCAATATGAAGCCGGCCTTTCTGCAGCAGTGACGGCCAGTCTGCAGCCGCCAGGGGCGCCAGTTCGTGGTCTCTCAGATTCTGCTCCAGCCGCTCCCGGCGCTCCCCGGTCTGAGCCAGCAACAGCACTGCCATGCCGCGCTGCAGCCATCCCCGGACCTCGGGGGCCAACAGGTCGGGGCGCGCCAGAAAGGGCTGCATCTCTTTTACCGTCATCCGCACCGAAGCCCGGGGCTCAAAGCGCCCGGGCCGGGTGAGCAGGTGAGACAGCCCGATCAGGGGCCAGGACGACAGATCCCCGTGCAGCTCATCCTCGGTCAGGTAGTACTCCGGCCATGGTGTGAAGGACTGGCCCTCCTGGAACAGGCGGCGGTAGTCGGATTCCAGCAGGGCGATATGCGCCCGGCATTGCTCCTGGAAGCGGGCCGGTTCATCAACCACTACCAGGGATCCGTGCGGAAGATAGCTGAGCAGCGACACCTGGGCGGGGTAGAAATAGGGCTGCACCAGGTTGAGGGAGCCGCCCAGGCCCTCTTCCGCCATCTCCAGGAAGCGGGTCAGGCGCTGGCTCAGGCGCACTGCGGAGCTGCGGCTTCCTTTCAGCTGCTCCCGGCGCAGGCGGTAGGCGTCCCTGATCCGGTCCGCCGCCGCTGCCGCCAGGCCCTGGTCGTAGATGAACTCCCGGGCCGGCCAGACGACAACCCGCTCCAGGGACGTCTGGGAGCGCTGACTGACCGGATCCAGCTCCTTGACGGAAGTGATCTCGTCGCCCCAGAACTCCAGTCGTACGGCACTTCCCTGAAAGGGGAAGACGTCAAGAATGCTGCCTCGCAGCGCAAACTGGCCGGCCACGCCCACCAGTTCCACCCGTTCATAGCCCGTTGCCACCAGCCATCCCGGCAGGGCGCCCAGGTCGTACCCGGTGCCGGTCTCCAGGGAAAGAGCCGCCCGCTCCCAGACTGTCGGCGGGAGCAGCTTGGGCAGCAGGGCCTCGGTAGGAGCGACGATCACCGGCGGCGCGGCGTTCCTGCCGCCCCGGGCCGTCTCCCGCAGCGCCGCCAGGACCTGCAGGCGTCCGGCGGTCGGTTCCCGGCTGGCTGCCACCACCTCGAAGGGCAGGGCCTCTGCCGGCTCGAAGAGCAGCACTCTGCGGTCCGGAAGCAGATTTTCCAGGTCGCGCTGCCAGGCGCCCACCTGGTCGACCCCCGGCACCACCACGAGCAGGGCGCCGCCGGCGGCTGCTCCCGTCGCCGCCGGCGCAGGGGAGGGCGCGGGCGCCTGCTCCCAGAGGGCGGCTGCGAGCAACGGCCTAAAAGAATCCGCTGCCCCCCGAAATGAGCAACGGGCTCAGCCCTCGCTGCAGGGCAGCCAGGGCTTCTTGATACTCGGGCAATTGGTTGAGCAGGTTGCGCACGGCGTGTCCTCTCAACGTGATGTGGTCTGGACCAGGCAAAGTTGCTACGCAAACATTATATAAGAATCTTTCATCTTAGTCATCGGGCTAAAGCCCGATTTTTTTAAGGTAGATTCTCATGAAACTTTGTGCTGCCGCACTCCGTTAGATAAGAATCTTTCATTTAAATCATCAGGCTAAAGCCTGATTTTTTTAAGGTAGATGCTTCATGAAACTTTGTGCTGCCGCACTCCGTTAGATCACCGGAGGCTGCCGGAATATACCACAGCTCCCCGACTGCATGGAGATCCTTTTTTGGAGCACACTAAGGTGGGACGCCGGGTTGAACACCCCGGGGTGGAACACAGCGGCGAGTTTCTGGCGCTTTGGGCGTATTTTTCATTGAAGGATGGTCATACCATGAAACAGTCTACTCGGCTGGCCCTGGCCCAGAGCGACATCGCCAAGGCCGAAAAGCGGTTGAAGGCATTGCAACTGCTGCTGCAAGAGGAGGCCTACTCGGACGTGATGCGGGAGGCCCAGGAACTGGTGGAACTGGCCCTGAAGGGGATCCTGTTCCAGGCCGGGATCGACCCTCCCAAGCAGCACGATATCGGAAGGTACCTGAGACAGATCCAGGACCGGCTGCCGCAGCCTGCGGCCGGGCGGGCGGACCGCCTGGGAGCCATTTCCGAGCGGCTTGGCAAAGAGCGGAATATCTCCTTTTACGGTGATCAGGACTGCATCCCGGCCGAGAATTACACGCGGCCGGAGGCGGAACAGGCCCTGGCAGACGCCGAATACGTCTACCGGCTGGCCTGCGATGTGATCAGACCATGATCAATCCACCAGCCAGTCCGCCACCCATCCGGTGAGGCCGTTCGGCAGTCTCACCTGGTACCAGTCGCCGCTCTGGGACAGCTCTGTCATCGGCTCACAGGAGGAATCACCGCGGTCGGCCTTGCCTACCACGGGATAGCCGGTGCCAGGCCCCTGTCTCACGTTTATGGTGTTGTTGCCCGCCAGGATATAGAGCAGCTTGGAGGATACACCTGCCGGGCTGCTGGCCGGGCTTGCGGGAGCAGGCTGGATCGGAGTGATCCCCTGCTGGCGCTGGAGCTGTGCCAGGGTTTGCTCCAGCTGGGATTCCTGGGCGGTCAGGTTCGCTATCTGCGTCTGCAGCCCGGCAATATAGGTGGCCACCTGCGCGTCCACATAGCTGCGCGCCACCAGCGGGTCGCTGCTGGAGCCAGGCTCCGTGCCTCCGGCCAAGACCCTCGAACCCCAAAAAAATCCCGCAGCAATGCCCACCGTCACGAGCAATAGATACAACAACGGCGGCTTCCACCTCATCCACTCACTCAATCTGCCTGTGCCTCCCCGGTTGTCATCCGCCGCCCACCTTTTCAGTCAACTGTTCTTATCAAAGAATCTTTTCGCTAATCCTCGTGCGTCCGCTGCAGCGTCAGGATGCCAGCCCGGTTGGCCAGGAACAGCACCGTGGCGCAGACCAGGCACAGCATCACCAGCCCCTCATCGGGTTTCAGAAAGGTCAACAGCACCGCGCTGCCTCCCAGCAGCAGGTTGACGCCGTAGATCACCAGCACCGTCTGGCTGTGCGTCAGGCCCAGATCGAGCAGCCGGTGGTGGATGTGTTCACGGTCGGGGGCATAGACCGGCTGCCCCCGCCAGGCCCGGCGGATTATCGCCAGGATCATGTCGGAGATAGGGAGGGCGAGGATCAGTATCGGCAGGATCATAGAAATGACGGCGACCGACTTGGTCAGTCCGATTGCCGCCAGCGATGCCAGGGTGAAGCCCAGGAACATGGATCCGGCGTCTTTCATAAATATCCGGGCCGGGTGGAAGTTGTGCGGCAGGAAGCCCAGGGCCGCCGCCGCCAGGTACAGGGAGCAGACACCGACAAACGGCGCCCCCTGGCTGAACGAGATATAGCTCACCACACCGGCGGAGATGGCGGCGATTCCCGCCGCCAGGCCGTCCAGGCCGTCGATCAGATTGAGGGCGTTGGTGATGGCGACCAGCCAGATGATGGTCAGGAGGATGCTCAGATACCGGGGCAGTGCCAGCATCCCGCCGAAGGGATTGGAAATAAAGTGGACGGAGATGCCGATAGTGAACCGCCACCCCGGCGGCTATGACCTGCCCCGCCAGTTTGACGAACGGCGGCAGCGGCACCCGGTCGTCGATCATGCCCACCGCCAGGATCACCAGGCCGCCCGCCAGCAAGCCGATCATCTCCCCGAGCACCTCCCGGGTATGCGGCAGGACGAACAACAGGGACAGGGCTGCGGCGAACCCCAGGTAGATCCCCAGGCCTCCCCAGCAGGGTACAGCCCGCTCGTGGATCTTGCGCTCCCCGGGCTGGTCAACCGCCCCGGCAGCCAGCGCCAGCCTCCCGATCAGGGGAGTCGCCAGCAGCGGTATGCCGCAAGCCAACATTGCCCCCAATATTTCCAGGTACAGCCTCATGATGCATCTCCTTTGGCGAGAGCCGCTGCCGGCCAGGCAGGACCCCTGCAGGGGATCTTCACGAACGGCTTGCTCCGGCCGGATGACCGCCGGCCAGACGGCGCGCGGGGTTATGCTTCGCCTATAGCAAACAAAAGCTCGCCCTCCGCGACCAACTGGTCGTCCACGAAGGCGCGAGCCCGGGCTTTCCCGATGTTCCCCCTGATCTTCAAGAACTCCACTTCCATCCGGAGTTGGTCGCCTGGGCGCACCTGCTGCCTGAACCGGAAGCGGTCGATTCCCGCAAACAGGCCCAGCTTGCCCTTAAAAGCCGGCAGCTTCAACAGCGCCACAGCGCCGGTTTGGGCCAGGGCCTCCACGATCAGGACTCCCGGCAGCACCGGATTCCCAGGAAAGTGCCCCTGGAAGAAGGGCTCGTCGCAGGTGACATTCTTGATTCCGACAACCCGCTTCCCCTCCTCCAGCTCGAGGATCCGGTCCACCAGCAGGAACGGAAAGCGGTGCGGAATGATCTCCTGAATCTCCCGGGCTCCCAGAAGCGCATGCTGCTCAGTCATCGCGTCCTGTGCAGCCTCCTGTATACGGGCTGGACGGCCAGCCGGCTTGTCTTTCAACCCGTCTATTATAACACATTAATCCCCAATTTTAACAGATTCTCGCGGTCCTGTAAACCTTAAATATCGCCATAATCTCTCTTAATTTTTATTTTACTCTGTTTTTCTTGAATACACTCCGTATAAAGAAGCGTCAGCTTCTCTGTCATCAAGCGGGCATCAAATTTCCCGGCGGCAGTGAGGGCCGCCGCCTCGCCGAGCTTTTGGGCGTCCGCGGGGTGCCCCAGCAGGTAGGCGATCTTCGCCGCCAGATCCTTGGGGTCTCCGGGTTCGACCAGCAGCCCGTCGCGGCCGTCCGCCACTATCTCCCTGATGCTGTCCAGGTTGCTGGCTACGCAAGGCTTGCCCATGCTCATGGCCTCCAACAGGCTCAGGGGGCAGGCCTCGCTGAACGAGGGCACCACCACCAGATCCATCCGGGCGAGCAGGTCGGGGATGTCGTTGCGCAGGCCCAGAAACGCCACCCTTCCGGCGATCCCCAACTCGCTGGCGTACTCGCGCAGCTCCCCGGCCAGTGAACCGTCGCCCACGATCCAGAAGCGGCAGTTGTCAAACGGCGGCGGCAGCAGCAGCGCCGCCTCCAGGAAACAGCGGTGGCCCTTTTCCGCCTCCAGGCGCCCCACCAGGCCCACGATCGGATGGCCGGAGCCGGCAACGGGTATATCCGAACCGCGCCCGGCCAGCGCCGCGCCTGTTGGGCCGGGGGCCTGGGAAGCAGCTCCTGCCGGCCCCGGGGTAGGGCGCGGCTGAAACTCCTCGAGATCGACACCGTTGGCGATCACGGCGATCCTGCCGGCCTCCATGCCCCGGGCGATCAGGTCGTCCCTGACCGCAGCGCTGACGGCCACCACGCGGTCGCAGGTGGCGTTGTTGAGCAGGCCCTGCAGCCTGGCGCGCAGCCCTCCCACCGGGTGCGGCCGATCCAGCCGGTGCCTGGTGTAGACTATGCTCACCCCGCCGGCCAGCCTGGCGGCCAAGCGCCCCGCAAAGCTGGCATGAGTGTGCACCAGATCGATCCGGTAGCGCCTGATCACCCTGATCATAGCCGGCAGTTGCCTCCAGAGGCTGCCCCAGGCGAGGGACTCGTCGGCGGGCAGCTCCGGCAGTGGTACTACGGTGACTCCCGGATAGCCGGCGCACCGCTCCGCCAGGAGCGAACCTGGCGGGCACATGACGAAAACCGAGAGGCGCGCCCGGTCGTATTGCTCCAGGAAGTTGAGCAGCATGCGCCCGGCCCCGCCGATGTTGGAATCGCTGATGATCATCAAAATGTTCCACGGGAAACTATGCTGCGGCTGCCTCTCCCGCTGCTGCGACGATGATGGGCGGGAAGCGGCGCCGTCATGCGCAGCCGCGGAGTTGAAAGGCGTCCGTTCCTCCGGCGCCTCCGCGGCCATGCCGGGGCGGCGTCCGGGTGGGATCCGGCCGGAGTCCCCGTTCCCGGCCCTCACCGGTCCGCACGCGCCCCGGGTGCCCCGACCCGCAAAAGCGGGTACCCCGGCGGGCGCGCACCCGGCGGGCACCCGCCGACCGCGCCGGCAGCGGTGAGCGCCCGATCGGCAGCCGCCACGGCGGCAGCGGCTTCAGGGCGCTCCTCCAGCAGCCTGGCGGAGCAGATCGTCAGGGAGACCAGGAGCCAGAAGAGGAAAACCAGCTTCAGGCTGTACCAGCTGTACTCGGTGAGCCCCATGAACAGGTAGCCGGTCATGGAGGCCAGGGCAGCCATGGTGGCGATGCGGGCAAAGCCGGAGGCGCTGCTGGATCTCCCCAGGGAGGCCAGGCTGGCGCCCAGCCAGCCGAAGAGACGCTGCAGCGAATAGCCGAAGTAGCTCAGCAGCAGCCATAAAAAGATCAGGGTCCCGAAGACGCCGTACTCCACCAGCATCTCCAGGTACAGATTGTGGGTGTGAAAGGCGGTCATGCCATAAACCGAGTAGTACCTGTTATAAACCAGTTGGAAGGCGGCCACTCCCGGGCCGACCCCGCTGAACCAGAAGTCTCTGATGATATGCCCCGCCACCTGCCAGATCTGCAGCCGGTAGAACATCGAGGAGTCCTGGCTCAGGGCGAGGATGCTGGTCAGGCGGCTGGAAAGCAGATCCGGCCGGAAAGTCACCGCCAGCACCACCAGCGCGGCCACGGCCAGCAGCAGGCGCCGGTCGTACAGCAGCAGGAAGACGGCGACAGCCACGGCGGCGGCGACCCAACCCATGCGCGAATAGGTGTAGACCAGGCAGGCGCCGGCCAGGGCCACCCCGCCCAGAAAAAGCATCCGCACGGAAATCCGGGCGCGCTGCAAGGCCAGGGCCAGGCCGAGCACGACGCCCGGAATCAGGAACTGGGCCAGGATGTTGGGGTTGTCCAGAGTTCCAAAAACCCGCACCGTGATCTCCGGAAATTCTATCGAATCCACCCAGCTGGGGTCGATCGGCGGGTGCGAGATGAAGTTCTGGTACAGCCCCAGGCCTGCCTCCAACACCACCGTGGCCAGAAATACGGCGCACAGCACGTAGAGCTTCCGCTCATCTTTTATTTCCAGCAGGCACATGAAGTAGAAGGAAAAATAGACGCCGTAGAGCAGCGTCTGCTCCAGGCTGCTCCGGCGCACCACGGAAAAAACACTCAGCAACAGCAGCACCGCCCAGAACACCAGCACCTGCTTGAACAGCGGCAGCCCGGTCACCCCCTGCCAGCGCTTCCGGGCGAGAAACAGCAGCCCCGTCGCCACTATCAGCACGGCGGTGCCGGTGACGGGAATAAAGGGCGCCAGCAGCGTGATCAGGCAGAGTGCCAGGAACTCGACCCGCTCTGCCACCAGCCGGTACAACAGGCTATCCCTGAAGACGCCAACCAGCGCAGAATCGGAGAAGATCCGGTTCCAGCGGTCGGCGGCGGCGATCATTTAATCTCCTCGACCTTGATGATCACGGCAGGGGAAAAATTCCACAGATAGCTGCTGATGATGATGTTGCTGCCGACCTTGATGTCGGCCTGCCCCACCCGGAACTGGTTGTTGTAGGACGGGATCTCCCCCTCCACCGTCAGGATCAGCGTATCCTTGCCGGGCACCGGGTTCATGTGCCAGACCCCCTGGGCATCGGATGCCTTTTCCAAATGCGGCTGAATCTGGATCGCCTTGACTACGCCAATCTCCTCTCCCGAGTTCTTCTCCATGACGACATCGCCCAGCTGCGGCGTCGCGGCTGACACCGGAAGGATGTCGTCGACAAAGATGGTGGTCCTGACGTCGCTGACCGTGGATTTCACCATCATCTTCTTCAGCACCGAGGTCTTGGCGGCCACTCCCACCACCGCCGCCAGAACCAGGAGAATGACGATGATGTCCACGGCGTTCAGGAGCCCGAACAGCTTCCCTTTCTCAAACAGCTTCATGCACAGACATCCTTTCTGCTCTTATCTGAAATGATCTTTTCTGAAATGATTATAAGATGGAATAAGTTCACGCTCATTTACGGCCGGCCAGGACTTCTTCGTATACCGCAGCCACCTTCTCTGCCATGCGGCGGCTGCTGTACTCGGCGATCACGAGTCGCCGCAACTGTTCGCCGGTGCTGCGCCGCCACTCGTCCGGTTTGGCGAAAAATGCTTCCAGGGCGGCGGCCAGGGCCGGTGCAGTAGTGGCAGCGTTCTGAGAGCGGGCCGTGAAGTTGTCTTGCTGAAACGGTTCGATCCGGGGCGCCTCCAGAAGGCCGCCGAACCCCTGAGCGCCCGCCAGGATCACCGGCTTGGCGCAGGACATGGCCTCCAGGGCCACCCGGCTCACTCCGACCACCAGGTCGCTGGCGGCCATGATCCGGTTGACATCCGTGCGCGCCCCCAGCACCGAGACCACCTTCCGCTGCAGGCGGCTGTTGAGGGCAGACGCCCTGGCCGACACCAGGCCGCTGCTGTCGCCGTCCCCGACGATCTCCAGCCGCAGCGGCCACCGGTCATAGATCTGCTCGCAGGCCGCGATCAGGTGCACGGCTACTTCCGCCAGCGGTCCATCCAGCCGGCTGACCATGACGATCCGCGCCCATCCGTCCGGCCCGGCGGCGGCAGGCTCGGGGCTATCCGCTCCGGGTACCCGGGTGCCCGTTTGCGCATTAGGGACGCCAAGCTGAACCGCTGCAGCCGGCGCCTGTGGGCTGAACAGGTCGGTGTCCACACCGTTGGGGATGACCACGATCCGATCGGCTGGCACCCGGAAGTAAGAGATCAGATAGTCCCTGATATCCTCGCTGACGGCGATGGTTCTCTCGCCCCATCGGGACAGGGAGCGCAGCCCCTTGAACTTGCCATGGGCGCTGGTAACGAAACGAAATGGCCGCGGCCGGCCCATGACAGCGGTCACGAAGGCAGGGATGCGGGCGTGGGCGTGGACGATGTCCACCTGTTCTGCGCCGACAATGCGGCGCAGTTCCCGACAAGACTGCCAGAGGAAAGAGATCTTGGTGCCGTGCAGGGGAACCTGGAAGTGGGGTACACCATAGTCGGACAGCTGCTCTGCAAAGCAGCCGCCATTGGATGCCACCAGCACCCGGTAGTCCAGGTCGGACAGGTGATGGGCCAGTTCGACCACGTGGGTCTCCGCCCCGCCAATATCCAGTTGCATGAGGGCCAATAAAACCGTAGCCTTGGTCATCTGATCGGAAAAGTCTCCTCGCCATCTTATCCAGGGCAACGCTCTGCCTGCGTCCCCCTGTCAAAAACGCCTGGCCGCATCAGGCTCCCGGCCTCCCGTTTGAATCCCGCTTACAGACCAGCGATCGTCTAAAACCGGGCGAGGGCCAATATCGGCAGCGTTTGCTTACACGCTCTCAGGTCCTGGCGCTCCGCCCCTTGCCGGACTGCGACCGCGCCATCTCTCCTGCGACCTTGCCGCCGCTGCTGCGGTTCAGCTCCCGTCGCTTTCTGGGGTTGCGGGCATATAACACGCTCAGGGCGAGGCTGGCCGTCTCCCAGGCCTGCTGCCTCAGATGCGCCAGCACCAGGTCGAGGTGAGCCGTGATCTCCTGGCGCCGCCCATACGCATCCGACAGCGCCTGGTATAGTCCATCCTCCTCCAGGTCATCACACCCGCCGGCGTTAAGCTGACCTGATAGCTCCAGAAACCGCTCCACCTTGGGGTCGTATGAGATGCCCACACAGGGCACTCGCATCACCGACGCCATGACGATGGCGTGCAGGCGCATGGCCAGCACCAGGTCGAGCTCGCCCAGCAGGCCAAACAGGGTCTCCACCTGCTGCCAGGTACACACCAGCAAGCCTGGCTCCTGCATCAGCCGGGAGACATCACTACAGGCCCGGACATCCTCCGGGTAGTGGAAGGGGATCAGGATGACCTCCCACCCCTCACGGGCCATGCGGTCGGCCACGGCGGCAACCACGCTCTTGTAGCGGTCGCGGCCGTACCATTCCCTGACGACGATTCCCAGGCGGCACGTTTCCCGATCAGGGTTCTGCTCCGCATGGTCCAGGCGCAGGCTTTGCAACAGCTCCCGGCCCGGGGCCAGGTTGAGCTGGGACGTGCTAATGGCCAGCACCGGGTCCGCGGTGACCACCAGGGGCGGCCGGTTGATGCCCATGCCCAGGAGATCCTCCCTGGAGGCATCGTCCCTGACAGTGATCAGATCCACCCGGTTGGAGACGATTCGGACCAGCCAGCGCCCGATGCGCGTGCGCACGGGGCCCACCCCCTGGGCGTAGTAGACCACCGGCTTCCCCTGGGCCAGGGCCAGCAGCACCACTGCCAGATAGTAGCAGATGCTGCGCACTCCGCCTGCGGTTACATCTTGAAGCAGGCCGCCGCCGCCGCTCAGCAGCAGGTCCGAGCGCAGCAGCGTCCAGCAGACGCTGAAGGGGTTCCACCGGTTCACCGCCTTGACTCCGTAACAGTGGCGGGTTTCGGCCGGAGCATTGGAAAAGACGGCTATCTCCACCCCTGGGGCCATCGCTTTGAGGGTGGTGATCACAGCCGCCAGAATGGCATCGTCACCTGTATTCCTGAACCCGTAATAACCGGAGACCGCTATGCGCAACACCGATGACACCTTCCTCAGTACCGGCCACACGGCAAACATCATGTTCGCCGACTCTGTCAGCAGCCTTCGTTGCCGACCATGTTTGCCACAAGGTGCTACATCCGATTTCTACAGAGAGCGCCCCAAATCCTTCCCCCTACTTTATGGAAGATTGCCGACCCGCCGGGGTACCGCCACGGCCGGCTATTCGTCCAGCGCCCTGCTCAGGCGTTCGGCCATCCAGGCGATGCCGAGGATAAAAAAGGGATAGACGGTGAAGACGTCACGCGGCTGGCCCTCCGAGGCGAAGATGACCGCCGTCAAAAACAGGATGAACAACAGGTTGATCTTGTGCAGGTCGTTCAAGGGACGGCGGTCAAAAAAGCTGAACAGCAGCAGCAGGCAGTAAAGGCTGCCGCCCCCCACTGCGACCAGGGCCGCCCCCTGGGCAATTTGAAGAAGCGGCGGCACCCAGATCTTGTCGAAGCGGACCTCCGCATGCGTGGCCGTCATCGTCCACTCCTCGATCTCGCTGCCGGCATACAGGTAGCTCACAGACAGGCGATCCAGCCCCAGCATGAAGAATTGGCGCGGGTTGCCCAGGATCCAGCGCTCCGCCTCCTGGCCGGCGAGCTTCATGGCATCCGCCTCGTTGTACACCCCCTGTGAATCGAGAATGCGCCCCGTCTTGAAGATGGAGCCGGGTACGAGCATCGGATCCATGTACATCCCCCGGTTCAGGTCATTGTTGTTGATATACAGGACCAGATCGCCATTGGTGGAGATCGGCACGAAACGGTGGAAAACCAGGTAGTTGCGGACCGTCCACGGCGAGATGACGATGGCCAGCGCCAGGGCGGCGAGCAGGGCGCCGCGGACGCAAACCAGCAAGCGCTCGCGGACGAACATCTGCTGCCGGCCTTCTCCCGGTGCGCCTGCCGGCCCTGCGGCATCCGTCGCCTGCCGCCCCCCCGTCTGCCACCACAGCAACAGGGCGTATAGAACCGGAAGGACGATGAATTCAGGCTTGACCAGGCTCAGCAGGCCCATGAACGCCCCCACCAGGAGCGGGTTCCAGCGGCCGCCCACCTGGTAGGCGTACAGGCAGAGGATGGAGAGCAGCAGCGTGGCCGCCAGGATCTCCGTCCCCAAGACGCTGGTATAGGCGATGGCCGGCGGGAAAACTGCGGTCATGCCCGCCGCCCAGAGTCCGGCCCGATCGCTCCAATACTTGCGCCCGAGCAGGAAGGCGCAGCAAATCCAGGCCGCCCCGAGCAGGGCGTTGCCGATCTTGGCCGTCAGGATGGAGGGGTGCAGCAGGTACAGGGCCACCAGGAAGAAGGGGTAGCCGGGCGGCCGGAAGGCGCTGGGGTAGTGAACTCCCTGCTGGATAAAAGGGGTGCTCTGCTTGATATAGTCGAGCCCCTCAGGCATGTTGTAGCCCCCGCCGTGGAGCAGAGAAAGGGCCAGGTCGTTGTAGTGTTTGAAATCGCTGACCGGCTGGGTGTTGACGTAATAGACCCAGGCCAGGCGCAGGATCATTCCCAACAGCAATATGAGCAGCAGCCACTTGATGGGGCGCGAGACCTGCAAGCTCGATACCTCCAATCTCTTCTGGCACGGTCCCCCTTATTCCTCCGACCGCGCCGGGACAAACGGCTCCGGCGCCGCTTCCGGCGTCCGGTACCCCCGGCGGAACACCCAGTACCGGCTCAATAGGAAATTGAGCAGGGTGGTGGGCGCCAGGGTCACCAGCTGTGCAAAAGCCACCGGAACGTGCAGCCGGTATACCACCGGACGCAGCAGCCATTCGCCGGCAGAGGCCACCAGCAGGTTGGCCAGGACGAACTTTACTATCATCTGCCAGCGCAGCTGGGGCACCGCAAAGGTCCAGCGGGAGTTCAACACCAGCGATGTCATCAAACCGGCCACATAAGCGGCGGCGTAGCCCGCCGACATGTAGAGGCCGAGGCGCACCAGCAGGTAATAACACGCAAAGGTCACCAGGCTATTGACCACGCCGACGGCGCAAAAGCGTAGCAACTGCATGGCTGCCTCGCCCCTGGGTGATGGTAGACCCCGGAACCAACTGAAAAGACTCAATCCTCCCTCAGTCCTCGGTCGGGAAACCTATTTTTTCCTGCAAAATATAAAGCGGGCGGCGGCGCACCTCATCGTACACCCGCCCGACATACTCACCCATCATGCCCAGCATCAGCATCTGAATGCCTCCCAGAAAAAGCACCACCACCATCAGGGCATACCATCCCCGCACGGTCAGGCTGGTGAACAGGCGCAGGTATAGGAAAGCCAGGATCCCGGCCAGGCCGATCCCCGCGGCGTAGGCCCCCATGATGCTGGCCAACTGCAGCGGCTTGACGGAGAAGGAGGTGATCCCGTCCAGCGCCAGGAGCAGCATCTTGCGCAGGGGATATTTGGTCTCGCCGGCAAGCCGCTCCTGCCGCTCATACTCGACACCCACCTGCCTGAAGCCGGCCCAGGAGACGAGCCCCCGCACAAAGCGGTGGTGTTCGGGCATGTTTTTCAAAATGTCCACCACGCGCCGGCTCATGAGACGGAAATCCCCTGTGTCCAGGGGGATCTGGATATCGATCAGCCGCCCCAGCAACCGGTAGAACAGCCTGGCCGTCGCCCGCTTGAACCAGGTCTCGCCCTGGCGGCTCCGGCGCACCGCGTAGACCACGTCGTATCCCTCCCGCCAGCGGGCGATGAAGCTGCGGATCAGCTCGGGCGGGTCTTGCAGGTCGGCGTCGATCAGCACCACGGCTGCGCCTACAGCGTGATCGATGCCGGCTGTCACCGCCAGCTGGTGTCCGAAATTGCGGGAAAAGCCCAGCACCCGCACGTGCGGGTCATGTGCGGCCAGTTCTCTCAGGATCTCCCCCGTACCGTCCTGCGAACCGTCGTTGACGTAGATCAGTTCGTAATCGAAGCCGCCGGTCAGCGCAGACAGCCGTCAGGCGCCGGTGGGTTTCGGCGATCACCGGCTCCTCGTTGTAGGCGGGAACGACCACGGAAATCAGCGTATGCTCCGGCATCGGCCAGATCTCTCCGATCCTTGCAGCAATCCCCGGCGGCATCCAATCTTCCCATTGCGCCTTCTACAGTTTATCATACAAAGTTCATGATCCCAAAGAGAAAGCGGACCCTCTCGGGCCACGCTTGCATTACCGCTTGCATTACAATCATACCGGCTCAGGAGCCGGAACTTCTGTCAGGGGTGTTTAGCTTGGAGAGGATCCGGGAGAGGTCTTTCAGGTCCTGGCTGGACAGGGATTCGAACAGGCGGTGCCGCATCCGGTCCCGGGCCTGCAAAAAGGCAGCCGCGGCCTCCTGCCCGGAGGCGGTCAACTCCAGCCAGACGACCCGGTGGTCTGAGCCGTCACGGAACCGGGACAGCAGGCCCAGCCTGCCCATGCGGTTGGCGCCGGAGGTCACTGCGCTCAGCGACACCCCCAGTTCGCCGGCCACCTCGGACACGGTCAGCCTCCCGCCATGCTCCATCAGGATCACCCCGATGATCATCTGCTGCAGGGTCGCCTTCCTGGGCAGGCCGGGGACGACCTCCCGGTGCAGCTCCTTCAGGGCGCGGCGCCCCACCTGCTCCATCAGCTCGAACAGCGCTTGCCGATCGATCTCCTGCGGGCGATCCCTCTTGGTGTCAGGCACAGGCGCCCCTCCGTCGGTTCTTGATAAAAACGGCAAACCTCCACCCGGCAGCAGGCGGGGCTTACTACTGGTCGAATACCGGCTCCCCCGCCAGCCAGTGGAAATTGGCCACCATCACCCCGTGGTTGTAAACGAGCGCCGTGATGTTGCCCTGAATATCCGCCACCGCAGCCTCGGCCGCTTTGACCTTGTCCATGGTGGTCAGCCCCACATCGTACTGCGCCTGCACATTTTTTAAATTGTCCTGGGCTGACTGCAGCGCTGACTGCAGGCTGGCGTATTCGTCTTCCAGGGACTTGATGTCCTGGTAGAGGTTGCGCACCTGGACACCCAGGTTGTTGGAGGCTCCGATGACATTCTGCTGGGCGGCCTCCAGGTTGGGCTCGGTCTGCTCCGATTCTTGGAAGATCATGCCGATCGGCTCCAGAGTGTATGGAAAGTTGACATTGAGCTGCGCCAGGGAGGCCAGCTCCTGCAGTTGGGCGATGGTGTTGCTCGAAGCCAACGCCTTCGAGACCTCGGCGTCCAGGCTGTTCACGTCGAACTCCGAGTAAGCCATCTGATCGGTGAGCACCGGCTGGTCGGCCGTCGGCAGCCCCACCTCCTGGTTAAAGGAGGTGTAGGCCTTGTCCAGGACATTCTGGTCTGATGCCAGGGCCTTGGCCGAGGTCTCCGCCTGGGATTTGGCCGCGGCAACGTCGGCATCGGTGTTCAGGCCGGCGTCGAACATCGCATTGGCCACCAGCAGCAACTGCTGGTCGCGGTCGATATCCGCCTGGTCCTTGGTCATTGCGGCCTGGCCCGCAGCTACGGCGTAATAGTCGGTGAAGGTGTCGAGAGTGACCTTGGCTATATCCGCGTTCAGGCTGGTCGCGGCCTGCTGCTGGGTGATGTTGCTTTCGGCCAGCTCCTTGAACACCGAATCTGACGACGAGTTCTCGTTGAAGCCTGAGGACGGTGTGAAACCCTGAAACTGCTGCTGAGCCTGAGAAGTCTGGTTGTTTGCCGCCAGGATGGCATCCTGGTCCGCCTTGATATTCGTGCTGGTATCCTGCGCCATCTGCACCGCCTGCTGCAGGCTGAGGCTGGGCGCCGCTGCCCCGTCGGCCATGGCGGCGGGCACTCCCGCCCCTCCCAGGGCCAGGGCCGAGGACGTGAGCAGGATCGCCACTCCCCGGAAACATTTCTGCATAAACACGCTGCCATCCCCTCTCCCAAGTCCAAGAGCGATCCTGGCCGAAGCCTTCCTGCCGGAACCTGTTCCGGTTCCTTTTACAGATTGCTGCCGGACTGATCGCTAAATACTTAACTAGTTTAACTATCCAGATACAGTATAATTTGCTGCGCCGCCACTGTCAAGCCAAACTGCAGCCCGGTCCGGGCCCTCTGAGTGCTGCAGCCGGCTTCCGGTGTCTGGATACTCACAGCTAGGCACAGGCATCGAACCGACCGGAGTCTTTCAGGGTAGGGCTGTTCAAGGTCCGGAGTAACCGCTGTCCACCTGGATGGCCTGATAGTTTTTTGGCAGCATTATGGCCGGGAGCGACGGATTGATGACCGGGAACGGCACGTCGCTGATTTTCAATCGCAGAGCCCGGCACTGAAGGCCGGGCTCCGGGCGGCGCTCTCCTGGCGGACAGGACGCTATTGAACAATCTGCATCTGCTCATATTGGTAATCGGTCGCCTCGGAAACCGTCAGGCTGGTGTCGCGCTCCACCACCCTGACGCCGGAGGTGATGGTTTCATTGCCGTTGCTGTCCGTGCCGTAGGCGATCTTGTTGTCGATCAGCTCGCCATTGGCGAGCACCACCGGCCTTCTCAGGTACAGGGTGTTGTGCTCCATGAATTTGGCCTTGACGAGGGCGGCGTCAAATCCGGTGAAGCCGGGCACATAGCCGCCGTTCGGGTCGGCCCCCAAGATCAGCCGGTAGCTGTACGGTGATATCGAATACAGGCTGACGTCGGCAGGGGCGCTCAGGGCGCCGGGCTCCAGCACGACCTCCATGTCTGTGGCGGGCGTGACCTTGGCATCCAGCACCAGCTGTTGGCCGGGGTTATACTCCCCCTCGGCCGTAGGCGGCCCGGTCGGAGCCGGCGTGATCGTGGAAACGCGGACGGTGCTGTGTTCCGGATCCCAGCTCACATAAGTGTTGGCCGCCTTCGCCACGAAGCGCAGCGGCACCAGCGTCCGGCCATAGAAGATCTGGGTCGGAACGTCCAGGGTGACCTGCTGCACCCCCACCAGCGCCGTACTTTGGCCAACCTGCAGGGTGATCGTCAGGCTCCCCCTGGTGGCGATGATGGTCTGAGTTCCAGGCTGCCAGGTCACAGTAAAACCTAGCGGTTCGAAGATGCCGCGCATGGGCACCATGGTGCGCCCCTCGATGATCTGAGGCATGGTATCGAAGCTTAGGGGTTTCCCGTTCAACAGGACGGTAATGGCATCAGCGCTTGCCGTTTCCGCGCCTGCCAACGCACGCCGCCATCCGGCCCGGTGAAAGTCGCCGGGACCATCGCCAGCACCATCCAGATCAGACAGGCCAGGCCGGCCAGGCAGAACAGGTGTATCCTCAGTCTTCTTGTAATGCTAATCCCCTCCTTGTCACCAGGTTAGAAAAAAGAGCCCGGACTTGCATCCGGGCTCATACGGTCTTGCTGTGTCTAGGCTGCGACTGTCATGGTCATCTGCTCACCCGGCCACCGCTTGCGGTGTGCCGGATGACGGCTGCGGTTTCCTTCTTAGGTAATACCGGCGCCATTATTGCTGTAGGTGACAGTCACTGACTGGTTGGTCGCGTTCCACACCGGAGCAGGAATACCGAGCGCCGATGCCACCCAGTAGATCGGGAGGAAGGTGCGGCTGCTGTTGATGATCGGCGTGGTGTCCATGGTGACGGGGGAGCCGTTGATGGTCAGGATGTCCTTGCCGATGGTCATCTGTACCACCCGGCCGCCGTTGATGATGGTGACCGTCTGGCCGATCGGATCCCAGAGGATGCTGCTGTCAGGCACGCCGATGGCGTCCGCCACGAAGCGTATCGGCAGCATGGTGCGGCTGTTCGAGATGAACGGGGCTGCATCCATGTTGTAGACGGTGCCGTTGACGGTGTAGGTGGTCTGGCCGATTGTGAAGACGGCGGTACCAGACGTGGAGGTCGGAGCCGGGGTTGCCACGCTGGCGGCGACGAACGATGCGGCCACGTAATCATTCGGGAACAGCGTCGTGTAGTCAGCGACACCGACATTATAAGGTGTCGTCTCGTCTACAGCCGTGCCCATGACCTTGAAGGTGACGGGGCCCTCGGGCACGGTGCGGTCGAGGGTCACTACCGCGCCGCTGACACTGACGGTGGCTGCCGTGGTGCTGCCAGACTTGATCGGGATGGCGATGTACCCCTGGTCCGGAGACAGGGAGTAGGTTCCCATAGAGCCGGTGATCGAGCCGGTGCTGGTGGTGGGGGTGCCGAGAGTCAGGTTGCCGCTGGTCACGGTCACGGTCGGGGTGGTGTCAAAGGTGACACCTTCCGGAGCCGTGATGATCAGGTAGGCCTGGCCGCCGGGGGTGTGGGTATCAGCAATAACCTGATCAGTGACAGTAGAGTTGAGTGCCGACTCGGTCGGGGTGGCGTCCAGTTCGGCCGCGGCGTTCTCAGTGACGCTGAAGGTGCCGATCGCCTGCCCGGATACGCCGATCGTGAGGTTGTTCAGCGTCGGGGCGGTGGCGGTGATGCCTGCGGTCACGGTGGCGAAAGTGAGCGTGCCGGTTGCTCCCTCACTGCCGCCCAGGGTGACGCTCAGGGGGCCGCTGAAGTCTACGGCCGGCGTCACTTCCATGTTGTTGAAGATGAGGTCGGCGGGGGCTGTCTGGCCCGCTCCACCGCCCGGGTTGCTGAAGGTGACCTGGATTATGTTGCCGGTGGTACCGACTGAATCGACGCTAGACACTCCGATGTTGCCGTAGTTGGTGGAGGCGCTGGTGTCGAAGCCGGGGTACTCGGCCCAGACCACGTTGGTGGGCAGGGTCAGGGTGATCGTCCGGCCGCCGATGATGCTGCCGGGGATGCCCTCCTTGACCTCGAGGTTGCCGATGACCGAGCCGGCCTTGCCCGCCACGATGCTCGGGGCGGAGACGGCGTCGGCGGTTATGCCAAACGCTCCGTAGCTGCCGAGCACGGCAGAGTGTGATGTTGGCGCTGGTGCTACCGGCGATGGTCACGGTGATGTTGCCGGCCACGGCGGTGCTCTCGTCGACGGTGACGCTGCCGGTCAACTGCAGGAACATCGCCGAGCTGCTGCCGCTCGCAGCAGCAGGCGGTGTAGAAGCAATGGCGGTTAGAATATCGAGCTCACGACCATCATTACTGGTGTCTGTATAGGCTAAATCATTAGTACCGACGGTGGTGGCTCCGCCCAGACCGGTAGCAACTACTGGAGTGCCCCACACCTGGTTAATGGCGAGTGCGCTCCAGCTGAAGCCCGGAGGCAGCGTTAACTTCAGACTGGCCTGGCCAGCAGCGGTTGCTACCAGGGCGCCTGCCGTGTTCTCCTTGACGTCGAGGATGCCCAGAGCGCCGCCGGTAGAGCTGAGGGCCGGCGTGTTCTCCACGGCCAGCGACACTGTGCTGGTACCGACGGTGGCGACCGTCAGGGTGCCGCTAGGCAGAATGGAGGCCGAGGTGGAGTTGGCGGTCAGGTTGACGTCGCCGGATACGCCGCCCGGCACCGTGAGGTACAACGGCACCTCGACCTGTACGGCGCTGGCGCTTGCTGCGGCCGTTATCGCGGCGTCGATGTAGACTGCTATCGAGTAGTTGCTTGTATTGGTCGCACCATAGAAGTCGGTGAGCCATACATTGCCGACTGACGCAACAGCTGCGCCTATTTGGGCGGCGGGCTTGACTTCGAGGCTCGGTGCAAGGGAAATGCCTGTAGGTGCGGCGCCAGGTGCAAGAGCAAATGCATAGTTAGGTAGACCGGCACCGATAGTATCATTGGCCAACCCGGTTTTTAGATACTTCAGGTTGGTGTAGGTCAGTGCGCCGCCTACAACCTGTGTCGAAGCAATGCCGGGGTAGAGCGCATAGCCGCTGGGAGTAGCCGGCAGGCTCAGCAGCACCCAGGAGTTTGCGGCGGCGGCGGCATCTGCCGGGGTCATGGTGATGACCAGGGTGCCGATCACGCCCGCAGTAGTGGGCGATGCCACTGACGCGACGTTGGTCAAGCTGTAGGAGGCGGTGGCGCTGGCCGGGCCGACCATCGGGATCAGGACGGCTGCCAGCATGGCTACTGCTACCAGTAGTGATATCCACCGCTTGCGAGTTTTCAACAAAATGTTTCCCTCCTTTAGGGTTTCTCCTCTGTAATTTCTTTTGTAGTTTCTTTTGAGTTTCTTTTCCGGTGATTGTTGCGCATCTAGTTGTTGCGCACGCATGTTGCGCTTTCCACTCGAGGTGTTCGAGGTGTTCGGAGCCTGGCGGCTCCGGCTGGCTTGGCAGGGCGGGGACCTGGGCGCCCCTGGTCATCACTCCTCCGAAAATTTTTTTCATTACTGGCTGATTGGTGGCTGCGACTGGAAGTTCACGCCCTAGTGCCTGCAGAGTGTGTATCCTGGCAGATCTGGCAAAAAAACCAGCAAACCACCGAGGAAGGTATATTCTCTACTTCCCGTCAAATTCCTGCTTGGATGGACGGGCCTCCCTCGACTTTCACATTTTATTAGACACAGAAAACGGCTGGAAAGTTCCCAGCCGTTGCAAAAATATTTATCATGTTAACTATTTTTCAACTTTAGTAAAGTATATCACCGGTCGAGCCTGCGGCGGGGAAAGAACGCCCAGGCGGTGCAAAACATCCGCTGGCGCCTATAGCCGAACGGTGCACAACTCAAGGAAGTCCCCGATGAAAGGGTCGGCTCCTGATTGTGCAAATTGCCTCAGGAAACAGCAGGTGCCGGCGGCGCCCATCTTGACAGGAACTCCAGCAGCAGCCGGTTGAAAAAGCCGGGGTTGTCCAGCATGGCAAAATGCCTGGCGTCGGGGATCACGGCGTACCGGCAGTTTGGCTCGCGCCGCTGCCCATAAGGGAGCGATCTTCCTGATGTCGCCCATCCGGTCATCGTCGCCGTGGGTCAGCAGCAGCGGCTGGGTGATGCGGTAGCCCGGTTCGTAATGCAGGCACCCGAGCGCCGCGTTGAGGATAATTAAAAAATCGCGCTTGGAGAGCTGCGAGTAGGCCCTGTACGTGTAATCCTGCACATCGGCCTGCCGCGAACAGAACTTGAGGCCCGCCCTTTTAAGTGTTTCCAAGGGAAACAACGCCATGACTGATGCGGCCGTGCGCAGTGCCAGCCTCTCCAATCGGCTGTGTTTCCAGGTGATGCAGGTGCCGTCGGCGACCACCAGCGCCTGCACGCGCTCCGGGCAGCGGAAAACCAGTTCCTGGCCGATGTACGAGCCGTTGGAATGACCGATGTGCACCGCCCTTTCATATCCCAACCGGTCCAACAAGGCCAGCAGATCATCCACGGCCAGCGGAACGGTGAACCGGTCGCCCATCGGCTGGGATCTCCCGTGCCCGCGCACATCCCAGGCCAGGACGCGGTAATCCCCGGCAACGACCGGTAAATTCGGGTCAAAGGAGTGATGGTCCACGCAGGCCCCGTGCGTGAAGACCACCAGCGGGCGGCCTTCAGGACCGGCGGTCCAGTAATGCAAGGGACAGCCCTTCCGTTCCAGCACGTCTTCATTCATTATCAGCGGCACGGCCACGATCCCCCGACATAAAGACATAAAAATGGAGCGGAAAACGGGATTCGAACCCGCAACCCCCGGCTTGGGAAGCCGATGCTCTACCGTTGAGCTACTTCCGCCCTTGCTTGGCACCGCCCGCAGCGGCGCTTGATTTTTGTAGGTTTATTATATACGACAAGCCGCGGGTTTGGCAAGTTCGGGCGCAAGGCGTGTAGCCGGGCGCAAAAGGTGTAGCCGGGCGCAAAGCGTGTAGTCGGGCGTAAAGCGGTGCGGGCGCAAAGCGGTGCGCAAAGCGTCTTAATGACCGGAAAGGCCGGGCGGCAGGCAAGGCGCCCGCAAATTGGCGCGTTTCAGGCTGCAAGTTCTGCTATAATTGCTATTGATGAAACCGGCAGCTGCGGCTGCTGCAGCTATGGCACAGGGGGGAGCAGGATGAAGACACAGTGGGTCAGGGGGCTGCGCCCCGGCCTGGAGGTGGCCTCGCACTTCGGGGTGTTCGACCTCGGGTTGGCCAAGACCAAGAACGGGGCCAAGTATTTGAAGCTGACGCTCGGCGACCGCACCGGAACCGTCGAGGCCCGGGTCTGGGATCCCGGCCTGGCGGAGGACCTGTGCCGGTTGATCGCCCCGGGGGATGTGGCCATTGTCAGCGGCACGGTGGTGGAGTTCAACGGGCTGCAGATCAACGTGGAAACCTGCCTCAAGACCGACCGCTCCCGGGTCGACCTCGACGACTATCGCCCCGGCACCGAACAGGACACCGGGGAGATGCTGGCGCGCTTCGCCGCTTTCACCGGCAGGGTGGCCAACCCCTGGCTGCGGGAGCTGCTGGCATCCACCTTCAACCCGGTGCTGCTGCCGCAGTTCGCCCGGGCCACCGCCGCCCGCGTGATTCACCATGCCTATGGAGGCGGTTTGCTGGAGCATACCTTGGAGGTGCTGGAATACTGCCTGAAGATCCTGCAGGTGCAGGGAGGCTCGATGGATCCGGACCTGCTGCTGACAGGAGCCGCCCTCCACGACATTGGCAAGCTGCAGGAGTATGACCAGGACTGCCTGGACTTCCGGCGCACTGACGCCGGACGCCTGCTGGGCGGACACGTGATCCTGGGGCGCGACACCGTGCGCGACCGGATCGCCTCCCTGCCCGGATTCCCTGAACGGATGGCCCTGCACCTGGAGCATCTGATCCTGTCTCACCACGGACAGCGGGAATGGGGCGCCGTCGAGGAGCCTCATACCCTGGAGGCGATTGCCCTGCACCAGGCTGACCTGCTCTCGGCTCGCCTCAATCAGGCCGTACGGGTAGTCAGATCCCGGCAGAACGGAGGCGACTGGACACCTTACGACAAGCACCTGGGCCGCAGCCTGTTCCTGCCGGAGACGCCCGCCTCAGATCGTTCCGAAGCGCCTCAGCAGCCGGCAGGCCCTATACATCGATCGGGTCTCCCTCCCTCCGGCTGACAGCAGGACGGTGGCGGCCTCTTGCAACCGCTGCGCCTCCACCTTGGGGTCGGACAGGTAGAAAGCGGGGAGTCCCTGGACCACCGTCACGTGAAAGAAGGGATCGGGCAGGGCTGCGGCGCAGTCAAGGGAACGCCGCAGGAATAGCAGCAGCCGTTCCTGGCGCCGGCAGGAATCGGAGTAGTAGGAGACAAAGTTGAGGTCGCCGGCGGCAACGTCCTCCGCCTGGTCGATGAAGTAATCCAGCAGGATGTGGAGGCCGCAGATCCAGGGGAAATAGCAGGCACCAAGACGGCGGGCGGCGCTTGCGCTCAGCCCGGGGGCTGCGGCAGCGGAGCACAGGGCGAAGATCCCGAGGGTGGAGCCGGTGGCAGCGGCAAACTCCCACCAGTCCAACTCCGCGTATGCTGCAGCGTACGCTGCATGCCAGTTCCGGAGCATCCCTTCACGCAGCTCCTGCGGGGCGTGCTTGTAAGTCTGCAGCTCGCTGTAGAGCCGGGCCAGCCCCAGGGCCTCGTCCTGCACCATACTGTAAGACGGCAGCAGCCGCAGCGTCTGACGGCACCGCCGCACCAGCGCCTGTAAATAGCCGCCATCGTTCCGGTAGGGGTATAGCCCGTAGTAATCATGCTCGCCCCTATCCGGATCCAGCGCATCCGTGTAGGCAAAATGCAGTTGCTTGAAGGCGGATGCATCCAGGCACCCCGCGCGGTCACACAGGTTGTCCAGGTAGTCGCTGATGGTCTGGAAGGCCACGATGAAGGAGACCAGGTTCCGCCTGAGCGCCGGGCGCCCGCCCGGCGGAGGCGTGTGCTCCCGGTGCCCGGCGGGGGCGCCTGCGGGGGGGAACCCGCCCGTGGCAGCAGCGGAGAGAGCGTAAACGCTTCCGCCCTGGGCATGAAACCGCTTCTTATCGATGCTGGCCAGGCCCTGGCGACGCAGTTCAAGGTCGCCGGCCGATTCCAGGCGCCGGCGCCATTGTCCCAGCTCCCGCTCCACCTGAGGAAAGACCCAGGCAACCAGTCTGGCCGCCAGGCTCAGCCGCCGTGCGTAGGCCCCGGCCCTGGCACCCGGCGTCAGTCCTGGCAATCCGTCCGGATCTCTTGCCAGTGATGTCACCACTTGTTCTCCTCCGCTTGTTTCTCCTCCGCCGGGCCTGGCCGTTCCCGGACCTTTCCCCTTTCCACGCCCGGTTGATCAACCATGCTCAGCCCACACTCATTTTAACACACGCCGGGCAATGGCCAAAAGCCGCCGCGCCGCATAGGCGCGGGAACAACCTTGCTGCGTGGAAAACCCCCGCCATAGAAGACGGGGATGGAAGGGCCGATATTTTTTACAGAAGCGGTTGCTACTTAGTACCTGTTTTTAGAAAAAACAGGCATGAGAGACGTTCATTTAACAAACTGAGCCCGCGCTACATATTATATATGTGAGAAACCACCCTCCCGAGTGGTATCCAGGACATTCAATCGAAGGAGGTATTTCGATGGCTGAAGCAGAGGCAAAGGGTGTCGGAGTCGGTTTGGGCGGCAGCACCATGCTCGTATTCATCCTGTTCCTGATCCTCATCCTGCTCATCTTGGGCATCAACTAAGACTGGGACGAGACTGAAACGTTAATACCCCTCTCGCAGCAGGCCCCGGCCCAGCCCGGGGTCTCGCCCTGGCCCGGCCGGGCGCTGCGCCTTCCAAAAAAACTGGGCTGAAAAGCTGAATTCGCCCGGAGGGCGCGAACCCCCCTCTGGTGCGGCCAGCGGCCTCATATTTTGGGGGCGGGCGCCATTCCGGGGCTGCCGGCATCTCGTTCCCGCCGTGCCTGGCCGTTCAGCTCGTCTTCTTGAAGGCGATCAGGTAATACTTGTCGTCGAGCTTCCGCTCGAGATCCTGGATCTGCCTCTCCTCATCCTTGGTGATCTTGGCTATCGGCACTTCATGGAGACGGTTCTGGAAGTCCATGCGGTTCACCCCTTCCCATAAATTTGGCGCCATCCGGCCAGTCCCAAATCACTTCCTATTGTGCCCCGCCACCCGTCTTTTAAACGCGACCAGTGCAAAGCCACGCCTGATGCTCGCGCTCGGCACCAGTTCGCACCGGACAGATCCAGCCACCGGGTGCACAGCCGTGTATTTCCAGTTTATTTTTTTTATTTTTTTCTCATGTTTTTCTCAGCTTTTTTTAATATAAATTTAAGTTTGCAATGGTAATTTAGAGACAGGTTTTGTAAGCCGTACTATTTAGAGACAGGTTTTGTAGCCGTACTATTTGAATGCATGGTCGAACATCCGGTCGGTGTGAGGCGTACCCGCCATGGTTGAACTGTTCTGCCCACGTTTCCAGGCCCGGGAGGTGATACTTACATTAACGAAGCATTCGGAGAGAAGAGTCAGAAGACAAGAGTTGGCAGACTTGAAGGATGGCTTAGCCAGACTGTTACTCAAAAAGACTGTTAATAGAGGGTGAGAAATTGCTTACCAGAAGATGCTCCAAGAGGATTACCCTGTTGGTCCTGGTGTCAGCGCTCGTGTTCATGCTGCTGATGCAGGCTGGTTTAGCTTCAGCGGCCCCATTAAATAATGATCTTCACAGATATGGCTGGTGGGGACGCGGATGGAGCTATGGCAACACCGGCGCCACAGGCACGAACTCGGGACGCGGATGGAGCGGATGGGGCTATGGCAACAACGGTCCACAGGCACAAACCGCGAACCAGCGCCACAGACACGAACTCCTTGCAGGCTCCCGTCATCTACCCGTCCGGCGGCAGCTACACCACCGCCCAGAGCGTGACGATCGGCGACATCTACGGCACCGCCTACTACACCACTGACGGCACCAGCCCGGAGACGAGCGGCACCCGCATCGCCTACAACGGGGCGTTCACCGTCAGCCAGTCCGAGACGGTGCAGGCGGTCAACTACTACAACTCCGCCTGGAGCAGCGTGGCCTCGGCCACCTTCACCATCAGCGGCTCCTCGTCGCTCTACACCCCCGTCATCTCCCGGCCGGCGGCAGCTACACCACCGCCCAGAGCGTGACGATCGGCGACATCCTACGGCACCGCCTACTACACCACTGACGGCACCAGCCCGGAGACGAGCGGCACCCGCATCGCCTACAACGGGGCGTTCACCGTCAGCCAGTCCGAGACGGTGCAGGCGGTCAACTACTACAACTCCGCCTGGAGCAGCGTGGCCTCGGCCACCTTCACCATCAGCGGCTCCTCGTCGCTCTACACCCCCGTCATCTCTCCGGACGGCGGCAGCTACACCACCGCCCAGAGCGTGACAATCGGCAACATCTACGGCACCGCCTACTACACCACCGACGGCACCAGCCCGGAGACGAGCGGCACCCGCATCGCCTACAACGGGGCCCTTCACCGTCAGCCAGTCCGAGACGGTGCAGGCGGTCAACTACTATAACTCCGAGGCTGGAGCAGCGTGGCCTCGGCCACCTTCACCATCAGCGGCTCCTCGTCGCTCTCTGCCCCCGTCATCTCTCCGGACGGCGGCAGCTACACCACCGCCCAGAGCGTGACAATCAGCAACGTCCCCAGCGGCGATACCGCCTACTACACGACCGACGGCACCAGCCCGGAGACGAGCGGCACCCGCATCACCATCAGCAACGGGGCCACCTTCACCGTCAGCCAGTCCGAGACGGTGCAGGCGATCTACTCTGATCCCACGACAGGCTGGAGCAGCGTGGCCTCGGCCACCTTCACCATCAGCGGCTCCTCGTCGCTCTACGCCCCCGTCATCTCTCCGGACGGCGGCAGCTACACCACCGCCCAGAGCGTGACGATCAGCAACGTCCCCAGCGGCGATACCGCCTACTACACGACCGACGGCACCGATCCGGAGACGAGCGGCACCCGCATCGCCATCAGCAACGGGGCCACCTTCACCGTCAGCCAGTCCGAGACGGTGCAGGCGATCTACTCTGATCCCACGACAGGCTGGAGCAGCGTGGCCTCGGCCACCTTCACCATCGGCGCCAGCGGCAGCAACAGTGATCAGATCACCGAGTTGCAACAGGAGTTCGACACCGCGATGAGCAACAATCAGTTTCAGCAGGCAGCGCAGATCCTGCAGCAGATTGAGCAGCTCTCCAGCAGCCAGAACCAGACCGCCGATCTGTTAAACAGCCTGAAGCAGCAGATCATCACGGCAGTCGACAATGGCAACTATGCTCAGGCGGAAGCGTTCCTGAAGCAGATCATCAAGCTCGAGCAGGCCAGCTGGGCCTATACGCAGCTTGGCCAGATTTACCAGCAACAGGGCAACAGCAATGTCAGCGTTTTCACCAATGGCAATGAACTCAATTCCGACGTGCAACCGACCATCGTGAACAACCGGGTCATGGTCCCGATCCGCAGTATTGCCGACTCTTTGGGCGTGTCCGATAACAACGTCCAATGGAATACTGACGGCACGGTCACCATCACTGACGGATCCAACCAGATCCTGCTCAGGAACAACTCCCAGCAGATGTACCGCAACGGTACATCTTACACTACCGATGTAGCGCCCCGGATCGTCAACGGCCGGATGATGGTTCCGCTCAGGGCGGTCAGCCAGCTATTCAACAAGAACGTACAGTGGTATTCCACCGGCAGGATCGTTTCGATCTCGTAGAGTGTCGAGATCCCGGCCTATCAGCCTGATCGAAGCAGCAGCGGCACTGCAAACAAGCACCCATACCGGTGCTTGTTTGTATTTGCACTCAATACGGGAGATTGACATTTCGGACGAGTGTGCATAATATTTATTAGGGAATATAGTTCGGAAACCAAACAGTATTATGAGGGGGCGGCAATGGCAGAACAAGGCATCGTTATCGTAGAGAACCTGACCAAAAACTTCGGCAACAAGACAGCGGTAAACCACATCAGCTTCACCATAGCCAAGGGAGAGGTGTTCGGGCTGGTGGGGCCGAACGGCGCGGGAAAAACCACGACCGTCAAGATGCTGGCCACATTGATCCCCTGCACCTCGGGCACGGCCCTGGTCCATGGCTACGACATCAGAAAGCAGCCGACGCAGGTGCGCCGGTTCATCGGCTACGTGCCCCAGGCGCTGTCTGCCGACGGCGATCTGACCGGGTATGAAAACCTCCTGATCTTCGCCAAGCTGATCGGCATCCCCAAGGAGGAGCGAGCCAGAAGGATCGAAGATATCCTGGAGGTGATGGAGCTGACGGACGCCGCCAACAAGCGCGCCAACCAGTTCTCGGGCGGCATGATACGACGCCTGGAAATCGGGCAGGCGATGCTGATGCAGCCGGACCTTCTCTTCCTGGACGAGCCGACGGTGGGGCTAGACCCGGTAGCCCGGGGGACGGTCTGGGACCTGCTCCACAACTTCCGGCAGCACTACCCGCTCAGCATCCTGATCACCACCCACTACATGGAGGAGGCGGAGGCGCTGTGCGACCGGGTAGCCATCATGAACCGCGGCATAATCTCCGCCATGGACACCCCGGACGCACTCAAGGCAGCTACGGGACATCCCGACGCCACCCTGGATGATGCCTTCCGCTACTTCACCGGGGCAGAATACGAGGAGGAGGCCGATTATCGTGATGTCAAACGTACTCGCAAAGTCGCCAGGCGTCTCGGTTGACGACCGGCCGGTAATACCCAGGCCTCCTGGCTGGCGGTCTGGCTGCGCGGAGTTGCCGCCGTGGTGGAGCTGGAGGTGCGAAAACTCATCCACGACCCGACCGAGGTGTGTACCAGGGCGGTGCAGCCGGCGCTGTGGCTGCTGATCTTCGGCGAGGCCTTTTCCCGGCTGCGGGCGATACCGACCGGCGGAGTTCCCTACCAGGCCTTCCTGGCCCGGGCATCCTCGCCCAATCGATGATGTTCATCTCGATCTTCTTCGGGATCGCCATCATCTGGGAGCGCGACCTCGGCCTGATTCAGAAGCTGCTGGCGCTGCCCCTGCCGCGCAGCGTCTTCATCCTGGGCAAGGCCCTGGCCGCAGGCATCCGGTCGCTCACCCAGGTCGTGGTGATCGTAATCCTGGCCTTGCTGCTGCGGATTCCCCTGATATGGCACTTCGTCCCGATACTGGGCGTAGTGGCCACCATCATGCTCGGCGGCATGATCTTTGCCAGCTTCTCGATGATCCTGGCGTCTATCGTCAAAACCCGGGAGCGCTTCATGGGCCTCGGGCAGCTCTTCACCATGCCCTTCTTCTTCGCTTCGAACGCCCTCTACCCGATCAGCATCATGCCCCCCTGGCTGCAGACGGTCTCCCGGGTCAACCCCCTCACCTACGTGGTGAATTTACTCAGGGGCTTTCTGGTCACCGGGCAGGTTAATGCCGGGGCCGACTTCGCCATCCTGGCCGCCGTCGCCGTGCTCATGATTTCCGTGGCCACCTGGCTCTACCCCACCGCCATCTACTAACCCGGCCCTGAAAGAGAAAAAAATGCCTGCGCAGGTGAAACGCCTGCGCAGGCCTCTTTTCGTCTATATAGCCAGGATAGCCAGGCTGATCAGGCCCGATCTGTGGCGGCGGGCTACCCGCCGGCGGGCGCCATCTGCTTCTGGCAGAAGACCAGTTCGTCGTCCTGGGCATCCACGACCACCAGGTCGCCGCTCTTGATCTTATCCTCCAGCATCTCCTCGGACAGCCGGTCTTCCACCATCCGCTGGATCACCCGGCGCAGCGGCCGCGCCCCGTAGATCGTGTCGAAGCCCTTTCGCACCAGCAGGTCCCTGGCGCATTCGGTGAACTCCAGGTACAGGCCGTACTCGGCGATGCGCCGGGCCACGCTCCGCAGCATCAGGCTCACGATCTGCTTCATGTCCTCCTCGTCCAGGGAATGGAAGACGATGATCTCATCCACCCGGTTCAGGAACTCGGGGCGGAAGGTGTGCCTGAGCTCCTCCATCACCCGGTCCTTCATGGCCTCGTAATTATTGGCAGCCGCCGCCTGTCCGTCGAGTTTGAAGCCCACCGGGACTCCTGCTTGATCAGGTTGGCGCCCACGTTGGAGGTCATGATCACCACGGTGTTGCGAAGTCTACCTTGCGCCCCCTGGCGTCGGTCAGCCGGCCGTCCTCGATGACCTGCAGCAGCATGTTGAACACGTCCGGGTGGGCCTTCTCGATCTCGTCGAACAGCACCACGCGAGTAGGGGCTGCGCCGCACCGCCTCGGTAGCTGGCCGGCCTCTTCGTAGCCGACATAGCCGGGAGGCGCTCCCAGGAGCCGGGAGACCGTGATGCTTCTCCATGTACTCGGACATGTCGATGCGGACCATGGCGTCCTCGTCGTCGAAGAGGGCCTCGGCCAGGGCGCGCGCCAGCTCCGTCTTGCCCACCCCGGTGGGCCCCAGGAAGATGAAGGAGCCGATCGGGCTTCTTGGGATCTTTCAGCCCGGCGCGGGCCCGCCGCATGGCCTGGGAGACGCCTTGACGGCCTCATCCTGGCCGATCATCCGCTGGTGCAGCACATCCTCCATGTGCAGCAGCTTGCTCGGACTCCTCCTCCCGCAGCCTGATGACCGGGACGCCGGTCCAGCTGGAGACGATGACGGCGATGTCCTCCTCGGCCACGATGGACTCGCTCCAGCTCCTTGCGCTGGTTCCAGTCGTTCTTGCTCCGCTCCAGTCTGCGCCCGCAGCTGCTGCTCCTTGTCGCGGAAGCTGGCGGCCTGCTCGAATTCCTGGCCGGCGATGGCGGCCGTCCTTCTCCTTCTGCAGCAGCTCCAGCTTCTCCTCCAGCTCCTTGACGTCGGGCGGAGCGGTGTAGATCTGCAGGCGCACCCGCGACGCCGGCCTCGTCGATCAGGTCGATGGCCTTATCCGGCAGGAAGCGGTCGGTGATGTAGCGATCCGCCAACCGGGCTGCCGCCTTCAGGGCGCCGTCGGTGATCTTGACCCGGTGGTGCGCCTCGTAGCGGTCGCGCAGGCCCTTGAGGATCTCGATCGTCTCGTCCACCGTCGGCTCGCCGACGTTGACCGGCTGGAAGCGCCGCTCCAGGGCGGCGTCCTTCTCGATGTACTTCCGGTACTCGTCCAGGGTCGTGGCGCCGATGCACTGCAGTTCACCCCGCGCCAGGGCCGGCTTGAGGATGTTGGCGGCGTCGATCGCCCCCTCGGCGGCGCCCGCGCCGACCAGGGTATGCACCTCGTCGATGAACAGGATGATGTTGCCGGAGGCGCGGATCTCATCTATGACTTTTTTCAGGCGCTCCTCGAACTCACCCCGGTATTTGGTCCCGGCCACCACGGCGCCCATGTCCAGGGTGACCACCCGCTTGTCGTTCAGGGTCTCGGGCATCTTTCCGGCCACGATCCGCTCGGCCAGGCCCTCGGCGATGGCAGTCTTGCCGACTCCCGGCTCGCCGATCAGGCAGGGGTTGTTCTTGGTGCGCCGGGACAACACCTGGATCACCCGCTCGATCTCCTTATCACGTCCGATGACCGGGTCCAGCTTGCCCTCCCGGGCGAGCTGGGTCAGATCGCGTCCCAACTCATCCAGAGTCGGGGTCTGGCTGCGGGGCTGAGCGGCGCCCGCTCCTGCATGGCCCGGCGCAGCCGGCCCGATGCCGCCCAGCAGCATCAATACCTGGCGCCGCACGGCGTCCATGGTCAGTCCCTGGCCGATCAGCACCCGGGCGGCCACGCCCTCGCCCTCCCGGATCAGGCCCAATAACAAATGCTCGGTGCCCACGTAGCTGACTCCCTGGCGCCGGCCCTCCTCGTGGGCCAGCTCCAGCACCTTTTTGGCGCGGGGAGTCAGGCCAACCTCGTCGCCCGCCCGGTTGTCGCCCGGAGCGGCGATCTTCTCCACCTCTTCCCGAACCTTGTTCAAATCCAGGCCCAGGGACTGCAGCGCCCTGGCCGCAATACCCTCGCCCTCACGCAGCAGCCCCAGCAGCAGGTGCTCGGTGCCTACCGCCGGATGCTTCAACCTTCTGGCCTCTTCCTGTGCCAGCATAAAAACCCGCTGGGCACGCTCGGTAAATCTTCCAAACATGGAAAACACCTCCTTGCCCGGCCTCAGGCCGGGATGCGCCGGTGCTCGACCGGCGGCCGCCAGGCTCGGGCGTCAAACTCCCGAGTTCTCAAACCACGAGCTTTGCAGCGATTTTTCCTCTAATTTTTTTTACAGATCTAATTTTTTAAAGATCTGATCGTAATCCTGTCGCCAACGCCGTTTTATAAGAATCTTTGATTCTAACTATTGGGCCTAAAGCCCGATTTTTTTAAGGTAGATTCTCATGAAACTTGGTGCTGCCGCATACCGTTTTAGGCAGGCTGCAAACCGTTCAGCAGGCAGCGCCACCGACCGCCAGGGCCTCCCTGATGACGCTCGCCCGTTCGATGTTGCGCTCCAGTTCATTCATTTCCTTCCCGGCGCCTTTTTGCAAGAAGGCGCCCCTCGCCCTGACCAGCAGCTCATTCAAAGTTCTTCTATTTACGTTATGCAGCAGGCCGAGATCGATGCCGAAACGCAGGCAGGAGAGGTAGAACATCGCCTCATCCGCGCTCACGATGCGGGCATTGGTCAATACCCCGTAAGCGCGGTACACCATATCCTCCACCTGGGGCTGCCGCTCCTGCATCAACGAGCGCCGGCCCAGCTGCTCTTGCTCGATCACCTGGCGGCTGACCGCAACCAGACTGTCGACGATCTCCTGCTCGCTGGATCCCAGCGTGATCTGATTGGAGACCTGAAACAGGTTGCCCTTGGCCTCGGTCCCCTCACCATACAGCCCCCGTACGACAAAACCCAGTTTGGACAGGGCGGTGAACACTCCCCTGGGCCTGGCCCGACATGGCCAGAGCCGGCAGATGCATCATTACGGAGGCCCGCAGCCCGGTGCCCACGTTGGTGGGGCAGCAGGAGAGGTAGCCGTACTGCTCGTCAAACGCATAGTCCAGTTTGGCATCCAGGGTGTCATCCACCTGGTTGGCCAGATCCCAGGCCGCTTGCAGCTGCAGGGCCGGGTACAGCACCTGGATTCTCAGGTGGTCCTCCTCGTTGACCAGGATGCTGACGGCCTCGTCCGGCCTCAGGATGAGCCCCCGGTTTGGCCGCTCATCGCCGGCATGCTGGGGGCTGATCAGATGTTTTTCCACCAGTATCTGCCTATCTAAAGGCGACAGTTCCTCCAGCGGAACGTAAAACAGCGGCCCCAGCTGCTCCCTGGTACCCGGATCGGCAATCACGTCCTGCATCAGGCGGACCACCTCCCCTCCCGTTTCCTGGGACATCTGGTGTGGAAAGGGATACCCGGCCAGGTTGCGGGCCAGCCGCACCCGGCAGCTGATCACGACTTCGGACTCGGGCCCTCAGCCTCCATCCAGTTGCTATGGGCGCTGTCCAACGTATCCTGGATCGCCATTGCCATTTCTCCCTTCAAGTATGCGGGTCAGTTGCGGGCGGTGCGGGCCGGTCCTCACTGGACGCCCTCCAGGGCGCGGATCCGGTCGCGCAGCGCAGCCGCACGCTCGTAAGCCTCGGAGCTGATGGCGTCCTGCAGCTCCTCCTTCAAGTTCTCCAACTCCCGCCTGAAACCCAGCAAGCCAGCCGCTCGCTGCGGCATTTTGCCGGTGTGCCGGCTGTTCCCCTGCACCCGGCGCAGCAACGGCTCGATCTGGGGAGAGAAGGCCTGATAGCATTGGCTGCAGCCAAAACGCCCGAGCTGGCCGAAATGCTTGTAAGTGAGAGAGCAGTTCGGGCACTTGAGCGAGTTCTCGGCTGTCCCCTCCTCCGGGTCCTCCGGGTCGGGGCTCTTGGAGCCTCCCAGCAAGCCCGCCAGGAGCTTCTGAATCGACAGGTTCGGCTCCAGGCTGAAGTTGAAATTGAAGGGCAACTCCGGGTGCTGCCGCGCACAATCCTCGCACAGGTGCAGCTCTGTCTTCTCGTTGTTCAAGATCTTGGTCAAGTGCACCGTAGCCGGTTGCTGCTTGCATTCATCACAGTTCATCAGTTTTGGCGCAGGAGACTCCTACTTCTAAAGTAGGGAGGAATGCGCCATACCCCCTTTCGTGAGATTGCGGTATAATGCAACTAGCAGGTGCATCCTGCAGACAAGTCCTGCCCAGCTGTTTAGAGGCTTGGAGAACCTCTAGATGGTGAGGTCGCCGTCAACCGGCCGAATGTACATCTCGTCTCAAACTGACGGGCTGCAGGCCGAAAACTGGTAGGACAAGCTCCCACCTCTATAGGTGGTGAGCATTGACAAGACTATCTCCCTTCAGTGACAAATCAAATGAATAAAGACCTTGGCGCACTGTTCACAATCACCTGAGGTCATAAATCACAGGCGCAAAACCCTCAAAACAGCTCTCCGCTGCTCAGGATCTCCTTCAGGATTTGGAACCGGAGCTGTTCCCCTCACCGCCGGGTATGCTTGATTCCAACGCCCGGAAGACTGCTAGCAGCAGGGCTATCTCCCGTTCGGTCAGAATCCCCCGCTGCGCAAGGTTGAACAGAATTACCGGAAACTCCTCCACGACACTATCCAGTCTGCCTGGCCGCATAGCGGCCCCGGTATCTTCGGCGTGCGCGCCCGCAGCGCGGACGCCCGGCGGCTGCCTGCCCGTCTCCGCCTCGGGCGCCCCCAGCCGGCAGATCCGGATATAGCCGCTGCCACCCCGGCGGCTCTCCACAAAATAACCGAGTTTCGTGGTGAAACGGGTGTTGACCACATAGGTGATCTGGGACGGCACACACTCGAAGTGCCCCGCCAGTTCCTTGCGGCTGATCTCGATCCAGCCCCTCGGGCTCTCCCTGATCATCTCTTTTAGGTATGACTCGATCTCAGAAACAAGCGACCACATAACAATTTCTCCCTGCACGGGCAATGGCCGTTTTGACTTTGTTTGACCTTGATTATACAGGATCGGCAGCATCTTTGAAAATTGATTCAGGATTAATTTTCCCCGATATCTAGGGTGATAATCCCGCTTTTATGCTATTTTTAGCCGCGTTAGAAACCTTTTTTGAGAAATCTAGAGTTCCCTCACCTTTCCAACTCGAGAGCGGATGGCAAGGCGCCGGCCAGGTAGGCGACGGTCCGGGCGAGCCCTTCCCTCAGGCTGACCTGGGGCTCCCATCCCAGTTCCTCCCTAGCCTTGCTGACATCCAGGAAGATGCGCCGCAGCTCGCCGGCGCGCTCCGGGCAATGCGTTGCCGCACCCTGGAACCCGGTGATCTCCCGGAGCAGGTCGTACAGTTCGTTGACCGAGGTTCCCTGGCCGGTGCCGATATTGTAGGCAAAATCGTTGATGGCACACCCGCCCGGTGTAGCCGCGCAAGGTGCGCCCAACAGGCGTTGTATGGCCAGCAGGTTTGCCCTGACCACATCCCCGACGAATACATAGTCCCGGAGCTGTTCACCGTCGCCGTAGACCACCGGCGTCTCGCCCCGGAGCAGCCTCTCGCCGAAGATGGCCACCACACCGGCCTCTCCGTTCGGGTCCTGGCGCGGCCCGTATACGTTCCCGTAGCGCAGGGTGACGCAGGGCAAGCCCTGGCCCTGTGCGTAGTAGCACAGGTAAAACTCCGAGCTGAGCTTGCTCACGCCGTAGGGCGAGAGGGGACCCTTGGGAAAGGTCTCTGCGGCCGGCAGCCGCGACGGCTCGCCGTAGACGACGCCCCCGGAAGAGGCGAAGACGACCCCTCTGACCCCGTAACGCCGGCAGCACTCCAGAACGTTGAGCAGCCCCAGGATGTTGACCCGGGCATCGTCCAGCGGGTCCACCACCGAGTGCCGTACGTCGATCTGGGCGGCATGGTGGCTGACCAGGTCGAAATTGCCCCCGGCGAAGATCTCCGCCAGCCCGGGACTGCAAATATCCGCCTCGTGGAAGCGGGCGCCGGGGTTCAGGTTCTCCCTTCTGCCGCTGCTCAGGTTGTCCACCACCGCAGCCTCGTGCCCCGCCTCCAGCAGTCCGTCCACGATATGAGAGCCGATAAAACCGGCTCCTCCTGTCACCAGCACTCTCATCAAACTTCCCCCTTTTTCCCGGGGCTGGACATGACCCGGAACATCATCATACCGTTCACATCAGCCCTCATATCAGCCCAAAATTCCGCATGCCACGCATGCTATCAATGCTATCAGATCCGGCCGTCCGCCCGGCCGTGGTCCTTTTATAGATTCACTATATTTTACCCTTTCCCTTTGACGTCTAGCACTTTTTCAGCAGCGAGGACCTATAAAAGCGCAACCTGAAAGGCCGGCGAGAACCGGCCCTGTCCGCGAGGATCTATGGGCGCCCGGCGGGTGCGGATAATGGCACCGCCTTCAAGTCAGGGGCGCGGTGATGCCTGGCGGGGCTGGTTGGAAGCTGATATCAGAGTTCAGGCAGAGTGGTGGAGAGCAGCAGCTTGAGACCGCTGGCAAGAAAGCGCTGCGCCCAAGGCGGCGCCAGTGTAAGCTTTTCGGCCACCACCGAGTGGTGATCGAGGTCGCCGTATTTCAGAATGAGCTTGCGCCAGTACGGCCTGTCAAAAAAGGCGATCAAGCCGTCCATTTCCGCATCGCTCAGCTTCAGAAAAACATCCCGGTGGTGCAGGCCGCACCTGATCTCCAGCCCGATCTTCGCCTCGCAGGCCAACTGGTAGCGGGAGAGGAAAGCGGCGCTGAAGTTCCCTGCAGACAGGGCTGCCTTGGCCATCTGAGCGCAGCGGTCCGCCGCCAGCAGGCCGAGGTAGAGGCCGCCCCCGGAGATCGGCTTGACGTGGCCGGCAGCATCACCCACCACCATGGCATGAGGCCCCCAGGTGCGGCTGCGCATCCCGACCGGCACCAGCCCCCCCGTGCTCTTGACAATCCTCAGGCCCTGGAACAAGGCGGGATAGAATTCTGCCAACATCTGAAAACAGGCCCGCGGGGACATTCCGGGCAGCGCCCCGGCCCCCACCCGGGCCTGGCCGGCGCTGGTCGGGATTACCCATCCAAACCAACCGGGGGCGACATTGCGGCCCAGGAAGATATCCACCACCTGGCCGTTCAGCCCTGGAATCTCCACATCGGCGGCAAACAGCGGCACCAGCTCGCGCACCGGGGGCAGGGCGAGCCAGCGGGCCACCAGCGAGCCATGCCCGTCTGCGCCCACCACCAGCCGGCAGGTCAGCTTCTCTTCGGAACAGGACACACAGACGCCTCCGGGTATCGATTCCAGGCCGGTCACACGCTGCCCTTCCCGGATCACAGCTCCGGATGCCAGCGCCTGCCCGGCCAGATCGCGGTCAAACAGGATGCGATCGATGGCCAGGGCGTAAGGCCGGGTGCCGGTCAAATTCAGGATCCGGCCGCCCGGGGCATGCACCCGTGCGCCAATCAGCTTTTGCTGCACCAGCCCTTTGGAGACACGGGATATCTCCAGCGTCCTGGGGCTGATCAGCCCGGAGCATTGCAGAGGCTCGCCCATCCGCTGGTGCTCCTCGAGCACCAGCACCCGGAAGCCGCTTGCAGCCACTTCCCTGGCCACGGCGCACCCGGCCGGCCCTCCGCCAACCACGATCAGGTCGTAATCAAAATGCATGATCAATCATCCAATCATCCACGCTTTCTGAATATGTAAAAAAAACCACCGCCTTAACGGTGGCCATTCCCACCAGCATTAATAAATATTTTTCTATTTTAACCGATAAATTCCTGCATAATTTTTAAAATTTTTGCTCCTCATCTCATTTATCGGCGGCAGCCTCCGGTGCCTGAAGTGATAACAGGGCGGGGTTCGCATGAATCAGGGCTTCAGCGTCCCCTACCTGTCTCATCTCCAGGCGTTACTTCCCCTTTTGCGGCGTCAGGATCGGCTGCATGTTGCCGAGCTCCTGCTGCAAGTCCGGCTGGGCCTTGAGCGCCCCGTCGATCAGGGCCTGGCCCTCACCAGCCTGCCCCTGCTGCTGCAGAGAGAGGCCCTGGAACAGCTGCGCCTCCGGCTTGCTGCTGGAATCTTGCACTGCGGCGGCGAGGGGCGCATCTGCCTGCTGGTATTGCCCCAGCAGCACATAGGCCTTGCCGATTTCCAGGTTGATCTGCGGTGACACCGTGAGCAGGGGCTGGCCAGGTGCCCACATCTTGATCTCGGCGGGAGTGATGCTGGCCGCCCGTTCCTGGATCTGTTTGGGTATCGTGAGTATCTGTTCCAGGTAGTTCTGCCCTGCTTGGCGCTCCTGGGCGGCATTGTTGTCTGTAGGCGTCTGGCTGACATGGTCCAGCAGGTAGCGCCCGCCCTCAAAGTATCCGCTGGCCAGATTCTGATAGTTGGCGATCACCATCGGCTGCAGGGCGACCGCAGTCCTCAGTTCGCTCAGGCCCTGGACGAGGTTGCCGTTTTGAAACAAGACCTCGGCGTATAGTTGGGCAATGCTGGCATCGCCGCTGTTTTCCCGGACTGCGGCGCTCATCTGCTCCGAGGCCTCGGACAGCAGGTTTGCGATGTCGCTCTGGTTGGTCTGGGAGCCGTTGGCCTGCTGCTCGTCCTGTTGAACCTGGCTCATATAATCAGCGGCCAACTGGGAGCGGTAGTCCGGATCCCAGACATCGTGGCTGATAGCCTGCTGGTAGTCCGTGATCGCCTGCTGGGTGTCTTTGCTCTTGTCCTCCGCGGCGGCAGTATTGGAGTACTGCATCCCGATCAGTACTACGAGGGGGGTGAAGAAGAAAACCAGGGCCAGAGCGCCCACGATCATCCCTTGCAGGGACGGCGGCATCTTCCAGGCAGAGTTCTGCTCCTCGCGGCGACGCCGGTTCTTGACTTGTTTGTCCAGGGCGGCCGCCACCTCGGCAGCGGCAGCCCGGGCCGATGCCGCAGGCCCATACAGGCGATCCAGTCCGGCCATCAGTCCGAACATCCCGTAAAGCAGCAGGGACACCGCTCCCAGGGAGAGGTTGAAGTCGATCGCCGCGGCCAGGCCCAGGGCGACAGCGGCGCTGAGAAGCGCCCAGGCCGCGGCCGGCACGCCTTCCGGCGTCTTGAGCCGGCCCCCCGCTCTGGCAAGGCGGTAGATGTTCCAGGCCGTAAGGATGAAGAAGGCCCAGATCAGCAGGAAGTCGAGCAGGCCAGGAAAACCGGTCTCCACTCCCACCTGCAGGAAGTGGTCGTGCACCTCGGTGGAGAAGTAGAGATAGCTCTGGAATTTATGGTAGATGGCGTTCCAGCCGCCCCCGCCGGCCCCCAGGAGGGCGTTCAAGGGGCTGGAGGTCATGATCTTCAGGGCATCGCGGCTGTAAGACTCCCGCTCCAGGAGGTTGATGTCGCCGGTGGAGATCGTCCCCAGGCGCTGGAACACGGAGCCGGGCGCTGCCTTGGAGGCAAAGGCCCTCACTTCGGCCCGCTCCCGCCACAGGCCGAAGCCTGCTCCGGCCAGGATCACCACCACCAGGGCGGCGGCGGCAGGGGCCACCCAGGGTTTCGGGCGGCTGACGGCAGCACGGGGCTGCCGGGCTCTCTCCGTATAGTACAGCCATGACAGGTGGAACAGCGAGACCAGCACCGCGCCGGCCAGGAGCCAGAGCCAGCCGTGGAGCTGGATGGCGGCGGTGTGTGTCTGGGCGTTGGCGTTGGCCATGATCCCGCTGATCACCGCCAGGGAGGCCACCAGTTGCATGGCGAACAGGCCCAGGGCGCGCCAGCGATCCCGCCCCAATCCGATCAGCAGCAGCACCAGCCCCACCGGATAGATCAGCAGCCCGCCCCGGGACTGTGACCCCAGGATGGCCAGAAACAGAAGGTAGTTGGCCACCGCCAGCAGAGACCCCAGAACCTTGTGGCGGCGATACTCGTTCCAGAGGTAGAGGCCCAACAGGTTGATGGCGGTCTCGAAGGAGGCCAGCGAGTTCGGGTACTGGAGGCTGGAGCTCAGCCGTCCTCCCGTAAAAGCGGCGTTATAGCTGAAGGTGCCGATGGCAGTGCCCCAGCCCAGCAGGGAGACGCCGGCGCCGCTGGCCAGCCATACCCCGAGGAAGCCGCGCACCCCGGACAGCGAGCGCACGCTCTGGGCCAGCAGCCAGTATATGGCCGCGTAGTTGGCCATCTTCAGCACTCCCAGAAGGGCGTCGTGGACGCTCACGGCACCGATCGTGCTGGTGACGTAGAGCCCCAGCAGAATGAAGACGGCGTAGTCGAGAGGCCGCTCCAAGAAGACGAGTTCCTTGTGCATCAGCTTGTAGAATGCGAACAGGGCGAATACGGCTGCGGTCAGCATATGCGTCGGCAGCAGTTCATTCGAGAAGAATAGCCCTCGCAGGTACGGTGGGTAGAAGAGCATGATCGCCAGCAGCACGGCCATCATGCCGTCGTATGTGGCGGCCTGCTCTGCTATCCGCTGCAGCGGCGGCAGGCTGGCCTTCATAAATTCCGCGCACCGGTCCAGCATATGGCCGTAAAAGCGGTCGATCGGTCCGATCCAGTAGCCGCCGGAGACAGTCTCGACGATGGATCCGGCAGGAAGGTTGCCCCGTGGGGTTTTGGCTGCAGCCCCGGCTGCCTTGCCGGCTGCGGGATGCCCGCCCAGCCTGGCGCCGGCGCGGCCAGAACTCCCGCTCCTGGCAGTTGTGCCCGCAGCGCCGTTGTCCGGGGGCGCAACGCCCCGGAGGCGGATCAGCAGCCGCTGCCAGGCCTGGCCGGCCGCATTGCCGAGCTGGCCCAGCCTTTCAGCAGCAGCAGGCGGGATGAAGCGCAGGCGCTTGGCCGGTGCAGCCGCAGCTGCCCTGCCGTCGGACGCAGACTTGCGCCCGCGTCCGCTCTGGGCCAGCGGCACCACCTTGCCCTGATGTCCGCCTGACGCCGCGCCCGGAGGGCGCCCGGCGCGAGCCCCGTCCTTCTGCGCCTTGACCTTGTCGGAAGCCCTGGATGAGGCTGGGCCGCTCGCGCTCTTGGCGCCCGCCTTCTTGTGTCTAGGCTTATTTTTAGGCATTGGTACGCTGAACCTCCATTTGTTTTATCGATCTGGTTGTTTTATCAATCTTGATTGATCCGGAATGATCCGCCGTCGGCTATGCTTGCCCGGCGGTCTGTCCACTGGGGTGATCCGCCCGCGCCCAGAGGGCGCCCGGGTACCCGCTTTAGCGGGTCAGGCACCCAAGCCCGCTCCCGGCACCCGGGGCGCCGGCGCTGGCGTAAGCTCCATCCGCGCTTATGCGCTGTTGTTTCTCAGCCCTTCTATTTTCGACACTGTCACGCTTAATCCTGCCCCGACTTAAAACGGCGTGCGGCAGCACAAAGTTTCAAGAAGCATCTACCTTAGATACATCGGGCTTCATGCCCGATAAGCTGAATCAACGATTCTCTTATAACGGCGTGCGGCAGTACAAAGTTTCAAGAAGCATCTACCTTAGATACATCGGGCTTTATGCCCGATAATTAGAATCAAAGATTCTCTTATAACGGCGTGCGGCATGACTCATTTTCTGGCAGAATGAGCGCCGCACATGTAATTATGCACTAATATTATATCAATAGGAACAGGGCAAGCTAAAAAATCCGAAGCGGGATCCGGCCTCAGAGCGGGCGGTTTGGCCAAATGAGATAAAAAAACCGCCCTCTTTTTGAGAGCGGCACGGCTCTTATCGGGTAAAGATATCGCTACCCCAATCTGAAAACACCGATGTCCAAATTCTGGTAGGGGCCGCCTGCTGCGAACCCGGCGTCAGCTGGCGGCCAGGAATTCCTCTATCTCACGGGCGGTCTCGTCTCTCGTCACGATATCGAAATGGTTTGCGTTCTCTATCGTCACCAGCCGGCTGCCGGGTACGAGACCGGCGATCTCCTCCGCTTTTTTCTTGGTCAGCATGAAGACGCCTGGCAGCCCCAAGCCCTGAGACGCCCTCTGCACCAGGACAGGGGTTTTGATCTTCTGGTGCAATTGATTTACCTGCACCTTGTGCATGGCCATCATCTCCTGGAAAATATAACGGCTACACATCTTGTTCACCACGCTGCCATCGGGACGATGCTCCACGTCATGATAGAAGCAGCTTTCCCAGAAAGGAGACCACACGGTATAAAATGGAGTGCTCCGCATGAACTCCAGGTATGCTTCAAAGGAGGGATATTTCTGGCCAAGGCTGTCCAGTATAGGTTGGATCGCTACCAGGATCGACAGATCGGGGTCCATCCCGCCGTCGATCAGCACCAACCTCTTCAACTTCTCGGGGTATTGAGAGGCGAAATGGCATGCAATCATGGCGCCAACCGAGTGGCCCAGAAGAGTGATGTCGTTCAGTTCAAGCCGATCGATGATCGCCAGGATATCCGCGGCGTGTTCCGGGTAGCCCTGACCTGCCAGCGGGGTTGAGCTACCACCCCTTCCCGGCAGATCATATGCTATGACCCTGTGCGCGGGAGACAGTTTTTCGCCCAGCAGATCGAACCAATGAGTATTGCATGTCAGGCCATGGAGGGCAGACGATGGCCTCCCCGGCGCCCGGCCACTCTGCCAGATGCATCTCTTTGCCGTTGAGATAGAACCTCAGTTCCCGAACGCTCATCTTTAGTTCTTCCTCCTCTGATAATCTTACTGTCAGGAATGATCGCCTGGTGCGGGAGAGGCGTGAGCGGTGAACAAGGGTGTGACCGGATCGTTTTAAAGGCAGCCGGCTCCCTGCATCTGATCTTGGCAGCAGTTTATCATGAGACTTGTATTAAACTCCATCATTATAGTTCGGCTGTCAGGGGTTGCTGCTTTAGAACATTCTGCTGCTGGACAGCCTGCAAGGACGCCAGAAGCAGCAGTGCGAAAAAAACCGCCCTCTTCCGGGAGCGGTCCTCCCTTTGGAGAGCGGTTCTGGGCGTTGACTCGATGAAATGGTCTTGCTGCCGCAGACGGCGCCGCCGCCGCTTTTAATTGCAGGAAAATCTCGCAGCCTGCAAGCGTAGCGCATCGGAAACAGGGCGCCAGTCCGGCCATCCGCCTGGTTTCAGCGAATTCCTGTAGGCACGAACATATCAATAATACCTACGATCAGCGCTCCGATCACGGCGCCCAAAACGGTGATAGTCACGCCAGGCATCAGGAACTGAATCGCATAAAAGATGATCGCGGTGACGATAAAACCCACCGCTCCCCGGGAGTACGGAGAGATGCCCCTCCCGAACAGCGCCTCCAGGGCGTACCCGATCGCCGTGATCAGAAGGGCGGCCAGAAGGGCGTACCCAAAGCCGAGCCTGGTAAAACCGGGCGTGATGTAGCTCACTATCATCAGCACTATCGCCGCTACCACGAACCTGACTATATGCGCCAGCCAGCCGTCGTTCAGGATGCGGCTCATGCTGTTGCCGCCGCGGCCGCGGCGGTCGTCATCCTGGTTTCCTTCATCCATATGTCTTCACCTCCTTCCCTGCCGGCCCCGCGCCCCGCCCGCCTTATTGTTTCCCTTTCCCCCTGTTTCCCCGGGCGCTGTCTTCCGCTGCTCCCGGGAGCTGTTTCCGGGCACCCCGGGTTCCCGGCCGCTATTTTCATGGGCCGAAAAGAACACGCCGGAAGGCCGGCAGGTTCTGGCCCGCCGGACCCGGCACCAGGAAAATACTGGGCAAGCGCTTCTCCATAGTGTAACCATAAGCAGAGGGTTTCATGCACCTGGTTGGGTTGGCTTTTTTAGGCAGGCTTAAAAAATAAGGGGGCGGTCAACCTGCAGGGCGGCCAGGTCGGCCTGCAGCTGCGCCAGGTCGAATTTTTCTCCCAATTAAAAAACCCGGGATTCGTTAGAAAATCCCAAGGTTTTTAGAAACCAGGACTCCGGCCGGTTCCGGTGTCATCACCGTTCCCGTTGCTCCACTCAGGCTCTACCGGCTCGGCTTCCTGCCAAGAAAGGGCCGGTCGGCCTCACGCCATTTTCGGCTTAAAGGTCTCACAGCAGGTATTCTCGGTCATGTTGCACCTCCTGTCGGCGACGCTAGACCGGACCCTTATCTGATCAGCCTTGCAGGCGCCGACTCCATCGTTATGATGGCATTCTTCTATCTTGCAGTTTATCCCCGTCGGAATTTTGATCACCCCCTTGTCAGGGTTATTGTATCCAATTATCTGCATGCTTATCCGCGCCAAGCGGGAGAGACCTGGCTTCAAGCGCGGTCGGCCTGCCTCAGTAGTGGGACGATCTCTTCATTTTTGCATCTGGAGAATTTAATCTGGAGGATATCTGAACGGGACATTCTTTGGCCTCAGGGGCGAGGGTTGGTGACGTTGAAGCTGTTCATGGCGGACTCCAGGCCATCTGTCACCCAGGCCCTGGCTGCAGCCGCCGCCTGCTCGAGGACCTGCTCGAGCTGCTCCCTGTCGCTCCAGGGGATCAGGCCGAGCACGTAGGAGACGGGATCCTCCCCCTCGGCCGGTCTCCCGATGCCCACCCGCAGCCTGGGGAACTCCTGGGTTTTCAGCTGTCCGATGATCGACTGCATTCCCTTGTGCCCGCCGGCGCTGCCTGCCGCCCGCAGCCTGATCGCCCCGAAGGGCAGGTCGAGGTCGTCGCAGATCACCAGCAGATTCTGCCGGGGCCACGCGGAAGCGGCGGAGCAGCCCGCGCACCGCCTCCCCGCTCAGGTTCATGAAGGTCAGGGGCTGCGCCAGCAGCACGCTCGTCTCCCCGATGCTCACGGTGCAGAGCCGGGCCTGGCCGCGGAGCGTGGTCCAGGCAGGGCCCCGGGATGTGCGCACGGCGCCCGGTTGTGAGGCGAGCCGCTCCACTACCAGATAGCCGATGTTGTGGCGGGTATGCGCGTAAGACGGCCCGGGATTACCCAGGCCGCAGATCATCTTGTCGACTGGCTGCTGAGCGCTACGGGCAAATATGCCCCGCAACCCCCCCAGCATCTATTCCTCTCCCTCGGTAGTCCCGGCGGCGCCTGCTTCTTCTGCCGCCGCCTCCGGCTCGGCCTCCACCGCCGGCGGCATCACTAGAACGACGATGCTGTCAGGATCGGTGAGGATCTCCACCTCGGCCGGCGCCGTCAGATCTTCCACCGTGAGCTGGTCGCCGATATGCAGACCGCTGACGTCCGCCACGATATGTTCCGGCATCTGGGTCGGCAGGCAGGAGACGGTCACCTGGCGCAGCATCTGCTGGAGGATGCCTCCATCCCTGACGCCGGGCGCTTCACCGACCAGGTGCAGCTGAATCTCCGTCTCTATGGCCTCGGTCAGAGACACCATAAAAAAGTCCGCATGCAGGATGTTCTGCCGCAGGGGGTTGCGCTGGACCTCCTTGAGCATCACCGGTAAAGAGCGGTCCTCCAGTTCTAAATTGATCAGCGTGCTGCCGGTGCTATGCACCGCCAGGATGTTGTGCAGCGCCTTCTCCGGCAGCTGGATCAGAATGTTGCCGGCATCCCTGCCGTAGACCACAGCCGGCAGCATTCCCCGGCGGCGCAGGCTGTTGACGCTTCCCTTGGTGCCGCGCGGCCGGAGGTCGGCGCGCAGGCCAATGCTTTCCATAACGACACATCTCCTTCAACCTTCTAGAAGTCAATACGGGCATAGGTGCTGCAAAAAGCAGGGTTCCCGGGCGGGAATCCTAATCTAGTTTAGCCCTATTGCCAACAAAAATCAAGCCATATACCAGCCATACAGAGATCGCGCTCCCAGTATTTACAGTCACTTAAACGCCCACTTTATGTCTTCCAAAATTATTGCGGCCGGCCAATCAGGAGCGTGAATAGTCTCAGATCCCTGAAATTTTTTTTGAAATCATTCAAAATCAAGCAGATTAGACAGGAAGGGATCAGAAACAGGCGGTTCACAGACCGCCTGTTTCAATTTTTCAAGGCAGATCGAGGTAGAGCCTGACTGCCTTTCTTATTTTTTCCCTGCATTCTTCGCTATCAATACAGCCGCACCTTTCGATCAGCCTTTCCTTGGAAATCGACCTGATCTGGTGAGCCATGGCGATCGACGGACGGGGCAGGTGTGATTCCTCCGACTCGAGCATAACTTCTACCGGATATATTTTTCTGCCCTGCCTCCAGGCAGTGAGACAGATGACGGTGACTACAGGGAGCGCCTGGTTTACCGCTTCCTCGGAAATGACCAGAACAGGCCTGGTTCCTGCTTGTTCGGAACCTTTGATCGGGTTGAGGTCCGCCCAGAATATATTCCACTGATAATCCACTATTCTCTCTTCTCCTCTGTTGCTTCGAAGTCAGGATAAGAGAAATCACTCATGGCTTTTTCTAAATCCTGTATAAAGAGTGGATCTTCGGCAGCAGCCTTCATCTGCTCAGACAGCTCCCGTTTTTCCAATTTGAGCACATATGATTCTAAAGCTTCCCTTACCGCAGCATTTACAGAAGGAGCATACCCGCTATGGGCATAGTTTCTTAATTTGTTTAACAGCTCTGCCGGTAGAGAAAAGGTAAAATTTTTGAGTTGCTTGTTCATGGACGCTCCCCACTCCCCACTTTATATAAATACCATATACTTGTTATTTTATTATATCAAATAATTTATTACAATAGCTGCATATTTTTTCAGATCTCTCTTGCCTGTTCACCCTTTGCTGAAATCAGCCCCACCAGAGCACCATCATTTTAAAAACGCCGGTGGAAAAAGTGCTAGGTCCCACGCAGATCAATAAACAGGCAACCCGGACACACCGGCCCCTGTTCCCGGTTTCTTTCCTAAACTGCGCCCGTGCTAGCTCAGACTCTTCCTGGAGACCCCGGGGCTTTTTGAGGCTTTTTTAATTGCTGCTGTGAGCCTCTCGTCCGGCCTGATGCCGAGCTCCTTTTCGAAGCGCTCGGCAAAGCTGGAGTAGAGCCTGGCCGCCCGGCCTCTCTGATTAGTGGTGATATACAGTTTGAAGCAGGCCCAGACATGCCTCCTCGTTGTAATAATCCATGGCCATGATTTTTAAAAGCAGTTTTTCGGCCTGCCTGTCGTCCCCCTCCCTCCAAAAAATATCGGCCAGTTCGATGGCGGACCGGAAATAGACCGAGCAACTGTTCTCTTTCGGCGAAAGCCCAGTCATCATATGCGTCTTCCTCCAGGTAGTCCCCGCGGTACATGTCAACCAATTCGGAGAGAACGGTTTTCTTGCGCGCCCTGCCGTTTTTGTTCGCAGGCAGTTTCCTCGCCTCCCCGGCATAGGTCAGAAAGGAATCGACGTCCACTGCCAGAAGCCTTCCGGGGCGCACCTCCAGGCTGCCCCTCCGCTCATTGAGGAACGCCCCCCCTTCCTCTGCCGCCACGCCGTATCTGCTCAGCACCTTCTTCAGCTCATAGAGCGCGGCCCGCAGCGATATCGAGGCCATCTTCCTGTCGACGTCGGGCCAAAAGACGTCCATCAACCGGTCCCGGATACTGCCTGCCCCCGGTATGCCAGCAGGTATTTCAAAATGCCGGCGATCTTCTTGGTCTTCCACTCTTGCTCGGGAATGACGACGCCATTGACCGCTATGTTAAACTTGCCCAGCAGGCAGACGCTGATCTTCGGCGCCCTGGGCTCATCGCTCCCGCCGGCCGCCTGCTCCGGGCGGGGGCCCTTGCCATACCGGGAGATGAAGGCGGCGGCCAACTCGCGGAGCCGGTCGTCGGCGGTGAGGACGGCGTTTTTACTCAGAAATTCAGCCGCTTCAGCGCCGAAATACCTGGCGACCAGCTTCTGGGCGTGGCCGGCGTGGATGCCGCTCTTGACGCAGCGCGCCGCCACAGCCGCCAGGGTGGGCAGGTGCAGGTCCCAGAACATGACGTACCCGTTGGCTGCGGCCAGATCGAGCGCCTGCCGCAAGTAGTCCTCGCCCCCGGCCTGGTCGCCGGTGTCAAAGCGGAGCTGCGCCAGGTGCAGGAGCGAGCCGCACAGTACCTGCTTGGCGCCCTTGGCCCTGCTTCTCTGCACTGCTTTAGTCAGGCTTTTCTCCGCCAGCTCGTATTCCCCGGCCTCCCTGGCAATCGCCCCGAAGACGGAGTGGCTGATCTCCCGGAGACAGTAACGGGACGGTCTTGCAGTCAGGTCTTGGAGCGCCCTCCGGGCGCCGGCGAGCAGCCCGGATGGAGGCTGCGCGCCGCACAGCCACAGGCATTGCCAGAGCCTGTTGGAGCAGGCCATGGCCTTGTTGCCCAACTCCTCGAAATAACCGGTGCTGGCGTCGAGATGCTTCAGGGCGCCTTCCCGAATCGCGCCGGCGGTAGCACACATATGCCGCCAGCCGCTCACTGCATCCCTGCATGAACTTGTAGTCACACCTGGTGCCGCTGGCCATCAATTCGTCAATCATTAGCGGGTCCGACTCGTCTTTCATCTGCAGCACTAAGGAGTAATAGATCTGGGTATAGCCCTTGAGCAGTTCGGACCTGTTTACCATCTCCAGCTTCAGGACCTCCCGGGCCTGGCTTTCGGCCCGGTCGAGCTCACCCAGCAGGCAGTACATCATGATCGAATAGAAGGGGGCCGCCCACTGCCATTCATCCGTCAACGCCTGCAGCCTGAGGCGCTGGTAGAGCATGGCCCCCTTTACCAGCCGCTCGTCAGATACAGCCATGAGGAAATCCAAAACAGCCAGCATATTGGCGAGGGGCTGGCCTTGCACTTCTTTATACAGCCTCGATACCAGGGTGTGGATCTTCTTAAAGCCTGACATGTTATGTTGCTGAGCATACAGGCGGGCCATGGCCAGCAAGGTGTGGATCTGCATGGCGCTGTCTCCGGCCTGCCGGAATATTGCCAGTGCCCGCTCCAGCAGGCGCAGGGCCTCACCGATATCCCGCTGCTGGTAAATGTAGCTCTTAAAAAACAACAGGTGGCCATTGCCGGAGACCACCTTCCTCCGGCAGGATCTTGAACCACAGGCGGAGCTGATCCAGTGATTCCAAGGCGATCAGCCGGGCGCTCTCTCTGGTCACCAGGGCCACCGCCTGGTCGACGCTGCCGCAGAGGATCAACTGCTCGAGCGCCCGGTCGAAGTTGTGGTGTTCGATATAATAATTGGCGGCCTTGAGGTGATAGTGCTGGACCTCTTCCGGCGACAGGTACTGGAGCTGGATCTGCTGCAGCGACTCCCGGAACAGGGAATGGAAACGGTAGGTCGGCTGGTGCCCGCCCTGGGTGCCCGCCAGAGCGGGTGCATGGGCGCGGCCGGATATTTTCTGAATGAACAGCCCTTTATGCTCGCACAGCTTCAACAGCTCTGATGCATTACCCTCCCCGGTGATGGCAACGGCTTCGGAGGCCGTAAGCTCGGACAGGATGGCGGCCTTGACCAGAAAGCGCAACAGCCTGTCGTCGGCCGTTTTCAGGACCTCGGCGGTGATGTACTGAAAAAGCGGTTCATTTTCGCCAGACCGGTCGAGGAAGCTGCCGGTCTGGTCAGCGCCTTTCACGCTCAGCATCTGGCAGACCAGGATGATTCCGGCCGGCCAGCCTTCCGTGTGCTGCATGATCGAGCGCAGCAAGCCCTGATCAGGAACAACCCCGTATCTTTCGGAGATGAAGGCGGCCAGCTCATCCTCTGAGAAACAGAGATCTTGTTGGGAGAGGGCCAGGGCATCCCTGGCCAGGCTTCGTTTGCCTGCGAGCAGTCCGGTCTCCCAACGGCTGCTGACGTATACGGCGCAGCTGCCTGGCAGGTTGTCGCTGAAAAACTGAACGGCGCCGGCAACGGCAGGGGTATCCAGCGCCAGGTGGAAGTCATCGAACACAATAAACGTTTTAACATCGGGGCGATGATTGTGAAAGGCCCATAGCTCCTGGCAGAACAGGGCGTTCAGGTACTGGTGCTGGGCGAAGATATCGCCGCAGTCGGCCAGGTAGGAGCGCGGCTCATCCCACCAGTGCTCCTCTTCAGGGAAGAGTGTCTCTACCAGGTGAGTATAAAAGACGGCCAGGTCCCTGTCTGACTCGTCCAGGCGGTACCAGCAGATCCTGCAGCCCTCGGATCTGGCTGCATTCAATGCGTTCACCAGCAGGGTGGTCTTGCCGTAGCCGGCCGGGGCCGTGAGGATCACCGTCCTCCGTTCGAGGATCTCGCTGCACAGCCGCCGCAGGCGTTCGGACACCATGATCACCGGTGGCAGTTGCGGCATGATCAGCTTGCTTCTGACGACCGGGATGCCCTTTAGTGCCAGCCTCTCCGCGATCCCATCCACCCCCGATCCTGTCCCCGCCCTGATCCGGTCATTTCCCAGATCCCGTCATTTCCCCGGACCCATTCATGGTTAAACTTACTAAAATGTTAACACCATTTCACGAATATTTCACCTTTTTTTCACAGGCGTTCTATATAATTTCAGGAAGCCTGGTCCGCTGCTTTGAAACCAGACCATCGATACGACCAGGATCTCCGGACGGAACCATCAAACGTGCAGCCCAATGCAGCTCCTTTCATAACATCTGACAGACAGCCTCAGGAATAGATGGTCAAGGGGGGTAGCCGCGTCAATGCCCTATAGATACGATCGGAGATGATCGACACAAATAAATCGGAGGGAGAAGTGAAATACCCTGATCAGACCTTTTCCGAATCTTCTCTTAACTGCCTCGACTGTAAGCATGCCCATTGGCTGGAAAAACTAACAGAAAGGTGGTCTGCCTCGCATGCAACGCTTCAACTATTGTAAGTTTTTCACCCTGCTGCTCCCGGCCCTGGTGATCGGTTTGGTACTGGCGGTATTGATATCAATAAACCCCCTTCCGAAGGCACAGGCCGACGGCCTCAGCTGGACTATTGCCAATACCCCTTCAGGAACCGCAACGGTCACAAAAATTGTTTACGGCAGCGGGTCCGCCCTGGTCGCTATGGCTACAACTGGTAATATCCTTGCCTCCAGCGATGGTGGCGCCATTTGGAACACCGTAAGTACAGGGGTTTCTTCACCATCTGACATAATCTCGGATGGCGCCAACTTCTATGCTGTGGGGGCAGTAGACGAAGGTAACGGAAAATATATTAGGACATCATCTGACGGAGTTAATTGGAGCAGCGTGACTACGGGTATTACCGGAAGTTACAATATCCTTGGGGCGGCAGGTGTTGGCACTCAGATCGGCAATGTTTATTTATTTAGTGCAAGTGACGGCTCTATCCTGGAGTTGAGCGAGGGAGGCTGGCACATACTAAATCAGGCGGGGTATTATTATCGTGCTTATACAGGCAACCAATGGATATATGTATACAGTCAGGATTCTTTTTATGGTTTATCTCCTGCTGGGCAAATAAATGTCCTGTCCAGAAATATCGGATCGAATTATTATGGTAGTTTTTCGCCCGAAGGCGATTGGACTTATGCCCACTCGTTTACGAGCCTTTCGTACGAAGGATCCATGGGAACACCAACATTTTATGCCACCGAAAACTCTGGTAATAATTACGGCGCTCTCTATTCTTCCTCGCCCTACCCAGATAGATGGACGCTGGTAGATACCTACAGTTACCCAATCGCTGAAACGTTTGGCAATGGCAGCAGCGGACCTGTTTCTACAATAACTAACAATACTAATTTCAATGACGTTATTTACGCAGGCGGCACATTTGTGGCGGTGGGGAACCGGGGAACTATTGAAACTTCAACCGATGGCAGCACCTGGAGCCCCTGTGTTTCTGGAACAACTCAGGATCTGGAAACTGTAACCTATATCAATGGCACTTTTCTTGTAGGAGGAGCCAATGAGACCATCCTGCGGTCGGGCTCGGGCTCAACTCCGCAGCAGGCCCCGGCCCTGAATACAACCCCCACTGCGGCGCCAGGCTCAGCCTACGGCACCACGGCGGTCACGGCGGCCCCCAACACTGCAACTGATACCTTCGCAGTTGAGGTTTCCGCCACCAGCATCGCTGCTCCGAACGTGGGAGACCCTGCGCCCACCGGTGCTGGCGTTGCCAACCCCTACACTTCGGGGGGCAGCATCAGCGCGGCTAGCGGCAATTACGCGGGAGTCTATGAGCTGACCAGCGCCACCGGAACGGTAGTGGCGTTCAGCCAGATCCATCTGACCAGCAGCGATATCCTGCCGGGAGCGGCCGCTCAGTTGGCCTGGCAGACGCAGCCTGGCGGGGCAGCCAGCGGAGAGGCCCTGAATCCGCAGCCTGCATTGATGTTGGAGGACGCTGTCGGCAACTTGGAGAGGGGCGACAACACCGATACGGTGACAGTCGCTTTAACCGCAGCCAGCGGCGCTGCCTTGAGCGGCACGGAGACGGTGACGGTATCCGGCGGCATCGCTACCTTCAGCGGGCTGAGCGTGGACAAGGCGGGCAGTTACACACTGACCGCCACCAGCGGCAGCATAACCAGCCAGGCAAGCGATTCATTCAGTATTACCGCGTCACCGGTCAACAACACCGGCTCGGGCACGATCACTCCTTCCGTCGGCGGCACGGTCGCACTGGGCAGCGCAGCCTCGGTCAATATTCCGGCAGGTGCTGTGAGTGGCAGCGCTGCAGTAACCGTAACCGTAGCTAGTGCACCATCCCCCCCGGTAGCGCCGGCGGGTTACACAATCGTGGGGTCCTACGAGTTTACAGTTAACGGATCGGGCTACACCTTCAGCAGCCCGGTCACACTGACTTTCACCTTCGATCCGTCCTTGATCCCGGCCGGCACGACCCCGGCAGTATACTATTATGACGGTACGACCAGCCAGTGGGTTCTGGTGACCGGCGGCGCGGTGAACTATACTAACGATACCATCACGGTTACCGTGAGCCACTTCACCACGTTCGCCGTGATGGCCCAGACTGTAATCACCGGCGGTGGCGGTGGCGGTGCAGTGTTGTTTACACCCCGACCGTGCAGACAGAGGCTGCCTCGTCGATCACAGCCAGCTCCGCTGTCCTGAACGGTGACATCACCTCAGACAACGGGTATAACATCACTGACTATGGCTTCCTCTGGGGCACCAGTTCCAGCAGTCTCACCAACAAGCTGGATGTAGGCACCAATAACCAATCCGGCGCCTTCACGGATACCCTGAGCAGCCTGACGGCAGGCACGACGTACTACTTCGAGGCCTATGCCACCAACTCGTACGGCACGGCAGACGGAGCGGTCATGAGCTTCACCACTACGGGGACCTCACAGACGACTACGGTGCCTGCACCGACGCCATCAAGGGCTGCCATCTTCTCCGACGTCCCCACCACCTACTGGGGCTACGATGCCATCAGCAGCCTGAGCAGCCAGGGCATTGTCTCCGGCTACCCGGACGGAACCTTCAAGCCGGATGCCACCATCACCAGGGCGGAGTTTGCCACCATGCTGGTCAAAGCCCTCGGGCTGAACACCGCCGGCACAACCGGCCAGTTTACGGACGTTACCGCAGATGCCTGGTGCTACGGCTCCGTCAATGCCGCCGTCTATGCCGGCCTGGTCTCCGGCATGGGTGATCACCTGTTTGCGCCCAACGCCCCGATCACCAGGGAGCAGATGGCCGTGATGGTGACCAAGGCCTTGGGAAGCAAGGCTCCCGCCGTTGCCGGGACCGAGCTGAACGCTTTCAGCGACAGTTCGGCTGTCAGCAGTTGGGCGGTCACCGGAATGGAAGAGGCCGTCAAGGCAGGCATCGTCAGCGGCATGACCGCCGGTACGCTTGCCCCCCAGGCCAACGCCACCAGGGCCCAGGCAGCGGCGATGATTTACAAGCTGCTCACCGTATTGGGCAAGTAGTGTAATCTAGGCAGACACCACCGGTATAAAGCACCATCCATAATGCACACAAGGCGGCTCGGGTAGAAAGAACACCCGGCCGCCCCTGTTTTGGGTTCAGTTCATCGGTTTTGGCGCAGGAGACTCCTACTTCTAAAGTAGGAGAGGAATGCGCCTTCCCTCTTCTCAATTTGGTGAAATATGGTATACTAGAAGCATGAAACTAACGGCAAAAGTCAAGCTCGTTCCAACAACTGAACAGGTAGAATCTCTCAAACAAACACTTGAGACGGCCAATGCCGCCTGCAACCGCATCAGCGCACAGGCATGGGAGCATAAGACATTTGGGCAGTTCAACCTGCATAACCTTACCTACCACGCCCTGCGCCTTGAATTTTCCCTTGCCGCTCAGGCAGTCGTGCGTTGCATTTCTAAGGTTACGGACGCCTATAAAATCGACCGGAAGAAACAGCGTGTGTTTTTGCCATATGGCAGCATCGCTTTTGACGACCGTATCCTGACTTGGCATACTTGCAAATCGGAAGTCTCGATCTGGACAGTCGATGGCCGGCAGCGCATCCCGTTTGTGTGCGGCGAGAGGCAGAGAGAATTGCTTTGCGGTCAACGGGGCGAGAGCGATCTTGCTCTGATTGACGGTCAATTCTATCTGTTCGCGGCATGTGGCGTTGAAACTCCCAAGCCCAAAGATGTCGCAGAATATCTTGGTGTTGACCTTGGTGTTTGCAATATAGCGACGGACGGCGACGGAAATGTCTATTCTGGCGGCCAGGTTAATGGTCTGCGAAAGCGCCACGCTAAACTCAGGAAACGCTTGCAAAGCAAGGGTACGAAGTCGGCCAAGAGATTGCTTGCAAAGCGCCGCTACAAAGAATCCCGTTTTGCCAAAGATATCAACCATCGTATCTCCAAAGAGTTGGTGCTGAGAGCAAAAGGCACCGGTCGCGGAATTGCCCTGGAAGACCTCAAGGGAATCCGCGACCGGGTAACGGTTCGCAAGGCTCAACGGAGACAGCACAACTCCTGGAGCTTCTACGATCTTCGCCAAAAGATAGAGTACAAAGCTCAGGTTGCCGGGGTGACGGTTATTGCCGTTGACCCGCGGAACACCTCTCGTACCTGCCCCATATGCGGTTGTGTGGATAAGCGCAATCGTCCTTCTCAAAGTGTTTTCTCCTGTATCAGTTGTGGTTTCTCTGGCCACGCTGATGCTATCGCTGCGATCAACATTGGTCGTAGGGCTGCCGTCAACCAGCCGGACGTAGGAGTTGCTTCTTAGCTCTTACAAGCCCCCGCCTCTATAGGTGGCGGGTAGTTGACAAAACAATGGATCTCTCTTCTTAGTCTTGATAACCAGCGCCAGCCGGTCTCTTCTTTTCCATTGTTCTTACTATTTTGTTCTTACTATTTTTCTTGTTTCTTTCTATATAATGCTTCTTTTCAGACCTATTCCTGCTACCCCGCCTGAATCCGCCACCAACGGCGGTCTCAGGCGATCTTGCTGCCCCGCCGGGCCAGCTCCGCCACCACGTCGGCCCGCGCCTGTTCGTAGTGTGAGAATTGCATGGTGTAGTTGCCGCGGCCCTGGGTGAGGGAGCGCAGGGTGGTGGCATAGCCGAACATCGTCTCCAACGGCGCCAGGCAGCGAATTATTTGTAAACCGTTCTGCTGCAAGGTCTCCTCGACCCGTCCGCGCCGGGAGCTGATATCGCCGATGACGTCCCCCATGTACTCCTGGGGCACCGCTATCTCGATCCTCATCACCGGCTCCAGGATCACCGGGTTCGCCCGGGAGGCCGCTTGGTGGAAAGCCATGGAGGCAGCCACTTTGAAGGCGATCTCCGAGGAATCCACCTCGTGGAAGGAGCCGCCGGTGACGGTAGCCTGGATGTCCATCATCGGGCTGCCGCTCACCATCCCCTTCTGCATCGACTCCTGGAGGCCGGCCTCCACGGCCGGCATGTACTCCTTGGGGATCACCCCGCCGACGGTCTTGTCGACGAAGCGGTAGCCCTCGCCGGTGGCCAGGGGCTCCAGTTCCAGCAGCACGTGGCCGAACTGCCCGTGGCCGCCGCTCTGCTTGACAAACCGGCCCTCGCCCTTGGCGCTCCGGGTGATCGTCTCCCTGTATGCGACCTGCGGCTGTCCGACAACGGCATTGACGTTGAACTCGCGCTGCAGGCGGTCGATGATGATTTCCAGATGAAGCTCGCCCATGCCTGAGATCAGGGTCTGCCCGGTCTCCGCATCCACGTATGTGCGGAAGGTCGGATCCTCCTCCGCCAGGCGGTGCAGGGCGACGCCCAGCCTATCCTGGTCCTCCTTGGTCCTCGGCTCGACGGCGCTGCAGATCACCGGCTCCGAGAACTCCATCCGCTCCAGCAGCAGCGGGTGCTCCTCGCTGCACAGGGTGTCCCCGGTCACTGCCTCCTTGAGGCCGATGATGGCCGGGATCTCGCCGGCGTAGGCCGCCGGGATATCCTTGCGACAGTTGGCATGCATCCTCACCAGCCGCCCGATGCGCTCCCGGCGTCTCTTGGTGGCGTTGTACACGGTTTTTCCCGCCTCCAGGGTGCCGGAGTATATCCTGACAAAGGAGAGTTTTCCGTAAGGATCGGTCTGGATCTTGAATACCAGGGCCAGCAACGGCGCCCCGTCGTCAGAGGTCGAGATCACGACCTCTCCGGTGTCCTGGTTGGTGGCGCTGACGGCAGGGAGATCCAGCGGCGAGGGCAGGTAGTCCACCACTGCATCCAGCAGCGGCTGTACGCCCTTGTTGCGCTTGGACGACCCGCACAGCACCGGCACGATCTTGCGGCTCAGGGTGCCCTGGCGCACGGCCGACCTGATCTCATCCCCGGTGATCGGTTCGCCGTTCAGATACTTCTCCATCAGGCGGTCGTCGATCTCGGCCACCGCCTCCAACAGGTATTCCCGGTAGCGCCGCTTCTGCTCCCGCAGCTCCGCCGGGGTCTCCTGCTCCTCGATGACCTCGCCCAGGTTGTCCTTATAATAGAGTGCCCTGTCGCGCACCAGGTCGATCATCCCGCGGAAGGAGTCCTCGCTTCCGATCGGGATCTGCACCGGGACCGCCTTGACCTTGAGGCGCTCGCAGATCATCTGCAGCGACCGGTAGAAGTCCGCCCCGGTGCGGTCCATCTTGTTCAGGTAGGCGATGCGCGGGATGCCATGGTTGTCGGCGTGCCGCCAGACAGTCTCGGACTGGGGCTCCACGCCGGCCACGGCGTCGAAGACGGCGATGGCGCCGTCCAGCACCCGCAGGCAGCGCTCCACCTCCACGGTGAAGTCCACATGGCCGGGGGTGTCAATCAGGTTGAGCTGGCAATCGCGCCAGACGCAACTGGTAGCAGCGGAGGTGATGGTGATCCCCCGCTCCTGCTCCTGCACCCGCCAGTCCATGGTGGCAGCCCCGTCATCGACCTCGCCGATCCGGTGCGTCAATCCGGTGTAGTACAGGATGCGCTCGGTGGTAGTCGTCTTGCCGGCGTCGATGTGCGCCATAATACCGATATTGCGAATTTTATCCAGTTCGTATTCTCGTGCCATTTCATTCACCTCGTGTTTGCGAACCGCACCCGGCGGCCCTGACAGGGGCCTGGGTTCAGCACCCGCCGGGTGCCCGACTGGGTGCCCGCTTTAGCGGGTCGGGGTACCCCGGCGCGTGCGCCCGCTTGCTGCTATGTTTGTGCGTCCGTTCTTTGATGCAGCGGAGCTCCTCGCTCCCTCCGGCAGCATTAGCTGCTGTCCGGCTCTATTCTACCCCTGGCGGCCGCCTTGGTTGTTTAGCCAGGGTAAAGATTGGGTAAGGTTTGTGTTTACATGCGGCTGGTGGTTTCAGCCTGCTGCCGCCATCATGGAGCGGCCAACCACCCGGCGTCTCCAAGGAGTCTGTCCTTTACCGGGGCATTTGCTGCGGCAAAAGAAAACAGCGCTGTCGGGCGCCGCCTGGTTTGCTCTCACTTGGCTGACCAGTGCTTGCTCTTTCACTGACCGCCGGGCCTTAACCGGCAATCAGGAATGGCCGTTGAACCACAACACGACACTTATTATAACCCGGGAGCGGGCTAATATGCAAGAGGTAATTGAAAATATTTTACAATCATGACAGTGGTCGGGCCTGTGCGGCGGCTTGTTGACCAGGTATCCCGCGTGGCCTAACCGAGTAAATTATGACACGCGGACTGTGGGAACTTTAGGCATTTTCAAGTTATTTTTAAGAGACTTTTTCATTGAGAACTACTCTACCTATGCGGAGAAAATATCCTCCAGGCTTACGGTAAAACCAGCTAAAACTACAGAAGAAACCTGCCCTGCTTGTTCAACCCGCGCAGCCAGGCAAAAGTTGTCGTCCACCAGTTCATAAACCTCGATACTTGCTTCCTCAGGATCAACAACCCAGTATTCCTTAACTCCATATCTCTCATAAACTTTAAATTTTTTCCTGAGGTCATAGTAAGCGCTGGAAGGGGACAGAATTTCCGCTATAATATCAGGGGCGCCGTTTACCTTGTCCTCGGCGGAAATAACCAGGTTTGCCTTAGCTACAAATAAAATATCGGGCTGGTAAACCTCGGTAGGCGCCAAACATACATCCCGCGGTGCGCATAAAACTTCACCGGCATCTTTTTCCTCGGCATAGTCATAGAACTTCTTGAGCAGCCTTATCAAGACAGTCTGATGTCTTTTCCCAGGAGAAGGCGTCCTGACGAATTTCCCCCCGATCAACTCATAGGGTGATCCTTCCGGCAGCCGGCAATAATCTTCATATGTGTATACCGTTTTCTCAGGTATTGCTTCGTAAGCCAACCCATGCTCATGGCTATTCATGTCCATACCCCACACCTCGCGGGTTTTATTTATATTGTACCAGAGGCACAGCTCATCTAAACTCTTTGCAAGCAATTTTCAGTTACAAAGATGTTCCTGACTACAAATTCAATCGGGCTTTCTAGCAACAAATAAAGCCTTAACTTCCCCTTTGCATCCATTGCAAACATCGGCTTTTTTAAGCTTTAAATAGTTTATCCATGAAAAACACTCTCTGTATATTATTATACCATAATTTAGAAATAAAAACGCATCGTACCGCGGCGTCCTGCAGCGCCCGTTCGGCGTCTTTACGACCCGAATCCTGTCGATGCCCTCATCGCCGCTGCCGCTCTATGCCATCCTGATCGCATGCAATAAAGTTGTGAGAGCTGATCATGACGAGTATTGCCCTAAGACACATCTTGAAGCCTAATTGTGGGTCTTGCGGTAGTCGAAATAGGAATAAACGTGTGAAATGATAGTAACTACCACTGCTTCGGCAACGAACAATATCCAACCTGTGGTGCCACCTATGAACCCGACCACGATGCCCACTAGTCCGGCGATAACCAATACCCGTCCAGCAAAGCGTTGTGCTCTGACAAAGACCCGCTCATCGGACAAAGTCCAGCGGTTTCTAACAGCGAAGTACCAAGTCACCTGTTTGACTCGGCCCATGACGTTACCGCACGCCACCCATAAAATGGAAAGCGTTGTAATGAGCGCTTGTTCAATTGACACGTACCAGCCATGAACGTAGGCCAGGATCAAAAACCAGTGCAGGGCTACCAACGAAAGGATGATGACAAACCTCATAAAACGGAAGGTGTCTAAAAATCGGTTATAATTGTCCCGGTGCGGGTCGATGGCCGGCAGGGCCAAAAACATCAGCAGGTATAAGCCGAGAGTTATAAAAAACGAAATAAAGGCGTAGGCATGTAGATGCGGGTACAAATACAGCGAACCCGCCAGTTCCAGAACCAACAGAATCCAAATGGGCAAATCTGGCAGTAAATATTTCTTATTCGTCTCCATTGTCTTTCTCCTTTCTCGGTAGTAATCCGGTCAACCAGGTAAACACTTCCTGGAACACGGTGGAATTAAGGGAATACACGATATACTGTCCCCGGCGTTCACACTCCACCAGTCCGGCCTGTTTGAGTAGGCTCAGGTGGTGGGAGACGCTCGGCTGGGATATGGAAAACTGATCGGCAATCTCCCCGGCTGTCAGGTCGCCTTCATGCAAGAGTTCGAGAATGCGCCGTCGGGTGGGATCGGTCAGGGCGTTAAACAGCAGGTTCAATAGTATCCCTCCCTTTCTATAGATATATAGACATATGCCTATATATATAATAAACCCTCACAATATAATGTCAATAGGCTACGGGTATCTGCCAGAATGTTCCTCTTTCGCCTGTACCAGTTCGGCCATACCTAACCCACACCTTGCAGGCAGGAGCCAGTCGGGGAGCGGAGGATGCCAAGATATCCATTGGGTGATTCAGTCGGGGAGGACCACCAGCATAGATAACGAAAGAAACCAAAACGGTTCGAGCACTTAATGCGAGAGTCCGCTGGTTTCGCTCAGATGCCAGGTTAGCCATCTTCGAGTATTCAGGTTTTCTACAATCGGATCATGCTGCATTCAGATTTGAGTACTAGATTCCGGAAGAATTCGAGAGATACTTCGATAATCAGAGAAAGGTTGCTTAACTTGCTGAAGGAACTATATTAGGCTCGTTTAAAAGTTATGGGAAGTGCTTTTAAAAAATCATCCTTAAAATAAGGTGGTCTTAGTGATGCCCTTCCCATAATTCAACACGTTCCATAATTCCGCATATGTAACGCGTTACATATCCGCAAAACCTTCGGTTATCATGCGTACCGGCAAGGCACGGACATAACCTTGCTGATGAAGATATTCAATCACTCGACGCCTTCGATCACGCTCCGCTATATCGGCATTACCCAAGACGATATCGATAATGTCTATGCCAACCTCAACCTGTGACATTGTATCTAACTATCCCCATAATTCGTAGTAAAAATCTGCCGAATCACCGAGGAACCGCATTCCGGGCAAGAAAAGGACGGAGATGTGGTCTCCGCCAGGCTGTTGACAAAGAAGTTACGTCAACAGCCTTTTTTATATTTAGCACTGTAGTATTTAGCGGACCCGGTCCCTCATCACTCCGTCATCAGCCAGAACAGACTCAGGAGACTACGCAGCGAGATCCAAAAAAACAGGCAGGGATTTCTCCCCAGATGCAGAAGAATAATATTTTGTAAAGCCGATGTAAGGCCGGTTATAATTTTTCGTTAATTATTTTCATCATGACGTAGATTGACGGAATTGACGGACGATGGATGCTTGATGGAGGGCTGAAAATGTTTACGCTGGCTCCGAAAGAAGAGAAGATCTTTGACATGTTCATCGCTTTTGCCCACACGATTTTCAAGTCTGCGGAGTACCTCCAAGACATGGTGGAGGACCTGACCGATGCCGAAGCCAAATTCAAGAGAATAAAAGAGATGGAACACAAGGGGGACCAGCATCTCCACGATATTTTCGAACAGATAAACCGCACCTTTCTGACTCCTATTGACAGGGAAGATATTTACGGGATTGGCAAACAGATGGATGATATTGCCGATTATATCGAGGCCTCGGCCAGCAGATTCGTGATCTTCAATATCAGTGTGGCCACAGAAGAGGCGAAGGCCATGAGTGTCCTGATCATCGAGTGCACCAGGGAACTCATCGGCATGATGGAAGAACTGAAAGTGATGAAGAAAAGCAAAAAGATCCGGAAAAAGATCATTGAAATCAACCGGATTGAGGAGGAATGCGACGCTCTCTACCGGGATGCCATCAGGGACCTGTTCTGCAGGCAGATGCCCGTTCTGGAGATCATCATGTGGAAGGATATATACGAACGCCTGGAAAGAAGTATCGATGCCTGTGAAGATGTCGCCAATATTGTTGAAGGGGTTCTCATGAAGTATGCCTAGCGCAACCATGGCTGTGGCTCTGGTAGTCATGCTGGCTCTGGTCTTTGACTTTATCAACGGCTTTCACGATACGGCAAATGCCATAGCGACCTCGGTTTCCACGAGGGTATTATCGCCGCAGGCTGCGATTGTCATGTCTGCAGCCTGCAACTTCCTGGGCGCATTTATTAGCGTCAAGGTAGCCATGACCATCGGCTCAGGCATCGTCAATCCCGCCCAGATATCGCTGGAGGTGATCGACGCCGCCTTGCTCGGGGCAATTGTCTGGAATCTGGTAACCTGGCGTTATGGCCTGCCCAGCAGCTCATCCCACGCTCTGATCGGGGGGCTGTTTGGGGCGGCCGTTGTTTTTAAAGGCTCGTTCACGGTCATCGAATGGTCCAGTCTGATCTGGAAAGTGCTATTATGGTTATTCTTATCGCCGGTAATCGGTTTCATCGCCGGTTTTATTTTAATGACGGCCCTCAACTGGATCTTTAGATCTGTGCGGCCGGCCACTGTCACCGGCATCTTCTCCAAGGCCCAGGTTGTTTCGGCGGCGTTGATGGCCTTGAATCACGGGGCGAATGATGCCCAAAAATCGATGGGCGTCATCGCCCTGGCTCTTTTCAGCGGAGGGTTGATGGCGGAGTTCGGCGTCCCGCTATGGGTGATAGCATCCTGCGCCCTGGCCATGGCCCTGGGAACCTCGCTGGGCGGCTGGAGAATTATCAAGACCATGGGCGTGAGCCTGACCCGCCTGGTTCCCGTCAACGGCTTTGCAGCAGAGACCGGGGCCGCTGCGGTGATCTTCACCGCCACCATGCTCAACGCGCCCGTAAGCACCACCCATATCATCTCGACCTCGATCATGGGTGTTGCTGCCTCCAAAAGGCTTTCTTCGGTAAGATGGATCATCGCCCGGAATATTGTCTGGGCGTGGGTGCTGACATTGCCTGTATGCGCCCTGCTTGCAGGCGCCCTGCTGCTCGTGATCAGAGCCGTCTCTTAACCGGTTTTGCAGGGGAGATCGACAAGTTAAGAAGTGGTACCGGCAAAAACCTGAACTGACTGCCCGTTGAGGATACACTTCTTGCGGGCAGTTTTTTTATATCGATGACTAGCCGTGGGCGCGATTCGAAAGGTGCGTGATTTCTTTAATATTAATTAAAGCGCCCGGCTATACCCATCGAAATATACTACAACTAGGATAAGAAGGTGAACACTTGAAACTGCCGATACAATACTTAAAACCAGGAATGAAGGTAGCCTATCCGGTTTATGGTGCTAAGGGGGAACTTCTGCTAAAAGGAGAAAGTGAACTCACCCAAGGCGATATCGATGGCCTGAAAAACCGGAGAATACTGGCCCTCTATGTTAAAACGAATTTAATTAGAGAAGAGGAACTGAATGAAGCTCAAAATATCCTGAATGAATCCATACGGATTGAAACCCTTGCCCTGATCCAAGAGTGGGCCGAGAGAAAAGGCCCAAGAACCTATATACGGGTCGAGGAAACGGTAAAAAATATTTTGTTAGAACTCCTCGACGGCAAGTTGCCAGTCTACGGTCTTGCAGAAGTATGCACGGTTGATGCTTATACTTATGCCCATTCCGTAGATGTTTGCATCCTGAGCGCCATGATGGGATGCCATATGAACCTTAAAAGATCGGACATTTTGAAGCTTGCGCTCGGCAGTTTGTTACACGACCTCGGAAAAACCAAAATAGACAAAAGATTGCTGAACAAGCCGGATAGGCTCACCCAAACCGAGATGTCCCTGGTGAAAAAGCACCCCGGTTTAGGTATTGAGATGATAGGGCAAACGGATGCGTGTCCAGTAGCGCGCCACATAGTTTTGAATCATCACGAGAGGTACAACGGGAGTGGCTATCCGTATGGCTTGGCAAGAGAGCAAATCCACGAATACGCTTCTATATGCGGTATTTGCGATACATACAGTGCGATGACGGCCGACCGCTCGTATAGAAAGGCGCTTCCCCCAAACGAGGTCTACGAGATGCTCATGGGATCAGCAGGTCGGTTGTTCCCTATGAGGGTAGTCAGAGCCTTTTTGAGATGCGTTGCCCCATATCCGCTCGGTACGCTGGTAAAGCTGAGCACCGGAGAAATTGCTCTCGTAGTTGCCATTGAACATTCATTACCGTTGCATCCTGAAGTGGTAGTGCTGAGAACAAATGAGAAGATAAAACTTTCCGAAGAGCTTTCTGTGACAGTGACGGGGCATTACTCGCCCGAAGAGGCGCAGAACCTGATTATGCAGCGCATTCGGCGGGGGTTATTGCTTATAATTTGACGGGAACTTGCTGGCAGGAGCTGCCAACTATCTACAATTCGTAGCATCGGATTTAACTGGTTATCCAGCCGTCACCGATGCCCTTGGCCAGGGTGAGATCGCCCGTGATGGTGGTTTTTTTAGGGTGGCCGCTCTTGACAGGTTATTGTAGAATGCTATAATCAAAGTAAGGTATGTCTTACTTTAGGGGTGTAGCAAGATGTCGGCGACTGTAACTGTATCCAGCAAGGGGCAGATTGTTTTACCTGCACATATCAGGAAAAAGGCAACTGTTAAACAGGGGGATGTGTTGCTGGTAAACCTCGTAGGAGATAAGATCATCATCGAGCCTTTAATCAGGCCTGAGCAGAAAGATTGGGAAAGAATCATCAAGAAAACAGCAGGTGCATGGAAGAATATTGCTCCGGATTATGTGGATGAACTGAGGGCGGCCTCTGTAGCCAGATTGGACGAGAATCGATGAAGGTCTTAGTTGATACAAATATCTGTATCGATAATTTGCGAGGTTACCAACCGGCAACTGAATATTTATTGAAACTACACAATATAGAGCGGTGGATCAGCGCTATAACAGTGATGGAGCTTTACGCCGCTCCCCACCTCACTCCTGAACAGGAAGAGCAGATGGCAGGTCTGATCGCCGGTTTCAATGGAATTATCGACATCGATCAAAACATAGCCAGGACTGCGGGAGGACTCATTGCTAAATACTGGAAGGATCGTGGTCTAAATCCTGTTGATGCTCTCATCGCTGCTACGGCCCTGTTTCTAGATGCCGTCCTGATCACACGCAATGTAAAACATTTTAATTTCATCCAGGGAATGATTGTTCAGTCCCCATACCAGTAAAGCAGCGCAGTCTGGTAGAAGGGAATGATAGCCGTTTTGATCCGGTGCATTCCCAAGTTAAGGCCAGCTAACTCGTCGCCGTACCAATAAGTCAGCCCCGGCATCTTTTTGCTGGTGTCTAATTTCTAATATATGGTATAATTGCAGTATCTCAGCGCAATGCCGATGAGCCGGCTTAAGAATGTGTGGCTGCATTTATTCCCGGTTAATATTACAGGCAAGCGGGATGCTTTTTAGATGGAACAGGAAATGCTTGAGAGTATGAGGCAGACGTGGCGGGAGAGAGCCGAATCGGAGCGGCGGGAAGAAGAGGAACGGCGCCGACGCGCCCTGGAGCGGGCAGCAGCAGCCGCTACATAATACCCCACGAGGGGGTAGTTTTCAGGGGCGAGGATTATATAATGAACACAGTCGAACCGATCAGGGATCTGACCCAGATTGATGATGTTAAAAATATCTTGAAGTCCAGTAGCATTAGGGACTACCTGCTGTTTGTAATGGGCATCAATACAGGACTGCGGATTTCCGACCTGTTTGTAGGGGTGTAAATATTACCTTACATATATTAAATATAACTATGATATATCAAGGTGTTGAGGTATATGCACATGCATATGCCTCAATTATTTTTATAGGTATATAAAAGTTTATTATTCAAAGGAGGAAAAGCGTGAATTGACAGAGAAAACATATTCTGCACATGCATATAAATGGGGATGTTTATCTTGTCCAAAATTTTTAATGAATGGATCGTCATGGAAAACAACAGACGTATATACACTGTTTGCTCTGGGGGCTTACCTATACCACTGGCGACGGATTGGTTGCTGGAGGTCGATTATGCTTCGTCCTCCCCGAGGACTCATCAACAGTATGCTACTCAGTTAGCAGTGCTTTTTCGTTGGCTGGAAGCCTGTGGACGTAGGCTTTTTGACCTGACATATTCAGATCTTAAGGAGTTCCGTAGGGCGTTGGAAAATAATTATGACGATGAACATTATCTATTTAAAAAGGAAGTTGTGTCGGATGACACACGATATCAGACGATGTCCTGTGCATTACGTTTCATCGAATGGTGTACGAAACAAACTGGAGATGAATCAATCTTTAAAACGAAAACCAAAACCAAGCCCTGGCGCCGGTTAAGCCATGGTATGTTGCATGGCATTGTGGGAATGGATATTAAAGCGGTCAAATCGGGGTTATTACGCCGCAAGAAGACGGTTTTACCAGGGAGTGCACTAACATCTGAAGAAATGTCAGTAATCTGGAAATGGATTAATCAACGGTGGGCTAACCGGAACGATTTGAGGATACGAAACAAAGCTATTATAGAGTTGTTCTTTGACGGGGCACTAAGGAAGGGTGAACTTTTGTCAGTTAGGCTCACCGACCTTGACTTAGATATGGGGTTAATTAGGATACCGTATCTTGAAGAGGAGTACGAGAAGGCATGGACCACTGGACGATCAGATGCACTTCAGAAAACCGGAGAAAGAATAGTAGTAATTGGTCCTAACACGGTGCAGTTATTAAACCAATATATCGTTCTTTATCGACCCAAAGAGGCCATCCAGTACGGACACCAGAGATTATTTTGTATCCATGCCCCGGCTAAGCGTAGGGGCCAAGCTTTAACCAAAGATGCGCTTGCCTATATATTTCAAGTAATGAACCGTCCACTTATGCAAGGAGGCTGCGGTGTTAAGACACGGGTTCACGCACATATCTTCAGGCATACCTGGAGTACCATGGCGGCGGAGGATGGAGTTGATCTGGCGGTTAGACAGGCGCAATTGGGGCACAAAAATCCGGAAACCACTGCTTTATATGAGCACTTGTCGCCGGAGTATCGCAAGAAGCATTTGAATGAGTGGAGGATGCATCATCCGGAAAGATATGAATAAAACAAGAGAGTTTCCATTGCCAAGGACTATTGAATGCCCAGGCAATTTTAAGGCTGAGATTCAAAGCCAGTATTTGTGGAAAGTTCCTGAAACCACGTATTGTAATGGTAAACTGCATTTTATAACTATTGATTGGACATTATTTCCTGAAATTCCTCGACCTCAGTTAGCGAAATTAGGTCTTCTTGCTCTTGAGAAAAAACACCCCAGAGTTATTATTATTGCCTATCCAGCTTTACTTTGGCTTTATAGGTATTTAGGGGAGATTAAGAATGAACATCGGTTTTTCGCCACATTAACAGAGACAGAATGGGGAGGCTTTGCGGAATGGTTAAGGATGCAGAGCAGCCCTCAAACAGGTAAACCTCTTTCTTTTGCAACAAGACGTTCGTATTTTTCTATGCTCAAATCCTTAATTAGATTAGCTTTAGATTATAAACTTCCAGACGTATACCCTGATGCCCTAGAAGCCTTAGAGGGCGCAATGCAAAGGCGATTTAGGGACGCCAATCTACTATCGGCAAAACGTTCAAGTGAACGTGCTTTAAGCGAGGAAGAAGCCAGCAATTTATACTGTATCCTTCGTGAAGAATGGTTTGCATGGAAAGACTGGAGAGACGGTAACGGTTTGGTCCAATATCCCGATATATTGGCAGTTGCCGCTGGCTGGTTGGCCTGGGATGAGGGGCTCAGGCCGGAGGAAATTAATGCTCTGACCGTTGACGATATCAACCTGGATTCCAACGAGGCCCTATTGCGCCCACCAAACAAGGCCCCGTCTAAGATTAAATGCCATGAAATTACTATTGATATATTAAAGGCTGTATTGGAGTGGGGGAATGTAGCGAGGGAATTATTACAGACTAATCATTTATTTGTTGACCGATTCCCGAAACCAACAGTTATTGGAAGTGCGCAACTTAACCATAGACTGAGGAATTTAATAGTTAAATATCGCTCGAAATATCTAATTAACCGGGAGGATATAATCCTGGCTGATGGCAGAAAGACCCTCGGTGCTTCCTTGGCAGCAATCAGTCCAAATCGTGATCGTGTTCGTCGGATATTGCGTCATGCAAGGGATGATACCATGCATGTTTTTTATATACATCATGGCAAGGTTCAGCTGAGTATAGCCGTGTCGCAGGCCCTTCGGCAGTATGCAGCCCGCCTTTCTATCGCATATAACTCAGCCGTAGTGGACCCTTCGGTTGAAGTACCTGGGTTTAGCAGGCCAACAAATGAATTTGAAAACCGGTATGGGGTCTGCTCGTCTGGACTAAATACTCATGTCGATTGTTCTAAACCGCATTGTGGGGGCTGCCCTAGTCTAATTCCTATGGTATCGAAGAGGGATAATTGGGTAGCTGAGAGAGATTTCTTCTTGGAATTGGCGGCAGAAACTAACGAGCCAGAAGTTATTGAGAGGCGTTTAAATCATGTGGCAATGTGCCAGGCATATGTTGACCTGATAGACGCGCGCGTCTACAGGCGGCAGGTGGACTATATGTATAATATCGAGTTAACCAGGGAACTTGCATGGGATGCTTTTATAAATCAATCCGAGCCCTATCCCGGTGCAGGATTTATTTATAATAACGATGCATGGGATTTGAGCTATCGTATGACAACAGCTGTCAAGCCCAGCGGCAACATTCTGCGTTATCATAATTTGCTGGAATGGCTTAAGCCCAGTGTTAAGGCTTATGTCTCTTGGGGGTGGTTGGCTAGGGAGTTTAGCAACAGTTGGTGTATCCGACAAATTGTGGCTTTAAACCACCTTTCAAGGTATATCTCCCGTTATCACCCGGAAATCGTCCAGCTAGCCCAGTTAGGACAAAGTGCGGCACAGGGATTCAGCCGCTATATGCGCGATGAAGTTTCGAACACTAACAGTATTGCGGTGGTTTCTGTTGTGGGCCATTTTGCACGGTGGGTAAGAAAACAGTATGGTCTTGCCATGGAGTTCCGTCCTGACCTCTCATTATTGAAACAGAAATCAAAACAACAAAATCACTCTGATAACCTGGAAAGACTCATACCGTATGAAGTTCAGGACCAGCTTGCCGCAGCTGTTGGCAAGCGCCACCAAGAACTTTGGGATAAATGGATGAATAGGCCGCCGAGTAGGCGCCCAAAAGGGTCCGAACTACTGTATCTGCAGGTAGTTAAGTTTCTTCTTGCTACCCCCTTGCGGATTTCACAAATTTTGCTGATGCCCCGGGAGCCAAAACGCGAATCTAGGTCAGGAGAAGCACCTGGCGTATGGGTTCGGTTTTTTGAAAGCAAAACCCACCAAGGAGAGAAGGAAGTTTTTGTCCCGGAAGACCTGGCAGACAAGGTGCGAGAAGCCATGGCTGTTGCCACGGAACTTACAGCGATTTTAGCTGCCAAATCAGGGTTTGATTGGCTATTTTTGACGGACAGCAAGGGTGGAGCGCAGGGGAATGCTGCTATCCGTAATGTATCCAGTGAAGCCTTTCGTACTTGGTTGAATGGGCGGACAGACGAGGATGGAAATGTAATTCGACCGGGTTTTATCCATAGAAGTAATATTATGTATTGCGGTCAATATTATCCAATTGACATCCACCAAACCCGCCATACCATAGGCACAGAAGTTTATAACGGCGGAGCTGGTTTTGGGACGGCAAGTGACCATTTAAGTCATAGGTCGAAGAAAATGACTGGCACCTATGTTCACGGCCTCAAAAGACACATCAGTGAAGTTAGGCAAATGTTTGGGAAAAGACTTCGGGATGATGGTTTTTTAATTAAGGAAAAGGAAGTGTTTTCAGGTGTTATCTCGGATGACGACCTATCCAATCACAAGGCAAACGGATTTTATATCCAGTTAACAAGGTATGGCTTTTGTGTAAGACCGATTTCCAAAAAACCCTGTGCTGTGGGTATGCCTGGACGAGTAGGCCCATCGGATGACCGCCATTATCAGGCATCTGCTGGTCTAAGTGACGAGGATACGGATATCTTACAGCGGCAAATTGCTATTTGGGAGAAAGACGAGAAACCGAGTCCATACATGGCTCATGTATATGCTACATTGTTAAGCGATGAATTGTCTAAGCAACGATTTAGTCTAGACAGCCAGGGTAATGCAGAAGTTGAAGAAAGTATTTTTTTAAAGCCACAAGCTAAGAAGCGCAAGCCTAAACGTCACAATGGGCCTTTGCCGCAACCAAAGAAGGAATCCGTGATTGATGGCCTTACTACGAGCGAACGTGTATATTCTATATACAAAAGCATGGTAGCATCTGGGATTAGAATAACCATCACCGAATTGGCTCGCCAGGCTAGGATATCAGACAGTACCCTTTACAGATCTTATCCAGATATCTGTGAAAAAGTGCGAAAGAATTATATATCGCGTCTGAATACGCCCAAAAAAGTGTTGATAGAAACTCGCCTTCAGGAAGAATGGGACAAGGCAGAATTAGCATGTAAAGTGTTAACCCTTTCCGAATTGGCACGACGAGTAGGCCTTAATAGAAATTCTCTGTATTATATTAATAGTTTTCAGCATTGGGTTGAACGCGTCCAAAAAAAGCTCCAAGGCGTTTGGGATTCGAAAAAAAGTCAGAAGAAAATAGCGCCCAGCCCTGAAGAACGCCACCGGTCCACTGAAGCTCGTTTATCCAAAGTGTGGGACGATGTGCAGAAGACAGGGGAAACAATATCTTTGGATGAATATGCAAAGAGGGCGGGCACATCTTTTGTGAGTCTTGTAAATAATTTTCCGCACTGGAAACAGCTTATAGAAAATTGGAACGCTCAATGTCGGTTAATCAAGCGGGAGACCTGGAGATCCAAACTGAATGAGACATTTTTATTAGAGTGGCAAAAAATCGAATTCTATGGAGAAAAAGTATCAGTCATAGATTTTGCAAAACGTTGTGGTGTTGACAGAAACACACTTTATGATTATTTCCCTGAATGGATTGAAAAACTTAAGGACAGCAGGATAGGGGCTGGGTACTAATGCGAGCTAAAGTCGTTAAAGGCAAGAACACGAAGGAACGTTTAGCCGCCTGTTGGGAAGAAGTCGTTAGCGACAAACAAGACCGTCCCACAGTAAAGGAATTTGCAAAACGGGCTAACATCTCAGAATCTACGCTTTATCATTGTTATCCTGAATTCGCTGAGAAAATAAAACTTAGAAGGGATGAACCTCTAAGCCACCCCAGACGCTTATCCCCTGTGACACAGAAGAAAAAACGGGAATCTGATTCAGAATCTTTTGCACTTATTGATAAATTGAGGAAAGAGCTTTTGTCTGTTACGGCAGAATTGGATGATATTAAGAAGGACAGGGATCGCTGGATGAGACAGGCCAAAGATGCAAAAGAAAAACAGGAGCAAAACGAAAGACTCCGTGCCGTAATTATGAAATTTCCAGATGTCCTTAAAAGGCACTTGGATTCACATACAGCCTATATGGTATTGGATGAAATATACAAGTTTCAAGAAAAGCATGTAGGCAAACTTGATGTTACCCAGCCTTCGTACTAAGACAATTTAATGCAATTAGCGTGAGCGGCATTTACTTGACGCGCTGAAAGCGTTTAACAAACGGTCAGGAGCTCACAATTATGGCAGTTAAAAAGAGTGAATTATATGCATCCCTGTGGAATAGCTGCGATGAACTGCGCGGTGGGATGGACGCCTCATTGTACAAGGACTATGTCCTGACCCTGCTGTTCGTCAAGTATGTAACTGATCGGTATGAAGGTGATGCCTATGCCGAGATTGAGATTCCCGAAGGCGGAAGCTTTAATGATATGATCGCCGCCAAGGGGCAGAAGGATATTGGGGATAAGATCAACAAGATTATAAGAAAACTTGCTGAGGCTAACAGCCTTGTCGGCATTATTGACGTGGCTGATTTTGATGACGATACCAAACTTGGCAGCGGCAAAGAAAAAGTCGATAAGCTCACAAATCTAATTGCAATCTTTCAAGACGACAAGCTTGATTTTCGCAAGAATCGTGCGGGCGGCGATGACATCATCGGTGACGCATATGAATATTTGATGCGTAAATTTGCCACAGAGAGCGGCAAAAGCAAGGGGCAGTTTTATACTCCTGCCGAGGTTTCACGTGTGATGTCCAAGGTAATTGGCATTAGCCACGCAACGCTACCCTCCCACACGGTATATGATCCCACCTGCGGCTCTGGTTCTTTGCTGATCCGGGCTGCCGACGAAACGCCCAATGGTATCACCATCTATGGTCAGGAATACGACCCCACCACCGCTGGCTTAGCAAAAATGAACCTTGTTCTGCATAATAAATCCACAGGCACAATCGCTAATGCCAATACGCTTTCAACGCCCAAATTCAAAACCGGCGAGAGCATTGACCGTTTTGATTTCGCGGTTGCAAATCCGCCCTTTTCTTATAAATCGTGGAGTAACGGGGTGGATACGGGAAGCGATGCCCGCTTTATTGGTTATGGTGCTGTGCCACCTGAAAAAAACGGTGACTTTGCATGGCTGATGCATTTTATATATTCCCTAAAACCTGAAAGGGGCAAAGGTGCAATTATTCTACCCCACGGTGTGCTGTTTCGCGGGAATGCCGAGGCGACGATACGCAAGGAGATTATTAATAGAAAAATCATCAAGGGTATCATCGGCCTGCCTGCCAACCTGTTTTATGGAACGGGTATTCCGGCATGCATTATTGTGCTGGACAAGGAGAACGTGCAGGCACGCCAGGGAATTTTCATGATCGACGCCAGCCATGGCTTTATCAAGGATGGCAACAAGAACCGACTGCGGGAGCAGGACATTCGTAAGATTGTCGACTGCTTCAACGGGCAGATTGAGATTTCCGGCTATTCACGGCTCGTTCCATTCTCAGAAGTCACGGAGCAGAATGACTGTAACCTCAACATCCCCCGCTATATCGATTCCAGTGAGCCAGAGGATCTACAGGACATCGAGGCCCATTTGAAGGGCGGCCTGCCCGTCCGAGATATTGATGAACTGGAAAAATACTGGGAGGCTTTTTCGTCTCTGCGGGACGAGCTGTTTGAAAGTTGTGGGCGCGATGGCTATTGCAGGCTTAAGCTTGAAAAGGGGGGTATCCGCAAAGCAATTTTCGGTAATACAGAGTTTGAAGCTTACGCGCGAAAAGTGGCTGCCGAGTTTGATGAATGGAAAATGGCACAGCTCCCGCGCCTTGCAGGATTGAAAAAGGGCGACAACCCCAAGAAATTTATCGAAGAAATTGCAACGGCGTTACTTAATCAGTTTAAGGATATATCTTTGCTGGATAAATACGATGTTTATCAATGTTTGATGGTCTATTGGGACGAAACAATGCAGGATGATGTTTATGCAGTGGCCTTCGACGGTTGGGAAGCTGGGAACGAGGTTATAAGGGAATATGTAACTAAGAAAAACAAAGACGGCACAGTGACTGTCACCGGCCAACAGAAATCTTTTGAGGGCAGGATGATACCCAAGTCTCTAATGATTGCCACATACTTTACGGAAGAACAATCAGCCATCACTCGCTTTGAAACCGAGCGTGACGACGTCGTGTGCCTGATGGATGAAATGCGGGAGGAACACGGCGGCGAGGACGGACTACTTTCTGATGTGCTGGAAAAAGAAAATATAACTAAAGGAAGATTGAAGGCCCGTATCAAGGACATCAAAGATAAAGCAGATTACTCCGACGAGTTAGCTGTTTTGCTTGAATATGAAAAATTGATGGACAACGAATCCACCTATAATACCGCAATTAAAAACGCGGTGACGGCTCTAGACAAGGTCGTAATGGACAAGTATCCAACGCTCGCAATAGCCGAACTCAAGAAACTTGTCCTCCGTAAAAAATGGTGTGATACGATCTTTGACCGCATTGATGAGCTCTATTCCTCCATTTCCCATCATTTGGCGGGGCGCATCACCCAATTAACGGAGCGGTATGCCAAAACCCTGCCGCAGCTAGAGAGGCATTTGGCGGAGTATGAGGCCAAGGCAAAATCTCATCTGGAAAGGATGGGGTTTAATTGGTAGTGCAAAAAGGATATAAGCTGACGGATATCGGGGTTATACCTGATAATTGGGATACAATGACACTTGGAAATGTTGCCGAAATAAAAACTGGGCCTTTTGGTTCTGCGTTGCATGCAGAAGATTATGTGGTCGTTGGTACTCCTATTATCACCGTCGAGCATTTGGGCGATTACTCAATCACGCGGCAAAACTTGCCACTAGTGTGTAGTGAAGACAAAAACCGTTTAAAGGCATACCTTTTACAAGAAGGTGACATTGTATTTAGCAGAGTTGGCTCCGTTGACAGGAACGCATATGTTACGAGGCTTGAAGACGGATGGTTGTTTTCGGGTAGATTACTTAGAATTCGGTCTAAAGAACACAATATTAACACAAAATTTCTTAGCTACTATTTTAAACGTGAAACAATAAGAAAAAAAATACGCGGTATTGCAGTCGGCCAAACAATGGCCTCACTTAATACAAAACTATTATCGACATTTCCAATACTTCTCCCACCACTTCCTGAACAACAGGCTATTGTCACCGCATTATATGATATTGATGAATTGATCCTCTCGCTCGAAAAGCTGATAGCTAAAAAGAAAGATATCCAACTGGGAGCCATGCAAGAGTTGCTAACCGGTAAAAAACGTCTGCTAGGATTTAAAGGTAAATGGGTAGAAAAATCTCTAGGAGAATTATTTGTATTTACAGGGGGTTTATCAGCATCTCGAAAGCAATTATCCACCATCGGATGTTGTTATCTTCATTATGGAGATATTCACAGTTCTATGAAAACGTATATTGATGTTGAAGATGATTATTACTCTATTCCAAAGCTTGATATACAACTCAGTAAGGTTTCTTTGAGTACATTGCTTTCGGACGGGGATGTAGTATTTGTAGATGCATCGGAAGATGATGATGGTGCGAGTAAGCATGTTGTAGTCAAGAACAAGGCAAATAAACCCTTTATCTCAGGCTTACATACCATCGTTGCCAAGTCAAAAGGTAATGAGATTGTACATTCTTATCGTGCATACTGTTTTCAAACAGAAGGTATTAAGTTTCAGTTCAAATACTATGCTGCAGGTACAAAGGTAACCGGAATCAGCAAAGGAAATATCACAAAAATAAAATTATTATATCCTGTGGATACAGCAGAGCAAACCGCCATTGCCACTGTTCTCTCTGATATGGACAGCGAAATTATTGCTTTAGAGCACAAGCTCACCAAATACAGGAATACTAAGCTGGGAGTGATGCAGGAGCTTCTGACTGGCAGGATTCGCCTCGTTGAAACGATTGTTAATAAACAGACACATTCCAGGGAATTCGACGAGGCGATTATCATATCCGCGTTGGTGGCAACATTTGGGAATGCTGAGCACCCCATGACTAGCTTTCGGCGTCAAAAGTACAGCTATTTTCTACATCGTCACTGGAGCAGTCAGGCAGAGGGCTATGGCAAGTTTGCTGCGGGGCCATATAACCCTAAGACAAAATATGGCGGCCCAGAAAGTATTGCGTTGAGAAAGAAATACGTCAAAGAGCATTTTAGCAGGTACAAGGGCTTTATCGCTGGAGAACATTCACAGGAGGCTGTTGACTACTTTAAGGAGTGGTACGGTAAAGAACCGCTGGAATGGCTGGAACAATTCCGCTATCAAAAGAAAGACGAGTTGGAACTTTTAGCGACGGTTGACATGGCAATCATCGACTTACAGAAGGCTCAAAAACCCATTACAGTGGCAGCAGTAAAAGCTATTATCAATAGCAACGACGCATGGAAAGACAAATTGACCAAACCTGGCTTTTCGGATGGGAACATCGCGCAAGCTATTGAGCGGAGCAACGAACTTTTCGGAAACTCATAGAAGAAACGGGGGCAGAGCTATGAGTGGAGTCGGCGATCGGGAACAGATAACACAAAACAGGATCATCAACCTATTCCGGGACAAACTGAAATATACCTACATCGGTAACCTGCACGACGATGATAATTCCAACATTATCGAAAGTAGGCTGGTAGGCTACCTCAGACGCCAGGGGTATTCATCTGAGCTGATTCGCCGCGCTATAAATACGCTTGTATCTGCCTCGAAGCTCCCCGATCTATACAACGCCAACCGGGCAGTCTATTCACTGCTGCGTTATGGCGTATCTATTCGCGAAAATGCCGCATTCAAAAATGAGGCTGTCAAGTTCATAAACTGGGACAAGCCCTATGAGAACGATTTTTATATTGCCGAAGAAGTCACTGTCATTAGCGAGCACACCAAGCGCCCGGACATCGTGTTGTATATCAATGGTATCGCCGTCTGTGTACTGGAGCTAAAGCGCAGCACCGTTTCCCTTTCACAAGGCATTCGTCAAAATCTCGACAACCAGCAAAACGAGTTCATCCGTCCTTTTTTCTCCACGATCCAGCTTATCATGGCTGGAAACGACACTGAGGGACTGCGCTACGGCGTGATCGATACCCCGGAAAAGTATTATGTGGAGTGGAAGGAGGAAACTAAGGCCGAGGATAAGCTATCTCTTTTTATCCAGGAAGCCAGTGAGGACGAAGGCTACAAAGTAGACCGCCATCTGATCAGCGTATGCCAGAAGGAACGTCTGCTTGATATCCTGCTTAGTTTCATCGTCTTTGACGGTGGTGTAAAAAAGATCTGTCGTCACTATCAGTATTTCGGCGTCGTCGCGGCCAGGGAACGAATTATAAAACAGCGTAACGGCGGTATTATTTGGCACTCTCAAGGCAGCGGAAAGTCGCTGACCATGGTATGGTTATCACGCTGGATCAAGGAAAACAATCCGAACGCTCGTGTTCTCATCGTCACCGACCGCGACGAGCTGGACGACCAGATTGAGAACAAGGTGTTTGGTGCGGATGGCGTTGGCGATATGATCTATCGGACAAAAAACTGCGCCGATCTGATAACGAAACTGAATCAGACTACGCCGCAGGTTATGTGCTCGCTGATCCACAAATTCGGTAAGCATCAGGATGGCGATGAGGAAAAAAGCTATAACAGCTACATTGAACAGTTAAAAGCAAGCCTGCCCAGCGATTTCAAGGCAAAGGGTGAATTCTATGTGTTTGTAGACGAATGTCACCGCACTCAGTCTGGTAAGCTGCATCAGTCTATGTCCGCCATACTGCCCGATGCTATATTTATTGGCTTCACCGGTACGCCTCTGCTCAGCCGCAAGGAAATGCTGCGGCGCGGCATCAAGAGCAGCATAGAGATTTTCGGCACATACATACACACATATAAATTCAACGAGGCCGTAGAGGACGAAGTTATCCTTAATCTACGATATGAGGCGCGGGATATACCGCAGGATATCCCTTCGCAGGAGAAGATTGACGCCTGGTTTGACGCTAAAACAAAAGGCCTCACTGATCTGGCAAAGGCAAGGCTGAAAAAACGTTGGGGAACACTGAAAGAAGTATACAGTTCCCGTGACAGGCTTGCTAAAATTGTTGCCGACATCATTTATGACATGGAAATCAAGGATAGGCTGAATAACGGGCGCGGCGACACAATTCTAGTAGCTTCTTCTATCTATCAGGCCTGTCAGTATTATAAACTGTTTTGCGATAACGGCCTTAACAAATGCGCTATTATCACCTCCTATTCGATGGACATCTCGGAAATAAAAGGCGAAGCCACTGGAGAGCCCCGAGATACCGAGAATCGATTCAAATACGCCATCTATCAGCAAATGCTTGGAGGCAAGGATATAGATGCCTTTGAGGAAGAGGTAAAGGAGAAATTTATAAAGCAACCAGCGCAAATGCGTCTGCTCATTGTGGTGGATAAATTGCTCACCGGTTTTGACGCGCCAAGTGCCACCTATCTTTACATCGATAAATCAATGAAAGATCATGGCCTGTTTCAGGCAATTTGTAGGGTCAACCGAATGGATAGCGATGATAAGGAATACGGTTATATTATTGACTATATGGATCTGTTCAAGAGCCTAGAGAAAGCGGTTGCAGACTATACCACCGAGGCCTTTGACTGCTTTGAGAAAGAGGATGTTGAGGGCCTGCTGAAAATGCGGACTGCAGAAGCAAAAAAGCATCTTGTGGAGCTTTTAGAGAGCCTTCGTGCCCTTTGTGAGCCGGTCAAGCAACCTCGCAGTACCTTGGATTTTATTCGCTATTTCTGCTGGGAGCATGATGGTGATATAGACGAGCTAGAGGTAAACGAACCAAAGCGTTTAAAGCTGTACCAATTTACGGCTTCCCTCCTTCGCACCTTTGCTGACATTGCTGGCAATCTTGATGAACTGGGTTATTCCAACCTCGAAATAGCGGAAATCAAAAAAGAAGTGAACTTCTATCAAAAAGTTAGAGATGAAATAAAGCTGGCCAGCGGTGATTATATTGACCTTAAAAAATATGAAGCCGACATGCGATATTTGATCGATAACTACATTCGTGCCGGGGAGAGCGAAAAGATATCTTCGTTTGACGATATGTCTCTTATCCAACTTATTGTAGAACGGGGCGTTGACTTCGTACATGATATCCCCGAGGGCATGCAGAAAGACCCAACTGCGGCTGCGGAGACGATCGAAAATAACGTTCGTAGGCGCATAATTGAAAAGAGCAGCACCAACCCGTTATACTATGCCAAAATGTCTGAGCTATTAGCAAAAATTATTGAAGAACGCAAGAAGCAAAAGAGCGACTATAAAAAGTATTTACAGCAAATCGTGGAAGTGACCAAGCGTGTGGAGCGACCCGAAGAATATGCTGATTACCCCTCAGAAATAAAAAAATCTGCTGCCATGCGTGCCTTATATGATAATATCCCGTACTATCTCAGAAATGTTGAGACGGTTCTTGCCTTGCATAAGAAAATTAATAGCGTCAAGCCGGATAAGTGGCTGGGTGATAAAGCCAAGGAAAAGGTAGTACTGCGCGGGATTCACTCTTTGGTTGAAGACGATAACACGGTTAAACAGATTTTTGAAGTGGTAAAAAATCAACGGGAGTATTGGTGAACCTATGAATATTTCAGGCGTTGAAATTGAAGTTATTAAAAAAACTATTAAGAATATGCATCTATATGTTCTCCCGCCTGATGGCAGGGTACGAATTTCGGCACCGAAATCAATTGGAGACGAAACAATTAGATTATTTGCCATCTCAAAGATTGCCTGGATAAAAAACCAGAGAGAAAAATATCAGAATCAATCCCGTCAGTCTGAGCGCGAATTTGTATCTGGAGAGAGCCATTACTTCTGGGGCAAACGATACCGTATGGAAATACGGCATACAAGGGGAAATAGCAAAATAGATTTGCAAGGGAATAAGCTTATCCTTACCGTACATCCTGACAGCACCTCTGAACAGAGAGCGGCTACTATGAACGAGTGGTACCGAAAGCAGCTTCGTAGTAAGCTGCCAGCGCTGTTTAATGATTGGCAGAAATTAATTGGTGTCTACGCGAATGAAGTGAAAATAAAAAACATGCTCACAAAATGGGGCGCATGTAATGTGAATGCTGGACGGATCTGGATCAACCTGCAGCTAGCAAAAAAACCACCAGAGTGTCTTGAATATGTTGTTGTTCATGAACTTGTTCATTTGAGGGAAAAATCCCACAACAGCCAGTTTGTTTCCATAATAGACGAATATCTCGCTGATTGGCGGCAGCGCAAAGAAAAGCTTAATAACTTTATCATGGATCAGTATATTTCTTCTAATGATTATCTGTAACTGCTCAGCATGGATGTAGCTGCTTAATCCTTCGTCGGTACTTACCCGACCACCCGCCCCTATGATAAGCAGGGCTGCGTGAGTTTGGACAAAAAATTTCTCAAAAAAGTATCTAAAACGAGGATGAAATCATTGGATAGGTCGCGAATACCTTTAGAAATAACCATTTGAGAGGTGTTCACGTGCCAGGCCAGAGAAGAATCAAGCATAGCTACTTCAACGGACGCCCCTTTGGTGGCAGTCCAAGCCTGCCAGACATCAGGATGGATGAAAGCAGGATCATCCGGTCGCTCTACCTGCTCAAGCCGCTCCTTGAGAAGCTTGGCATCAGGGATGCAGTGGATACGGTGGCGCTGATGCAGCGGAACGTTGGCGGTCTCACCCACAGCCAGGTATTGGAGCAACTGATCATCAACCGCCTTGGTGCTAGCGTCGGACTGGCACTCATCCAGCGCATCGTCAACCATCACGGTGGGCAGGTCTGGGCTGAGGGTGAGGTTGAAAAGGGAGCGACCTTTTACTTCACATTGTATAAGGAGTTAGAGGATGGTGAGTGAAATGATCCCTAAGGCGTCTATCATGTTTTATTAGTTTGGTTAGAGAGAGCAGAGCACAAAATACTTGACAGACCCTTATAATCTGGCAAGCAGTTATTTTAGGGGCACCCATGGTGCTCTTTTACATTTACTAATTCAATATATTATGAAAGCCGAACTTATTTCTTACAAGTATATTTATTTTTTTATATTGCTCATAAAATGTTTCTAGGCTTTCTATTGCTTTTTCATTTGCTTTATTTGATTGATCATAAAACTGTATTAGCCTGCGAACGCTAAAATGAAACTGATCCATTAGCACGGGATTTGATCTTTCGAAAGTGATCCACCCCAACCAAATACCCCTTATCATTGAATTGATGAGATTCTAGTGATATGGGGGCATAGGAGTGATCGGAGTGGATCAGTACCAGGATATCAGACATCTGGCGGCAGTTGAAGGGCTGTCCCAAAGAGCGATAGCCAGAAGGCTGGGGATCTCCCGGAACACCGTCAAGCGCTACTTTCTCGGCCAGAACTTGCCCGGGGAAAGAGCAAAAACAGAAAGCAAGCTTCAAGTCATCACCCCGGAAGTAATAGAATTCGTCAAGCGATGTCTGGCACAGGATAAGACAGCCAACCGCAAGCAGCGCCATACCGCCAAGCGGATCTATGACCGACTGAAACATGAAAAGGGTTTTCAAGGCGCCGAATCGACGCTGCGGCGCCTGGTGTCACAACTCAGGGTCAAGATGCCCGAGGTCTACATCCCACTGGCGTTCTCACCGGGTGAGGCTGCCCAGGTGGACTGGGGCACCGCCACGGTGTTCATCGCCAATCAGAAGACCGAGGTGCACCTCTTCTGCTTCCGGCTGTGCAACAGCTGCGCACCATTCGTTATGGCCTTTCCCGTGGAGCGGGAAGAGGCCTTTCTGGAAGCACATCAAAGAGCATTCGAGTACTTCGGCGGAGTCTCCAGAACGCTGATCTATGACAACTTAAAGACAGCAGTCAAAGAGGGCTGGGGGAAACTCGCCAGACAGCAGGACCGGTTCCGGTCATTTCGTGCCCACTACGCCTACCAGGCCCGGTTCTGCAACCCGGGCGAGGGTCACGAAAAGGGACTGGTCGAGGGCCTGGTGCCCTACATCAGAAAGAATGTCCTGGTGCCGATCCCCGAGGTCAGGAGCTGGGACCATCTGAACGAGGCGCTCCTCGAGCGTTGCCAGCGCTATGTGGCCGAGCACCAGATCCGCGGCCGGGAGCTATCCGTAAGGGATGCCTTCGCCATCGAGAAGATGGCTCTGACCAAACTGCCGGTCAAACCGTACGACACGGCGCTGACCAGAGAATCCAGGGTGGACTACTTCTCCACCGTGTCCTTTGACAAGAACAGATACTCGGTGCCGGTGCACTGGGCCGGCCACACGGTGACTGCCAAGGCCGGAGCCTTCGAGATCGAGATCTACCACCGCGGCCGGCTGCTTGCCCGCCACCGGCGCTGCTACGGCAGCCACCAGACCATCTATCAGCTGGAGCACTACCTCTGCTTGCTGGAGAAGAGGCCGGGGGCGGTCATGAACGCCAGACCGGTCAGGGAAGCCGGCTTACCCCAGGATATCTGGAGCTTCGCCTGGGCACTTGCGGACCCGGATAAGGGCATGGTGCACCTGCTGCGCCTGATCGTCGACCACGGAGTCGACCGGGTGCTGGCAGCGGTACAGAAGGCTTTCGAAAGCAGGCAGCTGTCGGTCGAGGTAGTCGCCTACTACACCACTGCTGATGATGCCAACATACTGCCCATAGCAGGACCAGCAGTGCAGCCTGTTGACCTTGGCTGCTACGACCGCCTCCTGGCCGGAGGCGGAGCTTCATGAACGCCAACCCTGAACTGATCAGGATCTATGCCAAGCAGCTGAAGCTGCCGACCGTCTTGAACCATGAAGAGGCGCTGCGCCAGGCCGAAAGCCAGGGCTGGGGCTACCAGCAGTTCCTGCAGGAGATTCTCTTCCGGGAGATCGAACAGCGGCAGCAAAACCAGCAACGAAGAAGGATCAGGGCCGCCCGGTTCCCCATGCAAAAGAGCCTGGATGATTTCGAGTTCAAGAACCTGACACATGTGGAAGAGGCACTGATCTGGCAGCTCGCCTCCGGAGAGTTCGTAGACCGGCACGAGAACATCATCATGATCGGCAACCCCGGCACCGGCAAGACTCACCTGGCCATCGGACTGGGGGCGAGACTGTGCAAGCAGAAGTACCGGGTCCGCTTCTACACGGCTGCCGATCTGGCAAATGATCTGTCAGAGGCCCAGGCCAACCACAGATTGAGCCGTCTCGAACAGGCACTGAATAAGAATGATCTGCTGATCCTCGATGAGCTCTCTTACCTGACATTCACCAAGCCGCAGGCAGAGCTGCTGTTTCACCAGCTATCCATTCGCAACGAGAGAGGGAGCGTGATCATCACTACGAACCAGGAGTTTTCCCGGTGGGGCGAGTTCTTCCCTGATGCTATGCTGACCGCTGCGCTGGTCGACAGGCTCACCCATCACTCCCATATCCTGAACATGAACGGTGACTCCTACCGGCTGAAGGAGAAGCTCCGCCAGGGCAAACGCGATACCCTTGTTGTCAAGGAACAGGATTTCAAGAAACCGGATCCATGATCAAGGTGGATCAGGTTCGCAGGATCAAAGGGTGGATCACTTTCAAAGATCAAAGTGGATCAGATTGGGGTTGACGATCGCAGTATTAGCCCATGTTGCTGTATCTGATCACGATAATATTTAGAAGCATTTGCATTAAGTATTATATCTTGAAAGGTCTTCATGATCGCTTCTAATGCTGCCTGAGATTCTTCATCATTAAAAGTAACGGAATGCAAGGTTTTGAGGGCATTATTTGCTGCCTCTAAAAGTTCTTTATGGGCTGTAGCCACAAAGGGATCAACGACCAGGCCTGTCCCGTCACTCAAAGGCCTCGCTCCCGGACGAATAATTTGAGTTTCCCAATAAACGTTATCAAGGCTACTTTTAATTTTTCTCCAGCAAATAGCATCTGATTGGAAGATGCTGTCCTTTATCCTTTTTTCTTCATCCTGTTTATTTTTACGATCCTCTCTTTTTATTTGATATCGATATGCGAGCGTAGTTGCGCCTAAAGTACCTGCTACAGAGATTAAAGCAACCCATACAGTTACCCAATTGCCCACAATCGATCACCTCGCTTAATGCCATACTGCAGATATTAGAGCAACAAACAAAGAAATTATGCATCCCCATTCGCTAACTTTACATATACCAATGAAAGCGTCGGAAATTAACTCAATTGCTTGTCTATAGCTATATAGAGAGACCATCTCAAAACTTGCAAAAGCGTCAGGCTTACCAGACAACTCTTTTCTTCCTTTTTCAAACAAATGTCGTATTTTAGCACTTTGAAACCACAATACTCCGAAAACAATTGCTATTAATATCCAATATAGTGGATGCGAATAGGCTATAAACCATGTTGCTATAAATCCTATATTATCCATCTTGTTCTCCCATCTTTTGTCCAGCATTATAGGTAAAAAGCAATAATTCCTAATGTCTTGTCCCTGCCTCTCCTGTTTATTTTAAACCAAGTTTTCAGGAAAGAGCAGAAGCACAGTTTATTTTACAGACTCTTTTAGGAGACGCATTCTTCCGTCTGACATACTATATTTTATTTGATAAATACTCGTTTCTAAAAATATGTTTATATTAAGTGGAGTATTTTCACGGTGAGCATCACACGTTTGTTCATCGAAGGGATTTCCTCTATTACCTAAACATACTCCTAACATATTTTTATAGTTCAATGCATCAAGTCCATTTAAAGATTGGAGGATTATAGTGTTCTATTGTCATACTATTTTCATAAATCCGCCTCATACAATAAGCACATAAATAACCTTGATCTCTAAGTAAAGCTTTATGTACATCTCTTTTTTATCATATCCATCATAATATGCATCAGGCTGTTTTTTATATTGAGTAAGCGAAGAGGGTTCCTTCCCTTTTTTCACCGGAAAACCTTTATAGCAAGATCTGCATTTGCAATATGATATTCCGTAACAGCATGGCGACAAGAATCATCGCACTAAAACTTTATAAGCTCTTTTAGTAAATCAGATACCTCTTTAATGTCTAATGGAGCATTGTCAACAATCCATTCTAGTAAGGCCAATCCGTGAACTACCTTATCATATTCAACACGGCATTCTGTAAAATATGAAAATATATCTTTTAATATTTTGGCAGCATCTACTTTTCTAAGCCATGACGGATTATTTATTGAATCAATTTGTTCATTAATATATCTTTGGTTTAATCCATTGGCACTTAACCAAGCATTAATATTTTCAGATGTAACTTTTGTCTCACCACTAGGATCGCAAGTATTAAGGATTTCTGTAATTGCAGATATGTTTAAAAGATAATTTTCAAACATTTTTCTTGAAAGGAATTTTACCTGGCCATTACTCTGGCGAATTAAGTCATCACGCTCTTGTTGTGTACGGTTTTCGATATCAAATATAAAACCTAGAGCTGGCGGCAGCAAGTTTTTTCCACTACTCAGGCGCTCATATATTTCAAATGCAGTTTTTGCGAATCTTCCTTCTAAATCACCAGTATGCTTAACCCCAATTATCTGAGTTCCTAATAATGGGAGTTTACACAATTTATCAACAATGATGGGGAAACAGATCTCTTCCGTTCTCCCTTCAACCCACAAAATATTATCAGCACCAAATACATCAGATAACCTAGCTCCAACTTCAGATAACAGTAAGCCAATATTCTTGGTATCACTGGGATCAAGGGAACTCACAATGCTCTCGGATTCCTGTTTTGTAACTAATAACAAATTACTTGGATTTGATGCAGCAACTATAGTTGGGGAGTGCGTAGAAATTATGTATTGATGCTGTGGATACATCTTTAAGATACTTATTAATTTTCTTACAGCTCCTGGATGCAGGAAGCTTTGGGGCTCATCTATGATAATTGTCCTTGGATCATTTGAAGTTAATAAAATGTATAAAATAGATAAAACCTGACCAATTCCGGTTCCACTTTCAGAAAGCTGAATTGCTAAGTCTGAGCGCTCGGTTTCGGGATCAATTGACCATAAACAAATTCTAACCTGACTAGTATTAACTGGGCTTATCGGAATAGTAATTTGAATTATGTGAGGAAATATAGTTCTTACTAATCTGTTTAGCTCCCGAAACCTAATTGGGTTGCTAGACTGCAGATAATTCAAAACTCCTGGAAGATTAGAAGCATTAGGAAATAACATTGGGTTATTTGTAACTGCACTTTCTCCTATGTTAAACCTTTCAGCTTTAAAGGCATAGATCATTGAACGGAGAGAGTTTGCGAGATAAGAACCATATGTGACATTAAAGTTTGTTTGAGAATTGTAACCATCAAGTGGTTGAATTGTTTGAGTAACGGGGTCCGCTTTAAATGGTATACTTAATGAAGGATTATAGTTACCATATTGTTCTAAATAAGCTGATATAACCCCCCCTCCTTGACCACATTCGCAGATAAGTTTCCCCGAAACACTTAAACTTTCAAAATGTTTAGCTAAATTTTCTCTATTACCAATATTGTTTATAGGTACCCAAAATGGATTTGCGCCACTTCTTGCAAGTATTTGCCTTGCTTCGGTATCATCTAAATGAAATGATATATCAACTGATGAATTATTGTTTGGAGTAGATCGTTCATGTGGTAAAGTTTTTAGACTTCGATGAGGATTGTCACCAAATTGAAGACTCACGGATTCTAATAAAGCTGTTTTACCGACATCATTCTGTCCAACTATAACATTGAATCCTGGTTTAAAAATGATCTCATCAGAATTCAAATAGCTCTTATAATTATGTATTCTGATGCTTGAAATATACAATATTGCACCTCTCCTTTTTGATATATGTTATATTGTTCTTTTCTCGAATATATGCTTTCTCTTCCCTAACAGTTATTCTTTATCAAATCGCTAGCACTAGAATCAAGGACTGATTCCTCCCAATATCTTTTTAGGCGACTATACCATCACGGCATGTATGCCGCCGCCCCTTTCCCCTGGGGCGGTTTAGTTTGGGGGCAGCAAGTCATGGGAGATCTATGTTTAATCTGTTTAAACGAAGAATGTAAGTCTGGAAGACAGCCAAACGATCCGAATAATTGCAAAAGGTGTTTCGTCAAAAGTGACCGTCCATCAAAAAAGCTATCAGGGGCTTGGGACCCTAGAATACATCCGCCCCTTGATGTTATTCTGCTGATAATATTTTCCAGTGAATCTCAGATTCTTGAAGGCTCATAGCAATTTCAATAAGCTCATTATCTCCATAGTAACAATAGCGTCCAAATGCATCTTGTGCTGTTAAAAGAATGTCTTTATATGGGAACCTCTTTTTAGAGTCTGATATGGCCTTATTCCCTTCGATATTATTACCAATTACAAATTCATGCACTAAAACCATTATAAACGCCCTACCTTCTTTATTAATATTGGCGTATAGAATGCTCAAAACGATCACATCTTTTCCATGTTTTTCTAAACTATACTTAGCAATATACGGGGAAGATGTTCAAAGCTTTTAGGTTGTAGCGATTAATTATTTTCTCAAATAACTTAAACATTTTAGGCGGAGTATCAAAACCAATATATTTAATGACAGCAAGTAAATATTCACACTCTTCAATAATTTCGGGATATCTGCTCTTAAAACATACAAAGAAGTCATTATCAATTTCATAGCCTAGATTACAAAGCGTTTCTCTATCAAGTATTTTACTGACATAATTAAATATAAAACCTGTTTTGCGGTATTTATCATCTGGTATTTTCAATAAACTTAATTCTTTTATAGAGTCCTCAACCTCCTTTTTATAATGGGCCACTTCATCAAATCCATATTGCAATAATATTGGCACTATTAATGGATCTTGAACCATAGAATTAAGGGTGGCTGATATTTCTTTAAATAAATCTTCAGTGCTATGGGATGTGCCTGTGCTAGGGTATCCATCAATATCTTGAATAATGTGTTCTATCTCGTGAGCAACAGTTAGAGATTCTTCAGGTTTAGCTGGTATATTTTTTAAACGTATAATTTGTTTGTCTAATATTTTAGTAATCATTGCATCATATGAGTGAGAGGGATCAAGAGCCCAATAAATCGGTACTGTAATTTTTTTGATTCTTTCAGCATGATAAAAGGCAATAAATTCTTTTGAGGATTTGAGAAGATCGGCAAGTACGTATTCTTCTGGATAAATAGGCCAGGGAATATCAATACAGCAATCTTTATATTCTTTGCCACTCCCGCAAGAACAAGGATCATTTTGTACGATTTGATTCAAGTATATCACTCCATTTTGACATGAGGTTAAAACATGATCGGCTTTGAGGATGTACGACCTGACTCATCTAACGAAGTTGCGTATTCATCGGAGGTTGAAGATGTTGAATCATCATATCTTCTAACCGATTCCGGTCAACCTTATTCGGAACCGAAACCGCATGAATCGCCGTGGCCCCTTTTTGGACTGCCTCACCCCAGCGCTCATGCTGTGGAATCCGATTGCTAGTCCAGGGCACAGTATACCCTGGCCGCGTTCTTTAATCATTTGATAAAGGTTTCTCCCGCTTCTGGGTGAATCCCCAGATAATTATCCAGTAAGCCACTGGTGCTTCTCCTTGGCGTCCTCAATAAAAGCAACCAAATCCTTTTCATCAATGTGCCGCCCCTTTTCGTCACACTATTCGGCAGGATAAGCAATGCATCCTGCCTTGCCTATGGTTTATCAATATAAAGAAAAAAAGCCCTTGCAAGCGATAGTTTTTTTACTTTCCCCTCGATGACGGCACCATCATCTTGGCCATGAAGGGCGCCTCAGAAACGCTAAATGCATGTGTAAGATATGCATAACGCATTTTAAATGCTTCTTAAACCCTTGTAAATAATGGCTTAAGCGTATTCAATATCCATACTGCACATTACAATACACCCTCTAACAGGTGCTGGTTTTAAAGCTGTGTGATATTATGGATCAGGATGGGAAGGTGCTGGACTTCATCAGGATCCGGGAGAAAAAAACACACAAGCAGAAGGTCTTCAAGCTGAACAAATCGGCCAGAAAGGCTGTTGAGGAGTATGTTGAGCGATATGGACTCGTCAGTGAGCGTTACCTTTTCATATCTCGAAAGGGGAACAACAAGCCGATCAGCAGAGTGCAGGCCTGGGAAGTGTCAATAGCGCTTGAAAATTGACCCTTTTTCGCGATTCAATTTTGACCCCCCTCATTAGTGTGACGCAGATAACTATGAGAGGGTAGCCGCCAGATCACCTCCTTCAACTGGTGAAACATCAAGGGGCTTCCTGATCAGGCCGGCGCGCTGTTTTTCCTTGAGCCGGTAGGATTCGCCTTTGACGTTGATCACGGTGCTGTGGTGGAGCAAGCGGTCCAGGATGGCAGTGGCGATGATCGTGTCGCCGAAGATCTCACCCCACTGCCCGAAACCGCGATTTGAGGTTAAAACGATAGAACCCCGCTCGTATCTCCTGGATATTAGTTGGAACAGGAGATGGGCGCCATGGACATCGACCGGCACGTAGCCTATCTCATCGATGATCAGGAGCCTCGGCACACAGTAGAACTTGAGCTTCTCCTCCAGGCGGTTCTCGGCGTAGGCTTTGTTCAGGGAAGCGATCAGGACAGCGGCCTGGGTGAAGAGCGTCCGGTACTTCTTCTGAATGGCCTTGAGGCCCAGCGCTACTGCCAAGTGAGACTTCCCGGTGCCCGGAGGGCCGAGCAGGACCAGGTTCTCTGCTCTATCAATAAAAGCACAGGTAGCGAGCTCCCGGACAATCTTCTGGTCGATGGACGGCTGGAATGAGAAATCGAATCCCTCCAGAGTCTTGATGTAGGGGAACTTGGCCAGGGCGGTGTTCAGCGACATCTGTTTCTCGCACTTGAGGGAGACCTCTTCCTCCAGCAGCCGGTCCAGGAATTCGGAGTAAGATACCTCGTTCCTGCTCGCATCCTGGAGCAGCATCTCGAGCTGCTGACCAGTGCGGTTCAGTTTCAACTGCTTGAGGTTGTCCTGGATTCTTAGAAGTTGCGGGTTATCCAAGTAGAACACCTCCTCCGGCCAGCGCTTCGTAGACAGCCAGCGGCCTGACTTCGACTTCGGGAGGCGATCCGCTTCACGGCTAACTGCTGCGGCACCAGGCCGAGACCCCGGTAGTGCTCCATGTCGATCATCACCTGGTAACGACCCGGCGCTTTCCGGTGGGTGGCAATGATCGTTCCTTGATAATAGATGCTGAGAGAATCGCCGCGCTCCTGCAGTTCCACGGTCTGATGCACGTACTTCCAGGGCACGGAGTAGCGATTAGATGCGTAGGAGATCATGCAGTCGTTGGCCACCCGGCGCATCTGGCAGACCTGCAACTGGTACGGCGGCCTGCTGCCCAGAGATCTCAGGTTTTCCCTCTGGAAACGCAGTACCGGCTGTTCATGAGTGGTACCGTGAACCCGCTGGTCGGCCACTTCCCTGATCCAAGCAACGACCTGCTCGTTGGCGGCATCAAGAGAGACAAATTCCTGGCCGGGCAGGAATGATTTCTTGACGTACTTCACACCCGATTCCACCTTGCCTTTCGTTCTGGCCCGGTAGGGGCGGCACAGGCGTGGGCGATAGCCGTAGTAGCGGGAGAAGTCCTCGAACTTCGGGTTGATCCTGGCGTTGTCGGTAGCTCTGTCGAGGACGATGGTCTTGGGGTTGTCATACAGGATCTCCGCGTGATACCCCGAACCAGGCGAAGGCATGCTCGTGGCAGGCGATCAGCGTCGGCAGCGTTTCATCCAGGACGAACTCCACGTAGATCGCCCTAGAGAAGCCGAGCACCATGACGAAGATCTTGATCCTGGTCAGACAGCCGCCGATCATGACCTGCTTTAGCGCCAGTCGATCTGCGCCTGTAATCCGGGCGGGGTTTCAAAGCGGGCAGCGGCGTCCTCTATCATGCGGTATGCGTCTCGGAGCGGTTTCACCGCCATCCTGACCATGGTGTAGCCTCCGGCGTAACCCTTCTTTTTTAGCTCCCGATGGAGGGTGGTGGCGTTGAAATCCAGCAAAGGGGCTCGCTCCATCAGGAAGGGCATGAAATCTGACAGCAGCGTAGGCTTAGATTCTTGGCGTTGATATGGCTGGTAGGGCTCGCTGCGCAAGGCTTTCCTAACAGTGTTCTTGCTGATCGTGAGTTCCCGGGAGATCTTCTTGATGGATTTCCCCATTTTGCGCATGACACAGATCTCCGTCCATAGGTTCTGGGTTAGCATCTGGCCCTCACTCCCATGCTCATTGTCATGGGAGATGGTTTCCATCAGTTCCACTTCTTGTCCTCCTTTGTTGTGGAGGGGGGTCAGTTTTCATTCGCGATATGGGGTCATTTT
>CAWEDD010000003.1:0-226836 GCA_963807495.1 uncultured Peptococcaceae bacterium
CGTGCCGGTCTACGGGCTCCGGGACTACGGCATCGGCTGGCAAGTCGGCATGAGCTACGACGCCTACGATTATGACGGCATCGGCTGGGCCCTGTTCGACCGCGAGGGGGTTCAGCAGCAGATTTTTTTCACGACGGGCTTTTTCCGCAAGGCCCACGACGATCAGCGGCTGAGCCTGGGGCGTGGTCCACGAACTGGATGCTGAACAGTTATTGGGGGATGTTCAGCACAAACCCGACCTTTTCGCAATGGCGAGGCCAGGCTGAATACGCCCTGGGCGGCTGCAACTCGCTTGGGGCGTGGGGCTGCCTGCGGGACAGCGTCGCGAGGCAGATCGGCGAGTTCTATAGCCTCGTAACTGCTTGTGCCGAGGACCAGGTCAACCTGTTCTGGCACCACAAGTTCAGCAGCACGGGGGCCGACAGCTATGTGTGGATCGGCGTCCCGGAATGCGGCCGGGTGGGTCCCGAGTGGGGGAGTAGCCTCGGCGACATGACGATCGGAGTGACGCTGCAAACGCCGCTGTCAGAAAAACTAATTCTCTACGCCAACGGCAGTTACTTTCGCCCCAGTGACTCGGCCGGAGCAGTGGCCGCGGCGGACAACGGCTACGACGTGTGCATCGGACTGATGTGCTACTTCGGCGGCAACGGCCTAAGCCCCTGTATCAACAGCAACTGCTGGACGCCCTACATGCCCATGGCCAACAACAGCAACTTCCTGGTTGACCAGACCGTGGTTTCCCCCTGATGGATTCTACTCGGTCCCGTAGTAACGGCTGCACAGAATAGTTAATTGGCGTAAAGTAAGCAGCAAAGGTGGAGTTTTTGCCGTTGTGCCCAGATTGTCAGTTTTCGCGGTCTTTCCGCCGATTCACTATGGATGTATTAGTCCGCGTATTTCTCTCAGACAAAGGGGGAGACGCTCATGAAGACGTTCGTACGATTTGCGGCGGCCCTGGTGGCGATCGCTGTGGTGTGTCAGGTGAGCCTCGCGCTGGCCAAGGATTATTACTGGGTTTCCGGCGGCGACCAGGCCGGCCCCGCCGGCTCCGAAGCCCCCGGCGGCGAAGCCCGCGCCCGCCGGCACGTGCTGCGACCAGTCGTGCTGCAACCAGCCGTCCTGCTGTGAGCAGCCGTCTTGCGGGTGCGAGTGCTGCTGCGACCCGCGGGGAGGCGTGGTCGGCTCGTTCGGCTTCGACTCCTTCAAGGGGATCAGCGACTTGCCGGGCGTGAGCAACTTTGGGGCCGTCACCGGCTTCGACATTGCTTGGCTCCTGCCCGGAGAGGCCGGCGACCGTGGTCTGGGACTCCAGTTGGGCGCCACCTACGGCGCTTACGATTGGGACGGCCGCACGGTGCCGACGGTCGGGGGCGTGCCGGTGACAGGAGTCGCTGCGGCCCAGATGCAGCAGCAGACCTTCCTCAGACTTTCGGTTTCTTCCGCAAGGGGGACGAGGACCATCCGTTGAGCTTCGGCATCGTCTACGACTGGATGTTCAACGACAACTGGGGCATATTTGGCACCAACCCGACCCTAGGGCAGTGGCGGGGCCAGGTCGAGTGGGCCTTCAACGACCAAAACAGCGTGGGTGCGGGGGGATGCCTCCGCGACCAGACCGCGACGACCGTTCTGCCCGTCGGCACCTAGGGGCCGCTTACGGTGACCACCCCGCCGTCCACCAGGCCGACTTCTTCTGGCACCACAAGTTCTGCTACCCGGCCGAGACTGGCTCTGGGTCGGCGTCCCGGAGAAGGAGCGGCTTGACACCAATCGAGGATACCGGCGGCGGCAGCCTGTACGACTGGATCATCGGCGGCGGTTTGCAATGCCCGATCACGTGCAACCTGGCGGGTACGGGAACTTCGATCACGCCCATCCCAGCGCGCGGCCGGCGCGGTCGCCTCGAACGAGAGCGCCTGGAACGTCGGCACCGGCATCATGTGGTACTTTGGCAGCGGCGCCATCGCCACCAACTGACCGGCAAATGGATGCCGTACATGCCGGTGGCCAACAACAGCACCTTCCTGGTAGACCAGGTTCCGTAGCGGTTTGCCGGAAGAGTGGAACACATCGGGGGTGTCCCCTTTGTCAGACAGCCCGCCGAGGCGGCAGTCTCGAACTGCCGCCTCGCGGCGTCTTGGTCCGATGTGGAAGCGGCATTCTGCCGCTTCCGCGTGTCGGGCCGGTTGACAATTATTCCGGCCAATCTACAATAGGATTGTAAATTAGCCGGTGGACCGATGTTCTATCCCCGCGCCCTTGCCAAACCTTGGCCCGAAGCGTCCGGCGAGTTTCCCTGCACCTGTTGACAGGCCCTCGGCAGGCGGGCAAGACCACCCTCCTTCAGGGCGTCTGCGAGCCGGGCCGTCGCTACGTCACCCTGGACGATCCAACGGTGGGGCGCTGGCCGGGCGGGTACGGGCGCTGTTCTTCCAGCGGTATCCGCCCCCCGTGCTCATCGACAGATCCAGATGGCCGGAGCTGCTCCCGTACGTGAAAATGGCGGTCGATGCCGACCGCCGCCCGGGGGCCTATTGGCTGACGGGCTCGCAACAGTTTTCGGTCATGCGGGGGATATCCGAGTCGCTGGCCGGCCGGGTGGGGATTGTCCAGTTGTTGGGCTTCTCCGCCCGCGAGGCCGGCCGCCGCGACTTGAAGCTTCCGCCGTTTCTGCCAACCGCTGAAAATCTGTCCGAGTGCGGGAAGACCGCTTCCGGCGAACTTGCCGCCGTCTACCAGCAGATCTTGCGCGGCTCGTTTCCGGCCCTCTGCACCGGTGCCATCCGCGACCGCGACCTGTTCTACAGTTCCTACGTGCAGACCTACTTGCAGCGCGACGTGCGGAACCGGCCGGAGATCGGCGACGAAGCCGCGTTTCTGCGGTTCCTCCAGGCGCGTCCCCGCCCGGACGGCGAGATGCTCAACCTTTCGGAGTTGGCCCGGGACGTCGATATCCGGATCGCCACGGCAAAACGCTAGCTGGGATCCTACAAACCAGCTTCCAGGTCTTCCTCTTGCCGCCGTACCACACCAACGTCACCAAGCGGCTGGTGAAGACGCCAAACTGCACTTCCTCGACACCGGGCTATGCGATCTCGACCCAATGGTCGACGCCCCAGTCGCTCGAGGCCAGGGCCATGTCGGGTCGTCTTCGAGACCTTCGTGCTCGGCGACCTGCTCAAAAGCTGGTGGCACCGCATGAAGACGCCGCAGTTGTACTACTACCGCGACAAGGACGGCCGCGAAATCGACTTCCTGCTCCTTCACAACGGGACGTTCCACCCGCTCGAGGTCAAGCGGTCGGCGACTCCCCAGCCGGTGGATCCGGGCGTTTTCCTCGCTGCGGCGGTTCTCGCCGCGGGTGGGCCAGGGGGGCGTGGTCTGCCTGTATCCGCAACTGCTGCCGCTGGCGAACGACACATTGGCTATTCCGGTCGGGTTGATCTGAAAAAGGCGTGGCTGGGACTGTACGGGGCAATGCCAGCGGCTCCGCCGCAATGACATTACGGCCCAATCGTCTCGCTATCGAAGGTGAGATACGGGCGGCCGGTCCACGCTGCGGCCCTCGGGCGACAACCGCCCGGATTATCTGCCTTGCCCAGCCTCCCGCGAACCGAGTCTGACAAGGGTCCGTAGAAAACTACCATTGACCATAGCCGCAGTCCTCCGGTATCCTCCGCCCCCTATTCGCGAGGGAGCCGGCGTTCTCTTCTGCGGTCTCAGCGTTCTCATCTGGTGTGCGGTTCGAGCATGATGCAGCCCAGCGATTCCACGCCCGTCGAATCGGAAGTCGAGTACCGGCTTTGCGCTGGCGCATTCCCTGCTGCGGCTGGTGTTGGCGGTCCGTTACCGCAAGAACCTGGTCGTAGCGGTCATGGCGGCGGCGGTGCTGTTGGGCGGGTTGTACTACGCCACGGCAACGCGCCACTAGCGGCCAAGGCGCAAATGCTGATCACGCAGACCGGCCGCGACCACCTCGATACGTCGATCACCAACGAGGAGTCGCAGCGGCAGAACACCATGCCCACCTTCGAGAACATGATCCGCAGCGCCAAGGTGCTGGAAGGGGCGCTGAAGCATCTGGCGCCCGCCGACCGCATCGATCTGGCCGGCGCAGCCGCAGGAACGCTGGGTTGCCCGCCTGCAAGCGAACCTGTCGGCCAAGGCGATCCGCTCGACCAGCATCCTGGAGGTGAGCTATCGCTCGAAGGACCCGCAGGTGGCGGTGAACGTGGTGCGGGCGGTCGTCCAATCGTACCTCGATTTCATGGACCGCATGCACAAGGGAACGGCCGGCGAGATCAGCCGGATGCTGACCCAGGAGCGGGAAGACTTGAGCGAGAAACTGAGCCGGAAGCAGGAGGAGTTGCTGGAGTGCCGCCGCCACTTCGCCGACATGGGCTTCCGCTCCGACGGCAAGACGCTGCATCCGACGGTGCAGCGGGCGGTGTACTTCAACGATGCGCTGATCGCCGTGCAGAAGCAGCGGGTGGAGCAGGAGGCCCTGCTGGCGACCATTCAGACGGCGATCGTCAACGGCGAGGACCTGGGGCAGTACATGATGTCGCGTGGGCGACGCGGTGGGGCGGGAAATGTTGTTGAGCAGCCTCGGCCTCGGCGGCCGCGACGCCAACACGCAGGCCAGCCTGGAGCAGACCCTGATTGCCGCCCGCGCCGAACTGCAAACCGTCCAGCAGAATCTCGGCCCGAAGCATCCCGAGGTGGTGGCCTTGGCGGAAAAGGTCCGCCTGACCGAACAGTTTCTCAACTCCTCGCAGCAGCGCCTCAGCCAGCGCATGGCGGAACTGCGGCAAGAGCCAGTTGGGACCATGGCTGGTGCAGATGGTGCAGCAGAAGCTCGACGAATCGCGGAAGGAAGAGCAGATTCTCAAGGCCCGCTTCGAGGAGACCCGCACCGAGGCCATCAATCTCAGCGGTCAACTGGCCCAGATCGAGATGCTCGAACGCGACGTGAAACGGCTGAGCGACATGAACGACGTGCTGATGAACCAGATCGCCTCGCTCGATCTGAAGCAGAACGGGCAGGACGTGCGGGTGGCCGTGATCGAAGAGCCGACGGTGCTCGACCAGCGCCGGTTTCGCCGCGGCTTGAGCTCGTGGTCCTGTTGGCGCTGGTGGGCGGCTTCGGCGCCGCCCTGGCGCTGGTGACGCTGCTGGACGCGCTGGACGACCGCTTCCGCTCGGTCGACGAAATGCAGAGCCGGCTGGGGCTGCCGTTGCTGACCATGATCCAACAGTTGGAAGCGCCGGAGAAGCGCGGGGCCGCGGGCCCTGGTGACGCACGCCATGCCCACCTCGGCGGCCAGCGAAAGCTTCCGCACGCTGCGGACCGCCCTGACGCTGACCCATCCCGACGCCCGGCAGATCGTCGTGACCAGCGCCGAGCCGGGCGACGGCAAGACCACCACGCTGGCCAACCTGGCCGTCTGCTACGCCCAGGCCGAGCAAGCGAACGCTGTTGATCGACGCCGACTTGCGGCGGCCGGGCTTGACGGCCTGATGAACATGCGCGGGCCGCAGGGCCTGAGCGAGGTCCTCCGCTCGGAAGTCGACATCTCGCAGATGGCCGCCGCGCATATCCGCCGCCTCGGGCGTGGAGGGGCTGGACATTCTGCCTTCCGGTCCGCGGCCGACCGATCCGGCCGAATTGCTCGGCGGTCCGCGGTTCTCGCAATTGCTGGCCTGGGCGGAAACCGTCTACGACCTGATCCTCATCGACAGCCCGCCCACGCTGGCCACCACCGACACGGCGATCATCGGCCGGTTGGTCGACGGCGTGATCCTGGTCGTGCAGCCGGCCAAGAACCGCCGCCGCCTGGTGACGCGCGTGGTGGAACGGCTCGGACTGATGAAGATCCCGTGCTGGGCCTGGTCGTCAATCGAACCGGCTCGGAAGACGAGCACGGATATTACGGCTATCACGGCTACGGATACGGATACGGGTACGGATACGGAGTACGGATACGGCGAGGACGGCTACGGACCACGGACGCGACGAAGTGCGGCGTCGACCGCCGGACGAGCACAGCCGCGGACGACGAATGCCGCTGCTGGTCACCGGCGAGCGACACCAGCGTCACGCGCCGGGACGAGGAGGATGAACCGCGGACGCCATGCTCATCCCCCGACGCGTGGCATGAAGAACAGAGGGGCGAGCCTGAAACGACGATTGACCAGCGGCACGATCCGGACCGGTCTATTGGCGGCAGCATCTCCACCTGCTCGCGGCCGCGGCGCTCCTGCCGCTGTTCTGCCGGCATCTATTACCTGAGCTTCTGGCTCCGCTTCGAAGGCCAATTGGGCGACCCGAACTGCGCCTGCTTCCGCGCCACGGTCGGCTGGGTCGCTGACGTCAAGCTGGCGTGGTTCGTCGGGCTTGCGGGTGTGTCAGGGCTGGCGCCGCTCGGTCACGTTTTACGACCTGATGGTTCTGCTGCGGGCGGCCACCGGCGGCCTGCTGACGATGGCGATGATCCAGTATCTCTTCTCGTCCGCTGCCGGCCAGTCCGCGCAGCGTGTTCCTGTTCGACTGGGGCGCGACGATCGTCGTCCTCGGCGGCGCCCGCTCGCTGATGCGCGGCTTCCGCGAGACCCGCTGGTCGCTGTTTTCGTCGGCGGACCAGGTGCGGGTGCTGATTGCCGGCGCCGGCGACATGGGGGTGTCGATGCTGCGGATGATTCGCCGCATCGGCCGGCCGCGCTACCGCGTCGTCGGCTTCCTCGACGACGATCCGAGTCTGCTGGGAACCCGCGTCGAGGGCGTGCCGGTGCTCGGCGGCTGCCGACGATGCCCGGCAGCTGGTCGAGCGCTATCGGCGTCCGGCAAATTTTGGTCATGCAAGGCGAACTGGCCGGCGCCGCAACTCCGCAAGCTCATGGACGACGCCCGCGGCGCTCTGCGAGGTCCGCGTCGTGCCCAACTATCGCCAATTGATCGAAGGACGCGTCACCATCCAGCCGCGGCCGGTCTCCATCGAAGACCTGCTGCAGCGCGAGCCGGTGCAACTGGACATCGAAGACATCCGCCAGTGGATCGACGGGCGGGTGATCCTGGTGACCGGCAGCGCCGGCAGCATCGGTTCGGAGATCTGCCGGCAGTTGCTGCAATTCGCCCCGCAACGGATCGTGCTGGTCGACCGCGCGGAAACGGCACAGTTCTTCCTGGAACGGGAACTGCGGCCGCTGGCCGGCGAAGACGGCAGATCGAAGTCTGCGTCGCCGACGTGCTCGACGAGCCGCGCATGCGCCGCGTCCTGATGCAGCACCGGCCGCACGTGATCTTCCACGCCGCCGCCTACAAGCACGTGCCGCTGATGGAATGCCATCCCGAGGAAGCGGTGCAGAACATCGTGGCGGCCACCCGACGGCTGGCCGACCTGGCCGTGGAGTTCCGCACCGACTCGTTCGTGATGATCTCGACCGACAAGGCGGTCAATCCCACCAGCGTGATGGGGGCCTGCAAGCGGGTCGGCCGAACTGTACGTCCAGTCGCTGGCCGGCCGCTCGGCCGACGCCGTTTCGTCACCGTGCGGTTCGGCAACGTGCTGGATTCGGCCGGCAGCGTGGTGCAGCTGTTCCGCCAGCAGATCGCCGCCGGCGGTCCGGTGACGGTCACGCATCCCGAAATGCGCCGCTACTTCATGACCATTCCCGAGGCCTCGCGGCTGGTGATCCAGGCCGGCGCGATCGGCCAGAGCGGCCAGATCCTCGTGCTGGACATGGGCGAGCCGGTGCGCATCGTCGATCTGGCCGCCGACATGATCCGCCTCTCGGGGCTGAGGGTGGGAGAGGACATCGCCATCGAGTTCACGGGCCTGCGGCCCGGCGAGAAGCTGTACGAGGAGCTGCACATCCCCGGCGAGCAACTGCTGCCGACCTCGCCACCCGAAGATCATCGTGGCCGATCGCAAGCCGCCGCGGGTGGACGACCTCGGGCGGCGCCATCGAGGAACTGGAGCGGCTGGCCGACGACGACCCCGGAGGCCATCGTCGGCCATTTGCGGCAAATCGTGTGCGGATACGAGCCGGGCGAAGAGGCGCAGGCCCGCCGCGCACTGGCCGCCGCGTAAGAGTCGCCAACGGAACCCCAGTGGGTGACGGCCACCCACGGGAACGGAGTCACCACCGGGGCCCTGCTATGGCAATCACGGGACAAGCCGACCGCTGCCTGTCTGCAAGAAACGGCCAAGTGCCAGGTCGCGTGCCGGCCGGTCTCCTTGCGGATGAACGTCTCGTGGACGTTCCTTGGCAACACCGTCTACAGCGCGTGCCAAGTGGGGAATCATCGTCGTTCTGGCGAAGCTGGGCGACGTGGAAATGGTGGGGCGGTTGTCGCTGGCCTTGGCGGTCGCCGCGCCGGTCGTCATTTTCTCGCAACTGCAATTGCGGACGGTCCAGGTGACCGAAGCCAAACGTTCCTTCGCGTTTCGCGACTACCTGCGGCTGCGTCTGGTGACGACTTTGCTGGCCATGCTGGCGATCGGGGGCATCGCGGCAGCGTCGGCCTTCCCGACGCAGACAGCCCTGGTGGTGATGATCATTGCCGGGGCCAAGGCCCTGGATGGGGTCAGCGACGTGTACTTCGGCTCCCCTGGCAGCGGGCCGAGCGCATGGACGCCGTCGCCAAGGAGCGGGCAAGAGCGGGCTGGTGGCGCTGGCCGCGCTGGCCGCGCTGGTCGTGTGGACGCACAACCTGGTGTGGGCCGTTTGCGGGATGGCCTGCGGATCTGCCGCCGGCTTGGGATTTGTGGTTCTACGCCGAGGCCGCATTGCGGCGGACGCACGTTCGGCAGCGGGCCCGTCCCGCCGGCAAACGCCCGGCGGCTCTGGCAACTGGCCGGCCTTGGCATCCCCCTGGCGTTCGCCGGCGGCATCGCGTCGCTGCAAGTCAATTTTCCACGGTATTGTCTCTCGGACCTGCACGGCAACCGCGCCCCCTGGCCATGTACTGCGTGGCCTATACGCCGCTGGCCGCCGTCACGCTGGTCTGCCAGGCGATAAGTGCGGCGATTACGCCGCGGGCCGCGCTATACTATCAGGCAGGCCGGCTGCCGGCGTACCGGCGGTTGGCGTTGCAGGTCACGGCCGCCCAGGTGTCGGTCTGTCTGGCATGTTGCGGCGTCCTGTTCTTGTTCGGCAGACCCTGTTTGCCCTGGTCTTCACCAGAGGAATACGCCGCCGCGGTCCCGGCGTCGGTGGTGATGTCTGCGGGGTTGGCAATTCTCAATCTGGGCACGTGGGGGACCAGCCTGCTGTCGGCGGGCCGGATGTTCAAGGCCCAACTGGTGCTGGTCTCGCTGACATTTGTGGTCCAGATTCCCGTGACCTTGTGGCTGGCCGCCCACTACGGCGTATGGGGAGCGGCCTGGTCCGATTTCGCCCGCTGCGTCGTCGTGATGGTGCTGGTGAACGCCTACGCGGCGCACACACTACCAGGGCAAGCTCGAAGTGGGCAGGAATGACGAAGGCGGCGGTGAAATACACCACCAGAAGGGTCTTGGCGGCGGTGCGGCACGCCCGGCGGGCCGCCCGCTCGTTCTCCAGCCTCGCGGACTACCGGGCCTACCTGATTCTGCGGTATCGCGACTGGTGGGCAGCAGCGTGCCGGTGGTGTTCCATCCGAAGGGACTGGGGGGCCACGCGATGCTGTGCCGCCCGGCGACGACCGATTGCCCGGTGCTCTTCCATACGTTGATCGAGGCCTACCAGATGCCGCCCGAAGGAGTCGCGCCGCGGTGGATCATCGATCTGGGGCCAACGTGGGCTACACGGCGGCGTTTTTGGCGTCCCGTTTTCCGCGACGCCCAGGTCTGCGGCGTGGAAATGGACCCCGCCAACGCCGCCCTGGCGAGGCAGAACACGCGATGCTACGGCGGCCGGGTGAAGATCATCGAGGCGGCGGTCTCAGTCCTACGACGGACATTGCAACTTCGCGGGCGAGAAAGCCGGACGCTTTCCGCGTGGTCCGTCCCGGGGCTGAAGAAACGGCTCCCCCGTCGGCCGCACCGCGGCAAGTGCGGGCCATGACCATGAAGAGCATTCTCCGCTGCGCCGGGATGGCCTGGGCGGACTACGTCAAAGTCGATATCGAGGGCGCTGAGGACGAATTGTTCTTGTCAACAAGTCCCGGCTGGTGGAGCGCGTGGGATCGCTCAAGATGGAAGTCCACACGCCCATGCGGAGCGCATCCGGCGTGCTGGGGGAAGGCGCGGTTTTGCCTGCCGGTTGCAGGCCGAACATTGGAACTGCCTGACGGCGGTCCGGCGGCAAACGGCGCGTGTGAGACCGGGCCAAACCCCGCGGGCGGTCCAGGAGCGTGGAGAAATGACGCTCTACGGGCAATTATCGCACCTTGTGGACCTGCGGATATCAGGGTTCGAGCAGTCGAATTTGTCCCGCCGGGCGCGTTCCTACAGTCAAGCTTCACGGACCGCTCCGCGCAGGGCTGGTTCGACGAGTTTACAGACCGTTGCCGAGGGCAGTCGGGAAGACTTATCTGCCGGTGTTCCGCTTGAGCGACGGAGAGTTCTACTTCTCGGTCGGATATCGCATTCCCCCCGCCCGGAACCGGGATCCCGTGCCGTATTGCACTACCTTCGCCACGCAGTTTCTTTTACGTGAAGTATGGAAAGCACCGCCGTTTCTGGAGCGGCACGCCCGGCTACGGTTACGAGCTTACGCCGCGCCGAGTGGACCTCGCTGCGAAAAATACATCGTCTGCCTGCGCAAGATGCCGCGGAAGGCCTGTGGCCGCGGCCATCGTCAGAACGCCGAACCACTACTCCGAGCACTACCATCGGCCGGTCTGCGGCTGGTTCAAGCCCCACCGGATTCCTTTGACGCCGGCCAACTACTTCCCCTTTCCGTTTGGAGTATCGCGCTGTTGGAACGGCCCGCGGCGGTTCCAGGTCCTGCAAGGCCGCCGGGTGCTGGTGGTCACGTCGCTGACGTCCGGAGAAGGAGCGGGCCATCGCCCGCGGCCTCGAAGCCGCCGGCGCCGGGTGGGGGCAAGTTCCTGGCGATTTCGCGAAGCAAGGCGATGGCCGACCGGATTTCGCTTTCCGGCCTGCGCGCCGGTGCGACGTGGCCCTGGTCGGCGGCGGCGTCGGGGGCCGCCAACGTCCTGGTGCAGTTGCCCCGCACCGCTGGGCAGCGCTGTGCATCGACGCCGGCTACTGCCTGGACCTGTTGGCCGACCCCGGCCTGGCCGGCAGGCGCAGAGTTCACGCAACCCGACCACCCACTGCAACTCTCGACGTGAAACGAAGCTCCCCCGACCGGCACGAACAGGCGTTGCGCTCCCGCATGTTGCCGCTTTGGCTCTTTGCATGGACGCCCTTTGCTGGGCACGATTTGGCTTTTTGCCTTGGGGGCCTGCGACTGATCCTGTGGACGAGCCGTACGTGCTGTACGGCTATCTGGCCGCCGTCCACGGGGCATGTTCTTCGGCTACTTCATCGGATGCCGGCAGCGGCCCACGGGGCACGCATTCGCAGATACATCCGGTGAGCGTTTTGCGCAGCTCTCTCTCGCGCTGGCCATTGCCTGGACTGGGTTCTCACTGCTGGTCATGGCGGGTGGAAAAGCGTCTTTGGTGGTGGCCGGGCTTCTCCATCCGGAGTCGGCGTATCAAAACGCCGGAGACACGGCGGTCTGGCTGGAATACATCGACATTATCGTGCAGCCGGGCCGCGTTGTGGGACTTGTGCTGCGCAGCTCACTGGAGCGCTCGGCGTCCGGTACCAGATTGTGCTCCTCCTGCTGTTCGGCCCGTCGTTTCCTCGACCATCGGCTCCGCAACCCGCGGCCCGATTGTGGCAATCGTGATCCTCATGGCCAGCGCCCTGCTCGGCAGCGCGTGCAGAGGCGACATCAAATTCCGTTTCGCCAAGGGGGCCGTGGAATGGCTGGCCCTCTCCGTCTTTTTGGCGGCGTTCCTCTGGTATTGCGGCTACATCGTCGAGGCCCGGGCCGGCCGCCAGGACTGGCGGTACAACCCCGTCAGCCGCAGCTATCCACGCGACGACAGCCTGCTCTGGAGCCTGACGCCGGAGGGGATGCAACCGCTGGTGGCCGGCGCCAGCGCCTATTTTCGCGCGGCTACTATCGCCTTCGCCGGCAAGGCGCTGGAATTGCCGATTTGAAGGCTGCGGGTTCGGTTTCGCGAACTCCCGCATTCGTCGTCCGGAACGTCACCAGACTCACGAATTGGACCGGGCTCGAAGAGATCTCCTATGCCATCCGGCTGGACAGGCTGGAGCAAGTACCCGACATGAACTTCTGGCAAACGATCTATCCATTCATCGCCTCGGATGTGACTTTTCCCGGCAGCATCGTGGTGATCTTTCTGGTCGGGTAGCCACCGGGCGGGCCTGGCTGCGACGCTCGCGGACGGAAACCCTCTGGCCAGAGTCGCCTTTGCCTGTCTGGCCCTGATGATCTACGCGTTTCCGCTGAACAACCCCCTTCAAGACGCCAGCGGCATATCATCCTTCGTGTCAGGAACGCCGAACAGCAAAACCGCCAGGATGCCCTGCCGGCAGGCGGAAGCAACCTCCTCCAGCAGCAAATCCGGTGACAAACGGTAAACGCCCGGCATCGAGGCCACTGGATCCTTGCGACCAGTCCCTGCCTGCACGATCAGCGGATAGATCAGGTCCTCAACAGACACCCTGGTCTCCTGCACCAGATCGCGCAAGGGCTGGCTGCTGCGCAGACGTCTTAAACGAAGCTCGGGAAATCCCATTATGCCTTCCCCCTCATACACAGGCTATCGGCGACGATCGCTTGCAGCAGCCCATCTGTGGTGTACTTGGAGGCCACCAAATCGACCCTGATCCCCGCCTCTTCGGCCGTGGCCGCCGTCACGGGCCCGATGCAGGCAACCCTGCTGCTGCCGAGCAGCTCAGGCAGTTCCCTTTCTGCAAACAGGGCCTGAAAATTTTTAACCGTCGAGGAGCTGGTGAAGGTCGTGTACTGGACTCTTCCCTCATCGAGGAACTCCCGCACCAGCTCTCTGTATCTTGTCCCCTCGGGCACAACCCGGTATACCGGCACCACGTCCAATTTAACGCCGTTCGCCAAAAGGCCTTCGGGCAGCACGGCCCGGGCCTCTGCAGCCCTGGGGAGCAGCGCCCTGCTTCCCGGGGGATCAAATGCCGCAGCCCGCTCAGCAGCGACTCCGCCCTGTATTCCTCAGGCACGAAGTCCACCTGCAGCCCGCAACGTGCAAGAGCCTCGGCGGTGGGAGGGCCCATTGCCGCCAGTTTGCCCCGCAGCGTCCTGATATCAATATGACGTTCCCGCATTCTTTTTATGAAAAAGGAGACGCCATTGACGCTCGTGAAAATGATCCACTCATACTGCCCCAGATCATCCAGGGCCAGATCCAGGGGCGTCCGATCCTCGCAAGCCCTAAGCTCAAGCACCGGCAATGAGAGCGGCTCGCCTCCGAGCAGCATGATCTGCCGGGCTAGCTGATGCGACTGCTCCACAGCCCTGGTGATCAGGATGCGCTTTCCAGACAGGGGCAGTCGATTCCGCCAGCCTAACCGGTGCTGCAAGTCAACCACCTTTCCGACGACCAGTACCGAAGGAGGGCCGATGGCGGCTTCCCTGGCCCTTTTTTGCATATCTTCCAGTGCGCCCGCCACCACCTGCTGGTCTGCCCGGGTGCCCCAGTGGATCAGAGCGGCCGGGGTATCCGCACCCCAGCCCTTCTCGATCAATTCAGCGGTGATCGCATCCAGGTTCTCATACCCCATGAGAAAGATGAGCGTTCCTTCATGGCCGCAGCATGTTACCAGTTCGTCCCCCTCGCGGCCGCCGCGCTTGTGTCCGGTGAGAACGGTAAACGAAGAGGAGCAGTTCCTGTGGGTAACGGGGATACCAGCGTAGGCGGGAACGGCTATAGCCGCAGTTATCCCCGGCACCACCTCGTAGTCGATGCCTGTCGCTCTCAGATGTGCGGCCTCTTCGCCGCCGCGTCCGAAAACGAACGGATCGCCGCCCTTCAAGCGGCAGACTGTTTTCCCCTCGAGAGCCTGCTCAACCAGCACCTGATTGATCCGCTCCTGGGTCATGGCATGACGATCGGTCTCCTTGCCAACATAGACCAGGGCGGCATTTTCCCGGGCATGGGTCAACAGGTACTCGCTCACCAGGCGGTCATAAACTACCACATCGGCCTGCTCCAGGCACCACAGCCCCTTGAGCGTCAGCAGCGCCGGATCTCCCGGGCCGGCGCCCACCAGGTAGACGGTTCCTTGTTTAACATTTGTTGTTTCAGCATCCAAGGTTCGATGACTCCTTGTCAGAGTGTATCCTCAATAATTCCTTTGCCCCCTGCTCCAGCAGCCGGTCAGCAAGGTTTGTCCCCGCCTCGCAGGCCGCATCCGGGGCGGCGTTGACGCTGCCCCAAACACACCTCTCACCGTCAGCCTGGATGACTATTCCCTGGAGCCTGAGAACGCCTGACTCCACCACCGCCAGAGCCCCGACCGGGATCTGGCAGCCGCCTCCCAATCCTTCCAGAAAGGCTCGCTCGGCGGTCACGCACGCCCTGGATGGATAATCATCGAGGATCCTGGCGCAGAGCTGAACCATGAACCGGTCGTCCCGGCGAATCTCTACGGCCAGGGCTCCCTGGCCTGGGGCCGGCAGAAAGCTGTCGGGAGGTATGGAAAAATACTCTTCCGCTGTCCATCCGATGCGTTCCAGCCCTGCCGCAGCAAGGATCAGGGCATCGACAGCTCCCTGTTCGAGCTTGCGGAGACGGGTGTCCAGGTTTCCTCTCAGGTCTGCCACCAGCAGATCCGGGCGCAGGCGGCGGATCTGGGCGGCCCTGCGCAGGCTGCTCGTCCCAATTCTGGCTCCGGCGGGCAGATCGACAAGCCTGGTCTTCTGGCGCGCCACCAGCGCATCGCAAGGATTGGCACGCTCAGGCACAGCTCCAATGATCAGGCCTTCCGGCAGATTGACCGGCAGATCCTTCAGGCTATGTACTGCCAAGTCAATCTCGCCGGCGATGAGAGCATTTTCAATTTCTCTTGTAAACAGTCCTTTTTCCCCGGTCTGGGGCAGATATGCCAGCGGTGTCCGTGAATCGAGATCGCCCTTGGTCGAGATGACCTGTTCCCCTATTACCAGTTCCGGATAATAATCTCTGATCCTGCCCACAACCAAGGCGGTTTGGCGCCTGGCCAGCAGGCTGCCCCTGGTGCCGACACGGAGGGGTCTCATCAACTCGCCCCGCGCCCGGCCGGCTCAGAAGACTCAGCAAGGCAAGCGCCCGCTGCCTGCTGCTTAGGACCAGCCGCCTGCCGTGGACTGCCAACAGCCTGCCCTTTTAGGCCCGCCACCTCACCTGGGCGCCCCCCGCCCCGGGTCTCCCGGTCCCATTCCTGCAGATCGGGCCGGCCCTGCGTTCTTTCCGTTAACTCTGTCTCGTTATCCAGATCGAACAACTTTTCCAGCACCTTGCTGTACAAGTGCCCCTCATGATCGCCTGCATACTCCTTCAGGCGGACGATCGGCACGTGGATAAACTTGTTCAGCAATGAATTGGCCAGGCTGCGGATCAGCTTCTCTTTCTTGGGGTCCAGCTTGCCTAAACGCTGCAGGTAAACCTGGAGTTCTGCCTCTTTCAACTGCTCCGCCCGCTGTTGCAATGCCCTGATGGTCGGAACAACAGTCAGGCTGCTCAACCATTTGAGGAAGTCAGCGATCGCTTCCTTGATGATCTGATCCGCCGCCTGTGCAGCACTGTTGCGTTCATCCGTGTGCTCCAGGATCACCTGCTCCAGGTCATCGATATCATACAAAAAAACACCCGGAATGTTCCCTGCATCCGGCTCCACATCCCTGGGCACGGCAATGTCGATGAAGAAAATCGGCCTTTCGCTCCTGGCCTCCAAGGCAAACCTCACCTTATCCGCGGGGATCACGAAGTGCGCCGCTGTGGTGCAGCTGATGACGATATCGGCCCGCATGAGCTGGTCAAAAAGCGTGTCGTAACGGATGGCCTCTCCCCCGTACTCCTCGGCCAAAGCCTCCGCCCTTTGAAAGGAGCGGTTTGAGACCAGAACGGTGCTGACCCCCTGACAGACCAGGTGCTTCAGGGTCAACTCCCCCATTTCGCCGGCCCCGATGATCATCACGGTGCGCCCTTGTAAATCGCCCAGGGCCTGCCTGACCAGCTCCACCGCGGCATAACCGACGGAGGCCGGATGCTGATCGATGCCGGTCACGGTGCGCACGCGCTTCCCAACCCGGATCGCCTCCTGGAACAGGGTGTTGAGAATGTTGTTTCCGGTCTGCAGCCGGGAGGAGTTGTCATAGGCATCGCGCACCTGGCCGAGGATCTCGGTCTCTCCCAGAATCATGGAATCCAGTCCGGCCGCTACCCGGAACAGGTGGTCGATCACCTCATAACAGGTCCATCTCTGAAAATACTGGCGGCCCAGCTCGTGGTCCAGGCCGGCTTTTAGATGAAGATAATCGCTGATGGTCGCAAGCCCCTCCTGGATCTGGTTGACCGCCGCGTAGATCTCCGTGCGATTGCAAGTGGAGAGCACCACGAAGCCTTTTAACAGGGTTATCTTCTTGAGATCGGCAGCAACCGCCTCCAGCCCGGCCTTTCCAAAGGCCAGCTTTTCCCTCACTTCTATGGGAGCTGTATGGTGATTTATTCCGACAGCAACAAGGTACACGCCGCCTCCACCCGCCTTCTCGCCTTTTCAGTTTCCCCCGCTTTGAGCAGGGAGATCAGTTCCCGAGTAACAATGTTTTCCCAGCAACCTTGACGATCTGCCTCATCCGGCAAGCGGTCCTGAATGCGCCGGCGCATCTCCCCAAGCATTTCGGCTATCTCCTCGTATCCCGGCCCCAATTGCTCATCCAGGTCTTCCCGGATGCGCCTTGCCAGCAGCGGACTGTTCCCCCCGGTGCTGATGCTGATGCATAACGGGCCGCGCCGGACCACCGATGGCACAAAAAAGGTGGAGAGCTCCGGGTTGTCCACCACATTTACCGGTATCTTCCGGTACCGGCAAATACGAGCTATGCACAGGTTAAGGTCATGGTTTCCGGTAGCCGCGATGGCCAGGCATTTTCCATCGAGATCCTCGGCTTGAAACCCTCGTCTATTATAGCAGAAATCTCCCAGGTCCGCTGCCTGCTTCAGTCCGGGCATCAACTCGGGGCTGACGACTGTCACCAGCGCCCCGCACTCCAGCAACCCCAGGATCTTGCGCCGGGCCACGGCTCCCCCGCCCACCACGAGGCAATGCTGTCCTTCGAGCTTTAAATAGACCGGATAAAGGTTGTCCAGCTGGATCTATTCCCTTCTTGAGAAGTAATAGAATCCTTGATTTTCAATCATCGGGCATAAAGCCCGATTTTTTTAAGGTAGATTCTCATGAAACTTTGTGCTGCCGCACGCCGTTATAGGCCCGGGCTAATCGGGGCGCTGCCAGCCCCGAATTACCGCGGTCGCTGCGGCGAAGGCTCGTTATCCTCTCTCGCTCGCCAGTTCGTTGAACTTGATGCGCTTCTTCCTGCCTACAATCTTGGCCACGATCACGCCAACCTCGTACAGGACCAGCATCGGCGAGGCCACGACGAGCATGGTCAGGGGGTCGGGAGACGGCGTGAGGATGGCTGCGATGATAAACACCCCGACGATGGAATACTTGCGGTACCGAACCAGCAATTCCGACGTCAGGACACCGATCTGGGCCAGGAAGTAAACGAGCAGCGGATATTCAAACAGCAAACCGAAGGGAATCAGCAGGTGTTCGGTGAAAGACAGATAATTGCTGATGGTGATCAGTCCTGTAAACTCGGAAGAAATTCTTTGCAGGAAGACGAGCATAAAACGCAGGACGGTGAAATAGGCAAAAACGACACCTCCCAGAAAAAGCACGATGGAGATGGGGACCAGCCTGGCGATATACCTTCTCTCATTCGGGTACAGGGCTGGGACCAGGTAGCGCCAGAACTGCCACAGCAAAATGGGGGATGCTGCCAGAGTACCGAACACCAGGGCGATATGCAACTTGAAAAAGATCCCCTCGGTCACTCCCGTATAGATCAGTTTAAGATTCGCATCATTGGCTGGCTTGATGACGATCGCCAGGAACTTGTCCACGAAAGCGAAGGCGGCAACGCTGGTGATGAGCACGGCGATAACGGAAACCGAGATCACCTTGCGTAGCTCTTCCAGGTGTTGCAGTAAGGACATCCGCTCCGGTAAGGGTTCCTGTTTAGTCTCTTCCTGAGACATGGGGGTGCCTCCTGTCCGCATGGGGATATTTCTCGAAAATATTATCTCACTCCGCTCACAATTATGTTCCGTTAAAAATTACGTTTTTCCACGAAATCTGCCATTTCGGCCAGAATCCTTCTTTCCTTGACGTCTGGCAGGTGCGCCAACTGTTGTCTCGCTTTCCTCAAATAGCAGTTGGCCAAATCACCGGCCCTGTCCAGAGCGCCGGACTGCCTGATCAACATCAGTTCGGCGTTCCAGTCCGCTTCTCCATCAGCAGGTTTGGAGATCAGTCCGGCGAGCAGCGGTCCCCGTTGCCGATCCCCCAGTGCATAGATCACTGGAAGAGTGATAATTCCCTGCCGCAGATCATTGCCTACCGGCTTGCCAAAAACCTTTTCACTGCCCGTGAAGTCCAGAATGTCGTCGGTGATCTGGAAAGCCATTCCCAGGAAGTAGCCATAGCGCTGCAGCCGCTTCAAAGATTCAGGGTCGGCACCGCCGGCCAGGGCTCCGATCAGGCAGCAGGATGAGATCAGGAATGCCGTCTTTCTCTTGATCCGGCACAGGTAACGGCGCACATCCCGGCTGAGCTTTCCGGCGCTCTCGATCTGTTCGATCTCCCCCCGGCACATTCCCAGGCAAACTTCGGCCAAGATGCGGGAGATCTGCTCGCTGCCTTGCCTGGCGACGATCATCAGAGCCTGTGCGAAGAGGTAGTCACCGGTATTGAGGGCGACAGCATCGCCCCATGCGGCGCGCACCGTCGGCAACCTCCGGCGCGTATCAGCCTCGTCGATCACATCGTCATGGACCAGGGTGGCCATGTGGATCAGCTCAATTGCCGCTGCCAGGAGCACCAGCCTTTCCCGCGCCCCCTTGAACATCCTTCCGGACAACAGCACAAAGGCCGGCCGCAGCCTCTTTCCACCTGCTGAGATCAGGTGGCTGGACGTTTCTCCGAGCAGCGTGTCCGAATCCTGGGCATACCGGTGGAGCTCGGTTTCGACTGCAGCCAGATCATTATTGATATCTTTCAATAATCTTCTTGCGATCATACAACCACCGTCGGTTAAAGTGTATCTATCCGCTGCCCCCGCCATCGGATACTTGATGAGAGAGGCCTGATTACCGAGCAATGCCCGCATTCATGAAGCTGGATTACCGAGCAATGCCCGCACGCATGAAGCTGGATTACCAAACCAGAAGCGGGTGCAAGAAGCCAGGTTTCCCAAACAGGGGCCTCCAGTCATGGAGTCCGTTCCTGCTAACCGCTGAGGGTTAAAATTCTCTGCACAAAAATATCGACGAGATCTTCCAGGCTCTGAGGCCTGCAGTAGAATGCAGGCATCGGTGGAACAATGTACACGCCGATCTCGGCCAGAGAGAGCATGTTTCTTAGATGGATCGGGCTCAAAGGGGTTTCTCTGGGCGCCAGAATCAGGCGGCGCCTCTCTTTGACGGTGACATCGGCCGCTCGCTCCACCAGGTTGCGGGATGTGCCGGCAGCTATTCCGCCCAGAGTGGCCATGCTGCAAGGCACCACCAACATCCCCCTTGTCTGAAAGGAGCCGCTGGCGAGGCAGCTTCCGATATCCTTCCAGTCATAACAGTTAAGACCCCGATCATCAGGCAGGTAGCCACAATAGCCCCTGATCCTCTCCTGATCCTCTGCGATGTCGCCGGTGAGGTCCCATCCCAGCTCCTCCCTGGCCACGCGCATCCCGGCCCGGAGACGATCAGGCAGATGGCCTCGCCCTTGGCCCGGATCGCTTCGATCAGCTTCTTGGCGTAGATGGTTCCACTCGCCCCGGTTATTGCCAGCACCCAGGGCGGCATTCCCTCGCCAGAGACCGGCCTTCTTTCCATCAGATCCACCATGTTCCTCCTAGACCGGAAATGCTTATTTAAAACCGTACTCCGACCACCTGGCGGTAACCAGTTCCCCTGATCTCCGGAGACATCTCGATCTCATCCGGCCATTCCCTGGTGTGCCCTTCGGCCGGCCCCTTCTTGGTGGCGTCGATGCCGACCTTGGATCCATAAGCCGGAAGCGGTGACGCATGATCCAGCACCTCAAGCGGCCCCTCGACGAACATGAAGTCCCGTTTGGGGTCCACATTATTATAAACCCTCCACCAGACTTCCGCCATGTTGTGAACATCCACGTGGGCATCGACCACGATGATCATCTTGGTAAACATCATCTGTCCCAGGCCCCAGAGGGAGCACATGACTTTCCTGGCATGCCCGGGATACCGCTTGTCGATGGCTACTACGGCACAATTATGGAACACCCCTTCGAGGGGCAGGTTGTAATCCACTATTTCCGGCAAGGTAAACTTCAGCACCGGCAGAAAGATTCTCTCCGTGGCCTTGGCCATAAAGCAATCCTCCATCGGCGGCTTGCCGACCACCGTTGCCGGATAGATCGCATCCCGGCGGTGAGAGATGCATTGAATGTGAAAGACAGGGTACCAGTCGGCCAGCGAGTAGTAGCCGGTATGGTCTCCGAAGGGGCCCTCCAGCCGCTTTTCCTCGAGGTCCACGTATCCCTCCAGGACAATCTCTGCCTGAGCAGGAACCTCCAGGTCCACAGTCAGGCACTTGACCATCTCTACCGGCTGCTGGCGCAGGAAACCTGCAAACAGCATCTCGTCGAAGCCATGGGGCAGAGGTGCCGTAGCGGCATAGGTTACCGTCGGGTCTCCGCCGAGAGCCACGGCTGCCTCCATGCGCTTTCCAAGCGACTGGTGCCGGTAAAAGTTTTCAGCCCCATTCTTATGCATATGCCAATGCATTCCGGTGGTCCTGCGGTCAAAAACCTGCAGCCGGTACATGCCTGTATTCCTCTGCCCGGTCAGCGGGTCTTTGGTAAAAGTGATCGGCAGCGTGAGGTAGCGGCCTCCATCGCCCGGCCAACACTGCAGGATCGGAAATTTATCCAGTGAAACATCCTCCTGTCGGGCTACAACTTCCTGACACGGTGCGCCGCGCACCAGGCGGGGAGCCCACGAACCCATCTCCGCCAGCCGCGGCAACATCTTTATCTTTTCCCAGAGACTGCCCGGCAGATCCATCTGAAACATCTGACCGATCCGGTCCCCGATCTCTTTGAGGTCGCTGACGCCAAGGGCGAGTGTCATCCTTTCCTGGCTTCCGAAAGCATTGATCAATACCGGGTACTGCGAGCCCTTGACTCTTTCAAAAAGCAGCGCAGGGCCTGATTGCTTGCTGATGCGGTCGGTGATCTCCGTTATTTCCAGGATCGGATCTACCTCCACCCGGACGCGGTGCAGCAGACCCCGGCATTCGATCACCTCTAAGAAATCCCTCAGGTCCCTGTAGGCCAAGTCGCACCACTCCGCATTCAGCGTCTTTCGATCATTGCCATGTAGTTCAGTTTAGCCTATTTGAGAGCTGAAAACAACGATGGTGCAGGCGAAGAATAATTGAAGCAGGCCATAGGCTCATGAAAAAACACCCCATGGTGACACCAGAGGCTGCGAGGAGAATCTACTCATGATTCTGGCAAGAGAAGCCGCATATCGGATGGACCTGTGAGGCTGCCCCTGAAACCGGGGTGTTTGCTAATATTCATAACTCGGCTCAGGACCTTAGGTTCAGCCGGTCGTACGCTCCGGTGGTGCCCGGTGAGGCGCTTTGAGCAACTCCCTGATAAAAAACTCCATCTCATCCCTGTCTACAACATCCGGAATTTGCTTTAGTATCTTGAGGGACTGCTCCATTGCGGCCAGGCCCAGTTCCGGTTTAAAACCAGCGTTCTTGGCCCCATAGGCGATTCCAAATTTCATGCCCAACTGGCCGAGCATGGCAATCTCATGGCCCTGCCTGCCGGCAAAATATCCGCCCAATTCACCGCATTCTGCGAAAAACCTCCCGTACCTCTTGGTCAGGATCTCCACGATCAGGGGATCATGCTCCGAAAGATACTGCCGGGTGCCTGCCTGTCGCACCCTGGGTAGCGGCGCGGCTCCGGTCGACCGGGCCTCAGGTTCCTGCAGCCGCTGCATGACCGATCCTTCGTTCATCTCCATTATCAGTTGCGCCAACCTCTGCAGCAGAAAGAGGCATTCGTTTTTATACAACTGGTAGAATAGGCTGGCGTAAAGGTAGTCCCCTTCCAGGATTACCAACTGCCGGTCACGGCCCCGGATCTGCGGAGAAATGTTGTGAAAAGTCATTGCCAAGTGTACCAGCATCAAAAAGAAAGCCGGTAGAACTGCCGCCTCCTGGTTTTGGAACAGCCTTGCGCTAAAAATGACGAAGGCGGAAGGCGCAGCCTGATCCACCCCGGACCGCGGCCAATACCTGTTCAGAAGTTTTTCCCCGTCGGGACGAAGACACTCCCTCATTTTTGAAAATACAGTTGCCAGTTCGGCCTGGATGGGCAGCCAAGAATCGGGATAATCCCCTGCCATGAGGGCATCCTCCCTAACAAAAGAGGTTCTTGCCCGACGAGAAGAACCTCTCTTTTTATAATATTTAAATTAGAAACAGATTTTTAAGTATCGGTTTTACCGTATCGGCGCCTGTTGCAGGCCTGCTCAGAAAGCAGCCTGCTATGCCGTCCCGACTTTCTGCAGCACCTTGGCCGGGTCTACAAACAGCTTCTTGAATCCCAACTTCTTGGGATCAAGCCCCATGGCCAGCCCTATCAACTGGGTGAAGAACGGGATGGGGATCCTGTACTTCAGGCCATACTTCTTCTCGACCGTGATCTGGCGCATGTCCAGGTTCTGCTGGCACATCGGGCAGGCAGCCACAATGCAGTCTGCGCCTGAATCCTTGGCAATTCTCAAGATGTCGTTGCAGAGCTTGGTGCAGGTATCTTCCTGGGTCATCGCCGTCGATGCGCCGCAGCACTCGGTCTTATACGGCCACTGGATCGGTTCGGCGCCGATGGCGCTCATGAGGTTGTCCATTGACATCGGGTTCTCCGGGTTGTCGAAAAAAGCAACTGTCTTGGGTGGCTTTACGAACAGGCACCCGTAGTAGCAGCAAACTTTCAGACCGGTCAGCGGGCGAGTGACCTTTTTCTTGATCTGTTCAATCGTTTCCGGGTTGGAGAAAATATCGATGAAAGGCCTCAATTTGACCTTTCCGGTATAGGGGCTTTCCAGCATGGCGTTGATCTTGTCCAGCAGTTCTTTGTTTTTTCCGATCTCATACTCGACGTTCGCAAATCTGATGTGGCAAGCGGCACAGGGGGCTACCAACTCCGTCACTTCGGGCATCGTCTCTGCCTTGGCAAATACCCTGGCAGGCAGCGCCAGGGAGAGCATGTGGTCGGTCATATGGGCCGCGGAGGCACCGCAGCAGTTCCAGTCAGGGACTTCGACCAGCTCTATCCCCAGGGCATGGGCGACCGCCTCCGTGGACATGCCATACTCCATACCGGTGGATTCCAGCGAACAACCTGGAAATAGGGCGTATTTAGGCATCTATTTCCCCTCCTGTTTGGTCTTCACGAATATTTTCTTAACATCCTTGGCCCCCTTGATCTTGTGAGGGAACGGCGACGATTTTCCTTTTATCATCATAGGAAGGCCAAACTGCATATCCTTCATGAAATTGCCTGTCTTCATGTTGAAGCGCATCAGCATGCCGACATCGAAGAGCCGGCCCCAGGAGCGGACCGTCCACAGGAAGGAATCGTTGCAGACCATCACATTCTTGGCATGCTCGGTATAGCCGTGCTTGACCGCCTCCTTGCGCAGGGTATCCATCACGGCGGCGATATCGATATCACGGACGCATCTGGTGGTGCAGGTGTTACAGGACATGCATACCCATGGGGTCTTTGACTTGAGGACCTCATCCTTCATCCCGACATTCAACATGCGGATAATCTGGTTCGGCATGTAGTCCATAACGAAGGTCCCGGGGCAGCCGCCGGAACATTTGGTGCACTGGTAGCACTGGCGGATGTCTGTTCCGCTCTCTTCATTAACCTCGTCTACGAAAGACCGATTTTTCTCCAGTTCTTGAGATAAATTCAACTCTGCCATCGGCGACCCCCTCTTTAGCATTCGTAATGATCCTAACGAACTGATCTTACGTTCGTAGTAATCAATAAAAAGACTATTCTCCCTTTTTATAATAATTCCTCTTTGGCCATAAAGAAAAATTTATCTATTTTTAAAGCCGTGTCCGAGCGCTCCTTCCCGGGCAAGGTATTTTCTCAAAATAAATGAGCCCTACCACTTTCTTGTAAGGCTCAAGCTAGCGCTCTTTTCTTTTTTTTGGGCGGTTTAAAATAAATATCCCTCCTAAAGGTTTACCGCCGCATTCTGGCTGGTCTCCATGATCCCCCGCTTAATCTCATTGGCCGTCATATATTCGGCACGAAATTTGTCGACCAGGTACCTGCAGGCATCCCAAGGATCAACCTTCTCCCCGCATGTAAAGACGTCGACAGCGGCATAGCCCAGTTCGGGCCAGGTATGGATCGCCAGATGGGACTCAGAAATAACCACTACGCCACTTACCCCTTGAGGGCTGAATTTGTGGAAGACGCATTCCCTGATCTCTGCTCCTGCTGCCAGCGCTGCTTCCCTCATGTATTGCTGCACCAGTTCCTGGTCATCCAGGGGTTCGGATGCGCAACCGTACAATTCAGCTAGAACATGACGCCCCAAAGAGTTCAGCCTTGTCATTAATGGTCTCAACCTCCTTCGATTTTCGTTATTTCTGCAAGATAAACGTAAAAAGAGGAATGAAAGCGGTGCCAAATAACAGTTTACGGCGACCTATTCCAATCCTATTAAATTTTAGCACTTCATTAACAATTGTCAATAATATTTTTACCATGCAGGGAAACCTGATTGGTAAAGACCCCGATCCCGTCCAGCGCCACACTGACCTTGTCCCCCGGCTTCATGGAACCTACTCCTGCCGGCGTTCCGGTCATGATCAGGTCGCCCGGATTGAGAGTCATTATCGATGCGATGAAGCAGACCAGCCGGGCCACCGGAAAGATCATCTCACTTGTAGATGAATCCTGACGAGTTTCCCCGTTTAGGATAAGTTTTATACCCAGCCGGTCCGGATCGAGATCGGTAGCCAGCCAGGGTCCAACAGGACAGAATGTGTCAAACGACTTGGCCCTCGTCCACTGGATATCCTTTTTTTGCAGATCCCGGGCGGTCACATCGTTGCCGCAGGTAAAGCCCAGGATTCCGGACCTGGCCTCAGCCTCGCTGACATCCTTCATCTTATTTCTGATGACTATGGCCAGTTCGGCCTCATAATCCACCCGGTTGCTGGCAGGGGGATAGACAATCTGCTGAAGGTGTCCTATAAGCGCGGATGGCGGTTTCAAAAAAAGCAGCGGCTCTTCAGGTATAACCTGGCCCAGCTCTCTGGCATGATCCCGATAATTCAGTCCTACACACACGATCTTGCTCGGATTGCAGGGAGGCAGCAGTTCCAAACCATCCTGGGTCCTATCCGTCACCCCATCCTGCAACTTGCGCCGTTCCGTATGCTGCAGCCCATCCCAGGAAAGATACTCATCGGTAAGCCTGATCTCCTCATACGGGCTCCCCGCTATTAGCCTCAACGTCACTCCTGCTGTCTGTTCCCCTAATCCTGCAACGCCCGGCGCCGCTCCCTCCTGAGCGCCTGCTCCGGATACCACTCCCCACGCACACCCCTGCCGGTGACGGAATTGCGCCAGATGCATTTTACGCCCTCCTTGCAGCAAAGTTGCAATATCTTTTGCATCTTGCCTTGTCCTTGAAATGATAAAGCGGGGATCCTCCCCCCGCCTTTAGGCTAATGGTCAGAGTGGCGGGACTTGAACCCGCGGCCTCTAGCACCCCAAGCTAGCGCTCTACCAAGCTGAGCTACACCCTGTAATTCGTACGATTATTGTATTTGTTTTTATGGCCAAAGTCAAGAAATACCGGCTTATCTTTGTCGTCCGGGGGGGTGACATTTTCCCTGTCCAGATTAATGTGTTTCAGGGTGACATTTTCCCTGTCCATTGACAGAAATACCGGCTTATCTGTCAGCCTGCTCTTTGCCGATCATCATGGCATGGATGACCCGGATGGCTTTTTCCGCCTGCTCCTCCTCTATAACGCACGATATTTTTATCTCCGAGGTGCTGATCATGTTGATGTTGATGTTTTCAGCCGCCAGGGCCTCGAACATTTCAGCCGCAACACCTGTATTTGAAACCATGCCGGCTCCCACGATCGACACCTTGGCCATATGGTCGTTATATTCCAATCCCGAGGCCCCGATTTCCTTGGCTACCCTTTCCACTACCGGGAGGGCTTTGCAGAGATCGTCCCTGGTTACCGTGAACACTATATCGTTTCTGGAATTGCGCATCCAGCTCTGGATGATCATGTCCACGTTGATCTTCTCGGCAGCCAGCGCTTTGAACAGATGCTTGGCAATTCCGGGGCGGTCGGGGACATCGAACAATCCGATCTTGGCGACGTTGATATCATGAGCCACCCCGCTCACCAGCCGACTCTCTTCCAAATCGTCCATCTCCTTGACCAGGGTTCCTTCATTGTCATTGAAGCTGGATCTGACATGAAGGATGACCCCGTAATGTTTAGCAAACTCCACCGCGCGCGGCTGCAGGACCAGCGCTCCCAGGCTGGCCAACTCCAGCATCTCCTCATACGAGATGTACCGGAGCTTGCGGGCCTCGGGAATGAGCCGCGGGTCGGCAGTGTACACCCCTTCCACATCGGTGTAGATCTCACAGGCTTCCGCATTCAAAGCTGCGGCCAGGGCCACCGCAGTGGTATCCGAACCTCCCCGTCCGAGAGTCGTGGTCTCGCCCCGGCTGTCCATCCCCTGAAAACCAGCCACCACGACGATCCTATCTCTTTCCAGCTCCTCTAAGATCCGCTCCGGATCTACCCTGATGATCCTCGCTTTGGTATGGGCGTCGTCGGTAACTATGCCGGCTTGACGACCGGTCAACGAGATTGCCGGATAGCCCATCTCCTCTAAGGCCATTGCCACCAGGGCGATGGAAACCTGTTCGCCCGATGCCAGGAGCATGTCCATCTCCCGCCGCGGGGTGCAGTCTCCCACCGCCTTGGCCAGTGCGACCAGCTGGTCGGTGGTGTGTCCCATCGCCGAGACCACGATAACTACCTGTTTGCCCTGATCCTTCAGAGACGACGCCCGGCGCGCCACATTCTTGATCAGTTCGGGGCTGGCAACTGATGTGCCACCGAACTTCTGGACAATAACGCGCAAAGTCTTGGCCTCCTGTTACCGGACTGCTCCGTAAAGCCAGTCCTGAATTTCACAATTTGCCTCTTTCCAATAGCGGCTCATTCTTCCCTTTACTTTTCAGAACTTAGCCGCAGATAGTTCCAGGTGCGCTCCCCCCGGAAAGGGCTGCAGCTGCAGTAGTTCGGCAGCAATCCCTCGCTTCTCGAAAATCTTGCGGATTTCTGCTCCGGCCGAAGAGCCGGGCGGGCTCAGAGATATAACCGTAGGGCCTGAACCGCTGACAAACGCTCCAAAAGATCCGGCCTGCCTGGCAGCGCTGAACATCTCCTCGAGGCCGGGTATCAGCTGGCAGCGGTAAGGCTGATGCAGGCGATCCTTAACTGCGGTTCGCAGTTGCGTCCAGTCGCCGTCCCTCAGGGCTGATACCAGCAGGGCCACCCGCCCCAGGTTGAAGACGGCATCAGCCAGGGGAACCTGCTCCGGCAGAAGGCTCCGGGCAAGGCTGGTGGGCAGTGTAAAACAGGGCACGACCGCTTCCACAACCAGCCCTGCCGGCGGGCAAAAAGAGGAGCAGACATATGTTCCCCGCCTCCTCCGGCCTCGTCATCCCTCACGACCACCGCCACACCGCCGAGGATGGCGGCGGCGACATTGTCAGGATGCCCTTCCAGGGTTATCGCCTGCATCAGGATCCGCTGCCGGTCGAAAGGATCGCCGGCTATGGCGTTGGCCGCGATCAAGCCGCCGACAATGGCGGCGGCGCTGCTTCCCAGCCCCCGCTGCAGCGGGATATTATTGTTCAAGCGCAGCCTCCAGCCGGGGGGTTCATATGAAGCTTCCTGAAACAGCGCCCTGACCGCGGTTGCGACCAGGTTGCTTTCGTCTTGCGGCAGAGTCTCTGCCCCGGCCCCGGACACCTCGATCCGGCAACTACCGCAGCAGTCCTCTTCCAGCTCCACTGTGTTGAACAGGTTCACGGCCATCCCCAGAGCGTCAAAACCAGGCCCCAGATTGGCAATAGTGGCCGGAACCCTGACCAAAGCTTTTCTGGTCACTCAGGATCACCCATTCATCCTCTATCTACATCGTTCTCTATCTAAATTACATCAATTTCATGCAAAAGTTCCAGCACTGCCCGCGCCTCTCCCGGAACCACTCGCGGCTCCAGTTGGCAGGCGCCCAGAGCAGTGTCGGGGTCCTTGAGCCCATGCCCAGTCATGATGCAGACAACAGTGCTGCCGCTTTTAAAATAACCTCTGTTTGCGAGTTTTCCTACTCCCGCCAGGGCCGCCGCGGAAGCGGGTTCCACAAACAGGCCCTCCATTCGGGCCACCATCTTGTAAGCCTGGATGATCTCGTCATCGCTCACCTTTTCTATCTCCCCCTGTGACTCCTCGAGCGCCAGCAAGGCCTGCTGCCAACTGGCGGGGTTTCCGATCCTGATCGCCGTCGCCACCGTTTTGGGCTCCATGACCGCCTGGCGATCGACGATCGGGGCCGCTCCGGAGGCCTGAAATCCGAGCATCTGCGGCAATCGCTCGATGCGACCGGCTTTCCGGTATTCCTTGAATCCTTTCCAATAGGCGGTGATGTTTCCGGCATTGCCTACCGGCAGGGCTAGATAATCCGGGGCCGCCTCCAGTTGATCGCAAACCTCGAAGGCAGCCGTTTTTTGCCCCTCTATCCGGTACGGGTTCAGGGAGTTGACCAGGGTGATCGGGTAATCACCGGTGATCTGGCGTACCAGCTTCAAGGCGGAGTCAAAGTTACCCTTGATAGCGATCACTTCGGCGCCATAGATCAGCGCCTGGGCCAGCTTGCCCTGCGCCACGTACCCGTCCGGCACCAGGACGATGCACTTTATGCCCGCCCTGGCGGCATAAGCAGCCGCTGAGGCCGAAGTATTGCCCGTGGAGGCGCACATGACCGCCTGGGAACCTGCCTCCACAGCCTTACTGACCGCCACCGTCATCCCGCGGTCCTTGAAGGAGCCGGTGGGGTGTTGTCCCTCAAATTTAAGGGAGATGCTCACTCCGAGGTGTTCCGAAAGCCGTGTGGCAGGCAACAGGATAGTATTCCCCTCGTAGAGGGTGACTATCGGAGTCTGCTCCGAAACAGGGAGAAAGGAGCGATAGGCGGCGATGACGCCGCGCCAGGTCATGAGATCACACCGCCTTCTACGCGGATCATATTCTCCACCGATCCCACGATCGGTAACCCGGCGATCACAGCCAGGGCATCCTGAACATCTTGTTCCAGTACATCGTGGGTGATCAGGACGAGCTCGGCCATAGAGACGTTATCAGAGATCAGGGTTCTTTTCTGGATCACCGATCCCAGGCTGACCCTGTGGTCTCCGAATACCCCGGCAATGCTGGCAAGCACCCCGGGCTGATCCGTGACCACCAGGCGAATGTAATACTGGCTGCGAAACTGCCCCTTGGGCCTCAGCTTCTTTTCATAAAAACAGGTGCAGGAAAAACGGCCTGTGCTGTTGCTGTCCAGGTTGCGCATGATCTCCATGATATCTCCCACGACCGCGCTGGCTGTCGGCATCTGGCCGGCTCCGCGGCCATAAAGCATCACCTCTCCCAGGGCATCACCCTCAATGAATATGGCGTTGAACACTCCCTGAACAGCCGCCAAGGGATGGCTTTGGGGAATAAAAGCGGGATGTACCCGGACCTGGATCGCCTCCTGCTCCTTGGCGATGGCCAGCAGTTTGATGGCGTAGCCCAGCTCCCGGGCGTAGCTGATGTCCTGCGGGGTGATCCTGGTGATCCCCTCGACAAAGACATCTTCCGGAGTGATGCGCGTGTTGAACGCGATCGAAGCCAGGATGGCGATCTTCCTGGCGGCATCCAAGCCATCTATATCGGCGCTCGGGTCTGCCTCGGCATATCCGGCCGCCTTGGCGGCACCCAGCGCTGTTTCGAAATCAAGCCCTTCCTCGCTCATGCGCGTGAGAATATAGTTCGTCGTGCCGTTGACTATGCCGATGACTGTTTTGATCCTGTTGGCGGCCAGGCTTTCTTTCAAGACTCTGATGACGGGAATGCCGCCGCCTACGCTGGCTTCAAAGTAAAAATCAGACCTGTTGGCAGCGGCTGCTTCAAACAGATCTTTGCCATAGGTTGACACCACGTCCTTGTTGGCGGTCACCACGTGCTTGCCCCTGCGCAGCGCCTCCAGCAGGTAAGTGCGGGCCGGTTCGATGCCGCCCAGGAGTTCTACGATGATCTGTATTCCCGGGTCATCCAGCAAATCCTGAAAGCAGGTGGTGCCAATCTCGGCCAGACCCAAGTTGCGCAGCTTCTCCTGGTCGCGTTCCAGGACGCGCTTGATGCAGACGCACCGCCCGGTACGCTGCGCGATCTGGTCTTCGTTGGCGCGTAGCAGCTTGACAACGCCCGAGCCCACAGTACCTAAGCCCAGCAAACCAACCCCGATGACTTCATCCAATAGCGTCTCACCTACTTCGATTGGGGAAGTGGGAGGTGTCTCACGTCTCACTTCTCGAGGTGCCATCTTTATTTTATACAACTTCAATCAGTTCGAGGCAATCGGGGAAAAGTCCTGCCTATTAGGTTATTTTCATAAATCCACCTGATTTGGACGCAGGCGGAACATTTTTTTGCTGTAACATCGATCAGCACGGCGGACGTATTGATACCAACAAGCGGGTGACCACCTGAACGGTGAACACCGCCGGGCAGGTTTTCCGGCAACAGGCATGATTACCGGCGAAAGCGGCCTCTGCCCGATGCCACTTAGATAATGATGCAGATCAGCCCGCCACTGCCCTCGTTGACAATCCGGCTGACGGTCTCCTGAAGCTTGACTTGGGCGTTTTCCGGCATCCGGTGCAGTTTGTTCTGGATCCCATCCCGCACCAGTTCGTGCAGCGACTTGCCGAAGATATCCTTCTCCCAGATCTTCTGGGGATCGTCCTCAAACTCCTCGAGGATGTATTTCACCAGTTCTTCGCATTGTTTCTCGGTCCCGATGATCGGTGTGATCTCCGTAGTGATGTCTGCCTTTATAATGTGCAGAGAGGGCGCGCTGGCCTTCAGCCGCACCCCGAAGCGGTTTCCCTGCCGGATCAACTCCGGTTCTTCAAGGATCATGTCATCGAGGCTGGGCGATACCACGCCGTACCCTATCTCTCTCACCTCTTCCAGGGCGGGCGCCACCTTCTCGTATTCGCGCTGGGCGAGGCTGAGGTCCCGGAGGAACCTCAGAATGTCCTGATCGCCGGTGATGCCCAGACCGCTGACCTCTTCGAGCACTTTATGAAACAGCCCCTCCCGGGTTTTGACGTCTATCACCGCTTCACCAGTGCCCAGGTTCACATCTTCCAGCACAGCAGCAGACACGAAGTCATCCTTCCTGATCGCCTCTACTGCCTGGTCAATATCGCGCAGCCGGTGCACCCGGCTCACCGCCTCCCGGATCGCCTCGTCGAGATCTGCTCGCAGCCAGTGCGCCGGCTCCAACTCCTCGATCCACAGGGGGAGGTTGGCGCTGACTTCCTGGACCGGAAACTCGTACAGCGCCTCTTGCATAATGCTCAGCACATCATCGGGGCTCATTTCGGCTACATTCAGCGGCAGCACCGGAACATCATACTTGTCCTCCAGGCCCCTTACGAGGTCCAGGGTCTCCGAATATTCCGGACGAGCGGAGTTGAGAATAATGACGAAGGGTTTGCCCAATTCCTTGAGTTCCCAGATTACCCGATCCTCGGCTTCGATATAGCTTTCTCTGGGGATGTCTGTAAATGAACCGTCGGTAAGGACGACGATGCCGATCGTGGAATGCTCGGCAATAACCTTTCGTGTTCCGATTTCCGCAGCATCCTGAAAGGGAATCTCGTCCTCGAACCAGGGCGTTCTCACCATGCGCGGCCCAGTCTCGACCTCATAGCCGAGCGCCCCGGCCACGGTGTACCCCACGCAGTCGACCACCCTGATCTTGACTCGGAGCCCTTCCTTGATGGAGAGTTCGACCGCCTCGTTGGGAATGAACTTCGGCTCTACGGTCATGATTGTTTTTCCGGCGCCGCTCTGGGGCAGTTCATCCTTGGCGCGGTCGCGTTCATAGATGTCGTCGATATTGGGCAATACCATCTGCTCCATGAAACGTTTGATAAAAGTTGATTTTCCGGTCCGGACCGGTCCGACGACTCCGATGTAAATATCGCCTCCGGTTCGTTCTGCAAGGTCGCGGAAGATATTGATCTTTTCCATTAGGTACCCCCTCCCTGATCTTTTTTATGCAGGACAATCCGTTTTCATGCTTTTTCTGCAAAAGTCTGCCGTCTGCCGGCATGATTGCGAGTTGCACGGGCTGATCCATCGGTAATTTATATGTCCCGTTATTTTCCGGTATTACAAAAATAGGGGCGCGAATCCCACTCCTCATGCCAACAGGCGAACCCCGCCCCTTAAACAAAAATTCCGGCTCCTAAACGAACCGGCTTTAGTGACCAGCGGCTATCGGCGGCAGCTTACTCGCGGGCGATGCAACTACCAGGCACTTTCAAGCATTGGGCGCCGCAGGAATACTTCTTCCATCTCGTGGCGCTTCGTCCGGGTCATCAGATTGGAGACGGCCACCTCCGGCGCCAAACCTAAGAACAACACCTGGAAAGCCTGCTCGGTGATCGGCATTTCAATCCCGCACTGCAACGAGAGCTGCCTGGCGGCCCTGATGGTGGACACCCCCTCGACTACCATGCCGACCTCATCAAGCGCCACCTGCAGCCCAACCCCTTTTCCCAGCAAGATCCCGGCGCGTCGATTGCGGCTGTGCTGGCTCGTCGCCGTGACGATCAGGTCGCCGACGCCGGCAAGGCCTAGAAAAGTAAGGGGACTGGCTCCGAGAGCGATCCCTACGCGGGCAATCTCGGTCAGCCCCCGGGTCAGCAGGGCTGCCTTGGTGTTATCGCCGCACCCCAGTCCTTCAGCGATGCCTGCCGCCAGGGCGATGATATTTTTCAGTGCACCGCTGAGTTCGACGCCCACCAGATCCGAATTCGTATAAACCCGAAAGCTCGAGGTCATGAACAGGTCCTGGATCTGCTCCGCCACCTCTTGCAACGTGGCTGCCGCCACCACTGCGGTCGGCATCCCGCGGCTGACCTCCTCCGCATGGCTTGGCCCCGAGATCACCGCCAGCCTGTCTGCGACGTCCCCCGCCTCCTCGCAGATCACCTGGGAGAGGCGAAGACAGGTGGCGTCCTCCAGCCCCTTGGCCACACTGACAAAAAAGCAGTCCGGCTCCAAGGCAGGCCGGCATTTTCTGACAACCTCGCGGACGCTCTGGGAGGGCACCGCCAACACTACCGCAACGGCACCCCGCAGAACCCGTTCCAGGTCCGCAGATATTTTTATAGTCGGAGACAGAAGCACTCCGGGAAGAAAGTGTCTGTTCTCCCTGCATTCGCTCAACTGCCTCGCCAGATGAGGCATCCGCTCCCACAGCATCACCCTCAGGCCCTTCCCTGCCAGGTGTACTGCCAGCGCAGTGCCCCAACTACCTGCTCCCAAAATAGCAATCTTTTCTCTCAAGGCTTTTCCTCCAAAAAAAGTCACCAGAAGCTCATGCGGGACTCGGTCCCGTTTCGAAGACGGCGAATATTCGGCAAGTGCCTGATCACGACCATGACCGGCACCGGGACGGCGAAGACGAAGTAGATCCACGGCACTCGGAATATGAGGGAGAACAAGGTTACGGCAACGCAGGCCGCAATCGATGCCAGAGAAACGTATCCGGTCAAAAATACGATCAGCAGCCAGATGATAAAAGAAACGACCATCACGTTGGGGATGAGTGCCAGGGCCACCCCCATGCCGGTAGCGGCTCCCCGCCCGCCCCGAAAGGCGAGAAATATCGACCAGTTGTGGCCTATCACCGCAGCCAGGCCTGCGGCCACGCCCCAAACGGGGCCGAAGCTGTGGCCGAGCAGAGCGGGAACGAATCCCTTGGCCAAGTCGCAGAAAAAGACCACAAATCCTAACTGCCTTCCCAACACCCTAAAAGCGTTGGTGGCGCCGATATTGCCGCTCCCGGACTGGCTCAGGTCGACTCCCTTCAGCCTGCCCAGCAGGTAGCCGAAGGGAATGGAACCGGCCAGATAGCTTCCCGGGATCAGCAACCAGTACTGCCAAAGCAAGCACGTTCCCTCCTCACGGCGCCCCAGGCAATCAGCCTTTGGCCACCGTCATCCAATCGCTGACAAGACTTGCTTAAAACCGATCATGGTCCCGCGGCGCCTGCATGAGGAGGTGCCGTGAACGACAGAACGCCTGGCACGAGGGGCTCCTGCCACGAGGAGCGCCTTCAAGGGGATTCCCCGGGAGTCCCGTCGCCCACCACGCGTCTGCCGGACGCACGCTGAGCAGGCCGCGCCTGTAAGGCGGGCGTCGGGCGTGAGGCGCAGCTCCTGACCGTGGGGCCGATTGAGCGTCCACGCTTCTATCGCTGCTGACGCTGGCGAAAGATCAATCTCAGGGGCGCCCCCTTGAAGCCGTATGCCTCTCGCAACCGGCGCTCCAGATGCCTCTTGTAGGAGAAATGGAGGTGCTCCGGGTGATTGACGAAAAAGACGAATGTGGGCGGCTTGACGCTCACCTGCGCAGCATAATATATCTTAGTCTCCTGACCCTTGAATGCAGGCGGCGGGTTCAGGTAAATTGTCTCGTTAAGCCAACTGTTCAGGTTTCCAGTGCCGATCCTCCTGGTCAGTTGCTGATAGACCTCGTCGATCAGGTCCAGGATGCCGCCGATGCCCTTGCCGTTTAATGAGGATACGTATTGAATTGCGGCATAATTTATAAAATCCAACTCGGTCCGCACGTGATGTTCGAACTTGGCGCGGGCATCCTTCGCTGCGCTTGACCGCGCCCGGCCCCCCGGACCCGGCCCCGCCGCAGCGCGCCCTCCCGGCGTGCTTCCTCCGGCAGGGGCGAAATCTTCAGGGCCTGCCCCCGCTGCCAGATCCCACTTGTTAACTACTATTATAAGACCTTTTCCGGCTTCATGAATATACCCGCCTATCTTTTTATCCTGCTCGACCACCCCAGTTGCCGCATCCAGCACCAAAAGGGCGATATCGGCCCTGTCAACTGCCCGGAGCGAGCGCAGCATGCTGTAGATACTCGAGGCCGTCTGCAAAACGGCTGCGCTTCCGGATGCCCGATGTGTCGACCAGCACGTAGCGCACATCCCCCCTGGTCACTATCGTATCGATGGCATCCCTTGTCGTTCCTGGCAGATCGCTTACAATCAGGCGTTTTTCTTTCAAAATGGCGTTTACCAGGGAGGATTTGCCCACATTCGGCCGCCCGGCAACAGCCACCCGGATCTCTTCTTCTGACTGCACCGTTGTATCCTGCGGCAGCATTTCCACGATCAGGTCCAACAGCGTATCGATGTTCAGGCCGTTCAAGGCAGAAACCGGCACCGGTTCACCCAGTCCCAGTTCTAAAAAATTGTAGGCAATATGACTGTCCTTAAAGTTGTCAATCATGTTTACCGTCAGAATACTGTTTTTCTTGGATTTCTGCAGCAGGCGGGCGATTTCGACGTCCTCGACGGTGGGACCGGTGCGCCCGTCCACCACCAATATCACCAGGTCAGCTTCGGCGATCGCCTTCCCTGCCTGTTCATGAATACGCTCCCCGAACTCCTCTTCTTTTAAAAAGAGGCCGCCAGTATCGATCAGCGAGAATATAGCCCTGTTCCATTCCACGTCACGGTAGTTCCGGTCGCGAGTCACCCCGGACACATCCGACACGATGGCGGAACGGCTGCCCGTCAGGCGGTTAAACAGAGTGGATTTGCCCACATTCGGGCGTCCTACTATTGCCACCACCGGTCTTGCCATAATCGGCTCATTTCCTCTCTTTCCTGCAGCTTAATGATGGTGCTGATGCTTCCGCCGATCGCAGATGTGTCCATGGTACAACTCTTCCAACAGAGCGCCGGCAGTCGGTTTGATAACCCGGAACCGGCAGCCGGTCTGCGCGCTGACCTCGGCCAGGGTCATTCCGTCCAGCAAACATGCGGTCATGCCTCCCGGGGAGAGCTGCCCCTGTTCCTCAGAGGTGTGTTGCCTTAGAACAATGTCCGGCAGCAGTACCTCTTCCCCCTCATACCTGCTCAATCCTCGCACCAGATCTTGCCCGGTCAACAAGCCTGTGACCGTGATGCGCGGTCCGAAAAAAGAGTTGGCAATCGCGGCCAGCCTCAACTCCAGGCCGCTAGTGCGTTGCAGGCGCCTGATGACAGGTGCCAGCACCGCCGCGCCGGCTTTGCCCGTGGCTATCAGGAGGCGGCGGCCGTCGCTGCAGCCTGATGCCGACCCCGGCCGTGTGTCCGCCTGTCGCCCGCTCGGGCGCCGGGTGCCCGCTTGCGGGCGCGGCAGCAAGTAGTCCATTCCTCTAAAAGCGTCATAAAAAAGGCGGCTGCCGCCGATCCCGTTTTCCAGTTGGGGGTATCGATCATACCAGCGCCCAGGTGGAAAGTGAGCCTGCCCTCTCAGGTAAAATTCATCGGCCAGATAGACAAACGAGCTTCCCCGCCTGCTCCTGAACCACCGCTGGAGAGCCTCCACCCTTTCGATCAGCCGGAAACACTCCCCCTTGGTAAACGCCCTGAGTTTTGGCTGCCCTTCCCTGAATCTGGTCAGTCCGGCCGGCACCAATCCCACGGAGGCCACCCAGGGCCGGTATACGGCCAGGTCTCCGATGGTTTGATCGAGGCAGTCCCCGTCGTTGATGCCCGGGCAGAGCACGATCTGGATGTGCATGCTGATTTCGCCACGAGCCAGCAGTTCGATCTTATCCAGTACAGGGGCCTCACCCCTCTGCCCAAGCAGGAAACCCCGCACCAAAGGGTCCGTGGCGTGTACAGACAGGTAGAGCGGGCTCAGGTGAAAGGTGAGAATGCGCTGCAGGTCACGGTCGTCGCAGTTGGTCAAAGTCAAAAAGTTTCCGTGCAAAAAGGAGAGGCGATAGTCATCGTCTTTTTCATAAAGCGAGGGCCGGAGCCCTGGCGGCAACTGGTCTATGAAACAGAAAACGCAGTGATTGCGGCAGCGCCTCACTCCGTCAAAACAATCGCCTTCAAAATACAGCCCGAGATTGACATCACAGCCCTTATGGATGTCTGCCCTTCTGATCCTGCGGCCGCTTCTGATCTTGAGCCGGACCCTCTCTTCGGAGCAGAGGTAACTGTAGTCGATGGTGTCGCGGGGCGGGATGCCGTTCACCGACAGCAGGAGATCGCCCGGTTTGATACCGCAGATCTGCGCTGGCGAACCGGGACGTACTCCCGAGATGATGACGCCTGAACTGTGCTGTCTTTCCATTTACATACTCCTATCACACCGCGCTGTGCAGCATCCATACCGCTCCATGCCGTGCAGCTTCAAAGCGGACACTCAGGATCTTTAAACCGGCCTGGGTGGAGTGGCACTTCGCAGATAAAGGAAGGAGTATGCTCTTTGCCTCCAGATTTGTTATCTTGATTAGCCAAAAGAACGCTCCCCCGAATGTATATTCTATATGCATAATATAGCACCCGAGGTTATTTTGCAAGTATTCCAACACCTTGCCCCATAGCTGAAGCCAAGGGCATGGTGTGCGAACTCGCTCTCTGAGCCATCCTTCGGGATGCCCCTCATTCCAAATGAGGGGGAGGATGTCACTCAAGGATGCCCTCCCTGATTCTTTTTTTGATGCCGAGACTCTCCTGCCTGCAAAAACCGGTCATCGCCAGCAACGCTCTTTGCTCGCAGGCCTTGAACAGGCCGGACAGGCGCAGCCTCCTGCACAGCCTGGCCGTCATCAATTGCGGCCAAGACGGATTGGCAACCTGGTCATAAACCAGGCAGGACTGCTGCGGCAAGCCCAGGAGCGATCGCAATTCCCTAATCATGCGCCCGACAATGAGCGGCTCCCGTCCCCCGCCCACCAGATAGACGCGGTAATGATCGGCGACTCCCATCAGCAATACCTGCCCCACTTCGCCAGAAAATGCGCTTTTGTTTGCCCAGTTCAGTATTTCAGGGTCGGAGGCCCCGGGCCTGACATGAAGGCAGGCGGTGACCATGGCCAAACGAAATCCTTCCGGGCAAATATAGAAAATAGCCCGGCGGCCTGGTGCCTGGCGGGCATCCGCAACGCGGCAACTCAGCTTGAGCCTGTTCGCACACTGCTCGGCGATCCGGACGAAACGAAAATAGGCATGCTTCGTGCCCAGGACTACCAGCGGCCGGCCCAGTGCCACAAATTTTAAGGCCCTGGAGAGATAGCCGCCGCATATCATCAAGAGATTGATGGGCGCCGTCGTATCTCTGGCAAAAATATCGCCGGCGCAGCCATAGATTCCGGCAAACATTATCAACAGCCGGGATACTCCAGGCCCCAGCATGCGCTTTCCCAGTACAAACACGGCCCGGTCTTCCTCATCCCTGCCCATGAAACGAAAGTGTCCATGAACAATGGTCTCATCGCCGTCGTAATGAGGTGTCCTCAGTATTTCAACGGTCTCCGGCACCCGGTCGCGCGGCAGCAAATCCAGGTAAATCGCCGCCGAAGTTACCGAAGAGTGAGCTCCGCCAAAACAGTGATAGATCACCAGCTCTTTTACAGCGCTGCCGTTCATCTGGGCTGCCCGGTTCCGGAGCCCTCCCCTCTCTAGCCTCGGCCTTTCAGGCGATTTCCAAACTCGCTGCCAAAAAACCTCCGGATGTTGTCCCAGGCTCCCCGCCAACTGCCGGCATTGATATACAGGTAGGCCGCCAGGGCGGCTGCAACAACCGCCAGCATCCAGATCAACGATGTCCAGTGGGCCCGGTTTGCTTCCGCCGTGGGCAAACCGGCGCCAGGGGCGCCTCCAGCCGCTCCGAGCACGCTGGCAACTCCATCCGCAAACAACTTGACACCCTGCTCGGCCTGTTCTTTCGTATTGGTCTGCGCCCCCACCTCGATCAGCAGTGCATGCGGCGACAGGTCCTGGTTGAAGTTGCCCTGTGTCAGCAATATTCCCTGGATGATGCCGGGATGCTTTTTATCCAGAGCTGCCTTGATCTCCTTGGCAAACTGCAGATTGGAGCTGAGGTGGGGGTCTCCCCTCCCCAGGACAAATCTCACCCTGGTCGCCGGCTGGCCGTTGCTGATGGTATAGTAAACGCTGGCTGGAGCAGCATCCCGGTGTACGTCAAAAAGGGCGGCCGGCATTTTTTTCAGCAGATCCATGGCGGTGCGCCTGGATCTCACATAGGCGTTGGCATCATGGGGATCATGGGGACGCAAGCTGTGCAGCACCTGAAGGCCATCCTGCTTCAGCCTGTCTGCAAAAGCATCGCCGACATCAAATACTCCTCCATGAGCGTAGATGCTGGACGCTCCATCCGAGGGCACATAGGATTCATCGCTGTGCGTGTGATAGATGCCAACCAGCGGCTGCTGCGCGGCCATCTTTCCGGAGCCGGACGCAGCCCCCCTCACATTGAACCCGGGCAGGGGCAGCGCCGCCTCCGCCTCTTTTCCAACCAAGCGGGCATGGGCGGTATAGCCCTCAACCCCGGTGATCCGGTAACACATGTTGTCAGCAGTGATCAACTCGTCTCCGGGGTAGAGGTAGTGAGCCGTATAATCCAGAGGACGGTTGTGCTCGTCCACGATCGTATAGTAGCTGCCGTTAGTGAGCTCGAGACCATAATTGACAGTGTTTGGGTCTGGCGCCGACCAAGCCGGCGCCCTGTTGCAGAGCGCGGCGATGCCGGTTGCGAGAGCCAGGATGGCCGCTAAACCGATCAGTCTATTCCTCCACTGATGCATGATCATCACCCTTCCCTTCGCCGGTCTCGGAGCGCTCGCCTCTTTTGTCCAAAGGCCTCAGGCGCTTTAACAACGCCGGGGCCTTCCCGGCCACATCCGGGCCTCCCTGCAGCCTTTCCCTGGATTCTCCTATAAACTCGGCCAACAGCACTGCCAGCAAGCCTGAGATAACCACCGCATCAAAGGCCCCTCCGCCTCCGATCAGGACTGCGCCGGGAGTCCCGGTTGCCGCCAGTCGAATATAGGTGATCACATCGACCACGATTACGCCCAGCGTCGCTGCGATGAAAGCGCCGCGCCGCGAACGTCCGAACAGATAAGCGATGACGCCGGCCACCACGGGAAAGACATAGAGTGGGTCTACAGCCATGGTCTCCGGCTCCGCCCCCAGGAGGATTCCGGTCAGATAGACTGCGGCTGCAGTAGCGATCACCCCGAACGAGGCCCTAATCTTTTCCTGGGTCGATGTCTTGGTCAGCAGGTAGCCTGCCAAAAACAGGGGCACGATGCATCCTCCAACGTTCAGAGAAGCTTCCAGGCGCGGCCCCCCGGGCAGTGGGATATTGATAAAGCCTCCTACGATCAGGGCGACGATCATTCCCAAAGCCGCTCTGTCCGATAGGCGCAGGCGGTCAAGCACCCGGTGCGCAACGCCAAAATAGACCAGGATAGAAATAATCAGCAACACGATCATGGCGAGTGGAATTCGCAATCCGGTCAATCCCCCTTTTTCGGATAACATCGTTTTCTTTGACCGGCAACAATGCAGGGCCGATCATCCGGCCCTGTTCTCAATAAGGAATCTGAAGCAGGCCTGCTTTCTCTGCATATGTTTAACGTGCACTTAAGCACAAGCAAATATGCTGTTAATAATAACTAAGGCCACTGCCTCCGAGGTCTGCGGCAAGTTTCGGTGTTTGCCTGGAATAACCCGTTTATGCCACTTTTAAATGTGCCACTGTGTTACGAAACCGGTGAGTGCATGGGCGATCAAAAAAAGCCGGCTGCGCCGGCTGTGTTCTGCATCGTGAAGCCTACTACTTTGCTTTTAAAATACTGGAGGCTTTCTTTAAATCTTCCATGGTATTGATATTGAAAAAGCAGGCATCGCCGCCAAAGGCCGCCAGCTCTTCACCGTTCACATACCTGACCCTGATCTGATTATAAAATGAGGTTGCCTTGCGCTGTCCCGACAATAGAGAGGACTCGACAAAAGGAAGGCAGGTCCTCCGGTAAACGGCTGCCAGGGGTTCGGCATAGCCGCCGACAAATGGAACGATGGCATCGAATTCCGGCTTTGACTGCCGGATCAGGTAAGCTCCGAGTTCGCCGCTGATAAACGGCATGTCGCAGCAGGTGACAAAGTTCAGGTTGTGCGGCGAGGCCGCCAGCCCGGCATGGATACCGCTCAGCGGCCCTTTTCCCGGAATCAGATCGCTGACTATATCCAGTTGCAGGCCCTGGTAGTCATCCGGGCTGTTGGTGACCAGGATCAATTTACTAAAGTATTCCTGCAAGCTAAAAATGACCCTGTCGATCATCCTCTGAGAGGATAGCTCCGCCAGGGCCTTGTTTCCTGGAAAGCGTGTACTTTTGCCGCCGGCCAGGATGATTGCCGCCGCCTCCATGCTCAACCTATGGGAGGCACAGGATCCTTGGCATACTTCCCACAGCCAAACCGTTTGGAGCTGACACAGTTCAAAGCATTCCGGCACCCGGGGTCATATTTCCTGGTGATCTTGACGTAATTGAAGCCTCGAAATAACTGCCGCAGTTCGTTGCTGCCACAATGCGGACAGACGATCCGGTCTTTTTCTTCGACCCGGGACAGTCTCGTAAACTCCTGATGACACTTGCTGCAACTGTAAGAGTACATCGGCATCTCTTTCCCCTCCCTCAGGGCGAAAGTTTCATATCTGGAGCGTGTCTGGAGCGTGAATGTCGTCTATATCAGCATGATCGTACCCGGAGTTAGCTCGACCCTATCTAAATCATGAAAGTTCGTGTCTGAAGTTTTCACTGCGGTTCGGTGTGCGTAAACAGGTCACCGAACATATCGCCGATATTGAGGGACACCTCGGGATCGGAGCAGGTAGCCGTACCCCTGTCCTGCCTGCCCTCTTTCTGGGCCTGCTTCCCCTGTTCTCTTTATCGTTCTTGACCGCATCCTTGATGCTCAGGCTGATCCTCTGGTCCTGCTTGTTGATGTCCAGGATCTTGACGTCGATCTCTTCCCCAGCCGAGATCACGTCTTCGGGCTTGGCCACCCGGTAGTCGGCAATCCTGGAGATATGCACCAGTCCCTCCACGCCAGGCTCAACCTCAACGAAAGCGCCAAATGAGACCAGCCTGACAATCGTTCCTTTCACTACCTGCCCGATCTGATAGCGCTCGTCGACCGTTCTCCAGGGGTTGGACTGGGCCTGCTTGAGGCTCAGAGAGATCCGCTTGTTCTCCTTGTCGACGGCGATCACGTAGGCATCCACCTCGTCCCCCTCCCTGACTGCTTCGGAGGGGTGTTTGATCCGGCCCCAGGACAGTTCTGAAATATGCAGCAGGCCGTCAACCCCGCCCAGATCTACAAAGGCTCCGAAATTAGTGAGGTGGCGGACGATACCCTTTCTGATCTCTCCTGATTGAATCGTATCCCACAACTCTCTTTGGGCCTGGATATATTCCTCTTGCAAAATTGCTTTCTGGGAAAGCACGACTTTGCCGCGGTTCTTGTCAAATTCGATCACTCTCAGGCGCAGCTCTTTGCCCACATACTTCTCAAGGTCACCGACATAGCCTCTCTCCACCAGCGAAGCGGGTACAAAACCGCGCATGCCCATAACATCCACCAGCAGGCCGCCCTTGACCACTTTCAAAACCTCTCCGGCCAGTTCCTCCTTTGTATCCAACGCGCCCTCCACCTTCTGCAGCGCCTTGGAGCGGTCCGCCCTCTTCTTGGAGAGCATCAGGTGGCCTTCATCATTGTCCACCCGGAGCACGAAAACTTCGATCACATCGCCCTCCTGGACGATCTCACGGGGGTGCCCCACGCTTTTCAGGGCCAGTTCCTGGCGCTGGATAATGCCCTCGGATTTGCCGCCTATATCTATTAAAACCTCGTCCTCACGCACCTGCACGACAGTCCCGCTGATAACATCCCCCTGCTGGATCTGTCGCGGTGTCCCGGCGAGATCGAGGTTCATCATCTCTTCCTGCCCCGGTTCAGGCATATTCGCAGAATTTTCCTCCGCCTCCGGAATTGCCGATAAGATCTCTTCCGGAACGGCAGCCGGTATTGACTCGGGTGGTGTTGCCGCAGGCATTGCCTCCGGTTCCTGTACCGGCGCCGCAGCAGTCAACTCTGCCTCCGGCTCGGGCTTTTCGGTTGCTGCCGTAAGTTCCTCCTGTACCGGCGCAGCCGGTATTTCCTCGGGTGGTGTTGCCGCAGGCACTGCCTCCGGTTCCTGTACCGGCGCCGCAGCAGCCAACTCTGCCTCCGGCTCGGGCTTTTCGGTTGCTGCCGTAAGTTCCTCCTGTACCGGCGCCGCAGCAGTCAACTCTGCCTCCGGCTCGGGCTTTTCGGTTGCTGCCGTAAGTTCCTCCTGTGCCGGCGCCGCGGCAGCCAGTTGCCTCCGGTTCCTGTACCGGCGCTGCAGCAGCCAGCTCTGCCTCCGGGGCGGGCGCAGCCACAGTTACAACCAGCGCCGAACCGGTGACTCCTGCGCTCACAAGCGGATAGCCTGCGAGCTCCGCGGCATCAGCAGTCTCTTCAGGAACAGTATCTACTGCTGGACTGGGATTTTCTACAGCCTGGACTGGGGCAACCCACTGAGTGACATCCGGGGCAACCTCTCGAGAAGCATCAGATGATGATTCCTGCGATCCTCCCTGCGGCGTGGTTTCCATTTCTTCTTCGAACATCGTCATGCCTCCAATAACCTCCTCGATTATCCAATCTGGGGTCGATGCCCCAGCTGTTACCCCGATCGTCCCGATATCCTGAAACATGGATGTGTCCAGTTCGCTGGCGTTCTCGATATGAAACGTGGGAACATAGCTCCTGCAAATCTCGGCCAGTTTACATGTATTGGCGCTGTTTCTGCCTCCGATGACCAGCATCAGGTCGGCCTGGCCGGCGATGGCGGCAGCTTCCGACTGACGGGACAGGCTGGCCCTGCAGATCGTATCGTAAATCCGAACCTCCCGGGCCTTTACAACCAGCGCTCCGGCAATCTCCCAAAACCTGTCCCTGGGCTGGGTGGTCTGAGACAGGACACCGATCTTCTCTCCAACGGACAGCCTATTCGCCTCATCGAGGTCGTGCACGACAACCGCCTGATAACCGGCCCAACCCAGGATTCCTTTGACTTCAGGATGTTCAGCCTCTCCGATCACCACTACCCAATATCCTTGCTGCGCCAGATCCTTCGCCAACAGCTGCACTCTTCTCACCAAGGGACAGGTTGCGTCGATGGTGACTATTCCCTGCTCCTCTGCTGCCCTGAATATCTCAGGAGCCACACCGTGAGATCTGATGATCACCGGCCGGCCCTTTGCCTCTTCCAGTTCTCCGATCACATCGATGCCTTTGCCGTTTAGATAGGCCACCACACTGCTGTTATGGATCAGGTCTCCATATGAACATACCGGCCCAAACTGTTCGAGAGCTTTTTCCGCAAGCTCCAGCGCCCTCCGAACACCAAAACAGAATCCTGCCGATCTGGCACGGATGAGCTTCAAGCCTTCGGGTCAACTCCCATAATTGCCTTCATTTCATCCTTCTTTTCATTTTGTTACGTTTTAGAAAAGTTTATTGCTATCAATTATAGGTTTTTCGCTGTAAAAAGCAAGATTCCTGCTAAGCCGGCCCTGCATCGAGTAAGACTTGAATCCTGCACATCATCTGCTCGGCAATGGAATCCAGGTCCTGGCCCTTGCTGTCGTTGAATCTGATGGCGCTCCCGATGCGCAGCGTGAATTTCCGGTATAAGTTCAATAGTCCGCGCTTCCCGTTGATCACCGCCACCGGGCAAACCGGCGCCTGGCTCTTTACTGCGATGTAGGCAGCTCCAACGCTGGGGGGCAGCAAAGCTCCCGTCTTGCTCCTGGTTCCCTCAGGGAAGATCCCGAGCACCTGTCCCTGCTGCAGCAACGCCAGCGCTTTCCTGATCAGCGGCCCGGTCCGCACGGCTGCGTTCCACCGGAAAGACGCCCCAGGTCTTTAACATGAACCCCAAGACGGGAACCGAGAACAGCTCTTTCTTTCCCATAAAAAAAACCTGACGCGGCAGGGCTGCTCCGATGAAAGCCGGATCCCAGTAGCTTGTGTGATTGGATACGACTATAACCGGCCCTTCCCCGGGCAGATTATCCAGGCCTTCGACTTTCCAGCGGCAGCATATTATAAACAGAAAGCGGACTATGAACCGGCCAATCCGGTAAATAATACGGACGACCCCCCTTTACAGACGGCCACGATCTTGTTCACTATCTCATCCACGCTCAAGCCGGTCGCGTCGATGACCATGGCATCAGCTGCTATCTTCAACGGTCCCACCGTTCGCCTGCGATCCATCTCGTCCCTGAAAACAAACTGGCGGTGCAGTTCGCTCCGATCGACAGCCCGTCCCTCGCATTGCAGCTCGGCTTCCCTTCTCCGGACTCTGACCTCCAGGTCTGCAGTAAGGAAAAATTTGAATTCGGCCTCGGGCAAAACCACGGTCCCGATATCCCGGCCCTCCATGACCACTCCGCCGCCTCTGGCAAACATCCGCTGCCGCCTCACGAGTTGACGGCGCACCCCTGTCGCTGCGGCCACCAGCGGCACCGACCTGGTCACATCCCATAGCCTCAGGTAGGGGGTGAGGTCCTCCCCGTTGCACCAGAGTCCCGTCGACCCATCCTTGTTGTAGCGCACTATGGAGAATTTGACCGTCTCTGCGAAACGCCCCAGTGATGCGGCATCTTCCAGGTTGACGCCATGTCTCAGCGCCAGGTAGGTTTCGGCGCGGTACATGGCGCCGGTATCCACATAGAGATAATCCAGTTTCTTGGCCACAGTGCCGGCAACCGTGCTCTTCCCGGAACCCGCCGGACCGTCGATCGCAATGTTTGGCATTCGGCAGCGCGGATATCATTCACGACCTTATTCTAGCATAAGTTGCCCGTGCTGAACAGGCCTGCGAACTGCGCCCGAACTGCGCCAGGCGATCAATTAAGCGTGCTCATTGACCTTCGCGCCCAGGCCGCTGAGAGTTTCTGTAAAACCCGGGAAGGATACGGCGATGCAGCCGGTATCGCTGACAATGGTTCTATCATCCACTGCTGTCAGTCCAGCCACCACCAGGGACATGGCCAGCCGGTGGTCGCCCCACGAGCTCAGCGGCGCCCCTCTGAGAGGTCCGCCGCCGCGAATTTTCATGCCGTCCGGCAGTGTTTCCAGGTCGACGCCCAGCTTCTGAAGCTCGCAGGCGAGCGCCATGATCCGGTCGGTCTCCTTGACCCTCAATTCGGAAGCGTCCCTGATCCAGGTCTCACCCGAAGCTGCAGCCGCCGCCAGCGATAACACGGGGATCTCGTCGATCAGGCGGGGGATCATTCCGCCGCCTATTTCCACGCCGTGCAGGCTTGCAGATCGCACCCTGAGGTCGGCAACAGGCTCCCCGCTCCAGTTGCGTTCATTCAGAATCTGGATATCGGCCCCCATCTCTCCCAGCGCTTCCAGTATTCCGGTCCTGGTCGGGTTGATCCCGACATCCCTTATCAAAATGTCGCTGCCGGGGAGCAGGGTGGCAGCCACCAGCAGGAAGGCGGCGGCTGATATGTCGCCTGGCACCTTGACGGTCTGCCCGAGCAGGGAACACCCGCCTTCCAGGTGCACAGAATGGTCCGGATCGGTCCGGATGCAGGCCCCGAACGCCTTCATCATGCGCTCCGTGTGGTCCCGGCACGGCACTGGCTGCTGTACGGAAGTGGTGCCCCGCGTATAGAGGCCTGCCAGCAAAATGGCCGATTTCACCTGGGCGCTGGGAATGGGAAGCTGATAGGAGAGCGGCAGGAGCCCGGAGTTCCCCTGATGGCAAGCGGCGCCTTGAGCCCGGCATCACGGCCCCAGATCCGGGCTCCCATCTGCCGCAGCGGCTGGATGACACGGCCCATGGGGCGTTTCCTGAGGGAGTTATCCCCGGTCATCACCGCATAGAAGTCCTGGCCGGCCAGGATGCCCAACAACAAGCGCATGGTGGTTCCTGAATTGCCTGCATCGAGTATGTCCTCCGGCTCGGCCAGCCCGGATTGCCCCCGGCCTGTAATCAGGACCAGGCCGCCTTCCTGCCCGACTGCAATCCCCAAGGCTGTGAGGCAGCGCAGGGTGCTCAGGCAGTCCTCACCGCACAGGAAGTTCTCGATGACCGTGGTGCCCTCCGCCAGCGCTCCCAGAAGAGCAGCGCGGTGTGAGATCGATTTGTCGCCGGGAACGTTGCACATCCCCTCCAGCCGGCTTCCAGCTGCAACTTCAACCTTCATGAATATTTATTCTCCTACAATAGTTTTTGTAACCGATAATTTTTTGTAACCGTTAATTATCCAACCTCTAGACGAAGCCCCAAAAAGGATCAAAAACGCTTATCTAGGATATACCCCACAGCTAGCGCCTCCTGGCTGTCAACCCCTGTTGGCGCAGGGCATCCAGCGCTGCCTCGGCTTCTTCGCCGGTTTTGAACGCCAGCCTGACGGTGCCGCCGTCCCCTTCTCTGACCCTCAGGATCTCGATATCTACGATGTTTAGGCCCCGGTTGCCCAGGGTGGTGGTAATTCCGGCCAGCGACCCCGGACGGTCTGGCACCGTTACTACCAATTCTGAGAGTGATGGCAATAGGCCCCTGACTGCCCGCGGAATTTTACCTCGTTCCTGGCGTGCCCTGCCCAACTGACCGGCTAGAGCTTTGAGATCGCCGCGGTCGAGGCAGTCTTCGATCCCGGACAGCAGCTCGCGGAACCTCCTGCTGGTCTGCAAGATCAGGTCCCGGTTGTTGACAAATACATCGATCCACATCTCCGGATCACCCGAGGCCACCCTGGTCACGTCCCTGAATCCGCCCGCAGCCAGGACCATCGCGGCCGGGTGCTCGGGCGCCATCGTGGCGACCAGGTTCATCAGGGCGACCGCCAGGAGGTATGGTTGATGACTGACTGCAGCCACGATCAGGTCGTGCTCCTCCGGGGAGAGCCTGATGGGAATGGCTCCGATCTCCTGCACCAACCGTTCGACAAGAGAAAGCGCACGGGTCTCGGTGCGTGCGGTGGGAGTCAGGGCGTATACGGCATTTTCAAAGAGGTACTGGTCGGCCCCCCTGATGCCCGCGTATTCGGATCCGGTCATGGGATGCCCGCCGACGTAGCGGCCCTGGAATAACTCCTCGAGGGCAGATACGATCCCCGCCTTGGTGCTTCCCACATCCGTGATGACGGCTTCGGGAGGCGCCAGGGACGAGATCCTGCCGGCTATATCAATGATACCGGTTACAGGGACGGCCAGCACCACGAGATCGGCATCGGCGGCCCCTTTTTTATAATCTCCCGTTCCCTCGTTGATGGCGTGGCTCTCGATCGCCGTTTGGAGCGTCTGCTCGTTCCGGTCTATCCCCACTATGTGATAGCGGTCGAGGGCGCTGAGGGCCAGCCCCAGCGAACCGCCGATCACACCCAGCCCGAAGATGGCGATCTTTTTTCTAGGCACCGGGCTCATTTCCGATCTGCGCTCCGGATGCTGCCGTATCTGCCGCCTCCCCGGGGTGCCGCGCCGGGTGCCCCCCGGGCGCGTCGCCATGCTCGTTCCCGGCCAGGCGGCGGCCTACCGCCCTGGCAACATCTCTCACGCTGCCCATCAACTGTTGAAAGTTCTTGAACGTCAGCGACTGCTCGCCGTCTGACAGGGCCTCGCTGGGAACGGGATGCACCTCGACCATCAGCCCATCAGCGCCGACGGCAATAGCCGCCTGTGCCATCGGCTGTACCAGCCACCACTTTCCGGTGCCGTGGCTGGGATCTACGATCACCGGAAGGTGCGAGAGATGCTTGGCTACAGCTACGGCGCTCAGATCCTGAGTGTTTCTCGTAAAATTCTCGAAGGTCCTGATGCCGCGTTCGCACAGGATTACCTGGTGGTTGCCGCCCAGCATGACATATTCTGCGGCCATCAGCCATTCCTCGACGGTGGCCGAGGGCCGCGCTTCAGCAGCACAGGCTTGTTGATCTTGGCCACTTCCCGCAGCAGAAAGAAGTTCTGCATATTGCGAGCCCCGATCTGGATGATATCGGCGTACTGGGCAACAAGAGGCACAAACCTGGTGTCCATGACCTCGGTGGTCACCAGCAGCCCGGTGCGCTCGCGAGCTTCGGCCAGAATTTCCAACCCTTTTTCTTCGAGGCCCTGGAAGGAATACGGAGAGGTGCGCGGCTTGTAAGCCCCGCCCCGCAGCATTGTAGCCCCCGCCTCTTTGACGGCTGCAGCTGTCTCTAACAGCTGTTCCCTGCTTTCGACCGCGCAGGGCCCGGCAATCACATGCACTTCGACGTCCCCGATCACATGCCGGCCGACGCTGATCCTGGTGTTTTCCTGCTGAAAATCCCGGCTCGCCAGCTTGAAAGGATTGAGTATCGGAATGACCTTTTCCACCCCTGGCAAAGCTCCCAGCGCCATGTTGAGCGCTCTCGTCCGGTCTCCGATGACCCCGATGATCGTTCTGGCCACCCCCTGTGACAGGTGAACAGAAAACCCCTCCATAATCAACTTGCTGCGCACGGCTTCGATATCCTTCTCGGTAGCCATAGCTTCCATCACGATTATCAACTGAACTGCCTCCTTCTGGCCGTTGTTGCTGCGTCACGCGAAAGTCAAAGGGGTACCCGCGCCAGGAGTACCCCACTTCTACTTCCCCGCTCCGTCCTACCGTCCTGCTTTGATAAATCCCCATCCATGCCTGCCGGTCAAACCCGTAAACCCATTTTAAAACCATTCCGGCTTGACGGTATTTTAACATATTTCCGGGGACGGTTACAACAACCATACTGCCGGCTTCTCACTGCGCTCTCATTCATGGGCCATGACGCCTCTTGGCCGGCGCCCGGGCGCACCCAACAAATAACCGGCGCCCAGGCGCCGGTTTAACAGACAACAACAACAGACTCAGATGCTACTCCTCAAGAACGATAGCCTCTTCCGGGCACTCCTCGACACAGGTCTCACAGTCAGTGCAGTCATCCGGCCTGCAAACTTTGCTCTTCTCGTTTTCGACCTCGAACACTTCGCTCGGACAAACATCGACACATGTTCCACAGCCGGTACACTTCCCGAGATCTACCTTCGGTGGCATCGCTTCTCATCTCCCCTTCATTAGTAAATGGCGGATTTAAATACGGACACGCCTAGATGATACAAGCCTCGCCGAGATCTGTCAACCCTCTTTTAACGCCCTCTTTTAACGCCTTTCAGCTCGCTACATCCGGCTATAGACTAGCAATCCCGCTGGCGCAGATCCGGTCTTAACCCGGCAGCTTCTCCCAGGTAAACATGCCGCACCTCAGCCTGTGAGCAGCTCATGTAGGCGTGCATCAACACCCTGATGCATTTCTTGATGGAACCGTCTACCGGTATCTCCGTGGTGCATAGCAGGGGGACCAGATTCCAGCCCATCAGGCGCGCCGCTTCAGCCGGAAAAACGGCATCGAGGTCAGCGGTCATCGAGAAGATGATGCTGATTATATGTTCGTTTTCGATCCCGTTTTCTCTGGTTATCAAGGTCAGCAACTGTTCTGTGGCTGAGATGATCTCCCGGCTGGTATTTTCAGCCACCGTGACTGCTCCGCGTATACCACGCACCCAAACCCGGTCCAAAATTCATTCCTGCCCATCCAAATTGGTTTAAGAATCTTTTATGACGCATCTCCGGAAACTGCGCGGTGGCCCAGGCCGATCGCCACATCATCCAGGTGCAGCAACCCGAAACCAAAAAACACGGAGACGCTGATATGGTCATGGTAGCGGGCGATTCCTATTTTCCCACCCACACTGAAGCCAACCGCTTTCATGCCGATCTGGCTCAGGGCCTCGCGGGTGGCGCCGGCGACAGCGCCCTCCTCACTGTGAGTCTCCCTGATCACGCCCTCTCGCTTGGCAGCTACAATTGCCCTCTCAATAAACTTTTTCAACGATGACACATACTCCCCGCCACAATCCACGGCCGCCGTTCTAATGCCCATTTCTCCGAATCCGGCCTTCTTTCTGGCCTCTTCTTCCCTGGTCTCCGTAATAGACATCATGATGGCGCTCGCAGCAACCTGCCTGCTTCCAAATCCGTCCATTATCATCACCCCAAGGAGATCTCTCTCGATCTTATATAACCTGCTAACACTTATATTACAACAGAAGAGGCCCCTGGCGTGCATTAAAAAACTACCAAGGGCATCCAGATCATCACCGCAAAGCATGAACGCGGGCTGGTCGGGCCGTACTGCCTACTTGTTGGCAAATCGTCTTTCAAGGTACAACTGGTAGTTCTTCATCTCTTCATTGATCCGGTGGATGATCCGTTCGATATCGTGCTTGTCGAGAACAATCTCGGTAGGAGCGACGACTTCGATTTTTCGGAACTCTTCCCTGAGCAGAAAGGGGATCAGGTCCTCGATAGAATCGGTGTCCACCACGAACTCGATCGGCGCATACGCAACCTCCCGGTTCGTCTGTTCGTCGCGGACCGTGTAGATCTCGCTTTCAGTGTTGATCTCTTCGATGCGGACCCCCTGCATGGGTAGATTGCGCAACAGGATCGCTCTTTGCTCCCTGATTTCTTCTGCTACCTGCTCGCCCTCTTTGCCCCTCCAAAAAACGTGCCCCTGCTTGCCCTCGCCCCGGTAATCAAAGCGTGCCTTCACCCGCATCTTTTTTTCGTTTCTCCCGGCATTTATGTTCATCTCGGCCCCCTCCAGGATTCACTACGCCTTTTTCGCTATTTTCGCTATAAGCATACAAAATTCCTCTTCCTTCTATTTATGCGAGCGATATTTCAACTAATTTTTTCATGTCAAAGAGGGGGATGTCGCTTCCCGCTTGCTAGTATTCGATCCCGCGGCGGCTTTTTATTCCTTTCTGAAAGGGGTGCTTGATCATTCTCATCTCTGTCACCAGGTCGGCTGCAGCCAGAAGCTCCGGCGGAGCGTTGCGGCCGGTCAGGATTACCTCGACCCGGGCCGGTTTTCTGGCCAGCAGGGACAGCACGTCTGCGACCGGCAGCAGTTCGAAATGGAGGGCGTGGTTGATCTCGTCCAGGATCACGATCTCATACGCCTCCGAGGTAATCGCCTTTTCGGCCGCTCTCCAGGCCAAGCTGACCAGCTCCCTGTTTTCTTCGGTGGGCTTGCCCTTCTCAGAAAAACATTTGCCGCACCCGCGGCACTGTGCTTCACCCTGTCTGATCAGGGCGCTGTAGGGGCAGGTAATCCCGTACTGGCTAATGTCAAGGTTGGGGTACAGCCTCTGGGCTGAAAACAGCTCGCCGGTATAGGCTCCGCCTTTTAAAAACTGAATCATGCAGACGAAGAAACCGTGGCCAATCGCCCGCAGGGCCAGGCCCAGCGCAGAGGTGGTCTTGCCCTTGCTGTCGCCCGTATAGACCTGAATCAGCCCCTGCTCCAAGTGCGACCTTTTCATTGGCTTCTCTCCCCCAGTCGTTTTTTTCTCATGTTTTTTCCACGGTCATGCTTGTCCTTGCGCATCAGGGACAATTTCTCGAGAATCGCCTACCCCGTCCGGTTTGCCGGATTTCACGGCGCCCGGCGCCCGCCGGGTAGCCTCCGGGCGGGGCGCCAGGATGCCCGGGCACCCTTTTTTGATCATTTTTTGCCCCGAACGGCAATTTCTTTCAGGGATCTTACTTCGCTGGCGGTGAGCCGGCGATATTGTCCGGGGCACAAGCCCTCCAAAGTCAGAAAAGCCAGCCGGGTGCGCTTGAGCTCGACCACCGGGTGTCCGACCGCCTCGCACATCCGGCGCACTTGCCGCTTTCTCCCCTCCTGCAGGCTGATCTCCAGGAGCGCACCCCCAGCCAATCCTCTTAATAACTGGACCCTGGCCGGAGCGGTCTTGCCCTCTGGCAGGATCACGCCATACTGCAGCTTGGCCAGCTCCTCAGCGGATGGCACACCGGCCACCAGCGCCTCGTAGGTCTTCCAGATCTCATGCTTGGGGTGAGTCAGCAGGAAAGTCAGCTCCCCGTCGTTGGTGAGAAGCAGCAGGCCGCTGGTCTCCAGGTCCAGCCGGCCGACCGGATAAAGGCGCACCTCCGGCGAAGGTATGAGATCGGTCACCTTCGGCCTCCCCTGCGGATCTTTGACAGTTGATACATAGCCTTCAGGCTTGTATACCAAAAAGTAGTGGAGACTACTGGGCAGTGTCAACCTTTTTCCATCTACAAGGATATCCTGGCAGGCCGGGTCGACCAGCATTCCAATGCCGGCTGGCTCTCCGGCAACCTCGACCCTCCCGGCCCGGATCAATTCCTCGCAGGCGCGGAGTGAGCCTACACCCGCTTGTGCCAACACCTTGTGCAGTCTTTCCGGCACCACCCGGTCTCCCTTCTGACCGCTCGCCATCTACTATTAAATTGCAGAGCAATTTCCCTCTCATTATACATTTCCCCTGTAATCCCTGCCAGCAGATCATTTTAAGGATGGTCCGGCGATTTTCCACAAACCGCTCCAGGCCTGCCCAGCCATTCCTACCTTAAGAATTTGACCGCTGTTCTTCCACTAGCCGTGCGGACCGGGACGAGAAAAGGCATATTAGATTGTGCTTTTTACCATGCAGGCAAAACTGCGCGGGAATTTGAGGCAGGGCGGGACGCTTGGGCTCAGGCCGGCCCGGTGCGTGCGGCAGAGCTCATCCGAACAGGCGGTTGCAGATCCAGATGGAGGCGATCAGGCCCGACAGGTCTGCCAGGAGCCCGAGGGCGACTGCGTGCCGGAAGCGCCTGACTCCGACGGCTCCGAAGTAGACCGTCAGCACGAAAAAGGTGGTATCGGTCGATCCTTGCATCACCGAGGCCAGCCTGCCGATAAAGGAATCTGGCCCGTAGGTCTTTATCAGTTCGCTGGCAAGCCCCAGGGCGCTGCTCCCGGAAAGAGGCCTCATGATGGCCAGCGGCAGGACCTCCGGAGGGACGCCGAACAGCTTTAGCAGGGGAGCACTGGCTTGGCTGAGGAGGTCCAGGGAGCCGGAGACGCGAAAGACCTTGATGGCCACAAACATCGCCACCAGGTAGGGAATGATCCGGACGGCTGTCGTAAAGCCTTCAGCGGCCCCCTGGATAAACGCCTCATAGACCGGTACGCGGCGTATCAAGCCTAGCAGCAGAAAGAAAAAGATCAGCGCCGGAATGGCCCAGCGGGATATCCCTTCCAGCACCAGGGCTAGCATTGTTTCGGATTGCGGTGCCTGGCTTTCAGGCAGGTGCGCCACAAGATATCCGCCAACACCACGACAAACATGGAAAAGCCTGTGGCAAAGATGGTCGCCGCCACAATTTCGGTGGCGTTGGCAGATCCTGCCGCCACCCGCACTCCTATGATGGTGGCAGGGACCAGAATGACACAGGAAGTGTTGAGCGCCAGAAAGGTGCACATGGCATTGGAAGCAGTGTCGGGCCAGGGATTCAATTTCTGCAGTTCCTGCATCGCCTTCAGGCCGAAGGGTGTGGCTGCATTGCCGAGGCCGAGAATATTGGCGCTGATGTTCATGATGATGGCGCCCAGTGCCGGGTGTTGAGGCGGAATATCTGGAAACAGGAGCACGGTTACGGGTTGCATCAGGCGGGCCAGGATGCGGATCAGCCCGGCTTGCCGGGCCACCTCCAGCATCCCCATCCAGAGTGTCATCAACCCGATCAACTCCAGGCAGACCTTGACACCCTCATTTGCCGCCGTAAAAAATGTCTCCGTCACCAGATCGATTCTGCCATTGCCGGCGGCCACCGCGATGCCTCCCAGGATCAAAAAAAGCCAGATCAGGTTGAGCATGCTTTTCCACCTCCAGCCTCTTCCTAGTTTACCTTTATGTAGGCGGAAAAAAAAATAGACCAACCCTTCGGGCTGATACCCTCCTCGACCATAAATAATACCCTTCCTGCTTCATTTGGAGACGGCGAGCCCGGGCTCCGGGTGCCGCGCCCGCTTTAGCAGAACCTCCGGGCGCGCCCTGCTGGGCTGTTCGATGGCAGCGGCTTCATCTAGGGAGGGATCGCAGAGCTTTTCCATCTCCAAGACGACTAAACTCCAAGACGACTCCAGACAGACCTCCAGAAATTCATCAGATATGACCAGAGGCTGGGCCTGGCGGCGTCATCGCCGGCGGCTGTCACATCCATCGTGCCGATCAGGCGGTTTCCCAGGTAGATGCGCACCACCCCCAGCTCGGCGCCCTTGTATACCGGGGCCAGCACGCTGACCGGAACGGCTGCCTGATAGCGCAGCTCCTGTTCTTCACCTGGCATCACCGCGGCGATCAGCGGGTAACCTGTTTGCGCCCCCACCACGGATTGCAGCCCGTTGACCACCCGCACCGTGAAGGAGGCCTGGCTGCCGTTGTTCAGCGCAGCGGGGGAATAATTGTTGAAGCCGTAATCCAGCAATTTTTCCGTATCCCCATAGACGTCCGGGGAGTTGAGCACCACGGCGATCAACCTCATCGAGCCGCGCTGGGCAGCTCCGATCAGGCAGTTGCCCGCCTCCCTGGTGTAGCCGGTTTTGACGCCGATCGCCCCGCTGTAGCGATACAGCAGGTGATTCTCGTTGATCAACAGGCGCGGCCAGGGATGACCGGGCCAGGGGAGGATCATGGTTTTCGTTTCCACGATCTGTTCAAAAACTGGGTCGGACATCGCCTGCCTGGTGAGCACGGCCAGGTCATAGGCCGACGTGTAATGATCGGGGGCATTGAGGCCGTGAGGATTGCTGAAGTGCGTATCATTCAACTGCAGCTGCCGCGCCCGCTCGTTCATCAGGGCCACGAAATTCTCTTCAGTGCCGGCAGCGTTCTCGGCCAGGGCTGTTGCCGCATCGTTGGCCGAACTCAGCAGCAGCGCATAGAGCAGTTCCCGGCGGCTCAGGATCTCCCCGGGTCCAGCCACACCGTGCTCTCCCCGGTTTCAGCGGCATTGCTGCTGATGTATACGCTCTGATCCAGATCGCCGTTCTCCAACACCAGCAAAGCAGTCATGACCTTGGTCAGACTGGCCGGAGGCATATGCTGAGAAGGATTCAGGGAAAAAAGGAGCCGTCCGGAGTCCTCATCCAGGAGCACTGCGGCCTTGGCCCGCAGCTGAAGCCCGCCGCTCTCCTGGCTGCTCTGGGCCGAAACCCCGGTGGCTCCCCCTACGTTCATGGAGCAAATCAACAGCAATATAATCAGCAATCTTGCCGCTTGCCGGCAGATTGTCATCGACTTCAACTCCAGTGTTGGCCAGTTCTCAATGGAGACAGCTTTTTCGAATACTTTACCAAAAACAACTGGCGGTAAGCAATGGCATATTAAGCCATTTCAGATCCGCCGCGATGTGACGTGTGTTAAAGAATAGTTGTCCAAAGTCGTAAAGAATAGTATTTTATTATAGAATAAACCTTCCGACTCCTGTCACCTAATAGCAACCAGTCAGGTACTGGCGGTGAGCGTCGTCTATGAGCAGCGTCTTCTCCATATGTTCCTGGAGCCGCTATCTTCACGCTTATCTTGAAGGGGATGTAATGGGGTATATGATCATCCCGAGTTTATAACGACTACGGCAGAAACCTGACCCCGGGTGCCCGACCGCGCCCGCATTGCGGGCACCCGGTGGGTACCCCGGCGCGGTCAGGATGAATGCCGAACAAAGTTTCAAGAGATTTACCTCAAATAGCTCGGGATCTCGGGCTTTACGCCCGAGGAGTTAAAATCAAAGATTCTTTTCTTATACAAAGAGAGGAATGGAATAAACGCTGGAAGATAATGTTAAGAATGAAGAACAGCGTGATGACACCCTTAAATATATGAGGAGACGTGAAGAAGTATGATCATCCCAAATTATGAAATCATCGAAAAGATCGCCGAAAGTAAAGAGGCCGTCATTTACAAGGCATATCACAAAAAAGACCCGCAGCGGCTGCTGGTGCTGAAGGTTTTGAAGGCGTTCTTTCTATCGAACTATAAAATATCCCAATTCAGCCAGAGGATTGAGCATCTGAGGGTTTTAAACAATCCCTTCGTGATCACGCCCACGGAGTTCAACGTCAAGGATGACGTCTGTTTTATCATACAGGACTTTTTCGACGGGGTATCGCTCGACGACCTGCTTAACACGCATCCCAGGATCTCCTTGAATGATTTTTTCACCATCGTCTGCAGACTGGCCGAGGCCTTGGACAAGATCCACGAGGCGGGAATCATCCACGGCGGCATCAAGCCGCACAACATCCTGGTCAACCGGGACACGCTGGATATCCGGCTGACCGACTTCATCAGCGCGGTCGACGTGAGAGACGTCAGCCATTTTATCTATGACCGTTCCTTTGTCAAGGACACCCTGGCTTATACCTCTCCCGAACAGACCGGGCGCATCAATCACCGAGTGGTCTTCTCTTCAGACCTCTACTCTCTCGGAGCCGTATGCTACGAGATGCTGACCCGCTGTCTGCCGTTCGCTTCCGATGATCCCCTGGAACTGATCCATTCCCATCTCGCCGAAGAGGCGCCTGATGTCCATGAATTGAACCCGGATGTGCCGCCCGCTCTCAGCAGGATCGTCGCCAGATTGCTGCTCAAGGCGCCGGAGAAGCGCTACCAGAGCGCAAATGGGCTGCTGGCCGACCTGGTGCGCTGCCGTGATGAGTATGCGGCCACCGGTTCGATAGGCGAATTCCCCCTGGAAAGCAGCGTCTACACTCACAGGGTTACCTTCATCTCCAAGATGGTTGGCCGCGACCGGGAGGCCGAACTCATTCTCGAAGAATACGAACAGGCTGCCGGGGGAGCATTTCGCTCGCTGTTCATTTCCGGGCTGTCCGGCATCGGGAAGACCCGCCTGATCCAGGAACTGCAAAAACCGATAGTCAAGCACAAGGGCTATTTCACATCGGGAAAATTTGACGTGTACCAGAAGAACATCCCCTATAGCTCCCTGATCCAGGCGCTCAGGAACCTGATGCGGACCTTTCTGACCGAAAGCGACGAACGGGTAGCGCTCTGGAAAAAAAGGATTTTACAAGCCGTGGGGCGGAACGGGAGGGTGTTGACGGACGTCATCCCGGAACTGGAGATCCTGATCGGTCCGCAGTCCGAGGTCAAAGCGCTGCCTCCGGTGGAATCGCTGAACCGGTTCCATGATCTGTTTGACCGGTTTCTGACCTGTCTGGCGAGCGAGGAGAATCCCCTGACCCTGTTCATCGACGACCTACAGTGGTGCGATGCGGCCTCATTTGACTTTCTGGCGAATATCTTCGCCAATTACCATGCCCACCCCTATCTTTTCTTTCTGGGAGCATACCGCCATAATGAGGTGGACTCCAGCCATCCCCTGATCAGGTTGATCCAGAGCGCCAGAGAGGGCAACCTGCCATTGAAGGAGATCCGGCTGGGGCCCTTACAGCCCCGGCACTGCCACGAGATGGTCTCATACATCCTCGATGCTCCCCTGGCGCAGACAGAGACGCTGTCGGACTTCATCAGCATGTTGAGCGAGGGGAACCCGCTGTTCGTCAGTGAGAGCCTGTCTTATCTTCATAACGAAGACCTCCTGTTTCTTGACGAAGACAGGCAATGGCGATGGGACATGGAAAAAATCTGCCAGTCCGACATGCCGAACACTGTAGTTGCTCTGTTCGACTCCAAGATTCAGAAGCTTCCGCCGGACCTGATCGCCCTGCTGGAATATTGCGCCTGCATGGGCAACACCTTTTCGCCTGCCGACACAGCACTGATCAATGAGATGACCCTCGTGGAAACCTTTGAGATGTTGAAACCGGCTCTCGGCCAGGGGCTGCTGATGGAAAACAGGAACCGGTTGCAGTTTATTCACGACAAGGTCCAGGAGGCGACATTGTCCAATATAAAGGCGGCCAAGCGCCGCCAGATTCACCGGCAGATCGGCAATCACCTGCTCGGGACTATCCCGGAAGGCGCCCGGGAGATCGAAAAACTGGATAACCTGTTCGCCATCGTTTCCCACCTCAATCTGGGAAGGGAAAGCGATCTGGACTCCCAGACAGCCTATCTCCTGTTGGACCTCAACTACCATGCCGGTAATAAGGCCCTGGACTCCCTGGCCGCGGAAGCGGCCAACGAGTATTTCCACCTCAGCAGAGAACTGCTGCCGGCTGACTGCTGGGATGAAGGGCACTACGAGCGCACTTTCAGGATCTTTCAGAAGGCGGCGAAGACCGAGCTGATGTGCGGCCATTACGAGAATTCCGAGCGACTACTCGCAGAACTGCTGGAGCACGCCAAGACCGATCTGGACAAGGCGGAGTGCCTGGCGGAACAGACGACCTCGCTGTCATCAATCGGCAACTTTATCAAGGCGATCGAGACGGCCAACCGCGGCCTGGCCTATTTCGGCAAGGCCATCCCTGACAGCCCGGAGGAGGCCGACCGGAGACGGCAGGAATTGATGGCGGAGATCGCCGCCCAGAAGGTCGATGTCTGGGAGACCATCCTGAACATGCCGTTTACCACGGACCGGAGGAGCAAGATCGAGCTGGCCTTTTACAGCGAGCTGATCCCCGACCTGTACATGTCCGGCCTGGTGCCGCAGCTCTACCTCTCGGCGGCTCAGTCAACCCAGCATTGCCTGGCAGGTGGCATGGATGAATCCGTGATCTATTCGTTCAGCATTATGGGGCTGCAACTCGGAGAACAGGATGAGTTCGCACAGGCCTTCAGATACGAAGACCTGGCCCGTGACCTGTCAGCCAAATACCCGAACACATTCGGCGCCACCCGTGGCATGAACGGGATTGTCTGGTGCAACATGCACTCGCGGAGCCACCCGCGGGAAATCGTGGATTACTGCCAGAGGTCGATCCAGTGCGGGAAGAACTGCGGAGATCTTTATAACGCCGGTCTCTCCTACGGCCCCCTGATGTGGAACCTGCAGGCGCAGGGGGCGAACCTGTATCTGATCGAGGACTACGCCAAGGAATGCCTGCAGTTCTCCAACAGGTATCACCTCTCCTTTTCGGTGGGCCTGGCCGAGGCGATGCTGGCAGGCTGGATCACCCCGATGAAGAAAGACTATGCCCCCATCTCCATGGAAGAAAAATTCAAGACATGGGAGCGAGACAATCATGTCGCCTCAGCGGGGAGTTATTATGTCCACATGGCCCTGGCGCACTATTATTTTGGAGAGTACGAGCAGGCCCAGGAATACCTGGAGAGGGTGAGAGACTACCTGTCAGGCCTGACAGACAATGTGCTGAAGAGACAGTGGCACGTCTTTCTGGTATTGAACGCCCTGAAACTGTATAAAAAAGGACAGGGATTCAGAAGCGAAAAGAAATTGATGTCGGAAATCCGGCCTATCATCGAAAAAGTTGAAAAGTGGGCGGCGTTGGGGCCTCTATTGAAACCCTACATGGCCTTTTTGTATGCCGAACTGGAAAGAGTTACCGGATCGTTCAAGGAGGCCCGGAACCTCTATCTGGATGCCATCAACGTCGCACATGTACACCAATATACCTTCTTGGAAGGGCACCTTTACGAATGCCTCGGCGAATTGTTATTGACAGAGGGCCAATCATCCGAGAGGGTCTACTTTGCCGAGGCGGTACGTCTATACAAGAAATGTGGCGCCGAACGCAAAGAGATCAACCTGATCGAAAAATACCCCCAGTATTTCGAGAAGGAAAGGCCTTCATATTTGCAATTCGAGGCAGACTCTGCCTCCTATACCCTTCCCAGCGAGAAGGAAAAGCCTTCTTACTCGCAATTCGAGGCGGGCTTTGCGTCCTCTACCCTGCCCAACCTGGACATCAATTATTTAATGAAATCCTTCCTCGCCATCTCTGCCGAGATGGAGCAGGATGCCCTCCTGAAAAAGATCATGAACGTGGTCATCGAGAGTTCGGGGGCGCAGCATGGGTATCTTCTGATCGCCGAGGAGGGAAACCTGTTTATCCGTGCGGAAAGCCATATCTCCGAAAAAAAGGCCATCAAGACTTCCAATCAAAGACTTGAAGATGCCGACGGCATCTGCAAGGCGATCGTCCGCTACGTGTACCGGACCGGGGAGCGGGTGATCCTCGACAATGCCTGTCAGGAAGGCATGTTCAGAGATAAACCAGAAGTCCAGGAACTGCAGTTGTGCTCCGTCCTCTGTCTCCCGGTGATCAAGCAGTCGCGGATGATCGGGATCCTGTACCTGGAAAACCGCCTCTCGGACGGGGTGTTCACATCAGGAAAGACTCAGATGACGGAACTGCTGACGTCGCAGGCGGCCATCTCCCTGGAGAATTCCCGGCTGGTGCGGGACATCGCCGAGCGCAACCGCGAACTCAGGGAGGCTGAAGAACAGGCCACAGAATCGCTGAGGGAAAAAGAAGCGCTGTTAAAAGAATTACACCACCGCGTCAAGAACAACCTTCAGATCATCTATAGCATGCTTAACTTGCAACTGCCTTACATCAAGGACGAGCAGGCGATCGAGACATTCAGGGATAGTCAGAACCGGATTCACTCGATGGCCCTTATTCATGAGAAATTATACAGGTCCGAGTCGCTTGCAAAAATCGACCTTTTGGAATATATCCGGAGCCTTATCGACAACCTGCTCCTTACCTACGGGGTGAGCGAGAGAGTCGTAAAGACGAAGATTCAGGTGGAGAAAATTGCCCTCAACATCGACACACTGATCCCCTGTGCCCTGATCATCAACGAACTCGTCTCCAACTCAATGAAGCACGCCTTTCCGAATGCAAGGCAAGCGGACGAAACAGGCGAGATCCAGATCGACCTGCGCCGTGCTACCGGCGGCAGGCTCATGTTGACAATCGGCGACAACGGGGTTGGGCTGCCGGAGGGCTTGGACATCCATAACTGTGAATCACTGGGAATGCAACTGGTGAGCGTACTGGTAAAACAATTGAACGGCATCATGCACCTCAATACAAACGGAAAAACAGAGTTTGTGATCACCTTTGCAGAATTAAAAAGAGGGAGGAAATAAGCCGGTATGATGCCAGAATCGAGGATATTGATCGTCGAAGACGAAGGAATCGCCGCCCTTGACCTGAAGAAAATGCTGACTGCTCTGGGATACAGCGCCCAGGATATCGTCTCTACTGGTGAGGATGCCATCCGAGAGGCAGGGGAGAGGCACCCCGACCTGGTGCTGATGGACATCATGCTGCAGGGGGAGATCGACGGCGTGACCGCCGCTGAACGGATCCGGGCACTCTTCGACATTCCGGTCATCTATATCACGGCCTATACCGATGAGGCTACCCTGCAGCGCGCCAAGATAACGGAGCCATACGCCTATCTGGTTAAACCATACAAGGAAAGGGAACTGCACATCACCATCGATATGGCGCTGTATAAGCACAAGGTGGAGAAGGAAATGAGGGAGAGACGGGAATGGCTGGCGACGACGCTGAGGAGCATCGGGGATGCTGTCATCGCCACTGACCGGGAAGGCCTGATCACCTTCATGAATCCGGTCGCCGAGGGACTGACGGGCTGGAAACTGGACGAGGCCTTAAACAGGAAGCTGACGGATGTATTCAAAATTATCAACAGGGAGACGCGCCTGCCAGCCGAGAACCCGGTGCTAAAGGTGCTGCGCGAAGGCTTCACTGTCGGATTAGCAAACCATACGGTTTTGATAGTCCGGAGCGGCGCAGAGATGCCGATAGATGACAGCGCCGCGCCCATCAAAGACGACAAGGAGAATATCATCGGGGTGATCCTGGTATTCCGGGACATCACTGAGCGCGATCGGGCGGAAGAGGAAATAGAACGCGTGGCCTCTTTTCCACGCTTGAACCCGAACCCGATCCTGGAGGTCGACCCCAGCGGCTCTGTCACTTATTATAACGCTGCTACGATGGATATTCTGAAGAAAGCCGGCCTGGGAGAGGACGCAAGGCTGTTCCTGCCGGAGGATCTGGATCAACTTTTGAATGCATTGAGAAACGACAAAGAGCAGAAGACTTTTTACCGTGAGGTGAAGATAAGGGACAGGGTATTCGGAGAAAACATTTACATGCCGGAAAAGCGCAATACCCTGAGATTCTACACTTACGAGATTACCGAACGCAAGAAGCTGGAGATCGAGCTCCGCGAGCATTGGAATAATCTTGAAGAGTTGGTAGTGGAGCGCACCAAAGAACTCGTAGCATCTAACGAACGGCTGCAAAAGGAGATCGCTGACCGCATGCTGGCGGAAGAAAAAATCAGGAAGCTGAACAGAGACCTGAGACATCAGGCTGAGGAACTTACCAAAATCAACAAGGAACTCGAATCCTTCAACTACACGATCTCGCACGATCTGCGCGCGCCATTGCGGGCAATGAACGGATTCAGCCAGCTGATCTTCAACAAGTACCAGGACAAACTGGACGATGAGGGCAAGGAACACCTCCAGATCATACGCTCCGAATGCAATCGCATGAGCGACCTGATCAATGGTTTACTTAACCTCTCCCGTCTGTCCCGCAAAGAGCTAAGACGCGAAGAGGTGGATCTGAGTGCTATGGCTTCAGCCATAGCAGCAGCGCTGCAAAGGAGTGAGCCGGAAAGACAGGCGGACTTCGCCATCTTTCCCGGAATCAAAGCGTATGGCGACAGAGTGCTGCTCCAGTCCGTGTTGCAGAACCTTCTGGACAATGCCTGGAAGTTTACCGGCAAGCACGAAAGGGCCAGAATAGAGTTCGGCGTCACTGAACAGAAAGGCAAAAAGGCATACTTCGTCCGTGACGACGGGGCCGGGTTTGACATGAAGTACGTCGACAAGCTGTTTGGCACCTTCCAACGCCTCCACAGAGTGGACGAGTTCCCCGGCAACGGCATCGGGCTGGCGATCATCCAGCGCATCGTCCACCACCACGGCGGGCAGGTATGGGCTGAGGGCGAGGTTGAAAAAGGGGCGACCTTTTACTTCACATTGAACGAGCAGTCAGAGGGTAATGAGTGAAATGAGCCGTAAGGTATTTATCATGGCGTATTCAGTTATGGAGGAAAAAAGCACAAATAATTGACAGTCCCTACAAAGCAGTTACCTGCCGCGATCCAAGGCTGGCTGCGGAAGGATTGGCACTAGATATCTTCTCCCCGCATTATGCTCTGCAGCTTGTCTATCAGAGTAGGCGCCAGGTCGACGAGGCGATCCAAGATAGGGTTGGCATCAACCGGGAGCAGCCTTACCTGGTCGTGTCCAACCACCAGGAAACCGACAGGTTGGACGGAAACCCCTCCGCCGCTGCCGCCGCCGAACGGCAACACGCCAAGGCTGTCCCCTCTGGCCTCGCGGCGCTCCTCGGGCAGATAATCGGCGCCACCGGCAGCAAAACCGCAGGACACCCTGGAGACCGGCATGATCACATTGCCGTCCGGCGTCTCCACAGGATCGCCAACGATGGTATTCACATCCACCATTTCTTTGATGCTTTCCATAGCCGTCTTCATGAGAGCTTCGATCGGGTGATCAGGCATAACGCTTCCTCCTTGCAGTGATGAACGGCAACTTGTCTTTCCAGATCCCTCGCAGCTTTACAGTTACGATAATAATATAGCCTAAAGAGGATTCTAATATGCAGTCCAGGGTGCTCGCATACCCGCTTCTACCGAATTGAGGATGCACCCGGATGTCCACGCCGCCGGGCCTGATCCGGAGGTCAGCGCGATAGCGCGCCGATAATCATCCCCTTGCCAGCCCAACAGAGACCGCAGGCCAGTCCGGTGGCGGCATGGTCATCGAAGCCGAGGGAGGTTTCCCAGAACAGCCTGTTGCAAACGCTGTGGCGCAGATATTGCTTCAACACGACGATGCTCCCCCTGAAATTGGCAAGGACGCCGCGCAGCCGGCGCTGCTGCATCATCATCCGAAATCCTCTTTTTCCGGCTAGGGGGCTGAAGCGTCCGGCATTACCCTTTCTTTTCGATAAAGAACGCTTGATCCTGATGCCCTGATCCCCATGGCACTCCGGCTGACTGGGATAATCGGCATGAACGCCCAGCCTCCAGTTCAGGATCCCCATCCAGAGGTGGAGGCGGTGCTCTCCCCCCTTTCCCTCATAGACAATGCGTAGCTGAACCGGAAGAGCGGTAGCCAGTCCCAACAGCACGGCCAGGACTGGCAAGATCAACAGCCATGGATAAGCGGCATGGCGCAAAGGATTCACCCCTGCCATCGGCTGGATGCCGGAAAGCCTTATGGTCTTTCTTTTTAACTGATTGTTGTTGCAGTGAACCACTTGTTGCTAGACATCTTGCAAATTCCCGCTTGATTGCTTTTCATCATCTATGCTTGATTGCTTTCATCATCTTTTACGAGCATTTCAACTGGAGCATTTCAAGCTGACTCTTTTTCATATTATTTTCAACTATTGCTTCTCCTATAAATGTTTTTCTGCGTTTTTCTAGTTATGGAAGAGGCTGTAGAAACAGACCAACCCGGGGGGAACACCCCCGGATTGTTAAACCCTTGCGGCGCAAGGGTTTTTAAACTGATATGAGATGGCGGCAGGCAAGACCGGCATAGCCTGCTTTGGCGACAATGTCCGGCGGCAATCGGATGGTCGATCAGCAAGCCGTTTAGATCATTTTCGAAAGTGGCCATGTGCAATCACTCAACCAGATGAGGCATTCCTGCCTGGTCCAGCGCCGGCAATTCAGCGAGATCTTTGAGCCCGAAATACTCCAGAAATCCGTCGGTGGTGGCAAACAGGACCGGCCGGCCAGGGCCGTCGCCGCGCCCTGTCTCCCTGATCAATCCCCGCTCCAGCAGAACTGAAAGCACGTGGTCGCAATTGACGCCGCGGATCGCCTCCACCCTGGCTCTGGTAACCGGCTGGAAGTATGCGATAATGCTCACAGTTTCCAGGGCGGGCTGGGATAGCAATTGATCACGGCTTTTTTCCTGCCGCAGCTTCTCCACAAAAGCATGATGCCGGTGATGCGTCACCAGTTGGTAGCCCTGGGCCACCTGCACCAGCCTGATGCCGTGCTCCGGCTGATCATATGCCGCCTCCAGCTTTTTAAGGAGAGTGACCACGTCCTCTTTGGCCAGCCCGGTGAGCCGCGCCGGGCCACGGCCAAAGCGGCCTGGGGGCGGCAAAAAGCAGGGCATCGAGGATGGCTATGGAATCTTCAGGAAATATTACCGGCACGGTCACCACTGCTCACAGATCTTTTTTTGAATGTTATCAGTACAATCTCCCCGGCCTCATGCAGCTGCCTGATCCGGATGCGCCCCAGGTATACCAGTTCCAGCACGGCAAGAAAGTTGTAGATGGCCTGCAGCCGGTCAACTCCTGAAAACAGCATCCTGAAAAGGAGCCCGCCGGGCCTGCCCTTAATCCTGCCGAAGATCGATTCCATGATCCCCTGAAAGTTGATAGAGGTTTCCACCCGGTACGCCGGGAAATCGTTCTGTTCGACGATCTCTTTGAAGGCCGCCACCAAGCGGGCGATATCGTCAGTGAGATCAGGCTGCGCCGCTTCTTCATGACCGCGGATCTGCTGGCGCCGGTAGCTGCAAAACCAGTTCCGGGCGCACTCTTCCAGGGGCACTTGGTCGCTTCCCTGATCTGCAGGTATTCATCCCTGGCGACCAGTGTAAAACTGCCATCCAAACCGGTTGTCTCCGATTGTCCGTTCTCCGGTTCAGTATCTTCCCCTCTGGCCGGCAACAGGTTCTGAGCTTTGAGCGCCAGCAGGGTGGCAGCCAGGACCAGGTAGCGGCCGCCCTCGTCGATGTCCGAATAGGAAGCGGCTGCCAGGCGATCAACCAACTGCCTGATGACAAGAAAAACCCGCACCGAGGCCGCCTCGATCTCCTGTCTCTCGACCAGCCGCAGCAACTGCTCCAGCGGCCCTTCGTAACCGTCAAGCTTGATCCGGTATTCCAAGGACATCGCCGCCCGCACTTTTTCCCTGCTTGCTGGCAGGGCCGGCATTATGCGCCGTGCCCCCCGGCAAGCGTTTTCTAAAATTCCATGTTCATTGCCTGCCTGACCTCAGACAAGGTCTTTTCTGCCTCTGCCCTAGCCCTTTGAATCCCTCTGTTCAACACATTCAAGATATAAGGTTCGTCCTTTTGCAGCTCTTTTTCTTCTTGCGCGTACCGGCGCCAGATAATCGTTCAAAGAGTCCGTCAACAGCTGCTTAAGTTTGGACGAGCCCCCATCCCCAACCTGCCCGGCGATCTTATCCGGTTCCTCTCCGGCCGCCAACGAGGCGATCTGCAGCAAATTAGAGACCTCAGGCCGGTGACTGGGATCATAGTATATTTCTCTGATCGAATCCGTCTTCGCCTTTTTTATCAAGCTTGCGGTTTCCTCTGCTGTCGAGCTTAGAAATATGGCATTGTTTCTGCTCTTGCTCATTTTCTGGGCACCATCAAGCCCTAAGATATTTGGAGCGCTGCTGAGCAGGGCCTCCGGTTCTTTGAAGATCTCATGATCCTTTCCAAATCTCCTGTTGAACCTCCTGGCGATAAGCCTGCATAACTCGAGATGCGGCAGCTGATCCTTGCCTACCGGGACCAGATTGCCCTTTACGGACAGAATGTCGGCAGCCTGGTGTACGGGATATACGTACATGCCCGTGCTTATATTCTTCAACCCGGCGGCTGAGATCTCTTCTTTTACGGTGGGGTTTCTGTCAAGCTCAGAATTGCTGACAAGAAACAGGAAGGGCACCAGCAGCTGATTTAATTCCGGGATATGGCTGTGAGGAAAAATGCTCGTTTTCGGGTTTTCGGGATCGATGCCCGAGGCTATGTAGTCGATGACCAGTTCTTTGATATTCTTGAAGATATCACCGGCAGACTCCCCGGTCCGTCAAAACCTGGTAATCAGCAATGACAATGAACGTCTCCAGGCCGGCGTTTTGAAATCTGACCCTGTTTTGCAGCGACCCAAAAAGATGCCCTATATGCAGGTTTCCGGTCGGACGGTCCCCCGTCAGCACCCTGTAATGGGCGGGATTCAGGGCTATATCCATTTCTATTTCCCTGCTTCGCTTTGAAGAAGCGATGAAGGTCTGGCTTTCCAGATCGCTAGCCTGCTCCATTTTTTCATTCCTCAACTGAATAAATTATTCTTGATTAGACTGCTGGGCTTCTCTTTCCGGGCTCTTGGACATTCTTTTTTCGGCCATTTGTGGCTGGCCGCTTAAATCGTTAAACTGAACCGGTGCCGAAGCAGCCCCGGCCGTCATTCTACATGCCTATCAGATGGGCGATGCCGAGCGAGATCAGGCTGAACAGGTTGATGATGACATTGGTGACAGGGATCAGCACCGCCCCCACCACTCCCGTGAAGATGAGCACGATCAGGATGATGAAACCGAATCTCTGCAGGGTGTAGACGAAGTCCGACCGCCTGAGCAGGCCTGCCAGGATTTGAGATCCGTCAAGGGGGGGCACAGGGATCAGGTTGAACAGGGCCAGGTAGATATCGATCACGATGATGCCCTGCAACATTTCGGGCAGATACCCGCCGGCTCCGGCCGGAATAGCCAGAGTGTAAATCAGGGTCGTTGTAAAAGCCACCAACAGATTCATGCTGATTCCGGCCAGGGATACCATGACCATGCCCTGGTAGCGGTCGCCCCTGAAGTTATTCGGGTTTACTTGAACCGGCTTGGCCCAGCCGAAGTGAACCAGCAGCAGCAGGATAAATCCCAACGGGTCCAGGTGCACCAGCGGGTTCAGGGTCAGCCGGCCCTGATAGCGCGGCGTCGGATCGCCGAGCCAGTCGGCGACCAGGCCGTGAGCATATTCATGAAAGGTCAGGGCGATGAGGACGGCAGGAAGCCACAGGAGCAGCTGGCTGACATCAAAATAGTTATAAAGGCTGGACATGCAGGGCCTCCTTCGGAGCCAAGCGCTCCGGCAGCAACTGGTTTTTTGCCAGATCCCCGTAGCTCTCCCTAGCGACGATGAGGTCGGCGCACCCATTTTCCACCAGCACCATGGCCGGCCGGGGCAGGCAATTATAGTTGCTGGACATGGAGAAGGTGTAGGCGCCGGTGCAGGACAGGGCCAGCAGGTCACCCGAGGCGACCGGGGGCACGGCCAGGTCCCAGATCAGCATGTCTCCTGACTCACAGCAGCGTCCGGTTACCGCCACCACTTCCTGAGGCGGCAGGTTGGCCTTGTTGACCAGCAGCCCCTCATACTTCGCCTGGTAGAGGGCCGGCCGCGGGTTGTCGCTCATGCCTCCGTCAACGGCAGCGTACTTACGGATGCCGGGAATCTCCTTGATCGCTCCAATCGTGTAGATGGTCGTGCCGGCCGGGGAGATGACGGAGCGCCCGGGTTCCACTATTATTCTGGGGCGCGGGTAGCCGTGCCGGAGACATGACGCCTCGACGCTTTCCCTGATTGCGCCGGCGTAGCCGGCAATGGCCGGGGGGTTGTCGGCTGCCGTATAGTATACCCCCAGGCCGCCGCCCAGGTCCAGTTCCGAAGCAGTCCATCCGGTTTGGAGGCGCAGTTCCTGAAGCAGGTCCATCATCACGGCGGCTGTATGGCGGAAGGCATCCAGTTCTAAGATCTGGGAACCGATGTGGCAGTGCAGTCCCTTGAGGTCCAGGCGTTCTTTGCCAAGGGCAGCCCGCACCGCCCGCAGCGCCTCCCCGTTGGCCAGGGTGAAACCGAACTTGGAATCGGTCTGTCCCGTTTTGATGTAATCGTGGCTGTGGGCCTCGATGCCCGGGGCGATGCGCAGCAGGATGCCCTGGCGCTCCTCCCTGGCTGCGGCCAGGCTGTCCAGCGTCTCCAACTCGAAGTAGTTGTCGATCACGATCCGGCCCACGCCCCTTTCCAGGGCATACTCGAGCTCTCCAGGCGCCTTGTTGTTGCCGTGCAAAAATATTTGAGCCGGGGGAAACCCGGCCTCCAATGCAATATAGAGTTCTCCGCCGGAAACGACGTCCAGCCCCAGCCGCTCTTCTTCAATGATACGGCAGATCGCCTTGTTAAGGAGAGCCTTGGAGGCATACAGCACCAGATCGGAATGCCCCTGTGACTGGAAGGAGAAGAAGTACTCACGGCAGTTCTGGCGCAGCAGCTGCTCATCGATGACCTGCAAGGGTGTTCCATAAGTGCGGGCGAGGTCGACCAGATCACATCCTCCGATCTCCAGATGCCCGCTCTCATTGATCCTCATGGTGCCCTGCAATCTCATCGACACTCTTCCCCTGACTTTTTCTAAAATCGCTCATTCCGTTCAAAGCGTTCAGGTTATTCTAACATGCTCTTCCAAAGGGTGTCAACGAAGCCAAAAGGTCTGCAATGGCGGTAGAGGAGCCGCAGCAGGCCTGGCCCGATCGCATAAAAAAGAGAGCGCGACGGGCCGCGCCCTCCTCTGTTGCTCGCTTTTTGCGCAGGTTTCGGCATCGCTCCGGCAGCTCCCGGGCGCAGCCGGAGCCCGCGGTTCTAACCGACGCTGGGAACGCTTTTCAGGCTTTCTCCCAGCAGCTCATCTGTAAATACCACATCGTCCAGCCTATGGTGGAGATAGTCGTCGTAGGCAGTCATGTCGAAGTAGCCGTGGCCGCTCAGGTTGAAGAGGATGACCCTCTTCTTCCCGGCGTCTCTGGCTGCCAGGGCCTCGACTACCGCACTGTGAATGGCGTGGGCCGCTTCCGGGGCGGGCAGGATGCCCTCGCTCTGCGCAAAGAGCACGGCGCTCTTGAACACCTCGGTCTGCCCATAGGCCTGGGCTTCAATCATCCCGTCAAGGAGAAGCCTGCTCACCAACGGAGACGCCCCGTGGTAACGCAGGCCACCGGCATGGATGCCCGGGGGCATGAAGTCATGTCCCAGGGTGTACATCTCCACCATCGGGGCATGCCCCGCAGTATCGCCGAAGTCGTAGCGGAACGCGCCCCTGGTCAGCGTGGGGCAGGCCCGCGGCTCCACTGCCACCGCCCTGAGCTGGCGCCCTTGATCTTGTCCTGCGAGGAAGGGAAATGCGATGCCCGCCGAAGTTGCTGCCGCCGCCATGCGCAGCCGATCACCACGTCGGGATAGACACCGGCCTTGGCCATCTGCGTCTTGGCCTCCTGGCCGATGACGGTCTGGTGCAGCAGCACATGGTTCAGCACGCTGCCCAGGGAGTAGTTGGTGTCCGGGCGCTGCGCCGCCATCCTCCACCGCCTCGCTGATGGCGATGCCCAGGCTGCCCGGACGAGTCCGGGTGCTTGGCCAGCACCTTGCGGCCGGCATAGGTCGTCCGGGCTGGGGCTGGGCAACACCTCGGCGCCCTAGGCCTGCATCATCGAGCGGCGGTAGGGCTTCTGTTCGTAGCTGACCTTGCACCATGAAGACAGTGCATTCCATACCGAAGAACCGGCAGGCAAGGCCAGGGCGCTGCCCCACTGGCCGGCCCCGGTCTCCGTGGTCAGTCTGCTTGATGCCGGCCTTCTTGTTGTAATAGGCCTGGGCGATGGCGGTGTTCGGCTTGTGGCTGCCGGCCGGGCTGACGCCCTCGTTCTTGTAGTAGATCTCGGCCGGCGTCTGTAGGGCTTTTTCCAGGCGCTTGGCCCGGAACAACGGGGTGGGCCGCCACAGGCGGTAGATGTCCAGCACCTCGCCGGGAATATCGATCCACCGATCCCTGGAAACCTCTTGGGCAATCAGATCCATCGGAAAGATCGCCTGCAAGTCGCTTGGGCTTATGGGCTGCTTGGATGCCGGGTTCAGCGGCGGGGACAGGGGATTGGGCAGGTCTGCCTGGATATTGTACCAGGCCGTGGGGATGTCCTTCTCTTCCAGCATAATCTTGATCTCGTCGCTCATCTCATCTCTCCTCTGCTCGTTTGAATATAAATACGTAAAAAGATCTTACAAAAAGAATGGCCTAGCTGTCAACCCAAATTCTGTTGCCGTTCGTCATTTTTCTGAGCATCAAGGCTGGAAAGTACGTCGCGCAGATCGCACTCTATTGGCACAAGCTGTGTTATCAGGAGACGGAAGCAACTGCCTCCAAGGCGGTTCTGTTTTCGGTCATTCCCCAGCGCCCGCAACGGTCGCCCCACCGCGCCAGCACTTTCTTGCTCTCCCTGATTTCGATTACCTCGCAGGCATTCGGGCAGCCCTTGCACTCGAAGCTTCGGGGTTGAAAGTGCAAGGATGACACTTCAAAGCCGCGAAACAGGTCCCCTGCTCCCGGACGGCCTTTTCCCGTGCCAGCAGTGCCGCACCGTAAGCCCCCATCACGTTGAAGAACGGGGGCACTATGATCTCGGTGTTTAGGGCCTTCTGGAAAGCCGCTCTCATCCCGAGGTTGGCCGCTACTCCACCCTGGAAAACAACCGGCGTCAGGATCTCCTTGCCCTTGCCCACATTGTTCATATAGTTGCGCACCAGGGCCTCGCACAACCCGGCGACAATATCCGGGAGTGTGTGCCCCATCTGCTGCTTGTGAATCATGTCCGATTCGGCAAAGACGGTACAACGCCCTGCAATCCGCACCGGGCTGCTCGCCTTCAGGGCCAGCTCTCCAAATTCCTCTATCTGCAAATTGAGGCGAAACGACTGCTGGTCCAGAAAAGAACCCGTGCCTGCCGCGCAGACTGTATTCATGGCGAAATCGACCACCACCCCCTCCCTCAGGATGATGATCTTGGAGTCCTGGCCGCCGATCTCGAGGATCGTGCTGGCATCCGGAATCACATGCAGCGCAGCCACGGCATGGGCGGTGATCTCGTTCTTGACGATGTCGGCGCCTACCAGCACGCTCGCCAGAAAGCGTGCGCTGCCGGTGGTCCCGACCCCGCAGATACGATCGCCGGCAGCGAGCTGTTCTCTGATCAGGGTCAATCCATGCTGGATAACGATGATCGGCTGCCCCTGGGTGCGCAGGTAAATCGGCAGGTAACTGGGTGCACCCGAACCGTTCAAGAGAACCAGGTTGGTGCTTACAGAACCGACGTCAATACCCAGAAAGAGATCCATCTATCGGCCCTCCTCCCTTGTAGGAATGTGCGCCCGCGGGATGCCGCCCCGGCGGGAGCCCGCAGTCTTGTATGAAGCCGAGGCGCCCACCGGCGCCGGGCGGCATGCCTTTCCTCTCTTCTCTCTCCTGGCTGCCATCAGGTCGACAAAGGCTTCCAGCCTGGTCATGATGCCGCCCTCACCGGATTGTTCGTCCAGGTAGAAGGTGAGCGTGGGAATTTGCCAATCCCTTGACACCGACGGCAGTATGGAATGAGCCACAATCTCGGGCATACAGGTGAAGGGAGCCACCTGAACCACTCCGTCATAATCCTGCCGTGCATAGTTTACCGTAGCGCCAACAGTCTCCCGGCCGTGCCCTCCGACAAAGGAGTTCAGATAGGGAGACGCCAGTGGAATTACATGTTCTGAACCCCGGCTGCGCAGCAGTCCGCCGAACAGATGCTCATTGATCCATCCACTCATATAGATGCTGCGGTTCACTTCCACGCCCATGAGCCCTAAGAGCCTTTCCATATTGAAGTTGGCAAACGGCTCCAGGACTGTGAAGATCTCGCCCACCAGGCCCACCCGCAGCAGAGGGTCCGATCGCTGCGGCAAAGCCCGGGCGCAGCGGGCAAACTCATCGACGGCCAGATTCATGGAGCGCCTGTCGGCTGCGGCATCGACCCGGTCCAGGGCCTGGCGTGAATAATGCTCCAGCTGCTGCACCTGCACCACCCGGGGTCTCAGGCGCAGCACCTCCGCCTCGATGGCGTCGACCGCACAGGCCTTGAACCAGGCAAACCTGATCGCCATGATGATATCCCACCAGGACCGGTTTCCCACCAGGCGCCGTATCCGGCTTTTAAAGTCTCCCCAGTCGACGGCAGGCGGCTCCAAAACGATCATCTCCATCGGCAAGCCGATATCTTCCAGGATATCTCTCTGTATCTGGGCATAATAGCCAAAACGACAGGGGCCTACGCCCCCCGCCATGAGAATGGTGTCTGCTCCGAGCTCACGGGCCTCAATGAAGTTTCCCAAATTCAGCTTGAGTGGGAAACAGGCAAACTCCGGCGCATGGCGCACCCCCAGCGCAACCGTTTTCCTCGTAGTCGGCGGCGGCAGCAGCAGTTCTATGCCGAGCTTTTCTAAGAGCGCCCTGATCGCTATGTGCAGGTTGCCCATGTGCGGATAGGTGAGCTTCAATCCTACCGCCTCCTCCTAATGCCTTCTGTACAGCATGTCCGTAAAGGCTTCCAGTCGGGTGACCATTCCCGCCGCACCTGAATGTTCGTCGATGGTGAGCAGCATGAACGGGATGCTGGAACGGCGCTTGGCCATCAGTCCGATCAGCTCTCCCACCAGGGATTCCGGGCCGCAGCCAAACGAGCAGAGGTAAATAACGCCGTCACAATTCTTTTTTTCAAAAAAATAACTGGCAGCGCCGATCATCTGCTTGCACAGCGTCCAAAACAATTGTTTAGGCATTCTGGCTGCCTGCTCTGTAACCAGGTCCTCCGGAAGGGCGTCCGCTGTCATCACTGCGGCCCCCATCTGCTTGAGCCTCGAGATCAGGTTCATGCTGATATAAGAGTCGAAGAGATTGTAGGCATGGCCGAGCAGCCCGATAGTAAAAGCGGGTTCCGCTTCACGTTTCGCTCCCGGCCCAGGCTCCCGTCCCGCCTGGTCGCTATTAACCGGCAGGGTTGGCCGGCCTGCTGCCGCATCTCCTTCGGCCAGGGCCATCGCCTCGGCCGGCAGCAGGCCGCTCCGGAGCCGGGCCTTGAACAGCCGGTCTTCCTCCAGGGCCGAGCGGGAGGCTTTTCTGATCAGATTGCGGTCGCCGGTGAATATAGCGCCCATGTTATCGAAAACAGCCTGCCATCCGGCGTGCCCACCGGGAGAACGCAGCTTGCTAAAATCGACCACGGTGTCGATGATCTCAGGCAGCCCGGGCAGTCGCGCTCTCAGCATGTCCGGCAGTCCCATCAGCTTGGGACAGATATACTCCCGGGTCTCAACGCTCACCATCCTCGGTACAAATAGATAGTCAACCTGGTCTGCCAGGGCCAGGGCATGTCCAAAAAACAGCTTGACCGGCAGGCAGGCCTCATCCAGCGCCGAGCGCAACCCATCGTCCAGGATCGCCCTGTTGGTCTCTGGAGAGGCCACGACCGATACGTTCAAGCCGGTGAAAAACGACTGCCATAACGGATAATACAAATAGAACAGCAGAGCCCTGGGTATGCCTAACCTGACGCCTACCCTGACCATAATCAGACTCCTTGCCTGCACCTGGGTGCATCTGATGTTGGCTGCCAGCACACTACCGTGGAAGCATCCTGAGTGATGCCGATGATATCCAGCCCACGAGTCAACTGCATTGGCCTTACTGTTCAACACCATTTTTTAAGCGTTCTGTATGTAGAGGGATGCATCCGGCTGAATGCCGGACGTGGCTGAGGAAGCAAGCTATTTTTCCTTAAAACACAACTTGTTACATATTGTAGATAATTTGATCATATTAAACAAGCCATACAGTGGGTTAATATACAGTGTATATTACAAATTATATCTGATTTTGACCAATTTCTTCAAGTTTTGGGGTTAAACAGAACTGCCATCGCATAACCAAATATCACCGCAGCAACGATTCCCACAGCAGTGGCTTCGGCCCCTCCGCCCAACGCCCCCAACAATCCTCTTGCCTGCACCGCCCGAATGGCGCCCTGCGCCAGGCTATGCCCAAAACCTGAGAGGGGGATGGTCGCCCCGGCTCCGGCCAGGTTCACCAAGGGCTGGTAGAGTCCGAAGGCGCTGAGCACAGCTCCCGTCGTCACATAACCCACGAGGACGTGTGCCGGCGTAATCGATGCCCTGGTGAGATCCATAACCAATTGGCCGATCAGGCAGATCAGGCCGCCAACCAGGAAAGCCAACAGCAACTTCATGCGCCAAGCCTCCTCAAGTGACTCACTGATACTAACCGGGCCGCAGGAACAGGATGATCCTCCGCCATTAGTTAGGGGGCGCCTCTACCACTACAGCATGGGCTATGCAGGGAATGGTCTCTCCCTGCTGGGAGCTGGTCGTGCTCATCAGAGCCCCGGTCGCAACCAGCAGAATCCTGCGGTATTCACCCCGCTGGAGCCGGTCGATGATGCTGCCTGCAAACACTGCCGCCAAACAGCCGCAACCACTGCCCCCGGCGTGCACGTCCTGTGTTTTCAGGTCATAGATCAACATCCCGCAATCCTGATAGTTCTCTTCCAGCAGGTATCCGTTCAGCTGCAAGAGTTCTTTCAGGGCTTTACTGCCGACCAGTCCGAGGTCGCCGGTAAGGATCAGATCGTAGTCGGCTGGCCTTGCTCCCGCATCCCGAAAATGGTTGATCAGGGTGTCGGCAGCTGCTGGAGCCATGGCCGCTCCCATGCTGTTGGGATCCGTGATCCCCATATCGACCACCTTGCCGGCCGTTCCCAGGGTTAGCTGCGCGCCGGCTCCATCAGCAGTCAGCACCAATGCTCCGCTTGCCGTCACAGTCCACTGAGCAAAAGGCTGTCGTTGCGAGCCCTGTTCGATCGGATAGCGGAACTGCCGTTCTGCCGTGTTATGGTGGCTGGAACAGGCCAGCAGCACCCGGCCTGCAAAACCGCCGTCGATAAGCATGCCGCCTACCAGCATGGTCTCGACAAGGGTGGAACATGCTCCAAACATCCCAAAGAAAGGGATGCCCAGGCCCCTGGCAGCAAAATTGGCGGAGATGATCTGGTTTAATAAATCCCCGGCCAGAAAATAATCGATCTCCTGAGGCTGCAGATTGGATTTGCGCAGGGCCAGCTTTGCGCCTTCCATGAGCATCTTGCTCTCTGACCGCTCCCAGGTCTGCTCGCCGAACAACAGGTCGTTCAAGATCCAGTCGAAACTGGTGGACAGGGGGCCCTGGCCTTCAAACGGCCCGACGATGCTCGCAGCGGAGGCGATGATCGGGGGTTTACCGAAACGGAGGCTCTGCCTTCCTACTTTCTCGCCCATGCTGCTAGCCTATCGGAACAAGAAATAGCAGATGCCGATGAGGACAGATGTCAGGAAGCCATAGACAAGCACGGGCCCGGCTATGGTAAACAGCTTGGCTCCCACCCCCAACACCAAACCCTCCCGCCTGGCCTCCATGGCCGGAGCCACAATGGAGTTGGCAAACCCCGTGATGGGCACAATGGAGCCCGCTCCACCGTATTTCCCAATCTGGTCGTATACCCCGATCCCCGTCAGAAAGGCTCCCAGAAACACCATGGTTGCCGTCGTTGCCGCCTGTGCTTCCTGCGGCCCCAGCCCCTGTCCTGCGTATATGATCAGAATGATCTGTCCGATCAGGCAAATCGTCCCTCCTACCAGGAACGCCAGGACGGCGTTTTTAAGATACTTGTGACCCGGTCTGACCCGGTTGATCAGCGCCTGGTACTCCTTCATATCCTTTTGTTCTTGAGTAGTGCCTGTTTTGTCATCAATAACCGGTCACCGCCTGATGTTCTACTGAGAAAAAGAGGAGTACTCCCGGGCAGCCCCGAGCGATGCTGCTAACGACGATGCCTCTCGTCCCCATAGTCCGCGCAGGCTATTTTCACGTTGGCCTTATATTCGATCACGTCTCCCTCCTGCACGTTGGCTGTAAAATTTAGCACTTCCACCCCCGTTACTTGGTTCCCCGCCCTGGCCGCCTCCTTGACTGCGGATTTTACAGCCTCTTTCCAACTATTCGGGGACTCCCCTACCAGCTCTACTACTTTTACATGCAATGTTATCGCTCCTATCCTTGAGTTTTGTTCGTATTATTTCCTCGCTTCAGCTAAATATACTGAGCAACAAGTTGATTTGCGGAAATTGCCGGGCGATGCGCGCATCATGAGCATATCCGGCAGTTGAGAAGCTGGTGAATAGATACCTGCCCAGGAGGTAGTTGACAGGCTCAAAGAGGCAGATACAGCCTCAGCAGGCTGTCTACGTACTGGATGAGTTGAAGTGCCGGGGGAGTTCATGCTCTGGGGAAGTTGAAGTGCCGGGGGAGTTGAAGTGACGGAAGTTGAATTGCCGGGGGAGTTCATGCTCTGGGGAAGTTGACGTGATCAGGGCAAGAGCTGCTCGCGCAGCCGTGACACTGCCTGCCGTTCAAGGCGCGACACCTGCACCTGGGACAATCCCAACTGCAACCCGATCTCTGCCTGGGTCTTATCCTGAAAAAACCGCAGCCAGATAATCTGCCGCTCCCTGGTGGAGAGATTGCCGAAGGCTTGATGCAGTGCGATCTTTTCAAACCAGGTGTTTTCCTGTCCCTCCTCGCTCGGAAGCGATTCGAGCAAGCTGTGGGAATCAGCGCCGCCCTGTGAGACTGACTCAAACAGCGAGATCAGAGGCTGCGCAGCCTCCAGGGCAGTGATCACCTCATCCTTGCCGCAATGCAGTGCATCCGCAATTTCAGCAACAGTCGGCTCTCTCCCGAGGTCGCCCACCAGTTTCTCCCTCGCTCTTTTGGCTGCAATTCCTCTCTCCTTCAAGGCCCTGGTGACTTTAACCGGATGATCGTCTCTGAGAAAACGCCTGATCTCACCGATTATGAGAGGTACGGCGTATGTTGAAAACTTGACGCCATAATCCGGATCAAAGTTGTCAATCGCCTTGATCAATCCGATTACCCCGATCTGGAACAGGTCATCCAGATCGTGGCCGCGGCCCTCGAAACGCTTGACGATGTTGAATACCAACCTGAAATTGCCGTGCGCCAATTTCTCCCGAGCTTTGCGGTCTCCCTTGCGAGCTCTGGCAAGCAGCCTGAAAGTCTCCTTCTCCGAGAGAAGAGGGAAATTGGGCAGGCTCATCTCTTGCAGAGTAGCCATCACACCACTCTATGACTAAGGCTTGGGAGCACTTGCGCTTTGGTCTGCGGCTTTATCTGGTGTTTGTGTTCCTTGGGCTGAGATTCTCTCTGTTCCTTTTTCTGAGGTTCACTCTTCTTCATAGCTCGAAATTTTTCTCCATTCCTTCGTCCTGGCTTCTGCTTGAAACTCCGCGCCTGCCTTCCCATCTTCGCCTTTAGGAAAGGACTTTACCAGTTTGACGCGCGTCCCCTGCCCCACCTCGGACCATACGTCTACTTCGTCCATGAAAGACTTCATGAAGACAAAACCCAGACCCAGCCGTTCCGGATCGCCCCCAGTGCCCGGCAGCATCGCTTGATCCAGGTCTTCGATCCCCTTGCCGGTGTCCTCTATCACTATCTCTATCAGATCTTCATAGAGGGCAGCCGTCAATACTACCACTCCGGCAGCGCCTCCCTCGTAGCCATGAATGATGGCGTTAGAGACCGCTTCCGAAACCGTCACCTTGATCTCCTCCAGGTCGCTGAGGTTTAAATCGAGCGCCGAGGCAAAGGATGCCACTGCTACCCGTGCCAGTCCGACGTTTTCGGAACAACTGAGAAATTCTAGCCTCATCCTGTTGTGCAGCTTCATCGATCCCACCAATTCTGCGCCGCCGAAGCCCCCGCCTTCGGGCACGTGGCGGGCGCCGGCCGCTGCTGCAGGAGCGCTGTGGGCGCTGCCGTGAGACGCTCCCGCTCAGGCGGCTGTCGCTCGTGCGCCAGCGGCGCTTCCTCCCTCCCAGGTAATTTATAAGCTTGCTATAGTCTTTATCAGACCATCCATCTTTAGCCAGCAACTCCCTGTTTCTAACAGATCTCCTGCAGGGCTGAGGCACAGTCGGGAAAAAAGGGCATCAGACGGGTAAGACCCGAGATCTCCATGACCTTGTGAATGGCCGGCGGCACTCCTGTAATAGCAACCCTGCCGCCATTTTCCGACACCTTGCGGTATCTGCCGAGAATCACACCCAGTCCGGAGCTGTCAATGAAGGTCAGATGAGCCAGGTCGAAAACAATGTGCTTTGCCTCCTTGCTCTTGATGAATCTGTCTATGTCCCTCCGGGCGTAATCTGCTCCATGAAGATCGAACTCACCGTATACTTTTACTATTAAAATCTCGCCCTGTTTCCGGAAATCCAGGCTCAATCATAACCCCCCCATACTGATAAAAACTTTTCTAAGGATTTTCACATTAACTTAGCAGATCTTCGTAGTAAAGACTTTCTACACCAGTGGTCATAAATCCTGCTAAATATTGGCATAAACCAAAAGCCCCTGGCGGGGCTTTTACGCTTTGAAAATAAAAGAGTCTTTGATTCTAATTCTCGGGCAGTTAGCGATGGGCACGGCCGGTCTAGGATGAAGTCTCTCCGATTGTCACTGAAACATTGAGCGACTGCTGATTACGCCAGACCGTCAGTTGTACCTTGGCGCCTATCCCGGCCTGCTGGATCTTCTGCAGCAGGTCGTCGGTGTCCGCTACCGGCGAACCGTTCCAACCGCTGATGATGTCTCCATCCTGCAAACCGGCGCTGGCTGCCGGCCCGCCGCCGATCACAGACCTGACCAGAACGCCGTTGGTTCCGCTATAGCCGAATGAGGAAGCCACATCGGGAGTGATATCCTGAATTTCAATACCAATGTAGGGCCTGTTGATCTTGGTGTTAGTCATCAACTGGTTCAGGATGCCGCTGGCAGTATTGCTGGGAATGGCAAAGCCGATCCCCTCGGCATTGGCGCTGGTAGCGGTGTTGATTCCGATGACGTCGCCGCTGAGATCAATCAGGGGCCCTCCGCTGTTGCCGGGGTTGATTGCCGCATCGGTTTGCAGCAGGTTTGTATAGTCTCGATTGCCGATCGTGAGAGGACGGCCCTTGGCGCTGATCACTCCCACAGTTACAGTGTGATCCAGGCCATAGGGGTTGCCGATGGCGATCACCCAATCGCCCACCTTGATGTTGTCGGAATCACCAAACTTCAAGAATGGCAGGTTGTTGCCGTCGCTGATCTTCAAGAGTGCCAGATCGAGCTGCTGATCGCTTCCCACCACTTTGGCGTCAAGGGGCTGAGACTTGCCCTCGATCGTAACCTGTATCTGCTGGGCGCCGTCTATGACGTGTTCATTAGTCAGCAGGTAGCCGTCAGCAGAGATCAGGAAGCCCGAACCCAAAGCCTGCTGGACATTGCTCTGACCGAAATACTGTCCGAAAAAGGGGTTGTTGAAAAACGGGTTGCTGGTTATCGTTGTTGTCGTTACTATCTTGACCACTGCAGGACCATCGCTGGCCGCCGTGTTGGCAATGGTCTCGGGGCCAAATCCGACATTGTTGCCGGCATTTCCCGTAGTGGACTGTGCCGGTGTTAGAGCAGCCGGAGCCACTTTTAGATTGTGCTCTGATGCGTAAAGCATGCCCCCGGTGAATGCCAGGCCGAGGATAATTATGACCAGGATAACTCCAATCAGTATTCGCCTTGGCTTTTGATTCACAACAAGCTTCGCCTCCTTTACAAGTTCCACAAGAGATCTGTTTCCGATTTCAACCTCAAAAACAACTCTGCGCAATGTAACATCATTCATCGAGAAGATACCAATGCGCGGTCGATAAAACAGGAAGCCGTCATTTCTTAAGCGGGGGGTAATTGAATAAAAATACAAAGTCGGGAATAGAAATTCAATTTAGAAAGGGAAAGAGGATGTGCAAAAGGAAAGAAGATTTGCTTACCGTATTATATTATCAGTCTGGCCCGATGTCAACGAATGCCTCCCGGCTTCAGGACTTCCGCCCCGGCCAGACCACCGACCTGACTGTCAGCCCCTGCCTGGTCAGATCCTCGACAATCGAGCCAGCCTCTTCGTTGCGTAGTTTTACCACAAGAATGCCGGTCCCGGAGCGTTTTTGAAAGACCGCCAAACTGGATACGTCTCCGCCGTGCTGAAAGATGGTGTTCATGATCTTGGCCAGGGTTCCCGGCTTGTCTTCTATCTCCAGGTTGAGGCGCGTGCCCCGCTCGTCCATGCCCATGATCTCGATGAAGGCATCGAAGATGTCGCTCTCGGTGATGATTCCCACCAACTCGCCATTCTCTACCACGGGAAGGGCGCCGATGTTATGGTCGCGCATCAGCAATGCGGCTTCTTCCAGGAAGGCGTCGGGCCGGATGGTGATCAGCTTCTGCCTCCTGATCACCTTATCGATGGTCATCTTGGAGAGTAGATAATTGATCTCGAAGATGCTCAGCGATGTTGCCGGTGAAGGAGAAACCTCACTCAGGTCGCGGTCGGTTATGATTCCCACCAGTTTGCCCCTGTCTACGACGGGGAGCCGACGGATCTTTTTCTCCCGCAGCAAGGCGAAAGCGTCGGCAACAGTCTGTTTCGTGGTGATCGTAACCGGGCCTGGAGACATGCGGTCTCGCACCAGCATTTTACCCAACTCCCCTGAATCTTTCATGACTGGAGTCGCGAGATTCCTGTGACTCCAATCACTCGTTCCTGATTCGTCATTCACTGCCTTCCGAAGAGAGGTCTTGCCGGAACTCCGACCCGCCTGCGGCGTGTGCCCCGCTATCCCCGCTGTTTCTGCGGTTCAGGAATTTTGATTCATCTTGTTTTCGCTGATCATTCCCTTGGAGTATTATACCCGACCATGTGGGCAAATTGCAAACATATTTTCGCTGGCAGAACTCCCGACTGAAGTCGCGAGGGTGCGGCCGGTAAAGCATTGAGCGATTCAACCTATTGAGTGCTGGCCGCGGCCAGCACTCAACGCAATCTCAAGCATGATCGAAAATAACTATTTTCGTGCGGTTTGTGACGGAGGCATCTTGGCCGCTTAGTTTTTTGAACCTCTATTTCATCAGCGAGCGGAAGCTTCTATCTAATTCTTGCCAGAAGCTGCCCCTGGCCACGTCCTCCTGTGCTAGCAGCGGTACGGTTTCCAGGACTTGACCCTGCTCCACAACCCTGATCTCTCCCAGTTGGGAACCTTTTCTGACAGGCGCCGCCACAAGAACCGGCAGCCTGACCTCGATCGTCGCAGCAGTCTTCTCTCCCTTTGCGATCAGGACTCCCACGCTGCGCGGCACGGCTGCCTCCACCGTTTCCACGGCACCGCTGCCTACAGGGACTCGACCCATTATCTGTCCCTCGTTGGCCAGCGTCTGAAAGCCGTAGTTGGCAAAGGCCCAGTTATAGAGCTTGGTGGACTCGCGAAAATTGCCGCCGGTCTCAGGCACACCGAACACGGTGCAGATCAGGCGCAGATCCCCGCGCTTGACTGTTGAAGCCAGGCAATAGTTGGCCTCGCTGGTCCATCCGGTCTTGAAGCCGTCGGCGCCATCATAATACCAGAGCAACTTGTTCGTATTGTCCAGCCTGGTCTTACCTCCCCGCAGTTCATAATAATGCTTGACAGAGGTCAACTGCAGCAAGGCGGGGTATTTTAGAGCCTCCCGGCAGATAAGGGCCATATCGTAGGCGCTCGTGTAATGGTCCTTGGCTGGCAGGCCGTGAACGTTGGCAAAATGAGTATTTTTGCAGCCCAGAGATTGCGCCTTCTCATTCATCAGTGCGACATAGGCCTGCTCGCTTCCAGCTATGTGATCGGCCACGGCCACACAGGCGTCATTGGCGGAGCCCACGGCGATGGCAAGCATCATCTCCCGGAAAGACATGCTTTCACCAGGCTCCAGCCAGATCTCCGAGCCTCCCATTTCCCAGGCCGATTCTCCGGCAGTAATCCGGTCGTCCCACTTCACCTTGCCCTTGGCCAGGGCGTCCATGGCCACGAGCATGGTCATGACCTTGGTGACACTTGCCGGGGCCACTCTCTGGTCCGGGTTTTTCTGGTACAGGATCTTACCGCTGTATGCATCCATCAGTACGGCAGAGACCGCATCGGTCTCCGGCGGCGCGGGCGCGCACCAAGCCCTGGCTGGCGCTAACTGCAGCGCCAAAAGCAGGGCCAGGGTGAAGGCTAACTGTTTACGGGCAGAGAAAAGCATTGCAGGGACCCCCCTCGTTTGTTCTTCACATTATTATTTACATCTTGTCAGATAAATAACGCAGGAACCGTTTTCCATGTGTCAAGAGTCGTCCTTTGGCAATGTCCAATATCCTGCCGGAGACGCAGAGGGACGGTTCTCTTGATCTCTTTGCATCTCCTCATAATCCGATAACAATGACATCACAAGAGCAGGCGACGATTTGATGTCTCTCCGGGGAATCAAGAAGTTGAATGAGGAGATAGTGCAAGAAGATAGAAAATGACATGGCAAGCAGGGGGGATGGAACGAGGATTGATGGAATGGTAAGGGATGAAACAACCGCTTTAATGTCCCGATACATGCGTCAATCGTTATTGCAAATCAGGAGATAACCTCATAGATCAGGGGCGGCAGAGAGGGGGGCGCCTGACCTACCACGAAGGCGTCACCGGTGCGCTTTTCGGCTTCAGCCAGATGCTCTGTCCGGTTGACATGGAGCACTGCCAGGGTCTCACCGGGTTCAACCCTGTCTCCCAGCTTTTTGGACAGGACGATGCCGGCGCCGGGATCGACAAGATCTTCCTTTCGCAGGCGACCTGCGCCAAGCAGCAATGCAGCCCAGCCGAGTTCGTCTGCCCTGATCTCCTGGATGCAGCCGCCGAGCCCGGACTTGACCGCGATCTGCCTGCAGGCCCCAGGGAGCAGGCGAACATCATCCACGATGCCGGCATTGCCACCCTGAGCGGCGATGATCTCCCGCATCTTGTCCAGACCGGCGCCCTGCCGCAGCAGCCTGTTCATCAAATTGTAACCCGCTGCAGGGTCAGTTACGATTTCGGCCGCCATCACCATCTGCCGCGCCCAGCTGCAGGCAGAGCTCTGTGACGTCTGCGGGGCCCTTTCCAGCCAGGGTCTGCAGAGCTTCGCGCACTTCCAGGGCATTGCCTATGGCTAGCCCCAGGGGCTGATGCATGCTGCTGAGCACCGCCACTGTCCTGCGGCCGAACTCCAGGCCCAGAGCCACCATCGACCCCGCCAGAGCCCGAGCCCGCTCGATCGTGGGCATGAAGCTGCCGTTTCCGACCTTCACGTCCAACAAGATCCGGTCGGCTCCACCGGCTATCTTCTTGGACATGATGCTGGCGGCGATCAGCGACAGGCTCTCCACCGTCCCCGTCGCATCACGGAGGGCGTAGATCTTCTTGTCTGCCGGCACCAAGTTGCCCGTCTGGCCCACCAGGACAGCGCCCGTGCGACGGACCGCTTCCTGCAGCTCTGGAATGGACAATTCTACGCGGAAGCCGGGAATGCTCTCCAACTTGTCCAGGGTGCCTCCTGTAAAGCTCAAGGCACGGCCTGACATCTTAACCACGGTAGCCCCGGCGGCGGCCACCAGGGGCGCTAGCACCAGCGTGGTCTTATCGCCCACCCCTCCGGTGCTATGCTTGTCAACCTTGATCCCCGGAAAGGCCGAGAGGTCGACTATCTCGCCTGATTCGACATAGGCCCTGGTCAGGGCTGCCGTCTCCTTGAAGCTCAGGCCTCGAAAGAACACCGCCATCAATAAGGATGCCATCTGGTAGTCCGGAATCTCTCCCCTGTTGTAGCTGTCAACTATGAAGGAGATTTCAGGTGGAGACAGTTCTGCTCCGTCCCGTTTCCGGATAATCAGGTCCAGCGCAGGCATGTGGTCAGCTCCCTGTGCAAGGTTGACAGTGGAAAATACCGGCGATAGGCACGCCGTCCCCCTGTTCCACTCCAAAGGCTGAGGCCAGGGTGGCGCCAAGGTCGGCCATGCTGCTGCGGGTTCCGACATTCAGCGGCTGCAGCCGGGGGCCGGCCAGCAGCAGAGGCACGTATTCCCGGGAATGATCGGTGCTGGGGGTGGTGGGGTCGCAGCCGTGGTCCGCCGTGATCGCCAGCAGATCCCCGGCGTGCAGCTGGCGCAGGATCTCAGGCAGGAAATCGTCAAATTCCTCGAGAGCCCGGGCGTATCCGACAGCATCGTTGCGATGCCCGTAAAGGGTATCGAAATCACCCAGAGTGGCAAACAACAGGCCGCGGTCGAGCTCCATAAACGTGCGCAGGGCCGTCGCCGCAATCTCCTGATTGCCGCTGGCGGCCACAGACCTGGTGACGCCGCTTCCCGCAAAGACATCGCTGACCTTGCCCACTGCTATCACCTGGTAACCCGCCTCGCTCAGGCGATCCAGGAGAGTGGGCGCCGGTGGCGGTAGTGAGATGTCATGGCGCCTGGAGGTGCGTTGAAAATGGCCTGGCCACGCCTGCAAAGGGCCGGGCGATCACCCGCCCGACAGCATACTCTCCCGTGAGGAGCTTGCGGGCAATGGCACAGATCCGGTACAGCTCGGCCACAGGAATGATCTCCTCGTGGGCAGCCACTTGAAACACGCTGTCCGCAGAAGTATAGACGATCGGGTAACCGGTGTTCATATGCAGGCTGCCCAGCTCTTCGATGATCTCCGTGCCTGAAGCCGCTTTATTTCCGATCACCTTTCTACCGATCTGCTCCTCGAAGGGGTCAATTACCTCCGGTGGAAAGCCGTTTGGAAAGACCGGAAACGGGGTGGTCAAGGTAACTCCCATCAGTTCCCAGTGTCCGCTGGTGGTATCCTTGCCGGCTGCCCGCATCTGCATCTTGCCGTAGGCAGCCCGCGGTTCCAGCACCGGGGCCATCCCCTCGATCGGAATGATGTTGCCCAGGCCTAGCAGGCCCAGGTGCGGCAGGTGCAGGCCTCCAACCGCTGCAGCCAGGTTTCCCAGTGTGTTTGAACCCTCATCCCCATAGGCTACGGCATCGGGAAGCGCCCCCACGCCAACGCTGTCCATCACCAGGACGAGGGCGCGGCGGAGAGCGCATTGATCTTCAGGCCCTGGGGTGTGCTCGATCATAGACCTCCCTCAGCTTTCTCTTGCTAAGATGGGTGTAAATCTGGGTTGTAGTCACATCGGCGTGGCCCAGCATCTCTTGCACCACCCGGAGGTCGGCTCCATTTTCCAGCAGATGTGTAGCAAAGGAATGACGGAGCACATGGGGGGTGATCTCCTTCTGAATACCCGCCCTCCTGGCATACTCCTTGAGTATCTTCCAGAAACCCTGGCGCGTCAAGCGCTTCCCATGCAGGTTCAAGAAGATCGCCCTTTCCCACCTGTTCTTTCTCAGCTTGACCCAGCCCTTGTTGAGGTATTCCCGGCTGCAATTCACGGCGATCTCACCGATGGGAATGATCCTCTCCTTGGAGCCCTTGCCCAGGCAGCGCACAAAACCCCGTTCCAGGTTCAACTGGTCGGTGTTCAGCCCAACCAGCTCTGAAACCCGCATACCTGTGGCATACATCAACTCCAGCATCGCCCGGTCCCGCAGGCCAGCCATGGTATTGCCCTTGGGCTGCGACAGCAGCAGATCGACCTCCTTGACACTGAGAATGCGAGGCAGGTGCTTCTCCATCTTGGGGGTCTCCAGGTTTAAAGTTGGGTCGACCTGCACGTAGCTCTCCTGGAGCAGGTAGCGGTATAAGCAGCGAATGGCTGCCAGATAGCGGGACAGGGTCCTGGCGGTGCGGCCGTCTCCTCGCACCCTGTTGCAGAAACGCAAGATAGCAGCCTGAGAGACATCCTGAAAGGTAATATTGTTCGCGTCAAGGAAACCGGCAAATTGCAACAAGTCGTAGCGGTAGGACTGCACGGTATTGCGGGCCATGCCCCTGACCACTTGAAGGAAGTTTATAAATTCCCTGAGGAGTTCTTCGTTCGCAGTTCCCATCGAAAAACCCCCTCGCTAATATTTTCCTCTTGAGCTTTGTTTTTAATTTCCACAAAAAAGAAAAAAATCCTCCTGACACTGCAGGGGATCATTTTCAGGAGCAAATGATGAGTTGAAGCAACCCCCGGGTTATGAACCGGGGGGCAGGCTCTTGCCTAGATAGTATTGCTGAAGCTGCTGCAAGAACGGGGCGCTCTGATCTCTCGGGGGAATCGGCCTGGGCCCTGCTGCTTTCTGCTCGACTCTCAATCCCGGCGAGCGATCCTCTTGCAGATAACCTTTAAAACTGGCGTTGTGCCCGTAGAGCAAGCGGTAAAGCTGCGGCACGATCAACCCCACCAGGACCAGAAACAGCAGCAGCCTGATGAGGAGTCCGACTTTATGCCTCCAATCGGTAACAGTGATTAAAAGCATACGCTTCCCTCCAGACACAGCAAGTACAGCTTGATCGTTGTACTCGAAGATCAGGTCCATGACTCAGGCAGTCAGCAATTACCCAAGGAATCATGCGTGCCCGCATTTTATAGATGATTATGCATGTCTACGCATGGTTAGAACGACCTCCCCAAGTTCACGAAAGCATTATGGTCAGCCTCATGATCCCGGGTACCAGGTAAGCTTCGATCCAGCTTCCGATCAGAACCAGGAGCAGGAGAACCGCAAAAGCCAGGGAATAGGCCAGGATGCTCGTTAAAATCGGCGCCTCCCTCGCTCCTTTGCACAGTGATAGCGAAAAGTACAGGGCAAGGGCTCCGGCGCCAAGCAGGGCAGGAACGTAGCACAGGTTCTGAGGGAGAACGGCAACTATCGACAGCAGCAAGCCCTGGGCTGCTTTTTCCTCGACCAGAAATCCGACAGTAAAGCCGAGCACAAAGCCCCGGGCGCTGACCAGCAACATGATGAGCGGGGCTCCCACGACGCTCAAGCCCAACAGCCATAGGATCGCCATGGAAAGAGCCTGGGTTCTGAGCGCATCTTCCCAGGCGCTGAGCACCGGAAACTGCCCATTCTGGGCAAGCGTGCTCATGCTGCTGATAAAGCTGTCCAGATATTGTCGCAGTCCATCCTGCTGTGCAGGATTCAAAGTGTGCAGCACGGAGGCCCCGCACACCAGACCCAGGATAAAAGCCCCGGCTACGTATGATGCGGGCGCCATAAGCTCTCTTAAATGGCTCGCTTGCAAGCGCCTCAGAAAAGACATTCGTTCTCACCTGAAGGGGATCGTGGACGAGATCTGATCGACCTCCTTAGAGAGTTTATGCCAGCATCAGGCAAGCAAGTACATATTTGGCGATTGCAGCGGAGGGTGCCGGCAAGGTGGTTTTTGCGTGTGGGGCGCCGGAAACCCCGCCCAGATAATGCCCGGCGGATGGGGGTATGGTGGTTTCAGCGAGGTTGCATGCGGCTGAGCACGAGGATGCCGATGATGGTCTTGGCGTCCCGGATCTCTCCCCGATCGATCATGTTTAGCGCTTCAGCCAGGGGCAGTGTCACCACCTCGATGAACTCCTCCTCGTCTGTATGGGCATCTCCCTTTACCAGATCGGAGCCATGAACGATATACAACAGTTCGTCGCTGAAACCCGGGCTAGTGTAATAAGAAAATAGGACCCGCCACTGCTGTGCCCGGTAGCCGGTCTCCTCCTCCAGTTCCCTCCTGGCGCAGGCCAAGGGGCTTTCTCCCGGGTCTCTCTTGCCCGCCGGTATCTCCAGCAGCACCTCCCGGGTGGGGTGCCTGTACTGCCGCACCAGAAGCAGTTCGCCCTGCTCCGTCAGGGCGATTACCGCAACCGCTCCCGGGTGCTCGACGACCTCCCGGGTGGTGGTATCGCCGTTCGGAAGTTCTACGGTATCCACCCGCAGCCTGATCATCTTTCCCTCAAAAATCCTCTGACTGCTGATCGTTTTTTCCTCCAGCCGTGTTTCGCCTCGCATGTGACGCAGTGCCTCCTCCTCGTGCAGGCGGGCGCGACCGGGCGCCTATCCGGCCGCGATGAATCCGGGCAACGCCCCTTCAGCTAGCCAGCCTGCCCCGCATCTTTACCGGTTCGCCTTGACGATCTCCAACAGCCAACGGGCATCGGCCACCAGGTCGCTGAGCAGCAGGAATTCCTCTGTGGTATGCACCTGCTGCATCCCAATTCCCAGGTTGGCAGTGGGGATTCCGAAATCATTGATGATGTTGGCGTCGCTGCCACCGCCGCTGGTTTCGTAGCCTACGTCCAGGCCGGCCTTGGCAGCGGCCAGGGCGGCGACCTTGAACACCGGGAGGTCCTGATCGAGGTGGAATTCAGGATACTGAAAAGTCACTCGAATTTCACACTTGGCCCCGGCGGCCTCCGCCACCCTGGTAAACTCGCCAACTATCTGTGAGGTGAGCTGATCCATCTTTTCGCGATCGAGGCTCCGGACCTCGCCCTGGATGAAACAGGAATCGGGTATGATATTGGTGGCCTTGCCCCCCTGGATCACTCCCATATTGCAGGTGGTCTCGGTATCGATCCTCCCGAGCGAGAGCCGGGCCAGCGCCTGGCCGGCAACCTGGATGGCGTTGATCCCCCGCTCCGGCTCGATCCCGGCGTGCGCGGCCTTGCCCTTGATAATGACATCCAACAGGTTCTGGGCCGGTGCGGCCACGATCATCGTACCAGGCCGCCCGCTGCTGTCCAGCACATATCCGAACTTGGCCCTAAATCTGGAACAATCGAAATGCTTGCTTCCCAGCAGCCCCTGTTCCTCCCCCACCGTTAACAGGAGTTCGACATCGCCCCTCGCCACTTTTTGCCTGCGCAGCAGTTCGAGCATTTCGAGAATTGCAACGATGCCTGCCTTGTCGTCTCCTCCCAGGATGGTGCTGCCTTCACTGCGAAAGACACCTTCTTGTAATATCACTCTGACCCCGCTGGCAGGATTGACCGTATCCATGTGGGCGCACAGAAAAAAGGGCGGCAGTTTGGGGTCTCCCTGCAGCCGGGCATAAATATTGCCACAGTCGCCTCCCACGCGATCCCCAGCCTCGTCCTCCATGACCTCGAGTCCCAGCTGGGTGAGCCGGTATTTGAGGTAATCCCCGACCTCCCTTTCCCTGAATGAAGGCGAGGCGATCTCCGCCAGCCTGATAAACTCCCTGATCAATCGCTGCTCGTCTATTCCGTCCGGTTGCATGTCCATCCGCTGTCTCCTTTGCATTGTACCTGTCGCCTACCCGGAATACCCCTGATAGCGCGCTCAAGAACCCCTGCCCTGATCAGGGCGAGGGGTCCGTTTGGCCGTTGGTCGTTGGCAGTTTGTCATTGCAGTTTGCGGTTTAAAACGGCGTGTGGCCGAAAACCTCCCTCTTGTGGGTCGAAGATGAGTGCCACCCAAAATTTCAAGAAGCATCTACCTTAAATACATCGGGCTTTAGGCCCTCTAATTACAATCAAAGATTCTCTTATATCCGGCAACTGCGCCCTTAACCGCCTTCTCCAGCTACCGGCCCTGCGATCTGCATGCAGCTTCCTCACCCGTTGCACAGTCATCCGGTGGGGACCCATATTCAGTTTTCTACACAGATTCTTCTAGCTGACCTTGACCCCGACCCGCAGCCGATCTGCAACCATGGCGATAAACTCGGAGTTGGTGGGCTTGCCGCGCTCCACGTCGATCGTGTACCCGAACACCTTGTTCATCAATTCGACGTTGCCCCGGTCCCAGGCCAGCTCGATGGCATGGCGGATGGCCCGCTCCACCCTGCTGGGCGTGGTGTTGTACTTTTCAGCAATCATCGGATAGAGCTCCTTGGTAACCGCCCCGAGCAGGGTCATCTCCCTGATCACCAGGATGATCGCATCACGCAGGTACTGGTAGCCGCGGACATGTGCAGGCACCCCCATTTGATGGATCATGTTGGTTACATCCACATCCAGATTGCGTGTTTTGGGCTGAAAATTCAATATTTGTGCGCTTGAGGCACCACTGGCCAGCTGCCGGACACGGTTGCCAAGCACTTCCAGATCGAAGGGCTTCAAAATATAGTAATGCGCTCCCAGCTCCACCGCCCGGCGAGTCATCGCTTCCTGACCGAAGGCGGTGAGGATGATTACCTTGGGGCGCTCCTCGAAACCGGTGTTGATCTGCTCCAGCACCCCTATCCCGTCCAAGTGGGGCATAATCAGGTCCAGTATCATCACTTCCGGCATGTCCTGCCTGATCATCTCCAGGGCCTGTAAACCATTGTTAGCGATGCCGGTGATGACACAATCATCTTGGCCTTCGAAATAATCCTTTAAAATGTCGCAAAATTCCTTGTTATCGTCTACTAACAATAATTTAATCGGTCTATCCAATTTCTATCGCCCCCTAAATAATAATTCCTATTTTTTTCTAAGTGCATTATACCTTCGACGCCCCTTAGGGAGTTCCTGCATCGAACTTTGACATAAGTTGGGTCTTCCTGATCTTTTTATAAGCTTTTAAAGCACGTATTTTTAAATTATCTAACTTATGCTGCCATAAAAAATCTTTTGCTATTATTTTCGTTAATACCGCCCGCCAATGAAAGCTGCCCCTGTTCCCGGCCGTCTGCCAGGAACAGCCCGGCTTCTTCCAGCATCAGCTCGGCGCTGATCCCATTAACCGCGGGTGGGGTCGTTGACGAAAACATGAGTCACCGCTCCGATCAGCCTGCCGTCCTGGATAATAGGACTGCCGCTCATGCCCTGGATAATGCCGCCGGTCAGTTCCAACATCCTGGGATCCACTATCTTGACTATAAAGCTCTTACCATCCGGGCTGGGCTGAGGAAACACGAGCTGGATCTCCACGTCGAAGGCTTCGACATTCTCCCCACTTAACACTGTCAACAACTGAGCCGGACCTGTGCTAATCTCTCCGCCCACGGCAACCGGCACCGGGTGCGGGAACAGCTGGTTGGACAGGCCATCTGTTAAAACCCCGTAAATTCCAAACTTGGTGTTCTTTTCGATGTTGCCGGATGTTTTCAGGGTATTTGAAAACATACCGATCTTCTCTCCGATCTTGCCCTGCTGGCCCTTTTGTATGCCTTCGACCACGGCGCCGACAATTTTACCATCTCTCAGGTCAAGTTGCTCACCAGTATTAGAATTTGTAATAACATGGCCCAGGGCGCCATACTTTTTGGTGGCGGGGTCGAAAAAGGTGAGAGTGCCCACGCCGGCGGCGCTATCCCTGACCAGCAGCCCAATCCGGAAGCGCCCGGTATCGCTGCATAAGACAGGCTTGATAACAAATACCTGCTCCGCTCCCTGGCGTTTAACCAGGAGGTGCACTGAACCCTGCTGGCGGGCATACAGATCGATCAGCTGGCTTACCTGGGCATCCGACTGTACCTGTGTACCCTCTATGCTCACAATCACATCCCCCGGTGCAATCCCTGCCTGGCGCGCCGGGCACGAGGTCGTGCCGTCAGCGGAGGTTACGCTAGAGTAGCCGGAAACGATGACCCCATAGGTATGCAGGAGCACCCCTATGGATTGCCCGCCCACCATCACCCTTACCGGCGGCACTACCTGCAGGACCACCTTTTTCAGGGGCAGCACGCCGAACAGGCGCAGGTCGAGATCGAGCTGACAGGGAACGGCGGCGATCGGTGAATTTGCGAGAAACGGGTTGAACTGCAGCCCTGCAGGCTGCCCCGGCTGCCAGGTTAACTTATTCTGAGCATCTTGAGGAATGACGGCGGTGATCTGTGCGGATAATTCGGCAGGCAGGATCTTTCCTAGCTCGATGCGATCCCCCACCACCACCCGGTAGTGTGAGGGGATCAGGTTGAAGGACTGGAAGAAGAGGGTAAATATGCAGGCAATTAAAAAAACAGCGCTGAGAAGACTGTACAGCCTCCGAGTATGCTTCAACCCGCACCATCCTTGTCTCCTCCCTGGCCGCCTGCGCCCCCGTGATTGTAAGTTCTCCCCTTACACCACCTTTTATTCACAAAGTATGAAAACAGTCCGGTCTGCTCAAATGCGATGCTGCCGGTCAGACCGGCTCAGTCTTGCCTGAGTATCTGTTCCGCATGGATGCGGGAGATCTCCTCCTGCTCCGTGCCTCCGAGCATTCTAGCCAGCTCCTGCACCCTGGCCTGATGATCCAGAGTGTGGACGACGGTGCGGGTCTGATTGTTGACGACTTCTTTTTCAATGTAGAAATGCTTGCTGCCCCTGCCGGCAATATGCGGGGAGTGAGTGACGCACAGAACCTGTTTGTGCCCGGCCAGATCGGCCAGGCGGTCCCCGACGACTTGCAGTGTCCGGCCCCCGATGCCGGTATCGATCTCGTCGAAGATCAGGGTCGGGATCTCGTCGTTGGCGGCAAACAACACCTTCAGGGCCAGCATCACCCTGGACATCTCACCACCGGAAGCGATCTTGGCCAGCGGTTTCAGCGGTTCACCCGGATTGGCGCTGAACATGAACTCCAACTGGTCATACCCCCAGCGGGCAGGTTCGCTCAGGCACTCCCACCTGATCTCGAAACGGGCTTTTTGCATCCCGAGGCCATGTAACTCGTGCGCCACGGAGTCAGTGAATACCCGAGCCTTGCGAAGCCTCAGCTCAGACAGTATTTTGGCAGCAGCATCGTATTCCTGGCGCACCTTCCGGTGTTCGTTCATTAGATCGCCCGCACGGTGCCTGCGTTCATCCAGGTCCTGCATCTCCAAAGCCGCCTGCTCCCGGAAGGCTATCACGTCATCCAACGACGGCCCGTACTTCCGGGACAAATTTTTTAAAACGTACAGCCTCTCTTCCACTTCCCGGGCGCGCCCGGGGTCGAACTCCAGCTGTTCCAGGTAGCGGTGCAGCAGATCGATGACATCCTCCAGGCGGCATCTGGCTTCAGTCAATATCGTGGATATTCCTGCAGCATATTCGTCATAACGGGACATCTCCCGTATATCGGCCTCGGCCTGACTCAACAAGTCGTATGCGGCAAGCTGGCGGCCATCTCCCTCGGTAAGCCTGATGCTCGCCGAACGGGACAGGGCCGCCAGTTTTTCCGCGTGGCGAATGCGCTCGCTCTCCTGCTGCAGTTCCACTTCTTCTCCCGGAACCGGCTGCAGCCGGCCGATCTCGTTCAGCGCCAGCTTGAGGTGATCTATGCGGTCAGCTGTCTTTTTCTCATCAGCGCTGGCGGCGGCGGCTTCGTCGCAGAGCTCGCCTAGCCTGTCGTAGAGCTCGCCCACCAGCAGCCTCTGCCTGAAGATCTCATCCCCTCCAAAACGGTCCAGCAGTTCCCGGTGCTGGTCCAGCTTCAACAACGACTGGTGCTCATGCTGACCGTGCAGGTCTACCAGAAACTCTCCCAGAAGACGGTACATGGACAGCGGGGTGACCCTGCCGTTGACCCGGCAGGTGCTCCTGCCGCCTGCCTGGATCTCCCGGGCCAGCAACAGAGAGCAGTCATCGCTGGTGGGAAGCCCGAGCTCGACCAGCTTCTGGGTTACCTGGGGGGACCGGGTGCAATCAAACAACCCCTCAACCAGCGCCTTCTCCGCCCCGGTGCGCACCATCTCCCCCAGTGACCGCCCTCCGACAAGGACCTCCATGGCGTCAACCAGGATTGACTTGCCCGCTCCGGTCTCCCCTGTCAACACGTTCAAGCCGTCACCGAGGTTCAGGCTAATCCGCTCCATCAGCGCCAGATTCTCGACTGTGAGCTGCAGCAGCATCTGCTTTCCTTCCTTATTGATCTTTTCCTCACTTCAACAGGGAGTCGAACCTTTCCAGAAGTTCAGGTACGGCAGTCGTCGGTTTCACCACCATCAGAATGGTATCGTCCCCCGCAACAGTCCCGATGATCTCGCGCCAACCGCTCTGGTCCAAGGCCGAAGCCACGCCCTGAGCAGCACCTGGCAGGGTGTGCACGACGATCAGGTTCTCACTGTAATCATACCGCACCACCGCATCCTGGAACAGTCTTCGCAGCCGTTCCAAGAGCTTGGGGGGTTCTAGCTGTCCCCCCTGCGGCCTGGCATAGCGGTAAGAGGTGCCGCCGACAGGCGTCTTGACCAGTTGCAGCTCTTTGATGTCCCGTGAAATTGTGGCCTGTGTGGTGCGAATGCCTCTTGTCCTCAAGGCCATGGCCAACTCTGACTGGGTCATGATCGGCTGCTCGCTGATGATGTCCAAAACCATTTGCTGCCGGCGCAGTTTCATGATGTTCACCTCTTTCTTTTGAAATGCTGGCAAGAACCCTCTATCAGCCTACAATACTAAATACTTCTCCCGCCATCTGCTTCTCCCTCACTAAGTTTCAACCGGACAACTTCAAAAAACGGCCGGTTGCGCAGTTTTCATCCTTGACCTTGCCGGGATGAACCACCAGACCGATGCGCTTCATCATTACCTCCGCCTATTCCAATGGCTGCCGCAACTGTCTCCTTTGCCCGCTCCGGCGACAGCGGCATGCGCTGGGCGCCAGGATCGAGCGCCAGCCATAAAAAGTACTCAATATTTCCGTCCCTGCCCAACAGGGCCGAGTGCCGCACGCCGGCAATCCTGAATCCAAGGCTGCAGGCGCTGGCGGAGACCCGCTCCAGCACTGCCTGCTGCACCGCAGGGTCTTTGACGATGCCGCCCTTCCCCACACTCCCCCTGCCGGCTTCGAACTGCGGCTTCACCAGGGCCAGCACCTCGCCGCCAGGCCTGAGCAGCGACCTCACTGCCGGCAGCACCTTGGTGAGAGAGATAAAGGAAAGATCCAGAGTGGCGAGATCAACCTGTGAGCCCAACAACTCCGGGGTCAGATAGCGCAGATTTGTTCTTTCCATAACAGTCACTCTTTTGTCCTGCCGCAGTTCCCAGGCCAGTTGGCCATAACCCACGTCCACGGCAAATACCCTTGCCGCTCCGCACTCGAGCAGGCATTGCGTGAAACCTCCCGTGGAGGCGCCAGCATCGAGCACCGTCTTGCCGGCCACGCTGATCCGGAACTCCTGGAGGGCAGAGTCCAGTTTGACCCCCCCGCGGCTCACGTACGGGCAAGGATCTCCCTTGATCCGGATCTCGCCATCCGAGGCCACTGCAGTCCCCGGTTTATCGATCAGGCGGTCCTGATGCCAGACGCATCCTGCCATCACAGCCCTCTGCGCCTGTTCCCGGCTTGGAAACAGGCCCCTCTCCACCAACAGCAGATCTATTCGCCTTTTGCTGACGCGGCCTGGTTCTGTCATCGAGTCCAGCCCCGCTCCCGGAGGCAGGCGACGATGCCCTGGGCGTCAAGCCCGTACTGCCGGCACAGCATCGATCGTTCGCCATGCTGCACAAAGCAGTCCGGGACGCCCAGGCAGGCGCACTCACCCTTGAAGTGGTGCAGAGACAGGAGCTCCAGTACGCTGCTGCCAAAACCGCCGGACAGCACATTTTCCTCGACGGTCAGGATGCGCCCGGTCTGTTCGGCAACTGACAGGATCAGCGCCTCGTCCAGCGGCTTGACAAAGCGGCAGTTGACGACAGCCGCGTTCGTACCCTGTTTCGCCAACAATTCTGCCGCCTCCAGGGCGCTATAAACATGCGGCCCGAGAGCCAGGATCGCCAAGTCGTCTCCCTGCCGCAGCAACTCGCCCCGCCCCGGTTCGAGGTAAGGAGGGTGTTCGTCAATGATCTGCGCCTGGCCGGCTCCCCGGGGGTAGCGAATAGCAGCCGGCTGGCCGTAGGCAACGGCGCTGGCGATCATGGCTGCCAATTCATTCTGGTCCTTCGGAGCCATCAGCACCAGGCCGGGTATGTGGCGCAAATATGAGAGATCGAAGATTCCCTGATGAGTTTCACCGTCATCGCCGACGATGCCGGCCCGGTCGATGGCGAAAACAACCGGCAGCCCCTGGAGGGCGACGTCGTGCAGGATCTGGTCGTAGGCACGCTGCAGGAAGGTGGAGTAGATGGCAACCACGGGCCGGTAGCCGCCGCGGGCCAGACCTGCGGCCAGAGTCACGGCATGCTGTTCGGCAATTCCCACATCGAAAAAGCGGTCCGGAAAACGGCTGGCAAAACCCCTGAGGCCGGTACCGTCGGTCATCGCCGCAGATACGGCCACCAGCCGGGGATGCTCCTCCCCCAGGCGCAGCATGCAATCGCCGAATACCTTGGCAAAGGACGGTGAGGCGCCATTGGAGGCCGGCTCCCCGGTCTTGACATCGAAGCGCCCGATGCCGTGATAGGTGTCCGGGTTCTTTTCAGCAGGGGGATAGCCCCTTCCCTTCTTGGTGTAGACGTGCACCAACACCGGCCTGTTGACTCCTTGCGCCCGCTCCAGCACCTGCTTCATCGCCATCAGGTCATGGCCGTTGACAGGGCCCAAGTAGGTAAAGCCCAGTTCCTCGAAAAACATGCCGGACATCAACAAATATTTCAGGCTGTCCTTAAAGCGCTCTAAGGTCCTGACCATCCTGGGGCCAACCCTGGGGATGCGCCGCAGGAACTCCTCGATCTCCCCCTTGCTCTTATAGTAGAAGGGATCGGTGCGCAGCCGGCTCAGATAGCCGGATAATGCGCCCACGTTGTTGGCAATGGACATCTCATTGTCGTTCAAGACTACGATCAGCCGTGTTCCGACATGGCCGGCGTGGTTCATGGCCTCGAAAGACATGCCGCCGGTCAGCGCACCGTCGCCGATCACGGCGACCACGGCATGCTTTTCCCGGCTCAGGTCTCTGGCGAGCGCAAAGCCGAGGGCTGCGGATATGGAGGTGCTGCTATGGCCGGTTTCAAAACAGTCGTGAACGCTCTCCCTGGTCTTGGGAAACCCGCTCAGCCCGGCATACTGCCTCAGGCTGGAAAACTCGTGGCGGCGGCCGGTGAGGAGTTTGTGCACGTAACACTGATGACCCACGTCCCAGATGATCTTGTCCTGCGGGGTGTTGAACACCAGGTGCAAAGCCATGGTCAATTCTACTACCCCCAGGTTCGGGGCGAGGTGGCCGCCGGTATGGGATACGGTCTCGATCAGCAGCTCCCGGATCTCCCGGGCCAGGGCCTCCAGTTCGGCCAGGGAGAGGGTGCGTAGATCGGCCGGCTTTTCAATTCTCTCGATGATCACCTTGTCTTCACCTTTTCAACCTTCTCCGGTTTGGTGGGACGGAATAGCTCAAACCCGGTCAGGCGCTCTGCCCAGGCCACTGCCTGTCCCAGGTGGAACATGATCTCGTTGGCCTCCTGCAGGGCGACCCCCTTGCCCAGGGCTTTGCCGCCCACCGTCACCGCTGCCACGAGGGCGGTCATCACGATGGTGTACCAATTGGCTGCGGCATGCTGTTGGGTGATCAACTTAAATACGATGAAAGCACCCATGGCGCCGGCCAGGGTGCTGGAGATATCCCCCATCACGTCGCTGCAAAAAACCGCAACCTGGTCAGCATTCTTGACCATCCGCACCGCCTGGCGCGCTCCCCAGATCTTGTGTGCGGCCTTTGCGTTCAGCGGCGTGATATCCGCCGCAGCGGCCGCAAAGCCTATCATATCGGCGCCAACTCCCAGCAGTATGACCAGCAGCAGCACGAAAAATTCCAGGCATTAGAAAAACTACCTGCCGCAGGAATATATTGGCCACGTAGCTCAGCAGCAGGCTCAGCATGAATGTGAGGAGGGCGTTGCCCAATCCCCTGCGCAGCCATTTTTTTTGCTCCGGCATGGCGCTGATCACCCGGATCAGAGAAGACTGGATAATTATTATAAACACCATTTCGGGTAGATCCTGCTTCAAGTTGATCGGGAGAAATGGTGTTGTCTATCAGCTTTGAGATGACAGGATGAAAATTGCCGGAATGAGACCTGATTGAGAGGTGAGATGCACTTCACAATCCCAAATCGGACCGGCTGTTTTGGCTGGTTTAAAAGCAGAAGCGAAGCGGGTGGGCGCCTGACGGGTTAATATTGTGGCTTAGGTCTAGCAGGTTTTCCCAACAGGGCGCCAAAACGTTGCCGTTCCGGTGGTTCCCCTTTCAGCCCTGCTCTGTTCTCATCGCTGAAAACAGGGCCAGATTACCACTCAGTCCACACCTTAATCCCCGTCAGACTCTGCATCAGCAGGCAGTCTAGGAGTTTTCCCCGGCGTTGTCAGCTGACCTCTAGCCTCTTTTGCAGAAAGGGTTTCAAGCAGCAACCCCCTTCCCCGGGCGCCCGGGGATCAGAAGGCATCATTCTGCTATCCACCCACCCCACTCAAGGCAGGCTACACTGCACACAGCACTAACCGGTACCGCATGCAGGTCTAACCCTAGCCGTAGGTTTCCCCACATACTAGGACCTCCGCGAAGGAAGGGTCAACGCCCACATGCCATTGTAGATCGCCCTTCCTCCTTAACTCCCAGCACAAGCCCCCGACTGGGCGTCGAAAGCCAGCACCAGGAACTTCATCGATGTGCCGGCGACGGATTTTTAGGCCCGCCCTTGAAGCCAGTTGCCCCGACTAGAATACTGCGCCACCCGCTTCTCTCCAACTTTTAACCGGATCCGATCCGGCTTTGTTGCTGAATCATTATAACATAGCGGCTAAATACAAACAAATATGCGTTTTATCAGGATTTGCGGTTTAACAGGTGCTTGGCCGCTCCCGCTAGAAATGCGCCCCTGGCTCCCAGGCAGGCAATGCTTAACAAGGCCTGCCGCACCTGCGCAGCTGCGAGTTGCCGCGCCTGCTCCAGACCGAACAGGCCGGGATAGGTCGCTTTCCGGTTGGCCAGGTCGCTCTTCAAGGGCTTTCCGAGCAGTGCCTCGTCCCCGGTCAGGTCCAGGATGTCATCGGTGATCTGGAAGGCCAGGCCGAAGCTCAAGCCAAAACCGGTCAGGGCCTGCAACTCCTCGGAGGCAGCGCCCGCCAGGATGCCGCCGCATCTCACCGCAGCCCGAAACAGGGCGCCTGTCTTGTGCAAATGAATATATTCCAGCTGTGCGGAACCGATCTCCATCCCCTCTGCTTCCAGATCGGCCTCCTGGCCGCCGATCATTCCACCGCTGCCCGCCGCAGCAGCCACCTCGGAGATCACTGCCAATACCCGGCCCGGTTCGAACCCTGATGATTCCAGCCGGCACAGCGTCTCAAAGGCCAGGGTGAGCAGGGCATCACCCGCCAGAATGGCGATCGCCTCTCCGTAAGCCCGGTGACAGGTCGGCTTGCCCCGGCGCAGGTCATCGTTATCCATCGCTGGCAGATCATCATGAATCAGGGAGTAGGTATGGATCATCTCCATGGCGGCTGCCGCTGCCAGCAGCGGCTCCCATGGCTGGCCCAGGGCCTCGGCAGCGGCCAGAACGAATGCCCCGCGCAGCCGCTTGCCTCCGGCAAACACGCTGTAATGCATGGCCTCGTGGACAACGGCCGGGCGCCAGCCTGGTGCTGTGCCGTCCCTGTCAAGCAGGCCCTCTGGGCGCGGGTGGCCGATCACAGGCAGGTAGCGTTCGAGGGCGGCATCGATACACGCCGCCCTGGCGGCTAATTCCTTTTGCCAGCTCATCATTTAGGCCTGCCGCCCGTTTCCGTCCCCTCCAGCCAGGCGGGAGCGGAGGCGCTGTACTCCGACAGCAGCACCTCTATCTGTGATTCAAAGGCGTCCAGATGCCGGACGCAGATGCTCAGGTGCCTGATGCCATCCTGAAAGATCTCCAGGGCCTCCGCCAGGGATAGTTCTCCCTTCTCCAGTTCGGAGACCACGGCCTCCAGCCGGGCCAGGGACTCTTCAAAGGATATCTCCGGTGCACTCGTATCAGGTTCCGGAGGCTGTCCGTTTTCTCTCTCCATGCCGCCTCCTCCAATTATGGCCGTTGGTCGAGGAACAGAGCCGATGTCACAATTATTTTCATCTGTAAATTCGCTGCACGACCGGGTTTCAAGGCATAAACGAATACTCGTTCGCTAATGCCGTCCATTGCTTGATGTGTTACGTGGAGCGACTTGCATTATTGTGCGAGCGCAAGCTCATGAAGCTTTCATGTGCGGTTGGTGATGGAACCATCATGGTGGTTAGCTCTAGCTTCCGGCATCAGTGATCGACTCCCGGACCTGGCAGTTCAGGCTGCCCTCGCCGAGGATCACTTCCACGATATCTCCCCGGTTGACGGTGCGGCTGCTGATAATGAGTCTGCCGCTGTCCAGATCGCGGCAGATGCTGTAGCCTCTCTTCAAAATTGCCAGAGGGCTCAGGCTGTCCAGCTTTTCTGCCAGCACCCGCCTTCTGTTTGCAGCACGATCGCGAAAGGTCTGCAGTTCATGCATCAGCTGTAGTCGCAGCACTTTGATCTCCTGCTTGTGCCTGGAGATCAGGGCCTGGGGATAACGTTCCAGTTTACGCCAGTGCAGTTCCTGCAGGCGTCGCTGCTTGTTTTTCAGCATCCGCGCCCCTGCCTGCACCAGGCGCTCCTGAAGCAGTTGCAGCCGGTGCTCCAGCTCCATCCGCGAGGGCGCCACCAGTTCGGCGGCTGCTGAAGGTGTGGCCGCTCTCACGTCAGCTACCAGGTCGGCGATGGTGTAATCGGTTTCATGGCCGACAGCGCTTACCACCGGGTGGTGCAGCATGAAGATCGTCCGGGCCACCTCCACGGTGTTGAATGCCCATAGCTCCTCCAGCGAACCTCCACCCCTGCCGACAATGATCACATCGATGTCGGTTCTCCGGTCGAGCACTTTCAAAGCTCTGCAGATCTCAGCGGGAGCCTGTTCGCCCTGCACGGCTGCGGGAGCGAGTACAATGGCAATACCCGGCCAGCGGCGTTGCATGACAGTCGTCAGATCGTGCCAGGCAGCTCCGTTTTGAGAAGTGACCACGCCAACCTTGCGGGGAAACCGGGGCAGGGATTTTTTCAGGTCCTGGTCGAACAATCCCTCCGCCTGCAACTGATCTTTCAGTTGGCAATAGGCCATATACAGGGCGCCCACCCCGTCAGGAGCCAGTTCTTCAGCGTAGAGCTGGTACTGCCCGTCCCGCTCGTAGACGCCCACGCTGCCGCGCACGACCACGCTCATGCCGTTTGAGGGCATGAACTGCAGCTGGCTGCATCGCGAGCGAAACATGACGCAGCGTATGCAGCTGGAGGCATCTTTCAAGGTGAAGTAGAGGTGGCCGGATGTATGGTGCCTGCAGTTGGAGATCTCGCCGCGGATCCAGACGTTGTTCAGCAGCGCATCCGCCTCCAGGAGATCCCGCAGATAGCCGGTAACCTCCCCCACGCTGTAGATCCGGCGCAGCATGTTCATTTAGGCTCCTGCTTTATCTTTGGCGGCTATCAGCAGATTGTAGACGAGCATGATGATGCGGACAGGGCCCAGACCACCGGGCACCGGGGTGATGGCTCCCACTACTTCGGCGGCGCTGTCGTAGTCCACATCCCCCACCGACTTGCCTTCCACCCAGTTGGAGCCCGTATCGACGACGATGGCGCCGGGTTTCAGCATGGCGCCGGTAATCGCCCGCGGCCTGCCGACTTCGGTGACCAGGATGTCCGCCTGCCGGGTGTACGGGGCGAAGTCCGCGTCCGGGCTGACCAGGGTCACGGTGCAGCCTTTCCCAAAGAGCATGATGGTGACCGGCTTGCCGACCTCGATGCCGGAGCCGACCACCACGGCATGCTTGCCCTTGAAATCGATTCCCTGCTTCTCCAAGATCTTGATGCAGGCGTAGGCGGTGACTCCCCAGTAGCACTTGTTTCCGATCACCAGGTTGCCGATATTGACCGGGTGCAGGGCATCGATGTCCTTCTCCGGCAGGATGGCGTTCAGGACCTGGTTTTCATACCGGTGCAGGTGGTGCGGGAGGGGGAGCTGGACCAGGATCCCATGCACGCTGTCGTCCCGGTTCAGCTTGTCTATCAGGGCCATTATCTGTTCGATATCGGTATCCTCGGGAAGATGGTGGGTCTCCCCAATGCTGCCCACGCTCTCAGCGGACTTCGCCTTGGTCCGGACGTACTGGGCCGAGTCCTCGGCGTCTCCGACCAGGATCAGGGACATCTTCGGAGTGATCCCCTTCCGCTTGAGATCATCCGTCTCCTGGGTCAACTGCTGCCTGATCTCCTCGGCAATCTCTTTTCCCGTAATACGCACTGCTGCCACTCGCGCAACCTCCCTAAAATATAGTGCTCACCTGAGCTGAATAAGGAAAGGAGAACTGGACCTCACAGCATCCAGTTCTCCGATCAGCCGTCTTAAATCTTAGCCTTTCTTCTCGAGCTGCCACTTGGCGGCTTCCACCGTATTCTTCATCAGAATGGCGGTGGTGGCGGTGCCGGCGCCGCCCGGAACCGGAGTGATCCAGGCAGCTTTCTCGGCTGCGATTTCGGTCTCCACATCGCCGACGATCTTGCCGTCTTTGGTGGCGTTGATGCCGATATCGATGACGATGGCGCCCTCCTTGATCCAGCTGCCCTTGACCAGGTGAGGCACGCCAACGGCCACGAGCAGGATCTCGGCCTCGCTGACGTGGTATTCAGACATGCCGCGCTGTCCGGTAGCGATATGACAGATGGTAACTGTGCTGAAGGCATTGAGGAACAGCAGCGCCGCCGGCTTGCCTACGATTTCGCTGTGGCCGACCACAACTACCTCCTTGCCGTAGAGGTCCACTCCAGTCGATTTTGCCAGTTCGAAGGCGCCCAGGGCCGTACAAGGCACCAGCCGGGGCTTGCCGAAGGTTACCAGCCCCATGTTGGTCGGGGTCATGCCCTCGACGTCTTTCTCGTAAGCTATGCTCCACTGGCAGACCCTGGCATCGATCTGCGACGGCACGGGCATTTGTAAGATAATACCGGTGACATTCGGGTCGACGTTCAGATTGGCGATGTGCTTCAGGAGCTGGTCCTGGGTCATGTCCGCAGACAGTTCCTGCAGGTCATACTTGATGCCGGTGGCTTCGGCTACCTTGCGCTGGGCGTTGGTGTATACCGCGAGGCATCGTTTTGCCCCACCTGAATGGCGACCAGGCTCGGCGAGACCCCTTTAGCCTTTAATGCTTCTACTTCCGCAGAAACCTCTGCCTTGATCTTTTCCGCAAGCGGCTTTCCTAACAATAGTTGTGCTGCCATTGCTTTTCCTCCCTTTTAAATTGATTTAAATCGATTCTCTATGATCTCAGTGAACGCAAATAGAGCTGCCTTCACCCCCTCTAGAATATCCTTGATACTATTTTGGGAAGATTTATGCCCATGAATTAAGGCAGTGAACCTCCTCCGGCACGAGGCCAAACTACCGGGTGCCCGACCCGCTAAAGCGAGTACCCCGGTACCCGCGAAGCGGATGGGGCACGGCGCGGCATATTTTCAGGGGCAAAACTTATAAATGCCAACTTCAAAAACACTCCGGCGTCGAAGGCGTAAGGGATCCTGATGATGATTAATTTACTACCAGATTGCCGGGTATTTAAATGGTATATTCGTAAAAACAGCGCAAATTCCTGCCATGCCGCCAATAACTTTCGCGTTTTTTGTAAACAGAAAATCTGGCTATGATGAGCCAGATTCAACGGACATCTCCCTCGCAATGCGCCCCAGAATGCCATTTATAAAGCGCGGCGCATCCTTATGGCTGAAAACCTTGGCCAGCTCTAACGCCTCGTCAATGGCCACATTCATGGGGGTTGCCGGCTGATAAAGCATTTCATACAGGCTGAGCCTCAAGATGTTGCGATCTACGTTGGCCATCCGGGGCAAATCCCAGTCGGTGGCATAACGGGCCAGGTAATCATCGATCTGCTTCTGCCGCTCCAGCGTTCCCTCCACCAGGGTGCGGGTGAATTCCGCCGTTTCCCCTGAAATCCTGTTTTCGTCGAGAGAATAAACCAGGGCTGCCTCAGGATTGGCTTTCCCCAGATCGACCTGAAACAATACTTGTAAAGCTATTTCCCTGGCTCGACGCCTTCCCAAACAAACCCCTCCCGGTTGATCCGCCCGCTGCTGCCCCTCAACGGGCGAACTGCCATGGGACTCGCGCTTCCTCATACGACGGCGCGATGGGATCAGCGCCTTGCGGGCTGAACTTCCCACCGGTCTCGGAAACCTCACTGACAAACTGCCACAGGCCCGGGCCAACCTCACCTCGAACTGACACGGGGCTCAGTGCACTTTCCGGCCGCCGGATACCGGCACGCCGGTCCTATGGCCTCAGCGTTTTCCAAACATCCGTATCCAGAGATCGCCCAGGCTGACATTATCGTCAAAGCCCTTGCCGACAAGATATCCGATCAGGATTAAGATAGCTAAGAAGATAGTCTTCCAGAAGCCTAAGAAGATGAACAGCAGAGCCGCCACCAGGGCGAGCAGCACGCCGATCACCGCGCCGCGATGCCTGCCTGCCTGCTCTGCAAGATATTCGTAGAAAGACTGGTCACTTGCCATTAGACTCCCCCTCTTTCTGCGATCGAGGTCTGCCTTCTTAAAAGTGAGCTGAAGCGAACATCAGGGGCGCCCGCTTCTTTGTCACTCCACCTTTGTCCGGGCCTCGTAAGAGACGCCTTCGACCAGGACCTGCAACTGATTGACATGTATTCCCGCCTTCTCCCCCAGGTAGTTCTGCACCTCTTGCTGAAGCAACTGTGCCACCTCGGGGATGTTGGCGTCAGGGTTGACTTTCAGGTGCAGGGTGGCCGCCACCCCCTCCCGCTCATAGCGAAGAACGGGCCTGATTTCCCTGATCTCCCTGATGTGGCGGGACGCCCTGAGGATCATATCATGCAGCGCAGCCACCGAGATGTCCACCCTGCCGAGAGCTGCATCCTCGATCAGCAGTTCCCGGAAACGGCGCTCGCCTTGCGCAGACATGACTATCAGCAGCAGCCCCAGCAGGATCACCACGCCGCTGGCTACGCCTATTATCCAGCGGTTGTTGGTAATGGATAGGTATGATTGCAGATAGGCCTGCGGAATCACCCAGCCCAGGGCGAGCGCAAGCAGAACGGCTGCAAAGATGATCACCAGGATTGCAAAGATCACCGACAAAACACGGTAAGCTGGTTGCATCGACTCGTTTCCCCCTCCTTGCCAGACCTATTTGACGCGCTGTTCCTCCTGCCCCTCGGCGAAGGATACTCCCTGTACGTGCACGTTGACCTCGATTACCGCCAGGCCGGTCATGCTCTCGATCGCCTGCTTCACGTTCTCCTGCACTCGCAAAGCCAGGTCCGGGATGCGCATTCCATAATCCACGATAATAAACAGGTCAACGGCCGCTTCGTGCTCCCCTACGTCCACCTTCACCCCGCGGGCCAGGTTGCGTCTGCCCAGCATCTCCGCAATGCCTCCGGCGACGCCGCCGCTCATGCCGGCGATACCGTCGATCTCTGTCGCCGCCAGGCCTGCTATCACCGCCACCACCTCATTGGCAATGCGAATCGCACCCAGTGCTGTGGTATGGCTTGTCTCCTCTATCGTCCTGCCGTCAGCCATTCCTTTGCCGCCCCCGATCATTATTATACAATTTATTTCCACTTTCTAACCCATTATACCAGAGACCACCAGTATTGCAAGGAAATCAGGCATCGCCCATGCGCCTCTGGATAAGGTCAGGCATAGCCCATGCGCCTCTGGATAAAGTTGGTGTAGGTGTCGCCGCGCAGAAAAAAGGCGTTGTCCATGATCTGCTGCAGAAAAGGAACGGTCGTGTGCACTCCCTCGATCCGAAGCTCGCCCAGGGCGCGCCGCATGCGCCTGATCGCCTCTTCCCGGTCGTTGCCCCAGGTGATCAGTTTGGCTATCAGCGAGTCGTAATAATGGGGGATGCTGTATCCGGCGTAGATATACGTATCCATGCGCACCCCGAAGCCTCCCGGAGGCAGGTATGATTCAATCCTGCTGGAGCAGGGCCGGAAGTCATGGGCAGGATCCTCTGCGTTGATGCGGCATTCTATCGCTGCTCCCCGCGGCCTGATCTCCTTCTGGCGGAGTGCGAGCGGTTCTCCGGCTGCGATCCTGATCATGGCAGCAATCAGATCGATTCCGGTGACCCATTCGGTGACCGGATGCTCTACCTGAATCCTGGTGTTCATCTCGATAAAGTAGAAATGGCCGGTTTTATCCAGCAAAAATTCCACAGTTCCGGCGCCGTCGTAGTGCACGGACTGGGCGGCCCTGACCGCCGTCTGCCCCATCTGCTCCCGCAGCTTCTCCGTGAGCGCCGGGGCAGGGGGTCTCCTCCACCAGCTTCTGGTGCCGGCGTTGAATGGAACAATCTCTTTCCCCCCAAATGGACCGTATGCCCCCGCTTATCTGCCAGAATTTGGAACTCGACGTGCCGCGGCTCCTCCAGGTACTTTTCCAGATACAGGCCGCCGTCTCCAAAGGCAGCCTCGGCCTCAGAGCGGGCGATACGAAGCGATTTTTCAAGATCGGCCAGGTTCTGGGCTATGCGCATCCCGCGCCCGCCGCCGCCCGCCGATGCCTTGACGATCACCGGATACCCGATCTGAGCGGCGATGGCGGCGATATCAACATCTCTGGAGATCAGTCCGGGGATCCTGGAACCACTGGCACTCCGGCTGCGGCCATCAGCTCCCGCGCCCGGGCCTTGGCTCCCATCGCCTCGATAGCGGCAGCGGAGGGGCCGATAAACTTGATGCCTGAAGTCTCGCAGATCTCGGCAAAATAAGGGTTCTCAGCCAGAAAGCCGTAGCCGGGGTAAATCGCCTCGGCCCCCTTGCTGACGGCTGCGCTGATAATGTTGGGTATGTTCAGGTAGCTCCTGGACGGTGGCCCACCCCCGATACAGACCGATTCGTCAGCCATCTGCACATGAAGGGCCTGGCGGTCCGCTTCCGAATATACGGCAATGGTCTGGATGTCCAGCTCGCGGCAGGTGCGGATGATCCGCACGGCAATCTCGCCCCGGTTGGCTATCAGGATCTTCTTGAACACTGTTGCGTACCTCCCTGATAAAATGAGACTGCGCCCCTGCCAGGGCTCGTTCAGGTCTCATCGCCAAACGTTAAATGCCTTCTTATATTAATGCCTTCTTATATTAATGCCTTCTTAATAAACTAAGACCGCATGTTTTGACATGCGGCGGCAGAGATACGCCATTCAAAAAAGTTAGGCCTCGGGCGAGATCAGGAACAATACCTGCCCATACTCCACCGGCTGGGCATTTTCGACCAGAATCGCCTCGATCTCGCCCGAGCATTCCGCCTCGAGCTCGTTCATAAGCTTCATGGCCTCCACGATGCAGAGGACAGTCCCCTCCTTTACCTTGCTGCCCACTTCCACGAAAGGCGGGGCATCCGGAGACGGAGCACGGTAGAAAGTGCCCACCATCGGGGCGCTGACTTCGACCAGGTTGGCTCCTCCCGTTGGCAAGCCCGCAGGCACTGCGCCGGGGGTGGCGGCAGTGTTGTTAACGCTGGCATCGCCTGCTTCCGATATCTTATTCTCGGAGACGGCCTGATCGGAGCCTGGTGCTGCCTCTGTTCCGGCCTCCTTCCAGGAATATCCCTCGCCTAAAACACCTTTTCTGATGTTCACCTTCATGGATGCGGTCTCCACGAACAACTCGTTGACATTGGTCTCGCTTACGATTCTGATGAATTCCTTGACATCTTCGACGTTCATCTCTTCATCCTCCATTGCTGCCGGGTGCGTGCCGGCAATCCCGGCAGAAGCGGGCCTGAGCGGCCTTGTCTTTCCGGCGCCGGTTGCGGCCGCCTTCGGTGAGGACTCCGCTATAGGCGCCCTCTCAGGCGCCGGCTCCTCGTGGATCGGCTGGATCTCGCCGTCCCGCATCTTTTTCCGGTACTCGAAAAACTTTCGGCCCCGGAGCGGGAACAGGGCGTAGGTGATGTAGTCCTCCTCGGACTCAGCCAGGTCCCTGATCTCTTCCTTCGTGCGCTCGAACTTGTTCTCCAGCAAATCGGCCGGCCGACAGGTAATCGGCTCCTCGTCGCCGATGATCAGCCGCCGGATCTTCTCGTCGATCGGGGCGGGCGACTTGCCGTAATAGCCGCGGACATACTCCTTGACCTGCTGGGGCACCATCTTGTAGCGCTCTCCCTGCAGCACGTTCAGCACCGCCTGGATGCCCACGACCTGGCTGGTGGGGGTTACCAGCGGCGGATAACCCAGTTCGGCGCGGACGATCGGGATCTCCCTGAGCACCTCGTCCATGCGGTGCAGGGCCTTCTGCTCCTCCAGTTGACTCACCAGATTGGTGATCATGCCACCCGGCACCTGGTGGTCGAACACTTTCATGGCGTTGATCCGGGTGACTCCCCGTTCGAAGCCGCGCCGGCGCCGCAGATCCTCCCAGTAGTTGGCGATCTCGAACAGGTGGTGCAGGTCGAGGCCGGTGTCGTATGGGGTCCCCTGCAGCGCCCGCACCAGGGTCTCCACCGGGGGCTGGGACGAGCCGAAGGCAAGCGGCCCTGAGCAGGCGTCGAAGATATCCACCCCTGCCTCCACCGCCTTCAGACAAGCCCCGATGGCCATTCCGCCTATGTAATGTGTATGCAGGTGAACAGGCGCCTGCAGATTTTCCTTGAACAGCGACACCAGTTCGAAGGCATCATAGGGGGAGATCATGCCCGCCATATCCTTGATGCAGATGGAGTCGGCGCCCATATCCTGCAGCCGCAAGGCTGTATCCAGGTATTTATCGAAGGTGTGCACCGGGCTCAGCGTGTAAACCACGCTGGCCTGTGCATGCGCCCCGGTTTGCTTGACCGCCCTCATTGGCACTTCAATGTTGCGGACGTCGTTCAGGGCGTCAAAGATCCGGAAGACGTCGATGCCGCATTCGGCGGCCTTATTGACAAAGGCATAGACGATGTCGTCGGCATAGTTTGAGTAGCCGACCACGTTCTGGCCGCGGAGCAGCATCTGCAGGGGGGTGTTCCTGACATGGCTTTTCACCACCCTGATCCGCTCCCACGGGTCCTCGTTGAGGAAGCTGATGCAAACGTCAAAGGTGGCGCCGCCCCACATCTCCAGGGAAAAGTAGCCGACCTTGTCCAGCTCTTCTAAAATGGGAACCATGTCCTCGGTGCGCATACGGGTAGCCCAGAGGCTCTGATGCGCATCGCGAAGCGTAGTGTCACAGATCTTAGGCCGCACTCCCTTTTCCTCCTCGTGCCAATCGCAGAAAAAGCCTTGCCTAAGCCTTGCCATGGCGTTGTCTAAGCGTTGCCTAAACTTTCCTAAAACATGCTGCTATGCCCGCCGCGCCCGCTGGAAGCAACCGGCGCCGCTGGGCGGTCCTCCGGAGGCACATGGCGGACACCTGGCGGGCGCCCAGTTCACGTGAAAGCCTTTCTAGCCTGCCATTCAGCCAAAAAGCCACCTGGAAACAGTTATTGTCAATTGTATCTTAGAATAGCTGATTTTGCAACCGGCGGCGCCCAAGTATACAGTATGCGCGAGCTATGCTTAGACCGGCCCTCTTGAGAATCCTATGCCTTCGGGATCACGAAGACGCTGGCGGCATCGAGGCCCGTGGCCCTGATCACCTGGGATTTGATCTGATCAACCACAGCCGGCGCCACTGCCCGCGCCTGCACGATAACGGTGGCTGACTGGGGAAGGATCAGAACGGCCGCATCCTGAAACCCCCTGGCCACGATCAGGCTCTCCAGGTCGGTTTCCTTCGCCATGGTGCCTGTCAGTTCGATCAGGTCGCGCTGTGCGGTATCCCTGATTGCACTGCTGGAATCGGGCTGGCTGGCGATCTCCCTGAGGGTTTCTATCTGCTGGCTGCGGATCCGGTCGCGGTCCAGCCGGCAGTCTACGAAGAACTCCTGCCTGGAGATATCTGGCTCCGCTGCGGCCACGACCGGGGGAGGCGCCAACTTCACCGGATTTACAGCCGGCGGAGAGGCTGGCGCCGGGGTTTGGAACATGCTGCCGCAGTGCGCCAGCACCAGGTAGCCGCAGACCAGGAGAAAGGCGCCGAGCACGATACCCAGCATGATCCAGTCTCTCTTAAAAAAAAATACTCTCATGCTCTCTCACTGCCTTTCCTTCGGCAATACCATCACCCTGTACATGGGAACATCCAGCATCGTCTGCACTGCCTGGATCAGCTTCAGGCGCAACTCGGGGTCGCGGGCGCCGTCAGCCAGCACCAGCACGCCGGCGATCTCCGGGCTCAGATCCTTGACGACGACCGGTTCTGTCTCGCCACCGTTGGCCGGCTGCAGCAGCACCAGGCTATCTGTCTCGTTGGTGTCATTGGTGGTCTGATTGCCGCCGCTCTGGTCCCGCTCCTGGACCGTCTGGTTCTGCTTAGTGATGTTCTGGGCGTAAACATGCTCGGTGCCGGCCTTCAGGGTCACCGTGACCTGTACGCTTCCCGCCCCGTCAACCTGGCTCAGGGCAACGGCCAGCCTCTCCTCGAGCTCGTTTTCGGCGGCGGTCAGATCGTCGGAGGCAGTTGCAGCGGGCTGCGCCTGGGGGCTGACCGGGGACTCCCCGGCCGGTGAGCTGCTCCTGGGTGTGAACCAGGAACTCGTGAACAACAGCAGCAGCACTCCGGCCCCAAAGATCAGCAGCAACTGCCACATCTGCGGCGTGCGTAGAAAGGGAAAACGCTCCGTCATCTTTTTCCACTGATCGGGCAATTTCAACACCTACCTCGGGGTTGTATTGAAAGTCACGGACACCTGATCGTCCTGCAATCCGAACAGGCTGCCCACAGTCTCCCGCACCTGTGCCGCAATCTCACCCTCAGACGGGATAGTGGCCGCTGCCGGGCCGGCATCGATCTGCCCGTTGGCCAGGGGAGGAGCAGCCTGCCCCCCGTCTACCTGCAGTACTACTTCCACTTTCTGAATTGTTCCCAGCGATTGCTGCGGAGCGGACGGGTTAAGGGCGACGGTGACGCTGGCCGCTTTGACGCCTGGCACCAACCGGCAGATCACGGCGATCTGATCCTCCATCTGTTGCACATAGGCCGCCTGCTCCTGGGCCGAGGTCACCTGCTGCAGCGCCTGCCCCCGCTCCAGGATGTCGCTCAGCCCGGTGCCTCCCCCCTGGCCGGCAGGCGACCCGTTGGCCGGCATTGACAGTTGCAGCGGCAGCTGCTGATGGAACAGCGACGCCACCGGCCCCAGGACCGCCAATAAGATGAAGAGGCCGATAATAACCTGGACGAGACGGCGTGTTCCCTGGAGCGGAAGCAGCATTTCCAGGAACGCTGCCAGTATCACCAGAAATACCAGGTTGCGCACAAGCAGGAGCACTGTTTCCATCTAGGCCACCCCCTGTCAGACCACCAACCAGCCGGGCAGCAGCCGGATCACCTGTTGTACGTGCTGATCCTCCGGCAGCCGGACACATCTAGCTCAACATGGCGGCAGCATTGCCCAGGCCGACCACGATGGTGATCACCACCAGAAACATCAAACCCACCGCGACGACGGCGGCAAAGACGATGAACAGGTAATTGCCGAGCAAGTGCAGGGCCTCGCCGAGTTGTTGTGCTCCCAGCGGCTGCATCAAGGCGGCAGCCAGCCGGTAGACGATTACCGCCGACAGGATCTTGATTACCGGAAGGGCGCATAGAAAAAGCAGGGTAACCGCTCCCAGAATGCCGATCGCATTCTTCAAGAACAGGGAACACCCGACGACGACATCTACGGCATCGGTCAGGATCTTGCCTACCACCGGCACAAAGACCGCCGTGGCAAACCGGGCGGTGCGAATGCCGACGCTGTCGCTGATAGAACCGGCCGCCCCCTGCACCGTCAGAACGCCCAGAAAGATCGTGATAAAGAGACTGAGCAGCAGGATACTGCCGTCCCGGAAAAATCCTGCCAGTCGCGAAACCTGCACGCGTTCCGAGAGCAGGTTGACGACTCCGAGGATGGCAGCGCAAAATACCAGCGGAAACACCAGGTTGCTGGTCAGGGTGCCCAGCAGGTTCATGGCGAAGATGATCACCGGGTGCATCAAGGAAACGGTGCTGATGCTGCCCATGGCCGTCATCAGGGTCAGCATGACCGGGAGCAGGGCCTGCATGAACCCCACCATCGTGTTGATAGCGTCCCTCCCGGTGTCCATAGCCAGGGTGAAGGAGCTCAGGGCTATGGTCAGCAGTCCCAGCAACCCGACTCCGTGAGCCAGTTTGGCGACGGTGTTGCCCTCGAAGGCTCCGACCAGCTGCTCCAGCAGGGCGAGCACCGTTCCCAGGATCAGCAGCTGGCCCATCAAGGCGGCGTGAGCCAGGACCTCGCGGAAGCAGACCCTCCCTAGCGCCTGCAGCAGGCTTGGCAGGTTGATCTGAAGCCGCCCGCTCCGGATCGAGGCCAGGATATTGCCCAGGCTGAAATCGGAGAGCTGATCCTGCAGGTCCCCGTCGACTTGGTCGATGTAGCTTTCCAGGTCCTTCGTATCCAGCTTCTGATACTGCTCGCCGATGATGTCGCCCGGATTGGCAGTCGGCTGTGCAGCAGTCGCCTGCTGGTGCCCCGCGCCCTGGAGCCCGCCTGCCGACGGCAGTCCTGCCGCGTTGGCCTGGGCGCTGACCGCCGGCCGGGAGGCGGCTGCGTCCTGCAACCCTGACCATGAGACCGGCATGGCAACGATCTGCGTGGTTGGCAATGATTGAGACTCGGTCCCGGTCTGAGCATCTGATATTGGCTGGGACGATGCCGCGGCCGGCAACCCCGAGGTCCCGGATCCTGGTGGCGCCGCCTGGGTCGCTGCTGCAGCCTGAAGCCAGTACAGCCGCATGGATGACCTCCTTTGGGGCACGCCGCGGGCAACCGCAGGCAGCCCCAGGAATACCGGCAGCAGTATCGCAGCCACTAGCAGCACAGGCAGCAAACTGTTTGGCTTCAAGCAACCCATCTCCCTCGCCACTTCCCCTCACATCTAAGGAAGCAGCCGCACGATTACTTCGAGAATCGCCGCCAAGATCGGCAGCGCCATGATCAGGATCAGCACCTTTCCTGCCAACTCGATCTTGTTGGCCACCGTGCCTTCCCCGGAGTCACGGCAGACCTGCGCCCCAAACTCGGCGATGTAGGCGATGCCCAGTATCTTCAGCAGTGTGGCCAAGTAGAGCTCGTCCAACTGGGCACGCTGCGTCACATCCTGGAATAAGGTGATGATCGCACTGAGCTTGCCCAGCACCATCAGGAATACGATCACTCCGAAACCGAGGGCCAAGACCATGGCCAGCTCCGGGCGATCCCTGCGCAGCAAAACGGCAAACACCGCCACCATCAGTCCCAACGCCACAACCTGCAGGATCTCCAAGGCTGATGCACCTTCCCCGGCTGCCTTAAAAAAGGTGAAACACCGAGCGCACTGTGGTAAACAACTGGTTGATCAGCTGCACGACCAGAATCAGGACCACTACCACCCCGGCCAGGGTCAGCATCTGGGCCTGTTCCTCCTTGTTCGCCTGTTTTAGAATGATGTGGAGCACGGAGATCAGGATCCCTAGTCCGGCAATTTTGAAGATCAGGTCGATATTCATGAGGCAGCTCCTTTCTCTTGCCTAAAGCAGCAGCAAAACGATGCTGATCCCCACTAGAAAGCCCCCGTACTTCCAGAGCCGCTCGTTCTTCTGGCGGTCGCGCTCGGCCTTTTCCTCCTCCTGTCGTAGATGGCAGGCGGTGAGCCTGATGTGTTTGTGCTGTTCAGCACGGTCAGAGGAGCCCAGAGCTTCACCAAATGCCTGCAGGATCGCCCGGTCCTCCGGCGCCAGCGCCGTGTGCCGGACGCCGCTGTCTAAGGCCATGCGCCAGGCCTCTCCAGCGGTATAGCCGCAGCCGGAGCTCAGCAATGCGCCGGCCTCGAGAAAAATGTCGCCAAGGGTGCCTCCGCTGTAAGCGGACACCCTGCGCAGAGCGGCCGGCAGTGGCGTGGCTGCATACATGATCTCCGTATCCAGCAGCTGCAGGGCCTCCTGCAGGGAGCGCAACTGGCGTGAGCGGCGGGTAAACCCCGAGCCGATCCGCCATCCGGCCAGCCCCGATGAGAAGACGATCAGAATAGCGCCCAGCAGCTTGAACATGATACCTCCACCCTCTCTCTAAAGGCGGCACGCCTCCGGCAGCCTGCTCATTCAGATCCTGGCGCCAAGCGCCAGCTGCCTCTTCTGCCCGTCCCAGATTCCCTCGACGGTGCCCGGGCCCAGGCGCCGGCTCAAAAAGACGTAGCGCTTAAACACCATTTCGTTGAGCAACTCTTTCAAATGGGGACGCTGTTCCAACTCCTTCCAGTGTGCAGCGTGCACGGTGGCCAGGATACTTACCCCCGTATAGACCATCTCCCAGATGGCGTCCACGTCCTGCCGCCTCCCGATCTCGTCGGTGGCGATGACCTGCGGCGACATGGAGCGCAGCAGCATCACCATGCCCACGGCTTTCGGGCAGTGGTCGAGCACGTCCACCCGGGGGCCGAGATCATGCTGTGGAAAGCCTCCGTAGCTGGCTGCGATCTCGCCCCGCTCATCCACCACCCCGATGGTGTAACCGGGAATTCTCAGCTGCTGTGACCCGCAGCTGAGGAGCCTGATCAGGTCTCGCAGGATGGTGGTCTTGCCGGCCCTGGGAGGAGAAACGATCAGGGTATGGTAGGGACGCCCCTCCTGCCAGTTGATCACATAGGGAAGCAGCGGCCGTGCGGCGCCCGGCACTGCCCGGGCCACCCGGAAGCAGAGGCTGCCGATGTCACGCAGTGTCTTGAGATCGCCGGCTTCCAGGACCGCCTTGCCCGCCAGCCCCACCCGGTGCCCACCGGGCAGGGTCAGGAAGCCCTGCCGGAATTCGTCCTCAAAGGCGTAGACAGAGCCCTGGCTGATCAGTTGCACCGTTTTCCAGACATCCTCGCCCGAGACCTGATAGGCGTCCTTGGGCTCATCCACTGCTTTGCCCGAGGGGTTGAGAAAGTGGTCCTGCAAGCCGGTGCGGACAGCCAGGGGGCGGCCCTGGCGAATCCGGATCTCCTCGAGCAATCCGATCAGCGAGGGGGAAAGGCGTTCCACGATCTGGCGCAGCGAGGGCGATAAAAAGACAAATGCCGAGCTGAGGCCGGTTGTCACTTCCGAGGGCATGGCCATCTCCTCCCTGTCCATATATAGTATTTCTGCCCTGCCTGGTTTATGTTGCCAGAAGCAACAGGGCGTTGCAGTAAAATAAAAACCTCCGGCTCTGACGCCGGAGGACGCATAAAATCCAACCGATCCTACAAACTGTCTACGCTGAACTATCACTTATGTTTTATAATGAAACAGGTGATCATGCCTTCCCCGGTGATGATAACCGGAGTTTCGATCGTCGCCGTGCCGGTGTCAGAGGCAGCCAGGCCTGCTGTGCCAGTGGCGCACGAGCCAGAGGTTCATGCAGATCAACGCGAAAACAGCCCCGGGGTCCGGAAGAGGGCCTTTCAGCGATTGCGTTTAAACATCTTCAGACCCGGCTTCGCTCTTGTCTGGAGCTTTCTTGGCCTTGCCTCCGCCCTGCGGCGGCGGCTCGGGAGCTTTCTTGGCCTTGCCTCCGCCCTGCGGCGCCGTCATGGAGCCGTCGTTGACAAACACCACCTGATTGCAGTTGGGGCATGTGATCTCGATGATGTCATCATCATCCAGCAGGTCTTCTTCGAAGCAGATAATGTCATGGCAGTTCTTGCATTCAACTTCGACAAAGTTCAGGTCATCTTCGGAAATTTCAATCAGATCTTCTTCATCCAGATCTTCGTCATCCTCGTCTTCATCCTCACCGGACTCTTCCTCCTCGTCGCCTGTTTCATCTTCTTCCTCGTCCGGCTCCTCATCCTCGTCGCTGCCGAGGTCCTCGTCCAAGCTCTCCAGGTAATCTTCAAGATCTTCCTGGGCTGCCTGGATCTCCTCTACCTGATCGATCAGGTCTGCCATGATATCGATCATCTGTTTGATAATCCGGGACTCGTCTTTTCCCTCTTCCAGCTTCAATCCCTCGGCCAATCCTTGAAGATAGGCAACTCTCTGGCGAAGGTCATCCATCGCACGACACCCCCTGACTAATAATTATGTTAACTTATTTTCGGATCCACGATCTCAAACTCTTTCCAGATATTCTCCGGACCTGGTGTCGATCCTAATCACAGTATCAACGTCTATAAAAAGAGGCACCTGGATGATCAGACCGGTCTCCAGGGTTGCCGGTTTGGTGCCGCCCGTCGCAGTGTCTCCGCGCAGGCCCGGGTCTGCGGCAACAACCTTCAGCTCGACCGAATTCGGAAGTTCGACCCCCATCAGGTTGCCGGCATGGGTCAGCAGGTAAATGTTCATGTTTTCCTTGAGGTACTTGATATTATCCCCCAGCCGATCCACGCTGAGAACTGTCTGCTCGTAGGTCTCGTTGTCCATGAAGGTGTAGGAGTCCCCCTCCCTGTACAGGAACTGCACCTCCCGGCGCTCCAAATGAGCCCGGGGGAGTTTCTCGCCGGCCCGGAAAGTACGCTCGGTCACTCCGCCGGTGCGTAGATTCTTCAGCTTGGAGCGCACGAAGGCGGAGCCTTTGCCAGGCTTGACATGCTGAAATTCCACTACCGTATAGATGTCTCCATCGACCTCGATGGTCATCCCCGTGCGAAAATCATTAGAAGAGATCATGTCTCAGCCTGGCCTCACAGGCTCATGCCGGGTCAACCCCAGGCCAGGTTTCCTCTCCTTTCAGTTCGATGTTTGCCTGCCGGTTCGCAATCAGGCCGGCGCAGCACAAGGGACAATGCCTGGAAGACTGTCGGTCGAATTGAGGTTGTCATTGTCTAAACCGCTCGTTCTGGGGACTTGCAGTGCAGGGTCAATGCTCTATGGAAATATTATACCAGGAAGATGAACTTGTGGCAAAAACACGCTGCCAACTGCCGGTGAGTTGGTCATCCTTCCTGATGGCCTTTTAAATTGAGGTCTCTTCTATGGAAGATCCCCGATCACCTGCCAAAATTGTACACTACGCTGCCAACTGCTCTGAAGAATGACAGGCTGCGGGAGTTCGGTCTCAGGAGCAGCTGCCAGTGCGGCCAGTAGGCCCTTGAACCTCTGTCAGATCACCAGGAAGTCCTTCGTGACAGGGGTCAGCACCTCGCATCCGCCGGCGGTCACGACAACGGTATCCTCGATGCGCACCCCGCCCCACCCTGGCAAATAGATTCCAGGTTCCACAGTTGTCACCATGCCTTCTCTCAGGGTCAACTCCTGATTGGGAGCCAGCCTGGGGGCCTCATGAATGCAGAGGCCGACGCCGTGACCTAGTGCGTGCGAGAACTGCTCGCCATAACCGGCCGCAGCGATCACCTGCCGGGCTGCGGCATCCACCTCGCTGGCGGCAACTCCGGGGCGGATGGCATCCAGGGCCTGCCGCTGGGCATCCAGCACCACCTCAAAAACCTTGCGCTGTCTGGCTGTGTAGCGGCCGATGCAGACGGTCCTGGTGAAATCTGCAGTATATCCCCGATAGTTGCCCCCGAAGTCCATCACCACGAGCTGCCCGCTTTCAACCCGATTGTCCGAGGCCGTTCCGTGCGGCAAGGCCCCCCTCTCTCCTGCAGCCACTATGGTTTCAAAGACTGGAGGCCCGCTTCCGTGGCTGCGCATGAAATATTCGATGTCGCGGGCGATCTCCCGCTCTGTCTGGCCGGAGTGCAGGGATCCCAGCGCATGCCAGAATGCCGCACCGGTAATGACTCCCGCGGCCTGGATGAACGCGATCTCCTCCCGATCCTTGCACAGGCGCAGCCTCTCAACCAATCCCGCCGCCGGCTGCAGCCTGACGTCGGGGAGGTGCGCCTGCAGTGTCTCATACTGCTGATAGGTGAGATGATCCTGCTCAAACCCCAGGACCGGCAAGGCCTGCTCCTGGCAGACCGCCGGCAGCGCTTCGGTCAGCGCGGCATCGGACAACAGCAGCCTGCAGCGGGGCGCCTCCAGTTTCACCTGTGCCTCGTAGCGCCGGTCCGTGATCAGGTAAACCTCGCCCGCCGTAACCAGAAGCATGCCATGGCTGCCTGTAAATCCGCTGAGGTACCTCCTGTTTTCAGGTTTGGTCACCAGCAGCGCCTCGCACTTTTGCCCCCTGAGCAACCGGCGGAGCAGGCTCAGCCTCCTGGGCAGCGGCGGCGCTCCCATCCCCTTAGCTTCCCAGCAGGCGGCTGGCGGCGGTCAGAGCCAGGGCATAGCTCCAGCGCCCAAAGCCGGCGATCTGGCCGCTGGCTACCGGAGCGATCACCGACCGGCGACGCCATGCCTCACGGGTGTGGATGTTGCTCATGTGCACCTCGATCACCGGCAGCCCGACTCCCCTCAGGGCATCACGAAGCACATAGCTGTAATGGGTCAGGGCTCCGGGGTTGATGACGATCAGATCGCAGCGCCGCGCCGCGTCATGGATCCTGTCGACCAGGTCTCCCTCGTGATTCGATTGGAAGCACTCGACGTCCAGACCCAGTTCCGCACCGAGCTCGATCAGGCTGTTGTCGATCTCCTCCAGAGAGGCAACTCCATAGATCTCTGTTTCCCTCTGGCCGGTCAGGTTAAGGTTTGGCCCATGCAACACCAATACCCGTGGCACCTCAAGACTCCTCCTTAGTACAAGGCTTGACAATTAAGGGATAGGCGTGGATAAACAATACCAATGATGGCGGGGGCAATTCATGCTAAGCAATTTATCTAAGGCTGTGGCTGTTTTCTAAACAAATATTCATTAAATCTGAGCAGATCATTATTATCTATAATTTAGCCGATCGACAGAACCGGCTATGTTAACGGCAGAGCTATCCACCCCTTGCTCCCGGTCTGTTGCTGGCAGACCATTCCCTTGCTGGTGCACTATTGAATAGAGATCAGTCGCCGCTGATAGTCAGCCTGGCCACCCGTACCGTAGGGGCTCCCCTGCTCACAAAAAAACGCAAGTCATTGCCGACCGCATCGATTCCTGCCATTAGATCCAGAATGTTGCCAGCTATTACCATACCCCTTACCGGAGTTGTAAATTCGCCATGTTCAATCCAAATTCCTGCCGCACCTACTGAAAAATCGCCGGAAATCGGGTTGACAGTGTGCATGCCCATCACATCTGTCAAATAGAGTCCGCTTTCGGTCTTTTTGATGATCTCCTCGGTCTTTGCAGCTCCGGCTGCCAGGTAGAAGTTGGTGCTGCCCAGCTCCGGAGGCGACTTGTAGGAGCCGCGGCTGGCATTGCCGGTGGAAGGCAGGTGATCCTTGGCGCCGGTATAGGAGTTTTGCAGAAAACCCAGCAGCTGGCCGTCCTGAATCAGGACAGTGCGCTGGCTGGGCACCCCTTCCCCGTCAAAGGCCGAACTCATCAGTCCGCCCGCCAGCGTGCCATCGTCAACAACGGTGACCCCGGGTGCCGCCACCCGGGTGCCGATCTTCCCTGCCAACAGGGACCGCCTCTTTTGCACGGCCTCGGCGGTCAGCGCCTTGCACAGCACCGACAAAAAGCCGGAAACCACGAATGGTTCCAGGATGACCGCAGCCTTCCTGGTGCCGAGCCGGCGCGCTCCCAGCAGCCGGACCGCCTTGAAGGCTGCTTCGCGGCCGATCGCCTCCGGATCGATCTGAGCAAGCTTTCGCGCGATACTGGAGGCCGAATCCGGATTGCTGCTCCCCTCCAGAGTCAGCCACCAGGGAGGCTGATCCGCCGCAGTAGCTCCCCTTTTCCGCCGCCGTAACACCCTGTGAGTTGGCAATGTGCACTTGGTAGTGGGACTCCGCATAGGCGGCCTGCTCCGTGATCTTGATGCGGGTGTCGTAGGCGCGGCCGCTCTTTTCGATCCGGCGCGCCTTCTCTATCTTGTCTTCTAGAGGCGTGGCCTGCAGCACCGGATCGCCGAGGTCCAGCGCCGGGTAGACTTCCGGCGGCCCTGGCATCGTGTTGAAGGGATCGGGGCTGGCGACCCGGGCGTTAGCCAGGGCGGCGGCAACCGCCTCACTTACAGCCGGCCAGGAACGGTCAGAAGTATAGGCGAAGCCCAGACAGCCCTCCCTGAGGATGCGGATGCCCACACCCTCCTCCTGCGCCACCTTGAGGTTTTCAACTTCGCTTTCCCGGACCTCGATGACGATCTCCTCGCTGCGGTCCAGGTAAGCCTCGGCTGCCTCGGCGCCATGGCGCCGCGCCTCTTCCACGGCAGCCTGCGCCAGTTCCTGATCGCTCATCCCTGCAGAGTTTCTAATCACCCTCACCCTCTTCTGAGTCTTCCTCGATGACGCCGCCCACGATCAACTCCGGTATCCTGATCGTCGGCTGGGCGTCCGAGACCGGCACTCCCTGCCCGTCCTTGCCGCAGATCCCCAGTGAGAATCCAAAGTCACTGCCCACCAGGTCGATCTGTTTCAGCACTTCCGGCCCGTTGCCGGTCAGAGTCGCTCCCCGCACCGGCACGGTCGCCTCGCCGTTTTCGATCAGGTAGCCCTCGGGCACGTCAAAGACGAAGTCCCCGTTGGTGGTGTTCACCTGGCCGCCTCCCATGCGACGCACCAGCAGCCCGGACCTCGTCTCCCTGATGATCTCCTCGGGCGGGGTCTCGCCGGAGGCCAGGCAGGTGGTGGACATCCGGGGGATCGGGCGGTGCTGGAAGGATTGCCTGCGGCCGTTGCCGGTTGGCTCCGCCCCATCCTTGACAGCTGTGATATGGTCATACATGAAGCCACAGAGTACACCCTTATCGATCAGGACGGTCTTTTGGGCCGGCTGGCCCTCATCGTCGAAACGGAAAGAACCGAAACGGCCGGGCAGGGTGCCGTCGTCCACCACCGTGACCAGCTCCGATGCCACCCGCTCACCCTTTTTGCCCGCATATACCGACAGGCGCTTCTGGACGAGGTCGGCCTCCAGGCCATGCCCGCAGGCCTCGTGGATCATCGTCCCGCCGGCCTCTCCGGAGAGAACGACTGCCATGCGCCCAGCCGGCGCCTGGCGCGCCTTCAGCATCAGGAGCGCCCGGCGCGCTGCCCTCCTGCCGAGTTCCGCAGGCTGCTCCTCATCAAACAGTTCCTCGCCCTTAGTCCCGCCCGCGGAGTCGAAGCCGGTCTGAATCACCGCTCCCTCGGCGGCCACGGCGTTCACCGACAGGCGACAGCGCACCCGCTCGTCCTCGACATAGACACCTTCAGTGTTGGCGATCCGCACCTTCTGGACGGTGTCCGCGTAACCCACCGTCACCTGCCGCAGCAGTTTCTCGTCCATGCTCCAGGCCGCCTCTTCGGCTGCCCGGACCAGGGCCACCTTGTCATCGACCGGCGTGGCATCAGGGCGCCGGACCACCGGCAGATCGACCGGAGACTCCCGCCGCTGCAGCGCCACCGGCGAAACCCCTGCTGCCTGAGCAGCCCGGCTTACCTGGCCGGCCAGTTTCAGCAGGCTCTCCTGATCCAGGGCATTGGTGTATCCATAGGCCGTATTGTCTCCGTGCACCGCCCTGATCCCGGCCCCCTGCTCCCGGCCGGAGATCACCCGCTCGATCTGCCGGGCCTCGCAGCCGATCCTGGTCGACTCCGTCCGCTCCATGAAGATCTCGGTAAAATCGCTTCCCCGCTGCGCCACCCGCAGGATCTCCTCAAGTTCTGATTTATCGAGCACCCGCTTACCCCCATTGCTCTTTATTCTTCATTATTTATCATTCATAGCGTATGTTTTTCCATCATAACCCTGCTTTTCGATATTGTCTACTTTGCAAGCCAGTCCTATACAAAAAGGGACGCCACCCGATTCCCTACGCGGCGGCCCCTGCATATCGTATCCGATCACATGCCATCATTGACAGCCGATCAGGATGGGTCATGCCTCAGGCCAACGGCGGCAGCAACAGGTGGAGGATCCGCCCTCCCCAAAACAGAGCGATCATGGCGCCCAGGGCGATGAATGGGCCGAAAGGGATCGGGTCCTTGCGCCCCTTGACGCCGGTCACCAACAGCACGATCCCCAGCAGGCCCCCGGTGCAGGCCGCGATCAAAAGCCCCACCATTCCTTGGGGCCAACCCAAAAAAAGCCCGGTCACCATGGCCAGCTTGACATCGCCCAGGCCCATCCCCCCGCGGCTGGACAGGCTGACCAGCAGCAGGAATCCCGGGCAGGAAACGGCGCCCAGCAAGGCTGACTGGATGCTGAGGTCACGGACGATCAATAGGCCGGCCATGCCAAAAACGACACCGGCCAGCACCAGGCTGTTGGGAATTAGGAAGTGCTCGAGGTCGATGAAGGACACGGCGACCAGCAGGGCTGATAAGAATAGGTACTTTAACAATACCGGGGTTGGCCCGAAATGCCAGTACAGGGCCAGGAACAATCCTGCCGTCAGGCATTCCACCAGCGGATAGCGCCAGGAGATCGGCGCCTTGCAGTTCCTGCACCGTCCTCTCAGCAACAGGTGACTCACCAGCGGAAACAGATCGTACCAGGCAATCGCCCTCCCACAGTGGGTGCAGTGCGACCATCCCGTTACGCTAGACTCGCCCCGGGGCAGCCGGTAGATGACTACATTGAGAAAGCTGCCTATACAAAGGCCTAGCGCAGTGACAGCTATGGCGCCGAAGACGAAGAAATGGTTGCTGCCGGCCGCGAGACCGCCCCAGACAGAACCGGTTATCATTTCTGCAAGGCTGCATCGGGTGAGTAATCTTTAAATTTCTTTATCATAACTTATGAATTATACGGATATTACGTAATTCCTGTCTGCTCTGCAATATTTGGTGAGATTCTAAGAGTTATTCACACCGGCTGCTACTAGTTATTAGATATTTTAGACAAAGGAAAAGGATATTTTTAAAGAAGGTCAAATTTTACTATTAATGAATCCTCCTTTATTATGATGTTTTGCCGTTTTTTGTCGCTGGGAAGATTGGAAAAATGCTTATCGGCAGTCAATATTGGAGCACCACAATCACAAAAATTCGACAATGTCGCAATAAAATTTGGGAGTAATATGATCAACCCAGAGGCACGACCCCGGTTTTCCCGGCCTGTTGCCGGTCGCAGCCTGCCAGTCACCAGTCCCACGCCGCTGTTGTATGCCATCCCCATACTCCTGGTGAATGACATCTTGGCGTTGGGCGCATCCCTTTTTGTTGCCTGGGAGGCCCGGCTGGGACTGCTGCCTGTTTTCGGGCCGCTCTTTTCCGTGGAGGTGACGGTAGATTTTTACCACCACCTGCTCTGGGTCCTGGTGGTGGTGATCGGCTTCCTGGCCATCAACGGCTTGTACACCACCCGCCTGCCCTACTGGCGTGAGACCGGCCAAGTCCTGAAGGCCGTGCTGCTCTCCTTCCTCCTGATCCTGGCCTCGATCTCCCTCGGCAAGATGAGCGGTGAGTTCTCGCGCACCGTCCTGGTGCTCTGCTGCCTGTTCTCCCTGGTGTTGATACCCGCCGGCCGGTGGTTGACAAAAAACATGCTTGTACGATGGGGCATCTGGGTGCAACCCGTGCTTGTGCTAGGCGCCGGGAGCACCGGCGGCCTGGTCGCCCAGGCCCTGTTGCGCGACCGCTACCTCGGATACGAGATCCGGGGCTTTCTGGACGACGACCCGGCCAAGAGGAGAACCGGGCTGCGGGTAGACAGCGTCTGCTTTCCGGTGCTGGGCGGTTTTGCCGACTGCGAGCGGATCATGGCTGAAACCGGCGTCCGCGACCTGATCGTGGCGGCGCCTGGCCTGGCCTCGCCCAGGCTGGTGGAACTGGTCAACTCCCTGCAGCGCATCGCCGCATCGGTGCTGGTGGTACCCGACCTGTTCGGGTTGCCAGTGGAAGGAGTGAAGGCCGATTACTTCTTCGACGAGCAGGTGCTCACCTTCAGGCTGGGCAACAACCTGTCCAATCCCGTCAACAGGATCGTCAAGCGCTGCTTCGACTTTATCTTGGGGCTGATCATGCTTATATGCCTATCGCCGCTGCTGGCCGTGATCGCCGTGGTGATCAAGCTCGATTCACCCGGACCGGTGCTGTTCACCCACCGCCGGATCGGCCACAACGGCAAGTATTTTTACTGCTATAAATTCAGGAGTATGGTTGCCAACGCCCGGGAACTGTTGTCCCGGTTGCTGCAGGACAACCCGGAACTGCAGCAGGAGTGGCGGCATCACTACAAGATCAAAAACGACCCCCGCATCACCAGGGTCGGCAAGTTCCTGCGCAAAACCAGTTTGGACGAGTTGCCTCAGTTGCTAAACGTGCTCAAGGGCGAGATGAGCCTGGTCGGCCCCAGGCCGATCACCGACCAAGAGATCCCCTATTTCGGCAACCACATCGAGAACTACTACCTGGTGCGCCCTGGCGTCACCGGCCTGTGGCAGGTCAGCGGCCGCAGCGAGACAGACTACCAGCGCCGGGTCAGCCTGGAATCCTGGTACATCCGCAACTGGTCACTGTGGACAGACATCACACTGCTCTTTCGCAGCCTATCCGTTGTGCTTACTAAAAACGGCGCCTACTAAAATATATTGATAAGGTGTGAACAAAAATCTTGAAATATGATTTTTATAAAAATTATACAACTACATCTATGCTTCGGGGGAAAACGAGCATACAATAAATTGTTTTTTTAATCCCGTCTACGACAAGAGCTAATATAAAAAGGCATGAAAAGGTCATTGAAGCAACAGCTTATATTAAAAAGTAGGTATTATTTTGAGAATTTTTATTGATTGCAGAATGCTCGATAAGTCAGGAATCGGCAGATATATACAGGATATATTGATCGGCATCTGTTCTTTAGATCCGGACATTCAACTCATGTTAGGCGGTGATCCGCAAGAGATTCGCTCTTTTTTGAACTCAAATCCTTCTACTTCTAAATACTTAATAGATATTATGTCTTTTCATTCTCCAATCTATAGTATTGAAGAGCAATGTTATGGAGGAATATTATTAAATAATCTGAATAAATCAATAGATCTGTTCCATTTCCCGCATTATAACGTTCCCTATTTGTTTTCTGGAGCTTTTGTGGTTACGATTCACGATCTGATTCATACGTTATTTCCGGAATATTATGGAATGGCAAGAGCCAGAATGGCCAGTATCATACTTAAAAGATCGCTTGTTAATGCCAAACGCATCATAGCAGTCTCACAATCAACCGCAACGGATATCAATAAAGCATTTCCCGGCGTTGCACATAAAGTACGTGTTGTTTATGAATATCCTTCTGAATTTTTTAACCCACAACCTATTTCTGATATAATATCTTTCAAAGAGAAAAATAAACTGTCACGTTATATACTTTATGTAGGTAATAGAAAGCTTCATAAAAATATAGAAAGACTGGTTATGGCATTTCAATTATTAAGCCGTCAGTTTACTGATCTGCAGCTGTTAATCATAGGAAAAAAATTTAAAGCAAATGATGAAGTTAGTATCCTGCTAAAATCATTGCAAAACAATGATATTATTGAATTTGATGAATGCAGCGATGAAGAGTTGCGATTTTTCTATTGTGGTGCGGAGGCTCTGGTTCTGCCGTCTCTCTACGAGGGTTTTGGCCTCACGGCATTGGAGGCGATGGCCTGTGGAACACCGGTGGTCGTATCAGATGTGGCCTCCTTGCCTGAAATCGTGGGTACTGCGGGATTATATTTTAATCCCTATAATACCAAAAACATGGCTGAAGTGATTCAGGAAATACTATCCAACAAAATCCTGCATGATGAACTGCGGGCAGCAGGACTGGCCAGAGTAAAACTTTTTGACAGAGAAATGTCTGCAAGAAAAACATTTGAGATATATCAAGAGGCATTAACAGATATGAGATGATATTTGCATGAATATCGCTTTAGTGCATGACTGGGTAGTGACCCCTGGCGGAGCTGAAAAATGCCTCCAGGCATTCCATGAACTCTGGCCCGAAGCGCCTCTTCATACCCTGGTTTACGATCAGGAAGCTGTTAGCAAGTTAGGCTTCGATCCCCAAGACGTATGCGCCTCATTTATCCAGCGTTTACCCAGAGCAATAAAATGGTATCGAAACTATCTTCCTTTTTATCCCCTGGCGATCGAGCAGTTTGATCTTTCAAGATATGAAGTGATCTTATCGAGCAGCCATGCCGTGGCTAAAGGCGCTCTGACCCGCGCCGATCAATTGCATATCTGCTATTGTCATACACCGATTCGCTATGCGTGGGACCTTTATTATCAATATTTACAAGAACATTCATTGCATAAGGGTCTGAGATCGATAATTGCCCGCCTTGTTTTGCATTACATCCGCACTTGGGATACATCCTCTGCTCCGCGGGTTGATTATTTTATTGCCAATTCGCACTACACGGCCCGGCGTATTTGGCGCGCCTATAGAAGAAAGGCAACCGTGATCTTTCCACCTGTTGATATTGAGAGGTTTATTCCGTCCCCAATAAAAGACGATTATTTCATATTTGTCTCCAGGCTGGTTCCTTATAAACATGCCGACCTGGTTGTCACCGCTTTTACGGAAATGGGCCTGCCTCTGCTCGTGGTCGGCGATGGTCCTCAATTGGAAAGATGCCGTTCCCTTGCCGGCAGGAATATCTCTTTCCTTGGTTATCAACCGGACGCAAAGGTAGCTGACTTGATGGGGCGGGCACGTGCTTTAGTTTTTGCCGCTGAAGAGGATTTCGGAATCGTGCCGGTGGAAGCCCAGGCCTGCGGCACCCCGGTCATCGCTTTTGGCAAAGGAGGCATCGAGGATACTGTGATCCCTGCAGACGGAGGCAATTGGGACCAGGCGACCGGGATCCTGTTCTTCGAGCAAACTGTTGATTCATTGATAAAAGCGATCAGGCAATTCGAAAGGTGGGAAGGAAATTTCCAGACCAGTGTCCTCAGGCATAATGCTGAATTATTCGGAAAAGAAAGATTTAAAATGCAGGTTTCAGATTTTGTATTCGAGAAGTGGTGCCAACATTTTGCAAAGTCTGAACATTAAAAGAAGGGTATACAGTGAACAAGCTTGTGCAGGCATTTAAAGAATGGCATACTCAACAGCGAGAGATGGGAACATTCAACATCAGGTATCTGATCCTCTGGTTCATGTTAGCCATTTTTCCGTTACTGGTAATTCCTAATCATATTTCCATCCATTTTGCAATGGGAATAGTTCCGCCGGAATATGTCTATCTTCCCAGATATATAATTTTAGGCATTGTGGCAATTGTCGCCCTGATCATTCTTTTGAAAGACAGGACGCAGATCAAGCATCCGGCTTTTATCCCCCTGTTTTTTTTCATCATTTTCTCGATGATTTCCGGTTTTCTTGCCCCGGTCCAGTTCACTGCCTGGATTGGAAGCCCATATCGTTTTACCGGTCTTTCCACGTATTATTTCTGCATTATTCTGTTTATCCTGGCTCAGACAACTGGTAAAACAGAAAGACTTCTTACGGCCATGGTATACACGGCTGCTATCGTATGCTGCTTGGGTTTATTGCAATATTTTGGCATCAATCTAGTTCCTCACGGAAACTATACCGCCGCGGGCATGCCAAGCTACGGGACCATGCCCCATCCCGACTTTTTCGGAACTTACACAGCTTTTATCTTGCCGGCGGCGATGTTTCTGTTTCTCCGCTCGAAAAAGTTCTATCATCTGTTGTTCCCGATCCTGGTCTATGCCGGCCAGTTGGTCAGCCTCTGTAGGGGCACCTGGATAGCCTCGGTGGTTGGCCTGGCAATTATCGCCTGGTATGTATGGAAGAGACCGGAGATGAGAAGGAATCTTTTTGTTCTGCTGGGTGCCTTCGTAGCTGTCACTCTGTTATTGATGCCCGTTAATCACGGAATGTTGCTCGCACGTATCTTTTCGCTGAATGGTATTTATGGAATCAATCTGGCCGATACCGCCGGATCATACAGGATGTATATCTGGCGGGGCGCCCTCCATCTCTTCCTGCTGCATTGGCCATTCGGCATCGGCCCCGACCACCTCATCTATGCCAGGCTGATCACGCCGGCCCACGAGCTTGCTGACAAGGCTCACAATATTTTCCTGGAGATGGGGTTGACCATGGGCGTCTTCACCCTCCTCAGCTACCTGGCCTTTTTGAGTTTCACCCTGAGAAAATGGAAGACGGAGATCGGCTTCGTATTGTTCACCATGATCGCCGTCTATCTCATTCAAGGATTTACTAATATCGATATCGTGGCAATCATGCCACTATTCTGGATCATATTAGGTTTGACCTTGGCAGAACAGGATAAATTAATAAGCAGCCCCTATATAAACATATAAAGACTGCTTGTTAAAAATCCATTTCGCTAAATTCACTTTTATTATGATCCGGGTGGTCCGGCCAAAGCTCCTGTTCTCTCATCCCTGAAGGCCACCCTCATGATCTCCCTGATCGTGGTTATTCCCTGCCGCACCTTATCAATGCCGTCGTCCTTCAAGGAGATCATCCCCTCTCTCAGGGCCACCATCCGCAGTTCATCGTTGGAAGGCCTGTTGAGGATCAGCTTCTGGATGCTGGGAGTCACCGTCAACAACTCATGAACGGCGACCCGCCCCCGGTATCCGGTCTTATTGCAGTTGTCGCAGCCCTTTCCCATGTAGAGCTCCACCTCGTGTTCTTGGAACCCGGCAAAGGCCAGCTCCACCTCGCCTGGTTCGTATATGGCGCGGCAGTCCGGGCAGATCCGGCGCACCAGTCGCTGGGAGACCGCCCCGATCACCGACGATGCCACCATGAAGGGCTCGCTGCCCATGTCGATCAGCCTGGTGATCACGCCCGGGGCATCGTTGGTGTGTACCGTGGACAGCACCAGGTGACCGGTGGTCGCATAGCGCACGGCGATATCAGCCGTCTCCTGGTCACGGATCTCGCCGATCATGATTACATCCGGGTCCTGGCGCAGGATCGATCTCAGGTAGGTGGCAAAGGTGGCCCCGATCTTGGCGTGCACCTGGGCCTGGTTGATGCCGTCGAGCACGTACTCTACCGGGTCCTCTACCGTGATGATGTTGACGTCGACGGTGTTCAGGACTTTTAGGCCCGCATAGAGAGCGGTGGTTTTGCCGCTGCCGGTGGGCCCCGAGAGCAGGATCATTCCATACGAAGACTTCAAGAAACTCCTGAATCTATCGAGGTTATAGCTGGAAAAACCAATTGTATCCAGAGAGTACTTCTTGATGCCTTCCTTGTCGAGGATCCGGATAACCGCTTTTTCACCGTAAATGGTTGGCAGGGTGGATATTCGTAGGTCCAGGTTACGTTCGCTGGTCTTCAGGGGAATACGACCGTCCTGCGGCGCCCTCCGCTCAGCGATGTCCATGTTGGCCATGACCTTGATCCTGGTCAGCACGGGCCGGGCCATCCCACGGGGCAGACTCATGGACTTGTGCAGCAGCCCGTCTACCCGGAAGCGTATCTGGGCGCTGCTCACGCCAGGCTCGATGTGGATGTCGCTGGCGTTTTCACTGACCGCCTTGAGGATCATCGAATCGACCAGCCTGATGACCGGCGCTTCATCGGCCAGTTCGGCCTTTACGACCTCCTCCTCCACGGCGCCCATCTCCTTGACTATTTCCAGGATTACCTGGTCAACCTCGGGCATCCCGAAGTGGCGGTCGATAAAGGTATTGACCTCTTGCTCCGAGGTCTGCAGCGGCCTGATGTCGCAGCCGGTCAGCAGCCTCAGGTCGTCCTGGGCCGTGACGTTGAATACTTCGGCCATGGCCACATACAGTTTGTTGCCTATCTTCCTGACGGGGAACAGCTTGTATTCGCGGATCAGGCTCTCAGACACCAGGTTGAGCAACCCCAAGTCGACATCTTCCGATTGGCAAGTAAACTCCCCGCTCTCCAGCGGCCTGCTGTTCTTCTCTTCATCCTCTATCGTGCGAATAACCTTGTTCAACTCTTTCTCATCGAGGTATCCCAGCCGGACCAGTTCCTGGCCCAACAAGGCGCCATTTCTCATTTGTTCTGACAGGGCATGTTTAAGTTGCTCCTGCGTGATAAGCCTGTTCCTGATCAACCTGGCGCCCAATAACTCTATGGCCAATGTTCGATACCCTCGTTATCTTCAGTATTGTGCAATTTGTGCAGCTTCTTTCCTGGCACATCCTATTACCAATTCGTAATGTTTCCTGATAATTCCTTCTTAATGAGACTTATTTCCTGTAAAGGACATCCCATTTGTCTGTCCCGCCGATGTTTTCAACAATCGCCGCGATGGGCAGCAGGGTGCTACCGTTTTTAATGATTGGTACGGCGCCGCTGGCGGGGTCGATGATGGCATCCTGCTCTCATAATTGCAATTTCCGCGTTTATTATGAGTTTATAAATCACTGAGATAGTACGCAAGCAATTGCCAGTATTCCGCAACCATTAGGCACCATCCGTTGGGGTTGTGTTTATTGCTTGGAGCATTCGGAAAGAGCTGCCATGATCTCCTCGTCTCCCAGCCCGGAGCAGATCTCCACCCGGCCAATCTTTAGCGGCAAGATGAAGCGCGGTCTACCCTCGATCACCTTTTTATCGTGCGACAGCAGTTCCAGGAGGTCCCGGGCCGGATAAGGAAAGCTTACAGGCAGGCCGGTTCGCCTGAGCAACGCCATCAGCCGCTCCCTGTCCGCCGCCTCCAGCATGCCGCGGCCAGCCGCCAGCGAGGCTGCCGCTGCCATACCCGCGGCGATCGCCTCGCCGTGCCGGTACACCTGGTAATCCGTCAATGACTCCAGGGCATGTCCAATCGTATGGCCAAAGTTGAGGATGGCGCGCAGTCCCTGTTCACGCTCATCCCTGGAGACGATCTCCGCCTTGATGGCACACGACCACCTGACAGTCTCCATCAGGGCGTCCGGTTGCAGGCTAAAGATCTGGTCGAGGTGCTGCTCCAGGAATGTGAAGAATGCCGAGTCCCAGATGACGCCATACTTGATCACCTCGGCCATGCCGGCCTTGATCTCCCGCTCCGGCAGCGTCCTCAGCATCTCTAGATCGGCAAAGACCAGCCTGGGTTGGTAGAAGCAGCCGATCAGGTTTTTACCCCGGGGATGGTTCACGGCCACCTTGCCCCCGACAGAGCTGTCCACCTGGGCCAGGAGAGTCGTGGGTACCTGGATCAGGGGCACTCCCCGCATATAGGTGGCAGCCACAAACCCCGCCAGGTCACCGGCCACGCCCCCTCCCAGCGCCACCACGGCGCTGCCCCGCTCCATTCCTGTGCTGACCATATGGTCATAGATAGCGGCGGCAGACTGCAGCGTCTTGTACTCCTCTCCGTCCGGCACCTCGTAATAACCCGCGGTGTAGCCGTAATCCGCCAGCACTGACTTGACCCTGCCGCCATAGAGCCGGCCGACAGTGTTGTTGGTGATCAGGCAGAGGCGAGCGTCCAGGTTCAGCGCCCTCATGTTTGCCCCCAGTTGGTCCAGATCCGCGAAGCCGATCAGGATCTGATAGCTGCGCTCTCCCAGGTCCACAGTTAGTCGTTCCATAGCCGGTCTCCTTTACCGGGGGTCAGATGTATCCAACCCCTCTTTCTACTGCACCCGGCCCCGGCGGTTCCCGGTGCCAGGGAGCCTGGCGCGGTGGCCAGGGCGCGGACGGGGCACCCTCTCTCAGATATCTTTTCAAGCTCTCATCGGCCTTTTTCACCACGCCCGGGTACCCTCCTGGCGCCGCACCCGCTTCTTGCCTCTGATTGCTTCTTATTCTGGCTTCCGATCGCTTGCTTCCGGCATCTGCTCCAAATAGGCCAGGATCTCGGCCACCACCTGCTCCGGACTCATTTCCGACGTGTCGACCCTGAAATTGTGGTCTTCATAAAAGGGGGCCCTCTGCCTCATCAGCGACTCGATCCTCCCCAGCAGGAGCCCCTGTTGGTTCCCGGATAGCAGAGGGCGGTTATCGATCCGGGAGACCCGCCCGGCGATCACCTCCGGCCTGGCCTCCAGCAGGATAATCACGCCCTTCCTGCGCAAGTTCGCCATGTTGTCAGCATTCAAAACCACCCCGCCCCCGGTGGCGATGACGCATCCCTCAAGCTGGGCAACCCTGGCTACCGCCAGACTCTCTGCTGCCCGGAAGCGTTTCTCGCCGTACCGGCGGAAGATCTCGGACGGGTCGAGGCCGGTAGCCGCTTCCACCTCTTTATCGGTGTCGATAAACAGCATCTTCAGCCTGTCGGCCAGCAATTGGCCGGTCACCGTCTTGCCGGTTCCCATAAAGCCGGTGAGCACTATGTTAGAGAGGCTTCTCGCCTCCATATAAAACCTCCTTAATTTTTACAGGAGATATTTACGGTAGCCATTGACGGACTGTTTTTAAGCATTCCGATCAGCTCTGCAAAAGGATTGGCCGTCCACACATTTAATCTTTTTATGGCCGGTGCTTGACATAATCCCGGTACTCCCGCACCCGCCCCCTGATCTCCTCCAGGGTGTCTCCGCCAAATTTGTCGATGGCTGCGCAGGCCAGCACCCAGGCCACCATCGCCTCGGCGATCACTCCGGCAGCAGGAACGATACAGGCATCGCTGCGCTCCACTGTCGCCGGTACGCTCTCACCGGTGGCGAGGTCGACGCTCGGCAGCGGTTTACCCAGGGTCGGCACCGGCTTGACCGCCCCCCTGATGACCAGGGGCTCACCATTGGTCATGCCTCCCTCAATACCGCCAGCCCTGTTGGTGGCCCGGTAAAACCCCTGCCCGCGGTTGGCGTGGATGGCATCATGGTAGGATGAGCCGGGCACGGCAGCGCCCCGGAAGCCCAGGCCGATCTCCACCCCTTTCACGCTGGGGATGCTCATCACGGCTGCCGCCAAGGAGGCGTCGAGGCGCCGGTCCCAGTGCACGTGGCTGCCCAGGCCCGGCAGCAGTCCGAGGCAGACCACCTCGAACACCCCGCCCAGGGTATCCCCGTCAGTTGACGCCGCCTCGATCTGGCGTATCATTTCCGCTTCGGCAGCCTGGTCGGCGCAGGCCACCGGGGAGGCGGCGGCGCCCTCTTTCAGGGTGTCGTAGTCAGGCGGCTCCTGCTCTTCAACCTTTGCCGCTCCTATCTGGACCACGTGGCTGAAGATGCTGCATCCCAAAAGCTCGATCAGGATTCGCCCGGCAGTTCCGGCGGCCACCCGCGCAGCAGTCTCCCTGGCGCTTGCCCGTTCCAGGATGTTGCGCAGGTCATCCTGCCGGTACTTCAGACCGCCCGCCAGATCGGCATGCCCCGGCCGGGGCCTGGTCACTCTCTTGTCTGCCGCCCTTCCGGGATCGATCTCTTCGGGATCAGGCGCCATCACCTGGCGCCAGTTTTCCCAGTCCCGGTTCCTGATCAGCAAGGCGATCGGACTTCCCAGAGAGATCCCTTCCCGAATGCCGGCCAGGACCTCGACCCGATCACGCTCGATCCGCATCCTCGCCCCACGCCCATAGCCGGCCTGGCGCCGCTCCAACTGGGCGTCGATCTGCGCCCCGGTAAAAGGCACTCCCGCCGGATAACCTTCGATGATCACCGTCAGAGCCTGTCCGTGTGATTCCCCCGCCGTCAAAAACCGCATTTTAAACTCCTCGCTTTTCACCGTTCACTCTTGTAATGCTTCTTCCAGAGCCTGCCGCATGGTTTCCACCGGCGCCCTGCGTCCGGTCCACAGCTCAAAGGCTAACGCACCCTGGTAAACCAGCATCCCGGCGCCGTTCAATACCCGGCAACCCCTGGCTTCGGCCTCGCTGATCAGTTTTGTCCTGAGCGGATTGTAGACCAGGTCGTAAATCAGCGTCCCCCCGTTCAACTGCTGCGGGTCAACCGGAGGCCGCGCCTCATGGTTCGGGAACATCCCTACCGGGCTGGCATTGACCAGCAGGTCCGCCTCCGCCAGGGCAGCAGGCAGGACGCCGCCGGCCAACTCCCCAGCCGCGATCAGACAGCCGGCAACAGGCGCCAGGTCTGCCGCCAGCTTTTCGGCCTTAGACCCTATCACGTCGAAGATGAACAAGCTGCTGATGCCGGACTGCGCCATGACAAAGGATACCGCCCGGGCAGCTCCTCCGGCGCCCAGCAGGACAACCCTCTTGCCCTCCGGATCAAACCCGCTGTCATGCAGTGAGGAGAGAAAGCCGGCCCCGTCCGTGTTATGGCCGATGAGGCACCCGTCCCGGTTGACGATCGTGTTCACAGCCCCGATCAGGGCGGCGCTCCGGTCAACCTCGTCCAGGTGCTCCACCACCCGCTCCTTGTGGGGAATGGTGACATTGATCCCGCCCAGGCCCAGGGCGCGCACAGCGGCGACAGCAGCCGGCAGGCCGGCGGCGGCAACTTGAAAGGGAACATAACAACAGTTGAGCCCGCAGGCGCCAAACGCCCTGTTCTGCATCAGCGGCGACAGTGAATGGGCCACGGGATCGCCGATGATCCCGTAGACCCTGGTACTACCGTTAATCAACAAGCGGGGATTCCCATTCCCTTCAACGGATTGGGATGGTAATAGGCTTGCGTCCAAAGATGTTCTCTCCCGCATTTCTTTTTGAGTTAAGGAATTTTTCTCGTAAGTATTTGGAACTGTAACCTTTGAGTAAGTTGGCGATCAGCGCCTGGCTAAACCTGAGCGGAGCCGAAACAAAAACATGGATGTGGTCTTCATCGGTTTCTCACGTATTATAATCTCCTGATGAACAGCGCTTCCACCAACCGCATCAACCTTGTCCCAAAGAACTCCCGCCTGCTGATCGGGGTGACCAGGATCGTCAACAGGCCCATCCTGTTGCCCCCCAGAATGTCAGTGAAGAGTTGGTCTCCAATCACCGCCGTCTGCCCGGGAGTCGTGCCCATGATCTCCATGGCCTTCCAGAAGCTGCGGCGTCTAGGCTTCTGGGCCTTGGCGATGAACGGGATGCCCGCCTTGTCAGCTACATCACGGGCGCGTCTGGTAGAGTTGTTGGACACAAAACAGAGCCGGATGCCCTCCCGCTCCGCCTGCTCCAACCATGCTGCGGCGCCCTCCGGCAGGACGGGGTTGTGCCACTCTGTCAGGGTGTTGTCTATATCAATGATGATCCCCCTGATGCCCAGCCGGGACAACTCGGCCAGGGACACATCCAGTATGGAACTATAGATGCGCCCGGGGCGCAGCAGGTCAAAGTTCATCACCGGTCCCACCCCGCATATTCTCTCTCTTGTCCGAAACCCGGCGGCTCCCCTGCTGGCTGCCCCTGAGCCTCAGTTCGCGCTCCACGGCGCTGATGACCTGCGCCTTTCCTTCCGGCCAGCGCGGGGCCAGCAACAGGCTGCCATCGAGCACGTCGCCCATCAGGCGGTGGATGGTGATGTCGGGGCGCAGCCTTTCCAAGAAATCGCAGACCAACTGCAGGTATTGGCCGAGGTCCAGCGGCGCCACCTGGCCGCACCGGTACATGGCCTCCAGGGGAGTGCCGGCAATTACCTGGAGATGGTGAATCTTAACGCCATGCACCGGCTGTGAACTCAAAAAATCAGCCGTCTCCAACATCTCCCGGCGCCCCTCGCCGGGCAGACCCAGGATCACGTGGGCGCACACGTAAAACCCCCTGCCGCTGCTCCTGGCTGCCGCATCCTCAAAAGCTGCCCTGGTATGACCCCGCCTGATCACGGCCAGGGTACGGTCGTGGGCTGATTGCAGCCCCAGTTCCAGCCACAGGTGCCACCGCCGGGCATACTCCTCCAGCATGTCCAACACCGGATCAGGTACGCAGTCAGGACGGGTGGCAATGCACAGCCCGACCACGTCCGGCTCCTCCAGGGCTGTATCGTAGAGCGCTCGCAGCTTGTCAACCGGGGCATAGGTATTTGTGTACGACTGAAAGAAGACCAGGACCTTGCACTGCTTACCACGACCGAGGGCGGCCTTGCCGGCCCGGATCTGTTCCGGAACAGACGCCGGCAACTCCTGCAGCGCCGGGCTGAAGCTCGGATTCCAGCAGAAGATACAGCCTTTCCGTCCCACCCGGCCATCGCGATTGGGACAGTCAAAGCCGGCATGCACAGGAATTTTGATGACGCGGCGCCCGAACCGCTCACGCAAAAACTCGCTCAAGGGATAATATGGCCGCTGCAATTGGTTCAACTCTTCCGGACTCGCCATATTGACGTTTTACCTTATGGTGCCGCCACATCCGCCTCTGCCAGGCGCAGCGAGGCGTTAGCGTTTCCAATCTATTGACGCTGGCGGCAGGCATTCGTCCTGATAACAGTAGCATATTAGCCCACTTTTAGCAATGACAGCCTGCCATGCAAAGAGGTCGGACGCAAGGGTCGGAGCAAGGGTCAGATGCCGGAAAAAAGATTATTAAATGAGACCGGAATGATTCCTTACTCACTTTTCGTGTTCTGATGGTGCTACTGCAAGTAGATCAGGGCGATCTGTGGCAGTAGGCTTTATCGAGTCAGATGGCGGACAGTGTTTTTTGGAGTTGCTTGAGGATTCCGCTCCAACGGTATTGGCCTAGTTGCCATCGGACAGTTCTGTCAGCAGCCTCCTGATCGCCCTTTTCTCCAGCCGTGATACATAACTGCGGGATATCCCCAGCAACCGGGCGATCTCCCGCTGGGTCTGCCGCAACCCGCCAAACAGCCCATAACGAAGCTCTAACACCTTGCGCTCCCTCTTGCTCAGCGTTTGGACCTTCTCTAACAGGCGGCGCTCCTCGAAGACATTCTCCACCATTTCCGCCACGGCTTCGGAGTTTGTCCCCAGCACGTCAAGCAGGGTCACCTCATTCCCCTCCTTATCCGTGCCGATCGGGTCATAGAGGGAAACCTCGCCCTTGCTCTTCTTGGTCGCACGCAGGAACATTAGGATCTCGTTCTCGATGCACCTGGACGCATAGGTAGCCAGCTTTGTGCCCTTTTCCAGGTTGAAGGTGTTGATCGCCTTGATCAGACCGATGGTGCCGATGGAGATCAGATCGTCTATATCCTCTCCGGTGGCGTCGAACTTCTTGATGATGTGGGCGACCAGGCGCAGGTTATGCTCTATCAGTATATTGCGGGCCTCCTCGTCTCCCTGCTTCATGAGCTGCAGGCAGCGGAGTTCATCATCTTCGGAAAGCGGCTGGGGGAACACATTGTTGCTGATGTACGCGGAGAAAAAGACAAGCCCTTGAAGAAAAGAAATAGCTGTTGCCATGAACAGCTGTGAAAGCACGTCAATCCCCTCCGGATTTTAACGTCACCGTTAAATCATATGGGGATTGACGATATTTGGTGCCTGTCTCAGTTTTTATACTTTATGAAGGTATTTCTGCTGCTCAAGGGTAAGAATATTGTCCACTATTAGAACGAGCAATGCGCCTTATGTCGCTGGTCTAACCACTCAATTCATATAATAATTTTATACTGTTACACCATGTTATCCCATCTGAAGTGAACTACCCCCGCTTCCGCTCCGCTCAGAAGCAGGAGCTTCCGGCGAAACATCATTGCGTCGGCTTCCTGCTTCCTCGACCGTCGCCCCGGATTCCGGGGGTGAGTAGCCCGGGGGAATTTCACCCCCAGGCTCTCTCAGAACCGGACGTGAACCTCTCAGCTCATCCGGCTCCCATCATCCAGCCGTAGAAATCCCCATTTGCCAGTGAGCGAACATTGATTGTTCCTGTCTGGCAATCCTGCCCGAGCCATTTTGCCGCTTGGCACTTATGTGCCCTGAACTTTTTAAACTTTCTTTGCGCCCAGCGGACAAGATACCGGTTTAGGTGATTGAGCACCGGATAAAGCGATGATTTGTAAAAGCGCCCATAATAGTTTATCCAACCCCTGACTATCGGGTTGAACATTCGGGACAGGTCTTCAAGGGAATTGTCAGACTTGAGCTGTATGCGCCATCCCCGAATGGTCTGCCGCATGTGTTTCTTAGCCTTGTTGCTTACTGCCGGTGTGAAGTTGGTAAAGAACTCTCCATGCTTATTCTTGGACATACGGGGGCGAAAGGTGTATCCCAGAAAGTCGAAGCTGGTGTCCGGATAATTCCCCCGCCTCTTGCTATCATGGCAATAGATAATGCGGGTCTTGTCCGGATGGAGTTCCAGCTTGCACTCTGGCATCCGTTTCTTGAGGCTCTCAAGAAACGCTTCCGCACCTTGCCTGGTGTAGCAGTGCACCACGGCATCATCAGCGTAGCGGGCGAACGGCTTGTCCGGATGGTTCTTGGCCATCCACATATCGAAAGCATAGTGGAGGAACAGGTTTGCCAGAACCGGACTGATAACCCCGCCCTGCGGAGTACCATTAGTGCGCTCTACCACGGTGCCATCTGGCATCTGAAAGGGGGCTTTCAGCCACCTCTCGATGTAGATGATAACCCAGGGAATACTGGTGTTTTTCCGTACCGCCTTCATCAGCAATTCATGGTCGATATTGTCAAACAGTCCCTTGATGTCGAACTCCAACACCCAGTCATACTTCCAGCAGCGCTTGCGTGTGGCTGAGAGAGCGTCTATGGCCGATTTTCCCGGTCGATAGCCATAGGAGTCCAGGTGGAATATCGGCTCCACCTTGTGCTCGAAGTAGATTTTGGCCACCATTTGCGCCACCCGGTCAGCCACAGTGGGTACTCCGAGAATGCGTTTTCCGCCATTTTTCTTGGGTATTTCCACTGCTTTGACGGACGGGGGGAAGTAACTGCCTGAGGACATCCGGTTCCAGATCTTGTAGAGGTTGTTTTTCAAATCTGCCTCGAACGCCTCCAGGCTTTCATCATCTACCCCGGCTGCCCCTTTGTTCGCTTTTACTCGCTCAAACGCTTTCAGTACCATGTGCTTGGGGATATCGTACGACCTCATTTTGTCCGTTGGCTCCTTCCTTTCGGTTGACCACCAAACAAAACTGGATAATACAACCCCTTTGCTCCGCCCCCATTAAAGGAGATTCATCGCTACTACGGGTTGTTCCGCCCCTGCCATTCGCATCAGTACTTTCCTCCTTGCGGAGTCCTTCCGCTTGGATTTTTCCCTTCGCATCGAATGGCAGGTTCCCACGTTCCTAACCAAAGCCTGCGCCGCGTTCGCGCCCCCTCTATGCCGGCCACCACCTGAGCAGTAAGCAGGTATCCCTCAGGTTAATCCCAGAGCATAAGACTTCCCTGGTTTTGATGACATCGATAGATTTTTCGACACCTGAACGGGGGTTCACTTTTATTCGCCTCCATCGGCACACACCTGACGAGTTCTAGCCTCGCCTTTTCCGCATGTGCTCACTACCGCGGCTTTTGACCGCAGCAGCCTTGCGGTGGTTTAGAGCCTCCGCCTGCACGGCGGCTCCGAGGGGCCTACCCTCATCTTCGGTTAAGCACGGCTTGGACTATCTGACGACAGTCCTGCGCCTTCGTGGCACACGTCTTACACAATCTCCACAGGCGTTGGGTTCGGGGTGAACCAACCCTACCTGAAGCAATATTCTTTTTAGGCGGCAGTAAGTATTTTCAGGCCGCGCTCCAGGATCAGTTTGGCGGATACCACGTCCCGGTCCTCCACCAGCCCGCACCTGGGGCATTTGTGTATCCTGACCGAGAGGTCCTTTGGGACAGGATGTCCGCAAGTACATTCCTGTGACGTGCCTTTCGGGTCAACCTTGACGAATTGCTTGCCAAACTTCTGACACTTGTATTCGGTGTATTTCTGAAAGGTTGACCAGCTCGCGTCAAGGATGGATTTTGCCAGGTGGCGGTTTTGCGCCATGTTTCTGACCTGGAGATCTTCCATCACAATGACATTGTGGCCGGTAACCAGGTGATAGCTCTCTTTATGCAGGAAGTCCTTACGCTGGTTAGCGATCTTCTCATGGCATTTTGCAACTTTTGCTTTCGCTTTCCTGCGGTTCTTAGATCCCTTCTTCTTGTGGGAGAGTTTGCGCTGGAGTTTGCCCAGCTTCTGCTCGGACTTTCTCAAGAACTTGGGGGTTTCGACGGTGGTTCCGTCAGACAGGGCGTAGAAATGGAGCAGGCCCATATCAACGTCGATGCTCTTGTAAATATCTCTCATGGTGTAGTTCTGGATCGGGAAGTTCCACCGTGAGGTTGGCGTACCACTTGTTGGACTTGCGGATGACGTTGATCTGGAATACCTTCTCGCTCTCGAATGAGACGATGGGCGATAATTTTCACGAAGCCGATCTTCGAGAGATAGACAAGGCCCTCTCGCTGAAACGTTTCCCTGACAACGTCTACCTGGGGATAGGTGAACGACCGGTAGTTGTCCCTGTTCCTGAATTTCGGGTAGCCTGCTCTATCCTCGAAGAAATTCTGATAGGCATGATCGAGCCTCCTGAGCACGTCCTGCAGAACCTGGGAGTGAACGGTCTTGTATTCCGGGATCTCTTTCTTGAGAGCAGGCAGGGAGTTCTGCTGCATGGAGTAGGTGGCACCCTTGCCGGTAGCTTGGTAGGTGGCGATCCGCTCTTTAAGAGATTTATTATAGAGATGCCGGCAGAGCTTCAGGGTATGGAACATTTTCTGTTCCTGCTCCCAGGTGGGCCGGATCTCAAACCGGTAGACAACCGGCAACGGTTTCACTCCTTCCCCTGTGATTCGATGTACTTTTTCAGTGTTTCCAGGGGTGTTCCGCCAGTGGTGAGCAAGCAATAGCTTGGTGACCAGAACATCTCTTTCCACAGCATCTTACGGACCCATGGGAATTCCTTCTTGATCAGTCTGGAAGAAGCGCTTTTGAATGCGTTGATGTACTTGGAGATTTCGGTATTGGGATGGGCTTTGAATAGAATGTGGATGTGATCCCTGTCGTGGTTGTATTCCAGAAAAGTGATGTGATAATTGTTGCCGATGTACTCGCCAATCTCCTTGATCCGGGTGGCAATCTGCTCATCAATTGCTTGGCGACGGTACTTGACACAGATAATCAGGTGGTAGGTCAGCAAGAATACCGAATGGTTATTGTTGTCCAGCTTATTCATCGCATCAGCCTTTCACTAATACACGGCTGAGTGTATTATAGCATACATGTTCCCATATCGCCAATACTTGGCGGAGGCAATTCATCTCCCACCTTAGAGGATGGGAGACTTCTTGCCGAAAAAGGTTAAAAAGCCCGAGCTTTCTCTCGGGCAATTGACTTCTGATTGATGTCTGGCCTATTTTTTTTGATATTCTGGTGGGTCCACAGTTATCTGGACCCATTTTACGCCATAGTCCTTTACTTTTGTTGAATCTGCATAGTATCTGTCTATACGATACCCTTTGATCAGCCTTCCTGTATCTGTAGCATCATGGGCCGTGCCATCGATCATTACAATCGATCCGAGCGGTATTATTTGCGGGTCAACAGCTATGGTGTAATTGTCTACAGGGTAGCTCCCTGTTTCTGTTGGCTGACCCGTAGAGGAATAGGCCGTGCTCAGGATAAGCATTTCTCTGCCTGTAGCGTAGTCGGATGCGCTACATTGAATTGCTTGCCTAACCTTGGGATGCTGATAACCTGCGGCATTTTTAGGAAGGGCAAGTTGAAGCAGAACAAGTGCCGACGTCAATACTATTGAAGCCGATACTATCCATCGCGGTGTCTTCTTGTTTTTCTGCTCATCCATCAGTTATCACCTCTAAAAGTAAAACCCAGCGTATATACGCTGGGTACAGTATATATTTGTTCTCTTTCGCTAAATTCTGATCACGAATGCCGAACTTATTTTTTTCAAGACATCAGTGTCTTTGTAGCAGTAAGGGCATTTAAGCTATTACTCACTGGCAAAGATTTCAGAACGTTACTTTCTGAGCTTTTCTACTCTTCTTAACAAAACCTAGCGCCCTTGCCATGATGACTTTCTGCTCTACGGGTAAAACGGAACCTTCCATTTCCACGAAAGCGATAGCGCCTCTTACAGCCTCTTCCCTATTCGTAAATGTGACCTCCGCGCAATGAGCTTCTTATTTAACATTATACCATGATTAAGCCAGATTCGGAAATATGCCCCTCTATCAAGTGCCACTATGCATTCCAGCGATTGTTTCGGGACTAGCCCGGATATGATAGAAATTGAAGCTCCTTCAATTTAATTAGAAGGCGCTTCTTTTTAGAGTCAGCTGTTTCTTCAATCTGCAGTTGTGAGCGGTAAACTAAAAGGGATGAATTCAGCGAATAAAAGCTGTCCAGGCCATCAACTCGGCTCTGCATTAAACTTCCTCATGCAATTCTTTTTCTTTACTCTCATTAACATCTGAGCCTGACGTTAGTCCCTCAATCTTCATTAAAGGGAATAAGATAACATCGCGAATAGAAGAGCAATCTGTTAATAGCATTACTAATCGATCAATTCCAATACCAAGCCCACCAGTAGGAGGCATTCCATATTCCACTGCTTTCATGAAATACTCATCTGGCTCAGGTGGAATTTCATCATTATTTGAACTAAAGCGGGACTGACTTGTCAGCAGTTTTCTTTGCATTATTGGATCATTAAGTTCAGAGTATGCATTAGCAAGCTCTATTCCAGCAATATAAAGCTCAAAACGCTCAATTAAATCAGGATCGTCTCTTTTTAGCCGACAAAGAGGTGATGTCTCTTTAGGATAATCAATAATAAATGTAGGCTGTTTGATACCTGATGCGAAAGTCGCTTCAAGCAGCTTATCAAGTATAGCTATCCTGTCAAGAGTAATATCGATATTATTCTCCCCGCATAGTTGCTTTGCTAAAGAAAAAATTGTCTTAAAGTCGGAGTTCTTATTTAATCCTGTACTTTTTTCTATTGCCTCATAAAAAGAGATACGCTTGAAAGGTGCCTTGAATGAAATCATTTCCCCTTTGTAGCAAATATCTGTAGAACCATGAAGCTGGATACAAAGATATTCAATAAGTTGTTCGGTCATGTTCATAACATCATTATAATCAGCAAATGCCTGATATGCCTCGAATAAGGTGAATTCGAAATTATGGGTTGAATCAATCCCTTCATTTCGAAAATTCTTAGACATGGAAAAGACTTTATAAAATCCACCAATAATTAACCGTTTTAGAAATAATTCTGGGGATATACTCAAGTAAGCAGTGGTATTTATAGCATTTACATATGTCTTGAAAGGGGCCGCTTCAGCTCCACCATAGATCACCTGAAGGGTTGGAATCTCGACTTCCATAAAACCTTTGCTTTCCATCCAAGATCGTATGGAAAATAGAATTTTACTTCGGGTCCTAAATACTTTACCAGACGCTGGATTCATAATGAGATCAATTTCGCGTTGACGATAGCGAATATCCATATCCCGAAGACCATGATACTTTTCTGGCAATGAACGGATACATTTTGACAAAACCACTAACGAAGAAATGCAAAGAGTTTTTTCACCGGTTTTCGTCAAGTAAGCCGTACCCTGGACACCACAAATATCACCAATATCTAGATTTTTAATCAGAGTTTCAAAACACTCCTCGCCAATTTCTGCCTTGCTAATCATCCACTGTAGTCTACCAGTATCGTCTTCAGCTCGAAAAAAGATGAGCTTACCCATCTTATTACGAAACATAATACGCCCTACCAAAGAAACTGTCTCCTTACTTTCCATAAGTGTATCAAAATCGTCTACAAACTTAGATACTGTATGTGTCCTCTCAAATCTATACGGAAAATTCCCGGCATTTTTGGATTTTATTAAATCAAACTTTTCAATTCGTTGTTCCATAATATAATCATTCATCTGTAACCCACCTTTTGTTTAACATCATATCCCTTTATGTATATAAATAGCATTGGTTGCAAACCGTAATTTTTTATGTTTAAGTAGTAGTTCAAAAATTAATTGATGATTAAATCCGCCTATAGGAGTGATCACCTTGCTGTCCCCCGCCAGTGTTTCGCTGCCAGCGCCGCCAAGTCGGCGGCAAGTTCGGGCGTCAGCGCTCCGGGTTCGCAGCGCCATTCCCAGTTGCCGCCCACCGTCCCCGGGGTATTCATCCTGGCTTCGCTGCCCAATTCCAGGATATCTTGAAGGGGGATGACGGCGATGCCGGCCTTGCATTGGTAGGCCAGTTCTATTAACCGCCGGGCCACGCTGTCAGCGCCATTCCGGGCGACCATACCCAGGTACTTGTCGATGGCTGCGGTGTCTCCGGCTTCGGCGCGCTGCCGGTACCAGCCCATGGTGGTGTCGTTATCGTGTGTCCCGGTATATACAACCATATCACGGCTGCAGCCCAGCGGCCCGGGGCGGCCGCTGCCGTCCTCGACAAAGGCGAACTGCAGCACTTTCATGCCGGGATAACCGAATCTTTGCCGTAGGGCGGTCACAGTGGGGGTGATCACCCCGAGGTCCTCGGCGATGACCGGCAGGCGGGGGAAGTAGCGCTCTATGCATTCGAAAAAGAGCTTGCCCGGTCCTTTGACCCAGCGTCCGTTTTCCGCCGTCGCTGCATCCGCCGGCACTTCCCAGCAGCCTTCAAAGCCCCGGAAGTGATCGATACGGATGATATCCACCAAGGCGAGCAGACTGGACAGCCGTTCGCGCCACCAGCGGAAATTGTCTTTGGCCATCTCCCGCCAACAATACACCGGGTTGCCCCACAACTGGCCGGTTGTACTGAAATAATCGGGCGGCACGCCCGCCACCGCCTTAGGGTTGCCCCGGCCGTCCAACTTGAAAAGCCGGCGGTGAACCCAGACGTCGGCACTGTGGTGGGCCACAAATATCGGCAGGTCGCCGATGATCTTTACCCCTTTATCCCCGGCGCATTGCCGCAGCGCCTGCCACTGCCGGCAAAACATATACTGCAGAAAACAATGGTAGTCGATCTCGCTTGCCAGCAAGCCGGCGTAGCTTTCCAGGGCACTTTGCTCCCGGCGGGCGATGTCCTCGGGCCAGCGCTGCCAGGCGTCTTCGCCGAAATGGCCGGCCAGGGCCATGTACAGGGCGTAATCAGGCAGCCAAAACCGGTTGGCCGCCACAAATGCCGCAAGCTCCTGGTCCGGCTTGGCGGCGCCGAACCGCTCGAAAGCAATACGGAACATGTGTTCCTTGTAGCCCCTGACTGCAGCATAATCGACCCTGGTTGCGGGCAGCAATCCGATTCCGTGCGCGATCCGGGCCGCCGCGACTTCCTCTTCGCGAAGCCATCCCTCTGTTACCAGGGTATCGATATCGATCAACAGCGGCTCGCAGGCAAAGGCGGACACGCTTTGGTAGGGAGAGTTGCCATAGCCGGCAGGGTTTAACGGCAGTATCTGCCAATAGTTCTGCCCTGCCGCCGCTAAAAAATCTAGAAATGAGCGGGCTTCCTCGCCCAGCCCCCCGATGCCGTGGCCCGAAGGCAACGAAGTGGGATGCAACAAGACACCGCATTCGTTTTGCTGCCGCGCCACCCGGGCCAGCAGCAATTTCCCTTCCAGGGGCTTCAGTGTCAGGGCAACCCGGCCATCGCCCACCGCCACCTCGCTCTCATCAGCCAAAACGTCGTACAGCATCCCCCGGCACCACCGGCTGAGGTCACATTCAACCGTAATTGCTTCCGGGCTGCGATTGAGCAGCACCACCGCCGTATTCTCCTCACAAGGGCTCCCGAAGACGTCCCTGGCGTCCTCCGTCAGGCGGACATACCCATACACGTCGGGGTGGACGGCAAGTGAGTGCCAGTGGCCGGTCCGCAGCACGCTCCAGGAGCTGCGGAGGGCGATCATCTTTTTATACCAGTCGACAAGGCTTTTTTCTTCCCTGCCCCAGGGGAAGGTGCGTCGGTTGAGCGGGTCGGCGTATCCCTCCAGCCCCGCCTCATCACCGTAATAAACATGGGGTACTCCCGGGAAGGTCATTTGCCACAGTACCAGCAGTTTCAGCCTGGTCAGGGCCAGTTGGCGTTCGTCGGGCGCCAGCCGCCGTTTGAGCTGCCCGCCATAGGGCAGATCGGGCTGCGCCTCATGTCCGCCGAGCAAGGTAAGAATCCGGGGCACATCATGACTGCCAACCAGATTAAGGGAGGCGTAAAAATGCTGCAGCGGGTAATTTTCGTGGAGGCTCAGCAGCTTTTCCTGGGTAATGCCGGCATCCTGCCTGCCGAGCAGAAAATCCAGCGCAGCCTGGCGGAAAGGGTAGTTTGTGGGCGAATCCAACTCATCGCCGCGAAGGTAACCGCGCAGTTCATCGTAGCTGACTTTGTGCGAAGCATCTTCCCAGACTTCACCGATGAGAACGCTGTCCCGGTCCGTCTCTTTCATGACTTGCCGGAACTCGCGGATAAACTGGTCGGGCAGTTCATCGGCCACATCCAGCCGCCAGCCTTTGGCGCCCAACTTCATCCAGTGCTTTAAAACACTGTCTTGGCCGTGGATGATGAAATTCCGGTAGGACGGTTCCAGTTCGTTGACAATCGGCAAAGCATCCACGTTCCACCAGGACTCATATTCGTCAGGGTATTTCTTGAAGCGGTACCACGAATAATATGGGGATTCGGGCGACTGACAGGCTCCCGTTTCCGGGTAGTTGCCTTCCTTGTTGAAATAAATGCTGTCGCTGCCGGTATGGCTGAAAACGCCGTCGAGGATGATCGCGATACCCATTTCGCGGGCCTTTTCGCATAGTTCGCGAAAAATATCGTTGCTGCCGAACATGTGGTCGATGGTTTTGTAGTCGGCGGTATCGTATTTGTGGTTGCTGGACGCTTCGAACAGCGGGTTGAAATAGACGGCGCTGATACCCAGGTTCTTGAGGTAGGGCAGCTTGGCCATCACTCCCGCAAGGTTGCCGCCAAAGAAATCATAGGCCAGGATACGGCCCGTCTCCCGCTCCCGGACATAGACCGGGGCATCGTTCCAGTAAGGATGAAGGAGACTGCCTTTTTTACAGTTGGTGATGCTGCCGCCGGCATGGCCGTTAAAAAACCGATCGACAAAAATCTGGTAGACAACGGTGCTTTTAAACCAGTCAGGAGTAACCGCATCCGGAAGATGCACGGTAATCTGGAAGGACGGCGGCGGGGTGGCGGCGGCCGCGCCGAGGCCACCTGTTCCTTCCGGGTTGTTGCCGTAATAAGACACGGCTCCGCCGCTGTGGATAAAAAAATAGTACCAGACAATACACGGCTCGCTGGGGACAGTGTACGTGGCGTGATAGTAAATGTCGCCATCCCGTTGGCCTGCCGGTTTCATGGGCACAAGCTCCTCTTCGCCACCGTCGCGCCAGGTCCGCAAATACACCGCCTCCACAGGGCGGCATCCGTTTACGGCAATGGACAGTTCCACTGCGGTATTGCAGGAAACAGCCCCGAAAGGGCTGCGATATTGCGGCAGGCGGGAATGATGCATCAGCCAGTCTTGGGCCAAATTATGCCACCACCCTTGCAGCGGAAATTGTTATCGGTCATTAATCGATCATTAACGGACGAATATGCCATATATCGATGGCGTATTCTGTGACGGTGTGGTCGCTGGAGAACACGCCCGAACCGGCGATGTTGTTTGCCATCATTAGCCGCCAGGTCCGGTCGTCGCGGAAAAGCGCGTCCACCTTCGCCTGCGCCTCGAGATAGGAGTTGAAATCCTGCAATTCGAAGAATTCGCTCTCATAAACCAGATAATCATATATCGGCCGAAATTCGCCTGGGGCAACAGGCAGTGTACCGTCAATCAGTTGGTCGACGATTTTTCTGACCTGCGCGTCACTGCCATAAATCGCCCGGGGGTCGCATTGGCCGTTTTGGCAAATGGAAAGGACTTCATCCGCCTTCAGGCCAAAAATAAGGATATTATCATCGCCTACAACTTCCCAGATCTCGACATTGGCCCCATCCATGGTTCCCACGGTAACCGCCCCGTTCATCATAAACTTCATGTTGCCTGTGCCCGAAGCCTCCTTGCTGGCGGTGGAAATCTGTTCACTCACGTCAGCAGCGGGAATGATCAGCTCGGCCAGTGAGACCCCGTAGTTTTCGATAAATACAACTTTAATCTTATTTTGGATGGACACGTCGTTATTGATCATGGCCGCCAAAGTGTTAATCAGTTTGATAATTTTTTTCGCCAATAAGTAGCCGGGAGCCGCCTTGCCGGAGAAAATAAAGGTACGCGGAACGACGTCAAGGTCAGGATTCTCTTTCAAACGGTGATACAGTTCCATTATCCGCAGGGCGTTTAACAACTGGCGTTTGTAGATATGAATCCTTTTCACGTGGATATCGAAAATCGAACCGACATCAATCTCAATGTCGTATTGCTCTTTGACAAAATCGGCCAGTGCCTGTTTTTTTTCGCATTTGACCGCCGCCAGTTTCTGCTGGAACGCTTCATCTTTGGCGTAAAATCTGAGCCGGTTCAGATCGGTAGGGTGATAGATCCAGCTTGGGCCGATGGTATCGGTGATGATCCGCGCCAATTGGGGGTTGGCTTGTAGCAGCCAGCGGCGGTGGGTGATCCCGTTGGTCTTGTTATTGAACTTGTAGGGTGTAAATTGATAAAACAGCTTCATAACGTCTTTTTTCAGAATCTCGGTATGAATAGCCGCCACGCCGTTGACGCTATGACTGCCTGCTACTGCCAGATGGGCCATTTTGACGTAGCCATCGGCCGTAATCGCCATCGCGGCAATCCGGTCCCATTCGCCGGGGTAAAAATGCCAAAGATCCTTGCAGAAACGTTCATTGATCTCGTGGACAATTTCATAGATGCGGGGCAGCAGGTTCTGGAAGATATCGATCGGCCATTTTTCCATTGCCTCAGGCATAATGGTATGGTTGGTGTAGGAAATGGTGTTGGTGGTAATCTGCCAAGCATCATCCCAACTGAGGCCTTCATCGTCCATAAGGATGCGCATCAATTCCGGCACAGCCAGGGCCGGGTGGGTGTCGTTGATATGAACGGCCGCCTTTTCGGCGAGGTTCAAAACACTGCCATGGTGTTTCTTGACATAGCGAATGATGCTCTGGAGGCCGGCCGAAACAAGGAAATACTGCTGTTTGAGTCGAAGCAGCCGCCCCTCGTATTGAGTATCGTCGGGATAAAGGATCTCGGAAATCGCTTCCACCGAATATTTATATTCCACAGCTTTCATATAGTCGCTCTGATCCAAAGAGCCGCCCTGATCCAAATAATCGCCCTGATCCAAAGAGCCGCCCTGATCCAAAGAGCCGCCCTGATCTAAAGAGCCGCCCCGGTTGGAAGCCTTGAGAACGATGATGGGTTCGACCGCCTCGGCACTCCACAGCCGCAAGGTATTCACCGTGTTGTTGCCAAAACCGGCTATGGGAATATCATAGGGAACGGCCTGCACTGTTCGCGGGGGATTGCCGAACTTCAACCTTACCGCCTTGTCGATCTTGCGGTACTCCCAAATATTACCGTCCATCAGCCAGTTATCCGGTTGTTCGACCTGGTCGCCGTCGATGATTTTCTGCTCAAAAAGACCGTATTTATAGCGGATGCCGCACCCGTGACCAGGCAACGCCAGCGCCGCCATCGAGTCCAAAAAGCAGGCCGCCAGCCGCCCCAAACCGCCATTGCCCAGCCCGGCATCGTGCTCCTGTCTCTGCAGCTCGGTGTAATCGATTCCCAACTCGTTGAGCCCCTCTATCCAGATATCCCTCACCCCGAGGTTGCGAAGATAACTGTCAAGCAGGCGTCCCAGTAAAAATTCGATGGAAAAATAATAAACCTGTTTTTCTCCTTTTTCGCCATACTGCCGGTTGGTATTCGCCCAATGCCGGTCAATCTGGTCGCGGATCAATGCACCCAAAGCGAGGTATTTTTCGTGGACCGACGCATCTTCCAGGCATTTTCCGGATATCATCTGCAGTCTTTCGACAAATGTGGCTTTGAACCATTCCTTATCTGCGAACATAGCTGCCCCCTTGGTGATAACGGTCGTACAAGGCGATGTACTCCGCCGCCGAGCGCTGCCAGCCGAAATCAGAAGCCATCGCTCTCTTCATGATTTTCGGCCACACCTTTTTGTCATGGTAGAAACCCAGGGCGCACTTGATTGTGTATAACATATCCTGGGCATTGTAACGGGCGAAACTAAATCCGTTTCCTTCACCTGTAGATTCATCATATGCGACAATGGTATCTTTGAGGCCGCCGGTCTCCCGCACCACCGGCACGGCACCGTAGCGGAGCGCGATCAGCTGGCTTATTCCGCAGGGCTCAGAGAGGGACGGCATCAGATAGATGTCAGAGGCCGCGTAGATCCGGTGGGCCAGGGAATCATCAAAATAGTAGTTGGCTGATAGTTTCTCCGGATAGCGGTGGGCGGCTACCCGGAACATGCTCTCGTATTTCTCCTCCCCCATTCCGAGGATCACGACCTGCAAATCCAATGCCATCAGATCGTCCAGTACGGCAGTGATCAGATCGAGCCCCTTAACGGCCACCAGCCGGGTAACCATACCGATCAGCGGTATCTCCGGATTGACCGGCAGACCAAGAGCTTCCTGCAGCTTTGCTTTATTTGTCTGCCTTCGTTCCATTGACCGCCGGGTATATTTCATGTACAGCAAACTGTCGCTATGGGGATTATACATTTTATAGTCAATGCCGTTCAGGATGCCATAAAAATCATGCTGCCGACGGCGCAGCATTCCGTCCAATTGCCTGCCCCCTTCGGCCGTCAGAATCTCCCGGGCGTAAGTCTGGCTCACGGTGGTGATGGCGTCGGCGCAGGCAATTCCGCCTTTTAAATAGTTCACCTTGCCGTGGAATTCCAGTTTATCGGCGGTAAAGTATTCGGATGCGTTCAGTTCCAGCACATCCTCCAGCACTTTTGGGTCGAAGACCCCCTGGTAATCGATGTTATGTATGGTCAGCACCGAGTGCAGGTCGTCATAACCGGGCTTGCCGCGGTAGTGCGCTTGAAGCAGCACAGGCAGGACGGCGGTATGCCAGTCGTGGCAATGCATGATTTCGGGTTCAAATCCCAGATAAGGCAAAACTTCAAGCACCGACCTGCAAAAATAGGCGAAACGCTCGGCGTCGTCGGCAAAACCGTATAGCCCCCGCCGCTTGAAATAATATTCATTATCGATGAAATAATAGGTCAATCCCTCGTGTTCCAGTTCAATGAGTCCGCAATATTGCCGCCGCCACCGCAGCGGCACGTTGATACTCTTGCGGTAGATCATTTTTTCCTCCCAATGGGCTGGAATGTCCTCGTATTTAGGCAGAATTATCCGAACGTCGCCTCCCTGATTTTTCAGTTCCTTGGGCAGCGAGCCGACAACATCGCCCAACCCGCCGGTTTTGACAAAAGGAACGGCCTCGGCGGCAACAAATAACACCGATCTCATTTAGACTACCATCCCCTTCTCAATGACCATGACATAATTTTTATCGCCTGACAGGCGTTTCCCATCGGTAATGGTCACGTCTTTGTCGCAGATCACGTTCTCCAGGGCTGCGTTGACGCCAATCTCGCCTTTCTGCATGATGATACTGTTTTTGATGTGCGCCCCTTTATGGACCCTCACGCCGCGAAACAGCAGACTATTCTCCACCCGCCCTTCGATGATGCAGCCATTGGCCACCAGAGAATTGCTGACCGCCGCGCACTCCCGGTAGTTTGCCGGCGCTTCATCTTTTACCTTGGTGTAGATGGGACGCGATTTATTAAACAACTCCTGCCATACGTCCCGATTCAACAGCTCCATGCTGGCCAGGTAATAATCCCGGATAGAATTGATTTTGGCCGTGTAGCCCCGGAACGGAAAGCCGCGAATTTTGTACCGGCGCATATTCTTGATAATTCCTTCCCTGGTTAAATCAAATTCGCCTCTGGCCAAACAATCCTCAATAATTTGCAGAAGCAGTTCCTTGGACATGATGAAGGCCTCCAGGCCGATCTTTCCCCCGGCGATCTTGCCTAATTTCACTTCCATCTCGGTAACCCACCCATCATCACCGGCCGATATCAGGGTAGCCATGGAAAAAGATTTCCCCGGACGGGGCTGCTCCTCTTTATACAAGACGGTGATATCGGCCCGACTTTCCAAATGGGCCTGATAGGCCTCGTTAAAATTGAAGTTGTAGATAATGTGGCTGCAGGCGATAAGAACATAATCCTGGTTGCTTTTTTTGAAAAAGTCGGCCTGGTCGTGGAAATGTTCCAAATCGCCTTTATAAATGCTGTTGGAATAGTGAACATGATCAGACGGCAGCAGAAAAAGCCCATCACGCTTGCGGGCCAAATCCCAATCCTTGCCTGTGCGCAGATGGTTCATCAGGGACCGGTATTGTTTTTTGGCCATGATACCGACAGCGTGGATGCCCGAATTCACCATATTGGACAGGATAAAATCGATGATGCGGAACCTTCCGCCGAAGGGGACGGTAGCCAGCGGTCGTTGACGGGCAATCTCTTTTAAGAGTTCCTCATTCTCATGCAGGTTGATGACTCCCAGCACATTTTTCATTCTTTCTCCCCCCCCATTTTTGGTCGTCTGGAGAAGGACACCTGGCTGGTTAACTATTGCGCCGGCAGGCAATATAGTATTTGCAGGTATTGTGGCCTGCGGGCCGATTACGCTGATTTTGGCGTCGCTGCCGTGCTGCCTTATGATGGCGCCGATTTGGCAATTCTCCTCGATAACAGCTTTCGGTCCGATAATGGCTTTTTCGACATATGCACCCGCTCCGAGTTTGGCGTCAAGCATTACAACAGAATCCTTCACGATCGCCCCGGGCTCGATTTCGACCCCGGCAAACAATACCGAATTCTCGACTTCGCCGGAAATAAGGCAGCCTACGCTGACCAACGAGCACCTGACTTTACCGCTTGGAGCCACAAGATGGGGAGGTGAGGTAGGGTTGACCGAAAAAATGCGCCAGCCGGCATCATATAAATCCAGTTCGGGAACATCGCTGAGCAAATCCATGTTGGCTTCCCAAAGACTCTCTATCGTACCGACATCTTTCCAGTATCCTTTAAACCGATAAGCCATCATTTTCAGGTCATTTTTTAACATGACGGGCAGAATGTTTTTTCCGAAGTCATGAGCCGAGTCCCGGTCTTGATCGTCTTGTTGCAGATAGGTCTTCAACACATCCCAGGTGAAAATATACACCCCCATCGAAGCCAAATTGCTTTTAGGCTCCCGGGGTTTCTCCTCAAATTCAACAATGCGCCCGTCCGGGTCGGTGTTTATGATGCCGAAGCGGCTAGCCTCCTTCCGGGGCACTGCGATCACCGCGATGGTAGCGTCGGCTCTGGCTTCTTTATGAAACTTCAGCATCAACGAATAATCCATTTTATAAATGTGGTCGCCGGACAAAACCAAGACATACTGCGGGGAGTACTGATCAATGAAAAAGGCGTTCTGGTGGATGGCGTTTGCCGTGCCCTTGTACCACTCACCTCCCTTGGTCTGGACGAACGGGGGTAGAATAAAAACTCCTCCCTCATTCCGGTCAAGGTCCCACGGGCTGCCTATGCCGATATAACTATGCAATTCCAGCGGCCGATACTGGGTTAAAACGCCAACCGTATCAATACCCGAGTTGGAACAATTACTCAATGAGAAATCAATCAAGCGGTATTTTCCGCCGAAAGGCAGCGCCGGTTTCGCCAGGGTATCGGTAAGCACGCCCAATCTGCTGCCCTGACCGCCGGCCAAAATCATGGCCACACATTCCTTGCCGCGCATCGAACCCCCTCCCCCTCCTAATCGTCCTGAACAACTTCGTATTTCATGTATATGGTGGCCAGTGGCGGAACAGTAACGCTCATTGAACACGGCTGGTTATGCCAGGCCGTTTCATCCGCCACCAGGTCCGGATTCCCCACACCGGACCCGCCATACCGGGATAAATCGCTGTTGAATACCTCCCGGTATCTGCCGGGCTTGGGAACACCAATCCGGTAATTGTGCCGCACCACCGGAGTAAAATTGCATAACACCACGGTATACTCCCCGTCCCTGGATTTACGCAGAAAACTTATGATACTCTGGAAGTAATTGTGGCAGTCGATCCATTCGAATCCCTGCCAGTTATCATCCACCTGCCAGAAAGCCGGGTCTTGGCGGTAATAACCATTAAGGTCCCGGACATACTGCTTCATGTTGGCGTGCATCTCGAAATCAAGCAACTGCCAATCCAGTTCCCGCGCTTCACTCCATTCGCTGAACTGGCCAAACTCTCCCCCCATAAACAGCAGTTTTTTGCCGGGGTGGGCCATAAAGTAGCCATAAAAAGCTCTCAGATTGGCGAATTTTTGCCAGTAATCCCGCGGCATCTTGTCAAGCAAGGACTTCTTGCCGTGAACAACTTCGTCGTGGGACAACGGCAGCAAGAAGTTTTCCGAAAAAGCATACAGTAAAGAAAAGGTTAACAGGTCATGCTCCCATCGACGATAAACGGGATCAAGAGAAATGTATCTCAAAGCATCGTTCATCCACCCCATGTTCCACTTGTAGTCGAAGCCCAGTCCTCCCAGATAAACCGGCCTGGTGAGCAGCGGCCAGGCGGTCGACTCCTCGGCAATCACCAGCGCCTGCGGATAGTAATGATGGACTACTTCGTTCAGTTTTTTGATAAACTCGATTGCTTCCAGATCCTCTTTGCCGCCATAACGGTTGGGCATCCATTCTCCCGGTTGTTTGCCGTAATCACGGTACAGCATATTGGCAACTGCATCCGCCCTCAAGCCGTCGATATGGAAAATGTCAAGCCAGTACAGGGCGTTTCCGATAAGAAAACTCCACACTTCCGGCCGGCAAAAATCAAAATTCAGTGTACCCCACCCTGGATTCTCCGCTAACTTGGGAAATCCGCTTTCATAGAGCGGGCAACCGTCGAACAACCGCAGGCCCTGATCGTCCTTGCAAAAATGGCCCGGAACCCAATCCATGATTACGCCGATACCCCGCTCATGGCATTTGTTCACGAAATATTTGAAATCGTCAGGGTTGCCATACCGGCTGGTGGGGGCATAATAACCGGTCGCCTGGTACCCCCAAGAGCCGTCAAAGGGATGCTCGGCCAGCGGCAATACCTCGATATGAGTAAAGGCCAGGTCGGCGACATAATCCACCAGTTCATCAGCCAACTGGCGATAGGAATAAAATGTTCCGTCCGGATTCCGGCGCCATGACCCCAGGTGCACTTCATATATGGACAGTGGCTGGCAGACGCCGCCGGCGGCCGGTTTCTCTTCCCGCCACCGGTCGTCCTGCCAGTTGTAATCATCCAGCGGAAAAACTTTCGAGGCTGTGCCAGGCCGTACTTCTGCCCAGAAAGCATACGGGTCGGCCTTCAGTTTCCGTTCGCCCTTCCTGGTAACAATTTCATATTTATATATAATACCTGCCACAAGAGATGGCACGAACAACTCCCAGATACCCGAATCGCCCAGGCGCTGCATGAGGTGCCCTTTCCCCTGCCAGCGATTGAATTCCCCCACCACGCGCACTTCCAGCGCGTTGGGCGCCCAGACAGCAAACCGGACCCCGGAAATTCCGTCCCGGACGGTCAGGTGCGCACCCAACATGCGATAGCTTTGGAAATGACTGCCTTGGTGAAAGAGGTATCGGTCGTAATCGCTTATCCTGTCGGTATTGCTCATTTTTTTCACGCCTTTGCCAGCAAACTCATTTCAATAGTCATCCTTTAATGGGCGCCTGTTGCGGAATAATGCCGACCCGGCAAGATTTGGCTCAGTACCGATTCCAACAGCGGTGCCACCGTGACTCTGAAACACTTCTTCATTTTCCGATGTTCTCCTGCCTCATGTGGCATAAAAAAGCAGGCTTCAAGAGCCTGTCTAATAACTCACTAAACTAAAATACCTCTCTACTTTGATGTTTCTTGGGCAATCCTAGTCCCAACCTCGGTCTTCTTGATGGAGCCCTCAATCATTTCTGCAGTTTCTTTTGCCGCCGCAGCGCTGCGCTGGGCGAGGTTCCTGACCTCCTCGGCCACTACCGTGAATCCCTTGCCGTGTTTCCCTGCCCTGGCTGCTTCAACTGCAGCATTCAGGGCCAGAAGGTTGGTCTGGAAGGCAGCCGCTCTTAGCTGGTATCTGAGTGACATCGTTCGCTTCCATTTCCGATTCCTCCTGCAATTTAAATTCTAATTTTAAATTTTAAATGCCGGCAGAATCTTTACTCGAACCCTATTGGATTGTTTCCACTGTATCCCCGGCCAGGTCTATTCATGCTCAGGCCCAAACCTTCCCGCTGACGGTCCTGCTTTATCCTGCTCGATTTCCTCGAGCACAGTTATTATTTCTTCAAGCTGCAGTGGTTTTTCCAAAACAGAATAGGCAAGGTTGTTCATGGCGGCGTCGGCAGCATTTTCGTCGCAATAGGCAGTCAGGATGATCACCTTGGCATCCGGATTGAGTGAGCGAATCTGCTGTAGAACCTGGATCCCGTTCATAACGGGCATCTGTAAATCTGTGATGACAACATCAAATGCTTTCTGCCGGTATGCTTCCAAGGCCTCCGCGGGAACAGTGAACGCTTGACAGACGTGTTTTGCCATCTCCAGGACTGAGGCCAGACTTTTAAGGCAACCGGGGTCGTCGTCAATCAGTAAAATGTTCATATTATCTTTTCCTCGCCTCTTTAAAATAGTGAGTAGCATAAAATATATTTCGCAAAATTCATGCCAATTAATCGCAATGGCCATAAAAATATCCCTATTGCCTGTGCAACAGGGAAAAATGACAGTCCAACGAGATTTAATGGCGTAATTAATGATTCCAGTAATGATTCAGATCATTGAAAAAATTGCAAATCAACCAGTTCTGTTCGCAATAATTGCATATATGAAAATACGGCAACTACAATTTTGAAAGATTTTCTAGCCGATGGTAAAGAGTGCGCAGAGAGATGTCCAGGTAGCGAGCGGTCCGTGCCTTACTGCCGTGGTGCATCTCCAATGCCTTGAAAATTATTTTGTCCGTCATGAGCTTGAGTGGAAATCGAACGAGTGGCAGAGTGATGCCAGTAAATGCCTCCCCGTCTGCGGTATCAATCAGGTTTTTTTGAGGTATCCTCTCGGGTCAATGGCTGCAACAAACCTGTTAAATAGGGTCAATGGCTGCAAAGCTATCGAAGCGCTCAACCTCGAGTTTACGAGGATAGTTCCTTTTTCTCACCCTGAGGAGCATCATAGTTCCCAATTACTGTAAGCCTGCCTTTTCCCTGATTGCCGCAAGCACCTTGTCAGGAGTTGCCGGCAGCTCTTTTAAGCGCACGCCTACCGCGTTATAAATGGCGTTGAGAATGGACGGAGCGGTAGGATTGACGGCCAACTCCCCCAATCCTTTGGCCCCGAACGGTCCGCCTGGCTGAGGGTCCTCGACGATATAGACTTCAATCTCGGGGGCAACGGTGCTGCGCGGAAGATTGAGCTTTTTTAAAGTATCCGTGATCGCTTGCCCCTCGCTCAATCTGAATTCTTCCATCAATCCATAGCCCAACCCCATGACGACAGAGCCCTCAATTTGGGTCCGGACGTTTTGCGGGTGAATGGCCTTGCCGACTTCATAGGCTGCAAGCACCTTGAGCACCCTTACCTCGCCCGTCTCAGTGTCAACCTCAACGACGGCAGCATGTGTCCCAAAGTTGTAAGTGTAATGGATGCGGTAACGTTCCGGGTCTTCACCAGGCTGATGGTCTGCATTTTCCGGCAGCGGGTAGACTGCCGGAGGATCGTAGTGATATGAAATCCTGGTTTCCATTCCCTGATCTATCAGCAATCGATACAGTTCGGCATAACTCAATCTTCTCTCCCCGGCAACAGCACCCTCTCCGTCGAAGACAACCTCTCCCGGCGTCTTGTTCCAGAATCCGGCCGCAGCCTTTTTAAGATGCTTACTCAGCCCAACGGAGGCATAGCGGACAGCGTTGCCCGATTCGAATGTCTGGCGGGAGGCGTTGGTTGTCCCGGCGTCAGGGCACAGGTCAGTATCGCCGGAGATCACCGAAACGCAGTGAAAAGGAAATCCTCCTGCAGTGGCGGCTATCTGGGCCAGAGCGGTATCGGAACCCTGCCCCAAGTCAACGGCTCCTGTCATGACGACTACTTTGCCCTGACCGGCCAGCTCAACCGCTGCTCCTACTCCACTCGACCTGCCGCCCCCCATTCCTACATTTTTATAAGCGCTGGCCACTCCCACCCCGATTTTTTTGCGGATACCTGAAGCCGGCAGGGTTAGCTGTGACAGGCCTTGTTTTATTGCAACCAGTGTCTCGTCAAAGGCCACTGACGGCTCCAGAACCTGCCCGGTCGCCGTCATATCCCCTACCTTCAGGGCATTGCGCCTCCTAAATTCGATCGGGTCCAGGCCTAGCTGGAGCGCCAGGCGGTCCATCTGAATTTCCCCGGCAAAAGCAGCCTGGGTGGTGCCAAAACCGCGGAAGGCGCCGCCTACGGCGTTGTTGGTGTAAACACCGACTGCATCTACATGGACATTGGGAACTTTATAAGGCCCGGCAGCCACTGCCGCAGATTGAGAAACCACTGCCATGCCTAAGGATGCGTAAGGGCCGGTATCGGCCACGATCCTGGCCTCTACAGCCACCAGCCTGCCATCCCTGGTCGCTCCGTGCTTCATGTATATTTTTTCGGGATGGCGTTTGGTGGACTTCATGATTGATTCACGGCGGGTCACCGTCATTTTGACAGGCCTACCGGTCTTTAAGGACCCGAGGGCTGCATGGATCTGAATTACCGGTTCTATCTTGCCGCCGTATGCTCCACCTGTTGCCGTAGCGATGACACGCACCTTATCCTCCGGATATCCGAGCGCCCTGGCTATTTCGCTGCGTATGACATGGGAGCCCTGACTGCCGGTCCAGACAGTCAGCTTTCCATCTGCATCAATTTCGGCCAAGGCAGATTCCGGTTCCAGGTAAGCATGTTCCACGCACTGAGTCGAATAGGTGTCCTCCACCACCACATCTGCGAGCTCAAAACCCTTGCCGATGTCGCCTTTTTTAATGGTGGTCCGGCTGAGAATATTTCCGTTCGGGTATAATTTTGGCGCATCCTCACGCATGGCAGCCAGGGGATCGAAAATGCCCGGCAGAGGTTCTAACGTGGCGCTCACCAGAGCCGCGGCTTGTTCGGCGACAACTTCCGTCTCTGCGTAAACGACCGCTACGGGATCCCCCACATAACGTACAATATCTCCTGCCAGCACCGGCTGGTGGGGTATGATCCTGCCAAAGGCGTTCAAGCCTGGCATATCAGATGCAGTCAATACGGCGGCTACGCCCGGCAGGTTTTTTGCTGCAGCGGTGTTCACTGCAACCACTTTGGCATGAGGGAGACCGCCGTATACGAGTTTGCCATAGAGCATGTGATCGCGCCGCATATCGTCGGCATAAATCGGAGCGCCGGTGACCTTGGCAACGGCATCCACCTTTGGTACTGACAGACCCACGACACCCGCGCCCAGAGGGCGCCCGGGGCTCCCGGCTGCGGCCGCTGCCGCGCCGGCCAGCAACGGCTGTGAAGACGAGCCCGTCCTGAGCATTTTGGCTGCAATGCTGATTGCCCTGGAGATGCTTGAGTAACCAGAACAGCGGCAGAGGTTGAACTGGAGCGCCTGGCGGATCTCCTCTTCCGTGGGCTCCTGGTTTATATCAAGGAGCCCTTTGGCGGCCATGATCATGCCGGGAGTGCAAAACCCGCACTGCATCGCTCCCTCTTGAATGAAAGCTGCCTGCAGAGGATGCAGGCTTCCGGGCGTGCCCAGGTTCTCAATGGTCTCAATGTTTGCCTCCTCCAGCCGGTTCAGCCTGGTGACACAGGCCCTCCAGGCTTGGCCGTTGACGAGTACGGTACAACTGCCGCAATGCCCCTCGTTGCATCCCTTCTTGGTTCCCATGAGGCCCAGTTCCTGGCGTAGGAACACCAGCAGGGTTCCCTCGGGGTGCTCTATCTCATACTCTCTATGGTTGACATAGATCTTCATCATATTTGGCGCAGGAGACCCCGACTTCTAAAGCCGGGGAGGAATGCGCCTTGCCCACTTTCGCAAAATGTGGTAACATATGGATATGCAGAGAACAATTCGCCTCAAACTTAACCCGACAATCGAACAATCTGAGATGCTTCTCGAAACCTTACGCCAGTATGCCGCTTGTTTTAACGCGGTTGCATCTTACGGTTGGGAGCATTCTGAGAAGAATGGCGTTAAATTGCATCGGGCTACCTACTATGATCTTCGGGCGCAGTACCCGGAACTTCCCTCCCAACTGGTGATAGCGTCCCGAGTTAAAGCAACCGAGGCGGTTAAATCTGCTCTTGTTCTCCGGAAGAAAGGACATAAAACATCTTGCCCGTCTGGAACGCTCGTACCGATCCGTTATGATGCCCGCACTTATAACATCAAACAGGAAGCTACCGTTGTCAGTCTCTCGTCCACTGCCGGAAGACAGAAAGTCGCCTTCTCTATCAATCCTCACGCCAATAGTATTCTGGTTAAAGCCACCGGTTTTGACAGCGCCGATCTGATCTATCGCCAAGGCGCTTTCTGGTTGCATGTGGTGGTCACGATTCCCGATGTTGAATTTGAATCGTCGGGAGATGTGATCGGTGTTGATCTGGGTTTGAACCGTCCTGCCGTCTGTTCTAATAACCAGTTCTTTGGTGAGAAGCGGTGGAAAAACATCGACCGCCGGTATTTCCGATTGAAGCGCTCGCTTCAGGCGAAAGGCACCAAGTCCGCTAAGCGCCATCTTAAAAGGCTTGGCGGAAAGGTTAACCGTTTCCGCCGTGATTGCGATCACGTGCTCAGTCGGCGCATTGTCGATTCCGTTCAGCCTGGCAGTGTAATTTCAGCTGAGAATCTGGTTAACATCCGTGCCCGTGTCCGGCAACACGGCAGGGAATCGCGCCGTCGTCTGCACTCCTGGAGCTTCGCCCAACTCCGGGCATTCCTGGGGTACAAGGCTGAAGCCAAGGGGTGCCAGGTTGCCGGTGTTGACCCTCGCCATACCTCGCAAGAGTGTTCTCGTTGCGGGCACCTCCATCGCTCCAATCGCCGTTCTCAATCACGTTTTGTCTGTCGGGCATGCGGATTCGAGCTTAACGCCGATTTGAACGCCTCTCGCAATATTGCCCGGAAATACACCTTGCCTGTAATGCTATAAGTGTTGCTGGCGGGCCGTCGTCAACCGGCCTATCGCGTCAGCCTGCTTTGGGTTAGGCGCAAGCCCCCACCTCTATAGGTGGCTGGTGGTTGACTGCCTCATCCCCTCACTGCTTCAGTCTGTCAGGCTAAAACCCTTGTCCTGAAAAAGGCTAAAGCAGGCATCCACCACCTCGGGATCGTAAAGCACCCCCCTGTGCTTCTGGATCTCGTCCAGCGCCGCTTCCATGGGAAATGCCGGGCGGTAGGGGCGGTGCGAGGCCATCGTTTCGATCACGTCGGCCACCGCCAGGATCCGGGCCTCCTTTAAAATATTGTCCCCCGACAACCCCCGGGGATACCCGGATCCGTCGAGCCTCTCATGGTGCTGCAGGATGATCTCGGCGATCGGCGAGATGAATTCTATGGCCTTGACGATATCATAGCTGGCCTGGACGTGGGCCTGAACAAAATTCAGCTCCAGACTGCTCAATGGGCCCGGCTTGCAGAGGATCTCCGCCGGCACTATGGTTTTTCCTATGTCATGAATCAGTGCCGCCATTCTGAACGCTTCTATCTGTTCCCTGGACATTCCCAACTCAGAGGCGATGGCACAGGCAATTTTGGCCACTCTTACCTGGTGTCCTGCAGTATAGGGGTCTCTCATCTCTGCCATCGACGACAGGGACTCCACCGTCTGTTCGAGGGTTTTCTCCAGCCTTGTGTAGCTCTCCCGCAACCTTTCTTCCGCTAGCTTGCGGTCGGTGATGTCGCTGATAAACGCCACGACTGCAGGGCCGTCAGAGAGGTCGAGCCCGGCGATCTCGATGTATATGGGAAAGGCCGGGTCGTTCTTCTTTAACCCGAAGGTTTCCAGCAGTCTGGGCGCGGCTACTCCCTGTTCCAGATTATCGATTCTTTCCAGGATCTCCTGGCGATAATCTGATGCAAAATAGTCAACCACCGGCTTGGCAGAAAGCTCGGAGGGGTCTTCTATATCCCACATAAACATGAAGGTCTGGTTGGCAAGCAGGATGTGACCGCCGCGGGCGATCACAATTCCGACAGGGGCGCTCTCAAAGAGCGTCCGGAATCGCTCCTCGCTCTCTTTTAAGTATAGCTCCGCCTGCCTACGCTCGGTAATGTCGCGGGCTCCGAAGATCGCCCCGGTAGCCGCTCCCCGAGCGTCGAATAGGGGTTTGCCGACGATCTCCAGCCACGGGTAATGGCCGGCGGCGTGTCTGAAGCGCACCTCCAGCCTCCCTCCGGCAAGCATTTTAATACCTGTCACGAAGGTAGCTATCGTCCTGTTCAGGTCATCAGGATGCACAAATTCAAAGATGCTCCTTCCCAACAGTTCTTTCGGCTTATATCCCAGAACGCCCTCGTTCGAAGGGCTTGCATATTGGATAATCCCTTCAGCGTCTGTCTGGCAGACCATGTCGAGCATGTTATCGGTGATCTGCCGCAACTGTTCTTCTCTTTCCCGGAGTTCCCGCTCCGACTTTTTGCGATCGTTGATGTTGCGGACGACCACGATCACCTGGTCCTCGAGCAGTGGGGTGAACCGCGCCTCGAAGCACTTCTCCTCGCCATTGATGGTGAGCGAGTACTCGATCATCACCACCGACCTCGTGCCCAGCGCCCGGTCGATCGCCTCCTGAAACTGCCCGGCCAGCCGCTTGGAAGTATCCTGGATGCGCTTCCCGAGCAGTTCCCCGATCGGGAGATAGAGGTCGCAGAGACGTCCGGCCAACACGTCGAGGAAGGTGCCATCCGCGCCGAGCCTGAAGTAGATGTCCGGCAGGGCCTTGAAGACCGCCTGCAGTTCCGCAGCCCTTTCCTGGAGCGCCCGCTCCGCATTTTTGCGATAGGTGATGTTGCGGACGACCACGATCACCTGGTCCTCGAGCAGTGGGGTGAACCGCGCCTCGAAGCACTTCTCCTCGCCATTGATGGTGAGCGAGTACTCGATCATCACCACCGACCTCGTGCCCAGCGCCCGGTCGATCGCCTCCTGAAACTGCCCGGCCAGCCGCTTGGAAGTATCCTGGATGCGCTTCCCGAGCAGTTCCCCGATCGGGAGATGGAGGTCGCAGAGACGTCCGGCCAACACGTCGAGGAAGGTGCCATCCGCGCCGAGCCTGAAGTAGAGGTCCGGCAGGGCCTTGAAGACCGCCTGCAGTTCCGCAGCCCTCTGGCGCAGTTCCTCTTCGGCCTGTTTGAGCGAGGTGATATCTAGGAAGGAGAGCACGCTCCTCCTGGTTCCAGGAATAATCGCCACTTTCATGACAACTTTCTTGATGGTGCCGCTCCTGTTGATGAGCCCTGCCTCATATTGGCTGGGAGGGGCCTGGGGATCGATTCTTCTGGCATGATGATAGCCGGTCATTCTTTCAAGATCACCTGGGGTAAAGAATTCCGTCCAGCTTTTCTTGCCCTCGATCTCTTCCCTGGAATAGCCCGAGATGACTGTGAATTCTTCATTAGCCAGGAAGATCGTGGTATCGTCCTCACTGATCAACGTGGCCGTTCCGGTGGTCTCGAAGATCGTGCGGTATAGCGTCTCCGCTTGCTTGCGTTCGGTGATGTCGCGGGCGCAGAAGACGGCTCCGGTGACAGTGCCGGTTTCGTTTTCCAGCACCTTGCCCACCCACTCCAACCATACGTAGTGTCCGTCCTTATGTCGATACCGGCATTCTATCCTACCCGATGAAGCGTTGTTAATACCGTTTTCAAAAACCGACCTCAGCCTTTCCCCGTCATCGGGATGCACCAGCTCAAAGGCAGATCGGCCCAGCCTCTCCTCCGGTTCATAGCCGAGGACGTTTGCGACAGAGGGGCTGATATACTGTATGATTCCCCCGGTATCTGTCCGGATGATAACATCGTTCATGTAGCCGGTTATCTGGAGCAGGCGATAATGCTCCTCCCGGCGTTGCAGGGCATCCTCCGACATATCCTCCGGCGTAGCCTCCGCCGGCGATAAATCAGGCGCCATCATGCCAGCCGCCGCCGCCCGGCGCGGCAGGGCATCCTGCGCCTGCTGCAATTCCTTCTCCTGTTGCAGTTCCTGCGCCTGCTGCAGTTCCTTCACCTGCTTACGCAGGGCCTTCAGTTCCGCAAGCAGTTGTTCCATACTCTTATCTTTTTTGATCACTCCGCATCCTCCGGTTCCAAACGTCAACTTCCCATTCAGCCGATGGACGTCAACTTCCCAATCAGCCGATGGACGTCAACTTCCTAATCAGCCGAGGGATCAGCCGAGGGATAACCGATGCCAGCGAACGGAGCCTATCTCAGGAATTATTGTACTTTGGTGTTTCTATGTACATCCAGAGCTATACCTCCATACTTCGCCTAAATTCTCCATTCTTCTACATCAATTACTATAATCCTCTTTTGTAAAGAAATAATTTACATCAATTACTATAATCCTCTTTTGTAAAGAAATAATTTACTGGTCAGCGTCCGCATCTCCTCACTGGAGATTTGTGTCATTCGGAGAGAAGCCGCATCCCTCGCCCCCGGGTCAACCACACGGAAACGGGGTCTCGCAAGAGATAGCCACACCGTAAGAGTTGCTTAGAAGCCCACCCCCTTCAGGGGTTTAGGGAGTGTTACCTAATGTCCGTAGCGCTGGGCAGCAGCCATGTGCTCCCCGTAAGTCGTGCTGAAGAAATGAGAGCCATCGCCTTTTCCCATAAAATAGAGATAGTTGGTCTGGGACGGATACAACACCGCCATGATCGAGGCCAGGCCCGGGTTGCAAATGGGCCCAGGGAGGGAGCCCCTGGTGAAGATAGGTGTTGTAGGGAGACGGCGTGCGTAGGTTCTGGTAGGTCAGCCTATCCTTGGATGCGCCCAGCACATAGTCAATCGTGGCATCAGACCCCAGAGGCATACCCAGTTTCAGCCGGTTTAAAAAGACCGAGGCGATGATTGGGCGTTCTGACCCGAGCTTGGCCTCACGCTCCACGATTGAAGCCAGGATGACCACCTGCCTGACACTCATCCCCTGCTGGCTGGCGCGTTTTTGCAGCTCAGGCGTAAAGGCCTCTCCAAACCGCTTGAGCATCAGTTCCAGGATCTGTTGGGGGGTGAAATCGGTACGAAAGTCGTAGGTGGCGGGAAACAGGAAGCCGTTCAGGCGGTGCGGCCCGGCTGGCGCATCCTGCAAGAAGGGATAGTTAAAATTCTCTTCAGCAAGAGCGCTCTGCCAGTCAGCGCTGGTCATTATGCCGTGGTTTGCCAACAGGCTGCCGATCTGATCGTTGGTGTAGCCCTCCGGAATCACCACCCGGTATTGCAGCACTTCTCCCCCCACGATGAGGTCCAGGATCTCTTTCATGGAGAGGTTGTTGCTGATCCGGTATGAACCGGCCTCGATCCGCTTGTCCGCTCCGGTCAGACGGGCGTATAACAGGAACAGCGTGCTGCTGCTGATCATTCCTTCCTGTTGCAGCTCGTCTCCGATCTCCCTCAGGGAAGAACCCTTCTTAATGCTGATCACGGAGATCTTAGGAGAGTGGGTCAATGGCCCTACCGGGCCAATCAGTATATCGACGTACAGCTGCGCCCCGATCCATAGACAGCCCACCAAGAAGAGCAATATTCCAATACCGACCGGATTATATCTATTAAACCAGCCTCTCGCTTTTAAGGCTTTCGCTTTAATGGCCATCCAGGCTCCAGCCTCTTTCCCAAAATATATCTCTATTATACACTATCTGAGAGGGCGCTCGTTATTAAACGTAAGGGGTTGGCCAGTCCTGAGCGGTCACAGCTGCTGTGCCCTAAAAACACTGCCGGGATATGGGAACCCTGACGAGGACGCTTAGACCGGGAGTCCCTAAGCACTGCTGCTGATCAGCCCCTGGTGCGTTCATCTGATGCTAATGAGTCCCGGGCGAGACAGGCACCGGCTGCTGCGCACCGGGCAGGCCGGGGCTCTGCTGACTCCCGGCCGGAGCTGGTTGCGGCTGAGATGCGGTCGTAGATAGCTGGGGCTGCAGCCCATTCGAAGGCGCATTCGAAGCCGGCTGCGGCTGAGATGCGGGGGCTGCCGGCTGCTGTTGAACCCCTGTGGGGGCTGCCGGCTGCGGCTGAGATCCGGGAACAGCCTGCTGCGGCTGGAGAGGGGCCGGCGTCACCGGAGGCTCCATCGTCCCGATCCGGACGACCTCATCCACCGGTTTGTAGACGTCGTTCGAGAGCAGCGTCCTAACCCCATCGATCACCCTGAAGGCTCTGACCTGATACCCCTTTACTCCGGCAGTCTCCACCACCCTTTTCCCTTTTTCAAGCGAGGGATCTTCTTTTTCGATCACCTGAAAATCCAAGACCTTGTCCACGACGGAATCCAACTCCACTGTCTTCTTCTCGGCCGTATCGCCGAGAATCATTATGGTAAGAGCGCCATCGCCCACCGTAGTCTTGATGTACAGATAGCCGTCGGTGTTGTTGCGGAACTGCAGGTCGTAAGACCCATAGGCCACGGTGGCATCCCTCCCCAGCGGGACGTACGCAACTGGCAGCGAGTGGTTGCTGCGCTCCATTATCTCCAACCCGGCCAGCAGGATCGCGTTATACAGGGTGGAGGAGACCTGGCAGACCCCGCCCCCGATGCCTGGGGTAAATTTGTCCTGATCGATGATCAGGGCTTCCTTGTATCCGGTTTCCTGGCTACGGGGGCCGACTATCCGATTGAAGGAAAAGACGCCGCCAGGCTTGACCAGGCAGTTGTCCAGGGCGTCGGATGCTACATTGACGTTGTAGGTGCGGTTCACGTTGGTGACGTCGAAATAGGTAGTGTAGGATGCGAGTCGGCCGTTGATCTTCATGCCTTCCACGTCTTCAGTGCTCACCTGCGGCTGCCGGCCTGCCAGATGGAGCTCCTGCTTCCCTGCGAACTGATGCGTGTTCTGCTCCAGCGCCGCGATCGAGGCATCGATGTCGATCACCTGGCCCGGTTTCCCTGGTATTACCCGGATGTTGCCGCGATCATCGACCTCCAGGCGCGCATCTTGCGGGGAGGTATAGCAGCTCTTGGCAAAGCCTTGCAATACAGATCGCGCCCGGTCTCGATCGAGAGAGGTCTTGAGAGGGAGGTCGCTGTCAATATAAAAGGCCTGCCATAGCGTCCAGCCTCTTCTCCAGAAAGGGCCGCTACGACCGACCATGAAAGCCTGGTAGGCATTGTCGGCAGGATCTACCTTGAAACCGAGGGTTCTTCTTGATACCTGCCAGGAGTGTTGTTCCAAGACGAGCGTAACCGGTGAAGCCAGGAACTCTTCTCCGAGCAGGCCCAGCTTCTGCGACGCCTCCTGCTCGGTTAGACCGCCCAGACTGACGTCCTCGATCCGCACTGCAGGGAAAATGCGCTCCTTCCAGGTCCGGTTCCAGTTGTATGCGCCGGCTATCCCGATCCCGGCTGCTGCCAACACCAAAAAAAGGACTAACCCGGTGACCGGTCTTCTTAGCAAAGGGGCCCCTTCTTCCGCTCCTCTGGCGAGGAATGCTTTCCCGGGCGTAGTTTTCCTTCAGGCAGGGAGCACCCGATACGGCCAAGCTGGTTTTCTTCCGGCCGGGCTGCTCCCGGCCGGAGGCGCCCCGGCCTCGTTTGTCAGCCCACCCGGGCTCGGTGGCCTGCCTCGTATTTTATGATCACTATATGAGAGGATGTTGGCAGTAATTACTTCCGGGCTTAAACTCCATCATCTTGTGACATTTCTTGCCAGGCGTCGGCCACATGCTCCCATTCCTCATCGTCTTCGATATCATACAGCACTTCGTTGCCTTCCTCATCGATGCCAAACCTCAGGATGATCGCCTCGTCTTCGTCGACCGGCTGAAGGATGGCATACTCCTTATCATTGACGGTAATGGTGTCCACGAGGTTAAATTCATGCTCCTGTCCATCGTCATCGGTGAGCACAATTACCTCGTCCTCATCAAAATCCATGGCTAACACCTCCATTGCTTTTGTAAGCTTGAATGCCCTGTGATTGGAATTTAAAACTTGATTACGAATCAATACTGCCCAGGGTTGTTCAAAAATATACCATTTTAAGCATGCTTCCTAACTGGGCTATGCGCCCCCGGGTAATGGCCCGCTGTCCCTGTCTTGATTCTGGCGTTTGCTCAGATAACCGCTTAAAATCCAGCAGGCTGCCACCTGGTCGATCACCCTGCGCCGGTGTTCTCTGCGCAGATCGGCCTCCAGCAAAATTCTTTCGGCGGCGACCGTCGACAATCGCTCATCCCAGAAGGCGACCGGAATGTCCAGCCGCTTCTGCAATTCCCTGCCGTAGGCAGCGCAGGCCTCGCCTGACCGCCCCAGTTCACCGTGCAGGCCGCGAGGCAATCCGACAACGATCTCCCCTACCCCATAAGAATCGATCAGCGACCTGATGGCCCTGCAGTCCTCTTCCAGGCTGCCGCGTTGCAGAGTAGTCAGGGCCTGCGCAGTGATTCCCAGTTCATCGCTGATAGCAACCCCTACTCTTTTTTCACCCAGATCGAGACCAAGGATTCTCATTACCGGCTCCCCGCACATCTCAATACACCTTGAGGCAGAAATAGGGGCAAACCCCTGCGCAGTAACCACAGAGCAAGCAGTCCTCATGCTGCACCTGGATCTTGCCATCATCTCCAAGACACAGCGCATCCTGGGGACAGGCATCCACGCACAGGCCGCAACCATCGCACCAGTCCTCTATATGGAGCTGACGGTCATGCCTGGCTGCAGCTGCTCGCAACTCTGCGGTCACAGCCAGGCGTGAAGCCAGCCTGACGTTATAGTCGATCTCGGATCTGGTTTGCATACCTACAGCTACTGCGGCGGCATACTCTTGTCCAAAGGCATATTTCAGGGCCAGCTCCGCCTCGTGCAGAAGATGGCCTCCTCCCAGGGCTTTCATCAGGTAAACCCCCTTGCCCTGCCGCACCACTTCGGTGATTGCCTTCAACATCTCATCCCTAGAACCGTCGCGAATTCCCACCCCCCTGATGTTTAACAACGGATGCAGCACGTCTATCCCGGGTTCTTGCAGCACGGCAAGCGCTCCGGGCACCGTGTGGGTGGAGATGCCTACGGCCTTGACCGTGCCCTTTTCCCTGGCTTCACAGAGGTGCTCCAGGGCCCGGCGATGCCCCTGCAGCGTGAGTGCCGACTCCTGCTCGTGCAGCAAAAAAAGGTCGATATAGTCGCGGTCCAGTTCCCTTCTTGCCCGTTCCAGGCTTGCTTTCATCTCCTGTGCGGTGACGGCATAGGACTTGGATGCGATGATGAGCCGGTCATGCGCCCTCAGCAGAGATCGAAGATACGGGTAGGTTTGATAGTCTTCGGAGGTATCAAAAAAATTTACCCCCTGTGTTGTGGCATGTTCCAGCAGCGCAACACCCTCTGCCAGGGGCAGATTTGCTTGGAGGGGGCCTATGGTCAAAACTCCGAAGCAGAGGCGGGAAACACTGAGGCCGGTTCTTCCCAGAGCACGGTATTCCATCGACACCTGTACGCTTTATTCTTGGCCCAGATAACTCTTGATCAGCATCTCCAGCAACTCGTCGCGTTCAAAGCTCCGGATCAGGTTGCGGGCGTTCCGGTGGCTCGTTATATACGCCGGATCTCCTGACAACAGGTAGCCTACCAGCTGGCTGATCGGATTGTAACCTTTTTCCTTCAGGGCCTCGTACACGGTCCCCAGAACCTCACGCGCCGGTGACTTCGCTTCATCCCTGAACTTAAAGGTCATTGTCTGGTCGAGTGATTCATCCGGCATCAGTTTTCACCCCCAGTACGCATGTACAAGCATCTCGAACGAACTGCCAATCTCGAGCGAACTGCCAATCTTGAGTTGAAGTGCCACCACTTAAGAAGTGGCAGTCTCCCGCTCCTGTTAAACTCTATTCTACTTGGGATGTCATATTCCTCCTAGCTCCTAAAAAACCGTCCCGACGGGCGGGACCCGCAGCCTCGGGAGCGTGGTGCCGTCTGCAGCGGTCGTTTCGTGGCTTTGGGCAGGCCCTTTTCCATCCGGCCCTGCTGCTGTATTGCACCGCCAAAGAGCTTATCCTACCGCTTCAGGCTGGCCTCTCCTGTTTAGCGGCAAGCCGGAGGTGAACAATCTTTACCGCCTCCTGCAGCGCCTCATCCAAGCGGGACGGGTCTTTACCGCCAGCTTGGGCCATGTCTGGCCTGCCGCCGCCGCCGCCGCCAACCAGCCTGGCCACCTCCTGGATGATGGCTCCCGCATGCAAGCCGGCCTGTTCGATCAGGTCAGGTGTGACGAAGCCGACCAGGTTGACTTTCCCGGAGCCACCGCTGCCCAGTATGATCACGCCCGAGCCGAGCTTCTGTTTTAGCTGGTCCCCCAGGCTGCGCAGAGACTCCGGATCGTGCGCCTGGACCCTGGCTGCCAGCACTTTGACGCCGTCCACCTCGCAGGTATTGTCCAGCAGGGCATCCGCCTCGCTCAGCAGAGTCTTGCCCCGGAGCTCTTCCAGCTCCCTCTCTGCAGCCCTTAGCTGCTGCTGTATTTGCTCCAGCCTGACGAGCAGGTTGTCAGGGGCAGCCTTCAGTATATCTGCAGCCTCCGCCAGCAACTGCTCCTGTCCTCTCCAGTATAGCAGCAGTTCCTCTCCGGTCAAGGCCTCGATGCGCCTGGTACCGGTGCCGATTCCCGTATCGGAGAGGATCTTGAACAGCCCCAGTTCACTGGTGTGCCGCACGTGCGTTCCTCCACACAGCTCCAGGCTGAAATCATCGATAGTCACCACCCGCACCTCGTCGCCGTACTTCTCCTCGAACAGTGCCATCGCCCCCAGCTTTAGCGCTGTTTCCCGATCTGAAACGGAGCACCTGACCAGAATATCTCTCAATATCTGCCGGTTGACCAAATCTTCAACCGCTTGCAACTCCTGCGCGGTGAGCGGGGCAAAATGCGAGAAGTCAAACCGCAGCCGGCCCGGTCCCACATAGGAGCCGGTCTGGTGGACATGCTCTCCCAACACGCTACGCAGAGCCTGGTGCAGCAGGTGAGTGGCAGTGTGGTTACGGGCTGTTGCCTGGCGCCGCTGGCTGTCGACCTCGGCCAGCACCAGGTCTCCCTGGTGCAGCACCCCCTGTTCAACGTATCCCAGATGAATGATCAGACTGCCTACTTTTTTAGTGTCTTCAACCACCATCGTGCCGTCCGGCCCTACAATCAATCCCTGGTCGCCCACCTGGCCGCCACTTTCCGGATAAAAAGGGGTGACATCGAGCAGGACCTGGATCCTGTCGCGAACTGCTCCCAGTGTTTCCCTGGCCGCATCGGAGACATAGGGGCACTGGCTCAGCGTGGCTTTGCCGGCTGCCAGCGCCATGGAGAAGGCCATGCAGGTCGGTATGCCGCACTCTCCACAGTTAGTTTTTGGTAGCATCGAAGCGGTCTTGCCCGCGCCATAGGACACTCTTTGGCACGGTTCCCCCGGCGCAGTGCCCGCCTGGCGCCCGGAGAGTGCGGAGCTCCCGGCTTCAGCCTGCAGCATGTCGCCGTTGATGATCGCCCTGATCTGTGACCTGCCGGAAAGACTGCCATACCCCTGGAATTCCGTCGACAACTCCCGGAAGGCGTCCCAGGCCCCGTAACCGGCTGCGCTCGCCGCCTCCAGACGGGCTGTCCGGGCACGTTCGCGTTGCCCCTCCATGGCTGCCTGAAATCCTGCCAGCTCCACCGTGAGACCGCGCTCGGCCAGGATCTCCTGGGTCAACTCCAGCGGAAATCCGAAGGTGTCGTAGAGCTTGAAGGCGACTCTGCCGGGCAGCTGTCCGCTCAATGCCAGGCCGGTCTGGTCCAGGTGATCATTTAAAATCTGCAGCCCCTGCTCCAGGGTTTCTCCAAAACGCTCCTCCTCCATGGCGACGATTTTCTGAATGAAATCCCGGCGTTCCTGGAGTTCCCGGTAGACATCCTGGTACAGGGCGATCGCCCGCCCGGTGATCCGGCCTAAAAAAGCATCCTCGATCCCCAGCTGCCTGCCGTAGCGGATGGCCCGGCGCAGGATGCGCCGCAGCACGTAGCCCCGGCCCTCGTTGGAAGGCGCCACCCCATCTGCGATCAAAAAGGAAACCGCCCGGGCATGGTCCGCGATCACTTTCAGGGCCACGTCCTCCCTGGCAGAGCAGCCGTACGCGATCCCCGCCAGACTCGCGGCCTCCTCGATCAGGGGAAAGAAGAGGTCGGTTTCAAAATTGTTGGGTACACCCTGGATCACGGATGTGATTCGCTCCAAGCCCATTCCGGTGTCTATATTCTGACGCGGCAGGTTGGTGAACCTGCCCTCCTCGTCACGGTAATACTGCATAAACACAAGGTTCCAGAGCTCGAGGTACCTGCCGCAGTCGCAGTCCACCCCGCACTCCGGGCTGTCGCATCCGTACTGCGGCCCCAGGTCGATCAGGATCTCGGAACATGGGCCGCAGGGGCCCACAGGCCCTGCCGCCCAAAAGTTAGAACCCTCACCCAGGTGGACGATCCGCTCCCGTGGTATTCCGGCAACCTGATGCCAGAGCCCGGCCGCCTCATCATCATCCGTGAACACGCTGATCCACAGGTCCGAGGGGGGCAGTCCCAGCTCCTGTGTCAGATACGTCCACGACCAGTAAATGGCCTCTTTCTTAAAATAATCACCGAATGAGAAGTTGCCGAGCATCTCGAAAAAGGTGTGATGCCGGGCCGTCTTCCCGACTTCATCTAGATCTGCGGTGCGCAGGCACTTCTGCACGGTGGTCACGCGCGGATAAGGAGGCTCCGCCTGCCCCTGGAAATAGGGCTTGAAAGGAACCATTCCGGCCACCGTGAGCAGGAGCGTGGGGTCGTTTTTGGGGATCAGGGAAGCACTAGGCAGGATCAGGTGGTCCTGCCTACTGAAGAAGTCAAGGAAATTTTGTCTCAATGCGGCGCCGCTCAGCAACCCAAACCCTCCTGCAAGCTTTCAAATTCACGCCCATTATACTGTCAATGCGGCGCCGCTCAGCAACCCAAACCCTCCTGCAAGCTTTCAAATTCACGCCCATTATACATTTGGAAGCATTTTTTGCAATTGAAATGAAACCAGACATGCGCCAGATAGCTGATGCCATTATCTTACAGGCGCATATTGCAGTTGCCCGAGGTCTTTCAGCATCGTTGGCCGCTGAGTGTGTGGGGCTGTGCCGCCCAGGCAGAACCACCGCCCTATGCTCAGAGGCTCAGAAAACGGCTCCTGCAAACCGGCTCCACAGCATGCACAGACCAACCCGCAGCAGGCAGGCAGCCGGAACAGCAAATATCAGGCCGAGCGGGCCAAAGAAGTAGCCGCCCACCAACAGGACGAGGATGATTACCAGCGGGTGCAGGCCCATCTGGTCTCCCAGCAGCCTGGGCACGAGCAGGCAGCCCTCCAACTGCTGCACTGCCAGGTAGATTACGAGCATCAGGATGCCCTTGGTGCGGTCTTCGACCAGCGCCAGTCCGACCACGGGAAAAGCGGCTATGAAAGGGCCAATAAAAGGGACCAGATCGGCCAGGGCTGTAAAAATCCCGATCAGGAGGAAAAACTGCAAGCCAATGAGGGCCGCTCCCAGACCGGTCAAAATGCCGACCAGCGCCGACACCAGCAGGTGTCCCCTCAGGAACTTGCTGAAGATCAGATCCGCCTCATGCATGAAGCGAACCAGTTCGCTGCGGGTCTCTTCAGGGAGCAGGGCCAGAAACGCGACTCTTGAAATGATCAAAATCCTTGATCATATAGTATGCGAGAAACGGAGCCAGGAGCAGGCTGGGCAGCAAGGAGACCAGGCCGAGCAAGCCCATTGCAAAGCCGCGCAATCGACCCAGCAGGTTGCTGCGAATGCTCATGAACATCTCTGTCAGAATCTGGCGCACCTCAGGAGGCAACAATATCCGGTCCGACCATCGGTGAAAAAAGTTATTGGCCTCAGTCCAGGCTGTGCTGTAAAAAGGGAGAATGTTCTCGAAGGCCCTGGTTTCGTTGAATAGGGTAGGAACGAATAAAAAGAAAAAGATAGCCGCCAGGATGAGCCCCGCGGCATAGACAGTCATGATCGCCTGGGAACGGCTCACACCCCGGTCCTCCAGGGTGTGTACCAGCGGGAAAGCCAGATACGCCATCAGTGCTGCGATCAGAAACGGCGCAAGCAACGAACGCACCAGGTAGATCAAGAGGAGGAGGGCCAGCCCCATGAAGCAGCCGGCTAGGATGCGAAAGGTTTGCCGCTTCATGCATCCGGCCTCCTCGAGCAGACTGATCACCGGCAGTTCTCCTAGCGCCGCAGCATGTCGCCCATTCCCCGCGAGAGCCCCCGCCACACCTTCCGGGCCCGGACACCCATCTCCCCGTCCTGCGTCAACAGTTTCCGGTACGGCTGGTTGCGGGAAACAAACAACATGCCCAGAAATGCGCCGATGATACCTCCTGCCAGCAGGCCGCTCCAATAACCGCGGCTATTCATCTCAACCCACCCCCTTGTTTTTCGCCTATTATTGAACCGCCTCATCGACCGGCAATACAACAGTCATCAGGCTGCCATCCTCGCTGATCTCATAAATCTCTCCACTTCCCTGAGTATTGAACTCCACAAAGCAGGACCAACAGTAATAATGGTCCGCCCCCACCTTGCCCGTCTGGGTGCTGCGGCAGATTGGGCACTGCATCACTCTTCCTCCCTTCCTTCCATTATCCTGTACCACCGCGGCTTTCGCCCATCCCCTGCCGGAATGGGCCGGGTGGCAGCGGTGGCGGCCGGTGAAGAGATCTCCCACCAGGACCTGGAGGGCCTCTTAACGACGTCCGGCGGTTCTCGCGGCCCTAAGCAATGTCATCTGGCTCTGCCTGGTCCCGGCTGTTTATGGACACTTATTATTTCCGGGTGCAGATAAAAAATTCGCCTCTATCAAGCACTCAAGCATTTACTTTTAAGGATATAGCCTGATTTTCCAACTACCAGCCTGCAGCAGCGAAAGATGGATCAGCGAAGGCTGGGGCACGCAGGAGGGTGTGGTGAGGGATGGAGCGTGAGGGATGGATCAGCGAAGGCTGGGGCACGCAGGATGGTGTGGTGAGGGATGGATCAGCGAAGGCTGGGGCACGCAGGAGGGTGTGGTGAGGGATGGAGCGTGAGGGATGGATCAGCGAAGGCTGGGGCACTATGGATGATGCAGTGAAGTTGGAAATGGTGAAGGCTGGAACAGGATCAGGAGAATTGCGGCTTTCCATCGATTTGCATGCGGGATGGATTCACTGGGGGACTGTGAGGATGCGGCCTCGGGGATGATTCTCTCATTGCTTGGCACGCTGAGAATTCAACCTCAGTCTGATCTCTTTCTCATTACCGGATTCAGAGGGCTCGTAGTACTTTTTGCCCTGCAGGGCGTCGGGCAAGTATTGCTGGGGGACGTAGGCCCCCGTAAAGTTGTGCGGATATTGATAGCCGAGACCGTGGCCCAGCTTCTTGGCGCTGCGGTAGTGCGCGTCCCTCAGGTGCTTGGGCACGGTTCCGATGTCCGCCTGCTCCAGATCGTTCCTGGCGGCGGCTAGTCCCTTATAAACCCGGTTGCTCTTAGGGGCACAGGCCAGGTAAACCGCAGCCTCGGCCAGCAGCAACTCTCCTTCGGGCAACCCCACCAACTCGATGCCCTGAGCCGCAGCATTAGCCACCACCAAGGCCTGGGGATCCGCCAGCCCCACATCCTCGGCGGCGCAGATGACGATGCGCCTGGCAATGAAACGGGGGTCCTCGCCGGCCCTGAGCATACGTGCCAACCAATGCAGCGCCGCATCCGGATCGGAGCCCCGCATCGACTTGATAAACGCCGAGATCACATCGTAATGGGCGTCCCCATCCCTGTCATACAGCACCAGGCGATGCTGAACCGCCTGAGCGGCCTCATCGCCGCCGATCTTGATCTCGCCTTCTGCCGACGTCCTGGCAATGCCCACGGCTGCTTCCAGGGCATTGAGCAGAATTCTGGCGTCGCCGCCGGATATGCGCAGCCAATGCTCTACCGCCTCCGGCGCAATTTCGACCCGAAGCATTCCCAGACCCCTCTCGGGGTCTGCCAGTGCCCGATCCAGGATCCTGAGCAGTTGCTCCGCTTCCAGGGGATAGAAGGGCAGCACCCTGGTTCGCGACAACAGCGGTGCATTGACCGAGAAATACGGATTTTCAGTGGTAGCCCCGATCAGCACAATGATTCCTTTTTCCACTGCCGGCAGGAGCACGTCCTGTTGCGCCTTGTTGAAGCGGTGGATCTCGTCGATGAACAGCAGCGTCCGCTGGCCATGAGACTGCGTGCGTTCCCTGGCTTCCGACAGCACCTTGCGCAGGTCGGCAACCCCCGAACTGCTGGCGTCGAGCTGGATAAAGCGGGCATGTGTCGCCTCCGCCATGATCCAGGCCAGGCTGGTTTTTCCGGTGCCCGGTGGGCCGTAAAAAATGGCTGACGGAGGGCGGTCCTCCATCAGGGCAAGGTTGAGCAGCCGGCCTGGCCCCACCAGGTGCTCCTGGCCCACAAATTCATCCAGGGCCCGCGGCCGCAAGCGGTAGGCAAGCGGCTCGTCAGGCGCCGGCTTCAGTTCCGGGGATTGCTCAAACAAGTCCACCGCTGCCTCCTCGTTCCTGCCTGCGCCTTCAGGCAATGACCTGGTTGAGCAGCTTGCTGATCTCCTCTTGCGGCCTGTAGCCGGTGAACCTTGCCGCCTCAGAGCCATTCTTGAAGAGGATCAGGGTGGGGATGCTCATCACGTTGAACTGGCCGGCAGTGTTACGGTTCTCGTCAACATTGAGCTTGCCGACCACCAGCCTGCCGCCATACTCCTTGGCGATATTCTCGAGCACCGGAGCCATCATCTGGCAGGGCCCGCACCAACTGGCCCAGAAATCGACAAGCACCGGAAGGACAGCCTTGCCTATTTCATCTTGAAAATTCTGATCTGTCAAAGACACGGTCAGGTCGCTCATGGTAATATCCCCTCTCTTTAGGCCATGTTTTGCTAAAAACTTATCAAGGCTCACGCCTGCTGTCAAGGATATATTAGCATATCAAGGCCCGGACTGAGACAACAGCGATAGGACGCGATCCGGGCTCAATCCTGTCCTACGACCGAATCGATGCCAAAAGCTTCGAAATGCTCCCTCAGCCGCTTCACGATCTCCGGGCTGGCGCCAAGAGCGGCTGACATCTCCTCATCCGATGCCTGCTGCCGCAACAGTTCCATGAAGCGATCAAAATCTATTCCGACTTCGACGGCCATGAACTGCAGGCTTGGCTGCCAACCCCACGGCGGACCATGCCCATCTGGGGTTTGCTCTGTGAACTCGTTCACGACTCTCACCTCCCAGTATTTTTGTATATTAGAAACTAACATTTCCAAGCCACTGGCTATAAATTATGGCAGGACTATAGATGTCCAGGACTATAGGACGATATTATAATGATCCCTTGCCTATTACCTGGAATTCCGTTTATGTAGCAAAAAAATCTTGTTTATTTTTAGCTGAGAAAAGATTAAAATTAACTTCGTGGTATCACCACAACGAAAGGAAGAGCAGCCATGAAGACATACCTGCAGCTGACTCGCCATACCGGAAACTCTCCCCTTTTTCTGGCGGTGGAAATGTCGCTGGTTTCCACGATCAGAGGCATACCGCTGCACGTTCATGCAGAAGGTTTGAGGGGAACCGGCAAAACCACCATCATGCGCTCGGTCAAGCAGTTTCTGCCGACGATCACCAGGATCAAGGACTGTCTGTACAACTGCGACCCGAAGCAACCGCATTGCCCGATCCACAAGGATCTGCCACTGGAGGAGATCGATGCCCTGGGCGTCGAAGAGATAATGGTCCCATTTCTGGAAATCTCTCATTCCGCCAAGATCGGCACTGTGGCAGGCAGCATCGACCTGGGCAAGCTGACCAACCCGTCCCACCCGGAGGCCGCCCTGCTGCCGGGAATCATTCCCCAGGCCCACCGGGGAATAGTCTTCGTAGATGAGATCAACCGCCTGGCTGACACCTCACCGGAGATCACCGACGTTTTGCTCGATGTGATGGGCACCAAGCCGGGGCGGGTGCAGATCGAGGAGACCGGCCTGCCGATTGTGGAGGTGCCGGTGTCGGTCTCGGTCTGGGCCGCCTCCAATCCTGACGAGGAGCCGGGCCCCCTTGCCGAGATCAGGCGGCAGTTGTCCGACCGTTTTGACCTGGTGGTGCCGATGGGCCGCCCCTCGACCACTGAGGCCGTGGTCGACATCCTGCTGACCAACGAGGCTGTCAAGAACGAGCAGTCATACAGCGACCGGGATCTTTCCCCCCAGGAGCTGAAGCGCCTGCAGAAGTTCGGGCAGGAGATCGCCAGCATCGCCGCCCAGGGCGACCTGGCCATGCCCGAGTACCTGACCAACTTCCTGGCCAGCATCTATATCAACTTCAACCTGGAGAGCCTCCGCGCCCTGGAGGCGATCACCCAGGCAGCCCTTCTGCACGCGGCCCTGAGAAAGCGCACCCAGATGATGATCAGTGATATTATGGCCGTACTGCCCCTGGCCTTATACCACCGCGTCAGCCCAGTCACCCTGAGCGAGATCATGAACACGGTCAACAGCCGGATGTCCGGCGGTGAGAAGGCATCCTATGCGGGCTCATCTGCCATTGGCAAGGGAGGAAGCAGCCGTTTTGCCCAGTTTTTCAACAGGAGTTCCGAGAAGAAAACCGACGCCAACAAAGACGGGGGCGATCAGGATGATAATGAGGAGTCGCCGCCCCAGAAAGCCCGTTATCTGCATGAAATGCTCGGAAATGGAGTAATCAAAAAAGAGTATGATCTGCCCTGAGTGATGCTCTTTGACTTGATAAATCCAGGATTTCACGCCAGAAAGTTGGTGAGGTGAGGAGAGCCTAGATGCCACAGCTCCTCATTTTTGAAAAGATCACTCCCGGTGAACTGACAGAGCTGGGCGCCCAGATCGCCGCAAGCCTCGACCAGAAACAGGGCTTCCGGCTCGGAGAGTCCACTGTGATCAGTTCCTATCTCCACAGGACTAACTACCTGCATCCGGGTGAAATTCGCATTCTCGTCAACCGGGATGCCGGTCAGGGGTTATTGCATCGCGAAACCCCCGGCCAGATCATCCACGTGGATATTTTTCATGAACCGGCGGTTGTGAAACATCAACCGCTTGTGCTTATGATGAGAGAGGCACTGGAGGCTTATTTCGGCTTCCGCCTGGAACATCCGGAGAGCCCGGGGCATCCGGATAACCATGAGCAGGTGGAACAGGAGCATTCAGGAGACAGAGAGCAAGGAGAAATCGATGAGCCTCGGGAGGATTCCGTAGAACAGATCCTGTCTTACGCAGAGCGAATCTTCCTGGAAACGGGCACCGACTCAGGCAATTTACTGGAGTTGCAAGCCAATCTGGAAGAATCTGCTTCCGGCCGTGGCAAGCCCGGCAAGAAAAACCGCGTCCAGCTGCTCTGCGACCGCTTTGCGGCAGCAGACCTGGCGCTCATCCCCTGCCTTGTCGCCGCCGTGGAGACAGAACTCGCGGCGCAGGGTGTCGAGATCCGGAAGGTCGAGCAGATCGTTCATGTGGAGAAGAGATCCAAGCAGCCCCCCTCCAGCTACATGTTCGGGCTGGAGCCCGACAAGCATCAGCTCTGGGACATGGCGACCACGCTCTCCAGTATGATGAGCAGCCCTGAGGACGCCATCGAATTCCTCGAGGCCTTCCTGCCTGGGATATTTCGCCGCAAGCAATCACTGGCCAACCTCCGCAACAAGCACGGCCCGATGAGGGACATGGTCATCGGCATGGCCAGCGCCGGCCTGATCAGGCGCGGCTGGTTTTCGGACACCCTGACCAAGGATGGCAAGGAACTGCTCGAGTTTGTCACCCTGCACCAGCGTGAACTGGAATCGCAGCTGCGCAAGCTGCTCCGGCAGGTACCCGTACCCGGTGCCAAATACCAGCCGGTGCGAAACACGCAGGCCAGAAGCAAACAGAAATATTACATCTATATCAGCAAGACCACCGTCCCGCTCAAACACGCCTGGCTCGGCAGCATCGCCGTGCCGGAAACCATCATCCAATCCGCTAAAAACCGCTTCTTTCAGAAGCGCCGCGCTTCGAACCTGACGAGGGACGATATCAGGGTGCACGAGCAGATCGTGACCAAGCCGGTCGATGTCTGCCTGGTCATCGACGGGAGCGCCAGCATGGCGGGCCCGAAGATGAAGGCGGTATGGCAGCTTGCCGAGCACCTGCTCTTGACCACCCGCGACCGGATCGCCGTGATCATCTTCCAGCGTCGCCAGGCCAAGGTAGTGATCTCCTTCACCCGCAACTACACCCGCCTGAGGCTGAGCCTGCGGAGTTCCATGCACCCCAACGGCCTGACCCCCCTGGCAGACGGCATCGTGGAAGCCCTCAACCTGATCAAGAACCGCCACGTCCGCAACCCGCTTATCGTCCTGATCACCGACGGCGTCCCCACCTTTGGCAAGTGGACACTGGACCCGCGCAAAGACGCCCTGAGAGCGGCGGGCATGATTCCGGGGCACAGGGCCAGGCTGATCTGCATCGGGGTGGCCTCGAACCAGGAGTTTCTGGAGGAGTTGGCCAGGCAGGCCAAGGGCTGCGTCTATATCGTCGACGATCTGGAATCGAGAATGACGCTGATCGAGATCGTGCGCCGGGAAAGAAAGTACCAATCTTTGTGATGTCTACGGCAGAAAACCGGTGCGGCGCCGCTGCTCCAGGAAGACCCACAGCACCGACACATCCGCCGGAGTCACCCCGGGTACACGGGCTGCCTGTCCCAGGGTCAGAGGCTGCACCTGGTTCAACTTGTCCCGGGCCTCCCCGGACAAGGCTGCGACCTCTCTATAATCCAGACCTGCAGGGAGACGTCTCTGTTCCAGCCTGGCCATCCTCGCCACGTGGCTCTCCTGTCTATCCAGGTACCCGGCAAACCGGACCTGGATCTCCAACTCTTCGGCTATCTCCTCAGGCATCTCACGCCCCGAACCTTCAAGGGCGATCAGGTCTTTAAGCCGCAACTCCGGCCGTTTCAACAGATCCTTGAGCGAGATGGCGCCTTTGAGCGGGGCGCTCTTCTTTTCCGCCAACCAGTTCAAAACAACGGGGGTTGGTCTGACCGTGGCGCCTTCCAGCCAGCAATTTTCTGTTTCCAGCCGGCCCAGCTTTTCCTGAAAGAACCTGTAGCGCTCGTCGCTGACCAGACCGACGCTCCGCCCGATCTCGGTAAGGCGCAGATCGGCGTTGTCCTGGCGCAGCAGCAGCCTGTATTCAGCCCTGGAAGTCAGGATGCGGTATGGTTCGCGTACGCCCTTGGTAACCAGGTCGTCTATCAACACCCCGATATAGGCCTGGGACCGCTGCAGCACCAGCGGCTCCCGCTCTTTTATATATTGGGCTGCGTTGATCCCGGCGATGATCCCTTGGGCGGCAGCCTCCTCATACCCCGAGGTGCCGTTGATCTGACCGGCCGTGAAAAGGCCCTGCAGGCCCTTCGTGCGGAGGGACGGATCAAGCTGTGCCGGCACCAGGCAGTCATACTCGATCGCATAGCCGGTCCTGATGATCTGCACCTGCTCCAGCCCCGTCATGCTCCTCAGGACGCTCAGCTGCACATCCTCAGGCAGGCTCGTGTTCAAGCCCTGGACATAGATCTCATCTGTCGTCCACCCCTCTGGTTCCAGGAAAAGCTGGTGCCTCCGGCGGTCTGGAAAACGCACCACCTTATCCTCGAAAGACGGGCAGTAGCGGGGGCCCACTCCCTCGATCACGCCTGAGAACAGGGGCGACCGGTGCAGGTTCGAGCGGACGATGTCATGGGTCTGTTCGTTGCTGTAGGCCAGCCAACATGAGAGTTGGCCGGGTTCCCGTGCAGGACGCGGCGCCCGCGGCGACAGGTAGGAAAATAACAGGGGTTGCCGGTCTCCAGGCTGCTCTGCCAGCTTGGTGAAATCCACTGTCCGCTTGTCGACGCGCGGTGGTGTCCCTGTTTTGAAGCGGGCCAGTTCGAAGCCGAGGCCCCGCAAACAGGCAGCCAGTTCGCCGGGCGCCAGTTGACCGTTGGGGCCGCCCGGGTAGGTAACGTTCCCGACAATGATCCGGCCGCTGAGGTAGGTCCCCGTGGTCAGGATCACCGCCTTGGCTGAAAACACGGCGCCGGTCCGGGTGACCACCCCGGCAGCCCTTTCCCCCGAAACGACGATCCTTTCGACGGACGCCTGCTTCAGATCAAGATTTGGCTGCAGCTGGAGGGTCGTCAGCATCTCCTTCATGTAATCTCTCTTGTCCACCTGCGCCCGCAGCGCACGCACCGCAGGGCCCTTGGACGTGTTCAGCATCCGCATCTGAATGCATGTCTTATCAGTGTTCAGGGCCATCTCGCCGCCCAAAGCATCGATCTCCCTGACCAGGTGGGCCTTGCCGGGGCCGCCCACCGCCGGGTTGCAGGGCATAAGAGCGGCATAATCTATGTTCAGTGTGATCAGCAAGGTACGGCAACCCATGCGGGCGCTGGCCAGAGCGGCTTCACACCCGGCATGACCGGCCCCGATGACCACGACCTCATAGTCTCCCGCCTGATACTCATTTTCCATCCTCTAAACCTCCGGGGTCTCCCCCCTGAATCTTGTTGCTCAGGCGATCAGTTCCGGGCCTGGGCTGCACGCAACCGGGCTCTCACTTTGCACGATGTTCATACCGAAAAACGCTTCACTGGGGATCAGCACCGGCGTCATTCAAATAAAGCCGGGCCTTTTCGGGCATATTGTAACACGGGCCGCCGGTTCCAGCCAACCGCCGCGCACCCGCTTAAAACGGCAGAGACAGGCGCCCCAAAATCGCGGCCTTGACAGGCAGCCATGAAAACGCTGGCCTTGCCTATCTTTTTATATTAGAATTTATCTGTCATCCAAATCCAGGAGGCAGCCCATGATACCGCTGCGCGACAGCACCCGCTCCCGCACCTTTCCGGTGGTCAACCTGGCGCTGATCATAGTAAACTTCATCGTTTTTTTCAGGGAGATCACCCTGAGTAGCGCTGGGCTGAACCAGCTGATAGCCAACTACGGGTTGATCCCCAGCCGGGTGGATGCGCTGCTGACCTCGGGATCGGGGCTGCTGCCCCTCGCCATCCCCTTTATCACCACCATGTTCCTGCACGCAAACTGGCTCCACATCCTCGGCAACATGCTTTACCTGTGGATCTTCGGAGACAACGTGGAGGACCGGCTGGGGCACATACCATACCTCTTCTTCTATCTGCTGGTCGGCGTGATCGGCAGCATCACCTACATCCTGGCCACTCCAGGCTCCCAAGTCCCCATCATCGGTGCGAGCGGCGCCATTGCCGGCATCCTGGGGGCGTATCTCGTCTCCTACCCCAGAGCCAAGGTCCTGGCCCTGGTTCCCTTGTTTTTCTTCATCACCCTTATAGAAATACCTGCCATCTGGTTTCTCCTGTTCTGGTTCGTGCTCCAGCTGTTAAGCGGGTTCACGACAACGGTGAATGCCGACTCGGTCGCCTGGTGGGCACACATCGGCGGATTCACGACGGGGGCGCTTCTGATCAACTTGCTTGCCCGCCGCCAGAGCGTCAAATAGCCAGGGTAAGTCCAGGCAATCGCTAAAACCCAGCTAAAAACCATCGATGCGCCACAGAAAAGGTCATCGATGGTCGATGGGGCCGGATGTTTGATTGCTACTTGGCATTCACCCTGATATCTGAAACCCCTTCATGAGCCCGTTTTCAGCAAAACTGACAAAGGCCGGATAAAGCAGCGGATCATTGCTGCTGCTCAGTGCCAGGCGCCCTCAGCATTAGCCTTGAGCTGCCTGACGAACTCGTTGATCCGGTTGACCTGTAAGATGAACGCCTCCAGCCTGATCTCGATCAGCTGCGAAAAGGCGCTGCCGTCAGTTTCTATATTCAAGAAGGGCAGATGCGGGTACCGTTCGAGCACCTCCCTGATCATCCGGCGGCTGGAGATCTTGCTCTTATGAGTGCTCATCTTCTCGTTCAGAATGGCCTCGGAGATCCTGGAGGGCATGCATCCGAAGGGCCCGATGGAGATGACCCCGTCCACGTGATCGATGATCTCCGCGATAGAAGTTCCCACTGTCAATATGGCCTCTCCTACGATATGGGGAGATATCAGCTGTTCGGCGATGGCGACGATCCGGTCGACATCGATGATATTGCACTCGCAGAGGCCTGACGTCGCCAAAATCGATTTGATCTCCAGCTCGAACTTTTTCCTGAAGTAGCCCTCCACGAATACGTTGAACTTATCCTTGACATCCGTCTCGTTGGAAAGATCATTCTTGACTGTATAGTCGCAGTAGTAGATCCATTCTGCGATCGGAACCACCCTGGTCACGATACCCCTGGCAGCCAGCTTTTCCACCAGGTATTGCCTAGAAAAACCGTCCCTTCTGACGTAGATCTCGCCGACCAGGGCGACCTTTCTGGCCTCTTCCAGCGCTTGACGCAAAGGGATCCGGGACAGCCTGGCGGCGGTTGTGGTCAGGACCTCCTTGACCTCCCGCCAACTGTCACTCTCCAGGCTCTTGACGATCTCATCCACTGAACTGAAAAACAGTTCCATGGCCTGCCCACGGTCAAGGGCGAGAGCCAGCAAGGCGCTCCGGATATCCTCGAGCACATCTGAGATGACCAGGGCCTGCCAGGCCCGGCGGGTAAACTCAACCCCCAGCCCGGCGTAACTGTTGCCGGACGAGAGCGACAGCAGCGCCACGTTGTCGATGCCCATCTTTTTCATGAGATTCTCGGTATACACATGATATTGACCAAACCTGCAAGGATCAGGAGCGGCAGGCATGAAAAAGACGATCACGCCGTCGCTTCCGTTCTTCTTGAAACCGCTCCCGTTTTTCTTGAAATAATTGAGCAGGCTGCCCACGGTCAGGGCCAGCGGCAGGCATTCCTTGCAGCTGGAATTAGCTCTTCCGAGCTGAAGCTCCTCCTCCGCCGGCGGGTTTAAGGCAAGGGCATCGATGCCTATGTGCTTGAAGGCCGCAGCCATGCACCTGGAGCTCAAAACCCCCATTGAAGGCAATAAGATCTGCACCCGGGGATCTCTCAGCGAAATATACTCTCCGCGGACGGTCCTGATCTTCTTCCTCCTATAGTCGAAAGAAGAGAGAACCTCCACTTCCTTTCCCGCTTCGTCTCCGGCAACAGGCTGATAGTTCATGATCACGTCTATGAAGGCGTCAATCCGGGTGTCGATCCCCGCATCGGCGGTATGGCTGTCCAGCTCCAGGGTCAAGGACGGCTTGCTTCCCATGATATCCCTGAAATAACCGACCAGGAAGGAATCGGGTCCGCAACTGAAATTGCTTACGAACGCTCCGAAAAGCTGCGGATGCTTGCTGACCAGTTTTGCAGCCTTCATGAGCATCTGCCCCATTGACCAGTACATCTTTTTCTGGGGCGTTTCCTCATCGAAAGGAAGGAAATCATACGGGATCACCTTGAATCCCCTGGAGGCGATTTTGTCCGGTATGCCCATGTTCCCGTCCTTGACGAGGGCGTTGTACGGCCTGCCAAACAGGACAATCGCCTGCTCCCCCGTCCTTGCCAACTCATTTAAAAACGCCTCTCCGATCTCTCTGCATCTTTTTCCGAAAGCTTCCTGCACCTGTACCCCATGCCTGTATGCCGCCAGGGACTCTTGCCTGCCGAAGCCCAGCCTGCTTCCGAGCTCTATGAAGGCTTTGGGGATGGCGTCATAACCGCCGGCAAAATCCAGCACCGGCGCCAGCACCTTGGCTTCATCCACCTCAAAGGTCGTCCTCAGGTAGTAGCTCTCCCCCTGCACCAGCGGGCAGGTCAGGCTTGTCCTGATGCCGTTGATCACCGGCATCCCTTTCACGTGTGGCAGGAACAGGTAATCAGGGTCGACACCGGCCAGCTCCTTGAAATATTCATGCGCCAGGTTGACCGGATAACAGAAGGCCGAGTCCTTTTTCACGAGTCCCTGATCGCTCTGGATGATCTTATCAGGAAGGATCACCTGCAGGCCGAGCTTGTCAAAGAAGTTGTAGTATAGCGGGAAGAGCGAGCTCACCAGCAGCGACCTGTTGATCCCGATCGTCTTGCCCCGCTGGGCATGGAGATCGAAGCTGAACTCCCCGTAAACCATCTCTTCCCGTAACTTGACCAGGTTATTGGCGGAGGTGTTCTTGCCCTGCGCCTTAACGCCGCTGTACTTGCCGCAGATGCCGCCAAAAGGATATCTCGCACCTTCGATCCTGATCAGCGAGATGCTGCAGCGGCGATCGCATTTAATATTGCCACCGGCGCAGACGAAGGGCTTCTCGTATACTGCCTCTCTTTTCTCCAGCTGGTCCAGATCATAATTTCCTTCACTGACAACGCCGCTGCTGATCTTCTCCTTTACCATCAGGGCGATGCCGAACGCCCCCATGAGCCCCGGCTCCGGAGGCACGACGATCTTCCGGTTTAAAAGGGCGGCCATGGCGATAGGCACCGCCTTGTTGTAACAGACGCCACCCTGCATGAATATCGTGCGGCCCACAAATCTATTTCCCTTGACCCGGTTCAGGTAGTTCTTGCAGATCGAGTAGACTAGCCCGGCCACGATATCCGTGATCTCGATATTCTCCTGCATCGCCGTCTTGATGTCGCTGCCGATAAAAGCGGCGCACTGGTCGTTGAAGTCCGGCGGCTGCTCGCTTTCCAGGGCCACTTTTCCCAGCTGGTAGACATCGATGTTGAGGTACTCCTGGGCGCTCTCCTCCAGAAAAGACCCGGTGCCTGCGGAACAGGCCTCGTTCATGGCGTAGTCGCAGGGAACGCCGTTGACTATATGCGTGTACTTGGCGTCCTGGCCTCCGATCTCGAAGATCGTGTCGACCTCGGGGTCAAAGTATACTGCGGCTGCCGCGTGTGCGCTTATTTCGTTGTAGACGTTCTCGGTAAGAGCGTGCAGCCCGGCGATCTGCCTCCCCGAACCGGTTACTCCGAATCCGATTATTCTTATTCCGCGGCTGATTTGGTCTCTGAGAGAGGCATAGCACGCCTTGGCGGCCCTGACCGGGTCGCCCAGTGTTTTTATGTAGACCGATGCCAGGATGCCATTGTCGCTCTCCCTGATCAGCACGGCCTTGGTGGTGGTTGAGCCCACGTCCAGGCCCAGGAGGCAACGGTCGCCTTCAGTGGCTGCCGTCTGCCGCAGCTCCTTGAAGTCCACCTGGGAGACCCCCGTAGACAGAGCCGGCAGAATGGCAAATGACTTCTCCTCATCTTGAAATATCTCGGTGATGCTGCCCGGCTGCACGGTTTGATTGGACAACGCCCATATGGCGGAGCCGAGCGCCTCGAAGTAAGACGCCTCCTCCGGAATGATCAACTGGGCAACATACTTCTGTAAAAACTGCACCATCATCTGATTCCTGCTGCATCCGCCGGTGAGCCATATCCTTTTCGATACGTTTTCACCCAGGTGTTCGATCAGGCGCAGGGCCATCATCTCGCACAGGCCGGCGATGATCTTCTCCTTCTGCTGGCCCTTGTTCAAGGCGTGGGTGCAGTCGCTCTTGCAAAACACGGAGCACCTTCCCGATACGCGGTAGGCCCCTTCAATGTTCTGCATTCCAGCGGTCTCTTCCAGGCTGACGCCCATTCTCTTGATCTGCTGCAGGAAGAATTCCCCGGTGCCGGAGGCGCACTTATTTCCTGTGAACAGGTTGACGACCTTGTCGCCGGCATCTAATTGGTAGGTGGTGAAGGTTTCTCCGCCGGCACAGGATATGTAATCGGCCTCCCCGTACTTCTTCTTGAGCAGCATGTACGCATGTTCGATCGCTTCCGGTTCCGAAATCGAGGACAGCCGGATCAGGTTTTTAAATTTTCTTCCAGTCAGCGCTATGCTTTTCGCCTGAGTGAAATCGACGCCGGTGAGCAGGCTCTCGAACACCTTTTTAATGCTGCCCTCATGGGTCTTGGAAACAACCTGAACAACTGAGATCTGGTCGCCTCTCCGTTCTATATCCACCCTGGTCAGCGTCGACGCTCCCACGGAAATTCCGGTGGCTTGCTTGATGGTCTCGGCTCCGTTCATTCATTCTCCATTCCATTCTCATAGATGGGCGCACTGCGCATAGCCCTGCGCACTGCGCCTGCAGCAATCGATATGTAGCGCGTTTACCAGTCAATTGTACCTCATTATCGGCCTGCTTTGAAGATAGATGCGCGGTGGACGCGGCTTAAATCTGGGCGCATTGACTCGGTACGCCCAATTAAAGCCAAGACTTCAGCATAACGCCTGCCTGGATTAAGATCCGGACCTGGCCAAGCCCCTGGCCTGGGAACGGACCCGGGAAAGGTTTTTTAATAGATGTTTACAGTTTGGCCGATAGCGTTCCAGGTCACCCTATATCCGAGGGCCTCGGCAACATATGCGGCTGGCAGGTAAGATCTCCCGCCAGCAATGACTGGTGCTGTGTCCATCTCGCTTGTCGCCCCGTTTGTGGTGATGGCCGTGCTGCCGATAATCAGTATTATGGTAGTACTGCCCTTGCTGATGGTGATTTTCTGGTCAGCTGCATCCCAGGCAGTCTGCGCGCCCAGCGCATCGTCCAGATAGCGCACCGGGACTAGAGAGCGACTATTTGAAATAAACGGAGCCGCATCCATGCTGTATGACTGTCCGTCCGCGAAGTATGAGGTCTGGCCGATAGTGAAGACAACAAGCTGCCCGCTGGATGCCGGTGCAGCCGGCATTGGAATTGACCCGGGGGATGGACTGGGCTGCTGCGCAGAGACTGCTTGCATGATCGTGCCGTGGGCTCCCACCACCACGAGAGCAGCGTTGCTATAGCAGGCCTGGTTGAAGTCATTGGAGGTGCCGGGGGTGAGGCTGGTCCAGTTCATGCCGTCTGCAGAGATCAGCACCGTGCCGTCAATGCCCACCGCCACGAAGCTGCCATCCCCGTATGATACTCCCGAGAGAGCGTTCGTGGTTCCCGTAACCTGGCTGGTCCAGCTTATGCCGTCGGTCGAGGCCATCTCTGTTCCACCGGATCCTACTGCCACAAATCTGCCACCGCCATAGCAGATTCCGGAGAGAGGAGCGCCCCTGCTTATGATGTTCCAATTCTCACCATCCTGTGAAACCAGGATCTCGCCGGCCAATCCCACTACGACGAACATGTTGTTGCCGAAGCTCACTCCACTTGGATAGCTGATGCTGCCCAAGTAAGGGCGGTAGGTCCAATTAATTCCATCGGGGGAAGTGATGACCGCTCCCGTGCCTCCGACAGCAACAAACAGGCCTTGGCCATAGCATACCGCTGTTAGATTGCTGTTGGTGCCCGAGTTCCGGATCGTCCAGCCCACTCCATCCGGCGAGGTCAGGATCACCCCGTTGCCTCCCACTGCTGCAAACATTTCGCTTCCGTAGCAGACTCCGGAGAGATCGCTCGTAATACCAGAATTTTGGCTGGTCCAAGCCGCTCCGTCGGGTGAGGACATGATGGCGCCGGCGGCGCCGACCGCTACGTAGGCTTTGTTGCCATAGCATATCCCGTTGAGATTATTGACGGTACCCGAGCTTTGCTTGGTCCAGGTCACTCCGTCAGGGGAGGTGAGGACGATGCCGTTCCCACCCACCGCAACAAAGATATTGTTGCCGTAGCAGATATCGCTGACATTACCTAGCCCAGGATTCTGGCTGGTCCAGTTTAACCCGTCCGGGGTCATCAAGACGGTGCCGCCGGTTTCCATAACCAGAAAGTTGTTGTTGCCGTAGCATACTTCGTAAAGATTGTTATAGGCGCCAGATTTCTGGGTGGTCCAGCTGATTCCGTCCGGTGAGGTCAGGACCGTACCGTCAACTCCCACGGCCATGAAGAAGCCGCTTCCATAGCTTACACTGGAGAGATCACCGATATTGCGGACAGAGGTGGAGGCGCTCCAAACAGCACCGTCCTTGGAGGTGAGAACAACGCCATTCGTGCCCACAACCACGAAAATGCCGTTGCCGTTGCATACGTCGTTAAGATTGCTTGTAGTGCCTGAGATCTGGCTGGTCCAACTCTTTCCGTCAGAAGAAGTCAGGATCGTGCTGTCAGAACCAACTGCTACGAAAAGACCGCTGCCCATACAGACCTTGACGAGATTGCTGGAGCTGCCCGAGTTCTGGCTGGTCCAAGTCACTCCGTCGGGTGATGTCAGCACTGTACCCGCGCCTCCCACAGCCACAAAGAGGCCATTGCCGTAACTGACTTCGGCAAGACTGCTGGTCGTTCCCGAGTTTTGCCTGGTCCAGCTGATTCCGTCCGATGAGGTCAGAATCGCACCGTTCATTCCCACAGTTATGAACAGTCCGTTGCCGTTGCATACGCCAGAAAGAGAGTCGTTGGTAGGCAGCGGGTTTCTCCAGTACCATTGATTGAGAGCAGGCGAAGCGTCAGCTGCGGAGGCCGGCGTAATCAGCACCAGCACCAGCGTCGCCATCAATAGGACACAGGCACAGCAGATTAGCAGGTACATGTTGGCACCGCTCTTGCCATACGGCTCTTTAACAGACTTCATAATGTTCTGCACCCCCCGTAACTTGTTTGATATTCTTGTGACCTAGTTACTGCTCAGCTATTCTGCCTGATTCAATAGCGGCTCATTGCATCATAGTGAGCACGAGTTAAAGGCTTATGGTATTAACTTAAATTCTAGGGTTGTTTTAATAGGCGGAGTTGAACACGCCTCTAGTATAGCATAAATTTTGAAATTTGAAACCAGGCTGGCATTCTATCGATGCCTACTTGACGTCTTCCCCATCCCTTCTTCTTTAAACCCCTCCCTTGCGGAAGTTCCTCCAATCACACAAAGCTGCGCTCAGAGTTATCATCATATTTCGCTCAGACTATAATCGTATATTTGTTGAAAATTCGTTAAAAGTATATATTGTCCTGCAATGATCGATTGGCAGGAGGATGTTCCCTTCTATGGGTGAATTTGAGAGGTGTAAAGCTCAAATATCGGGCAGGTTTTAGGGCAATATATTCAGGGGAACTAGAAAAGCTCCATGGGTAAACCGCCAGGAGTACGATGCAAACAGAAAGAGCAAATAAATGGCTATAACGCCAACGAGGAGGAAGTAAAAATGGCAAAGGTAAGGATTCTTAGCGAGGCGCAGGGAAAGAAAGTCTTCTATGATGTGCAAAAAGCAACTAAAGCACATCAAAAATTGAACTTCGAGAAGGAAAATGGAAAAAGATACACTATCATTGAAACCGAGAAACTAACTCAAGAAGAATTGGATACCATTGTCTCCAAATACGCAGATAAACCGATACCAGTTCCTTGGTATGGCCAGAAAGATGATGGCAGAAGGGCCTTTTGACGTAAAGAGAAACTGAACGGAAGTTTTTGGATGCTGCCACAAAGGATCCAGGCTGACCGGCAGCAAATAAAAATACCCCGGCAGCCATCGCTGGCCAGGAGTCTCACGTTTTCTTGCGTAATAAGAACTCATTTTTCACAATATACAGCGGAGCAAACATCCTATCCACTCTGCCGAATGTTTCTGCCGAGGCAAAAGCATAACCCCGGGCGAGCGCGGCCCGGGGATTATAGGAGGGGTTTTATTGCCTTTTAGTTGATGCCCAAAATCAGTAGAATCAGGATCAGAAAAAGAACAAAGACCAACATCGTGCTGCCACCGAAACCGGCACCTAAACCAGCGCCGAGTCCAACTCCTTCGCCTCTTGCTCCCACTTTAATTCCTCCTTAGCTAATATAATTTCATCACTCCTATATTATGCTGCTTGCTAGAATGGGTTACTAAAGCAAAAAGACCCCAGCCCCAAGCAAAGTAATAAAAAAGGCTCCCGAAACCTGGGAGCCTTGCTGTATCTGCTGGTAGCCCTAACGAGACTCGAACTCGTGTCTCCGCCTTGAGAGGGCGGTGTCCTTGGCCACTAGACGATAGGGCCGCTTATGGCTGCGGGACTAGGACTCGAACCTAGGCTAGATGATCCAGAGTCATCTGTGCTACCATTACACCATCCCGCAGCGTGTCCATCTAAATTATAACCATATCCGGCTGCCTGTCAAGCTTCAGCCAATTTGCGCGGCGGAAGACTGCGAGGCAGATCTGGTGTTGCTGCCCCTATTGGCTGCCACTCGGGCAGCCTCAATCAGAACGATATGCCCAAGGCTTGCTCTGCGTCATGCCCTTAGTCAGAACCGGGTCTTGAACCGGCCGAGGGCAGTATTGATCATGTCGTCTGCTATTATTGCAGCTTTCCTCGTCATATCACAGCCAGCCCTCACCAGAGAATAGCTGAGATTGGCCATCCTGTCGATCAGATATGGGGAATTCCGCTCCACCCACCTGGTAGCCAACTCTGCGATGTTCCTGCAAATACTGGTCATTTTCTCAACCCTCCATTTAGACTGAGATCCTTTGGCAGATTTTTTTTATAATATGCTATCGAACTGGATGGGGTGAGAAGAGGAGAGGGGGCGTTGTGCGCTTACAGCTGCTGGCGCCTGATGAAGTCGACAGCACGATCCAGCCTCCGCAGCGATCTGTCCTTGCCCAGAACTGCCATCAACTCGAATAGCCCCGGCCCCATCGTCCTTCCTGAAAGGGCCAGACGGGTGGGATGTATGAGATCGCCAGCACTGACGCCAAGCCGGGCGCTGAGGTCGCGGTAGGCTTCCTCGATCGTCTGGGGCTCGAAAACGGGCAGTCGTTCGACGCACTTAGCGGCGGCTTCCAGCAGCCTGTCAACGCCAGCTTTGGAGAAATGCTTCCGAATCCCCTTCTCATCGTAGGTGAAGTCCTCGCTGAAAAAGTAATCGGATGCTTCCGCCACCTCGACCAGGGTCTTGACCCTGGTGCGCACCAAGGCAACCACCCTGACCATATACGCATGCTGCTCGTCTGAAATCGTATCCGGCACGAGCCCCTGTTGTTTCAAAAATGGAATCGCCTGTGCCACAACATCGTCCAGGGCGGCCTCGTTCAGATAGTGCCCATTCATCCAGGTGAGCTTCTTGATATCGTAGATGGCGGCTGTCTTTCCGACCCTGGCAAGGGAGAACTGCCTCACCGTCTCGGACAGGGGCATGATCTCCTCCTCTCCTTCGGGTGACCAGCCAAGCAGGGACAGGTAGTTTAGCAGGGCCCCGGGCAGAAATCCCTGTTCGCAGAATTCCTGCACTGAGGTGGCCCCGTGGCGTTTGCTGAGCTTGCTGCGGTCCGGGGCCAGGATCATCGGCAGGTGCACGAAGATGGGCAACTGCCTGCCAAGCGCCTGATAGATCAGGATCTGGCGGGGGGTGTTGGAGAGGTGTTCCTCGGCACGCAGCACGTGGCTGATCTTCATGGCCACATCATCGACCACACAGGCAAAATTGTAGGCCGGAAGCCCGTTTGATTTCATTATGATGAAGTCATCCAGCACTTCATGGGAAAAGGACACTCTCCCCCTGATAACGTCCGAAACCTCAGTTTCACCGGTTGTTGGTATGTGGAAGCGCAGTGCGGGGCGCCGCCCCTCATGTTCCAGCCTGTTCCGCACGTTCAAGGACAACTCACGGCATCTTCCATCGTAGCGAGGCGCCTGGCCGGCTTTCATGGCTTCCTGGCGCCGTTCGGCCAACTCTTCCTGAGTGCAGTAGCAATAATAGGCCTGGCCCTGCTCCTGCAACTGGCGGGCTGCCTCCGCATAGAAGTGCAACCGCTGGGACTGAAAGTAAGGGCCATACGGGCCGCCGATCTCAGGGCCCTCATCCCAGTCCAGCCCCAACCACCTTAGGGCCGAGACTATACCGCGGGCCGATTCCTCCCGGGAGCGCTCGATATCCGTATCTTCAATTCGCAGAATGAAAGATCCTTGATGGTGACGGGCAAAGAGCCAGTTGAACAGAGCGGTCCGGGCGCCTCCGATGTGCAGGCTCCCGGTCGGGCTGGGTGCAAAACGAACTCGCATATGATCCATGATCCATCCCCCCATGGTCAGATTCAGCCCGTCTGCCAGTATACCACAGCCACAATGGAAAAAATACCTGCTCCGTCCTCGGTATACCTGTTGCGCAGCCTGGCAGGCGCGGGTTTGAAGTTGACTCCGCTCATCGTTATGCTTAATATGGAATTAACAAGACAGGAGGTAGATTCTAAATAGCAGACGAGAAAGCAACAAAAACCCCTGGCTTCTCGGATTTTCTGTCATCTTTCAAAATCTCCTCGATCTTCAAGAAAAAGGAGCCAGAGGAAGAACCAGTCTTCCCGCTGGCTGATGCCAAACGAGAATGGGCCGAAGCCCTGGCCCTGTTTCAGGCCGGCAGCTATGATCAGGCTACCCTGTTCTTTCGCAGGTCCGTTAGAAAACCTGATCAAGGCCAATTGTCCCGGCTGGGGCAAAACGGATTCATCCAACCTGCTCGATCTCTCCAAGAAAGCCTTTTTTAGCAAACTTCCCGAAGATGTTTTCGAAGCTCTTGTTTTTCTCAATCCTCACCATACCTTGGTGAAAAGCGTGTACAGCTATGACTTTTGCTGCGAGGCCAGAGACAGGGCCCGCCTGGTTATCAAGTGGATCTTCGAGCACCGCCCCTCCCACAGCACCTTTGACCCGGATAACCTTCCGGCAAGCAAGTTCAAATAGCTACACCAGCGAGATCAGGTAGCTGTAATCCGCTGGGGTTAAAAGCTCAGGGACAGAAAGGACAACATCAGAGACATATCGTTGAATCGATGAGACCCTTAATTTTGAGGCGGGGAGTCGCCAAGGGGATTTAAAAAGTCCATAAATATTTACTCTTCAAATATTATCAGCACAAACTTATTGCACACACACAAGATTACACCGCCTGAATACTGCCTAACCTCCAGCGTCCCATGATGGGATGTACCTGAATTCATTCGGGGGAGAATGTCACTATAAGGAAGCACACCAACATCGGGAGGGAAAAGTATGGACACACTGTCTAGAGAAGGGCTCAAGGAGCTGATGGAAAAGGCAAACGGTCTCTGTGTCTCGATATTCATGTCCACACGACGGGGAGGAGCTGAGGCCCAACAAAACCCGATTCGCTTCAAGAATCTCCTCAAAAAGGCCGAGGAGGATCTAATCGCCAGGGGGTTGCGTTCACCCGAAACCAGGAAAATGCTAGATCCGGCTCAGAGGCTCCTGCTGGACGACTTCTTCTGGCGCCAAAGCGATGGCATTGCCGTGTTCCTTTCCATAAAAATGTTTCGTTACTACAAGTTGCCGTTCAATACCGATGAGTTGCTGGTTATATCGGACCGTTTCTATATCAAACCCCTGCTTCGCCTGATCGCCAACGAAGAGCGTTTCTATATTCTGGCAATCAGCCAGAATATGATCAAGCTGTTTCAGGGCAACCGCCAGAACCTCACCGAGGTCGAGTTGGACGGCATTCCAAAGAGTCTTTCCGAGGCTCTTAAATACGATGATTTTGGAAAAGAGCTTCAGTTTCACAGCGGCTCATCTGGCGGAGCGCCTATCTTCCATAGCACCGATTTCTATGATGCCAAGGACAACATCCTGCGATATTTTCGCCAGGTAAACAAGGGATTGCATGAACTGGTCAGAAATAAAAAGGCTCCTCTGCTGCTGGCGGGAGTCGAATATCTCTTTCCAATTTATAGGGGAGGCGAACAGTTATCCATATCTTCTAGACAAGGGGATCGAGGGCAATCCCGAAAGGATGAGCGCAGAGGAATTGCACAGGCAGGGGTGGGAGATTGTGAAGCCAATCTTCTCAAAGGCACAAGAGGATGCGGTCAGCCGCTACAAACAGCTTGCAGGCACCGGGTTTACGTCCAACGATGTCACGGAAACCGTGCGGGCAGCCTATCAAGGCAGAGCCGAGCTGTTGTTTGTCGATGCAGGGCTTCAGCAGTGGGGTGCCTTTAACCCTGACACCGACGAGGTTCACTTACACCAGAAGGCTGAGACGGACGACATTGACCTATTGGATTTTGCTGCAGCCCACACGATCTTGAACGGAGGACAGTCTACCCCCTAAACAATGAAAGTATGCCCGATAAATCACCATTGGTCACGGTCTTCCGTTATTGATCCCGAATGGGTTGTGATCACTTTGTGGATCTCAGAACAATGACTCTTTTGCTCTTCTCACATGCCCGGCACCGTCGCCTGTATTGATACGAATGCGCCTTGTATCACCATTGAATTCTAGCTTTACTTGTTTTGGAATCATCATTGTCGATCTTTGGCAACTTTACATGTAGTGCCGGATTTTTCAGATTCGCGAGGTATAGGGCCGCCTTCTGCGAGGCATGCCTGGCGATGCCTGGCCCGGCCTAGTTTTCAGTTTCGCATCTCACCCGCCGGTCACGGACAACATCTGCCATTTCCAGGCCTATCCATATTCTCAAAATGGAATGCGCAGGTCGCCGGTGCAAGTCCGACCATCAGTTCCAGTTGATCCCCTACGCCCGCAAGCGATTGCGGGTTTTTTATGTGAGAGCTTCGGGGTCGCGAGAACAAAACGCAAAATATCACAGGCCAAATTATGAAATATAAAGCTAAATCTGCCGATAAATAAGTAAGATCAACCGATAATATATATATCGAAGCACGGTGTATCCGGACACGGTGTAACCCGGAGCAGGGTACACCCCGGGTAGAGTGAACCCGGGCCGTGTAACGATCATGCCTGAACGGCCTGAGTGCACAATGGATGCACCCATCTTCCATCTCGTTGGACACGGAAAGGGCGGCCTAGCCATTGGCCTGAGATGGAAGTGCCCGGGGAGCAAACGTTTCACGCGTTGGCAACACTGTTGGGATATATGGGGAAGCATTACTACATCAGCATTGAGGGCAAGGCAGATGAACACTACGCCAGCTCAAAAAGATGAAGGCAGTCTAGCACCATACGGCGATGCCATGGGAGCAAGCCTGGCCTGTGATGCCTGGAGCCGGGCAATCACTACAGGAGCGTCTCCCGCTTCATCCTCTGATGATAGGGAGGGGATCGGAAAGCGCGCCCTGACGGAAGAGGCGCTGAATGTAAGCGGCGAACAGTTTCGGGCCGTTGTCGCGGACGCGCTGATCTTCATCGGCGACATCGACGATCGCAAGGCTGCAGAAGCAGGGCTGTGCAAGATATATGACGAACTGGAATTGGATGTTCAGAAACGAACTGCAGAACTGGTCAAGATGAACGAGGATCTCCAGGTCGAGATCGCCAAGCGCAAGCAGGAAGAGGCGGCAGTGCGCGATCGGGAAGAGATCTACCGCTGGATATTGGAGACAGCCGACGAGGGGATCTGGATTCTTGATGAGGAGAACAACACGATCTTTGTCAACCAGAAGATGGCCGAAATGCTCGGTTATGCTGTTGACGAGATAATGAACACGCAAGACCTGGACAAGGAATGGCGTAAAATTGTTGAGGAAAAACACCGCAGTCAGGGTATCGGGGGTCAGAATGAATATCGGCTTGTCCGTAAAGACGGAACAGATTTATGGGTTGCTGTAGCCGGCAACCCCCTTTTTCAAGATGATGAAAGCTATGGCGGTGTTATCGGGATGCTTACCGATATCACCGGCCGTAAACAGGCGGAAGAGGAGCTGCGCGCAGCTGAGGAGCGCTTTTGGAAAAGCTTTCATTATAGCCCATGTCTGATGTCCATCGTGTCCTGTACTGACTTGAGATATATCGATGTTAATGGTGCTTTTTTAAGTGTGACCGGATTAGCATACGACGAGGTTGTCGGAAGGCATGAGAGAGATCTGGGTTGGGGAGTGGTAAACGAGGAAGATGGAGGCATCCTGCAAGAAGAAGCTCCCTTCACAAACCTCGAAATAAGATTTTCTGACAGTCTGGGCCGAGAAATTGGAGTATTGCTTTCCAGAGAGACTATTACTTTAAATAGGAACCCCTGTTTTTTATACGTTGGAATTAACATTACGGGACAAAAGAAAATTGAACGGAAAATGTCCCATGAAGAGCGCCTGAACCTTGCAGGCCAGGCTGCAGCAGGCATTGCCCGGGAGATCGGCAATGCGATCAATCTGGTCAGGGATTGCTTGAAATCTCTCAAGATAAAAAGGGCACTGCTTAGGGGTGGAATTGTTGTCTCCAGCATCGCTCTTGTCTTCTTGTTAACGGCAGTTTTCCCACATTCGATTTACGGTGATGAGAAATCCATTATTCAAGGAGATCCGGTCAATGAGGCAAGGAGCACCTTAGTTCAATTGAGCCGGCTCCCAGCCTCTGCTGCGAATCTGCATCAGCAGCCCCAGGTTCTGTCTACCTATGATGACTACAATGGCAAGGTTGCCGTCTTGATGTACCACGACGTCGATCCCAACAGCCAATCAGTGATTGACATCACCCCGCAGCACCTCGATGCAGACCTGACACTATTGCAGCAGATGGGATTTCATATCATACCCATCTCTCAGATGGTGGCTTTCATGGATCACAGGGCAACAGTACCGGAGAAAGCGGTCGTGCTGACTTTCGATGACGGGTACCAGGGAGTATATCAGTATGCCTTTCCGATTCTGAAAAAACACCACGTTCCGGCGACCGTCTTTCTCATCGGGTACACTGTCGGCAGGACGCCAGGGTATCTTACCTGGCCAGAGGTGCAGGAGATGGAAGGGAGCGGCCTGGTGACAGTTGGCGGGCACACCTACAACCTGCACTGGGAGGGGCCCACGACAAAGCCGAACCAGGAGGAACCGGCGACGATCGATTATCTCTATGACCCACAGACGGGGCATCAGGAAACAGAACAGGAATATGAGGCAAGAGTCCTGGCTGACAGCCAGCTGCTTCAGAAGGCGTTCAAAAGCAATCTGGGGCACACAACCCCCTATTTTGCATACCCGTACGGCGCCTACAATGCTGCGTTGATCAGGATCCTCAACGAGGCCGGTTTCAGGTACATGTTCACGACCGCTTCAGGGATGGACGGCGAGCAGACAGACCCGACGCGTTTATACCGGATCACTGTGGGAGTGGCCTGGGTATCGACAAGTAAGGTTCTATCGAGCATCTTCAATGCGCTTACATCTTCTGTGACCCCGTCCTGGTCATCCCTGGAGTAGCAGGAACGGATCGGCTGCGATGAGATGCGGGCCTTTAAGCAAGGCCCTTCTTTTAGAAACTTGAAGCAAGTTTCTAGAGGAATCGAGTTCCTGGAGCAATAAAGAACATGACAATCATGCCGATAAATATATTGACACTGATTAAAGCTCCTCCTGGCTCCATGGTTATCAGCTGCAACAATTAAAAACATAAAAAATTTACTGGATCAGGAGACAGCGTTGAACAGGGTTTAAGCGGGCAATAAGATCGACAGAGAAGAAAAGGCAGTGTGCGCAAATATTATAAAAAAAATGTTGAGGGAGGATTTACTTTGTATTCATTAAGCAGTGAAAAGGCGTTTCTGAGAAAGTACGACATCAATGAAGGAGACTATTCTAGAACTGGTTTAGAATGGGGGCTATTAAGCGCTATTTATAGTTCGTATTTGGAAGAAATACCTCAGTACAAATTCTTGGAGAATTATTTTTTAGATTATTTGAAAAATGCCGAAAATGTTCACTCTGTAGAAACATTTCTAAAAAATCCGGAGCATTTGATCAAAGACATAATCAAGAACAAGATTAAGCATGCAGGATTGGAAGTAAATATTAATAACTACAAGGAACTGGCGACGGACTTGCTGGAAGTCCGGGTATTGCATCTGTTTAAGCAAGATTGGGAAGCTATACATGAATATATTATTCGTAAATGGCCTTTGAAAGCGAAACCCATCGCCTATGTGCATAAGGATGACAATAATGATTTGATCAGTAAGTTCAAGGAAAAAGATTGTGAAATCAAACACCATCACTATGGTTATAGTTCAATTTATTATCAAGCCGTATCTAGATTGGATGCTAAAACAAGTTATATAGAAATACGCGTCAGAACATTGTTCGAAGAGGCATGGAGCAACATAGATTACATCATCCGGAATTCCCATGATATAAACGATCAGATATTAGTACAAAATATGTCATATTTTAATAGAATATCTGGTATGGCCGAAGAAATGGGTACATTCTTATACAAATACCTGAATGGGAGAACGGTCAGGAATAAAATTGATGAGCAATTAGAAAGCCCAAAGATATTATTGAGGCTGGAAAATGCAGCAAAGAAAAAGGCTCTGCTCCTGGATGATACACAGGAAGATACAGTAACAGAAGCGGCTCCCCCGGCCCTGATTGATCTTCAGGTAAGTGCGGCCGAGGAAAAGACTCCTCTGATCCTGGATGATACACAGGAAGATACAGTAACAGAAGCGGCTCCCCCGGCCCTGATTGATCTTCAGGTAAGTGCGGCCGAGGAAGAGATTCCTCTGATCCTGGATGATACACAGGAAGATACAGTAACAGAAGCGGCTCCCCCGGCCCTGATTGATCTTCAGGTAAGTGCGGCCGAGGAAGAGATTCCTCAGTCCATTTACGATAGAGAGGAAATTGAGTTAAAAGAAGTGGCTTCCTCGATCCAGGGCGATCTGCCGGAAAATGAAGTAGACCAGGAGGCCCCCTCGTTCCTTGATGAGTTCCATGAAAACGGAGATGCAGAACAGGAGGCGGCTGTCTCGATGAATGGCGACCAGGAGCCACTCCCGGACGCCTGGCAGGTTGACCATGATGAACATCAAAAAATCCTGAATATCCAGCCAGACAGCTTCCTGAAAGCACGACCGGTGGTTACAGATACCCTGAAGGACGAGGAAAAAGTAGGCACCCAGAAGTTTTCTCTATCCAAGCTGAAGCAGGCAATCCAGGAAATCTCCCAGAAGAATGCTGCACAGCAGTAAAATCAATAATAATCCAGGATGCAGGTCGTCGGCGAGTCCGGCCATCAGCCTCCAAAAAAATCAAGGCCTGCGGAAATTGCCCCGCAGGTCTTGATATTGTTAGTTTTCTTCAACCCTCTTCATCTCCTGTCTTCCTGGCAAAAACAGGGCTGCCAACAAACCGAGAGCTGAAAATAGCAGCATGGCAGTAAACACCGCTGGGAGACCGTGGTGGTCGGCGACCCATCCCAGGATAGTAGTCCCCACCCCTCCCATTCCGACTGAAAATCCCAGCATCAACCCTGAAGCCAACCCCACATTTTGGGGAAGGAGCTCCTGCCCGAAGACAACGGTAACCGCAAAGGTGGAGAGCACAAAAAAGCCGGCTACGGCGATGATCGCTACAGTCCAAAACCCGCCTGTGGCTGTAATCAGGTAGAGCAGGGGAAGCAGCGCCGCCAGCGAGACGACGATCACAGTCTTGAATCCCCAGCGGTCTGCTGCCGGCCCTCCCACCAGAGTCCCGAAGGCCCCTGCAAATAGAAAGATCGACGTGGCCACCGCCGCCAAGAGCTGGTTTTTGTGCAAATAATGCACATAATACTGGGGCAGGAAGGTCACCACCCCCAGGTTGATCCAGGAGCGGATGGACACCACCAATACCAAAAGCACGACTACGGCCACCAACCTGGGAGTGGGGCTGCCGCCGCTGTCAAACGCCGAGTCCCGGTTCCGGCGATCGGCGATTTTCGACCTGGCAGCTGGGGCTGCTGTCGACCGGGCAACCTGGGCAACCGGCGGCAGGGCAGCCGGGGGATCGGCGGCAGTCAGCTTAGGCAGGCTGGCCCAGAGCACCGTCGCCATGGCGCCGTTGATCGCCAAGAACCCCAGTGTCCCTGGCAGGCCGAGCAGTGCATAAAACAAACTGGCCAGCAGCGGGCCTACGGCAAAGCCGAGGTTGCCTCCCACCGAAAAAATAGACATGCCGGTAGCCTTGCGCAGCCCGCTGAAGAGACGGGCAAACTTCGATCCTTCCGGATGATAGGCGGCGACCCCCAGGCCGCTGACCAGGACAGCCAGCAGCAGGGACCTGTAATCTCTGCTTAACCCGGTCAGGGCCATGCCCAGGCCGGCCAGCAGACAGCCGGACGGTATCAGCCAGGCCGCCCGGAAACGATCGCTGAAGATGCCGAACAGCGGTTGGATCACCGAAGAGCTGACGTTGAAAGCCAGCACCACCAGCCCTACCTGCAGCTGACTGAGCACAAAGAGTGGTTGGACTACGGTCAGGATGATCGCCAGCGCGCCCTGATCGATATCTGTAACGCCATGGCCGGCGCCAAGGAGGCCTAGCATTTTGTTGTTCGTATCGCGCTCCGGAGCTATGCCGCCATCCCTTTCCATGAGTTTGGCATGAGTCAGCGGGAATTTTCCCCGTCCTCTCAGGCAAAACCGTTCGGTTCCTCTCAGGCAGAGGATTAATCGCCGGGACTTTCGCCAGCAAAACAAAGAGTGTGTGTGCTATATGAGCTTGAAGGGTGTGAACCGAAGGATCTACGTCTGAAATCAGAACCTGAACTAAGATCGTGTAAGACCTTGGAAACCGGAGCCATGGTCAATAAGGCAGGAGGCATCCACTATTTAAGCGGGAGCAGTCGCATTGGCAGTTCACTTCAGCTGCCCTGGCGTGTATCAGACAAAACTCTCCAGGAAGATGTCCATGACACCGCCGCAGGCCATGCCTTCATCGGCTGCCACGTCGGCATCCATCGTCACCCGTTGCAGCTTCACGCCTCCGGCAGCGAACAGCATCAACGCTTCCGTGCACACAGCGGCCTCGCTGCAGCCTCCCCCGATCGTCCCCCCGATGCTGCCATCAGGCAGCACCAGCATCTTCGCCCCGGCCTTGCGCGGTGTGGATCCGGCGGTCCGTATGATCGTGGCGGCGACAAAAGGCTGCCCCCGGTCGATGTAATCCAGCATTCCCTTGAGCAGGTTCCACTGTTCGCCGGTGGCCGCGGGTTGCGCTGGGTAGCGCTCCAATCCCCGCCGCACCGCGATCAGCTGGGCGGCAATGCTGAGAGCGATCTCCTCCGGCGTCTCCGCCCCGATGTCCAGTCCGATCGGCATGTAGACCCGGTCGATCAGGTCTGACGGAAAACCCCCGGCAGCCAGGTACTGGCGCACCATGCCGACCCTCCGGCGGCTGCCGATCATGCCGACGTATCCAGGCTGGCTCCGCAGGACATATTCCAGGCATTTCAGGTCATGTTGGTGGCCCCTGGTGACGATGACCACGCTGGTGCTGGCGTCGATGGTCTCCTGCCTCAGCGCCGGGGCAAAGTCTTCACAGATCACCGCTTTCGCTTGCGGAAAACGGTCCTGGTTGGCAAAGGATGGCCGGTCGTCGATCACTGTAACCTCGTAATCCAGCATGGCGCCGATCGCCGCCAGGGGCCTCGCGATATGTCCGCCGCCCAGCACAAGCAAGCGGGCTGCCGGAGGAAAAGGCTCCACGAAAAGGGTGACCGGTCCTGACTCTGCGGCGAGTTCGTGCAGCCCGGGGGCCTGCTGCTGCCAGGCCTGCCGCACCAGGCTCTCGATCGCCGCGCCCAAGCGGGAGCGCAGCAAAGAACCGCAGGCTCCGGACTCGGTGACGAGCAGCTTTTGGCCGCACAACTCCCCCGGCCCGTCTCCCGCGGCCTTAACCACGGTAGCCAGACCGAACCTTTTTCGCTCCGCCATTGCCAGTCTCAACTGCCGGTATAAATGCCCAGTTTCTCTCATTACCGGTTTCCCCATCCTCAGTCATGCTCAGCGACGACCGTGTCTTGCAAAAGTCTGGCCTGGCGCAGCCCGGTCTCGCTCAGCGGCAGGTCGCTCTGCCCGATAAAGCGCTTCTTGCCATCCGAGTCCAGTTCGCCGTGCCTGATCGGGTAAATCTTTCTGGCAGCCACGGGTCAGCCCTCGATGATGCCGGCCAACGGCATGCCGACCGCCTGTTCCACCCTGGCCTTGATCAGCCTGGCGTTCTCAAAGCGCCGGTCTATCAGGGCCAGGACAGCGCTTTCTTGGGCAAAGCGCTCACAGGCGCTCCGGTACCGCTCTTCCAGTCCGACCACCCGGTCTTCCTTCACCAGCTTATCTGCCAGGTAGACGACCTCCTCTTCAGTGACGGGGCCACGCAGATCAAGGCGTATATCCACGTGGCTGGCCGCGACTGCTGCCACCGACGGGCAACCCAGTCCTCTCAATATTGCTGCTCCGGCACCGGCATGATCCGGCCGGCCCTGGCCAGATCGTGCAACAGCCCGCCTGCTGCCACCAGACCGAGCTGCAGATTGCTGCCGGATCTGTTTAAATGGACCGCCAGCTTGTTGGCAATCGCTGCAACCAACCTGGAGTGCGCGACCACCAGGCCGGGAACACCACTTTTTTTCAATAGCACGTGGCAATCCGATTCATCTGGAATATCAGTTACTCCCAAAGCATCCAGCATGCTTTGATAATCCTCGGGCCTATCCATATCCAGAAGAATACCCGGATCTTCAACTTCTAAATTCAAGGCTTCCTGTTCGAACTGGCCGAGAAACTCCCGCAACCCCCCCGGCTGCTCCCAGGAGAGGATGCCTGCGATGTAGCGGGCGGATATCAGCGGCGGATGGCCCCTCGCTCCTCGATAACAGGGGTGAAAGGCCCCGGCGCTGCTGTCCCGGTATGCCTGCAATAACTCCCGGATCGTCTGCGGCTTGACCAGCGGAATATCCCCCGGCAGCAGAAAAAAGGCGTCGATCCCATGCTGCAAGCTGCTGACCCCGGCTAACACCGACGAGTACATCCCCCGGTCATACCGGCTGTTCTCTACGATCTCCACCCCTAAAGGGCTCACTGCCGGGATGACTTCACCGGCCCAATGGCCCACCACCACCCTGATGTCGGGCACGCCTGCGGCCAGGAAGCAGCCAACCGCCTTTTCCACTGCCCTGCTCGGCCCCAAGGACAGCAGCGGTTTAAAGGACCCCATGCGGTCTGAATATCCCGCAGCCAGGATCAGTGCGGCTATGCTCTCCACGCTGAGGCCGCCGTTGCAGAGGGATGATCGTGGCCGCGCCGGCGATAGGCGGGGGTCGAGCCGGCGCCGGCCAGGGTAACCTCGAAATCCAGCGCTCCGGCGATGGCAAAGAGCGCCTCGTCCAGTTCGGCCGGCACCAGCCTCAAAATGGCGCCTCCTTCCTATGGCCTGATGAAATAAAAACCTCCCGGTGCGCGCAGGCAGAAACCTCCTGGCTATACTGCCAGAGAGTCGTCCGCACTCCTTTCCGCACGGGAGGCATGCCAGTTTCCCAACACACCCTATCGGCCTGACAATCGTAGCTTCGCCTTAGACTGTCCGGCTCGGAGCTATGGCATTGTTCAATAAACAACGTCTTTAAGAAAGCTTTGAGTGGGTGATTAACCTTCCTGCCAGACTTTTATTGCTATCTAATTATCCGGAATTATATCTTCATTTATGCCGCCCAGCTAAAAGTTGGGTCCAAGCTATGGCTGAAACATCCGGAAATAGTCAGCCCTCGACCAGAAATAAGTTCAAGCGATGCCCGCCTGCATTCAAAGTTGTCAGCTCAATTCCAGCGCCGGTTGGATCGCCGGAACCCGGGCCGGAAGGACCAGCTCGTGGAACAGCCGGGCGAGTTCGGCCCCAGGGTTGTCCGTCTTGAGGGCCCAGGGCCCGCAGAACTCGAGCCGCTGGCAGAAGATGCTCCGCAGGTGATCGAGGTTGCCAGGGTCGCAGAAGCTGGTGAAGGGAAAGCCCTGCCCGTGGCGAAAATGGGATACGCGCCGGCGAATCTCATCGACAACCAGCCTGAGCATGCGCCGGTCGGTAACGCGTAGCGGAGGACAGGACGCGGCTGCCCCGGAGACGGCATCCGATATAGGTTCCCGGGCATTCGAGGACGACGCCCAACGGGACGGAACTGGTCCCGAAGGCGCTTTGAACGTAGTTTACTACCAGGTAGCTGCACTCCGGCAAAGTTTTACCCTCCATTTTGAAATTTTTTTTTAAACGATACTACCAATGGGCAGCAAGGTCAATATGCCTGTCTTGCGAACATGCCAGGATATCCGGCAATAATAATTAAAGCTTGATGGTCTCACCTAGCTCCGGAAGCAACAGTTTTAGCTTCCCACTAAAATGCTTTTCGAAAAAACTCCTATCTTCGGAATGCACCGGAATAAGCACCTGGGGATTAACTGTTTCCACCAGTTCCACCAAACCTGGCCCGTGGATGTGGCCACTGGCGTGAAAGCCGCACTTCTCCCTATCTTCCCCCAAAGCCCCGTAAAGCTCCATGCCCAAAAAATCTACCCAGCTTTTCACCCTGTTATGGTCTATCATCATCTCCTCGTTGTAGGCTTCGCTCGAGGAGTATATATAAACGGCTTTTTCAGGCGCAATGTCCAAGAGGGCGGGAAAATCGTAATAAGAGAAGCACAAAATGAACCGGCCCGGTTCCTTCTGTATTTCCGGCGAATTGATTAGACGCTCTGGACAGCGAAGGGTATATCTATCAATAAGCGCTTTTTCCCAGGAGGCAAAGATTCCTTTCGGCCTGTTGTAAAGAACAAAATTGCAGTCGGTAAAGGGGTCCGGCACGCCGGCCTCCCCTGCAGCATGCAGGGCATCCAGAAGATATACGTCCTTATAGGTCAGAACCAACTGCCTGTTTGTTTCCCTCGCTATATCCAGGAAGGATATCAGGCGGTCTATGTTTCTGGGTCCGAAATCAGCTATGATCGGCCTATCTTGGGCTTTGCTAACGACAGCCAGGGAGCTCTCAAAAACTTCTTCCTCCGTAATTGGCTTTTCTGTCTGAGGGTGAGTGCCCTCGCATATTAACGCCAGGGGCTGAAGTTCTGCCGCAGCCTCCATAAAGTGCCTGGTGTTATGAGCGTTTTTTCCGTGCAGCCTCATATCGCCGGTATAAACGACCCATCCGCTCGATGTCTCGACGCCATAGGCTCCTGCCCCCGGGATGGAATGATCGACCGGCCACCACCGGACCTTCAAGTTCCCTATTTTGGCCTCACGGCAGGAGCAGGTTCCCATCGGAAATGGGTTAAGGCTTCTTGAGCCATCGCACCTTGCCCAGAACGCAGTTTGACTTTCCAGATGATCCTTCGAGTCCATTGCAAAAAAAGGCCGCTGCTCGTATGGAGTCTTGCGGTCCCTTGGTGTCTGCAGCAAGCCATCGGCCTCTTTTTTGTTCATGATGTAGCATGTTTCCTGGAAAGTGTTGCCGCCTTTGGTGTCCTGCATGACCTTTGTGATAAACGCTGTCGTCAGGCTGGTGTAGATAGGGATATCCCTCTTTAAATAAGGCAGGTAACCATTATGGTCGACATGGGCATGCGATAGAAGAAGCCCGTTCACTTCCAACTCCCTGAACAGGGGGTGCCCCTTGTGTCTATCCCAGATCCCAGGCAACTCAAGGTCTGGCCGGTAAATTCCTTTAAGCGGCGGCAGCAAGCCTAATGCCAAGTAATCAGAAATGCCGAAGATCGTGCGGCACTTCAAGAACTCGTCAAAATACCGCCCTTCTGCGCCGAAATTAAGTCCGAAATCCATAAGCAAGGTTGTATCGTCAGATTCAAGAAGAATCTTATTTCCCCCTATACAGTTGACACCATCAAGAAATGTCAAAGAAACCATTAGATTCTTCTCCTCTACATAAAGGCTAGCACTGCATCGGATAACGATTAGTGATGCTGCTAAGGAACTAAAGTGACGGCCTTCGACCAGGATATATACCAGGATATATTTTGTTTTCTTCTCTATAGGTAATTCCAGCATTGACCCGGTTAATCCTTTGCAAAACAGCATTTCCCTTTCACTTACCAGACGCTCCTCCCGTTTCATTTAAACAGCATTAAGAAATCAGCTGCCCAACTTTTCCAGAACAACCGCGGTAAAACGGCTTGCAAGGGTTACTATCTCCTCGCTTCTTGCAAGGCCGGCAACCCATTCCTGGGGGATGCCTGATGCGAGGTAGAGAATCCCCGCCAGCCCTCCTGTGACCGCTCCGGTGGTGTCCGTGTCGTCGCCCAGGTTCACCGCCCTCAGCGCCGTCTCTTCGAAGGAATTGCCGTTCAGCAGGCACCAGATTGCAGCCTCGAGGGTTGTGACCACATAGCCGCCGGACAGGATCTCTCCCTCCGGAATCGTTGCCAGCTTGCCGTCAAGAATCCGGTTGAAGTGTCGCATCTCCCCTGCCCGCCCGGAAGAGCCCAGGATCTGCGGCGCATCGGAGCATAGCCTCTCGTAGGCGTCATGTTGGTCAGAACCCTCCAGCAGATGCCTCACGAGGAGAGAATAGATGCAGCAGGCGAGCTGGCTCCGGAGGTGCCCGTGGGTGATGCGCGAGGCCTCGGCCACCCTGTCCAGCATTTCCCGCACCTCCCCTGAGGCGAAGTACAGGGCGGCGGGGAGAATCCGCATCAGTGAGCCGTTGCCGTTGTCATATTCCCCGGCGGGACCGGATTTGGCAGGGGGAACACCCCGGATCAGATTGTTCATGGCCTTCATCGTGGCTTTCCCGATATCATAGGAGAATCCATACGGCGTCCAGTATCCATTTCTATACCACATAACAAAATGACTGCCCATGTCGTCCAGGTCATAGCCAGCCTCGCACAGGCTCTCGGCGAGGCACAGGGTCAGGGATGAGTCATCCGACCAGGAGCCGGGCGGGAGGTTGAAGGTGCCGTATCCGGTCATCCCCACGATCCCGCGGCTCCTTACGTATTCCCTATCCCTGCCCTGCACCGGCAAGCCAAGGGCGTCACCAATCACTACCCCGAGCAAGCCTCCCCTGATTCTCGAACTGATCAGATCGCTATCGGCCATCTTTTTCTCCCCTTATTTTGTAAATATGCTGGCTCCCCACTGCTTCTGAGACAAGGAACGTGTAATGCCCCCTCTGTCAAGACATGGAAACGAGAATAAATTAAAAATAGATTCTCCTTTCCGCCGCTTCGCAACCACGTCCAGAGTATTCTTATTAACGGTCATGATTTCACAACACAAACCGGGCATGAAAATGCTATTTTCGTGCTAAAAAAGGGAGAACGCCAAAAACACGATCATCCGGATCATCCTTTCAAGTTCTGCTCATCAAAGAAGATCCTACGCGCTATTTCATCGGCCATTTATCCGGATTTTGTACAATTTCCTTTGCGTGACATTCTTTACCGGGTTATTATGGTTATGACAGGGGGATCTGGAATGAAGCGAAAAGGGTTTTCCCCTTACGGCCCTTCCAAGGCAGCACTGGAATCAATGAGTATTATCTGGGCCCAGGACCTCGAAGGCACAGGCATAACCGTCAACCGCATCCTGCCTGGAGGAGCCACAGAAACCGGAATGATTCCGGAAGGCACACCGGAAAAGATCCGCCACAGCCTGCTTAAGCCGGAGATCATTGTGCCGCCTGCTGTGTACCTTGCCAGTAACGAGTCCGACGGGGTAACGGGACAGCGCATTGTAGCCTTGGAATGGAACAGGCAATTCGAGCAAGGTTATTAAGCAAGTGGAAAAATGTGTTGACGGTGCCCGGGCTCCCCTTGTTACCTAAAAACACCTGAAAATATCTACACCATTTCGCCAAATTCGACAAACGGAGCCGTCCCTGCCGTACAATGCGGAATAGCTTCAATTATCGAATGGAAGTGGTTATAGGGTATGCTGAATATCAGTTCGTCCTTGTCATAATCTGGTCTTCTCCTGCTCGTAAAGTCCTCCAAAACAACGTTTATTTCGCCCTTTAACAAGGGGTAAGTCACTGCCATGTGACAGGTTGACCCCACGAAGGAACACTTGGGCGAGATGCCCGTGCTCCACGTGGCAAGGGTCATGAGACGGCACGCCTTTTCAGGATTTACAAAAAACAAGACAACGTCGGGACGCAGGTCTGCCTTTTCCAGGGGGCACATAACAATGTTTCTGGCCAGGCCCACGGGTGGCGGTGAGTCCAAATCAGTTCTGTAGAAAACGGCCGGGGAGCAAAAAAGTTTCTCTCCCTCTACCAGGTAACGGGTCAGTTTTTCCTTTAGCTCACCTTGCGGCGCCGGTCCCAGGCCAAGGTGCCAAGTCCCGCCCGGACAACCGGAAGTTTCCCTGCTCAGCACGATCTTTTCGCCTTTTCGCACCCTGACAAAAGCGTCGCAAGCCGCGCATTTATCTTTCACAAAATGGTCGAAGTCTTTATCGGTATAGGTTATACTGACGGGACTACCCTTCAGGTCCAAAACATGTTTTAAAGTTTTTGCATAATCCTGCCACTGCACAATAACTACCCCCCATTCATTTAAGATTGTGATGGCCGTGCTGAATCAACTCAGTCCGGATATTGTCCGGATCTTATCGTGCTGCCATGGACTTCCACAGGGCTCTGTGTGAATCTCCCCCCTTTGCCTCGAGATGTGAAAGTTGGATAAATAGCTTTCAGGCGATTGCGGTGTTGATCAGACGACCCTTTTTCTACGTAGAGCCTTGGCGGCCAGCTTCGAATACTGCTTCGCAATATACGGCCACTGCATTTTGACGCCTAAACTGGCCGCCCTTTTTTCAAGCGATAGTTTGAGCGCCGGCTCCGATAAAATGCGGTCAAGAAGCAGTGCGATGGCCTTCGGGCTGGTGTCGGCCGCTACCAGCCCTCTCTTCCCCGGAACCAGAATTTCCTTGGCATAGGTATAGGGGGTTGAGACAATAGCCCTTCCGCAACCTAGGGCATAGGCGAGAGTGCCGCTGATCGCCTGATCCAAGTTGGGATAGGAGCTAAGATAGACATCGGACATGTAGAGGTATTCGCCTATCTCCTCTGGCTCCAGAAACTTGTTGACAAACAGGACGTGATCCTGGAGGCCTAGGTCATCTACCAGGTCATGCAGCATCTTACGGTACTGCTCCCCTTCATGTTTAATCAGCATCGGATGAGTCCTACCCACTATCAGGTACAGCAGGTTCTTGTGCTTTTTAACCAGATCTGGCAGCGCCCTGATGCCGATCTCAATGCCCTTGCCGGGCCCGATCAGTCCGAAGGTAGTGATGATCTCCCGGCCTGTAAACTTGTATTTTTGCTTCAGGAGCTCCCGGCTTTTAGCCTTAAAGTTGGGCACCCCGTGATGTATCATATTGATCTTTTCTGGTGTGACCTTGTAGACACGGGACAACAGACCGGCGGCATTCTTGGTCATAGTCACCACAGCCGCCGCTTGCCGGCATAGTTTGCTGAGCACCGCTTTTTGGTTGTCATTGGGATTAGGGAGCACCGTATGGGCCACCAGCAAGTAAGGTTTTGCCAGAAGGGCGGTGAAATCCAACAGGTATTCGCCGTCCATTCCGCCGTAGATGCCATACTCGTGCTGAACGATCACGAGATCGATGTTGCTGTTACTATTAACGGCATTAGCAGTGCTGATATAGCAGTCCCTTTCATGCTGCTCAATGACAAAGGTTCCTTCCTCGGGATAGGCGTACACATAGTACGGGTCTGACACAGCTGCGATGGAAATACGGTTGCCTAACAACAACAGATTATCCCTTAAATCCTTGGAGAAGCTTGCAATTCCACACTGTTTTGGTAGGTATGTACCCAAGTTTAGGAAAAACATGTCATTTCCCTCCCTCCCTATTTTTATATGATGCCAAATAAGCTTACGGTGCCGCTCATGTTTATGTCAGGAACTCTTTATCATATTCTATAACGTTCACGATAATGAGGTAAAGGAGAATTTTGGAATAGGTGCTGATGTGGCAGCCAATCTAAATGGTCCCAAAGAGGAGATGCTGAGCCGCCTGGAGTAGGCCGCCGAGCGCCAGTTGTTCGCAGTCGTCACCGGCGATTGCGGTACCGGCAAGACCACCACCATCCGCCGGTTCTAAGAATCGTTAGAGGCGATGAGGTTTTTGGTTGACAATAATATAAAAAGCATTAAAAACTGGTTCAATCCGGCAATAACGATCGCTGCCGAAGAGGCGATCTCGATTGCTGTGATTGACGAGGTTTATAGCGACCTGCGCCTGGCAGACAGAGTGGCCATGACACGCAGCATGATTCGCAAGAAAATTCAGCCCGAGGTGATGGAGCCGGCCCATTTCCAGCATCCCTTCGCCCATCATGAAAAGCACTGCGGGGCAGAAATGGGCATGCAGCAAGTCAGCCCAGAGGAAATCCTGAAAAAGATCAAGTTCCTGCTTGACAAACTCTAGACCGTTCGAGCAAGGTTGCCCAGATTATCATCGAGTCAGGGGATAAGCTATAACCAATTATTCTGGAATGGGCCAGGCGCGGGCTTATAGCGCTCAAGCGCCTCACTATCAAAATAAATCACCGCAAACTTCTCGCCAGACTCTATTCGTTCAGTGAGTTCGACCTGAATGGCCAGGTTGCCGGGAAGATTGGTCAGCGGGTTGGCCGCCGAGCAAGTTCCAACTGGCTTTGAGTAATAGTGTTTAAAAGGTCCTGTACTGATACGACTCCATAGTAAAGACCATCCTCCATGAGGATCATGTCGTCATAAAGCTTTTCTTTCTCCCGTCTCATGGCAAGCTGTGAGGCAATTTCAATCGGGGCATTCAAGTCAATAATCAGCGGATCGGGATCCATCACCAAGGTGACAGGTCTTTTCGTATAAAGGTCAAAACCCAAGCGGGTGCCAAATTTGGCATACAGCTTGCTGCGCATGATCAATCCCAGAGGCTTTCTTTGCTGGGTGATTACGATGCTCTGCAGTTGTTGATCTTGCTCAAATAGCGAGACAACCTGTGTAGTTAGACTATCTATATCAACACAGGTCCCCTTGTCTGCAATAGATTTTAACGTATTCAGCCGCTTCTTTTTTTGCGGTTTCTGAACCAAAGGGTAAGGTTTAACTGTCTCCGATAAAGACAGATCATCCGGCCTGGCCAGGAAACTGCTATCCACCGTTACTTCCGCAAGATCGGACATGATCGCTTTCATGTCTTTAGCTCTCAAGCCTAATAGGGAAAGTGCTTCGGATGCAAGTACCTTGAAGTCTTCTCCGGGGTCAATCTTGGATGATAATAATGCCGCGTCTGCCAGATGAACGATTGCGGCCAGTTGTGGATTTTCTGTCGCCTCTTTAGGGGAATGATGATAGGCTATGGCCTCTATAAGACTCGAAGGTAGGTTCCAGTTCTCTGCTAATAACTTTCCAACTGCGGCGTGCGTGAAACCCAGAACCTCCTCTTCTATCTTGGAATCGAGCCTCATCTGTTCCCGTGCCTTATTGAGAATCTCTTCATAAGTAACTCTCATATAATCGCTCAGGACAACTTTTCCAACATCATGCAATAACCCTGCTATGAATGCCTGGCTAGAATCCTGCAAAAGAAAGTTCTGGCTAATGATGCGGGCGTTGGTGGCGCAGTTCATCGAATGCTGCCAGATGTCGATGCCGGCAATCGATCTCTTGCGGAACATTTTAAGGACCGAGACCATGAAAACCAGATCGCGAATGACGTTAAATCCCAGAATTCCAATTGCGTCATTAATTGTTGTTATTCGTCGAGGGTAATTATAAAAGGCTGAGTTTGCCAAACGCAGCACATTTGCTGCGAGAGACAGATCCTGGCTGATAACATCGTCCAGGTCTTTAATGGTGGAAAACGGATCTTCTGTTACCCTTAATACCTGGATCATGACCACAGGTAAAGCAGGCAGGCTGTTAACACCGCTCACAATTTGCTCAATAGTAGGATGCATAACTGTCCCCTCTTTTTTCGATTTTTATTTAATGAACATTTGACTGCCAGCATTGACAATATATGGAGTGAGGCCTCAGATAAGGGGTTGGCGCAGGGCGAGGCAGTCGCCAACCTTGCATCCTGTATAGCGCACGGTACCGTCGGGAAGCTCCAGCACACTGCATGCCGTGCGGACAAAGTGACTGAAGCGGAACGGGGGCATCGATTCGATAATATAAACGATAACCAGATCATTGTTTAAAAAAACTGCATCGAACGGAAAGGACATGAAAAAGGAGTGGATGGCGTTGCATGGCTTCAAAAGCAAGCCATAACCATCCGGGAGTTTCCGCTTCCCGATCATGCCCCACAGGCGCTGCCAAAAACTGAACGTTATTTCCACATCTTTGGCCAGGATAACCTGGCTTGCTTTGTTATAAACCACCGTTTTTCATTCCTCCTGCTATGAAAACAGTTATTTACATATTTTTCATCAATTGAATGATGGCCGGACCAAGAAGGACGATAAAAAGAGCAGGGAAGATGAAGAATACGAGGGGGATCAGCATCTTGATCGGAGCTTTCATCGCCTGTTCCTCGGCTCGTTGGCGACGCTTCCGCCGCATCTGGTCAGCCTGGACGCGGATGATGTTCCCGATGCTGGCACCCAATTGGTCGGCCTGAATCAGGGAGCCGATAAAAGTGTTCAGTTCATCGGCCCCAACTCGTTCCGCTAAATCCTTCAGGGCCTCACGCCGCGGCTTTCCCAGTTTCATCTCTTGAACCACGCGGCCGCATTCTTCGGCCACGACCCCCTTAAATCTTTCAGTTACCCTCATCAAGGCGATCTCAAAGCTGAGGCCGGCCTCCACACTGACCAGCATCAGATCAAGCACATCCGGAAGGCTGCAGATAAATGCTTGCCTCCTTGCTTTAATGCGCATGTTTAAGTAAAGCTCGGGGATAATACCGCCGAAGCCAAGACCGGCCAGGAACAGCAGGAAGATTGCGAAGCCGTTTTTGCCTGAAAGAAGACTGGCGATTGCCAGAGCCACCCCAAGCAGGAAGGCTGAAAAATAATGCAGCAACCGGAATTCGATCGGGCTCAGGCCCGCCGGGTTTCCTGCCATCTGCAGACGCTTCTGAAAATAGAGCCTTTGTTCAGCACTCATACGCTTGTCGAGAAACCGGGACGGCTTTCCCCAGAACATTTTGCCGAACCGTAAAGTCAACGGTTGCTGAAGGTCTTCCCGCAACGGCTTGCTCATTTTCTTTTGTTCGCTAAGCTGGCCGAGCCGCCTGGCTATGACCAGCCGATCATGGCAAACAACATGATAAATACCTGTCAGTAAGAGAAAGAGGCTGAAAAAGATCAGCGCCGTGACAGCATAGATCATCGCTCAAAATCCCTTCCGTTCTATATTTGAACGTCAACGATCCGCCTGATGATCAGCGCGCCCATGACTTCTCCGGCAGCAGCCACCCCTAAAAACATCAGGCCAACAGAATTCGTAAAAAGGATACCCACATAAGAGGGGCTTATAAGCATTAAAAGAATGATCAGGGCCACCGGCAGCAGGCCGATGATCGAACCCGACATCCTTCCTTGGGCGGTTAGTGTTTTGATCTCTCCCACGATCCTTACCCGCTCCCTGATTGTCTCGGCGATGTTGTCCAGGATTTCCGTCAAATTTCCCCCGATCTGGCGTTGAATCAACATAGCCATGATAATGAGATCCAGGTCCTCGCTGCCCACCCTCAGCGACATGTTGTTCATGGCGGTTTCCAGGGGCGTTCCCAGCTGTATCTCCCGAATTGCCCTGCCGAATTCATCGGCGATCGGAGGGCTCATCTCTTTTGACACCATATCCATTGCCTGAAGCAGGCTATAGCCGGCTCTGAGGGAATTGGTAATCACGGCTAGACAATCACATAACTGCTTGTTGAAGGTTTCAAGGCGTTTTTGTTGTCTCATCCCCAAGTAGAACCAGGGAGCCGCCAGTGTGATCATCCCTCCCACAATCGAAAGAACAAGGTTGCCGGTGATAAACCAGATGGCAAGAGGGAAGCAGAGAGACGGCATAAGGCTCATAAAAAGAAACTCACCTCCCCGTAAGGGGAGATCGGCACGGGCCAGCTTTTTCTCCACGACCTCAGAGAGCTTCAGGGAAGCGAAGACCCGACCCCCACCGCGCAGCAGAACGCGGCTCAGACTCTTCTGACCGCTACGCAAAATTTCATTGATGCCTTTTTTCTGCGCAGTATAGCGGATTAGGCGCCTGTATACGATATCCTTTTCGTTTGAGAAAAGTCCGCATATTCCCAGCACCAGGAAAACAACTGCGCCAATAGTGAAGATCAGCGTCAGCGCAAGCATCACCCTCGCCTCCTTCCATCTTTCAAATCTCCTTCCTGCCGAGCTAATCAAGCTCCTTGCTTGTAGAAGATTTCATTAGGAATAATGATTCCGGCCGCCTGCAGCTTCGGCAGGAATTTTGGCCCGATCCCCACGCTTTGAAAATGACCGGCTGCTGTCTCCCGTGATGCATTTTCGCCGTGAGCGAACACGAACAGATCCTGTAAGATAATGGTGTCACCCTCCATACCCTGTACCTCTGTAATGTGGGTGATCCTGCGGCTGCCGTCCCGTATCCGGCTTTGTTGGACGACCAGGTCGATCGCCGAAACAATCTGCTCCCTGATCGCCCTGATTGGGAGATCCATGCCCGCCATGAGCACCATGGTCTCGAGACGCGACAACACATCCCGGGGACTGTTGGCATGTACGGTGGTCAGCGAGCCATCATGCCCGGTGTTCATCGCCTGGAGCATGTCAAGGGCCTCCCCGCCCCGCACCTCGCCGACCACGATCCTGTCAGGCCGCATCCGCAGGGCATTGCGAACCAGGTCCCTGACCGTGATCGCCCCCTTGCCCTCGATGTTCTGCGTGCGCGTTTCCAGGCGAACCCAGTGTTCCTGACGAAGCTGGAGTTCGGCGGCATCTTCGATCGTCACTATCCGCTCCTCTTCAGGAATGAAAGATGAGAGGACATTAAGAGTCGTTGTTTTCCCCGAACCCGTCCCCCCTGATACGATCACGTTCAGCCTGCCCTTTACACACGCCTCCAGAAACCTGGCCATATCCACCATCAGGGTTCCAAAACTAATCAGGTCGGAAACCTGAAAGGGTACCCTGCTAAATTTTCTGATTGTCAGGACAGGGCCATTGAGAGCTAACGGCGGGATGATGGCATTGACGCGGGAACCATCGGAAAGCCGGGCATCAACCATGGGTGAGGCCTCATCGATGCGCCGGCCAAGAGGGGCCACAATCTTCTCAATCAAGTGCAAGACGTGAGCATCATCCCGGAATTGGATATCCGTCAAGGTAATCTTGCCATTCCTTTCAAAATAAACCTGGTAGGGACCATTCACCATGACTTCAGAGATTGAGGCATCTTTAAGAAGAGGGCTGATCGGCCCCAGATCATAGACCTCGTCAAGGAGTTCCTTGAGCAAACGCTGTTGATCGGCCCGGCTCAGGCTGACATCCTGTTCAGCCAAGCTGCTTTGAATGATCTGCTCGATCATGCTCTGGGCATCACCCGGTGCAGGTTCGCTTTTACCCGTCTCTCCGGAGCGCAGCTTCCCCTCCAGTTCTTCGACAACCTTCTGGTGCAGCGTGTACTTCAGGTTCCACAGGTTGTCTTGCCGGGAATTGCACCGGGCAGCAGCAGGGGCGCCATCGATTGTCTGCTGAGCAGGGCTGCTTTCTTGTAACCGTTGAAGCAGGGACAAGGCGTTTCACCCCTTCAGAATGACGGAAACTAGCCGAACAGGCCAGCTAAAAGACCACGCTTCCTCTTATTGCTATTATCGCTATTTACATGCTGTGTCAGAAGGTGGGCAAGCTGTCTTAAATTTTCAGCTGCCCGGCTCTGCGGACTGCCAATGATAAAGGGATTTCCGCTATTGGCAGCCCCTACTACGCTTCTGCCATCGCTGGCAATTTGACATGTCAGAGGCATACCCAAGCTCTTTTCGGCATCTGCCGGGCAGATCCCCAGCTCAGGGGTGGCCCGGTTGAGGATTGCCTTGATCTTGTCCTTGTGATGCAACGAATCCAATACATCAAGCCCTAGCTTGATATTCTTCAAGGTAGGAAGTTCCAGAGTGAGTATGAGCAGGATCTGGTGGGCGTAATCCAGGGCAACCATTGTGGGATCGGTGAAGAAACCCGGGGTGTCGATGAGGACATAATCATACCTTTCTTTCAAGAGCTTGATCGTCTTCTCAACCAACTGGGCGCTCACCAGTTCGGCATATTCCGGGCGGGACGGCGCTGCCAGGAGGTGGAGGCCAGAACTGTGCTTCACCAGATAGGATTCCAGAAGCTCACCGTCGAGTTGGCTGAACTCGGACGCCAGATCGGAGAGGGTCTGCCGCGGCATGAGGTTCAGCATCACCGCCGCATCTCCGAACTGAAGGTCCAGGTCCAGCAGGGCGACCGAGAAGCCACACTCCACCGCCAGACAGGCCCCGAGATTTATTGCCAAGGTTGTCTTGCCGACACCCCCTTTGGTACTGAACACGGTAAGAACGCTCCCCTCACGGGGCTGAGAGTCCTGGGACTGGACCTGGCGCTTCTTTTCCATGTCGTAGTAGATGCGTTTGATCGCTACGATCAACTCATTGCATTGGACAGGCTTGATGATATAATCCCGTGCCCCGGAGGTCATCGCCTGACGCATATAGTTCTGTCCGATTTCTTTGGAAATCATAATAACCGCGCTATTCGGCACCCGGCAGGAAATGGCTCTGGTGGCGGCAAGCCCGTCATTGGCTGATTTGCTGATGTCCATCAGGATAATGTGCGGCCGCAAGCGTTCAGCTTTATTGACAGCCTCTTCTTCATTCACTGCGACTGCGACAACCTCAAATCCGGGTTCAAAATTGAGCATGTATTTAATATCCTTAAGTGCTGCGGGCATATCTTCCACGATCATGATCCGAACAGGCTCCACATCTGCACCCTCTTCCGAATTCCAGGCCCTCGCAGTCACCGTGGTTGTTGAAAATCCTTTATATCAAATGGCGTTGCAACAGATCTTGCATTATCGATCGGGTGGCGAAGCGCCATTCTGATCTTCCCCTTTTCATCGGCAAGGACCAGCGGCATTGCCTCTTCAAGTGTAACCGCCAAAGTCACAGTATTGACATCGAGATTTTTGTCCGTCCCAGTATCCTGGTTGGCCTTCGAGTCGTCCCCCAGGGCCAACACATCAACATCCTGCAGGACGACCGTTGTGATCGTCTGCGTTCCGTTCGGCAGAGGAATGTCTATAGTTCCCAGAATATCTACATGATCGCCAACTTGCAGATGCCATCCAACCGCTGCCACATCGTCCACGGCAACGGTCACGGCCCGCATGCCCGGAGGGACAAGGTAAGGGAAGCCCGCACTGGTGTCCCCTTTCTGAACAAGGCGATCGAGGAGCACCTCTTCACCGGAAATGATCGGCTCGCTGGTGACCGCTCCCACAACTTGATCCAGGCTGCGGGCAGCGTGTGGATGAATATAAGTCGTGGGCATTCTGACAAGTGCTACTGCATCCGGTGTTACCAGGGTTTTTGCCGGAATCTGCTGCTTCGCCACTACTACAAGACCATCTTGCGTGTTTGCCATCCGCGCCTCTGCCCTGTAAAGATACAGGTAGCCGCTGCCGGCGGCAAGGGCGGCTAGAACAAAGGCTAGAGCGATCATTGCTTTAGGCCGCAACAAGTGTGCTCACTCCTATTTAACCAGTTTGACGACCTCGACTCCGTAATCGCTTCCGGAGCCCAGTGATCCGGGATAGACTGTTTGGATAAAACGATAAACTAACAATAGCAAGGGCTTGCTATTATAGCCACATTCCCGCTATCCCCGGCTATGGCCTTGGTTAAGGTTATCAGCAGATCCCAACGAAGAGGAAATAACTTAGTAAGCCTCTTCATGATATCGCTCTTCCTTTTCCTGTATAAGCGCACTATTCCACTCGCATCGTGGTTGATGCACTCAGCGGAAAAGGGTTGGTAACAAGCTGGGAGATGACCGGGTCGACCAACTGCACGCTGTAATTGACTTCGACCGTTATGCTGCCGCCGCTCGTTCTTTCATTTTGTGAAGGGGAGATAGCAATTGACAGGCTCTTCTGGTTCAAGTTTCCGGCAACTGTCATTACCGCATCGGTCACATCCGCATCGGTGCCGCCGACCGCCCCCGCCCTGGCGCCCTCACGCACCGCCTGGGTAATCACCAGCGAGGCGTCAAAAACCCTGCCAAACTCCATGATGCCAAACAAGAGCAACAGCAGGAGAGGTAAAACCAGGGCAAGTTCCACCACCGCCTGGCCTTTTTCTGACTGGACAGTCCTGAGCATCCGTCCCACTCCCCTTAAACAAGCAAGCGGTGTACGTAACAGTAAGCGAGCAGGACCCCAAAAAAGATTGCCGCTCCGTAAGGAAATAGGTTGCTGTAAGGCTTTTTCTCCAGGAGTTCCAGCGATCGTAAACATCCTCGCCCGTTCATGTCAAATAGAAATAGGACTGCGAGGCAGAGCCGCTTTACCGTTCTCATCAGGCTTCGCTGATAGAGCAAAAACCCCAGGGCAATGACTCCCCCGGACAGGGCCGTTCCCGCAGCCGCATAAAGAACAAACGACGCCCCTTTCAGCGCACCTATGGCCCCGAGCAGTTTGACGTCACCCGCCCCCAGGCCGCCCATGGCGAAGGGCAAAATAAATAGGGCAACCCCCAGGCCAAACCCTGTGACGCTCGACACCAGGCCGGGCAAGCCGTGCTGCAGAGAATTTACAAATACCCCCAGCGCAACTGCAGGTAATACTACCGGGTTATAGATTTTACGATCCCGTAGATCGGTGTAAAGGCAGATTACCAGCACGATAAGAAGAGTCAGATCTGCAAGCACGGCCGTCCGCATCCCTTTCCTGATAACGTCTCATGATTTTTTTGCCATCACCATAAACCTTCTCTTTGCGGCGATACATCAAAAGTCTGTTAGTCAATTAAAAATTACTAGCGAGATTGGTAATATAGTCTTTAATAGCAGTGCCCAAACCAGTAAAAGCAGTAATGCACACCACGGCGATCAACGCCAGAATCAACCCGTACTCCGCCATGCCCTGTCCATCCTCATTCACCGCTAGCCTCTGAAGAACAGCCTGCATTTTCGAATCACCTCCTTTTGTTGCAAATTTCTTTGACATCATACTTGGAGTCCTCCATTCTGACCGAGAATTATCACTCCAATTGTATAATATATTAGACTATTTATAACCCAATGATATCAGCCATTAGTCCCTTTATAATAGACAATAAGTCCCAATTTGTCATTAAGACTTATAACCTATATTATATCTCCCTTTAATGCCATATACTTCCATACTGATCAAATCTGCAATTTGCTTCTGTCGATAAAAAAAGACCCGTGAAGGGTCTAAATCGAGGTGGTGAAACAGAACCTGCGCAATGACCATAAACTTCCTGAATAGCCGTAAGCAAGCGCAACCGGGATCTAAAAAACAGATTCAGTAAAACATGGCGGTACCGGTGAACTGGGTCCCGCCCTGTTTTACCAAATGCCCGCTATTATTGTGTAAGCTTTGCACTACTGTTAGGGAGCGATATGATTCTGCTTGTTCCATTGATAGTGATGTTATTGCCATTAAACACGAGCTTATATCCAATAACTTCGCCATTTATTGTTATGTTGTTACCATTCAAAATTATACTTCCATTAGGAGCATAGATTATTCCGTTAACTTGCAAATTATTTCCATTAATTGTTACATTGTTACCAGCATATAGGCACACTTGATCGTTATTAGTATTATTTATGCAGTTGCCGTCAATTGTTATGTTTCCGGTTGTTAAAATTGCACCGGCACCCGATATGTTATTACCATTTAATGTAGCATTGCCATTTATATAAATAGAGCCAGCTACATTAATATTATTTCCATTGTATGTTTGCGAAGAATTATAAACATGTCCGGCTGATTGAGCCTGCTGTTCCACTGTGGCAGAATAATCAGGCATACTCACATAAGATGAATGGGGGTAGGGATAAGGTATGCTAATATTACTACCGCTATGACTCACAGTGCCCACTGCTTCACAAGCACCTGTGACGCTTATGTTATTACCATTGGCTGAAATGTTCTGGTTTGCATGTGCACTTCCATTGACATTTAAGTTATTACCGTTAAATGTTAATGTGTCAGTTTTGCTGCCAGAAAACACGGTATAATCGAAACATTGTGCCAATCCACCAACAGCCGCAGCTTTAGCGCTGATTGTAGTAGAATCAAAACCAAGTAATCGTAAAAATGTAAATTGCACATTTCTGGTACCGGTTGCTGATATCGTGGTATTATTGTTGGTAAATTGCACAGTTAGCTCTGCAGAATTTAGACCATTCAAACTAGCGTATTGAAGCGCTTCGCTTTGAGCCTGACTGGTATTCGGCAACTCCATTGCACCTGCCAAACAAGCTGCATCCAGAGCATTCTGAACCCTTTCCTGTTGTAGGTACATATTCCCCACATCTAGTACCAAGCCCGTGAAAGCACACAGAACTACTAAGCAGAAGGCAATTAATACTATTATTGAACCTTGTTCATTTGATAAAAACTTTCTTAGAAATTTCATTCTTACCACACCACCTAAGGCCTACGAGTTATTTATTCTAAGTTTATGACATATTCCAAGGCAACCTCAACATGATGTATTTCCTATTCTTTTAGGACAATATGACTATGTTTTTATTAGGACTTTATTAGACCATCCCTTCCTTGAGTCCTATAATGCAAGACGGTAATTTATCAGGGGCAAATGGCTACAACAGTTGCACGAACGATTTATATGGCACATAACGATTTTTATAAGATAATTTTAATGTTATAACTAAGTGCATTTGACAATACTGCCGATATAAAGAATATAGCATCCATACGCCGTCAACGTTTGCTCCGGGCTATCGACAAGCGTTGACATTCGAGTTGCCAGCAAAACACTGATTTATAAAGGTTCCTATACATGAATCGATCCGCTGGCAGTCTTTTAGAGCCTGCTATACAAAGTGGCATCGCTCTATTTTCCCGGCACATCCGGATCGCAGGGCACATGGCAGTTGGCGTGGTTACTCTTTTAAGGGCCTCTTTTAAGTGATAATAATGACAGGGATGGTTGATCCAGATGAATGTAAGAAGACCGGTAAAGGTTCTCGTATCCAATCTTGTGCCTGGAATGAAGCTGGCTCATCCTGTTTACGGTTTTGATGGTCATTTTTTAATAAATAAGGGAGCAACTCTCACGACTGGTTATATAAAAGCACTTCAAAATCGTCGCATCCTGTCTTTATACATTGAAGGAGTGGCTATTCCGGAGGATTTCATAACCCAGCAACAGGAAGCACTCGAGGAGACAATTCGCGCTGATGCTTTTGCTTCGATTCAAAATCTCTTCGAAAAATTCGATAATGCCTCCATCAAGGCAGTTACTACCAGTGTTGAGAGCATCATGGAGGAATTAATGGCTGGCAAGACGGCTATCGGGGCCCTGACTGAAATATCGTCAACTGATGCCTATACCTATGCGCATTCAGTCGATGTATGTATCTTATCTCTCCAGACAGGTATTTTGCAGAAATATGAGAAGGACAAACTATTGAAACTTGGAGTTGGCAGCATACTGCATGATTTAGGCAAAGTTAAGACACCCGGCCAGATCCTTAACAAGCCTGGAGGCTGACTCATGATGAATATGACATCATAAAGAAACACTCACACGACGGATATAATATTGTAAGGAAAATACAGCCCGATCTTCCAGATATCTCTGCATCAATTATCCACCAGACATCATGAAAGGTATGACGGCAGCGGTTACCCTCTAGGGCTGAAAGGAGAAAACATCGATGAAATGAGCTCGATCTGTGGCCATCGCTGATGTCTATAATGCTATGACCACCGACAGACCATACCATAAGGCTTTTCCCAGTAACGAGGCCTATGAATACCTGATGGTAGCAGGCTACGGCATTGCCGGACTGAAATTGTCCGATGCCTTCTTGCATTGCGTGACTCCTTTTTCTATAGGATCCATGGTGCTCCTCAGCACTGGAGAAACTGGCGTAGTAATGCATGTCAATCACGATATACCTCTACGGCCACAGGTGTACGTGGCAGCCAGCAAACAAATGATTGATTTAAGCAGCGAGTTGTCTATTACAGTGCTTAAGATGAGTGAAGAAGTTAACGCAGACCTATTAACAATTGCCTAGCCAAGCCCCCATTGCTCCTAGCAGTTTATTTTTAAACAGGTGCCGCTTCAGGGCATCTTGTGCAAAATAGGTTCATATTGTCAATCGGGTAGGAGGGGGCGTCTAGCCCCCGTCCTCCCACACCACCGTACGTACCGTTCGGTATACGGCGGTTCACGAAGTACCACGAAGACCACGATACATTTCGACTAAGCTGAACAGTCCTTGGTTTTGCCAATAGGGGAAGCCAAGGGCTTTGTTTACTTGGGGAGTATTCGCCAACCGCCAATAACCTTTGCGGGAGCCACTGATACAGCCCGCCCATTTTGCGGGAATGCCCTGGGCAACGAGGTTGCGCTGCTTCGTCTTGGATTTCTTCCATTGCTTAAGCAGACACATCCGGAGACGCCTGCGGAGCCATGTATCCAGCTCCTGCAGGACGCTAGGGGTGTCTGCCAGGCGGAAGTAGCCCATCCAGCCCCTGAGATAGGTATTGAGGTCACGCAGTCGCTGTTCCATGGACATACCACGGCTGCGGCAGGTAAGCTGGCGGATTTTATCCTTGAGCCTTTGCAGTGTCTTGGGTGCAAACCTGATGCGGGTGACTTTCTCCCAGGTAAACGAGAAGCCGAGGAACTTTCTCTTCCAGGGCCGGTCAACAGCGCACTTCTGCACGTTGACCTTCAGCTTGAGCCGCCT
>CAWEDD010000004.1:0-76671 GCA_963807495.1 uncultured Peptococcaceae bacterium
TTATCCTAAGTGAATTATCCGAAGTTGGAGCTAAAAAACTCGCCACCACTGACTGGATGCCGAGCAAAGAGATAAAGCAGTTCTCTGCAATCTTGAGACCCAACTTTGAGATAATTCGGATAGCACGAAACCGCGGTGGGCTATGGGGAAAGTAACATTCTCATCCAGTTCATTTTAAAGCATGCCAACGAAGAGTAACAGGTAATTTCCGCCGAATCCAGCGTGAAAATTTGCATCAGGGCATAATTTCCCCCTCCCCATAAAACACGCAGGCCAATATGCAGTTAGAAGCCTACCGGCGGCGGGAGATTCATGTAAAATTCAATTCTGCCCTGACCGCATGCTGGACATAGGCACGGATCATGACCACAGATTTTGAGAAGCAAATCTTCTGCAGAAAGAACCGGCTTTTCGGTAATCCTGGTACCCGTGAGCAGTTTGCAGAACTTGAGGCGCTTGTCCTTATCGCGATTGCCGAGAATCCCATAGTGGCGAATTTTCATGAAGCCCTTGGGCAGGACATGCAGCAGGAAACGGCGGATAAATTCCGTAGCAGAGAGCGTCATGATCTTCCACTTGCTGCCGTCTTTGTAGTCCCGCCATTTGAACGAGACTTTGCCATCTGGGATGGAGAGAATCCGACTGTTGGAAATGGCGACCCGGTGCGTGTAGCGGCCGAGGTATTCCACCACACAGGCAGCATCTTTAAAGGGCGGCTTGCAGTAAACAACCCATTCTTTGCGGTAACAGGAATCCACGACAGCCTGGTCCAGTATGCCGGCAATATCCGGAGCCTGCCGCAACAGCGCCAGAAACTTTCCCCGAAACTTTCGTGACAGGACTTTTACCGGGATGAAGAATTTCTTTCGGGAGTTCCTCCACTGCATAGCTCGTGTAAGACCGCCGGCCGGAACGATACAGTGAATATGGGGGTGGAAGCTGAGATTCTGGCCCCAGGTATGCAAAACAGAAGTAAACCCGATCCGCGCTCCCAGGTACTTCCGATCGGAAGCAAGCTGGGACAGGGTTTCGGCAACGGCCCGAAACAGCAGATTGTACATGGCTCTGTCGCAGTGGAAAAACAGCGGATGCAATTCGGCCGGAACGGTGAACACCACGTGGAAGTACGCCACGTCCAGCAGGTCATACTTCTGGTTGTCAATCCAGCGCTCTTTGGCAAAAGCCTGACACTTGGGACAGTGACGATTGCGGCAGGAGTTGTAAGAGGGCCTGGCGTAACCGCAGGCGGGGCAGACATCAATATGACCACCCAGCCTGGCCGTACGGCAATTGGTAATGGCGCGCATCGCCTTGCCCTGCTCCGGAGAGAGCGCATGGCTGCGGCAGTACTCTGCGCCATACTTTTCAAAGATCTCCTGGATTTCAGGCATGAGGCGCTCAACTCACGCTGTCCAGCGGGCTGTTAACATGCATCTCGCTGATCTTCACCAGGTGCAGATAGAAACAGGTGGTGCTGATGTCCGAGTGGCCCAGCAGCTGCTTGATGTGAAAGAGGTCTACTCCGTCCTCCAGCAGGTGCGTGGCGAAGGAGTGGCGGAGCGTATGAACTGTGACCTGCTTGGTGATTCCTGCCGCAGCAGCGGCTTCATGAAAGATGTTCAACGCTCCGCGCTTTGTCAGGTGTGATCCGGTTTTGTTATGGCTGACGCTTGTGAAAAGCCAGTCTGTGGGCCGGTACTCTTTCCAATAAGCCCTGAGCAGAACCAGGTTGGCAGTCGGAGAGAATGGCAAACCGGTCTTTGCCGCCCTTTCCATTGCGGATGAAGAGCTGCATATTGGTGCTGTCGATGTCCGAGACCTTCAGAGAAACGGCTTCGCTGATCCTGAGACCTGCGCCATAAATGGTAGCCAGCAGTGCTTTGTCCCGCAGACTTTTCGTGGCTTGCAGCAATTTGCCGACTTCTTCTCTGGTCAGGATATCCGGTATCGGGCGATTATTTTTATGGCAGGGGATTTTCGTGGTCTCAAGCGGCCTGTCCAGTACGATTTGGTAGAGAAACCGGAGACCGCTGTTGTAGGTATTGATGGACCCGGCGCACAGCTTGCGCTCTGTCAGCAAATAGTAGAGATAGTTCTGGATATCTGCCAGGCCCAACTCTGTGGCCGGCTTACCGTAGTGGTTCTGGAATGCCCGAGCTTTGGTGACGTATTCTTCCTCGGTGTTCTTGCTTAATCCTCGCAGTTTGGCGTAGAAGCGGACTTTTTCGATGACTTCTTCCTGTGTCATTGTTCCATCTCCTCATACTGAATTAGGCGTTGCCACCTTCAGTATAGAGGAAACGGCACGAGAAGAGAGCACAGCAGCCAGGTAACGAAAAAACCACCGCGCAGCGGTTTAGTGCTATCCATATAATACGATTTTAGATCACTTATTTACGATGCTCTCACTCCGGATACGTGGCTCATTTTCATCGGAGAGTTCGCACTGTTTGACGATGACTCGGTTCACCGGGAACTTGATGATAAGCTTCAGAGTATTCAAGCATACTTGGCTAATGGTGACCTGGAGAGTCTGAGGAAACTCTTTGAAGAAGAAAAATTGGCAGCAGAGCTACTAGCTAGTCGGGCAGGAAAGGAAAAGCCTACCGAGTTAAACCCGGGTTGATCAGTGAATAGTGAAAATGAGCTATTCTGAAAACTAAAATCCCATAACAGCAAGCTTTTCTGGCACAGGCCCCGTCAAAAATCTCAAAACAGCTAGATACACGATATAACAATTTATTACTTTACAAGATATACGATACACGTTTATAATATAGGTATGTACATACGAACAACGTCCAGAAAAAACAAAGATGGTTCGGTCGTCCGCTACGTGCAACTGGCGCACAATGTCTGGGATCCCAAAGCCGGCTACTCCAAGGTGGAGGTCATCCGCAATCTCGGCCGGGAGGACGAACTCGACCGCAAGGGCATCCAGCGCTTGGTGGAAAGCCTGTCCCGCTACCTGGACGGAGAAGAGGCCAAGATGCCGGCTCTGGTGAGCGCAAAAGAGATCGACCTCGAACCGGGACGCTCCTTCGGCGGAGTCTGGGCGCTGGATCAGTTCTGGCGCCGGCTGAACATCGACAAGATCCTGAAGCACCTATTGAAGGAGCGCCAGTTCGAAACCCCGGTGGAGCGATTGATCTTCGCCATGGTGGCCAACCGGGCGCTCGCTCCCTCAAGCAAACTGGCCATCGAGGAGTGGGTGGCCGAGGACGCCTTTATCCCGGATCTGTCTCAGGTCTCTGTCACCCAGCTGTACCGGGCGATGGACTTTCTGCTGGAGGCCAACGAAGTGATCCAGGAAGATGTCTTCTTCAGCGTGGCCAACCTGTTCAACCTGGAAGTGGATTTATTGTACTTCGATACCACCTCCACCTACTTCGAAACAGAGGAAGAGGATGATTTCCGGAAAAACGGCCACTCCAAGGACCACCGGCCGGATCTGCCCCAGGCGGTGATCGGACTGGCGGTCACCCGGGACGGCATCCCGGTGCGCTGCTGGGTCTGGCCGGGCAACACCGCCGACATGTCGGTGATCGAAGAGGTCAAGAAAGACCTGAACGGCTGGAAGCTGAACCGGGTGATCAGCGTCATCGACCGAGGCTTCTCCTCCGAGGATAACCTGCGCTACCTGCAGCGGGCCGGCGGCCACTACATCGCCGGCGAGAGGATGCGCTCCGGGATGGAGCACGTGGAGCAGGCCCTCTCCCGACCCGGCAGGTTCAAGCCGGTCGCCGACAACCTGGAGATCAAGGAGGTCGTCGTGGGCGACGGCGAGGCCCGCATCCGCTACGTCCTGGCCAGGAACCCGAAAGAGGCCCTGCGGGACAAGGAAAAAAGAGGGCTTATCTTGTCAAAGATCAAGGAAGAACTGGCCAAAGCTCGGCGACCTGGCGGGAGAACCCCACTGCAAAGCCTGCTGCGAACTGATCGCCCATAAGAGCTACGGCAGATACCTGAAGATGGACGAACAGGGACAGCCCCATATCGATAAAGCAAAGGTCAAGGCGGAGGAGCGACTGGACGGCAAGTACCTGATCAGGACATCCGACGATACCCTCTCCCCGGTGGATGTGGCTCTGGGTTACAAGCAACTGTACCAGGTGGAGAACGCCTTCCGCACCCTGAAGACCACCCTGGAACTGCGGCCCGTCTACCACCGCCTGGAGGACCGGATCCGCTCCCACATCCTGCTCTGCTGGCTGGCGCTGCTGCTCATCCGGGTGATGGAGAACCAGACCGGCCAGACCTGGGCAAAGATGCGCCGCAATCTTTCCCGTATTCAGGCGACTGAACTTAAAACATCCTCCGGCAGCATGACCAAAACATCCAATCTCAGCCCGGAGTTGAAGCAATTGTTTAAGGACCCTCAAAATCAAGGAACCCCCGAGGATACTGGATCTCAGCAAAAAACACCCGGAAAATTCATAGATACACGGCAATTTTTTACCGATCCCTAGATCCCTTGCTGGACAATGCTTTGCGGCTACGTTTTATCTAGGCACTGATTAATGCCGATTAAACGAACAAAATGAATAGACGACAAGCTGGGTGTCCCATAAGGAAACAGATGTTCTTTGCTAAATCGTTGCTATATGCCCTCTTTTTCCATCGAAAAATAAGTAAAAATTAGAAGCACTCAGAAAAGGAATCTAGTCATATCAGGCATTTAAGAGGTGCACAAGGGGCATGAGAACCGTTACTACGACTTCCTAAACCGCGTGTCGTAGGTTCGAGTCCTATCGGGCGCGCCATAGAAAATCAATCCCCACCAGCGAGGTGGGGATTTTGTTTGATCCAGAGTATGCATAAAAAAGGGGGGTGGGGATAAATTGGGGGGAGTCTCGTCAAAAAGACACCTCACAAGATCGAAAAAAACTTGCGGGATGTGGCTGCCGAAACAAAAAGTAAGCCCCGGACCTAGCCCGAGGCCTAGAATAGGGGGTATTAGGATGAAGTGGATATTATCAAGATTACCACCGCTACCTTAAAAAAAGCTGAAACTCAGATTAATTTTTGATAAATAATATAATCCCGTGCCATGATAAATGTCTTACGGGTCATTTCACCCATCCCCTCTGATGTTCGTGAGGATCATCTAGAAAGATGCCAGCTTCAGAAAATAAAAAAAGGGGAGATTGCTAAAAACATGAGGTTTTTAAAGAGTCACTGAGACCCCCGGCAGTTATCCGGAGGCTTCAGTGTTTTTTAACAATGACTCATGAAGGATGTTTCGGCTGCTTTGTGGAACTTGTTTACAAAATGCACTGTAAGGCCCACGGCATTTCTTTGGATGTTCTGGGCAAGATCATTTTAAATCTTTTCGAAGCAGACGGGGGTGCGGCGATGGCCGATCCGAGAGCGGTGAATGCTGCCCTGGACGGGCAGGATGAGATCGACGTCGAAGCTTACGACGCCATGATGAGGAGATTTCGTGACGGGGGCCGGCTGCCTATCGCACGGATCATCAGATCCGGAATCAGGAGCGGATCGGCGTTGGAGCTGGGCTCGGGACCAGGCTATCTGGGCCTGGAGTGGCTGAAAAAAGCCGGTGCCACAAGTTTGGTCGGCCTGGAGATCAGCCAGGCCATGATCCGCGTGGCAGAGCAGAACGCTGTAGAATACGGTTTTGGAGATCGGGCCAGCTACATTCAGGGAGATGCCTTGCAACTGCCTTTCGAGGATCACAGCTTTGACGGGGTGTTCTCAAATGGTTCACTCCACGAATGGACCGAGCCCTACCTGGTTTTCCAAGAGATCTACAGGGTGTTGAGGCCGGGCGGCAGGTGCTTCATCAGCGACCTGCGGCGGGATATCAACCCGGCCCTGAAGTGCTTGCTTCACCTGATGGCGAAGTCGAGGGAGATCAGGGCCGGCTTTCTATCGTCACTATCTTCTGCCTACACAGCCGGCGAGATTCAGGAGGAGCTTGTCAAGGGCGGGGCCGGATGCTTCACCGTGGCCAAGTCGACCGTGGGCATGGAGATCTTCGGCGCCAAACCGGAACCATAGTGTGGATGCCCCCACTTGCTATCGCCCAACAAGGGTTTGCTGCATCCCCGACCGTTGCTGCGGATGTGTAACGGTCTGCACGGGAGCAAGTCGTGGGCGCTATAGCCGGGATTCTGCCGGGAAAATATAGGTATGCAGAAACGCCTGCCCGGGGATAATGCAGCTCAATGGGGCGCCTAATGCCGGCTGCCTAAAGGTTGTGTGGTGGCAAAGTTTGCTGAAATCGCGTGTAGCGGAGACAGACCACGGTCTCACCGGAGAATCCTTGACGCAGATGTACGACCTGATGAGCCGCAGGCTAAGAGACCTGGGCCTGATGGAAACCGGCCGCATCATCGGATCGGGGATCGACCGGGGGCTGGTGCTGGAGATCGGCCCCGGCCCTGATTACAGCGGCCTGGAATGGCTGAAGCGGGCCCCGGAGGCCAAGCTGCAGGCGCTGGAGATCAGCGCCGACATGATCCGCATCGCCATGAACAACGCCCGCCAGTATGGGTTGGAGTCCAGGGTCAGCTACGCCCTCGGAGATGCCCATCTGATCCCCTTTGCCGACAACACCTTCGATGGGGCATTCTCCATCTATTCACTGCATGAATGGGCCGACCCGGGCCAGGTGTGCGACGAGATATACAGGGTGCTGAAGCCAGGAGCCAGCTACTGCATTTACGATATCAGGAGAGATGTCAACGAACTGGTAAAGTGGCTGATGCTCTGGCTGACCAGGCCCTCCGGGATCCGCTCCGGACTGCTGGCCTCGATCAACGCCGCCTATACCGTAGAGGAGGTGCACAGCCTGTTGCGCCGGACCCGGCTATCGAGGTCTATGGTCCTGGCGACACCGGTCGGCGTCAGCATCACGGGAGCCAAGGCCGATCAAAGAGCCGCACATCCTTTGGAAGCGGGCTTTGCATAAGATGAATTTTGCATGCAACAGCTTTATAAAGGGAACGTTTCTGCACTGGCTGCCGTGCTCGATATGTGGCAGCCTCGTGCAGATAAGATTTTGAACGAAGGCCGTTCCTAAGTGCCTTGTGAGCGCCCGTTTTCCGAGTGTCAAGCGAGGGCTGGAGCGCCGAGTCTTCATATCAGGAGCTGAATATCGATGGCGAGGTTCATTGTCGGGGTCATGGGCGGCGGCGAGGGGGCCTCCGAAGAGGACTGTAAAACCGCCTACGCCTTGGGGGCATTGATCGCGCAGGAAGGCTGGACGCTGTTGAATGGCGGACGCCCTTGGGGAGTGATGGAGGCTTCGGCTCGAGGGGCCCGGGACGAGGGCGGCCTGACCGTGGGCATCCTGCCGGGGTGCACCGCCAACGACGCCTCCACCTGTATCGACATCCCGATCCTCACCAACATGGGAGATGGCCGCAACTACATTAACGTCCTGTCCAGCAGCGTGGTCATCGCCCTGCCGGGCCAGGCTGGCACGATCTCCGAGGTCGCCCTGGCCCTGAAAAACGGCAGAAGGGTGATTCTTCTGAACTTTGATGTCGGAAGCATCTTCGACGCCTACCGCCGGCAGGGCCTGCTGGTCTCCGCCGCCACTCCGGGGGAGGCGATCGCCCTTATCAGATCATGGCATACAAAGTAGCGGGCCGGATTAGCGACGGCGCGCGCCCTTAAGAGGGGTGTAGGGGAGAGCGTGATGTTTTCAGGCGGCGGTTGCTGGCAGATGATGGTGGTGCAAGGTGCAGGGCCGCTCATGTGCAGGGCCGCTTATTGACACCCCGCGCCACATCTCCTAAAATATTAGTGCAGATCGAGGTCTGAGGGAATTGGCGGTTCAATCACAGATGGGCTTGGAAGGCGAGGCCTTGAATGATGCACGGCCAGATGCGGCCGATGCCGAGGACGAGAGGTTCATGCGGGAGGCCCTCAAGGAGGCGCGCCGGGCGGCAGACAAGGGTGAGGTGCCGGTGGGGGCAGTGATCGTCCGTGACGGCCAGGTTATCGGGCGCGGCCACAACCTGAGGGAGCGCCTCGGCGACCCCACTGCTCATGCCGAGCTGCTGGCCATCCGGGAGGCGGTCCTGGTGGCAGGCGACTGGCGCCTGTGCGGCTGCACCCTATACGTGACCATGGAGCCATGCCCGATGTGCGCCGGAGCAGCCATCCAGGCCCGCCTGCAGCGTCTGGTTTTTGGAGCGCCCGACCCGAAGGCGGGGGCAGCCGGAAGCTGCATCGACCTGCTGGCCATGACCTGCTTCAACCATCGGGTGGAGGTCATGGGTGGCATCTGCGCAGAGGCCTGCGCCGGAATCGTCCAGGCCTTCTTTCGCCGGCTGCGGGACGCAACTGACAGAGAAGGCCTGCGAGAAGAGGCCGATGACCGGGAAGATCGGTAATGCCACCTTTGTTGCTGGTTCATCGGGAGCCAGTCAGCCGCCATGGTATTGTTAGCGAAATAGATGCCTCAAGTATTATTCATTCTTCTGTTATATAGGGTGCCGGTCAGCTGCCATGATCTTGATCGGGGCTTTGCGGCAGATCAGGGGGTTCGCGACAGAAGTTAGGGCAAACAACAAGGACGAAATATCGCGGAGAGATGGCTGAGTCTGGTTGAAAGCGCTCGACTCGAAATCGAGTGAGGGGTGATGAGCCCCTCCGGGGGTTCGAATCCCTCTCTCTCCGCCATAAATATCAAGGGGTTCAGGGGTTTAAGCTGAATCCTTTTTGTAATTATATGGGATGCGTTCTGATATTCTAACCAATTGCTAACCAAAATAATTATTTGGGATATGACATGTCCCACAAGAACAGTAGAAATCTCCCCGAAGCGCCTCTCTAGTTTACACGCAACTTATGTGTTTTTACAGGAATTGTATAACAATATAGGTATATAGTAACTTTTTACCAAGCTCAAAGGAAAGGATAATCAAGGATAATGAAGAAGTATGAACATATGCAGCAGACAAAGATGGTGGACGAATTTACGGCCGACTGGGCGAACAGACTGGCTTGATCTGTGAGAAAATTATCGCTGTGCGTTACCGCGGTAATAGTATGCAACAGATGGGATTGTATGGCCGAAACCCATCACGCGAAAGCGTTGTTTTATTTAATAAGTAAGAAAAAGCATGGCAACATCCTATAACCTCAGGCGGAAATTGTTCGGCAGATTGATCTCAAGGAGGGATACAGAGCCTATGAAAAAAACTTGGTACGTGCTGGCAGTCACTTTACTGCTGGTTGTAGTTTGGGCTTTTCCTGGTACCCCTTTCGCCCTGGCTCAGCCGCCGCAGTGGTCGCAGGTGGGCGGCTCCTCAGGGCTGACGGGTGGTGCAGCCGATGTCTTTAGTCTGGTCAGCTTCGGCGGGATGCTGTACGCCGGCACTGCGGGCATAAATATCGGTAGCGGCGTGTGGGCATGGAACGGCACCGCTTGGTCGCAGGTGGGCGGCTCCTCAGGGCTGACGGGTGGTGCAGCCGATGTCTTTAGTCTGGTCAGTTTCGGCGGGAAAGTGTACGCCGGGACTATTTCCGGCGTGTGGGACTGGAACGGCACCGCCTGGTCGCAGGTGGGCGGCTCCTCCGGGCTGACAGGTAAGGCGGCCTATGCCTGGAGCCTGGCCAGCGTCGGCGGGATGCTATACGCCGGGACTGATGGCGCCGGTGTGTGGGCCTGGAACGGCACCGCCTGGTCGCAGGTGGGCGGCTCCTCCGGGCTGACAGGTAAGGCGGCCTATCCCTGGAGCCTGGCCAGCGTCGGCGGGATGCTGTACGCCGGGACTAACGCCGGCGTGTGGGCCTGGAACGGCACAGCCTGGTCGCAGGTAGGCGGCTCCTCCGGGCTGACGGGTGGTGCGTCAGCAATCGATAGCCTGGCCAGTGTCGGCGGGACAGTGTACGCCGGGACTAACGCCGGCGTGTGGGCCTGGAACGGCACCGCCTGGTCACAGGTGGGCGGCTCCTCCGGGCTGACGGGTCGTGCGTCAGTAATCGATAGCCTGGCCAGCTTCGGCGGGGAAGTATACGCCGGGACTGATGACGCCGGCGTGTGGGCCTGGAACGGCACAGCCTGGTCGCAGGTAGGCGGCTCCTCCGGGCTGACGGGTGGTGTGGCCTATGTCCTCAGTATGGTCAGCGTCGGCGGGACGCTGTATGCCGGAACTGCGGGCGGAGTGTGGGCATGGAACGGCGGGCCAACGTCACAGATCGTGCGCTTCACCATCGGCAGCACCGATTACTCCGTCAACGGTCAGGTGTATTCGATGGACACCGCACCGGTCATCAGCGACGGCAGAACACTGCTGCCGGTCAGTTACGTGGCCATACCTCTGGGCGCCACCGTCGGATGGGACCAGAACACGCAGAAGGTGACGGTGAACCTGAACGGCGATACCATCGAGTTGTGGATCGGTAAAGCCACTGCCCAGGTGGATGGAGTGGCGACACCAATCGATCCTAACAACCCGGGTGTGACTCCGGTGATCGTCAGCGGGCGCACCATGCTCCCCCTGCGCTTCATCGCCGAGAACCTGGGTTGCCAGGTGGGTTGGAACGGGGACACCCAGCAGGTTACGGTGACCTATCCGGCTTCCTGAGAGGTTTCACTACCGGAGGGTTCTGCTCTGAAAATAACCGTGAATGGAGCGGTGACACCAATCGATCCAAACAACCCGGGCGTGACTCCGGTTATCATCCCACAGTGCAAAGCTGTGGGTTTGCAGGGGCAAAGTTCTATAAAAATAGATGAAATAATACGAACCAGAAGAAAAACAATAGCCTTGGAAATAACCACGGATGCAAAACTTATTGTTCGTGCGCCATTATCGATAAAAAATGATTATATCAGGAAACTGGTCGAGCAAAAGCGCAGTTGGATCAGGAAAAAGCAACTGGAGATAGCCAGGCGAAACGAGACTTGCCTGCGCCATCACCGCATAGACGGGGAAAGCCTCATGTTTTTAGGCGACAGCTACAGGATCGAATACAGCGGCCAGGCACAAGCACAATCGGTATCGATCCAAAATGGGACAGTGATCATCTCTGCGGGGCGAAAAGATGAGGCTATAGATTTAATCAGAGAGTGGTACATCAAAGAGGCGCAGAGGATTTTTGAAGAAAGAACGGAATATTGGGCCGCTGTTAGCGGCATCGTATATAAATCGGTCAGGACGTCCAAGGCGGCCAAGCGCTGGGGGTCTTGCGGCGTTAAGTGCACGCTTAACTTTTCGTTCTGTTTGATCATGGCCCCCTTGCGCGTGGTTGATTATGTTGTCGTTCACGAACTGGTCCACGTAGAATTCAGGAATCACTCCAAAGAATATTGGGCCAGGGTGAGGGCGATCATGCCGGATTATAAAGAACAGAAAAAATGGCTGAAGGAAAATCAGGTGTTGGTGGCCATCCGGTAGTGTACATTTTTAGTAGGTAGGTATTTAGGGGCCCTTCATAGAAGAAGAGACCTCAATTTAAATGGCTAGCCCGGAAGGGTCAGCCAACTCCCCGCCAAAGGAGTTGAGGTCTCTCGTGCTGGATCTTCGTCATGTGGTGGCTGTCGTCCTGCTTCTTGTGAATGGATTGTGGAAGATTATCAGAATCTGGTTGCACCTATGAATCTTTTGAGGAGCAGTTTCAGACCTTGGGGCAACAGGCTTTGACCAGCCTCTTTACCTGGACCCTGGAGAAGATGGATGAGGAGATCATAAAGACCAGGGACCAGAAACGTTATGAATGCATCGCATTTAAGAAGCGCACAGGGGTTACCGTCTTCGGGGAGTTCACCATCAGAAGGCGCCTTTACAGGGACAGGGACACCGGCACCTATCACTTTCTGCTGGATGAGGCCCTGGGATTGCCGTCAGGACAGAGATTATCTCCCCGGATGCGGGAGAGCGCCCTGGATCTGGGCACTGAAACCTCCTTCAGAAGGGCAGCCAGGATCATGAACCGGTTTGTCCCGGGCATCAGCCCTATGAGCGTCTGGGAAGTTGTCAAGCAGGCAGGGGAGGCCGTGCAGAGCGAGGGAGAGGCCGTGCGCCGGGCCGTCTTCGAAGACGGCGAGATACCCGAGGGGAAACACAGCGCCAGTGTGCTGTTTCTGGAAGCAGACGGAGTTATCGTCAACCAGCAGAGGAGCAAGAGCAAAAGAGCCGAAGTCAGGCTCCTTACGGGCTACGATGGCAAACAGACATCAAAGACCGGCCGGCGTACCCTGAAGCACCGCTACAGCGTTGCCGCCACCAGTGATGCCCAGAACTTCTGGGAAGAGGGTAGCGCCCGGCTGGCCAGTCAGTGGAAACTGGACCGGATCGAGAGAGTGGAACTCGGGGGTGACGGAGCATCCTGGGTCAAACAGGGTAGCGAACTCTTCCCGAACACCGTCTATCATCTAGACCGCTACCACCTGCGCAAGCACCTGACCGAAGCCCTGGCATCCAACCCTGCCTGTTACCACGCAGCGGTCACAGCGATAGAGCAAAAGGCCCGGCAAGACCTGTCAGACATCCTGGATAGATACGCTAAAGTGAACCAGGGCAAGAAAAGAAAACAGATCAACCAGCTTAAACACTACCTGCTTGACAACTGGAACGGCATCGTGGCGCAGATCCCGGATGGTGGCCTCGGGGTCATCGAGGGGCAGGTAAGGCACATCCTGTCCAGGAGGATGAAGCGGATCGGAGCCCGCTGGAGCCCTGGCGGCACCGACCGCATGTCCCGGCTGCTTGCCGCCAAGGCTAATGAGGAGCTGTACAGCTACCTTGCAGCACCAAAGGCTGAAGACACTATGCCCCTGGCTAAGGCCGTCGGCGAGACCCCCATGGACTGCAAGCCTTGTGGTCTGGAAGATCTGCAAGGTTGGCTACGGGTGCATGTGCCAGCACTAGATACACCTTATCTGACAGGCAACAAGATCAGGCACATCATCAATGCAGTGACTGGTCTGGCATAAAAAAAAATCTGGGGAGTTCCTCACCTACTATTTCTTGACACGGACTGGCCATCCCGCTTTGTTGACAGATTTTCACCGGGCATGCTAAGCTAAAATAGCTTGTCAGCCCTGGTTGACCTGGACGGGTGTCCGACCCAGAGGGTACCCCGGCGCCTGCTCCAGGGATTATCGCCGACCTTTTATTTGCTGTTGCTTCCTTGTCTTGTCGTTGATTTACAGGAGGATATCGATGTGAACTACTTTCTCACTCCCGAGCAGGGGTTGATCCAACAGATTGCACGCCGCTTCGCCAGGGAGCGGGTGGCCCCGCTGGCTGCCGCCCTGGACGAGAAAGGCGAGTTCCCCCGCAAGCTGCTGGGGGTGTTGGCCAAGACCGACCTCTGCGGGGTATACATCCCGAAGGAGTATGGCGGCCTGGGCGGGGGCATGTTCGAGTTTTGCCTGGTGGTGGAGGAAATCAGCCGGGTCGATTCGGGGGTGGCCATCTGCTATGCCGCCACCGGTCTCGGAACCATCCCCATCATCCTGTTCGGCACCGAGGAGCAGAAGCGCAAATATCTGCCAGCGGTGGCTGCCGGCAACAGGCTGGGCGCTTTTGCCCTGACCGAGGCCAACGCCGGCAGCGATTTTTTCGCCCAGGAGACCACTGCCGAAAGGGACGGCGAGGACTACGTGCTCAACGGCGCCAAGCAGTGGATCACCAACGGCGGTGAGGCCGACGTCTATACCGTGATCGCCATGACCAACAAGGCCAAGGGCGCCCGGGGCATCAGCGCCCTGATCGTTGAGAAGGGCACCCCCGGCTTTTCCTTTGGCAAGAAGGAAAATAAGATGGGCATCCGCGCCTCATCCACCACCGAGCTGATCTTCAACAACTGCCGCGTGCCCAGGTCAAACCTGCTGGCCCGTGAAGGGATGGGCCTGATCGTGGCTGCTAGAACCCTCGACCAGTCCAGGCCCGGGGTGGGGGCACAGGCGGTGGGCATCGCCCAGGGATCCCTCGACCAGGCTCTGAAGTTTGCCAGGCAGCGCATCCAGTCGGGGCAGCCGATCATCCAGTTCCAGGCGATCCAGCACATGCTGGCAGACATGGCCACCCAGACAGAAGCGGCCAGGGCGCTGGTGTACAGCACAGCCCGCACGATCGACTCCGGGTCCAGGGACTTCTCCAAGGCCTCGGCCATGGCCAAGGTTTTTGCATCCGACGTGGCCATGAGGGTGACCACGGACGCCGTGCAGATCATGGGGGGCGCCGGCTACATGAAGGACTACCCGGTGGAGAAGATGATGCGGGATGCCAAGATCACCCAGATCTACGAGGGCACCAATCAGATCCAGCGCAATATCATCGCCTCCGAACTGATCAAGGAGCGTGACGAGTGGTAGATGCGCTGATTGTGAAGCGGTTTCCCAGGCTGGGTTTATAGGCCCGGCTTTATCGCGGCGCTGATTTCAAGAGCCTCTTCCTATCGCACAGCTTTAACGTGCAGCTCTGAAGTGAACAGAAAAGCGAGAGCGCTGGGATGAACAGAAAAGCGAGAGCGTAGCAGTGGGGCGCCGAAGGACTGGAAGCAAAGAGCCCCAGAGCAGTATAAGAGCGCCAGAGAAATATATTCAAGTTTTCAGGTGGTGCATGAGTTGCAGATCATCGTCTGCGTCAAACAGGTGCCTGACACCGCAGAAGTAAAGATCGATCAGAAGACCAACACCCTGATCAGGGAGGGCGTCCCCAGCATCATCAATCCGTTTGACCTGAACGCCATCGAGGAGGGCCTACTGCTCAGGGAGCGGTTCGGCGGTTCGGTAACGGTGATCAGCATGGGCCCGCCCCAGGTGGAGGCGGCTCTCAGGGAGACTCCTGTCCCTGGGCGTTGACCAGGCGATGCTGCTGAGCGACCGGGCCTTCGCCGGGGCCGACACCCTGGCCACATCCTACACCCTGGCCGCCGGGATCAGAAAGATCGGCGCCTTTGACCTCATCTTATGCGGCAAGCAGGCCATCGACGGTGATACCGCCCAGGTGGGGCCGGAGATCGCCGAGTGGCTCGATATACCCCACCTGACTTGCGTGCGCAGCATAATTGAGGTGTCCCCGCCCGAGCCGGCTAGCGCTAACATAAAGGTGGAGCGACTGGCTGAGGGTGGCTACGAACAGGCCTCAGCCACCCTCCCCGCCCTGTTGACCGTGGTGCGGGAGCTCAACGAGCCCCGCCTTCCGTCATTCCGGGCGAGCCTGCGTGCCAGGACCCAGCCTATTGCCGTCTGGGGCGCTAACGACCTGGACGTCGACCCGGAGCGGATCGGAATCCCGGGCTCGCCCACCAGGGTGGCCCGGATTTTTGTTCCGGAATACGACCGGCAGGGGCAGTTCCTGGCCGGAAGCCCGGAGGAGCAGGCCAGGGCTCTGCTGGCTGCTCTGCGGTCAGCCGGGCTGATGCCATTTGTGCAGGGTGGTTAGACGGCGGCACCCGGCAGGCGGGGCACGCCCCTGCAGCACACAAAAACGTGTGGTTCATGTCAAGAGGAAGGCTCTATAGTTGGCGTCAATTGAAACCACCACTCCGCACTCTCTTGACTTCAGTCGTGTGAGGTTCAATCGTCAGTTTGCCGCCAAGAACCGTCCCCGCTGTCACACCCACTGCCAGATGGTATCAATATCACGATGTGACAGCGAGAACCATCCCCACTGTCACTTGGAAGGAGATCATCCAGCATGAAGCTGTACCCGGATAAATGCGCCGGATGCGAGGAGTGCGTCGCTGCCTGTCCCTACGACGCCGTTGTCATGAGGGATGGCCTGCCTGTCTTCGGCGACGCCTGCAACCTGTGCGGGGCCTGCGCCGATGCCTGCCCTGAGGGGGCCATCGAAAGGCCTGCCGCACCCGGCGGACGCCCGGAGGGCAGGCTGCGGCAGATAAATCGGCCTACCGGGATGTATGGGTATTCGCTGAGACCAGGGACGGCAGACCGGCCCGGGTGGTGCTGGAACTGCTCGGGGAGGGGCGCAGGCTGGCCGATCAGACCGGCCAGCGCTTGTGCGCCGTGCTGGTAGGAGATCGCCCGGGCGACCTCCCGGCGGAGGTCATGGCCTATGGAGCGGACCAGGTGTTCGTGGCTGAACACCCCGACCTGGCCGTTTTCAGGGACGAGCCGTATGCGGCTGTCCTGACGGCCGCGGTCAACCGGTACCGGCCGGCGATCCTGCTGTTCGGGGCCACCGTTATCGGACGCTCGCTGGCGCCGCGCCTGGCTGCCCGCCTGCGCACCGGTCTGACCGCCGACTGCACCGGGCTGGAGATAGACCGGGACAGCGGCGACCTGCTGCAGACGCGACCCGCCTTCGGCGGCAATATCATGGCTACCATAGCTTGCCCGTGGCGACGCCCCCAGATGGCCACGGTGAGGCCAGGCGTGCTGAAAGCCGCCCTGAGGGACGACCGCCGCCCGGGCGCCCGTTTAGGCGGAAGCGGCGAGGTGGTCAGGCTGGATGTCACCGGCGGCCTATTGGCTGCCCGCACCACGGTGTCCGGGTTTGCTGCGGGAGAAGCGGAAACAGTCAACCTGGAGGAGGCATCCGTTATCGTGGCTGGGGGCCGCGGCCTGGGGAGCGCGGAGAATTTTGCCCAGGTCAAGGAGCTGGCCGACCTGCTGGGAGGAGCGGTGGGAGCCTCCCGGGCGGTCGTCGATGCGGGGTGGATCTCCTCCGCCCACCAGATCGGGCAGACCGGCAGGACGGTCGCCCCCAGGCTGTACATCGCCTGCGGCATCTCGGGCGCCGTCCAACACCTGGCAGGGATGCAGGGCTCGGAGATCATCGTGGCTATCAACAAGAACCCCGATGCCCCGATCTTCAAGGTGGCCACTTTCGGCCTGGTAGGCGACGTGGTGCAGGTTTTGAAGCAACTGATCGAGCAGATCAGGGCCGGGCAGGGGCGCCGGATCACAGGAGGCCTTGTCATCGGGCTCATAACAAATTTGCCTCATTCTCTTAATCATTCTCTTAAGTAGGATAGAGGCTTGCTGAAGCAGATCAGGCGGCGCCCAGGCCGGCTAAGACCCACGCTCGCTACTGCTCGTGGCGCGGGCGGGTTGGCTTTGCTGAGGGTTAAAATTCTGATATAATACAGGCGAACAACAGACGCGGAGAGATGGCTGAGTTGGTCGAAGGCGCTCGACTGGAAATCGAGTAGGCGGGACTAAAACTCGCCTCGAGGGTTCGAATCCCTCTCTCTCCGCCATCAAGCATAGCAAGGGATCCAGCAATTTAAGCTGAATCCCTTTTAAGTTATTTTGGGGTTTCTTACGGAATTGCGGCCTCATTGAACCGCAATCGGTCAATCCCGAAGTGTGCGAACTCAGCCCGTAATGAGCTTTATCACAATCACAATAACAGCAATTACGAGAAGAATATGGAGATATCCTCCAAAAGTATGCGCAGTAATTAAGCCAAGAAGCCATAAAACTATGAAAATTACAGCGAGTACCCATAACACGCTTCATCACCCCCCTTTATTTATTATTTAGCTGTGATTGATGTCAATCCGAAGATGTGTCCCCCGAAATGAGAGTTTGTTCCTAAGGCTATTTACAGATTGCCAACGGATTCTGTTCTGGTTGAGGCTGAATTGAAATTATTGCGCTTACTTGAACCTGGCGGCGGCCTTTTTAAAAGAATCCTTTAGTTCATTCCAAGAATGATCCAGCCCTTCCTTGATATCCCCCCAGGCACCCTCGTCCGACGTTTTCAGTTCCTGCAGTTTCGCTTGCATCGCTGCCTGCTTGGCGCGCAAGTCTTCAACCTGATCTAAATAACCCTGCTTGGCATCTTTTTTTGCCTTGTCTGCCTCGGCCTTCAATTTGTCAATCTCTTTGCCCCACTCACTGAGCTGGGCCTCCATCTTGCCTTGATATTCCCCTTTACTCTCCACATCTTTTCCCTTCGCCATCTCTATTCCCCCTTTTTTTTGGAACTTGCTCTTGACAAATGTAATGCTGAAACTAAAGTCTCTCAGACGGACATGCGCCGGGGATCCATTGAGAGTCTACCTGGCAAGCTGGCCCGCCGCCTTCCCCCAAAGAACCCTCCCCGGTCGCTCTGCTTCGGGCCTCGACACCATCACCGGTCGATCTGCTCCGGACTTCAGCGTTTTCCAAACATCCGTGTCCACAGTTCGCCCAGGCTGACATTATTGTCAAAGCCCTTGCCGACAAGATATCCGATCAGGATTAAGATAGCTAAGAAGATAGTCTTCCAGAAGCCGAAAATGATAATCAGCAGAGCCACCAGCAGGGCGAGCAGCACGCCGATCACCGCGCCGCGATGCCTGCCTGCCTGCTCTGCAAGATATTCGTAGAAAGACTGGTCACTCATATTAAACTCCCCCTCTTTCTGCGATCGAGGCCTGCCTTCTTAAAAGTGAGCTGAAGCGAACATCAGGGGCGCCCGCTTCTTTGTCACTCCACCTTTGTCCGGGCCTCGTAAGAGACGCCTTCGACCAGGACCTGCAACTGATTGACATGTATTCCGGCCTTCTCCCCCAGGTAGTTCTGCACCTCTTGCTGAAGCAACTGTGCCACCTCGGGGATGTTGGCGTCAGGGTTGACTTTCAGGTGCAGGGTGGCCGCCACTCCCTCCCGCTCATAGCGAAGAATGGGCCTGATTTCCCTGATCTCCCTGATGTGGCGGGACGCCCTGAGGATCATATCATGCAGCGCAGCCACCGAGATGTCCACCCTGCCGAGAGCTGCATCCTCGATCAGCAGTTCCCGGAAACGGCGCTCGCCTTGCGCAGACATGACTATCAGCAGCAGCCCCAGCAGGATCACCACGCCGCTGGCTACGCCTATTATCCAGCGGTTGTTGGTAATGGATAGGTATGATTGCAGATAGGCCTGCGGAATCACCCAGCCCAGGGCGAGCGCAAGCAGAACGGCTGCAAAGATGATCACCAGGATTGCAAAGATCACCGACAAAACACGGTAAGCTGGTTGCATCGACTCTTTCCCCTCCTTGCCAGACCTATTTGACGCGCTGTTCCTCCTGCCCCTCGGCGAAGGATACTCCCTGTACGTGCACGTTGACCTCGATTACCGCCAGACCGGTCATGCTCTCGATCGCCTGCTTCACGTTCTCCTGCACTCGCAAAGCCAGGTCCGGGATGCGCATTCCATAATCCACGATAATAAACAGGTCAACGGCCGCTTCGTGCTCCCCTACGTCCACCTTCACCCCACGGGCCAGGTTGCGTCTGCCCAGCATCTCCGCAATGCCTCCGGCGACGCCGCCGCTCATGCCGGCGATACCGTCGATCTCTGTCGCCGCCAGGCCTGCTATCACCGCCACCACCTCATTGGCAATGCGAATCGCACCCAGTGCTGTGATATGGCTTGTCTCCTCCAACTTTTTGGCATCGGTCATCACTTATCACCCCCCAGGATAAATCGCCACCGACTACAGGCAAGATCAGTCATCGCCCAGACGTCTCTGGATAAAGCTGGTATAGATGTTGTTTATAAATCTGTGATATCTCTGATAATTTGGAAACGATTTGCAGTCTACTTGAGAAGTATGCCACGGTATTATCCAAGGATCAGTAGTGGCCTGTTCTTTTCACCTCCTGCGGTCTTTTTTAAAAAAACGCACAGTAGAAGAATTGGGTGGAAGGTGATTGTCCAATTGGTCGTTTCAATCCTGTTAAGTGTTGCCCGTCTTGTTCCCGCAAGGAAGCGCTGAAAGGTATAATGAGGCAAGGATTGACTAGAAGATAAATCTTTAAGAAGTAACTTAAATGGCATCTATTATGCTATACTATCTATTTATTGATGTCAACCAATGTCAGAGATTGGATGAGGGCAGGATTGTACGGTGAGACTTGACTCACGACCAAACCAATCATGTAGAATGCTGGTCTGAAGATGGCCATGAAAAAGTATGATAAGGCACAAAAAAATGCTTCTAACACCGATTTTTATAAAATGCTATAATTAAATTCGCTATTAGGGGAGGTACAATATGCGCTTACTTCGCGATTACAGAATGCACTGGTGGCAGTTTGGCCTGTTGAAGATCGCCGTGCTCTGCTTCGGCATCCTTATCGGCGCCTACTTTTCTCACTTCTTTGTGGGCAGGCAGGGGCTGCTGGTGCTTCTCTGGTGCCTCTTCCTAGCGCCGGCAATCTATCTCGTTGCTGTATTGCCGCAACTGGGAGCATAATTATGGTGAACCTGCGCCCATAGCTCAACTGGATAGAGCGACAGACTTCGGATCTGTAGGTTGGGGGTTCAATTCCCTCTGGGCGCGCCACAAGAAATCAACAGCGGCATGGCTTCCGAACTGCGGAGATCATGCCGCTCAATCTGTTGTGCCGGTCAGACGAGGGCGCCTCTTCAGCCCCTCTTCACCGACGACAGGGCTTGTCTGGTAGTGTACATTTTTAGTAGGTAGGTATTTAGGGGCCCTTCATAGAAGAAGAGACCTCAATTTAAATGGCTAGCCCGGAAGGGTCAGCCAACTCCCCGCCAAAGGAGTTGAGGTCTCTCGTGCTGAATCTTCGTCATGTGGTGGCTGTCGTCCTGCTTCTTGTGAATGGATTGTGGAAGATTATCAGATCTGGTTGCACCTATGAATCTTTTGAGGAGCAGTTTCAGACCTTGGGGCAACAGGCTTTGACCAGCCTCTTTACCTGGACCCTGGAGAAGATGGATGAGGAGATCATAAAGACCAGGGACCAGAAACGTTATGAATGCATCGCATTTAAGAAGCGCACAGGGGTTACCGTCTTCGGGGAGTTCACCATCAGAAGGCGCCTTTACAGGGACAGGGACACCGGCACCTATCACTTTCTGCTGGATGAGGCCCTGGGATTGCCGTCAGGACAGAGATTATCTCCCCGGATGCGGGAGAGCGCCCTGGATCTGGGCACTGAAACTTCCTTCAGAAGGGCAGCCAGGATCATGAACCGGTTTGTCCCGGGCATCAGCCCTATGAGCGTCTGGGAAGTTGTCAAGCAGGCAGGGGAGGCCGTGCAGAGCGAGGGAGAGGCCCTGCGCCGGGCCGTCTTCGAAGACGGCGAGATACCCGAGGGGAAACACAGCGCCAGTGTGCTGTTTCTGGAAGCAGACGGAGTTATCGTCAACCAGCAGAGGAGCAAGAGCAAAAGAGCCGAAGTCAGGCTCCTTACGGGCTACGATGGCAAACAGACATCAAAGACCGGCCGGCGTACCCTGAAGCACCGCTACAGCGTTGCCGCCACCAGTGATGCCCAGAACTTCTGGGAAGAGGGTAGCGCCCGGCTGGCCAGTCAGTGGAAACTGGACCGGATCGAGAGAGTGGAACTCGGGGGTGACGGAGCATCCTGGGTCAAACAGGGTAGCGAACTCTTCCCGAACACCGTCTATCATCTAGACCGCTACCACCTGCGCAAGCACCTGACCGAAGCCCTGGCATCCAACCCTGCCTGTTACCACGCAGCGGTCACAGCGATAGAGCAAAAGGCCCGGCAAGACCTGTCAGACATCCTGGATAGATACGCTAAAGTGAACCAGGGCAAGAAAAGAAAACAGATCAACCAGCTTAAACACTACCTGCTTGACAACTGGAACGGCATCGTGGCGCAGATCCCGGATGGTGGCCTCGGGGTCATCGAGGGGCAGGTAAGGCACATCCTGTCCAGGAGGATGAAGCGGATCGGAGCCCGCTGGAGCCCTGGCGGCACCGACCGCATGTCCCGGCTGCTTGCCGCCAAGGCTAATGAGGAGCTGTACAGCTACCTTGCAGCACCAAAGGCTGAAGACACTATGCCCCTGGCTAAGGCCGTCGGCGAGACCCCCATGGACTGCAAGCCTTGTGGTCTGGAAGATCTGCAAGGTTGGCTACGGGTGCATGTGCCAGCACTAGATACACCTTATCTGACAGGCAACAAGATCAGGCACATCATCAATGCAGTGACTGGTCTGGCATAAAAAAAAATCTGGGGAGTTCCTCACCTACTATTTCTTGACACGGACGGCTTGTCTTCACCGTTGTCAATGGACTGAGAAAATGTCACCCCAAAACACGTTTATCTGGACTGAGAAAATGTCACCTTTGATACTGATTAATCTGGACTGAGAAAATGTCACCCCCCTACAGGAGAATTGACTCGGAGAAGGCGGCGGCCTTGACAGCCACCCCTCACGTGGTGAAAAGAACTGCCGACGGGGCGGCTCCGGGGACATGTGCGAGTGAGATACCCCGTCAGAATCTCCATCATACCACGTGAGGGGACCCCGTCTGTCAAGACTGCCCTGCGGCGCCGCCCGAGGAAGCCTCCGAGGCTCACCAGGCACATGTTTGAGCAGGGTAAATTGCCAGCATCTTAATAGGCAATTTCATCAGCGTTGACACTTAATATCTCCCCAGATAGTACTGTGTCGATCATTGAAGTACCGTTCCACAGGATCTGCTGGTCGGCTCATAACAGCGAACTTGCGCCACGGGTTGTCTTTAGCTGGCTTAGCTGATTTAACCTGTTCCCGAGGAGGCAGATTCTGCTTTTCTGATACGCTTGGCTGCCGGCAGCAGGACTCGAGAGAATAGGGCTTGTCCTTGTAGAGAGCGCCGATCGATCCATCAAGCTGAATGAGCACGACGACCTTGCTCCTGGGGTGAAGCAGCGCGGCATTACCCCTTTGATCGATCAGGCGGTAGGTGTTGCCTTCAAAAGAGATGGTAGAGCCATTGGAGGCCCTGCGCTCCTCCTTCAAGCAAACAATCCGGGACAGCATCCTTTCAGCAGGCGCTGGCCTGAGAGCGAGCTCAGGATCTGCGGCAGCCACCGCGAAGCGCTTGTTGAACCTGACCAGGAAAGACTGCAGAAAGGCGTTGGCGCTCTTAATCTCAGAGATACCGGCCAGGCGCAGTTCAATCACCAAACGGCCCTGCAGCGTTTCCCACAACCTCTCCACCCGTCCCTTGGCCTGGGCTGAACGGGCAGGAATGTGCGTGATCTGCAGCTCCTCGAGAGCGCGGCCGAACTGGGTCAGGTTCACGGTCTTTCCCGCCAGCTCCTCCTCGATGGAGAGCTTGCCAGTCCTGGGAGAGAAAAAGATAGAGTGCCGGTCGCTGTAAAGGCTGCGAGGGATGCCGTGGTTTTTCAGCATCTGCAAGAGGATCTGCAGGTAGCCGATGGTGTCCTCCTGCATCCGGAAGAAAAGACCCATGACCTTGCCGGTGGCATCGTCGATGGCGCCGTGGAGAGACAGCCTGGGGCCCCGATCTTCCAGCCAGTCGTACGGGCTGGCGTCACATTGTACGAGCATGCCCTCTTGGGGCATCCGGTCCCGGGAGCGCCGCCGCCGGGCGGCCTTGTGTGAGCGGATGTTGGGGATGCCCGCCTGGGCCAGCACCCGGCGGATGGTGCGGGAAGAAACAGAGATCTTCTGGTACAGCTCCAGTAGCTCGGCCATGTGTTCACAGCTGGCCTTACGATAATCCTGCAGGGCATGGTTGATGATCTGGTCTCTCGTCTCCTGACTCAAGGCATGCTTCGGTTTCAAGCCTCTGTTTTTGTGGGCCAGAAACGCCAATCCTTCTTTCAACATCCCTCCCTTGAGGCGTTTGACCTGGCGCTCACAGATGCCGAGCAGTTCGGCTGCCTGAGTTATTGTTACCTTTTTTGCGAGTACTTGTTCCATGACGTACACCCTTTTTGCTTCCTTGTGGCTCAAAAAAATGTCTCCCTTCATGCAGTAATTCTCTCATGTCTGTGCTTAAGAGGGTGACATTTTCTGAGACCGATTACAGGGTGACATTATCACAGACCGACGACACGGCTTGTCTTCACCGTTTGGCTGATCCGATGAAGTATGCTATAATGTCAACGCAAACGGGATGCTCCGGTTTTTAGCGTCCAGTTCTTTTTGGTGGCCAGTTGCCTTGTGTCGAGTTTGGTCGTGCTAGACGGGGGGGTAGCGGCACCCTGTAGCCCGCAATCCGCTAGAGCGGGGTCGAATTCCTGCCCGAGGGTTGATCTTGTGGGGCTGCCCGTGGTAAGTGGTGAAGACGTTTGGGTCCTGCGCAGCGAGAACCCATGAACCCCGTCAGGTCCGGGAGGAAGCAGCGGTAAGTGGTGCTTTTCGGGTGCCGCGGGAGCGCCTGAATCGAGCTGGCTGCTGCGGTAACGCCCGGAAGGTTTTAATTCGGAGGCAGGTGCACGGCCATTAATATTCAAGAAGGGCAGCCAGAGCGCCGCCCTTCTTTTTTCTTTCAGGAGTTCACTGCAGGAGCAACCGGCATGGTAGCAGGTTATGGGCTGAACCGGCTGGTTGAGCCCAATCCTACACCAGCAAGTTGATTGCCGAATTGAAGACCATGAGAATCAGAGCGGCAATGATGGCGGCTCCGAAGCCCTGGACATAGAAGTTTTTGACTATCAGGCTGACCAGCCACAGCATGAAGCCGTTGATGACCAGCGTGAACAGCCCCAGCGTAAGCAAGTTGAGGGGAAGGGTGAGGATGAGGATGATCGGCCTGATGATGGCGTTGACCAGCCCCAGGATGATAGAGCCGACGATCGCCCCCAGCACGGTGACGTGGAAGCCCTTGTACAGGCTTGACGTCAAGATGATTCCAATGATGCTTAAAATCCACCTGAGCAAAAAAGCGCGACATGGCGTTCACTCCTCTCCGGCATCGTTATTAGAAGCGCATGCCTATATTATATATATTTTCGATATATTTTCGCTGTTCCGACAAACTTGAACCTCTGTCTTCACAACTTGCATGATCGAACGGCTTCGCCCGACCCGCTAAAGCGGGTGCCCGGTACCGGTCAGCTCGATCGCTGCTCCGTCCACCCCAGATCCGCAGCGGTTAGTTGTGCGGGTGATTTATTCGGGCGCGGCAGCTGCGGCAATTCTCTTGAGAGTCAGGTCGCAGTATTCGGCAGCGATATCGTAGCCGACCCAGTGCCGGCCGCAGGCTTTGGCAGCCACGCAGGTGCTGCCGGAGCCGCAGAAAGGGTCGAGCACCACATCGCCCACGTAGGAGTACAGCCGGATCACCCGTGTGGCCAGTTCCACGGGGAAAGGGGCCGGGTGCCCCACCCGCTTCGCCCGCTCCGGCGGGATCTCCCATACAGACAGCGTCGCCTCCATGAACTCCTCCCCGGAGATGTCCGATTCCCCCCTGTCGGGGCGGCTGAACTCCTCTTTGGCAAACACCAGCAGGTATTCGTGCAGGTCGCGCAGACGTGGCGACTTGGCGGATTTCCAACTGCCCCAGGCGCAGTTTCCGCTGGCGCCGCGCCCCTTGCGCCAGATGATCTCTCCGGCCGGCAGGAAGCCGATGGCGGTATGAACGGCATAGAAGTAGCCGTGCAGCGGGATGTATGGCTTGCGCCCGAGGTTGGCCACGTTGATCACGTAGCGGCCGCCCGGCACCAGGGTGCGGTAGACCTCTTCAGCCACCTGCCGGATCAGGCCCAGGTAGGCGCCCAGGTCCAGGTCCGGCTCGTACTTCTTCCCGGTGTTGTACGGCGGTGAGGTGAAGGCCAGGGCTACGCTGTGGTCCGGAACGTGCTGCATCTCCTCCGAGGTATGGCAGTATATCTTGTCGGTCCACTCCGCTGGCGTGACATCCGGCATCCCGGAGTCGACTGAACGACCGGGCTGTTCAATGCACCCGGCAGGTGTGAGCAGGGCCTGACTCGCTGCTTGCTCCGGATCAGGCAAGGAGGACTGATCGATGAGCAGGCGGGGAATGGCCACTCCGCCCCGGCCATACATGTTTCGGGCATAGAAGGCGCTGGCGTCGTGGGACTCCCGCTTGGAAACGCCAAAATCATAGGTGCGGGTTTTTTTCATTTCCTCTGTACCTCGTTGACGGTTGGTTTATTATCTATTTCGGGAAGGAGTCAATCTTCTCCTTTTCTCCCGATATATTTCCTTAGCGTACATTTCATCCGAAATTCTTTGTTTGGGGCGTTCCCGGAGAGCAAGCGAGGGATGGGAAAGGGCCGTCAAAGAGCTGGGGAGTGCAGGGAAAAAACAAGCTAGGTCGAAATAGATCAGGTAGGTGATACATTCTTCAGGCATTAGACTTATCATCAATATTGTCGTATATTCATCGTGGATCTCTTGTCAATTGTGGTTCATTCGGCAGGCCAGGAAACTCTGGAGTAATTTTTAAACTGACTTGAATAGAGGAGGGCTTGGGCATGGAGCACCTGGCCCTATACCGGGAGTGGCGGCCGCAGTTTTTTAAGGATGTGATCGGGCAGGAGCATGTCTGCCGGACGCTGCAGAACGCGGTGCGCCTGGAGCGGGTGGCCCACGCCTACCTGTTCTGCGGCCCCAGGGGCACCGGCAAGACCAGCACCGCCCGCATCCTCGCCAAGGCGGTCAATTGCCCGAACAGCGAGGGCGGGGAGCCGTGCAACCGCTGCCCATCGTGCGAGAACACCACGACCGGCATCTCCCTGGACGTGATCGAAATGGATGCCGCCTCCCACCGCGGGATCGAGGAGATCCGCGACCTCAACCAGAAGGTCTGCTTCGCCCCAACTGCTGGAAAGTCGAGGCTGTTCATCATCGACGAGGTGCATATGCTGACCGGGGAGGCGTTCAACGCTCTCTTAAAAACCCTGGAAGAGCCACCCCGGCACATCATTTTCGTGCTGGCTACCACCGAAGCTCACAAGGTGCCCCTGACCATCGTGTCCCGCTGCCAGCGCTTCGATTTCCGGCGCCTGGGACGGGAGGCGATCAGGGAGCATCTGCGCCATGTGGCTGCGTCAGAGGACTGGCAGATCGACGGGGAGGCTCTGGACTTCCTCAGCAGTCACTCCAGGGGAGCCCTGCGGGACGCCCTGGGCCTGCTCGAACAGGCTGCCAGCTTCACGGGAGGCGTTATCAGCCGGGCAGAACTGGAGGCCCTGACCGGGGCCCTGAGCTCCGACCGCCTGCGGATGCTGTTGGCGGCGGTGCTGGCGGGTAACGTGCCGGCGCTGCTGGCGCAGATGGACGAGCTGTTTGCCCAGGGCTGCGAACCCCGGCAGGTGCTGTTCCAGCTGGTCGATCAGGTGCGCGGCCGGATGTTTGCGGCACCAGGATCAGAGCCGGAACCCGCCGGCTATCCCGCGCTACTGCGCTGTCTGGCCGTCGCCGAAGCTGAACTTAAAGGGCACAGCAGGCCGGATCTGGTGCTGGAGCTGTCACTGCTGCGCTTCACCGATATGCTGTCTGACAGCAGGCCTGGCATGCTCCGGGCCGCCGTACCGGGTGCGGACGCAGAGGCCGCCCTCCGTCCGGCGACCCCTCCGGTACAGGCAGCGCTCCCTGAAGCAGGGACAATGCAGGAGCAAGCCACTGCCACCGAAGCGGCGCCTCCGGAGCAGGCGAAGACCCCTGAAGCGGCGGCGCTTACAGAACAGGCAGCCGCCCCCAGGGCCCAAGGCTTCGAAAGAAAAGGAGCAGGCGGCCATCCCTGAAGCGGCGGCGCTTACAGAGCAGGCAGCGCTCCCCGAAGCAGGGACAATGCAGGAGCAAGCCACTGTCACCGAAGCGGCGCCTCCGGAGCAGGCGAAGACCCTCGAGGCAGCATTATCTCCCGGACAGACAGCGCTCCCCGAAGCAGCGGCGCTTACAGAGCAGGCGAAGACCCGCGAAGCAGAGACAATGCGGGAGCAAGCGCCTGCACAGGCAGCGGCGGCGGAGCCAGGCGCACTGCAGAAGCAGGAGCCAGCCGTACTGCAGAAGCAGGAGCCAGGCCGCATACTGCAGAAGCAGGAGCCGGCCGGCATCGACCTGCTTGAATTGAAGAGAAACCTGGGGCAAGGGTTTCAGAAACAGCGGTTTGTGGCCCAGGCCCTGGCCGCTTGTGAACTGGAACAGGATGGTAATCGAATTATCATGAAGGCGCTCTATGACTTTCACCAGGAAATGCTGGCCAAGGAGGAGAACCGCCACAAGCTGCAGGAGGCGCTGAGGCATCACTATCCGGACCTGGAACTGGAGATCGTCACCTTGGCGAATCCGCCCGAGGCTGCTGCACGGGCTGCAGCTCAGCCGGCCTCACAGCAGGGCTCCGGAAGGAGATCGCCAGGCCGAGCCGCTGACCAAACGGCGCCTTTGCAGGGAGCGACGCTGCCGGAGGGGGCAGGCGGAAGCGAACCTCCTCCGCCTGACCGGGAAGCGCCTGCGCCCTTCGTCGTAACGCCCAGCCTGTTCGATCTGGCGGATCCGGATGCAGATTTTGACGCAGGTCCGGATGCGGATCGGGTTGCGGAGCCAGATGCGGTTGTGGGCGCGGGGCGGCTGGCCGGAGAGGATGCAGGCAGCGACAGCGACCCGGTTGGCGTGGCCCTGACTCTGTTTAACGGCGAGATCATCAACGAAAAGAAGGAGGCAGACTAGATGGGATTTGGCGGCAACATGCAGAAGATGATGAAGCAGGTGCAAAAGATGCAGGCGGACATGGCGCGCCTGCAGGAGGAATTGGGCAACTTCACAGTTGAGGGGAGCGCCGGCAGCGGTGCAGTCCAGGTGGTGGCCAACTGCCACCAGGAGATAAAGCAGGTCAGGATAGACAAGTCGGCGATCGACCCCAGGACCCGGAGCTGCTGGAGGACCTGGTGCTGACCGCAGTCAACGATGCCCTGAAAAAGTCCAGGGACACGGCGGCCCAGGAGATGGAGAAGATCACCGGCGGCATGAAGCTGCCCGGGCTGTTCTAGCCGGCGTTTCAGTGTGCCGTGCCTATTACAACGATGAGGACAAGGACTTGCGAAGCCATTGGAAGACCACTCCACCAAAGCGGGTGATTCAGCTTGTCCCTTTACCCCATGCCACTGGCGGCACTGGTAGAATCCTTGCGCAAGCTGCCCGGGATCGGGCCTAAGACCGCCCAACGCCTCGCTCTATACCTGCTCCACACGCCGGCGCCGGAGGCGGAGGCGCTCGCCCGTGCCATCCTGGAAGCCCGCGAGCGGATCTTTCTCTGTTCCATCTGCGGCAACTTTACGGATGTGGAGCCCTGCGCCCTCTGCCGGGACGGAAACCGCGACCGCACCCTGGTCTGCGTTGTAGAGTCCCCCCGGGACATCATCGCCTTCGAGCGCACCAGGGACTTCAGGGGGCTGTACCACGTCCTGCACGGGGTGCTCTCGCCGATCGACGGGGTTGGCCCCGGCGATCTGAAAATAGCCGAACTGCTGCAGAGGCTGCGGCAGGAAACGATCAACGAGGTCATCCTCGCCCTGAATCCGAACGTGGAGGGGGGAGCCACCTCTCTCTATCTCGCCCAACTGCTCAAGCCCCTGGGGCTGAAGGTTACCAGGATCGCCCACGGCCTTCCGGTCGGCGGCGATCTGGAATTTGCCGACATTGCCACCCTCAGCCGCTCTTTCCTCGGGCGCCACGAGCTGTGACCCGGAACTGGCCGCTCATGCAGGCCTGAACCCCCACCCGCGGCACAAACAAGAATTCAAGGCGCTTCCGCATGATCCTGTGACCCTGCAGCTGCGTGTGCAGCGGCAAGCATAAGCATGGATTCAACCCCCGGGAAGGCGGCAGGCGCCTCGGGGTATTTTCTGCGCGCCTCTCTTCCGCTTCTCTTATCTATCAGCCGCCCAGCGGGTGAGCTTTTGAAAAATGGGCAGTATGCCGAACCAGGCGGGATCATTGGCCCTGTTGCAGAAATGAGCAATACAGACAGTTGCTCGGATGGAAGTAAATCCTAATTATTTTCCGGAACGGGGCAAGTTTTTAACATCGCCCTCATATACTGATAACAGTATGAACAGGATGATCGCCAAAGATGATCAGGAGTATACGAGCGCTTGAACGATCATCGACAGGTGATGATCGGGTGAACCAGGGCTCGACGCGCAGGGGCATTATGATGATCAGGGCATAGGGCTCGACGCGCAGGGGCATTATGATGATCGAGAACACCCCGAATCTATTGAGGGCAGGAACCCTTGCTCCATGGAGCGGAACGGCCAGGCGGTTCCTGCTGCGAAAGAGGTGACCGGCGTTGTTGGAGCAGCTGTCCGAGTGGCTCAATGCCTGTGCCCGGCAGTTTTCCGCAAGAGACATGGAAGACCGGTACGATGAACACCAGGCGCTGAGGGATGCGCACCGTGATTGGGTGGCAGCCCAGAGGCTTTTTGATTATGCATCGGATCCGGAACTGGTGGATTACGCCATCTATTCGCTTAAGGCCGCCGAAAAACAGTTCGTCTACCTGTGGAAAAGAGCAAGAACAGGGGCTTGAGGAGGGAGCAAATGGTTGGCACGATTCTAGGGGCGTTGTTCGCTGTTTTTTTACTCTTTTTGGTGGGACAGGCCTTGTGGGGGCCGCTGCGTTTTTTGCTGCGCCTGCTGTTGCGGGCGGCCATGGGGGGGCTGGCCCTGTTTCTGATTGATTCTGGGAGCCCAGCACTGGGGCTGGAGCTTGGGGCTCAACCCGGCCAGTGCGGCCATAGTAGGCCTGCTCGGGCTGCCAGGGTTGCTGCTGCTGGGCGCCTTCAAGTTTTGCATCCCCTTTCTTTAACCTCATTCCACCGGCGGAAACCCCTGCCATTAGTATGTTATAATTGACAAAAATGTGGTATTATACTTGACTTTTAATTGAATTTTAGTATATACTGAGGCATAACCCCGTCGTTCGTGTCAAAGCATTCCTTTTCAATTTCTCAGTTTCAGTTTCTCATTTAATTTTTAAAGTTCAGACGGGCCTCAATGCAAGATGCAAGATCCGTGTGCGGGCAACGCCCCGCCGTAATTTTTGTTTTGGCAGATCTGCGCTCAAAAGCCCCGGTTTGAGGTGAACCTTTTTGTCTTCCTCGCAGCCAACGCGTCGTGTGGTTGAAGCCTATATCGGAGAATATGCAAGCGGCAAGAGCGAGATCGCTGTGAACCGGGCGCTGGAGCTGGTCGGTAGCGGCCGGCAGGTCATCCTGGTCGACCTAGACCTGGTGGAGCCTTGCTATACCCTGAGACCGCTCAAAAAAGAGCTTGAACAGGCCGGCATCACGGTGCTGGCCTGGGAAACCAGGGAACTGTTCGGGCTGGGAGAGACCGGCAATATCATGAAACCGGAGACCCGCTTCTGTCTCCTGCGATCGGGAGACGTGATCATGGACATCGGCTACGGCGTTTTCGGATCCCAGGTGCTCAACCTGGTGGAAGGAGCCTGGCAGGATCCCGACTTGAAGCTCTACGCCGTCGTCAACATCGGACGGCCAATGACGTCTACAATCGACCTGATCGTCGGCTACATACGGGAGCTGGGCCGGGTGGACGGCCTGATCAACAATTCCCACCTGGGCGATGAGACCGATGCAGCCTTTGTCAACGAGGGAGCGGCAATGGTCGCCGCAGCATCTGAGATCCTGGGGATACCCGTGATCGCCACTGTTGTCAGCGAGGCGCTGTCTCCTGCATTTGGTGGGTGGGACGCCTATGGACACCCGGTGCGCGTGATTCAGCGCCGCATGCCTCATGCCCTCTGGTAGGGACGCATCCTCGTGTGGTCATGGTGTGCGGCGGTAAAACCGGTGGTTGCCCCCGAATCATGGAAAAAGATCGCTTACGCGGGGGATGTCGATTGGTTGTGGTCGGTAGATACCTGACAAGCAGGCGGCCTGATCGTGTTGAGCCATCTTTCAGTCTGATCGTGTTGAGCCATCTTTCATTTCAGGGCGTGATTTGCCGCTCGACAGCAATTCCCGATGTGGCAAGCCCCCGGCAAAAACTTGCTCTTGGACGGAACAGGCCCGGGGCGGGAATTGTACAATCGACTGTAAACGGCTGACTTACCGGCGCCGGGTTCTGGGGCCAACAAAAATTTGCAGGAGGTGTGCAACTGGTTATGAGCGAGGCTAGTGCCAAGCCGGTTGAGGGGGAACGCAGGGTATTCATGACCGGCAACGAAACAGTTTGCTGGGCAGCCCTGGCCGCGGGAGCGGAAATCATGTACGGCTACCCGATCACCCCTCAGAACGAGATCATGCATTATTGGGCAAGGTTGTTGCCAAGATTCGGGAAAATATTTCTGCAGACGGAGGACGAGCTGTCAGCCGGCTTCACCACCATCGGCGGTGTTCTGGCAGGCAAAAAGACTTTCACGGCCACGGCCGGGCCCGGCAACGTATTGATGCAGGAGCCGCTGGCGATGGCCGAGGCGATGCGGATCCCGACCGTGGTAGTGGTCCAGCAGCGCGGCGGCCCCTCCACCGCCACCGTCATCTACTCCCAGCAGGAGGTCACCCTGACCTGCTTCGGGGGCAACGGCGAGGGCCTGCGCGTCGTCTATTCCACCTCCTCGCACCAGGATCTCTACGATTACACCATCAAGGCCTTCAACACCGCCTGGAAGTACCGCTGGCCGACCTTCGTGCTGGCGGACGGCTACCAGGCCAAGATGCGGGAATCGTTGACGATCTACGATCCCGAGGCCAGGGGGATCAGCATGGTGCCTACCGAGCCCCTGGTGGGCAAGCCAGGCAAGATCGGCGAGGGCCGGGAGGCCGCCCACCTGAGAAACGCCTACAGCGTCGAGGAAGAGCTGGAGGTGGCGATGGCCAGGGATACCTCGATCTACGAGCGGGATGCTCCAGAGATTATCGAATACGACTCTTTCAATATCGAAAACGCAGACATCGTGGTGATCGCCCACGGGATCGTCTTCCGGTCGGCGGCGATGGCGGTGCGGGACCTGGCAGCGCAGGGGAAGAGGGTCGGCTACTTCCGTCCGATCACGCTGCGCCCCTTCCCGCGGGAGCAACTGCTGCAGGCGGCGGCCAAGGCGAAGCAACTCCTGGTGGCGGAGTCGGCCTATGGCCAGCTCTTGAAGCTGGTAAAGGAGAACCTCTACGGCGGCGCCTGCAACCTTCCCATCAAGACGATACTCCGGCCGGGCGTGGGGATCAACCCCGAAGAGATAGACGAAGCCTGCAGAGCCCTGCTGGGCGAAAAGGAGGCGTGACCGATGGCGATAGAGATGGAATTGCAGCCAAAGATGCCTAAGAGCTGGAACCTGGCGTCCAAGCCCCACAAGTTCTGCCCCGGCTGCGGCCACGGCCTGGTGCTGAAGGCCCTGGGGCAGGCCATCGACGAGCTGGGGATCCAGGACCGGGCGGTTTACGGATGTGATATCGGATGCTCGCTCCTGGCCTGGGACTTCTTCAACGTGGATACGGTGCAGGCCCACCACGGGCGGACGACCCCGGTGATGGTGGGCATGAAGAGGGCGAATCCGGAACTGATCGTGATCGCCTACATGGGAGACGGGGGCGGCTATGCCATCGGATCCCAGCACCTGGTCAACTCTGCCAACCGGAACGACCGGGTCACCCTCGTCCTCGTCAACAATACCAACTACGCCATGACCGGCGGCCAGATGGCCCCGACCACCATGCCCGGCCAGAAGACAGAGACCACGCCCTATGGCCGTGACATCAAAGAGGCGGGCTACCCGATGCTCGGGCCGGAGATGGTGGCCGCCATCACCCACGAGGGAGCCTACGTGGCCCGGGGGAGCGTTGCCAACCTCCGCACCCTCAAGAACTATTTGAAGAGAGCGCTGGAGAACCAGATGGCCGGGCGGGGATTCTCCTTCGTGGAGGCACTTTCCACCTGCCCCACCAACTGGCGCACCAACGCCGAGCAGAGCTGGGCCTTCCTCGAACAGACGATGCAGGGATATTTCCCGGTCGGAGAGTTTAAGGTTCCGCCGGAGATGGCACAACCGAAAGCAGATGCCGCTGCCGAAGGAGGGGAGGAGTAGCCATGGGTAAGCCTGTGAAGATCGCCCTAGCCGGCGAAGGCGGCCAAGGCGTGCAGTCTGTCGCCCAGATCCTGATGGAGGCGGCAGCCCTCGAGGGAAAAGAGGCTCTCTATATCCCCAACTTTGGGATCGAGCAGCGGGGCGGAGTTTCCATCGCCTTCGTGCAGATTGGCGATGAGAGGATCGGAGCGCCCAAGTTCAAGATCGGCGACATCGTGATCGCCCTGAGCGACCGCGCCGTCCGCCGCGTCCAGATGCACGTGGGTCCTCAGACGGTATTTGTCTATGATGCCAGCATTCAAGGGATTGAGAACGACCTGCCCCAGAACGCCAGGCGCGTCCTGGCCATTCCGGCGTTGGAGATCGCCACCAAGAAACTGAACCCGCGGGTTTTCAACGTGCTGATTCTGGGCGCCGTGATCGGAGCGACAGATGTGGTAACGGTGGCCAAGGCCAAGGAAGCCATCGAGAAGCGCCTCGGCTACAAGTTCGAGAAGAACCCGGAGCTGCGCGAGCTGAATTTCAAGGCCCTCCAAGAAGGGATCAGCCTGGTTGCCGGAATGGGGGTGGCATAGCATGGAAAACCCCACGGAGATGTCCTATGCGCATAAGAAATTTATCAGCGAGGTTAATAAAGGCAGGTCCGAATGGGTAGTCTTCCCCGGACTCTGCAAGGGATGCGGTCTCTGCAAGGAGAAGTGCCCCGAGGACGCCCTCAGCTGGTCGGACGAGCTGGGCGTCTATGGGACACCGACGGTCCAGGTGGATTCCGAACTCTGTAAGGGCTGCCGCACCTGTGAGACGGTCTGCCCGGACTGCGCCATCCTGGTTTTCAAAAAGGGCAAGGGAAATTAAGTTGGTCGCGGTTTGACCAGTCCTGGTAGGATCTCCGGGTGCCAGCCGGGTGCCGCGCCCAGAGGACACCCGGCGGGCGCGGCGCGCTCTTGCCGGAGTGCGCTCTGAGCCGGACGCCGGAGTAAATCTGAGCCGGGCGCCGGGGCAGCCCGACCCGCTAAAGCGGGTACCGGGCCGGGCGCGGCGCAGGGCGTTGCGCCGCCCCGACGATGCAGTTTCATGAAGGATTCTTTGGCCGCCGTTCTGCGTATAATAGAGAAAAGAAAGAGGCTGGAGGCAGAGCCATACGCGGGAAGTGGGTGAGGGTATGATACCACGGAAATCCAGTCTTATTGCCGAAAAGAGGAAGGGTGTCCTGCTTCCGGTATGTATGATCTGCGAGCAGACGCCCCCACTGGGAATTGCCGGGGGCATGCTGGTTTCCGGCCGCTTTCTGTGCGCCAGGTGTGAGCGGGAGATCGTCCGCGCCCAGGTCGACGACAGCCGCTACGCCCAGCTCAAGGAGAAGTTGAAGAAGCTGTGGGCGCGGGTCCGCCCCTGATCACGGATGGTTGATGGCGTCGCCTGGAACCGCTCCTTCTTATATTAAAATTTTTTTACTTAACCGCAGATTTCTTGCGGTTTTTTTACAAAAGGAAAGGGCAGGAGGAGCCCCCATCTTTTGCCGCCGGGCTCAAGAACACAGAGAAAGCCCGGCCGGGCTGAAGGGAGAACGCCTTTTTGAAAATACCTGGGGACACCGGAGGCTTTCGTAAAAACCTGCGCCGGCGCCCGGATGCCGGAAATAGGACGGTGGCATGGCCGCCCTTGGCGGGCGGCCTGGTCGATCATGCCGGGGAGGGGGTACCTGGGCTGGCATGCGCCCGGGCACCACGGGGGACGGGCGGCCTGGGCGCCCTGGCGAGAGCTGCTGGGGGATGCGGTCTTCGACCTCGACCTGACCGAGCTGCCCGGACTGGACAACCTCCATGATCCCAGGGGGATCATCCGTGCGGCGGCGGCCGGGGCGGCAGCCTTCTTCGGGGCGGCGGAGACGCATTTTCTGGTGAATGGAACGAGCGCGGGCATCCTGGCAGTGCTGCTGGCCAGATGCAGGGACGGCGACCGCGTGCTGCTGCCCCGCAACTGCCACCAGTCAGCAGTGCACGGCCTGGTGCTGAGCGGGGCCACCCCGGTCTACCTGCCGGTGCCTTTTCATCCCGGGCTGGGGCTGCCGGGCCTGCTGCGCACCGAGGACTTGCGGTCGTGTTTGGCCGGACTTGTCAATTCTGCCGGGGATCGGCCGGGCGGCCCGCTGACTGAACAGCCTGCGTCTTCCCGCCGGGGCGCCATAAAAGAAGATGCGGCGGGCTTCCTGCCTGAACAATCAGGGTGCCCACCCGGGTGCCCGCCGGGTGCCCGCAAAGCGGGCGTGGGAGCGGGCGCGGAAAACGATTCCCCAGGCCCATCGAGCGCGGATGCTGTTGATTTCGCCAGGCGCTGCGCAACAGGGCTTCAGGAAGGAGAGCCGCGCCTGCTGGTGCTGCTGCATCCGAATTACTATGGCCTGACCGGCGATCTGGCCGGCCAGATTCAGCTGGCTCATCGATGCGGGCTGACGGTGCTTGCCGATGAGGCGCACGGGTCTCACTTCCGCTCCAGCCCATTGTTTCCCACACCCGCCCTGGCTGCGGCTGCGGACTTCGCGGCCCAGGGCGCCCACAAGACGCTGGGCGCCTTCACCCAGGCTGCCTGGCTGCACTGCCGCGAGGGCGGCGAGGCTGCCCTGAGGGTGTCCCGGGCGCTGCGGCTGGTGCAGACGACCAGCCCGTCATACCTGCTCCTGGCCTCGCTGGACGCGGCCCGCCACCAGCTGCAGCAGTCGGCGGCGCTCTGGGAGGAGACTGCATGCCTGGGATTGAGGCTGCGGCAGGAGATTACCGCGATTCCGGGCCTGCTGGCGCACGGAGAGGAGTTGCTGGAGGCGCCCGGTGTGGTCGCCTACGATCCGTCGCGGTTGGTCGTCAACGTGAGCGCTCTCGGCATCACCGGCTTTGCAGCCGCTGCCTGGCTGCGGGGCGAGCGCCGCCTCCTCGTGGAGATGGCCGACCTTTACAACCTGGTGTTTATCCTCGGCCCGGGCGATATGGGGCCGCCCGCCGACTCTCTGCTGGCGGGCTTGCAGGCGCTGGCGGCTGCCTGTGGAGATGCGGGCCGGGGAGTGAAAAGCGGCAGGAGGGGCGGTAAAAATGACAGCGGCGGTGGATATGGTGGATACCGTGGATCTGCCGTGGCCGACAGCGTGGATGGATACGCCGCTGCCTGTGGATATGGTGGATACCGTGGACAGGGCATGGATAGCGCTGGGCGCGGGGCGCCGGAGCTGGCTGCAATCATGAGGGATCTCCATGCACTGCCGATCCCACGCCAGGCCCTGACGCCGCGCCAGGCTTTCCTGGCCCCTGGCGCCAGGTGCCACCGGCTGAATCAGCCGGAAAGATCGCCGCCGCGACGGTCGCTCCCTACCCGCCGGGCACACCGGTGTTGTGTCCGGGGGAGGAGATCGACGCCCGGGCGCTGGATTGCCTGGAGGCCTGGAGGCGGGCCGGGGGCGCCTGTTCCGGGCTGACCCGTGACGGGATCTGCGTGGTGGACGGCGGCTAGTGCCGTTATTTCAGGCTTAACAGCCGGATGACCTAGCATCGGCATCAAAGCAACGGGCCTCGCCAGGCACCGCTCGACCGGCATCAAAGCAACGGGCCTCGCCAGGCACCGCTCGACCGGCATGGCTTCCGGTCTAAGCCGGCAGTGCTAGGTGTATCTATGTAAATCAGGCGCGATGTGGTAAGATAAGAACAAAAATTGATGACGATAAACAGGTTTCCGGCAATATCCGGGCATAACGCCCATTGTCAGGGTTGAATCTGATGAGCAGTTGGCCAGGGAAGCTGATCACTTTCGAGGGGGTCGACGGGTGCGGCAAGACCACCCAGGTTGCCTTGATTGCGGCTGCCCTGAAGCAGTGCGGATACGATGTATTGACCACCAGGGAGCCGGGCGGCACCCGCCTATCGGAGGCAATGCGCGAGCTGCTGCTCGATCCCCGGTTCAACGAGATGGCGCCGGTTACAGAGGCCATGCTGTATGCCGCCTCGCGCTCGCAACTGGTGAGCCAGGTGATTCTGCCGGCACTTGAAGCAGGCAGGATCGTGATCTGCGATCGCTTCGTGGATTCCAGCTTGGCCTACCAGGGCTATGGCCGGGGGCTCGGGCTCGACCTGTTGCGCACGGTCAACGCTTTTGCCCTGGACGGCCTGGGCAGCTTCTTCACCATCCTGTTCGACCTGGAGGCGGAGCAGGGGCTGCTGCGCTCCGAGACCAGAGATTGCGACCGGCTGGAGCTGGAGAGCGTCAGCTTCCACAGGCGGGTGCGGGACGGATACCGCGCCCTGGCGGCTGCTGCTCCGGAGCGGATCCGGATGGTGGAAGGATGCGGCTCCCGGGAGGCAGTCCAGGCCCAGGTGCGGGAGCATGTATTTGGCTTCATCCAGGGCCGGGAGCGGGGCGCGGCATTTACGCAGCTTTCCACAACATGAGAAAAGGGGTGGCGGCATGAGCCTTGGCGACTGGGAACATGAGCCTGCGGTGCGCCAACTGCAGCAGGATGTCAGGCGCGGGCAGATAGCCCACGCCTACCTTTTGGCAGGGCCCGCCACCAGATGCAAGCAGGAAGCAGTCAGTTGCCTGGCCCAGGTTCTGCTCTGCCAAACGCCTGCGGCAGGCGAGGCCTGCGGCAGTTGCGACTCTTGCGCTGCCTGGGCGCAACGGGTGCACCCGGACTATCATCCGCTGGAGCCCGAGAGCGGAAGCGTGAAGATCGATCAGATCAGGCAGTGGCGTTCATTTTTCAGCTACAAACCCCGGCTCGGCAGGCACCAGGTCTTCAGCCTGAATGCCCCGGAACTGCTGACCGATGCTGCAGCCAACAGCCTGCTTAAGATTCTGGAGGAACCACTGCCCCAGACGGTCTTTCTGCTGGCAACCGAGGACGAGCGGGCTTTACTTCCCACTGTCGTATCACGCTGCCGGGTGGTGCTGTTCCGCACCCGGCAGGAAAACCCAGAGCCTGCCGGTATGGAGGACGGCACCGTGGCCAATCTGCGGCGGCTGATCTGGGAGGATGGCGAGGCCGAACTGCTGCGGGAGGTGCGCCTCTTGAAGCCGGAGCGGACCGCAGCAAGCAGCCTGTTGCGCTGCCTGCTTTCGGATTTTGAGCAGCACTACCGCACCGCCAGGAATCAGATCCGGTCGGGGCATGGGAATACCAGGATCAGCAAGGGGCTGCTGGAGTGCCTGGATATAATACTGACCGGGCTGCAGCTGCTAGACGGCAATATATCGGTGTCGCTGCTGCTGGCCTTGACGCTGCGCGCCTTGTAGAAGCGACTGCGGGAGATACCGCACCCACAGACTGGACCCCAGATCAGATCGGTTAGCGGAGCGTGTGACGGCCGGAGTTCCATAAGTCAAAGCCGGGTTCGATCATAAAGGTGGAATAAACATGACCATGGTTGACGAAGAACAGAATTCCAGAATAGACGCCGCAGCGGCGCCAGTAAACGGGCAGCCGCCGCAGTCACCGGAACCCGGCGCTGCCGAAGCGCCAGGCTCCTATCCGCCCGCCGCGCAGCCGCCCGCCGGGCAACCGCCAGCCGCCGGCGTGCAAACGGCCGGGGCGCAGCCGGAAAGGGTGGATGTGGTTGGCATCCGGTTCCGGGATGCGGGCAAAATATATTACTTCAAGCCGGGAGAACTGGAGTTGAAGCCCGGCGAGCGGTGATCGTGAGACTACCCGGGGATCGAGTTCGGCACGGTGGTCGTCGGGCAGCGCAAGATATCCCCGAGGAGTCGGGGCCTCCTGCGGGAAGTGATCCGCAAGGCGGCGGCGGAGGACTGCGCCAAAATGGAGGACAACAAGCGGCGCGCCCAGGAAGCGTTCAAGATCTGCGAGCAGAAAATCGCCGAGCATGGGCTGCCCATGAAACTGATCGACGTGGAGTTCACCTTTGACGCCGGCAAGGTCCTGTTCTACTTTACTGCCGAGGGCCGGGTGGACTTCAGAGACCTGGTCAAGGACCTGGCAGCGGTCTTCCGCACCCGCATCGAGCTGCGGCAGATCGGCGTCCGGGATGAGGCCAAGATGCTGGGCGGGCTGGGGCCCTGTGGCCGGGAACTCTGCTGCAGCACGTGGCTGGGGGATTTTGTGCCGGTCTCCATCCGGATGGCCAAAGGCCAGAACCTGTCGCTGAACCCCACCAAGATCAGCGGCATTTGTGGCCGGCTGATGTGCTGCCTGAAATACGAGGACGCATCCTACAAGGGCTGTCCCAAGGCCGCAGCCGCGCCCGCCGGGCACCCGCCTCAGCGGGTGGGGCACCCGGAAGGCGGGCATCCGCCCGGAGAGTGCAGCTGCCCCCACGCTCCGGCAGCGGCGACAAAACCGGCCCCGGACATCCAGAAAGTGGTCTTTGATGAAGAGAGCCCCTCTGAGGAAGGATTTTAAGAGTGGGTGAACTCTATCTTTGCGCCACTCCCCTCGGCCACCTCGGGGACATCACGTTGCGCGCCCTGGAGGTGCTGAAGGTATCTGACCTGATCGCAGCAGAGGATACCCGCCGCACCCGCAAGCTGCTCAATCATTACGGCATTCACACCCCAACGACCAGCTACCACGATCATAACTGGCGGTCCAAGGGCGCCCTGCTGCTGGGAGAGCTGGAAAAAGGCAGGAAGATCGCACTGGTGACCGACGCTGGAACCCCGGGCATCGCCGATCCTGGTTATCGGCTGGTCCAGCAGGCGTTGGCACATGGGCACCAGGTCACCGTGGTGCCGGGCCCCTCGGCGGCCATCGCGGCGCTGGTGGTATCGGGGATCAGCCCGCATCCTTTTTATTTCCGGGGTTTTCTGCCGCGCCGGCCCGGAGAGCGGCGGGCGCTGCTCAGGGAACTGGCCGAGGAGAGAGGTACGGGAGTCTTCTACGAGGCGCCCCACCGGCTGCGCCAGACGCTTCAGGATTTCGTGGAGATCTGGGCGGGCCGGGCGGCGCGTGGCCGTCGCCCGGGAACTGACCAAGCAGTTCGAGGAGGTGGTCCGGGGCACCTTTGCCGAGGTGGCGGCGCATTTTGCAACGGCGCCGCCCCTGGGGGAATTGACCATAGTTGCAGCCGGGTTGGAAGAGCGAACCGGAGGCAGCGGGGCTGCCGGCAGAACAGCGCCCAGCCATGCCGCTTCCGCCTTTCTGGCAGAACAGGAGGCAGCTCACGCTGCTGAGGAGGGGCGGGCATTCGAGCAGGATGTTAAACAGGCTGGAGGCGCCGCGCCGCATGTTCCGGCCGGACACGCTCCGGGCGAGCACCGGGGGACGACAGCCGGAGACGGCGGGTTTCTAGCTGACTGCGGCGGGTGCCAGGCAAGCCCGGATCATATCAGGGAGGCGGTCGCCGCCCTGATCAAGGCCGGAGCCGACACCTCTTCTGCCTGCAAGGCGGTTGCCAAGGCGCTGGGACTTTCCAAGAGCCAGGTCTACCGTCTTTACCACAAAGAATGAACAAAAACACGAACACATACTCTTGCGCTCAATACTCCCGGCTGAAAGAAGAAATCCCCGCGGCCATGAAGGCTGCGGGGATCTCAAAAGAGACCGGTTCCGTGCTTGTCCGGCATATGGAGCCAAGTCAGTGTTAGACGGCTTCCTTGGCCATCTCCTGGAAGCACTCCTTGCAGATGTTCTTGCCCCGGTAGTGCTGTACGTCCTCGGCATTGCCGCAGAAGATGCAAGCCGGTTCGTACTTCTTGAGGATGATCTTCTCCCGGTCCACATAGATCTCAAGGGCATCCTTCTCAGCAATGCCCAGAGTGCGCCGCAGTTCGATCGGGATGACGACCCTTCCCAATTCGTCGACCTTCCTGACCACACCAGTAGACTTCAAATTTTTCCTCTCCCTTCATAATAGAAAAATCGACAATTTTCTCCCGGATAAAGCATACCATCTCTTCCATTAATAGTCAACCTCGATCTTGTAAGATAATATTAAAAATTTCAGTAAATTGCAAAAAGTGGCTGGAAAGAGTCTATTTTAGCACTATTTCAATTTTTGTCCGGTTCTCCCGGCTGGATTAGTCCATCCTCCCCGCCAGCACCCTCGTTTCTTTACAAAATATTGCTTTCCATTTCCCTTCCAGATCCGGGCTTTCCACAGCAGGCGCTGCATACGATACAGAAATCGCCTCCGTCATCAGGTTCTGCCATACTCATGCCGGCATTCACGCCCCGCGGCACTGCGGGCCTCTGCGCCTGAGCCTCCGGCGCCATAATTATGCACCTCTTACCGAATAGATGCTTAGCGGTTCGCTGCCGGCGCCAAAAAAAGCCCCGGGTGATAGTAGCCGGGGCGCATTAAGAATGGTGAATTCTGATGGAGCGCCGTTAACTGCCTGTTGTCATCCGTAAATCACGGCTCCCGGTGTCAACTGCTCTGGATCTGTATCTCCAGGGGGATCTGATCGTCAATCTGCCCCGGCACCGGATCCAGATACGTGACCCGCACGCTGTAGCCCACGTTGACGCTGCTCACCCTGTTGCCATCGCTGTCGACTATCCTGGCATTGCTCCAGTCGTCTATCCAGGGAGGAGTGCTGTTCTGCCCAAGATACAGCCGGCCGAGGACCAGGCAGACACGGTTCCGGAGCAGCTCTTTGTGGTCAAAACGCTCACTCTTACCACGCTGCCGGCCTTCAGATATACATCGCAGTATGATCCGATGCTCAGCGACTGAAAGTTGATCTGCCTTTTCCCGCCATTGCCGTCTGCCACCGCGTCGTAGGCAATCGGAAATATGTGGTCGTCGGCGAGCAGGTCGTCCAATATCAGGTAGTTGTCAGAGCCGAGCGCGATCGACTTGATGCTGCCCCTGACTGTTTCCTGCTCCGGCTGCAAGGGGGTGGCTGCGATGTCGGCAATGTATGCCGCCTCATCTGAGCTGTCGAAAACCACCTCTACCTGATCTCCGAGCAGTTCGTTCAACGAACATTCCTTTCCTCCATGGAAGCAGACCAGATCCGGTGCCGCCGTGATCTGCTTGGATCCCTCAAGGCTGTCCAGCATGTAACTGACGGCGGGTACCGGCGCGGCTCCGGCTGCTGCTGTTTGGCTTGGCTGGATCAGCCAGGCCCCCTGGTTGCCAGAAGCGCCACCGGCTGTGCCGGCTACAGTGGCAAACGACCCGGCACCCCCGGCTCCAGTGACGGACGACCCGGCACCCCCGGCATTCGGCGCCACGCTGATCCATCCGGACTGCCTGCTGGAAGCATTTATTTTTGCCCAGCCCTGTTCGGTCATCTGAAAAATGAGGGCGCCCATTTCCGCGCGGGTGACGCTTTTTGCCGGGGCGAAACTGCCGTCCCCATAACCGTGCATCAGGCCTGCCTGGTTTACGGCGTTGATATAGGGAATATATGATGCGGGCGCATCCTGCAAGTCAGTAAAAGCGCCCTGGCTTTGGCTCGAGACGGGGAGCAGCAGCATCGTTGCCAGCATCCCCGCCACTTGCGCTCTCGATGCCGGAGTGCTTGCATTGAAGCTGCCCGCCAGGTCTTCAGGCAATAGCTTCAGCTTGATCGCCTGGTCGACATACGCCTGTCCCCACGAGGATTCGTTCGAGGCCGGAGCGCTGCCCTGAGGCGCGGCAACGGAACCCTGCCCGCTCAAGCCGCCCGGATTCAGGCCAGCCGCGCCTTGTTTATCCAGGTTGTAACCGTCTGCTTTCATCAACATCACGAGCGATTCCAGATGAGATACGGGCTCATCGGGCTTGAACTCCCCGTCGGGGTATCCGCTCACCAGCCCCAACGCACTGTCTTCAGTGACCGCCTGGAAAGCCCAGCTGCCTGAGAGGTCGCTGTACCGGCTTGCGCCTGCCTGCTGGGCAAGCCAGGCGAATGCCGCCAAAAACGCGGCCAGAAATAAACCGGTCCGGATCATTTTCTGTGACATTTTCCTTGCACCTCTCCATGGTTCTTGCATCAGGATTCACACTCAGTATGTAATTTTGGAGACATTGCTGCCGGCGCTCACGTACACGCAGTTTGCCGCCGCTACCAGCGGGCGGTTGGCGATGGCGCCTCCCAGTTCCAAACCCCACCTGAATTTGCCCGTGGTGTCCAGCGCCATCAGGTCTCCGCCGCTCGTGCCCACAAAGACCAGTCCGTTTTCCTCGTCCACTGCCGGCGGCGAAGTAATGTCATAGACCGCCACGCCCCAATCCTCTGTTCCGGTGTTCGTGTCCACCCGGTAGACACTGCCTCCGGCTGTGAGATACAGCTCTCCGGAGCCCGTCAAGAACGGGCTTAACAGATTGCTGTTGCTGTTGCTGCCATTGGCATACAATTGAACATTCCATTTCAGTTTGCCGGCGGGGGACAGGGCGGATACCTCGAACGATCCCGTGCTTTCCGGCTTGAGTGCAAGGTACACTGTGCCATCGCTGCCCGGCAAGATGTAAGCCGATGTCAGCTGCCCCAGCCCGTATTCCCACTTTTCGTTTCCCTGTGGGTCGAAAAGCACTAGCTCGTATCCGGTAGTCGTATCCAGCTCTTCTACCGCATAACACCCGTCGCTGTCGGCTGCAAGGGCGAGGCAGCCATAGTGTGCCGGCAGGGTGTCGCAGTGCTGCTCCATCGTGTTCCACACGCTGATCCAGTTTACCTGGCCCTGTTCGTTAAGGCTATACAGGCCGTAGCTGGAGGTGTAAAAGACGCTGCCCCCGCTGTATGCCATCGCCTGGTTGTTATTGCCGGCCTGCGGATAAATGCTCAAAGACCATCCCGTTGCCCCATTCGGCCTGATCTCCTGCACGCCCGATCCGCCCGCTGCAAAGATGTTGCCGTCTTCCGCGCACTCGGGCTTTTCGGAGATGCTCGAGGCCATCTGTGCCTGCCATATCGTGTCGCCATCCGGGTCCAGCAGCGTCACCTGGTTTCGGAACGGCAGCAGTACATCCCCGTTTGGCGCAAGCGCCATGTCCGAAGCCAGGGTGCCCGTTACTTTCTGGGTCCAGGCGACCTGCCCGCCGCTCACCGCCGGGGGGCTCCCGGAGAGCAGCGGGGCACCCGCAGCGGCATTGCCAGAGTCCGCCGCCGCTGACCGTAAATCACCAACCGTCAGCGAAAGGATAACGAGCGAAAAGATCAGGAACAGGGCAGAAAGATATTTCGTGATCACCAATCCTTTCATGACCGGCACTCCTTCTCCACAGGCACTGCTTCCAACCCGTCTCTTTAATATCGGTTTGCATACCGGTAGAATTGAGCCATACTCAGTGGCGGGTAGATTTAGCCAATCCTCATTAGCGGTAATTTCTGCTCGCAGCCCGTCATCTCCTCTTTGGCGGGTAATTTCTGCTCGCAGCCCGTCATCTCCACTCGATCCCGCAGTGATCGACCGCAGAGGCTGAAGATGTCGAATGTGTGAGCGAGGCTTGCGATCCGCTTGTGGTTATGGACTTTAACCTTTAAGCGGAGCGGAGGCGGGGGCGAGTCACGGTCCCAGTATACCAAGCTTTGCGGCTTTATGAAAAAAGTGAATTGTATGCTATAATTCAACCTGGTAATTCAAACCTGTTAATTCACCCTGGTAATTCACTCTGAGAAATGAGAAAAAGCCTGGCCGGGGAGCGCGCTGGCGGAGGCGTTCCGCTGTTCCAGGCATTGACCTTGGAAAAGGGGGGAAAGCCTGGCCGCAGCAATGGCAGGATGCCTGGGAAGCCATGCCTGCTTGCGCCGGACAGACTGCGGAGCCAGGTCTGTTTATGCCGGACAACCCGGACAAAGTCTTTTACGTAACCACTCCGATCTATTACCCCAGCGACAACCTGCACATCGGCCACGCATACACCAGCGTGGCGGCAGACTGTATCGCCCGCTACAAGAAGATGCGGGGCTATGACGTGCGCTTTCTGACCGGCTCCGACGAGCACGGCCAGAAGATCGAGCGCAAGGCCCGGGAGCAGGGAGCCGCTCCGATCGAGTACGTGGACCGGATCGTGGCCAGCTTCAAGCATCTGTGGCAGCAGCTATACGTGCATTATGACGACTTTATCAGGACCACCGAGCCGCGCCACCAGGAGTGCGTCCAGGCCCTCTTCCAGAGAATCTACGACCGGGGAGACATCTACAAGTCCAAGTACCATGGCTGGTACTGCACACCCTGCGAGACCTTCTGGCCCGAGCGTCAGCTCGGCGGCGGCAACTGCCCGGACTGCGGGCGCCCGGTGGAGTTCATAGAGGAAGAGAGCTATTTCTTCCGGATGTCCAAGTATCAGGACCGGCTGCTGCGCTACATCGAGGAGCATCACGAGCTGATTCGGCCGGCCTCGCGCCGCCACGAGATGGTTAACTTCATCAAGAGCGGGCTGGAGGGATCTCAGCGTCTCCCGCACGACGTTCAACTGGGGCATCCCGGTCCCCTTCGACCCCAAGCATGTGATCTATGTCTGGTTCGACGCCCTGGTCAACTACATCTCCGCCCTTAATTGGCGGCCGGACCGGGCAGATCCGCTCTTCGAGCGCTACTGGCCGCATGCCGTGCACTTCGTGGGCAAGGACATCGTCCGCTTTCATGCCGTAATCTGGCCGATCATTTTGATGGCGGGCGGGGTGGAGCCTCCCCGGACTGTCTTCGGCCACGGCTGGCTGCTGCTCGAGGGCGGCAAGATGTCGAAGTCCAGGGGGAATGTGGTGGACCCCCTGGTGCTGGTCGACCGCTACGGCGTCGACGCCGTGCGCTATTACCTGCTGCGGGAGCTGCCCTACGGCGAGGATGGCCACTACACCGAGGAGAGCCTGGTGGAGCGGATCAACACCGATCTGGCCAACGACCTGGGGAACCTGATCAGCCGCACCTTCGGGATGATCGAGAAGTACTGGGACGGGACCGTGCCGCAGCCGGGCGCAGCCCAGGAGCCGGACCTGGAGCTGCAGGCTACGGCGCAGAACACCCTCGGGGATCTCGAGCAATCCCTGGATCGCTATGATTTCAGCGGCGCCCTGGCGGACATCTGGCAGCTGGTGCGCCGCGCCAACCGTTATGTTGACGAGTCAGCGCCCTGGAACCTGTCCCGGAGCGAGGAGGGCCGGGGCCGGCTGGCCACCGTCCTTTACAACCTCAACGAGGCGGTGCGGGTCCTGACTGTCTGGTGCACTCCTTTTATGCCGGTTTTCCCATTCAAGGTATGGGAACAGCTGGGCATCGGCGGCAGCCCCGAGCTGCAGAGCTGGGACAGCACGGTCGTTTGGGGACAGCTCCCCCCGGGGCTCCGGATCAGGCGCGGGCCTGGGATCTTTCCAAGGATAGTGGAAGAGGGGAATAAAGGGATGGAAGACGAAAGGGGCAAGATCGCTGCCAGGGATATTTCGCCCGTTACCGGTACTCCTGGACGGAAGTTGAATATACAAGCAGAAGAGAAAGAAACCGCAGCGGGATCGCCACACGATATCGCCGCGCCCTGCCTGGAGCAAACAGTCTCCAGGTCTTCTCAGGCGCACGGCGCGCCTGGACACGGGCCGGGAAGGCCGGAGCAGGGCGCCGGCCAAGAGCAGCCGCAGCCGGCAAAGCCCGGGGCGAAACCACCGGTGAGGCTCGGGGAAAAGGCGGAGATCGGAATCGAAGAGTTTGCCAGGGTGGACCTGAGGGTGGCCCTGGTCAAGCACGCTGAGCGCGTCAAGGGTGCCGACCGGCTGCTCAAGTTGGAGGTGGATCTCGGCAGCGAGACCCGCACCGTGGTGGCCGGCATCGCCCAGCACTACCAGCCTGAAGAGCTGGTGGGCAAACGGGTGGTGATCGTCGCCAACCTGGCGCCGGTAAGGCTGCGGGGGATCGAGTCGCATGGCATGATCCTGGCGGCGGTGGACGAGCAAGGCCTGGCAGTGCTCGGCGTGGACCGGGAGTTGCCCCCGGGCACGCAGGTCCGCTAGGCGCCAGGCAGAGATGAGCAGCGCCGTGCTGGTGGATACCCACGCCCATTACAACGACCCCCGCTTTGCCCGGGACCTCGATGCCGTCAGGCAGCGGGCGCTGCAGGCGGGGGTGGCCGCCGCGGTCTGCGTCGGCTATGACCTGCCGTCTTCACGGGAGATCGGTGATGCTGGCGGCACAGCACCCGGAAATCTATGCCGTGGTCGGGGTGCACCCGCACGATGCGGCGGGAGTGACGCCCCGGGCCTGGGAGGGCTTGCGCCTGCTGGCCGGGGAAACGAAGGTGGTCGGCCTGGGGGAAACCGGACTGGACTTCTTCCGCGACCTCTCGCCCCGCAGCGTGCAGAGGCAGGTCTTCCGCCGGCAACTGGAACTGGCCCTGGAACTGCAACTGCCCGTCGTGATCCACGACCGGGATGCCCACGCCGAGACCCTGGCCATCCTGAAAGAGCATCCCGGCCTGGCCGCGGTGGTGCTGCACTGCTTCTCCGGCGACCGGCGGATGGCCGACGAGTGCCTCGCCCTGGGCTGCTACCTGGGCATCGACGGGCCGCTCACCTACCCAAAAATTCTGAACTGGCCGAAGTCGTCCGCAGCGCCCCCCTGGATCAACTGCTGCTGGAGACCGATTGCCCCTACCTGGCTCCCCAGCGCTGGCGCGGCCAGCGCAACGAGCCCGCCTACCTGACTGCGGTGGCGCAAAGAGTGGCCGAACTGCGCGGCCTCAGCGAACAAGAGGTGGCGTCGGCCACGACCGCCAACGCCATCCGCTTCTTTCACATCTACCTGTTCTTTCACATCTCACTCTGACACTTTCTTCCGCTGTGGTTCAGTTCGGCGCGCCTATCTGCAGGTCGCGCTGCCACAGGCGCGCCCGGGAGCGCCGGCGGGTAATCTGAGACGCCCCGGCCGTGGCCACCCCGGACTGGCGCAGCAGCGCCTCCACCTGCTCCTGCACCTCGGGGGAGATGAGCATGGCCACACCACAGTCGGCGCTGACTTCCCGGGGCAGGGGGATCAACAGCACGGGAATACCGGCCTCCTGGCAGGCCCTTTCGGCCTGGAAGGCGTAATGGGACGAGGGAAAGGTGATCACTGCTGCGGTCAGCATTTCTTCCCCGGAACCGTTTTCCGGCATACGCAACATCATCTCCATCATTATCCCCCCCTAGCAGATAGGCGCGATCGCGGGGGGATGCGGGAGGGACGGCTCTCCCGATTAGCGGCATCGCCGTACATGAAGCCATGCCTCTTATCATGTTCCCGGCGTGAATGCCACCCAGCCTGATGCATTTTCTGTATTGTACCATAGAGTGCGGGAACATGTTTCCACCCGGATCCCGCCCCCATCCGCATTGACGGCGGAGACCGGGTTGCTTGCTTTTTCTCGTGTCCAGGTTAAATCGGATTAACCGGGAGCGAGCCGCCGTGATTATATGAAGTCGCCCTGCACGCCGGATCGGCCCGGCCAGGTATAAACGCCCTTACTATGGGAAATAATGGTTAGCGAGTTATTCCCGTAAGGAGGGTGGTTTCATGACTAGCTGGGAAGTACTCGATTTGCTCAAAACCGCAGGACAGAAGAGAAAGAACGGGAGGCAGGCAAGGCGGCGCCCGGCAAGCAGGATCATCGCCTGCAGCACCGCAGCCGCCCTGCTCTTGACCCTGCTTCAGGTTGGAGGATGGTGGGGAGGCACGCCGCCGGCACTGGCGATATTCAGCCAGGGATTGGGCCTGGCCGACCTGGAACAGCAGTTGCAGCCGGTGATGAGCTATGCCCTGACCTATACCCAGGGCGAAGGCTTCTCCTTTCAGAAGACGAGCGAGACCCTGGTCCGGGTGAGGGTCGACGGGGCAACCCTGCTCACCCAGGCCCAGCTGCCGGACCTGAAGCAGGTCCTGGACGACGCCAGCGTGCAATTGGGGGCGCAGGACCGGGCGGTGGCGACGATGACGGTCGACGGACAGGGAGACGAAAGCCTGCCGGAGATCGACATCACCCGGGTGCGAACCAGGATCGTCAGCCAGTCGCAGCCGATCCCCTACCAGGTCCAGCTGGTGGACGATCCCTACCTGCCGCCCGGCCAGACCGAGGTGCGCTCGCCGGGGCAGCAGGGCGAACTGTTGAAGACGTTCCAGGTGACCTCGGAGAACGATGTGGATGTCAGGCGGCTGGAAGTGGGCAGCGAGGTGCTGCAGCAGCCGGTGCCGCGCCTGATCGCCCGGGGCATTCAGACGAATGCCAGCGAGCGCAAGGCTTCTCGTGGCAGCGGCGAGAAGGCGCTCAAGACCATCCAGGTGTTGGCGACGGCCTATACCCGCACCGGGGAGCGGACCGCAAGCGGAATCTGGCCTTACATAGGCGGCGTGGCCGTTGATCCGAACCTGATCCCGCTAGGCTCCGAGCTTTACATCGAAGGGTACGGGCCTGCACGGGCCGTGGATACCGGCGGCATGATCAGGGGCAACCGGATCGACCTGTTTTTCGATTCAAAGGCGGAGTGCCAGGCCTGGGGCCGGCGGCAGGTGAACGTATCCATCATGGAAGGGCCGCTTTAAAAGCACCGGCTCAGATCGCACGGGGAGCCGCGGGCAGCCGTGCGGAGGCCTTGCGAAAAGGCTGCAACTGCAAGACCACGGGTGGAAACGGCGATGGGAACCGGGGAGCCCGGGCAACTGTATGGGCGGCTGCAGCGGCATCGGCCGGCCGGCTTTCCAATAACGGCAAGCCGCTGGCTGCCGCCCCGGAACCCAAAGGCCGCTGCCCAGGGAACCGAGGTTGCAGTCCTCTTGGATAGGCCGTCCTCCGCGCAGCCGCAATATTACCAAAAAAGAATAAAAAAGAATATTACAAAAAATAGGAGCAGGAATACAGATCCACATGTAGAATATTATAGACATGTGGATCTATGTTTTCTAAATCCGGCAACCTTGTTTAAAATTGAAGATGTCTGGTAATATGTAACTGCAACTGGATCAGTAACTATGAAACTGGAGATCATGGTGTTTTTATAGCACCTGCGTTTGCTAGTGTTTGTAATATGCTTCGTTTTCCTCGTTTTCGAAATCTCCGATTTCGTGGTGATCCATTCATTTCCCACTGGTTTCCGCTCCTTGAGGAAAGCGTGCCCGGAGCGGGGCACGCGGCGGGCACGGATGGAGACTTTTCAGGGATAAAAGCTGGCTGGCATCGATGCCAGTCATGAAAGGAGTGATCTGGTGAAGCTTGTTTTGAAGATGCCCATCTGGAAGAAGCAAATTTCAAAGATGTCTTTTTCAAAGATATCGATGTTAAAGAAGCTGCTGTCAAAGAAAACGATTTCAGAGATGCCGATTTTCAAGATGCTTGAAAACCATGCACAGTCCCGCCTCATCCTGGTTGCCGGATTATCAGGACTGCTGGTGTGGGGGGTATTGGTGCTGGCGCCGCAGCCTCTTATCATCAAGGTCGACGGTCAACCCATGGTCTACAGGAGCCTGTCCCGGACCGTAGGCTCGGTGCTGGCCGCGGCGGGGGTCAAGCTGGGGCCGAGGGATGCGGTGCAGCCGGATCTGGGCACCATGGTAAGCAGGGGCATGGTGATCTCGGTGAACCGGGCGGTAAAGCTCAGGGTGAACGTGGACGGCAAGAGCATGCTGATATGGAGTCCCAGGTTCCCGGTGCAGGAGGTGCTGCAGGAAGCCCAGGTCAGCCTGGGGCCGATGGATCAGGTTAGTCCGTCCCTGAACCAGATGGTGGCAGCAGGCACTGTGATCAAGGTCAGCCGGGTGGTGCAGCGGCTCGTGAAAGAAAATTATGAAGTGCCGGTGCCGGTGCAACGCATGAATGACCCGCAGATGGAAATGGGGCAGTCGCGGCTGGTCCGGGACGGAACGCCGGGAGAGGGACAGCGGATGCTCATGGTAACATACGTCAACGGCAACCCGATTCAGCAGCTGCTGATCAAGGACACGGTATTGCACCCGCCGTTGAGCAGGATGATCGCTTTTGGCACCGTCACCAGCGCCTCCAGGGGCGGAAGGACGTTTCAATTTCACAACACCATGGAGGCTCTGGCCACTGCATACAGCTCCAACCTGTGCAGGTACACCTGCACCGGTCAGCTGGCCCGGTTCGGGGTGGCGGCGGTGGATCCCAGCGTGATCCCCCTGGGAACGCGCCTCTACGTCGACGGATACGGCTACGCCACAGCGGAGGATATCGGCAGCGCCATCAGGGGGAACCGGATCGACCTCTTCTTCGAGTCGGTGCGGGACTGCGTCCGCTGGGGCCGTCGCTACACCAAGGTTTACGAACTCGATGCCTGAATCCGGCGAACGCTAGTGAAGGGATCAGTCGTCAGCAGGGTGGCCCTGGCAGAAGTGCCGCTGATCGGCTCAGGTCAATCAGCAGCGCGCCTCTGCGATAATGGGATCGCTGATTGAGGCAGGCCGGTTATCAGCAGTGCAGATTGTTGCTATTAGCACTTGTTTACAGAGACGACCAGTTATATAATAATATTGGATTTCAGTACTGTCCGGTGCCGTAATACCGGGCAGTTTTTATCGACAGTCCCGGCATTATGCAGCAAAATGACTGTTTCGGGAGGGCTTGTGCATGATCCAGGCGACCTCGCCGACCGCCCTGCGTTCTCTGCTCGAGCGCTACCACCTGTCGCCCCGGAAAGGGCTCGGACAACATTTTTTATGGCAGCAGCGTGTGGCCGGGCGCATGGCGGACGCGGCCGAGCTGGGCCCGGACGACCTGGTGCTGGAGATCGGCCCGGGGCTGGGCATACTCACCGCAGCCTGCGCCGAGCGGGCCGGGCTGGTGATCGCCGTCGAGATCGACCACGCCCTGCTGCCGCTGCTGGAGTCGGAGCTGCAGGGGTACCCGAACGTGCGCCTGGTGCAGGGAGACGCCCGGAAGACAGACTGGTCCGGGCTGGTGCGCCGGCTGGCGCCGCCCCACTTTTGGGGGGAGTCCGCTGCCGGCCGCTGCAAGGTGGTGGGGAACCTGCCCTACTATCTGACCAGCCCCCTGCTGACCGGCCTGTTGAGCGGCAATTTGAAAGTGGAACTGATGGTCTTGATGGTGCAGCAGGAGGTGGCGGAGCGGATCGTGGCCGGCCCCGGCAGCAAGGCCTACGGCTCGCTTTCCGTATATACCCGTTACTACTCGGTGCCGGAGTTGTTGTTCAGTGTGTCGCCCCATGAATTCTGGCCGCGGCCGGAGGTGACTTCGGCGGTGATCAGGCTACGCCTGAGATCGCAGCCGGAGGCATCCGTCCGGGATCCCGGGCTGTTTTTCCAGGTGGTGCGGGCAGCCTTTCGCTACCGGCGCAAGACCCTGAAAAACGCCCTGGGCGAGGCTGGACTGCTGCCAGGCAGCGCTCCTCGAGAAGAGCGCCCGGCGATAGCCGGACCTGGCGAGCCCCCAGTTGCCGGCACCGTGTCCGCAGCCGATAGTTTTCCGGCCGGCGCGGAGGGCGAGGCCGGGGAGGAAACGGGTACGCTACAGGCTGAGGCGCTCTTTGAGGCCGCCGGCATCGACCCGGCCGGCGCGGAGAGACGCTGGATCTCACCGAGTTTGCCTGCCTGGCGGAGGCGCTGGCGCAGGTGCGTGAAAGGACGGTATCCGATGCACTTCATTAGCCCGAGCAAGGGAGTATTGTCCTGGGACGAGGTGGTCACCGATCTGCTCGATTATGTGACCAGAGAACCCGACTATTCCTACAAGATCATCATCGGCACCGATTCTCACGTGCGGGACGATACTCACTTCGTCACCGCCCTGGTGGTGCACCGGGTCGGGAAGGGCGCCCGCTACTTTTACAGGCGCAAGATATACGAGAAGATCAAGAGCCTGCGCCAGAAGATCTTTTTCGAAGCGGCTTTCAGCCTGGAAGTGGCCAGCAACCTCGCCCAGAGCCTGGCGGAGCGCGGACACACCGAGCTCGACCTGGAGATCCACCTGGACATCGGGCACAATGGCGAGACCAAGGGCCGATCCGGGACATCGTGGGGATGATCGTCGGCAGCGGATTCGACGCCAAGATCAAGCCGGACTCCTGCGTGGCCTCCAACGTGGCCGACAAGCACACCAAGTAGGCCTTTTCTTCCCCAAGCGAGCGGCCTCGATCGTTCTTGTTCCGGGAGCAATTTGTTTTCGGGCCGGTTGTTCCCAGAGCCCTGAATGTTCAGGACCCTGCTCGTTCCAGCCCTTTCCTGAAACTCGGGGGCCTTAAAAGGAAAAGACCCGGGGTGGCCCCGGGCCGGCTGCCGTGTGCGGCAGGCGGATAGATACTCCCTGATTAGCGGTTCTCGAGGCGCGGCCTGAACAGCAGATTGATCGCCCAGAGCCCGGCAATTCCGACCAGGGTATAGATCACCCTGCTGATAATGGAGTCCGCTCCTCCGAACACGGCAGCTACCAGGTCGTACCTGACCACGCCCACCAGCAGCCAGTTGAGCGCTCCGATGATCACTAGTACCAGTGCAATACGGTCCAATGTCGCCACTATGAAGCCTCCCTTCACCAGATAGCATTCGCGTGGGAAAAGCGAATTATACGCCGGCAGGCTGTTCCGGCGCACGCTGGGCAACCGCCCGGTTTTTCCCTGTCTTGACAGCGACTTTTCTGCTGTTTACAATTGTTAATAGCAAACATGTGCACGGAACACCCGGCCGCGGTAAATGTCTGTTATGGGTGGGATCTATGGTGATGGAAGGCGATTTTTGCGATGAGATCAACAGCATCACAGGAGCACTGCTCAACTGGTGCAAGAAGCGGGAACATCTGCTGATCGCGGAGGCCGGGGTGACCTCCGTGGAACTGCGGGCATTGAGGGCGGTAGGATCAGAACGGGTGCCGATGCTGAAACTGGCCCGGCAGCTCGGGCTATCCCCCAGCAGGGTGACCCGCGTGATAGACAGCCTGTCCCGCAAGCAGTTGATCCAGAGGGAGCAGTGCACGAGCGACCGGCGGCTTTGCGAGGCCTCATTGACCGGACTGGGGGCGCAGGCCCTGGCCAGGGGCGAGCTGGTGAGCCGCTCGTTTCAGGAGCAGGCCGCCAGCAGTCTTAACGAGCAGGAGAAGCAGACGATCGTGGACGCCCTGAACCGCTTTGTGTCGCTGATCCAGGATGTCGGATAGGGGCGCGCCCCATCTTTTGAGATCCGGCTGCTCCGTTACGCACCCTCCGGCGGGAAGGCCCGCTCCTTTGATGAACCAGAATCCGATGAACTTTAGTCGTGGGAGTATGTCAAAAACGCCAGACACCGGCCGGGTATAAAACCCGGCGCCATTTTTTTTAGACACAATATGGTAAATAACAACATATCATGTGTCAGGAAATAAATGGTGATAACAGGGGTGATCTGGTGAAAGAAGTAAATATTGGAGATATTGTCACTAGAAAATCATACGGCGGGGACATTTACTTCCGGGTGGATACCATCGAGCAGCGCAGGGAGGGGAATTGGGCCATGTTGAAGGGGCTCTTCTACCGGCTCTGCGCCGATGCACCGTTTGAAGACCTGGAAAAGAAACGGCAGGTTGAGATCAATGCATATCGTAAGGAGAACATCAAGAAGCATAGCCAGATAGTGATGCGGTGCTTGAAGCGACAGGGGCGCCGTCCGCAGCTCTGCCAGCTGCACAAGAAGGGTGTGCATGATGCCCATTTTTTTGAAATGCCCGGGAAAGTGCTGCACATAGACGGTGACGACGAGTACCGGGAATTGTGCCAGCAGCAGTATATACAGATGGGGGTTCCCTGCCGGGTGTTGCAGGTCAGCGAACCGCAGCAGCCAGAAGCGGTCCAGGACTATCTGCGAGAGGAGCGCCCCGACATCTTGGTGCTGACCGGTCATGACGGCTTGCTCAAAGGAGCGCGGGACTATTACAAGATGGCCAACTATCGCAACTCCCGGTATTACGTGGATGCCATCAGCAAGGCGCGGGAATTCGAGCCGAACCTGGACAATCTGATCATCATCGCCGGGGGTTGCCAGTCCTTTTTCGAGGCCCTGATCTATGCAGGCGCCAACTTTGCCAGCGCCCCCAAGCGGATCCTGATCCACGCCCTGGACCCGCTCCTGATCGCTCAGAATATCGCCTTCACATCGTTTTACGAGAAGATCAAGCTGCCGGAGTTCCTGGAGGATACCATGACCGGAGCGCGGGGCATAGGCGGCCTACAGACCCGGGGCAAGCTCAGGCTCGGGCATCCCCGCATCCGGACTTGCGGAAAACGGAACGAGTGACCCGGCTCTGCCGCAAGCTGTTTCGCCAGGCGCAATCCCCCGGCAAGATTCTGTAGAGATCGGATCTCTGGAAAGATTATGAAAAATCTTGATTCTATCCCCGGGCATAAAGCCCGAGGCTTATTCAAGGTAGATGCTTCATGAAACTTGGTGCGGCAGGTTTTCTGCCGCAGTCGTTATAAGCGAGGGATGCGAGCCAATAGTGGCGTGATTTGAATAGGTGGCTGAGCGAGTGATTTGCAGTGATTTTGAGCGATTGGAGCGGATGATTTTTAATGCTAGCAAGTAATTGACTGGAGGCCTTTTTATTAGTATAATATTTAATTAGGTATTTGCAGTTTCGGTGTAAATTGCAGCAGAGAAGGTGAGGTCCATGGCCACCAAGCAAGTGCTTGCCAACATCAAGCAGGACATAGAGACTTTTGTGGGCAACAGGGTGCGGCTCAGATCCTTTAAAGGCCGGAACAAGGTCGTAGAAAAAGAAGGAGTGCTGGAGTGCACCTATCCCAACATCTTCATCGTCAAGCTCGAGGAAAAGAGATTGCAGCGCCGAGTTTCCTTCAGCTATACCGATGTCTTGACCGAAAGCGTAGAGTTGACTGTTTATCATGAAGATGGGGACATCAAGATCGCTGCAGCCCAGCGGGTAAGCGATAACAAGGAAAGCCTGGCGAGTTCCGGAGACCTCTCACACAGGTGGGGGGTCTCCTTCTTATTTGCCGGCAACCCCATCCCGCCGATCAGAGTGCCGCCCAACCCGCCGCACCAGGCCATCATCGTCCACTAACCCCGATGCTTTAACGGCTTCCACTGCTACCAAACCCCCTTGGCGAGGCCTACTTATTCGTAACACTAGAAACGCTTATACACAGCATCGTCATTTCGTGGACCTATTGCTAAGATCTGGATAATATTATCCTGTACATCGTAGATGATCCGGTATTCGCCAATATCTACGCGCCGGTATCTGGACCCTTTTAATAATTCGGAATCATTAGGATAAGGATCACGGATCAAGGAAAGCATCTTTATTACTACCTGTTTACATTGTTTGCTTTCAAGGCTTTCCAAGAATTTAAAAGCCTTATTGGTCAAGTCCAGTACGTAGCTCTTAGGCATCCAACTTCTCCTTTAAAACATTGGCGGTTTTCTCCGAACCCAAAAAACCGCTTGCGATGCCGGCTTCCGCCTGGGCAATCCAGTACGCATCTTCCATAGCCTGCAGTTGCTCAAACCGCTCGAATGAAATCATTACGACACTTGGCTTTCCGGACTTATTTATAACGACCGGAGCAATGCGAGCAGCATCGATGATCTGTCCGAATTTTTGCTTGGCGTCACTCGCAGAAACAGCCATATTCATAATTCCAACAACTCCTTTCTACTAGATTGTCCACTTAATCTATTATGTTCATTATGTTCAATATGTTATATTTATCACGGCTGATTAGGAAAAATCAATTCCTATTGTCAAATATCTCAGGCCCGGCTCCAGTGCCGGGCTTTTGTGTTTCTATCGGGTGCGTGATAGTAAAAGCACAGGCACACCAAGCTGCGCATACATTATCCAAGGGGCTGCGCGGGATGACCGGAATCCCGTCTCCGGAATCCGGTCTGCGGCTGCGAGCCTGCGGCCGGCAACAGATCAACTAAGGAGGGTGTTGGGGTGAACGTGACCAGCATCAAGGATAAGCTTCAACAGACACTGCAGTGCGAACAGTCGATTTTGCAATTTTACCTGGAACTGGCCGAACGCCTCGGTGAAACCGATATGGGCAGCACCTGCCTGGAGGCGGCCGCAGCTGCGCAAAACAGGGTCGACCAGGTATCCGCCTGGCTGAATTGCATGAGCTGAGGCCACAAATAACCGGCCTGCAGTTGGCTGGCAGCAGACACCAACAGGCCCCGCCCCGGAATATACTAGATCATCTTTAAGAGTTGGGGGGCTAGGGCAGTGAATAAGACGTTCAGATCCCTGGATGTGGCCCAGAGCCGCTTTTCGGGACTTCCTAACGTAATTGGCATGGGTATCGGATATAAAAAGAATGGCCGGGACGAAGCGGACGAGCCGGCCATTATTTTTTTTGTAGACAGAAAGGTGCCCATAGAGTCGCTGGGCGTGGACGAGTTGATCCCCAGGCGGATCGCCGGCACCGCCACCGATGTGGTGGAAGTGGGGGAGATCCGTTTTTTAGGGCGAACTGAAAGGCGCCGGCCGGCTATGCCCGGGGTCAGCATCGGACATTACAGGGTGACGGCCGGCACCTTCGGAGCGGTGGTCAAAGACCGGAAGAGCAGCGATCTGCTGATCCTGTCAAACAACCACGTGCTGGCCAACGCCAGCGACGGGCGCGACGGGAGGTCGAAACTGGGCGATCCGGTGTTCCAGCCGGGCAGCTACGACGGCGGCTCCGAGGACGACATGATCGGGCGCCTGGTGCGCTTTGTTCCCTTCTCGCGCTACAACAAGGATGTCAACTGCAAGGTGGCGTCCATGGGGCTCAGGGCGGCCAACGCCGTGCTCCAGTCGGTGCGCCCCAGCTACCAGTTGCGGCTGGAGACTCTGGGCTCCACGAACCTGGTGGACTGCGCCCTCGCCCAGCCGGTGCGCCCGGAGCTGATCAGCCCGGAGATCATGGAGATCGGCAGAATTAACGGAATGGGGGACATCAAGCCGGGACTGAGGATCAGGAAGAGCGGGCGCACCTCCGGGCTCACCGCGGGCACCGTCAAGGCGGTCAAGGTTTCCCTGAACGTGACCATGGGGCATGGCGGCAAAGATGTGGTGCGCTTCAACGATCAGGTGATGGCAGAGATGAAGTCGCAGCCGGGAGACAGCGGCTCCCTGATCGTGGACGACGAAAACCGCGCGGTGGGGCTGCTGTTTGCAGGGTCGAACGAATACACCGTGTTCAACCCGATCCAGACGGTATGCGATCAGCTGGGGGTTGACCCGGTATGAAAGCGCGGCAGCACGAGCTTGGTCTCGCCCTGGGGGGCGGGGCGATGCTGGGAATGGCGCACATCGCCGTGCTCGAGGTCCTGGAAGAGAATGGCATCAGGCCCGGCATCATCACCGGCACCAGCGTCGGCGGCTTCGTGGCGGCCCTCTATGCCGCCGGCATCGGCCCTGCCCGGCTGCGGAGCATGTCCCTGGAACTGAAGAGGGAGGACCTGTTTACCGGCAACTTCACCCCAGGCACCTTTCTGCTGTTGATGGTGCAGCTCTTCCGCGACATGACCCAGGTGCTGACGCTGCTGCCCCGCGGCCTGATCACCGGGGCCAGGATCAGGGCCTACGTGGACCGCTTTACCGGCAAGAAGAGCATTGCCCAGGTGTCCGTGCCGCTGGGGATGATGGCTGTCGACCTGATCACCGGCAACCGGGTGGTATTCACCAACAGGCCTCCGGCCGCACCGGTGCCGGGCACCGTCTTTGTCAACGAGGCCTCGCTCGGCCTGGCGGTCCAGGCCACGACCGCCATCCCCGGCATCTTCGATCCGGTCCCTTACAACGGGATGCTGCTGGTGGACGGCGGCCTGGCCGAGACAGTCCCGGTGCCGCTGGCGCGCCTGCTGGGGGCGAAGGCGGTAGTGGCGGTCAACCTGATCGAACAGAGTATCGTGCCCGAGCCGAGCAGCCTCGCCCAGGTGATCCTGCGCAGCGTGGACCTGGTCACCCAGCAGGTGGTCGGCTACAGCCTGGAAGGGGCCGACCTGGTGATCCACCCCCCGTCGCTGCAGGTCGAACTCGGCGATTTCTCCCGCGTCTCCCAACTGCTGGACGGCGGCCGCAGGGCTGCCCTGGATGCGTTGCCCGCCCTGCAGGGGCTGCTGCGCTGAGTGGGAGAGGCGGCTATAGCGTTGCCAATAGATGTTAATTATTCTGGCTTAGCGCAGGGGCCGCTGCCACCCGGGCGATACGGCGCGGCGCCTCATAACGGCCTGGAGGAGGTTTGAAAATAATGCCGGATGAACAAGCGCTGGGAATTTCGGATTACGTCTTGAAGCCGATAGTGATGAAGCTGATCGGCAATCTCGAGCAGAAGTCGATCGAGGGAGTGGCCGGCGGCGGCGACGTCAGGATCCTCGTCAGCGGCAACGTCAGCGTTGCCAAGGTATCCATCAATGACAAGGCGGCCCAGGATGTGCCGGCCCTGGAGCTGCTGGTGGCGGGGGCGGCCAACGATGCCATTCTGAAAGCCAGGGACATGTTCCGGGTGGAGCTCAGGCGCGTGCTCGGCCACATCCCCTGGATCGAGGACCTGTTCGACATCTGAGCCTCGAGGCCGGCCCCGGCCAACCGCTTCCAGAGAGCGCCGCACGATTGCCGATCTGCACCAAGCAAGAGAGAACCTGGTGACGGCAAGCCTCCCAGGCTCTCTCTTGCTATGATTGGAAAGTAATATATCCGGGCAAAAAAATTATAAAAATGACAGCAACGCTGGTTCTGGCAGGGATAGCGAGAATATTGGCGAAATATTGCAAAAGCCTATTATTTTAGCGTGTTATATCATTATGATCGGGAGTGAAGGCCGTATCTCTCACCCGTCATTAAGGGCCGAGCCATTAAAAGCCAAGTCATTAAGGGCCGATAAGGAGAGCAATTTACGATGAGCATGCGCATTCCTGGTCCGGGGCTGCGATCGCCGAGAACCTGGCTGGTGATCGCCGGGGGATTGCTGCTGGTGCTGATTGTGGCGGCCAGCGTCTACCGCTCGCAGAGCGTTCCCTCCGTGAGCGTGAAGACGGCGGTGGTCGCGCAGCGCCTGTTGAATGACGATGCCCTGGTCACAGGCCAGGTAGAATCGGTGCAGTCGGAGCAGATCGTGGCTCCTTTCGGCGCCAGGCTGCTCAAGTTCGATGTGGCCGAGGGCGACCATTTTGCCGCCGGGCAGGTGCTGGCCGAGATGGACACCACGGACGTGGAGAAGCAGGCCCGGGAGGCGGATACGGCTCTGGCCCTGGCCGAGGCCCAGCAGGCGCAGGCATACAACCCAGCCACGCCACAGGATCTGGCCCAGGCGCAGGCGAACCAGGCGGCTGACCAGGCGGCGGCCGATGCCGCGGACCAGAAGCTGGATCGCACCCGCCAACTAGAAGCACAGGGCTTTGCGAGCAAGTCAGACCTGGAGGCGGCGGAGTCAGAGCAGACCCAGGATCATGCCAATCTCCAGACGGCGATCGCCACCCTGGCCGACCTTGAGCATCCGGACCCGCACAAGCTGGCCGTAGCCGACGCCCAGGTTGTCCAGGCCCGGGTGGCGGCCGAGGACGCCCACCTCACCGTTGCCGAGGGCAAGCTGACCGCCCCCTTTGCCGGCGTGGTGCTGGAGAAGATCCCCGAGGAGGGCAGCTACCTGCAGCCCGGGGCGCTGGTGCTGGTGGTTGCCAGCCCCGCTCCCGTCCAGGTGGAGGCCGACCTCAGCGAGCAGGATATCGGCGGCGTGGCCTTGGGGCAGAACGCGGACGTCCAGTGGGCCGGACAGCCGGGCAACACCTGGCAGGCCACTGTGAGCCGGATCGCCCCGGCGGTCATCCAGAGCAGCCAGCAGAATGAGAACGTGGTCCGGGTCTACCTGGGGTTCGCTCAGAACCCGGACGGGCTGCTGCCCGGGGCGTCGGTGGACGTGACCATCCACCGGATCGCCGCCCACCAGGCGCTGGTGGTGCCGAACGAGGCGCTGCTGGTCAGGGGCGGCGCCAGCATTCTGTACGTGGTGTCAGGGAAGCGGGCGCGTCTGCGCACGGTCAGGGCCGGCTACACCAACGAGCTGTATACCGAGATCCTGTCCGGGGTGAACGCAGGCGATCGCGTGGTGCTCGATCCCCAGGCTCTTCATGATGGCGAGCCGGTGAAGGACACCGGCGGTGGCTCCTCGTGATCAGCGTCTCCGGGCTGACCAAGACCTACGGCAGCGGGGAGGCTGCCGTGACCGCACTCAACGGCATCACCCTGGAGATCGCGGCCGGAGAGTTTGTGGCGGTCATGGGGCCCTCAGGCTCCGGCAAGTCCACCTTCCTCAGCCTGATCGGCTGCCTGGAGCGCCCCAGCGGCGGCCGCTACCTGGTGGAAGGGCGCGACACGGAATCACTGAGCGACGACGAGATGGCGTTCCTGCGCGGCTCCCGGTTCGGCTTTGTCTTTCAGGCCTACAACCTGATGCCGCGCTACGGCATCATGCGCAACGTGGAGCTGCCGCTGATATACTCCGGCGTGGGACGAGGGGAGCGGGCTGCCCGGGCGGAAGTCTTGCTGCGCCGGGTCGGCCTGGGGCATCGCCTGCGGCACAAGCCGCCGGAGCTGTCCGGAGGCGAGCAGCAGCGGGTGGCCATAGCCCGCGCCCTGGTGAACAACCCGGCGGTGATCCTGGCGGACGAGCCGACCGGGAACCTGGACAGCAAGTCCGGGCACGAGGTCATGGCCATTTTCCAGGAGCTGCACCGGGAGGGCAGGACGATCGTACTGGTCACTCACGAGCCGCACATCGCCAGCTACGCCGGGCGCATCCTGCACTTTTTCGACGGGAGCCTGGTTGGAGAGGAGGCCAAGGCGCCGTGAAGCTGGACGACCTGGCCCAGATCGTGGGCGAGAACCTGCTGGTGCAGCGGCTGCGGGCGCTGCTGACCATCCTGGGGATCACCATCGGCATCGCCGCAGTGATCGCCGTGGTGGCCATCGGCCAGGGCGGCCGGGTGGCCATCCTGTCAGATCTCGAGACGCTCGGCAACAGCCGTTCCTTCAGCGTCACCGTGGATCAGGCCCTCGGGGAGGCTCCCACCGCCGACACCTTCCGCACCGAGGATGCCGACCTGATCAAGGAGCTATCTCCCGCGGTGGAGAAAATGGCCCCCGTCACCTTCGGCGCCATCATCGCGGTACGCCTCCCCCAATCCGTCCAGAAGCCGATCAGCACCTACCTGGTGGGAACCACGCCCGACTATGCCCCCACCGCCAACCTGACGGTGAACAGCGGGCGCTTCCTGACGGATGCGGACGTCTCCTCCACTCCCGGGTGGTCGTGCTGGACGCCGATTTGGCCAAGCAGCTGTTCGGCGATGCCGACCCCCTGGAAAAGCAGATCTTCATCCAGAACGACCCCGCCACGGTGGTAGGGGTTTTGCAGCCGCAGGCTTCAAGCCTCATCGGGTCGGTCGGCTTGCGGTACGCCTACGTCCCGATCACCTTCGCCCAGGAGATCCTGAACAGCACGGTGATCTTCGAACTGTTTGGGATGGCCACCTCCGAGGCGGAACTGCCCCAGGCGATCGCCGACAGCGTCAAGATCTTGGAAAAGCGCCATTTCGCCAGCGTAGTCCACTATCAGGGGCAATCCCTGGAGGATGAACTGAGCGCCGTGAGCAAGGTGACCTCCGTGATCACCCTGGTGATCGGGGCGGTAGCCGCCATAGCCCTGGTGGTGGGCGGCGTCGGCGTCATGAATATCATGCTGGTGGCGGTCACCGAGCGCACGCGGGAGATCGGCCTGCTCAAAGCCCTGGGCGCCCGCCGCAGCGACATCATGCAGCAGTTCCTGGGCGAGGCGATCGCCCTCTGCCTGGTGGGCGGCTTTCTGGGGGTGCTGTTCGGGGCCGGAGCGGCCCTGATCGTGGCCCACTTCGCCCATTGGCCGCCGCTGATCTCCGGCTGGACGATCCTGCTGGCTTTCGGCTTCTCGGCCGCGGTCGGCCTCTTCTTCGGACTCTACCCGGCCAGCCGGGCGGCCGCCCTCAGCCCGGCCGATGCCCTGCGCCACCTGTAGCCGGGATGCCTTTCTTAGCTTGCTCCTGCCGGAGCCCCCTGGCCCATGTGTGAAAATATCAGCCCGCAGAGTCACCTGCAGCCCCTCACGTCATAGAATAATGGGGAGCTTGTTGTCGGATGTTTTTTTGGCCGCGGAGCACACAAAAAGAGGGGGTATCAGTTTGGCGCAGGAACAGGGAGCCGAACCGGAAGGGCAGGGTTTGAGCTTGAATTTGTTGTTGGCCAACGCGCTGGCCAGCCTGGAGCAGAAGCGGGTGGATTTCCCCAGCCTCATCGCCATCCTGTCGCTGTTCAATCTCTTCAGCGTACTGAATAATCAGGCTCAGGGGCCCTCCAGGGCGGGCGCGCCGTCGCCGGGCGCCGCCGATCTGGCCGGCATGCTCACCGCCTTGCTGGCCGGCGGAGGCAAGCCGGGACCCGAGATGCTGGCAGGTCTGCTGCAGAAGGGAAAGAATATCAACCCGCAGCTGCTGATGACGCTCTTATCGTTGCTGGGCGATGCCAAGGCAGGCATCCAGCCGGCCGGAAACGTGGACGAGGGCGGCTTGCCGGCGCCCCAGGAGAGGCGGACGGGCCGGGGGTTGTTGTGAGCTGCCCGGCCCGCACCGGGTGGTTACACCTGAATCTGCAAAAGGCCGTGTGTCGGGAGGGATGAGCTTTTGGACAAGGCCGGAAACGATGGCGGGGAGCTTCTGCAACATGACTGGCAATACGGAGATGCCTATGACCGGGGATATGCGGATGGCCACGCGGACGGCTTTGCCAAGGCGCTGAAGGTCGGCACGGCCCGGGGGTTTGACGGCGGGCTCGAACAGGGCCACCGCCAGGGCTATCAGGAGGGATATGAAGCAGGACACCAGGCTGCCGTGCAGGAAACCGACAACCTGTTCGACCAGGGCTGGGAGCAGGGCTATGTGCAGGGGTATGACGTGGGCTTCGGGCTCGGATTCAAGGAAGGCCTGGACAAGGATGGCAGAAAACAGCAGGGTGAATCCGGCCAGCAAGCGGGGGATGGGAGAGCCTGACAGGTCTCGCCCGAGGACTGAGGGCGGCCTGGCCGCCTAATTTACGCCATCATCCCTAACTCTTGTGCAATAATACTAAAAAATAGATGCTAAGGTCCTATTTTCACCTGGAGTTGCATAAAGCCGCTGCCGACCTGGCAGCGGTTCTTCTTGCCTCCGTTCGCCTTCCTCAATTTGGAATCATTCCTGAATTTGGAATCATTCCCGCCCGTACACAATACAGGTTCACGTACATATGATATTGGAGAACACTCTTGCCCACAGCAAGGAGGGAATGGAATGAAGTGCGAGTTGCTCAAGATCCAGCAGGTCATCGGCGAGGTGGCCGTGCAGGCGACGATCAGCGAAACCCTGCGCGTGCCGGAGGAAAAGCCAGGCGTAGAGCAAATCGTTTCTGCTGACGGAACTGTAAGAATCAGGCGCATCGAGATCATCGAAGACAAGATCATCGTGCATGGCAGGCTGCACGTAGGGGTCGTCTACGTCGCTTTCAAGGATCCTCAACCGGTGCACTATACGCACGAGGGAATTGAGTTCACCCAATTTGCAGATTTACCGGGCGCCTTGCCGGGGATGACAGCACGCGTAAGGGCCAGAATACTGGACATCCAGGGCGAATGCGGCGATGGTCGTGGTTTTGGGCCGGACCAGTATGGCATTATCGCAGTGTTGGAGATTATCGCAAAAGTGACCCAGACCCAGGAGGTCAACGTTCTGGTAGAACCGGATCCCGGAGTCCAGGCCACGACCCAGCAGGTGCGGGTGGAAGAGATCGTGGCCGAGGCGTCGCAGCAAAGTATCATTGAAGGAAGGTTCAGGGTTCCCGAAGAGAAGCCCGGGGTCGACAGGATCTTGGACGTGGCGGCAGAGATCTTCATCACGGAAAGCAAGATCGTCGATGGCCAGGCGCTGATCGAGGGTGAAGCCATCCTGCAGTTTATGTATGTTGCCTTCAAGGACAGCCAGCCGGTGCACCACATGCACCACAGGCTCCACTTTACCCAGTTCGTGCCGCTTCCGGACCTGCACCCGAGGCATCATCCCCACAAGCATCTGCATGTCAACGTCGAGAATATGATCGAGTACATCGGGTTCGATGCCCCCTCCCCGGATACGGTCAAGGCGGAGCTATTCCTGGCGATGAACGTGATCATCACCAAATCGAGAGATATCGATGTGGTCACCGCCATCACCGACATCACCGCCCCCAATTACCAGACGGCCTGCCTGAACCTGGAGCAGGTGATCGGCGAGGCCAACACCCAGGCGCTGGTTAAAGAGGAGATCCGCATCCCGGATGAAAAGCCCGGCGCCCAGCAGGTGCTGGATGTCAAGATTGTCAGGGTTCACATTCCGCACGAGGAGATCGTGGTTATCAACGACAAGGTTATCTTGAGCGGGATCATCATCATCAAGGTAATCTATGTGGCATTTATCGAGAATCAGCCGGTGCACGCCCTGGAGGCCAAGATCAAGTTCCGCAGTTTCATCCCCATACCGGGGTGCCTGCCGGACATGACCGCCCTGGTCAACGCGGTCGTAGAGCACGCCACAGCCTTCGCCCACGAGCCCGACATGATCACTGCCGAGATCATCCTGCAGCTGACTGGCCGGGTCGTGCAGACCGTCCAGATCTATGTAGTGCTCTGCCCTACTGCGCCGGTTGCCCCTCCAACCGCGCCCTCCGCCTCCAACGGCCTGCCCGACTACGGTGACAGTGCAGGCGGGCGACACCATCTTCAAGTACGCCATGCAGTACCATGTCAGTATGGACCACATAATAGCCGCCAACCCCGGCATCGATCCCAACAGCCTCGTGGTTGGCAGCACGATCACCATCCCGTGTGATCCATTGTGATCCATAAGGAAGTGCCGATCCGCCAAGCCGTCGATGGCGCCGGATATTTCCAAGGAGAACTACCGGCCGCCGGCGGGCTCCGGCCCACGGCGCCCGGGATCACAAGTCCGGGTCAGTCCCGGAAGTGCAAGTGAACCCATGAAACTAAGGAGGTAAAATGTAAATGAGCGTTCCGAATCCGATTTGCACCTCTTTGACGGTGCCCCAGGTCGTCGGCGAGACCATGGTGCAGTTCATGACCGATGACACCGTCCAGTTTCACCGGGGCGTGTATAAGGTGGAGTCCGTCGAGGCGAGGCCGATGTACGTCGAGTGGGATGTCATCAGCGGCAAGGTGCTCTTCCACGGCAAGATGCACACGCAGATCCTGTACGTCACCAAGGAGCACTTCGTCAGAGAGAGGCATGACGAGATCATCTCTTTCAGCAACTTCGGCGTGCTCCCGATGGCCGCTGCAGGCATGAATTCCAACGTGTCTTTAAAGGTCCACGGCATTGACTGGGATCTCGATCAGCACGCCCGCCTGAATATACACATCCTGACCGATGCCACGATCACGGTCACCCAGTCGATAACGGTGAACATCCCGCTGCTGGACGGCATCAACGGCCAGGTGATGCTCGGAGGCGTCGCCCAGGCCAACGCCATCGTCGCCCTTTACGACTCCAACATGACGCTGGTCGCCTACACCTTTACCAACGCCAGCGGCTATTACAAGTTCTACAACGTGCCGCCGGGGACCTACACGATCGTGGCCGCCGTCACCGGCAACTATGAGGCCAGGTCGATCACTCTCACCGGCAGCTGCACGACAATCACGGCCAACTTCTTTCAGGCTCCGACGACCACCTGCTCCAACATTCTTTCAGCCAGCACCTGCGCCTTTCTCAACGGCCTGCTGGGCGTCGTGTAGACCCGCTTCGCTTGCAACAAGGCAGCCCTCCTCACCCCCTGCCGGTGGCGTCAAACGGCGCCAGTCAGGGGGTGATTTTTTGGCCGCTCGCCCAGGCTGATTAAAAAAGCCATTAACTGGAAAGAATAACGGCAATACCCGATCGTTCCCGTACAGTGCCAGGTGGGAGAAATTTGTGGCCAGCGCGGGAACCCGGGTGAGCCGGGCGGCAGACGCCGGCCGGCGATGCCAGGCTGGAGAGCGGGTGAGGCCTCGTGGAAAGCGGCAGCGGCAAGGATAGAGGCAGCGGCAAGGATAGAGGCAGCGGCAAGGATAGAGGCAGCGGCGATCAGAGAGGCGGCGGCCAGAAGAGGGATTGTTTCGCTGGCGCCGGGGGCAATGCCAGCATCAGGAGGATCGGGCTCCGGGCTGGGGCAGCCCTGCTGCTTGTGTTTGCCCTGTTTGTCATATTGGCCCTGGCCGCTGGGCAGGCCCCTGCACCGGCGGGCGTGACGGTGCCGGCCGCCGCGGCCCCTGACAATCTCAGGCGTGACGGGGACACCATCGGCCTGGGGCAGATCATCCGGTTCCGGGTGATTGCCGCCAGCGACAGCTCCTTTGACCAGGCGGTCAAGCTCAGGGTGCGTGACAGCGTGCTCAACTACCTGAGGCCGGATCTGCAGGGAGCCGCCAGCGAATCAGAGGCAGCCTCGCTGATCACCGGCCGGCTGCCGGGGATCCGCCAGGTCGCCCAGCAGACCGTGCTGGCGAACGGATCGGACCTGCCGGTACAGGTCTGCTGGGGCATCACCGCTTTTCCCAACAAGGCGTACGGCCCGGTCTTCTATCCTGCGGGCAACTACCAGGCGCTGAAGATCGTGATCGGGCCCGGGCAGGGACATAACTGGTGGTGCGTGCTGTTTCCACCACTCTGCTAACGTGGACCTGACCAGAGCTGCCGACGACCTGTCCGGCGGCCAGGAAATCGCCGTCGGCGCAGCGTCCGGCCGGTACGGGCAGGCATCCGGCTACCCCCGCCTGACCACCCTGATCGGCGCCTGGCTCTCAGGGGCCGGACACCGCTCGCTGCTCTCCTGCACATGGTGGAAATGAAGGCGAGATCTGTGCAAGTGAGCATGATTGCAGGTGAGCGTGATTGCAAATGAGCGCAAGTTCTCTTGATGATTCAGCCCGGGAGCTTCTTGCGAAAGTCTCTTAACGCTTCTTAATGGAGGGCCTGGGTGAGCCAGAGCAGGAGGTAGCCTCCGGCCAACCCGATCCAGCTCCAGATCGGGCTCTGCTCCTGTGCGGCAGGGATTAGCTCATCTTTGAGCAGGTAGGTCATCGCTCCGCCGGCGAGGGCCATTAGAAAGGAGAGGTGCTCCGGCGAAAGCCGGATCAGGAACAGGCCGACCAGGGTACCCAACGGTGTGAAGACGCTGACGATGCAGTTGACCAGCAGCACCCGGCGGCCGCGCACGCCCCCCATCTGCAGCGGGGTGGCGGTGGCGATCCCTTCCGGGATGTTGTGAAGGGCGATCGAGAGGGCTAGCAGCGGCCCCAGCGCCCCTCCGGCTGCATAGGCCCCGGCAATGGCGATCCCCTCCGGCAGGTCGTGCAGGGCTATGCCAGTGGCCATCAGGTAGCCCATGCGCTGGTAGGAGGCCTTGCTGCTGAAGGAACCGGCGGTGAGCGGGGTCATCAGCCAGTCGAGGCCCCACATGAGAATCAGGCCGGCCCCGAAGCCGGTGCCGGCTTCCAGGGGCGTGCCCAGGTTCAAGGCGGCCGGCACTAAATCCAGCAGCACCACCGCCAGCATGACGCCAGCGGCGCCGCCGAGCAGGACGGCCAGGACGCGGTGGCCCGGCCGCCTCCAGATCAGCACCACCAGGCTGCCCAGGGCGGTGGCCAGACCGGCCAGGAAGCTGGGTACCAGAGCTTGCATGGTTTCACCTGCCTTTCAAGACAATCTATGCGCTTCCACACTGTTTATTCCAAATTAGCCGCCAGAGCGTCTCTGACACTGGCAGCCGGCCGAGATTCCTTCGCTTTCCACGCTAAACAGCCGGTCTCGCCTGGGTGCGCCGCGCCCGTGCCCCGGCTATGGCGGCGGCGGTAGCGGAGGACGCGCGCCAGGCTAGAACAGACGGACACGCGCACAGACGGACATCAGTTCCGGGAACACTTGTTTTACCAAGGCACACCCTGTATAATATAGGCGGAAATGCCAATCGGACCAAGGAATGACTAGCAGCGCGGCCAGCCTTGGCGGCGCTGCCGGATCGCTTGCGGCAAGTGCCGGCATCCGTCCTGGCAGCGGCCAAAGACTGGGCGGTCAACGAGCAATCGGGAGGCATGAGAAATGAGCGAGACTATGCTGGGAACACTGGTGATCATCGGCGGGTCTGAGGACACGAGCGGCGAGTGCGTGATCCTGCGGCGGTTCGTGGAACTGGCAGCGAGCGCCCTTCCAGGAGGGGGCGGCAGCGCCCGGATCGTTGTCGTCACCTCCGCCGCCGATCAGCCCAGGGAAGTGGGAGAGACCTATACCAGGCTGTTTCAGAATTGGGGCGCCCGGGAGGTGTCCGTCCTCGATATCGCCAGCCGGCAGGAAGCCAACACCGCCGCCACCTACGAGACGGTGAAGGCGGCGTCCGGCATCTTCTTCACCGGCGGCGACCAACTCAGGATCACCAGCCTGCTGGGGGGCACCAGGTGCGACGAGGCACTGCACGACGCCTACAGGACCGGCTCGGTGATTGCCGGCACCAGCGCCGGCGCATCGGCCATGAGCGAGACCATGATCGTCGAGGGGGAGGAAAAGGAGGCGCCGCAGCGGAACATCGTGCAGATGGCTCCTGGCATGGGCCTGATCCGCGATGTGGTCATCGACCAGCACTTTGCGCAGCGTGGCCGGCTGGGCAGGCTGTTGACCGCAGTCGCCCAGCACCCCCACATGCTGGGGGTGGGGATCGACGAGGATACTGCCATCGTGGTGCAGCCCGGCGATATCTTCGAGGTGATCGGCTCCCACTCGGTAACGGTGATCGACGGCACTAAGATCCGGGAGACCAATGTCTCCGAGACCGGCCCCCGGGCGCCCCTGGCCCTGACCAACGTAGTCCTGCACATCCTGCCGGCAGGCTACCGGTTCGACAAGAAGCAGCGGCTATTGCTGCTGCCGGCCGGCGGATGAACCGGGAGCTGCGCAGAGTCACCCTTCTTTGCCAGCTCCACGGCCACAGTTTTGCCGCAAACGGCGGATGAACCGGGAGCTGCGCAGAGAGCGCCCGCTCGATTTGAAAAATGCATAAAAAGACGGCGGTTTGGAAAAAATAACCGTGGCCTCTTTTTTACGCCCGGGGGCCGTTGCCCCTGCGCTTGTTTGTATCTGCAGCCTTAATTTCGGGAGGTATGATTGTGCAGATCTTGTCGATCCGGCTCTTCGAGGGCCGGAATATCTGGAGCATGAACCAGGTGCTGCAGGCTCGGCTCCGGTTGAGCGCCCGGGAACAGGACCCTACCAACGAGATCCCCGGTTTTACCGAGGGCCTGCTCGCCCTGCTGCCCGGCCTGGCGGAGCACAACTGCTGCCGCGGCCACCGGGGCGGGTTCCTGGAGCGCCTCGGGGATGGCACCTACCTCGGACACGTGGTGGAACACGTGGCCCTGGAACTCCAAACCGCCGCCGGATACCCGGTGTCCTACGGCAAGACGATGGGGGGCAACGCGCCGGACACCTGGGACCTGGTGATCTCGTTTCAGACGCCGGCCCTGGGCCGGGCCGCCTTAGAGAACGCCGTAGCCCTGGTGAGCGCCGTGCTTGACCGGCAGGGTTTCGATGCAGCCGCGGCGATCCGGAGGCCGGCTGCGCTTGGCGACGCCACCTGCGAGGGGCCCAGCACCGCCAGCATCCTGGAGGCCTGCCGCAGGCGGGAGATACCGGTGCTGCCGCTGGGAGCGGGAGGCCTCTTTCAACTCAGCTACGGCTGCCGCCGCCAACTGCTACAGGCCACCCAGACCGGCCAGACTCCGGTGATCGCCGTCGATCTCTGCTGCGACAAGGGGAATACCAAACAGCTGCTCGAGGCGGCAGCACTGCCCGTGCCCCGCGGCGACCAGGTCTCGTCGCAGGAGGAGGCCCGGGCCGCGGCCGCGGCCCTGAACTACCCGGTGGCGGTCAAGCCCTGCCGCGGCAATCAGGGCAAGGCGGTTAGCCTCGACCTGACCACCCCGCAGCAGGTGGCCGCCGCCTTCCGGCTAGCCCAGCAGCACGATGAGCGGGTGCTGGTCGAAGAGAGCATCCGGGGGCGCCACTACCGCCTGCTGGTGATTGGAGGCCGGCTGGCCGCCGCCAGCGAGCGTTTTTTTCGTCTAGCGGTTTTCGGACATGATCCTCGCAGGCTTAAGCCAGGATGAATAGTCCAAAAACCGCCAGCTTTGCCGAGGCCGAATGAAAGATGATGGTGCCGGAGCGAAACTGATGACAGCTGCGCGAACGTTTTTCGTCGAGCATATCGAAACGCCAACCGGCCGCATGCGCGTCGTCACCGACGACGCGCAGCGGTTACGCGCGGTCGATTGGACGATCACGAAAAGCGCATGCAAGACCTCCTGCGCCGCTATTACGGCCCGCATGCGGTGACCTTCGCGAAGCTGCGGGTCGGTCGCATGCTGCCCGTGCGCTGCTCGCTTACTTCGACGGCGATCTCGATGCCATCGCCGATCTACCGACGCAGACCAGCGGTACGGCCTTCCAGCGCACTGTCTGGTCCGCGCTCCGGTGCATCCCGGTCGGCCGCACCGTGAGCTACGGCGCGCTCGCCGCCTCGATCGGACAGCCAAGGGCCGTGCGCGCGGTCGGATTGGCCATTGGCGCCAACCCCATCGCCATCATCGTGCCCTGCCATCGCGTGATCGGCGCCAACCATCATTGACCGGATATGGCGGCGGCCTTCATCGCAAACGATGGCTGCTTGCGCATGAGCGCGGCGAGCGGCCGCTTTTCGACGAGGCGGCGCAAGGGCGACACGCTTGACCCAGATCAAGGGCAATTTCGCCTAATCTGCATTAGTTCATGGCAGATTTCGCGTGGCAGCCTGTATTCGCGCGATGGATAGGCTTGTAAAATGGGCACACGCACGCCCGTCCGGGGATGAAAGATTGATGATCGACAAGAAGATTTCCCGCGTCGCTGCTGGCCGTCGCGCAACGTGGCCGGGCGTTGCTCTGTCCCTCATCGCCTGCGCCATCGCCGTATTGCCGGCGGCGACTTGCCGGCCGCTCGGCTTCGAGGCAAAGCGGCGGAAGTGGATGCCATCGGCGCGCCGGCGCCTGTCGGCTTTGCCGATATTATCGAAAGGGTGAAGCCGGCGGTCGTCGCATTCGCGTCAAGGTCGAGGACGGAGGATCGCCGGACGACGCTCAGCAGAAAACTCCCGCCGATCCTCCTTTCCGCAAATTCGGCGCTCCGGCACCCGACAAACCGGCCCCCAATTCCGGCATCGCGCTCGGATCCGGGTTTTTCATCTCCGGCGACGGCTATGTCGTGACCAACAATCACGTTGTGGCCAATGGACTAACTTCGAGGTGACCACCGACAACGGCAAGACCTATCAGGCCAAAGTTATCGGTACCGATCCGCAAACAGATCTGGCGCTCATCAAAGTCACTGCGAGTACCGAATTCGCGTATGTGAGGTTCGCCACGGGGTTGCCGCGGGTCGGCGACTGGGTGTTGCCGTCGGAAATCCATTTGGGCTCGGCGGCACGGTGACGGCGGGAATTGTCTCGGCGCGCGGACGCGATATCGGCGAAGGCCCCTACGACGATTTCATTCAGATCGACGCGCCGGTCAATGTCGGAAATTCCGAAGGCCCGACCTTCAACGTGAAAGGCGAAGTTATCGGCGTCAACACCGCGATATTTTCGCCGTCAGGAGGGTCGGTCGGCGTTGCCTTCGACATTCCGCGGAGACCGTCAAATTCGTCGTGCAGCAGATCAAGGAAAAGGGACACGTCACGCGCGGCTGGATCGGCGTGCAAATTCAGGCGCTCACGCCCGCTATTGCCGACGCCTTGGCGCTTAAGAATGCCGAGGGCGCGCTTGTCGCGCAGGTCGAGCCCAATAGTCCGGCGGCCAAGAGCGGCATGGAGATCGGCGATGTCATCCATTCGGTGAATGGTGAAGCCGTGAAGGATTCGCGCGATCTTGCCCGGCGGATCGCCGCCATCGCCCCGGGGACGCCGGCAAAGTTCGGCGTTTTGCGCAACGGACAAGAGAAGACCATCAGCTTGACCTTGGGCAGGCTTCCGCGAACCTCCGCCGAGGCCGAGGAGCAGAAAGCGCCGCGCGAGCCGCCGGTCCTTGGTCTGACGCTTGCGCCGGCGGGCACATCCCAGGCGCCGGCGCGCAGGGCGTCGTGATCACCGAGATCGATCCTGGCGGCCACGCGGCCGAAAGCGGTCTGCAGACCGGAGACGTCATTTTGGATGTCGGCCGCCGCACCGTGAACACGCCGGCGGACGTTCGCAGGTTGGCGGACGAGGCCCGCGCACAGTCGAAACGGAGCGTGCTGTTGCGAATAAAGCGCGGCGACATGGTGGTCTTCGCCGCCGTTCCCATCGGCTGATCACCCCTTGCAGCAATTTTCTTGTCGGATTGCAAGCGAAGACACAATGATCGGGAGCCTTCCATGCTTTTGCTCAAGCCGGGCTGCGAATGCTGCGACATCGACCTGCCGCCGGATTCCGTGATGCGATGATTTGCTCGTTCGAATGCACTTTCTGCCGCTCCTGCGCCGAAGGCATCCTCAACGGCCGCTGCCCCAATTGCGGCGGCGAATTGTTGCGGCGGCCGATCCGGCCGGCGGCGAAGCTCGCCAAATTTCCTGCCTCGCGCGAGCGCGTATTTAAACCGCAAGGCTGCCCGGCCGCGGCGCCTACCGCCTAGAGCATGATCCGGAAAAGTGGAACCCGGTTTTCCAAAAGATCATGCTCCACCAAAATGTTAGAGCGCCAATCAATTCAATCTGAAGCGATTGCGCTTTAGACCACGACCGCTCCGTTAAATCGTGGTCCGGCCGTCTCGGCCGGTCCTTCACTTCACGTCGACTGTGATGACCGGGGACACGATCGGAGGATCGAACGGAACATGAGACCAATTCCCCAGCACCAGCTGTAGCGTGTGGCGGCCCGGGGGAAGCGTCAGCATCGTTTCCGTCTGCCCGCCGCCAAAATGAAGGTGATGGTCATCGGCCGGAATTGGCTCTTTCAACTGCTCGGGCGTGAGCGTGGCGTCAATCAGAAGATGGTGATGGCCGGTGTTCGGCTTTTCCACGCCGGCCGGCGCGACACCCATCCCGCTCAAACCGAACTGAACCTTGAAGGGACTCTTTACTGCGTCGCCGTCCTTCAGATTGATAAAATAAACCACCGCCTTCGGCGGCGCAGCCGTCTGCGCATGAGCAAGCGGCGAGACGGCGAGAGCCGCCAGGACGAGCAAAGTGTGACGGAAACCTGATTGATAAGGGGGGTCATGTGCATGCTTATTCCTCTTCGAGATGGATGCGCGGGCCTGACCTAGATGCGCAGCGAAACTCCGAGACGGACGATCGAATGAGGTTACCGCAGACGCGCGATTTCATCCGTTACGGCGGCGAGCTCAAGTAGCCCGTTGCGGCGCCGTTCGTGCGACCGCCGTCGCCGGTGCCAAGGCTACATCCTTGTGGGCCGCGGCGTGGCTGCTGTCGGCCCCGACTTCCTCGAGGTTGACCCCCATCGTCTCGATACGGAACAGCCACGTAAACAGGGCGCCCAGAAGCGAGGTGCCGACCAAGGCATAAAGCAGCTTCGCCGTGCCGATATCTTTCAGGAAAATCGGGAACAGAAACGCCGTCGTGCAAGCGCCGATTTTAGCGAACGAAGCGGCAAAACCGGCTCCGATGCCGCGAATAGCCGTGGGGAACACCTCGCCGGCCAGCAGATAAGTTTGCGCATTGGGGCCGAGATTGGTCATGAAGTTGAAAAGCATGAAACCCGCGAAAATGAGAAAGTCCTCGTTCCGCCGTCATAATTGACGGACTGAGCGGCGATAAAAAGCCCGACCGCGCAGCCGACAAAGCCGAAAATCTGCAAGCGTATCCTGCCGGCACGGTCGACCAGAAGAACGGCGAACACGATGCCGAGCAGCAAGAGAATCGATCAGCGCCGCACCCTTGGCGGCAACCAGGTCGTTGGCGACGAGGTCGGCGATGTGCTGAACGTGCTCGCGCTTATGGCCGACGGTCGCCGCCAAAATCGTGGGCGTGAAAATACCGATGCCGTAGGTGCCGGGGTCCTGAAGGAACCAGGGAACGGATGCGAGTATGGTGGCACGCAGATTGTGCGGGTTGAACAGAGCCGCATAGCCGCCCGCGGCATGCCGCGGCCTTCGCCCCCCGCGCGGGTCGGCCAGAGTGACCTCGTTCGGATAAGGCGGTTTGCGGTCCAAAAGGCGCTTGAGCTCCATTTCCGCCTCTCGGTGCCAATTCTTTATTGCCAGCCAGTGCGGACTCTCCGTTACAAAGAAGCGGCCGAGCAGCACCAGGCCGGCGGAATCATGGCGGTGCCATACATCCACCGCCAAGCCGGCAAGCTCGGATCGGCATTGAGCACGACATAGCCGACAGCCGTTCCGACCAGCGCGCCGGCGGCCTGAAAGCCGAAGGCCGCCAAAACCAGCGTGCCCGGCTGCGCGACGGCATGCTCTCTGAAATCACCAGATGGGCGGTAGGATAGTCGCAGCCGAGCGCAAGGCCCATCCCGAACAGGCAGGCCACCAGCCAAGCGAAGTTTTGCGTGAACAGGATCGCACCAAAAACACCACGAACAACGCCATCTCGACGATGAACATCGGCTTGCGGCCGAAACGGTCGCAGAGGCCAGCCCAACGCACTCGCTCCGATCAGGATGCCGAACAGGCTGGCCGCACCAACCGTGCCGTATTATGCGGCCAAAAGGCCGAATTCCTTGGCGATCAGCGGCAGCGCCACGCCGGTCATGAAGACCCGCGACCTTAAAGAATTTGCCTGCAACCGAGAGCCACCATATGCGCTGCTGCATGCTCGTCATCGGCGAAGCCGGCGCAAGGGTGCCGTCGGACCACAGCGGCTTCTCGTCGAGATAAGCTTGTACGGTGTTGCGCAAGCGCGAGATGCTCTCTGTCACGTGGCGGTCCCCTAACATTTCAGCGCGTGAAACGTAGGGTGCCAATGAGTAAGACTTTCGTGACGAAGTCCGATCGAGAGCGTCGTGATCAACACGATTGACGAATACAATTCGGCTTCGTGTTTA
>CAWEDD010000005.1:0-97940 GCA_963807495.1 uncultured Peptococcaceae bacterium
GGGGGATTATCCCGAGCTTTTTGTTATCCCGACTTTCAGATGTGAGATGTGAATAATTGCCGGAAACTTGGCTTTTTTGCTAGATGTATGCATCAAAAAGTCGGGATAATAGTTTTTACTTCAATCCGTAAAGCCTTCGGATTATTTGATCATCTCCTTTCCATATAGGGATCTGATCGCTGTCCATTAAAGGATTGTGGTTGCCGGTAGCCTTTTGTATGGCATCCCGTTTCATTTCAGTATCAGCATAGGCGTAAATCATCGTTGTTTCCAATTGGGCATGGCCGAGCCATTCTGATAACAATGCCAAGGGCATTCCTGAGCGGTAAAGATGGATTGACCTGCTATGGCGAAAAAGATGAGGGTGAAGATTGTCCGGAACTTCCGGGCAGGTCTCTTTTGCCGCCCTGCCGTATTTTTTCATAAAGCGGGACACGTTATCATCTGACATCGGCTGAAGAGTGCCGTGCCTAACAGTGTAAAAAAGGTATCGCTCCGAGTTGCCTCCAAGGTGATACAGTGAGACGTAATTCCGAAAATGTTCAACCGTCTTAGCCATCACCGGAACAATGCGTTTTTTGTTGCCTTTTCCAGTCAGATACACGCACGGTGTTTTTGAATGAGCGTCAAAATCTTTGATCCTTAAATCCAGGATTTCTCGATTTCTGGCACCGGTATCGTACATCAGCACCATAAAAAACAGGTCTCTGATTCCCGCTTTGGTACTTGTGTCCGGTTGCTCCAGAACGGTTTTCAAGGCCTCTTCCGTCATGAAATCAACTGTTTTTGAGCCTGTCTTCTTGAAGGGAACTTTTTCAAGATCCTTTTGGAATACCGTAACGGCCAGATCCATTCTCCCGGCATACTTGAAAAATGAGCGAACCCCGGCCAACCGCTGGTTCCTCGTAGAGACACTGCAATGGCATACCTTTTCCAGCCAGCTCAGATAATCAGAAATCGTTCGGCTGTTGAGGGTATCAAATGTTACGTCTGTCAATGAAATCTTCTTTTCGGCAGTCACAAAATCAAAAAGCTGGTTCAGGGTTTCTCGATATGATTTGATTGTATTGGGACTGCAGCATCGTTGATCCGGGAGGTATACAGACAAGTAATCACGAATCATGCGAAACAAGGTGTTGTCCTTCGCTTTTTTCATGGCGCTACCTCCGGGATCAGGCTGTCAAACCTGGCCCAATCAATAGCAGATGTTTTCACCAGTCTTCCCGGAAGAAGATGAATGTAGTAGGCAGTGTGGGAAAATTGTGAATGTCCCATGTATGCACTCAGATAGGGAAGCCAAGTGTACAGATCCCTGCCCTCATCCATCCATTTCATCAGAGTCCGAGTGGCGTAATTATGCCGAAAATCATAGACACGCGGCGTGGCTGCTCCCCGAAAGTTGCCGGCCTTTTTCCAGCAAGTCCGAAACTGCACTTGCACCCATGAGACGGAATAAGCGGCCCCTTTTGGGCTCGAAAAAAAGTACTCCCGGTTTTTCAGAATGGTACGCATCCTTGCGTCATATTCACGGCACAGAGACTGCAGATCAGGGGACATCACGACTATTCGATCCTTGTGAACCTTGGTGTCGCTGATGTAGATGCTCCCGGTTTCCAGATTGACATCGGCGCAGCGGATCAGCCGTACCTCGTGCGGTCGCAGACCGCAGCAGTAGAGAAGGCGGAAAAGCACGGGCACGACAGACTCCCTGTATGGCGAGAGCTTATGCGGGGTCATGCTGTCTGCCGCCGCAAAAAAGGCGGTTAACTCCTCGTCGCTGAAGAGGTATGGAAAAAATGGTTTAAATGGGCCGATCATTTCCGGGGGAAGCACATACGCCTTAAGCCCGATGGCATTGAGGTATTTCCCAAATTCGCGAATGGCCACCATTCGTCTTTTTACACCGTTTGCGGTTTCGTTTGGACGAAGTCGTACCCATTGCATCACAAGCTGTTGCGTTAATGATCTTACTTCAGGAAAAGCATTCAGACAGAAGCAATCGAAGATGGCTAGAAATTTCTCATAACTGCTTCTGGAATAGCCCAGGGCCTTTTTGTACTGGATGAAATCCTCCATTTGCTGTGCAAAGCAACTTTTAAAAGAATCTTTCACTCGAAGATCCCCCTTCCTACGGGGATCTCCTGGAAATCCAGCGCGCACGACGCAAGCCTCTCATGATCCATGGAAAGGTATTGCTTTGTTGAATCCTGTTCTTTGTGGCCAAGCACCTGTGAAATTGTTGTCAAGGAGACGCCGGATTCCAGCATCCAAGTTCCCATAGAACGGCGTAAGGCATGGAAGCTCTTCCCATCGCCGGGTTGGCGTAAGATACAGGCACTCTTCAGGTATTTCTCCAAGATGTTATCCATGGTTCCACAATCGGCTAATTTCCTGTAGGGTGCACATGTTCTTAAAAAGACGTACTCCGAAGCAGATTCGGGCCTTGCTTTCAATATGTACTCAGCAATTGCATTGCCTGTGTCTGTTTCTAAAGGAAGCACCAATGGCCGGCCTGTTTTCTTTTGAACGATACGAATGCTGTCATTTAGCCAATCTAGATCAGAAAGCCGTAAATTTACGATGTCGATGGAGCGCAGTCCCGTATGGGACGCCAGTAAAAGGATGGCGTAATCCCTTCTCCCTTGTTTTGTATCCGTATCTATCTGCCCGAGAATAGCTTCAACTTCCTCATGAGTAAAGCAGGGCAGAACTCTCTTCTTTCGGCGCGCAGGTTTGTTCAGCATAGGTTGGAAATCTTTTGATACGAGAGAATTCGATCTCAAATAGTCCAGAAAAATTCGCAGGGCGTAAAGGACGTTTGGCATTCCACCCTTGTTTTTTTCAGCGGCCGTCAAGAGGTAGTCCCTAACATCTTCTGGCGATATGGTGCTGAAATCGCGGCGCCCTTCGTGCTCCATATGGCAAAGAAATTGTAGAATGGTAGATCTGAGGTTGGAGATGGTCCCTTTGCTTAGATGCTGCTCCTCAAGAAACTGTTTCATGCAAAGACCGAACTTTTCGCTTATTTCGTATTTTGAGCCCGAATCATAACGGCAACCTTGGAGCGTTCCGTGCTGATAAAGATCATGAAGCATTAGTACGGCTCTGCGCAGCATCCTGAAATGCTTCTCCGATATTTCGGAGTTTTCAAGACGCTTTTTCTGTAAGCATATGAAGGCATTTAGTGTAGCGGATTCGTAACATGTGGTTCCGTTTCTAGCGCAATAGTTTCTTATGGGGCTATACGCGCTGTACGTATAAGATTTAATGGTTAATTTCGCCATGCCTAGTTTTTTAAGTTCTTCCAACACGTTTTCAATGAGTCGTTCCAATGGAATTTGCATAACAAAACCCCTCCAACATTGAAATTCAGACTGCAGTCTGTAGCTTTCATTATTGGAGTTGAGTTATTGTGGAGCAAGAATTTTTATCCCGACTTTTTGATGCAATACAGCTAGCAAAAAGCCAAGTTTCCGGCAATTATTCACATCTCACATCTGAAAGTCGGGATAACAAAAAGCTCGGGATAATCCCCCTTATTCCGATATCGGAATAAGGGGGACATGATGGTGGGACCAAAGGTGCTCGTAGACGGCAAGAAGCGGCAGAGCTTCCTGTTCGCCTTTTTGGATGATTGTTCACGTGTTTTCACCCATGCCAGCTTCGCCCTGGACCAGACTATGGACACCATGAAGCGGGTCTACATCGAGGCGGTTTTGAGGAGAGGCTGCCCTGGTATCGTCTACCTCGACAACGCTAAGATTTACCGCTCCCAGCTGTTTCACGCGGCCTGCGCCCGGATGGGTACCACGGTGGCCCATACAGAAATCTACGACGGGGCGAGCAAGGGCAAGATCGAACGGGCGTTCCGGACAGTGCGTGAGCGGTTTCTGGTGCTGCATCCGGAGCCGGTGTCCTCCCTCGACGACTTGAACCAGCTTTTTTGGAGGTGGCTTGAGGATGACTACCACCGCCGGGTGCACTCATCACTGGGGATGAGCCCGCTGGACAAGTACCTCTCCCAGATCCAGACGGTCAGGGTGGTGGATGATCCGGAGACGGTCTGGCGGCTGTTCATGAGACGGGAGCAGCGCAGGGTGAATAATGACGGCACCATCTCCATCCTGGGCAAGACCTTCGAGGTTCCCTGCGCCCTGATCGGCAAGAAAGTGGAGGCGCGCTTCGATGACAACCTCGAGGAGGTACTCATCTACGAGGGAGATGTCCAAGTGGGCAAGGCCAAGCCGGTAAACCTCGGGGACAACGCCCTGGTCAGGAGGGAGAAGAGCGACAAGGAAGATCGGCAGCCGATCTCTTTTCAAGAGGCTCTGAAGAGGAAGGAGGAGAGATAAGCGATGTTCCGCGCCTTCTACTCCCTCGCATCCCGGCCGTTTGAAAAGGAGATCAAGTCCAAGGACATGTTTGCATCCGCCTCCCACCAGGAACTGCTGGCCCGCCTGGACTACCTCCGGGAACACAGGGGGATCGGCCTGGTGGTGGGAGAGCCGGGACTGGGCAAGACAGCAACACTCAGGGCGTTTGCCACGGCCCTGAACACATCCCTTTACCGGGTGATTTACTTCCAGCTCGCCACTGTCACTGTCAACGACTTCTACCGCGGCCTGGCCTTCAACCTTGGCCTCGAGCCCGCATTTCGCAAGATCGACCTGTTCCAGCAGATCCAGAATGTCATTTTCTCCATGCACAGCGATAAGAAGGTGACCCCGGTGATCATCCTGGATGAACTGCAGCTTGCCAACAGCCATTTCCTCTCCGATCTACACCTGTTATTCAATTTTGTTATGGACTCAGAGAACCCGTTCGCCCTGGTCTTGTGCGGGCTGCCCCAACTGTCCGTCAAGTTGTCTTTAGGGCACCATCAGGTCCTGAGCCAGAGAGTGATCATGCGCTACCGGATGCAGCCCCTCTCCCGTGAAGATTGCAGGGCATACATTGAGCATCAGATGCGCCTGGCCGGCGCCAGGTTCCCCATCTTCACGGATTCGGCCGTGGAGGCGATCACCACGGTGAGCAAGGGCTGGCCGCGCCTCATCAACAACCTTGCTACTACAAGCCTCGTCTATGGCTGCCAAAAGGGCCTGAAGGAGATCGACGAGGAGGCGGTGCATCAGGCTTCCCTCGAGATCGGTATGTAGTTGTCAAGGTTCGTTTGTCGGCAGGGCAAGCCGGGCCGGGAACCCGGCTTTCCTGCACGGCAATATGCACAGGATTTTTATTCTGGCAATGTGCTAAATGTGGTCAGGCAGTCAGGCTTGTTTTGCAGATTGAATGCGTTTCCGGATGGATAAATAGCGTGCAAACGGTTGACACATTTATTTTGCAAAGCAACATCTCATTCTCCTCTCAATTTTTGTTTATTGCAGGACTGACCCTTTCGATGTTGAACTGTTTCCCTGGAGTGTCCGGCCAGGCTCTCCAAGAACTCAGCCGGGCGTCTCCGGGGCGGCCTGGGCTTATGCTCAGGCCCTATCCTTTTTCAGGATCTTCAACGCCCTTAGCGCATTCTCCCATGACATGTGCTGACAAGACTATTCCATCCCGATACCCCGTGTAGTAGATGTACTGATCGGTGAAATCCTCCTTAACTTCAGCCTCTTCCTCGGGGCTTAGAGGCCGGCTATTTCCCGCAACCTCGCACTCCTTATAGGCTTTGGCATATGCGGCATTGGCGGCCACCCTGATCTGCTTTGTCACATTTTTGACCCGAATCTCAACAGCTTTCCCGATTACCTCCCTGATGGACATAACTTCTTTGGTAACTGCCACTTAATCATCCTCCTTAAAATTTGGTATGGTTGTGCTTACCCCAGGGCCTATACTGCTTCGCTTACCACCTCCTTCTGCTTGGCAATAAAGTATTTAGTGTTACCCACTGTTACTTAGCATTATACTCCTATATAATGATATTGCAAGAGTCTGTATTGAATTAATTGTTATTATGTGTTACTTTACTTGTAGAGGTGATATAGTTGGCTTTATTGACAATTGATCAGGCAGCCGAATATTTGCAAATTAACCCCCAGGTTGTCCGCCGCTGGCTCAGGGAGAAGAAGCTGCCGGGTTTCAAGGTTGGTCGAGTGTGGCGCATCGATGAAAAAGATCTGGCCGCCGTGATCGAGGACGCCAAGGCAAAAAATCAGGGCAGATGAAGCACAGAACGGGCCAAAAAACGGGGCGCAGGGATACGAAATAATAGATTTGTACTACCGGGCAAAAATGACCCCTCTTAAAACGTAAAATTTGGGGATGTGATACTAAAATGGTGAGGCAGCGGACCCTGTTCGGCAAGCCCAGGCGCACCCTCTACGGCGCCGCCCGGGTGATGGGCGACCTGAATGCAATCCAGCGTGGGACTGTGGGCAGGCGGATCGAACGGCGGCTTGTGGGCAGGGCAACCGGAAGGATACTGTGGCGGCTGTTCAGGTGAAAAGCAAAATCAGCAGGAAAAGATTTCTTTACATTGAATACTTATAACCAAGAAAGAAGGGGTGGTGCTACTCATGCCAGGGCTGCCGGGCATCAAGGGTTGGAGATGTAATATCGCAATCGAGGGAATGCCGTTTGATGGCGTAGAGATCTTGGAAGTTTCAAATGCCGGAGTCATAATCAATGAAAAGGGCGTAGAAAAATTCATTCCCTGGGCAGCAATCAGAGTGATAACAAAAACGGGTATAATAGAAGCCGCTGTAGCAGAAGACACAGATGAAGAAGCCGTTTTAAAGGATTTAATTAATCATACTTGTCTCTAAAATAGAAGCTTGTTATTTTTATCTTCCTTAGATTAAGAGCCCGCCTTGTGCGGGCTTATTTCATCAAATATTTGGTTTATCTGGAAAATAAGTATGACAATCATTACAGCATGTGATGGCAGACCTGGAGGGCAAAAATAATTGGGGATAAATTGGGGATAGTTTTTTCAGTTTATCCCCAAAAAGCACCTAAAACAACCCAACGCCTGAACGAGAGAATCTAATAATACCAAGCATTTCAGAGAATGACCCAACATTGCATAACGGCTTTAACCGCACTCAAAATCCGTTGAGCTCATCACTCGTGGGAGTTCGACTCTCCCCTTCGGCACCATGAAGAAAGTAGACCCTGCAGGCGATGCAGGGTTTTTGATTTTCTGGATGTTTGGCTTAAAGAATGTTGCGCTGGGCCGAATTGAGAAAAACTTGGGAATGGGGCATTTCTCAGGCTAAAATTTCTAACACTCATAATGGTGGCACATACATCAAACGACATAATACTACAATATTACCTATAATATATATTATTACCTTAGCAGGAATAATATATATCTTTGTGGAATAGCAATGCTAGTTTGGCAAATTACCCCTCAGTCTTCCAGGATCCTTATCATCAATCTGCACAATATTTAAAAATATATTTTCCAACTCAGCACTCGCCGGTCGATTTTTGTTAGGCAGACCTATGTGTATGCAATTGATAAACTATCCTCATCACAAGATGACTGCCTCGTTATAGCAAATAGAGAGAGATATAAACTCTTCCATGTGTCAATTTGTCATCTAATCGAAACTAATAGGAGGTGAATCAAGATGGATTGGCCCCAGTTTATAGCTACATTGGCCCTGGCGATCGTAGCCTTCATGGCGATGGGGGGATTGATTCATTATGGCAATGCTACCAATACGATTCCTGATACATTTAAGACCATCGTCACTGTGGTGGTCAGCGCTTTTGCCGGCTTCCTAAACCAACAGCCAAAAGCCAGCAGCACCCCTGCCGTTATAAATGTCACTCCTGCAAAAGACAAGCTACCAAAAGCGAAAGTGGGTCAAGATTATCAAGTAACTTTTAATGCGAATGGCGGCACGTCGGCCTACAAATTCTCTCAGAGCGGTTCTCTTCCGAACGGCATCATCTTTGACAATATTGACACTCTGAAAGGCACAGCTACATCCTCAGGAGATTTTAGTTTTGTAATCTTAGTCACTGATTCCAAGAAGACAACAGCATTCCAGGAATATGTCCTACACGTTGATCCTTGACATTATCTAGCGCCATCAACAAGACACATAAAATAATTACAGCCCGGGTGCATAGTTTGATATGCTCCCCTCAAAGTAGACAGTGAAAAAAATAAACTGTCTCTTGGAGGGGAGCATTTTCATGGGCAGATGTCAAAATATATCCCAGGATTTGTTTCTCGGAAGTTTTATCGGCAGGGCTTTCCTCTTGTATATCGAAATGGGAAGTTAACTAATTTAGGTAATAGTTGAAAATAGGCAGAGGTGATTTGTAATGCAGATAGCCTGGCACGGTTCGGCGAGCATTTCCATCAGGGTTGACGGCGTAGAGGTTCTCATTGATCCGCACTTCTCCAAAAGGGAGCAGTACGGTGACTGGTATGAAGAAAATCCCCATGCCCCCAGGGTTGCCGATTATCTGGCCCAGTTCAGCCCGGACCTGGTTCTGATCACCCACGGCCACTTTGACCACTTCGACCTGCATACGGTGGATGCCATAAACCAGTCCAAACAACCTGTTTTCACCGGCAGCACCGATGTCATTTGGGCACTGCAATACTACTTCCAGATTCCCGGCGAGAGGCTCCTCCCTCTGACGCCCGGGCAGCCAACCGCCTTTAAGGGGCTGGAGATCAGGGCCTATCCGGGGGTTCACTGGATCACCGGGGATGAGGGCGCCGGGGTTTCCGAGAAGCTGCGGAGCCGCCCGGACCGCTACGGGGTCATGCCCTGCGGGGGGCCGTGCCTGGGGATCATCATCACCGGCAAACAGGGCAGGGTCTACATCAGCGGGGATACCATGCCAGAGGGGATTCCCCGGGAAGAGGTCGATTACGCCATCATCTTTACCGGAGGGTTGTGCCACCATCCTAAAACCAAGGAGCCGACCAAGATCATCGTCGACCCCCGGGATATAGCCATTGCGGTGGAAAACAACCTCAAGGCCAGGGTGGTGATCCCGGTTCACTACGATTTCGTCCCGGCCTTGGAACCCTTGGACGTGCCAGCCATGGTCGAAACGATCTCACAGGCAGCCAACAAACCGAAGGTGGTCATACCTCCCTATCATACGTGGATAGAGGTTTAACGGTCTGGTCGCCCTGTGGTTGTTGGTCTTGATCGGTTACCTAAAAGAGGATTGGCAAGCTATCTATCTTACAGTTGATAGTGTTACAGTTGATAAAATCCAGGGAAGGCTGAAACCGTGCTCCTTGCTATATATCAAAGAAATAGTGGATAATGATAAGAGCTTATGATGCTTTAACCGGGGAGCACCGGTACTGACTGTTACCGTAACATGAAGGTCATGGTGGACTTTGGGTGCGACTAGTTTAAGTTAGTCTGGGCCCGAGTTTTTCTGGCAGGAGGCATTAAGATGCAGAAAAATCAATCAGCGCTCTTGGTGATGGACGTTCAAAACGGTATCGTAGAGCGTTATGCTGAAAAACCGGAAGTTATGGCCCCCTTCCAGCTTGCTGTCAAGGCGGCCCGTTGCGCGGGAATCCCAGTGATTTTTGCGCGCGTCGCGTTTCGTGATGGCTATCCAGAAGTGAGCCCGAGGAACAAGTCTTTCTCGGCCGTCATTGAGCGTGGCGGAATGATGATAGCCAATACAGCGACGCAAATTCATGAGTCGGTTGCTCCTCGCCCTGAAGAGGCAGTCGTGACCAAATTGCGTGTGAGTGCGTTTAGCGGTAGCGACCTCGAGGTTATCCTTCGAGCCCAAGGGATCGACACCCTTGTTTTGACGGGTATCGCTACAAGCGGGGTTGTTCTTTCCACTCTGCGTGAGGCTGCGGATAAGGATTACCGGCTTGTCGTTCTTTCCGATGCCTGCCTCGATGCTGACCCGGAGGTGCACCGCGTGTTGATGGAGAAAGTCTTCCCTCGACAGGCAGATGTCATTATGGTGGACGAGTGGGCCGAGAGGCTCAAATAAAAGTGAGACCGAAAATTCGAAAGGCGTGACCAAGACTTTGGGTGTTAGCCACACATCGGAAAAAAGACCGTTGACCGAAACCACTACTCCACGTATGGAGGGCTACAAGTGGATAGCCCTTTCCAACACCACCCTGGGCATGCTGATGGCCTCCATCGACGTCAATATAGTTTTGATCTCCCTGCCGGCCATCTTCCGAGGCATACACATCAACCCGCTCGCTCCGGACGAGGCGAGCTACCTCCTCTGGTTGCTCATGGGTTACTCCATGGTAACAGCCACCCTGCTAGTATCCTTTGGCCGGCTGTCCGACATGTTCGGCCGGGTTCGCCTGTACAACCTGGGTTTTGCCATTTTCAGCTTTGCCTCCATCCTGCTCTCCCTAACTCCGGGCCAAGGTAATACGGGTGCGCTGGAGTTAATCATTTTTCGTTTACTGCAGGCAGTGGGGGGCGGTTTTTTGCTCTCCAACAGTACGGCTATCCTGACAGACGCCTTTCCCCATTCGGAGCGGGGTATGGCTTTGGGCTTGAATCAGATTGCCTTCATCAGCGGTTCCCTGCTCGGGCTGATCCTGGGCGGCATTCTGTCCGCCATCAACTGGCGCCTGGTCTTCCTGGTCAGCGTTCCGGTGGGGATCACGGGGACCATCTGGGCTTATCTCAAACTGCAGGAGATTAGCACCCCCCATAGACAAAGAATCGACGTCATCGGCAACACCACCTTCGGCGCCGGGCTGACGATCTTTCTGGCCGCTCTGATCTATGGCATCATGCCTTACGGATCTTCGCCCATGGGGTGGACCAACCCGTGGGTTAAAGCCGGCCTGGCGGTCGGGGTCATCCTGCTGATCGCCTTCATCTTCATTGAAATGCGGGTCAGAGACCCTATGTTCCGCCTCAGCCTGTTCCGTATCCGCATGTTTGCGGCCGGAAACGTGAGCGGCTTCCTCTCATCCGTGGCCCGGGGCGGCCTGATGTTCATGCTCATCATCTGGCTGCAGGGTATCTGGCTGCCGCTGCACGGCTTCAACTTCGCAGACACGCCGCTGTGGGCGGGGATCTACATGATGCCCATGATGGGCGGCTTCTTCCTGATGGGTCCGCTCTCCGGGTGGCTCTCCGACCGCTTCGGGGCCCGGGGGTTCTCTACCGGCGGCATGCTGCTTCAGATGACTGGTTTTCTGCTGCTGGCATCTCTGCCGGCCAACTTTTCCTACGTGCCGTTCATGCTGATCCTGGTGCTTTTTGGCCTGGGAATGGGCATGTTCGCCTCCCCCAACACAACAGCCATCATGAATTCGGTGCCGGCACAACACCGCGGGGTGGCTTCCGGGATGCGGTCCACTGTTCAGAACTCCGGCTCCCTTCTGAGCCTGTCCATCTTTTTCAGCGTGGTCATTGTCGGTTTGGCAAGCAAGCTGCCGACGGTGCTATACTCCGGCCTGGTGGCGCAGGGCTTGCCGCTGGCGGTGGCCAGCCAGGCAGCCCACCTGCCGCCCACGGGGGCGCTCTTTGCCGCCTTCCTGGGCTACAACCCCATGCAGCAACTGCTTTCGCCCGCGGTGCTGGCCAGCCTGCCGGCAGCCACCCGGAATCTGATCCTGGGCAAGGAGTTCTTCCCCTCGTTGATGGCGCCGGCCTTCATGGGCAGCCTGAGAATAACCTTTTACGGATCTGCCGCTATGTCCCTGGTGGCGGCCATTGCCTCTTCCCTGCGTGGTGAGAGGTATATCCACGATGTGGAGGAAGCCCCATCTTCACAGGAGTTGGAGTGAGATTGCGGCGCGGCGAGCCGCCGCCGCCCCGCCTGGCGGGGGAATAAGGCCGCGGAATGGCATCTTGAGCTAAGGAGGAAACATCATTAGCTTATTTTTTGCGAGACATGTCTTGACAATGGTCAATACTATAAAGAACAATAGATGCGTGGGAGGTGCTATTCATGGAAAGCAAGCTTGCTAATGCTTTAAGACTGGCAAACTCACCGGTGGCAGTAATTCTGACCGATAATAAACCATCTGAAGGAATTCATTTTAAAGAAGGGGCTTGGGGATGTGTTGCTTCTGTTTTATTCGCCGCCAGCAAAGGCCGCACAGGTTTCTTTGACCGTAAAACCTTTGGTTGCCCCGGAGGAGGAACAGGCCTGGGATTTGGGAATCAATATGAAAAGTCAAACTTTCCCATCGATTATCTGCTCTCTACGGGAAACAAAGAATATGCCGCCAGAATGGGGGGCAGTTCTGAGATGGAAAAAGGCGAGCGCTTTTTCAAGACCCCAGCGCAAGCCAAGAAATTTGTGGAGGCACTTCCAATAACCGAAGTCCCCACTGAATTTATCGTATTCAAGCCCTTGGATCAGGTGACAGATCAGGACAGCCCTGAACTGGTCGTGTTCTTTGTCAACGCAGATCAATTGTCTGCCTTGGTAGCAATGTCCGGTTATAGCCGGGAAAACAGTGAAAACGTGTTTGCTCCTTTCGGAGGCGCGTGTCAATCCATTATCTTCGGCTATGCAGAAGCGAGGAAAGATCATCCCAGGGGAGTAATAGGTTTTTTTGATATTGCTCAGCGCAAACTGGTAAGCCGGGAGACCCTGTCTTTTACGGTGCCATATAAGATGTTTCAAGAAATGGAGGCAAATATCGAGGGTAGTTTTCTGGAGATGGATGTCTGGCATAAAATACAGGAACGCCAGTGAAAAGAATTCGACCATCCATCGTGAATCAGCTTTTGTCCCACTTTATCGGGGGAAGCTCATGAAGACAATACCAGGCTGAGGATTAAACTTGGGGTGAAAGTTGGGGGGGAGTTTTTTCGATTCCCCCCAAAATAATTCCTAATAAGGGGAAAATTAATTTTGTTGCTCGATGGCAGAGGATAAATCAGGTCTCCTGGTGAAAAAAATAGCTTGAGGATGTTGGCCGCCGGGTTGGCAGTCCAGGGGCCTGGCAGTCTGAAATGGCCGGCTCTAAACTCTTGCTGGCTAGGGCGGGTGAGCAGGAAGCGCTAAATTTGGCTGATGAATTCAATCCGTGGTCACCGTGAAGAAGCGCTGTAAGGCAGCCGTTGCATTACTGGGCGGCGATGCAGCAAGAGATTGCCTGGAGGGATGTGCGCTTGGTCATCCTGGGAATCGATCCCGGCCTGGTGACGACCGGGTACGGGCTGCTGTCTGTGGACGCCGGGCGACCGGTGGCGATAGGTTACGGAACGATCGTCTTGGACAGCAGCCTGGATCTGCCCACCCGCCTCATGGTGGTCTATCAGGAACTGGAGGCTATCTGCGAGCGGCACCGGCCACAGGCGATGGCCATCGAGGATCTTTTCTACAATAAGAACGTCCGTACGGCCATGGCGGTGGGTCATGTCAGGGGCGTGATCATCCTGCTCGGGGCGCATCAGGGCTTGGATGTCAACGCCTATACGCCGCTGCAGATCAAGCAGGCGGTTACCGGCTACGGTAGAGCCGAGAAAGGTCAGCTGCAGCGGATGCTCAAGCTGATCCTCAAACTATCCGAAGAGCCCCAGCCCGACCATGCCGCCGATGCCCTGGCGGCAGCATTCTGCCACATGAACCATACTCGCGGCGGCATCTTAAAATAGGGGAGAAGCCATGATCGCTTTCCTCCGCGGCATCATTAAAGGCATCGAGGAGAACCAGCTGCTGCTGGATGTGGAGGGGATCGGCTACGAGGTGACAGTCCCGTCCACTCTGACCAGGGCTCTGCCCGCGTCAGGCCACGAGGTGGAGATCCATACCCACCTCCACGTGAGAGAAGACTGCATGCAGCTCTATGGTTTCGCATCTGCTCAGGACCGGACGCTGTTCCGGCTGCTGCTCCGGATGCCGGGGATTGGCCCCAAGGTGGCTCTGGCAATTATGGACACCTTCAGGGGGGATGAGCTGTTCGGCATCGTGGCCCGCGGTGATGCCTCCGGGCTGCAGCGGGTGCCCGGCGTAGGGTCCAAATCCGCCCAGCGCCTGGTGCTGGAACTAAAGGGAAAGCTGGACGGACTGTTTGCCGCGCCGGGGCCGGCGGGCGAGGACGATGCCGCAGCCGGCCGCGACGAGGCCTCCCAGGCCTTGTTCGCCCTGGGCTATAGCCGCCAGGAGGTGCAGGCGGTGTTGAAGAAGATCAGGAAGATCCGTCCCGAAAGCGTGGGGGTTTCAGATCTGGTGCGGGACGCCCTGAGGGAACTGGGAAAAGGAAAAGAGGGTTAGGCCATGGAGCAGCGGATCGTCTCGTCCAGTCGCGCCCCGCGCGACGAGGCCGAGGTCTCGCTGCGGCCGCGCCGGCTTCAGGATTTTGTCGGGCAGCGCAGATGAAGGATAACCTGGCGGTGTTTATCGAGGCGGCCATGAGGCGGAGGGAGCCGCTGGATCACGTGCTGCTCTACGGGCCGCCCGGTTTGGGCAAGACCACCCTGGCCCACATCATCGCCCAGGAACTGGGAGTGCGCCTGTACCCGACCTCGGGCCCGGCGCTGGAGCGCGCGGGAGACATGGCCGCGGTGCTGACCAACCTGGAGGCCCACGAGATTCTCTTCGTGGACGAGATCCACCGTCTGCCCAGGGTGGTGGAGGAGATTCTCTACCCGGCGATGGAGGACTTTTGCCTGGATATCATCATCGGCAAGGGCCCGGGAGCGCAGGTCGCTGCGCATCGACCTGCCGCCCTTCACCCTGATCGGGGCCACCACCAGGGCCGGCCTGGTCAGCCTGCCGCTGAGGGACCGCTTCGGCATCATCGCCCGGCTGGATTTCTATCCCAAGGAGGACCTTCATGCCATCGTCAGACCGGGCGGCCGTCCTGCTGGGGATGAACCTGGATGAGGGCGGCGCCTGGGAGATTGCCGGCCGCGCCCGGGGCACTCCCCGGGTGGCCACCCGCCTGCTGCGCCGGATTCGTGATTTTGCAGAGGTGGCGGGAGCTGCATGCGTCTCCAGGGAGATCGTGCAGTCGTCCCTGGAGCGCCTGGAGGTGGATGAGGCCGGGCTGGACAAGGTCGACCGGATCTTGCTGACAACGCTGATCGAGAAGTTTCAGGGCGGCCCGGTGGGCCTGGATACCCTGGCTGCCTCGGCCCGGGAGGAGTCCGGGACGATCGAGGATGTCTATGAGCCCTACCTGCTGCAGATGGGGTACCTGCAGCGCACTCCCAGGGGGCGGGTGGCGACGATCTCGGCATACGCCCACCTGAAGATCGCCTGCCCGAACAGGCCCGGCGCCGCCATCCAGCAGGCCTCCCTGTTTCCGGAAGGGGAAGCGGAAACGGAATGAAGCTGCTGCTGCACGTCTGCTGCGGTCCCTGCGCCGTCTGGCCGGCCCGGGAGTTGCCGGGGCAGGGGCAGGATCTGATCGGGTTCTTTTTCAACCCCAACATTCATCCCTACCAGGAGCACCAGAAACGGCTGGATGCGGCCCGGGAACTGGCCCGCCGGTTGGAGTTTCCGCTGCTGGTCAGCGAGGGATACCAGCCCGAGCGCTATTTCCGGGACGTGGCTTTTCACGAGCACGAGAGCGAGCGCTGCCGGTTCTGTTATACCCTGCGCCTGCAGGAGGCGGCCGCCAGGGCGCGGGAGACGGGCTGCGCCGGGTTCACCACCAGCCTGCTGATCAGCCCCTACCAGAAGCATGACCTGATCCGCGCCATCGGGACGGAGATCGGAGAGCGGTCTGGTGTCCCTTTCATCTATTACGACTGGAGGCCGGCCTACTACGAGGGGCCGGAGGCAGGCCCGGGAGATGGGCCTTTACAGCCAGCGCTACTGCGGCTGTTTGTTCAGCGAGTACGAACGTTGCCGCCGTTAGGTTGATTGGGCGCAAGCTGATCGGCGACCCGGTTAACCTGCCGGCCGGATAGATTGTCTGAATTAGATTATCTGAATCATAAGGTAGGCGAACCGGCATGGCTAACTTCATGTCTCTGGCCAGGGTCCCCATGATCGCCGGGGCGCTGCTGTTTTATTGGGAGCGCTGCTGCTGCTGCTCGGCAGGATATTGCCGCTGGGGCGCCTGCCGGGTGACATCTTCTGGCAGCGGGGCAGCTTCAGCTTTTATTTTCCGATCGCCACCTGCCTGCTGCTGAGCCTGCTGTTGACCTTGCTGCTGAATTTTTTCTGGCGCCGTTAGAGAATCGGCTGCTCTCGGGAAGGGCCGGAAGGAATTTCTATAGCCGGTCTAGAAAATTAGGGGAGAGTTGGCAGAAACGGGGTGGCCGATGAACAGGCATTATGCTGTCGGAAAATTAGTTTCGGCTCCTGATCTTCATGGTGCCAGACGTGATGCGGTCTATGAGTGTTTGATGAAAATTTTGTGCACATGCCTGTTGATGGTGCTGGCGATCTGCCCGTATACTTCCCGGCAGGCGTCAGCAACCACTTTTTTGGGGGTTGCTGACCAGTCTGCAGGTGTTGCCCCTGAAGCTTCAAGTTTCACAACCGGGCCAGCGCTCGCTGCGCCGTTAGCCTTGGACATCGCAACCGGCGCCACAACTATTGCTACCGGGGCTTCAGGCGCCACAACAGGCAGCGCCACTGCCGGAGTTTCCTCAAGCTCAGGGACCTCCGGGTCGTCCGCCAGCGGGGCCGCCAACACCGGCGGGTCAACCTCCGGTGGGTCCGGATTGATGCTGCGGGTGGAACTGGACGACGGGCTGGCATCGGCGTCTTTCTCGGCGATCCAGGGCAGCTATAATCTCATAGACTCGTCAACTGGCCTTTCTATAGGGAATGTGGGAACAGGGAGCACCTGGACGATCACTCCGGCAGGGACAACCATGGTGGTCCAGGGTCCCGGTGTGCACGGTGTGCAGGCATATCAGGGGCCGATCGTGCTTCAGCAGACTACGGGATCGAATAACTCCAATCCCAACCTGTTCTGCTACGACGGCGTCCAGTATCGAGGCAATCTGGTGGTGCAGAACCTGAACAACAACCTGTTGGTATTGAACGTATTGGATATAGAAAGCTATCTCTACGGGGTGGTGGGCGATGAGATGGGCGGGGGAGCCCCTCCGGAAGCCTACTGTGCTCAGGCGGTGGCATCCCGTTCCTATGCGCTGTCCATGCGCGGCCAGAACACCTGGTACGATGTCGGGCATGATACCGGAGCCCAGGCCTATGGCGGGTACTCCTCGGAGATTGAATTCTCAAGCAACGGTGACAACCCGGTGATAGATGCGGTTCAGCGCACCAGCGGCCAGGTGATGAAGTATATGGGCACGCTGGTCAAGGCCTACTTCCATGCCAATGCCGGAGGCTATACGGAAGATGTGGAAAATGTCTGGGGGAGAGCCTGCCCTATCTGAAGGGGGTGCCCAGCGACGGGGACGCCTATGCGGACACCCTGGGTGGTTGGGCTCAGTCGACCTACAGCTGGACTAAGAGCTTCGACCGGAACAGCCTGGGATCCCAGTTGGGAGTGGGCCAGATCCAAGATATACAAGTGTCTCGCAACTGCACGCAGACAAGCGTTGACCCGGCCACGGGCGAGACCACGGTCGAGTTGGTGCCCGGCACCTCTACCGTTTCCGGCAGGGCTACCGAGGTCAAAGTGGTGGGCGCAACTGGCACGGAAACCTTTTACAGGGACGACATCCGCCAGTCACTCGGCCTTCCCAGCACTCTGTTTGACGTGGACCTCGGTGGAAACTTGTCAGCTTTGGATGCTGACGGTCAGCCCGAGGGACTCACCGGGAGCCAGGCCTACGTGCAGGGGCAGGGAAGGCTCTGCGGCGTCAGTGAACCTGGGAGGCGGCAGCCTGTATATTATCGGGGCCGGAAACAAAGTAATGAAACAGGGGGCGTCTACCGGCGAGATCACCTTTACCGGGCGCGGGAGCGGGCATGGTGTGGGCATGAGCCAGTTCGGAGCGATCGGAATGGCGGTCAAGGGGTCTAAATACCAGGATATCCTGGAACTTTATTATGATCAGGGAAAAAACGACGGCAATTTGATGATCGTAGGCAACTACGGCATGTGACTGTTGAAGCTCCAAAAGTAGCTGGTTGGCGAATGGTTGGTGGAAGAATATCGTTGGCCGGGGCAAATTGGCCAAGGCCAATTGATGGAACCGGAGCAATGCAGGCAAGCACTGACTATTGCGGGGAAGGGCGCTCCGGCCTGGCGCCCTGCAAGAGGACCCTGTGGCGGTCACGTGCAGACCGGCGCCCATGCGGGCGCCAGGAGGGCGGGCTGATCTGATTTTGTTGGTTAGCAGCTTTGACTATTACCTGCCACCAGAATTGATTGCCCAGTATCCGGCGCCGGAGCGACAAGCTGCCCGGCTTCTTGTTTTAAGGCGAGACAGCGGAGAAATCGAGCACCGGCTATTCTCAGATCTGCCGGATTACCTGGCTCCGGGCGACCTGCTGGTGCTGAACGAGACCAGGGTCTTTCCGGCCCGGCTGCATGGCCGGCTGGCGGATACCGGCGGCAGGCTGGAAGTGTTGCTGCTCCGGGAGAGGCAGCCAGGCGTCTGGGAGACGCTGGTGCAGCCGGGCCGCCGCGCCCTGCCGGGCGTCTCCATACTCTTCGGGGACGGGTCGCTGCGGGCCGAGGTGCGGGAGCGGCACCCTGAAGGCGGACGGTTGCTTGCTTTTACACCCGGCGAACCGGAGCTTTTCTGGCCCAGACTCCGCCAACTGGGCGAGGTGCCCCTGCCTCCCTATATCAAGCGCCGGCCGAAGAGGCCGACCGGGAGCGCTACCAGACAGTCTACGCCCGGGTTACCGGATCGGTGGCTGCACCTACCGCAGGGCTGCACTTTACGCGGGAGCTGCTTGACCGGGTCCGGCAGCCGGGGGGTGAACACCGCCTTCTATTGCTGCACGTCGGCCTGGGCACTTTCCGCCCGGTCAAGGCAGAGCAGGTGGAGGAGCACCAGATGCACGAGGAGTTCTGGCTGCTGGGCCGGAGCGAGGCGGCACTGATCAACGAGCACCAGACGCCGAGGGGGGCGGATCATTGCGGTCGGCACCACCACGGTGCGAGCCCTGGAAAGCGCCGCCGGCGGCGCCGGCTACAGCGCGGCCGAAGGCCGGCCAGCGGGGGCGGCAGCCGGACAGGCGCCTGGACGGGCAAGCGGCGAGCGTGGCGGCGGGGGAGGGTTGGACGCGCCTGTTCATCTATCCAGGTTATCCTTTCAGGATGATCGATGGGCTGGTGACCAACTTTCATCTGCCCCGCTCCACTCTGTTGATGCTGGTATCTGCCTTTGCGGGCCGGGAGCATCTCCTCAGCATACCGGGAGGCGGTAGCCAGCAGGTACCGCTTTTTCAGCTACGGGGATGCCATGCTGATCATCTGATCGGATCAGAGAGGGAACGGAGGGCCGGGTTCCCGCGATCCATCGTGGTGCACTCTCGATATACCATCCACGACTGCTTGCGGCCTGATGTGGATGCGAAGAACACCGGATCTTCGCTGAAAAATGTTCCATGAGAATGTTTCAGCTTCCGGGAGGAGAGTTCTCTTGCAGAAGGACAGGTTTGGTTTTCAGGTCATCAAAACCGCCGGGCCGGCAGCCAGGCTGGGCTGCTGCGCACCGCCCGGGGGGCCATCGACACCCCGGCCTTCATGCCGGTGGGCACCCAGGCCACGGTGAAGACGCTCACGCCGGAAGAGGTCAGTGGGCTGGGGGCGGAGATCATCCTCGGCAACACCTACCACCTCTACCTGCGGCCGGGCACAGAGGTGATTGCGGCGGCAGGAGGGCTGCACCGCTTCATGGACTGGGAGCGCCCGGTGCTTACGGACAGCGGCGGCTTCCAGGTATTCAGCCTGGCCGCCCTGCGCCAGGTTACCGACGAGGGGGTGCACTTCCGGTCGCACCTCGACTGGCAGCCCCCATTTCCTCACCCCGGAGCGGGCGATGGAGGTGCAGGCGGTGCTGGGATCGGATATCGCCATGGCCTTTGACGAATGCTCGCCCTATCCCTGTTCTTACGAGGATGCGGTAGCGGCGGTGGAAAGGACCGACCCTGTGGGCGGAGCGCTGTCTGCGGGCGCCGTTGCGCTCCAGGGCAGGTAGTGTTCGGGATTGTCCAGGGAGGAGTGTGGCCGGAGCTGCGGTCCCGGAGCGCCCGCCTCCTGACGTCGCATGAATTTTGCCGGCTACGCCATCGGCGGCCTGAGCGTCGGCGAGCCCAAGCCGGTGATGTACGAGATCCTGGACAGCACGTCGCCGCTGCTGCCGGAGGACAAAACCCCGCTACCTGATGGGAGTTGGTAGCGCCGACTGCCTCTGGGAGGGCGTGCGCCGGGGCATTGACATGTTCGACTGCGTGCTGCCCACCAGGGTCGCCCGCAATGGCACCGCCCTCACCGCCGGCGGCAAGGTGGTGGTCCGCAACGCCGAGTATGCCCTCGATTTCTCGCCCATCGAGCCGGACTGCAGTTGCTATACCTGCGCCAACTTCTCCCGGGCCTACCTGCGCCACCTGTTCAAGGCCGGGGAGATCCTGGGGCACCGGCTGCTCACCATCCACAACCTCCACTTCACCCTGACCCTGATGAAGGAGATCCGGAAGGCTATTTTGGAGGATGAATTTGCGAATCCCGGCACGAGGAGTTTAGGCCCGGTTCAATGCGCCCCAAACATCCCAAACATTATGAAACCATAATATGGAAACCGGAACAGTTGGCAAGATCGGGTTGAGCCGCTTAATGTTTCAACAAAAACTGCTAAATAAGACAAATGGCGCGGCAGGAAAGACTCTCGGATCTGTCTAATAATGTCCAGTATATGGCAGGAATATGTCGCCATAAATCCACCAATTGGTCTAGGGGATGGATGCCGCATGATCGATGATTCAGGGGCGGACTGGCGGCAGTTTTGGAAGCGCTGGAAATGCTGCCGGCAGCTCCGGGAGCGCAGGGGGCAAGCCGGCGGGAGTTGGCGGCAGCGCCTGTGCCGCCTGATCAGCGCTTTACCGGTTGCGGGCGGATTGCAGGCTGATCGCCAAAACGCCGTGCGGGCAGGACAGCTACTGGAAGGACAGCGCCTCCCGGTTGGATATGCTTGATGCCAAAAAGAGGTGGAGACCCTTGGCGGATAGTTCTGACGGAGACAGCTTCTTGATCGAGCGCGGCGACATCTATCTGCTGGAGGTCGACGCCAGGTGCGAGCATGCACGGTGCCAAGCTGGTGAGCCTCCGCTTGAGAGCGGGCGCTCCGGAGAGCCGGCAGGGCACCCGGCCGTGACCGGCCAGAAACGGCAGCCCGTTCTGGTAATTCAGAACGATGTCGGGAACCGCTTCTGCAACACGGTGATCGTGGTGCCGCTGCTTCCCAATCTCCGCCTGAGGCGCCTGCTGCTGGGGGTACTGCTGCGGACGGGGGGCGGCAATGGCCTTCCGATCGACCACGTGGCGCTGTGTTCCCAGATAATTACAGTTGATAAATCCTGCTTCCGGAAGGATAATTTTGTGGGGCGGCCGGACGATGCTGCAATGAAGCAGGTTGACGAGGCGATCAAGCTGAGCCTCGGCCTTAGCACCATTCAACAGCTGGAGACCAGACAGAAGCTTATGCGAAGATGGCAGCCGTTCCTGCGCATAAAAAATAAAATTTATTGAAAAGGATTATTGTCGGTCGAAAGCGAATAATAAAGTTTGTCTCAGCGGAGACCCTCAAGCTGCACTCAAGGGGCCAGGAAGAATTGCGGCAGACAGAAGTAACTCTGGAAGACGTTAAAAGGAACATTCTCACCGATACCCTGATCCGCTTCGGAAACACCAACCTAGCGGCGATGGGGTTCACCGAGCACGGATATCGCCACATCAACCTGGTGGCCAACATCGCCCAGAACGTGACCAAGAGGCTGGGCTTTCAATGCGCGAGACTGAGCTTGCCGCCATTGCCGGCTATATGCATGATATTGGCAACGTGGTGAACAGGGACGGGCATCACATTGTCCGGAGCCATTCTCGCATATTCTATCCTGGAGCATCTGGGCATGAACCCCGGGGAGATCGGTACGGTGGTGTCCGCGATTGGCAATCATGACGAGGAGACCGGGTCTCCGGTGAGCAATGTCGCTGCCGTTCTGATCCTGTCGGATAAGTCCGATGTGCACCGGACCAGGGTGCGCAACACCGACCCGGCCAACTTTGACATCCATGACAGGGTCAACTATGCGGTCGAGCGCTCTTTTTTAAGAGTGGTGGAGAGCGAACGGACGATCGTTCTGGAGTTGGAGATCGACCCGCGCATCAGCCCGGTGATGGACTATTTTGAAATTTTTTTGACCCGCATGCTATTATGTCGTCGTTCAGCAGACTTCCTGGGCTGCCGGTTCGGCCTCCAGATTAACGGCGACAAACTGATCTGAACCGAGGGGGGAGCAAGTATTGGCAGGCAAGAAACAACAGCGCAGGAACCCCAGGGCCCCCAGAGGCCCTAAGAGGGAGCAGCCGGGGATAACCCCGGTAGAACCACAGGAGACCAAACCCTTGAGCCCGGATACACGGCAGGAAGCCGGCCCCGCCGCAGATAGCGCGAACGGCCGCCCGGCGGGCATCCAGGCGCGGCCGGACTATGAAAAACAGAGGATGGCAGGCCCGGGGCAAAAGGGGATCAACTGGAGGGATACGGGCCTGTCTGGGCCTGATCGTCCTGGTCATTGCGGCGGCGGTGATCTTTGCAGGCCCGCCGCTCGTTTCGGGATTGCAGCAGCACCTGGGGCTCGACCTGGAGGGCGGGGTGAGTGTGCTGTTCCAGGCGGTGTCGACTCCCGGTGCCCCGGTCACCCCTCAGGCCATGAACAGCCTGCGCGACAATTTTGAGAGAAGGATTAACGGACTTGGCGTCGCCTCGCCGAGCATTAACCTTGAGTCCGGCAACCGGATCCTGGTCGATTTGGCCGGGGTCAAGGACCCCGATCAGGCTGTGGCTGCACTCGGCAAGACGGCGCAGCTTCAGTTCAAGACTCCTGACGGCAAGGTGGTGCTGACCGGGGCCGACCTCAAGAGCGCCACGGCCGAATGACACGTTCGACCAATCAGCCGGAGGTGGCCCTCACCTTCGACGCCCAGGGAACCCAGATCTTTGCCCAGGTGACGGCCGCCAACGTCGGGAAGACAGATCGGCATCTACCTGGACAATCAACCTGCTCACCAACCCCGTGGTCAAGGAGGCGATCCCCAGCGGCAATGCGGTGATCAGCGGCGGCTACAAGACCCTGCAGATGCCCAGAACGTCGCCGTGCTGCTGAATGCCGGGGCGCTGCCGGTGCAGGTGCAGCTGATCCAGAACGACGACGGTGGGGCCGACGCTCGGCCAGGATTCCTTGACACCGCAGCCTGACGGCCGGCGCCATCGGGTTGGCGCTGGTCTTCCTGTTCATGCTGCTCTACTACCGGGTGCCCGGGATCGTGGCCGACCTGTCGCTGATCGTCTACGCCCTGATCATGGCCGGAATCTACCTGCTGGTGCACGCCACCCTGACCCTGCCGGGCATTGCCGCCTTCATCATCTCGCTAGGGATGGCGGTGGACGCCAACATCCTGATCTACGAGCGGTTGAAAGAGGAGCTGAGAGCGGGCAAGACGCTGCGCAGCTCCTTTGATGCCGGCTTCCGGCACGCCCTGCGGACGATCCTGGACTGCAACGTCAACACCCTGATCGGCGCCTGCGTGCTCTATGCACTGGGCAGCAGCGACGTTCAAGCGGCTTTGCCGTGACCCTGTTCATCGGCGTCTTCACCAGCCTGTTCACGGCGGTCACCTTCACCCGCCTGGTGCTGTTCCTGCTGGTGAACTCGCGGCTGGTGCTGAGCCCGAAATGGTACGGCCTGTTCAGTATGAAACTGGCTGCCGTTCTGGGACGGGCACCCGCATAAGCGGTTTGCAATCTGAGGAGAGGAGAAAGACTGTGAACCTGATCAAAGCTACGAAAATATTGGTACATCCTGTCCCTGCTGGTGATCGTCCCCGGGTTGATCTCCCTCGGCGTCAGGCACATGAACTTCGGGATCGACTTCACCAGTGGCAGCGCTATCCAGATCCAGTTCAGCCACCGGTGACCGATACCCAGGTCCAGGCGGTGCTGTCCGATCAGAAACTGGCCAGCGACAGTGAGATTCAGACTTCGGCGGCAAACAACGTGATGCTGATCCGGACATCGCCCCCTCGATGAGGACCGAGACAGCAACCTGAAGAGCGACTTGCAGCAGAAAATAGACCCCAATCTGACCGTGAGTGAGCAACGAAAGTCAGGCTCCAGCCGTCAGCTAGCGATGTGATCAGAAATGCTACCTGGCTGTTCTGCTCGCTTTCGCCCTGATGCTGGGCTATATCGCCATCACGGTTCGAGTTCTGGTTTGGCTTGGCCGCCATCATCGCCATCTTTCACGATATCCTGGTGACGGTGGGCCTGGCGTCGATCCTCTGGCTGCAGATCGACAGCCGCCTCGGTGGCGGCCATTCTGACGATCGCCGCCTATTCGGTGCACGACACCATCGTGATCTTCGACCGCATCCGGGAGAACTTGAAACGCGCAGAAGAAGGGCGAGCCGCTGGACGAGTTGATCAACCACAGCATTATGCAGACCCTGGGCCGTTCCATCAATACGGTCATGACCGTGATCTTCTGCCTGCTGGCCCTGATCCTGTTCGGCGGCGTCACCATCAGGTCCTTCATGATCATGCTGCTGATCGGAGTAATCAGCGGCTGCTACTCCTCGATTTTCAACGCCAGCCCCCTCTGGTACGATTTCAAGCGCCTGCGCGGGGAAACCGGGGCGCGTTCAGGACCGGCTGTTTAAGCGCCGCAGCGATACTGCTTTTCAATTAATTGTCAGTTCCGGCGCCATCTGCTAGAATGGATGGCAAAGTCAGGCCTGGCAGAGGCCGGGCCGGGTCTGTCCAGGACAACGGTCAAACGAGATTTGCCGTGGGACTTCACCAAGCAGCACTTGGTGAAGCCCCATTCTTATGGCCGCTTATGCCAGGGGCTGGAGGGTGCGATTTGCAAACAGGCGCCGCTTACGGCAGCAGGAGCAAAATCACAATTGCCAGACTGTCGGTTCTATCCAATCTCCTGCTCGTATTATTGAAGCTGGCGGTGGGGATTTTCATAGACTCCGTGAGCGTGCTGTCGGAGGCTGTCCACTCGGGGATCGACCTGCTGGCGGCCCTGCTGTCCCTGTTCGCGGTCTCCAGGAGCGCCACGCCGCCCGACGAGGATCATCAATACGGTCACGGCAAGTACGAAAATGTTTCCGGCATCGTCGAGGCGCTGTTGATCTTTCTGGCTGCGGCCTGGATTATCGCTGGAAGCGGTGCGCAAGCTGATCGCCGGAGGCGAGGTGCGAACGCCTGTCTGGGGCTTGGCGGTGATGGGCCTGTCAGGCGTGGTAAACCTGGTTATGTCCTCGTCGATGATGAAAACCGCCAGGGCTACCGACTCCATCGCCCTGGAGGCGGATGCCTGGAACCGGCGAACGGACATCTACACCTCCTGCCGGAGTGGCTGCCGGCATGCTGCTGATCTGGCTTACCGGGCGGAGCCTGTTCGACCCGCTGCTCGCAATAGTCGTCGCCATCCTGATCATCAAGACCTCCTTCGGCCTTTTGGCCAAGGCATTCTCTCCGCTGCTCGATGCCAGTCTGCCCCTGGAAGAGGAGGACGTCATCAAGCAGATCATCGACAACTATGGAGGTCAGTACGTCGGTTTTCACAAACTGAGAACCAGGAAGGCGGGCTCCGAGCGGCATATCGACCTGCACCTGGTGGTTCCGAAGAACCAGAACATCGCGGTCAGCCACGGGCTCTGCGATCAGATCGAACAGGCGGTCAACGCGCAGTATCCGGAGGCGCACGTGCTGATCCACGTCGAACCCTGCCGGGAGGGAGACGACTGCCTTAGCTGTCCTGTATCTTGCGGGTCTGTTAAAGGAGACCAGGCAGCAGATACTGGAACGAGAGACCGTGATGGCGACCTTGTTTCTCAAACGGATGCACGGCCCTAAAAGAAGCGCAATTTCTTGGTAGAAGCGACCTCCCTGGCAGGGATTTTTATCAGCAGCGACATCCTGGCAGGGATTTTCGCAATCCTAGGCGAATATTGCAAGATACTATAATTCTACCGGTTAGAATGGACGGGGGAGACTTGTGCGGTACCTGCTGGGGTTTCTGATATTTGCTCTGCTGGTTTCTATCTTTGCCATTCAAAACTCACAGGTTGTGAGCATCAAGCTTCTTTTCTGGAGCATATCGCCCCCGCTAGTTTACGTGCTGTTGGGCACGGCGCTGATAGGCCTGCTCGCCGGCATCCTGCTGGGCGCAATCTCCCGCCGCAAAACATCCCGCGGCCATCTGCCTGCTGACGGCGGCTCACGCATCAACAGCAGCCTGCGCAACTGGAAAAGGTAGTTCGTCCTTATTGACAGCTGGCATTGTAAAACATACGATAATACGATAATTCATTTGCATCCTTGCGCTGGTCGCCGACGGGGGGTTGTCGATCCATGAGCCTCCAGCGGTTGTTCAACTTGATAGAGAACTATGCCCCCGGTTATGACCAGAAATTGCTGGAGCGCGCCTACTATTTCGCCCAGGGGTCTCATATCGGCCAGTACCGCAACTCCGGCGAGGAGTTTATCAATCATCCGGTGGAGGTGGCCTGCATCCTGGCGGAAATGGAACTCGATCTGACCACCATCATCGCCGAGGCCTGTTGCACGACGTGGTCGAGGACACCAGGGTGACCATGGAGGAGAGTCGAGTCCCAGTTTGGGCCCGAGGTGGCCTTTCTGGTCTCCGGGGTGACCAAGCTGGGCCGGATCGAATATAAGTCCAAGGAGGACCACCACGCCGAGAACCTGCGCCGGATGTTCCTGGCCATGGGCCAGGACGTGCGGGTGATCCTCATCAAACTGGCAGACCGGCTGCACAACATGCGCACCCTGAGCTCCAGCCGGTGTCGAAGCAGCGGGAGATCGCCCAGGAAACCCTGGACATCTTCGCTCCCCTGGCGCACCGGCTGGGGATCTACAAGATCAAATGGGAGATCGAGGACCTCGCTCTGCGCTACCTGGAGCCGGAGCAGTATTACTCCCTGGTGGAGCGGATCGCCAAGAAGCGCCGGGAGCGGGAGGACTATATCAACCTGGTGATCTCCAAGCTGCAGGAAAAGCTGGATGAGGCCGGGATCAAGGCGGACATCTCGGGGCGGCCTAAGAATTTCTATAGCATCTATCAGAAAATGGTCGCCCAGGGTAAAGACCTGGCGGAGATCTACGACCTGACCGCCGTCAGGGTGATCGTCGACTCGGTCAGGGACTGCTATGCCACCCTGGGGATTGTGCATACCATGTGGAAGCCGATCCCGGGGCGCTTCAAGGACTACATCGCCATGCCCAAGCAGAACATGTACCAGTCGCTGCACACTACCCTGGTCGGGCCCTCCGGGGAGGCCGTTCGAGCTGCAGATCCGCACCGATGAGATGCACCGCACCGCCGAGTACGGTATCGCCGCTCACTGGCGCTACAAGGAGGGCGGGCGTGCCGCCGGAATCCCAGTTCGACGAGAAACTGGCCTGGCTGCGCCAGATCCTGGAGTGGCAGCATGAGACCAAGGACTCCGACGGAGTTCATGGAGTCCCTGAAGATCGACCTCTTTTCCGATGTGGTGTTCGTGTTCACCCCCAAGGGTGACGTGATCGAACTGCCCGCCGGCTCGGGGCCGATCGATTTTGCCTACCGGATCCACACCGAGGTCGGGCACCACTGCATCGGGGCCAAGGTCAACGGCAGGATCGTGCCCCTGGACTACCAGTTGGTCAACGGGGACATCGTCGACATCCTGACCTCTAAGCAGAGCAACGGCCCGAGCCGGGACTGGCTCTCCATCGCCAAGACCTCCCAGGCCAAGAACCGCATCCGCCAGTGGTTCAAGAAGGAGAAGCGCGACGAGAACATCCTGCGCGGCCGGGAACTGCTGGAGAAGGAGGTCCGTCGCATCGGCGGCGAGCCGGCGGTATTTTTCAAGCCGGAAGTGATGGAGTTCTCTGCCGCGGCGCCTGGGCTTTCCAGACTGAGAGCGACCTCTACGCCGGAGATCGGCGACGGGGCGGTGACCGCCGGCCAGGTGGTCGGGAAGGTGCGGGACGAACTGTTCAAGAAGGAGAGCCGGCTGCAGCCGGCCGTGGAGTCCAAGATGCTGGTGGGCGTGCCGGAACAGCAGGGCGAGCTGGCCGCGGGCGTCAGGGTCAAGGGGAGAAAGATAAAGATCTGGTGGTGCACCTGGCCCACTGCTGTAATCCCTTGCCCGGAGACCAGATCATCGGTTATATTACTCGTGGTAGGGGCATTACCGTACACCGTCCGGATTGCACCAACGTTGCCCATTATATATCAAGGCGAGCCCGAGCGGCTGATCGAGGTCGGTTGGGATGCGGATACTCCGGCCGACCTACCAGGTGGAGACTCGAGGTCAGGGCGCTTGACCGCCCGCGCCTGACGATGGATATCCTGAACACCATCGCCGATACCAGGACGGTGATCAACGCCGTCAATTCCAGGGCGAAAAAGAACAAGATGGCGCTGGTAAATTTGAAAATCGAGATCCGGGACCTGGAGCACCTCTGCTCCGTCATGCGGAAGGTGAGCCGGATCAGCGACGTCCTGGAAGTGCACCGGGTGGTGCCGTATAACAGGAGCGGAGTGCCAGGATCTAGGTACATGCTTGGCGATTTAGGAGTGGCCAATCGCAGAGGCTAATTGTACCGAAGAAGCCGCTTATAAGCGATCTGTCTTAGGTGCGGGCGGTTGTCCAGAGAGTGAGCCAGGGCTGGGTGCAAGATCGGAGACCGGCCGGTGGCGGAGATCGGCGCGGGGCTGGTGGTGCTCCTGGGGGTCGGGGATGAGGACGGGGAGGATGACGCTGCTTATATGGCGGACAAGATCCTGGGCGTGAGGATCTTTCCCGATGGCGCCGGAAAGTTCAATCACTCGGTGCTGGATGTCCAGGGGGAGGTGCTGGTGGTCTCCCAGTTCACCCTCTACGGCGACTGCCGGAAGGGAAGGCGGCCCAGCTTCACCGGCGCCGCCTCCCGGAGCGGGCCGCCAGCCGACTGTATGAGGCGGTGGCCGAGCCGCCTGGCGGAGAGCGGCTTGAAGGTTGAGACCGGAGAGTTCCGGGCGATGATGGCAGTGGGCATCGTCAACGACGGCCCGGTGACCATTCTGATCGACAGCAAGAAAGTATTCTGAAGCGGAGGTAGAAGGGATGATAGTGAAAAGCCTGGCAGTTGGCTCGATGCTGGCCAACTGTTATCTTGTCTGGTGTGAAGAGACGAGAGAAGCCCTGGTCATCGACCCCGGCGGGGAAGGCAGGCGGATCCTGGCGGAGATAGCCAGGGAACAGTTCAGGTGAGGTATATCGTCAACACCCACGGGCATGTCGACCATATCGCCGCCAACGCCGAGATCCGCAGCGCCACCGGCGCCAAGCTGATGATCCACGAGGACGACGCCTCCCTGCTGGGCAATCCTGGAACTGAATCTCTCTCTGTATGTGGCGGATCTGCGTTACAGGGATTGCAGCCGGATGTGCTGCTCCATGAAGGCGATGAGATTGCCTGCGGGAAGCAGGTGCAGCTGAAGGTGTTGCACACGCCTGGCCATACCCGGGGCGGCATCTGCCTCCAGGCGAGGAGCGATCTTCACCGGTGACACTCTGTTTGCCGAGTCGATCGGGCAGGACCGATTTCCCGGGAGGCTCCTACCGAGACCCTGATCGAGTCCATCAAGAACAAGATCCTGGTGCTGGACGACGACTGCCTGGTCTACCCGGGGCATGGCCCCGCCTCTACGGTCGGCCACGAGCGGAAGCACAACCCCTACCTGTAAGGGGTTCTGGGAGGCGTCTGACGGGCGAGAGCCGGCAGTTGTCAAAAGGCGAAAAAGGGATGGCGGCCAGAGCGGGAGAGCGGAGTCGCGGCCGCCATAAGGAGAGCGGCAACCCTTCGAGGGTTGGTGAACAGAGCGGCAGAAACCATCAGGCGTGTCCGAGTTTAGGCAGGAGAATCTGATTTCCGGCATCGGGCATCTTCAACTAAGGAGTGGATCAGTTTGATGAGAGCGCCCCGGGGGACAAAGGACCTGCTGCCTGGCGAGGTAGAGAAATGGCAGTACGTAGAGTGGGCGGCCCGCAAGACTTGCGAAACTTATGGTTTCAAAGAGATACGCACCCCGATCTTCGAGCACACCGAGCTTTTTTTGAGAGGCATCGGCGACACCACGGATATTGTCCAGAAGGAGATGTACACGTTCGACGACCGCAGCGGCAGGAGCCTTACCCTGCGGCCGGAGGGCACGGCGGCCGTGGTCAGGTCGTACATCGAGCATCACCTCGATTCAGAGGCGCAGCCGGTGAAACTCTATTACCTGGGGCCGATGTTCCGTTATGACCGCCCCCAGGCAGGCCGGTTCCGTCAATTCCACCAGCTCGGAATGGAAACTTTCGGCAGCGACGATCCGGCGGTTGATGTGGAGATTATCGGATGCACCTGGGATTTCTTCAGCAGCCTGGGGTTGAGGGGGCTGCGGCTGGAGCTGAACAGTGTCGGTTGCCCTAACTGCAGGCCAGCTTATACGAAAGCGCTGCAGGAGTATTTCCGGCCATTGCAGGGCTCACTGTGCGACGACTGCCGGATGCGCCTGGATCAGAATCCGCTGCGCCTGCTGGACTGCAAGGTTCCGGAGTGCCAGCACCTGAGGGCGCAGGCGCCGGCGATCCGGGACTACTTGTGCCCGGATTGCGCCGTCCATTTTGATAAGGTGCAGCAGTACCTGAGGCTGCTCGGCATCCCTTTCTGCCTCGATCCGGGAATGGTGCGCGGCCTCGACTACTACACGCACACCGCCTTCGAAGTGACCCTGGAGGGCCTCGGCGCCCAGAGCTCCCTGGCCGGAGGCGGTCGCTACAACAACCTGGTGGAGGCCTGCGGCGGTCCTGCGGCGCCGGGCATCGGAGCGGCCGTCGGCCTGGAGAGGGTCATGCTGGCCCTGGAGCAGCAGCAGATCGTGCTGCCTCTCCCCGCGGCCGGGCTGGTCTTCATCGCTACCCCGGATGCATTGTCGGAGCAGCTGCGCCAGGAGGCGCTCTGCCTGCTGATGGAGCTCAGGCGTTCCGGCATTTCAACTGAAATGGACTTCACGGCCAGGAGCCTGAAGGCGCAGATGAAGCAGGCGGCGCGCCTGGGGGCCAGGTGGTGTGTCATCATCGGGCCGGAGGAGCTGCAGGAGGAGAAGGTGCTCCTGAGGGATATGGACAGGGAACACAGGCAGCGGTGCCCCGCCGGGAGTTGTTGGGCCTGCTTGAAAACACGCCGACAGGGAAGGCTACGATAGTTGGACGCTGATAAACAGACGGCAGCTTTCATACGCACACACGGCTGCGGGGAGCTTAACGTACATCACACCGGCCAGGAGGTGGTCTTGATGGGCTGGGTGCAGCGGCGGCGCGACCACGGCGGGGTGATCTTCCTGGACCTGCGCGACCGGAGCGGCCTGGTGCAGACGGTGCTGAGCCCGGACCGCCAGCCGGAGGCCTTTAAGACGAGCCAGGCAGTGCGCCCCGAGTACGTGGTGGCCGATGCACGGGCCGGGTCAGCCGGCGTCCCGCGGGAACCGCCAACCCGAACATGCCGACCGGGGAGATCGAGGTCCTGGTAAGCGAGATCGCCATTCTGAACGCCGCCAAGACGCCTCCCTTCTATCCCGGGGAAGCGACGGAGGTGGACGAGGCAGTCCGCCTGCGTTACCGCTACCTGGACCTGAGGCGCCCGGAGATGTGGGAGATCTTCACCTTCCGGCACCAGGCCGCCCTGTGCCATCAGGGAGTTTCTCTCCGGCCAGCGGCTTTCTGGAGGTGGAGACCCCGATGCTCACCCGCAGCACCCCCGAAGGGGCCAGGGATTACCTGGTTCCAAGCAGGATCTACCCGGGGTATTTCTTTGCCCTGCCCCAATCGCCCCAGCTTTTCAAGCAGATCCTGATGGTGGCCGGCTTTGAACGCTACTTCCAGTTTGCCAGGTGCTTCCGGGACGAGGACCTGAGGGCGGACCGGCAGCCGGAGTTCACCCAGCTCGATATCGAAATGTCCTTCATCGGCGAGGAAGAGATCATGGAGCTGATGGAAGAGATGATGGCAGTCCTGTTCGGCCAGCTGCTGGGCAAGGAGGTCGCCGAGGCCGTTTCCCCGCCTGACTTACCGGGAGGCCATGGACGGCTACGGGTGCGACAAGCCGGACCTGCGCCTGGGCATGAGGATCGTGGACTGTCACTGATTTTGCCGGCGGCTGCTCCTGCCAGGTTTTTCCGGGGCGGTGCAGGGCGGCGGCGTGGTCAGGGGCATCCGGGTGCCCGGCGCCGGTTCGCTGTCCCGCCGGGAACTGGACGAGCTGGCAAAGCTGGCTGGCGGGTGGGGGGCCAAGGGCCTGGCCTGGTTTATCCTGGGCGAGTCAGGAGATCAGGTCGCCGCTGGCCAAGCATGTTCCAGCAGACGGAGTTGCAGCAACTGGTGCGCCAGGCTGGAAGGGCTGCCGGGAGACCTGCTGCTGTTCGTGGCCGACCGGCCGGGGGTGGTGTGAGACCGTCCTCGGACAACTGCGCCTGGAGCTGGGTGCAGCGCTTCAATCTGGCAGAGCCCGACCGTTTTGCCTTTGTCTGGATCACCGATTTTCCCCTCTTTGAGTATAATGATACGGAAAAACGTTTGGAGGCGATGCATCACCCCTTTACCGCGCCCAGGGAAGAGGACCTGCACCTGCTGGAGAAGACTCCCGGCCAGGTCAGGGCGAGAGCCTACGACCTGGTGTTGAACGGCACGGAGATCGGCGGCGGCAGCATCAGAAACCATCGCCGGGACGTGCAGGACCGGCTGTTCAAGGCTATCGGGCTGGCCCCGGAGGAGATCGCCCACAAGTTCGGCTTTCTGCTGGATGCCCTGGATTATGGGGCGCCGCCCCACGGCGGGATCGCCTTCGGATTCGACAGGATGATGATGTTGATGCTGCGGCCGGGAGACTATCCGGGACGTGATCGCCTTTCCCAAGACCCAGAGTTCGACCTGCCTGATGACCGGGGCCCCGGCGCCAGTCGCGGCGAAGCAGCTTTCAGAAGTGCACATCGAAGCCAAGATTACCGTGTAACAACAGATGAAAAGCCTGAAGGCAGATGAAATTAGGCGCCGAGTCGGTAAAGCCGGGGCCGTGAGCGGGATGCCTGAAGCCTGATCCCATCGCCTCCGGCGAGAGATGGCAGCCGCCCGGCGTGCTTTTAAATCGCTGGCAGTGTTGCCAGAGGCTTCATAATAGTCTTTCCTTGAAAAACGGGGGATATGCTACGATAGTAGAAGTAAAAAGTGCCCTGCGATGTGCGTGATTATTGGGGAGTTTTGAGCCAACACCAAAACTGAGGAGCTTGGGCTCTGGCTGTGGCTTGTATGCCCCGCAAGGGGATCCGAAAAACAGCCAGGCGGGTACCGCCGTTGTGAGCCGAGGTTCGAAAACACCGATGACCACGGCATCTGTGGGGTATCTTTTTACCTAGGTGTTATGGTATTATGTGGTAAAGTCCCGAGTGATGGGTAATGGGTATGACTTGTTTGAAAAAGGTGAGGCGATGACAGGATCAATTTGATTATCTTTTGGGTATTACTGATCCTGATCGCTTTGCTCCCCATCTTCAAACAGCAGCAATCGAATCTGGCCAGGTTGAGGCTATTCAGAAAGATCGAGGCGATGCGGGGTTCCCGGGTGATCAGCCTGATTCACCGGCAGGAGTCCGTCAGCCTGCTGGGCATACCCATCGGAAGGTACATCGATATCGAGGACTCCGAACAGATCCTGCGGGCGATTCGCCTCACCCCCGACAATATGCCGATCGACCTGATCCTGCATACGCCGGGAGGCCTGGTGCTGGCTGCCGAGCAGATCGCCTTCGCCCTGCGCAACCACCACGCCCGGGTCACGGTCTTCGTGCCGCATTACGCCATGTCCGGCGGGACGATGCTGGCCCTGGCCGCGGACGAGATCTACATGGACGAGAATGCGGTGCTGGGCCCGGTTGACCCCCAGATCGGCAGTTATCCGGCGGTCTCCATCTTAAAGGCGATCGAGCAGAAGAACAAGAACCGGGTCAACGACGAGACCCTGATTCTCGGCGATATCGCCCAGAAGGCCATCGTCCAGGTGGATGAAACCATGCAGGAATCTCCTCAAGGACCGCTATGGCGACTCAGAGGCCGAGCGCATCGCCAAGGTCTTCACCGAGGGGCGGTGGACCCACGATTACCCGATCACCTGCGACATCCTGAAGGAGATCGGAGTTACCGCCGTCTGCAACCAGAATGCCGAGAGGAGGTCTACGATCTGATGGATCTCTATCCCCAGCCGGCGCAGCGCCGTCCTTCGGTCCAGTTTATACCCATTCCCTACGGCAATCGCGACCAGCATGGGAATAAATAACAGGAGTCAGGAGTCAGTAGTCAGTAGTCATGTACTCCGCATTCCCGTGTGCCGGCGGGCTTTCCCCGTATCTGGGCTTACGGATGGTGGATCGAATTATATGAAGGGGGTGAGGTTGAAATTGAGTCTTGTTCTGGAACGAGAATATGAGTGCATGCCGCGGGCAGAACTGGAGGCCCTCCAGGAATGAGCGGCTCCGGGAAACGGTAAGCCGGGTCTTCCACGAGGTGCCTTTTTACCGCCGGGAGCTGCAGGAGCGCGGCCTGGGACCCGATGACGTGAAAAGTCTCTGGACGACCTGGCCAGGCTGCCCTTCACCACCAAGAACGACCTGCGGGACAACTATCCCTACGGACTGTTTGCAGTGCCCCTGAGCGAGGTGGTGAGGGTGCACGCCTCCTCGGGCACCACCGGCAAGCCGGTCGTGGATGGCTATACCAGGCACGACCTGGAAGTCTGGGCGGAGGTGATGGCCACGCTCCCTCACCTGCTGCGGCGCGACCAAGAATTCCGTCATTCATAACGCCTACGGCTACGGCCTGTTCACCGGAGGCCTCGGCGTCCACTACGGGGCCGAGCGGATCGGCGCCTCGGTGATCCCGGTCTCGGGCGGCCACACCAAGCGGCAGATCATGATCATGAAGGACTTCGGCAGCACCATCCTGGCCTGCACGCCCTCCTACGCCATGCACCTGGCCGAGGTGATGGAGGAGATGGGGCTTTCCAAGAGTGACTCTGAAGCTGAAGGGCGGACTCTTCGGCGCCGAGCCCTGGTCGCAGAACATGCGAAGCCAGATCGAGGCCCGGCTGGGGCTGCATGGCCCTGGATGTCTATGGGCTGAGCGAGATCATCGGCCCCGGCGTGGCGGTGGAGTGTCCGGAGAAGCAGGGCCTGCACGTCTGGGAGGACCACTTCCTGTTCGAGGTGATCGACCCGGAGACCGGGCAGCAGTTGCCGCCCGGGAGCTACGGAGAACTGGTGGTCACCAGCCTGACCAAGCAGGCCATGCCCCTGATCCGCTACCGCACCAGGGATATCACCACCATCATTCCGGAGCCCTGCCCCTGCGGGCGCACCCACCGGAAGATCGGCCGCTTTGTCGGGCGCACCGACGACATGCTGGTCATCCGGGGCGTCAATGTTTTCCCGTCCCAGATCGAAGAGGTGCTGCTCCGGATCGCCCACACCGAACCGCAGTACCAGATCATCGTGGAGCGCCGGGGGCAGTTGGACGAGCTGGAGGTCTGGGTGGAGGTCTCCGAGCAGTTCTTCTCTGATGAGGTGCGGCAGCTTGGAAACCCTGGAGCGCCAGATCCGGCGGGAGATTGAAGACGTGCTGGGGATCAACGTCAGGGTCAAACTGGTCGAGCCCAAAACCATCGAGCGCAGCGAGGGCAAGGCCAAGCGGGTTATTGACCGCCGCCAGATCTGACACAGTTGATTGGCTAGTGATCGCCAGCGGCAGAATGGTGTCTTTCGAACGTCGCATCATGCAAAAGCACGCTGAAAAGGAGGGAAAAGCATGCCGATCAAGCAGATCTCGGTTTTCCTGGAGAACAAGTGCGGTCGCCTGGCCAGCGTGACCAGGACAATCGGGAATCACGGCATCAACATCCGGGCTTTCTCAATCGCCGATACCACCGATTTTGGCATTTTGAGGCTGATTGTCAATCGCCCCGAAGAGACCTACCGGGTGCTGCGGGAAGGCGGCTTCACCGTCAGCATGACCGAGGTGCTGGCTGTGCAAGATTCCTGATTCTCCCGGCGGCCTGGCCGGAGTTCTGGAGTTGATGCAGGATGCCGGCGTGAACATCGAGTATATGTACGCCTTCAGCGCCAAGGTCTCTCAGGATGCCCTGGCGGTGTTCCGGGTGGAGAACTCCCAGGTGCCGAAAGGTTGATCGATCGAGAAGGGGATCAGGGTGCTCGGCGGTGAAGAGGTCTACAACCTGTAACATCTATAGCTTGCGAATCTACAAACTGTGTGTGTTTCCGCCGGTCGCCCGGGACATTGCTGCCGGATCTCGCAGGCCTGTCCATTGCCATTTATGCACACCGGCGCTTCCAGGCGCAGTTGCTCTTCTCCGGCTGCGCACCCATCACCAGGGGAGGTTGAGAATACATGAATATCAGCCCCGGCGGACTGGCAACCGGCATCGGCAGTCTGCCGCACCTGGATGCCGCCGCCGCCGTCGATCTGGTCAGGCGCTATTGCCCGGCCGGGCCTCACTGGCCGCAGCTTCCCAAGGCCAACAAGCGTGAATACTTCACGTTTCAGAACCTGCAACTGCTGCTCGATCTCGGCCTGCTTGAGATGGAGAGCGATCGGCGCGCCCGTTTTGCATCCGATGCTCCTGAGTGGCCGGAAAGATTGGCCGATTTTTACTCCATCTACCTGGAGGCGTCAGCGGGAAGCGTGCAGGCCCTTGACAGGCTGGCTTTTCCGCCCGGCGCCGCAGACGGCTGGTACCGGTTCTACGATGATCTGAGAACCCGGGGATCCGGCCCGGCCCGGTTTTTAAAGGGGCAGGTCGCCGGGTTGTTGACCGTCGGTTTCCGGATCACCGATCCCCGGGGTATCCCCGCCTACTACGACCCGCAGCTGCGGGACGTGCTGCTGAAGCAGCTCGGCCTCCAGGCGGCCTGGCAGGCCCGGCACCCTGGGTCAATTCGGCCTGCCGGTGCTGATCTTCATGGACGACCCGGTGATTTACAGCTGCGGCATGGGCGACCGGATCGGCGTCACCCGGCGGAGAGGTCATCGCCGAGCTGAACGAATTTGCGCCATCGTGCGCACATTCGGGGGCCTGGTGGGGGTGCACTCCTGCGCCGACCTGGACTGGTCGCTGCTGCTGGAGCCGAGATCGATATCATCAGCTTCGACGCCTACCAGTATGCCGCCAGCTTTGCCCTGTTCCCGGAGCTGATCCAGTCCTTCCTGGAGCGCTCCGGGGTCATGGCCTGGGGTCTGGTCCCTACCGCCGGGGAGGCCCTGGCCGGAGAAAACCTGGCCTCGCTGCAGGGGCGGACACAGCGCTTATTGCAGGAGCTGGAGCGAAAGGCCGATGGATCTCCGGTTGGTGCAGTCCCAGTCCCTGGTGACGCCGGCCTGCGGCACTGCGAACCTGTCCGAACCGGATGCGGTGCGCACCTACGAACTGGCATCCGCTCTGGCTGCGGCCTGGGAAAGCCTTTTCAAGATTGGGGAGCGGATTACTAAAAGGCCCGGCCGGACATGGATGTTCCGCAGTCATTGATCGGGGTTGGCTATATGGTAAGATTGAATCAGAGCAGGGGGAAGAGAAATGATCACCGAAAGAAATGACTATCGCGCGAAGTGATCACCATGAGTCCCCAGACGGCGACTGTGTTTCTCTCGTTTGGCATGCAATGCGTGGATTGCCCGACTGCGAAGGGCGAAAGCATAGAGGATGCTGCAGAGGCCCACGGCATCGACGTTGACGATCTGCTGCACCAGTTAAACCGGCTGGCGATTCACTAGTACCCCCTGGATAGCCATGGCGAAAACTGTTTCCGAACCCCCCATTAAAATTTAAAACCCCGCTAAAATTTAAAACCCTGCTCACCTAAACGGAGCGGGGTTTTTTGGCGGGCACGGCATTGGTGCGCATAGTTTTCAGTCGCACATAAAACAGAAAATAATGGGTATACTTGAAAATGTTTAACATTCTTCTCATAAGATTGGAGGTGAGGTCTATGTCTTCGAGCTTGGCATGGTTTGTCTTATTTATACTGGCCTGGGCTGTCGTGCTGCTGGTGGTGCCGCTGGACCGGGTAGCCGCCCTGCTGCTGCCTGGTTTTCTGGGAGGCACAGTGCTCGCCCTGTTCGTCAACCTGCTGGCGGTGCCGATTTTAGGACTGTGGCGCTTCTCACCAGCCATGTTCACAATGCTGGGGATCCCCGTCTTCCTCCTATTGGCCTATGCAGCAGAGATGCTTCTATTCCTGCACTACTGGGACCATTTGCCGGGTGGCAGCGCGGAGAAGGGGCTCTACCTGGTGGCTTTTACAATGGCGACCACGGTCGTGGCATACTTTGCCCTGATCATGCGCTATGTGATCTTCGTCAACTGGAGCCTGATCTATTTTTTCATTTCCAGCTTTGTCATCCACTGCCTGGCAGCACTGCTCTATACTGCTCCCGGCATCAGGGAAACATTCCGCAGGGTGTAAGGAGCCGATCCGCGCAACCCTCATCTGCCACCTGATCATGGTGGATTTTTTTTGCTCTAAAAAAATGTGGGTGATAGCGGTTAGATTATTTCAGAAATGAAAATGAAAAATAAATAAAAAATAGGACTTAAGACCTAATAAAATAGGTCCTCTAAAAAAAGGAATTTCTTGAAGTCAGATAGAATTCAAAGTGGAGTAAAGTGGTGCAAAGTGGTGCCGAAATAATATTAAATGGTAATCCGGGGGGAAACATGTTTATCGGAGAGCATCAGCATAGTTTTGACGCCAAGGGACGGCTGATCCTGCCGTCAAAATTCAGAAGCCGCCTGGGAGATCGCTGCATCTCCACCCGCGGCCTGGACCGCTCTCTGTTCGTGTTTCCCCTTGACGAGTGGGATTCCCTGGAGCAGAAACTGAGGAAGCTGCCGCTGACCATGCCCGAGGCCCGGCGCTTCACCCGCTATCTCTTCTCCGGAGCCTCTGAATGCGAACTGGATGTTCAGGGTCGGATTTTAATTCCGCCTTCCCTGAGAGAATATGCAGGGATTAACCGGGAGGTCGTGATCATCGGGGCCGGTTCCAGGATCGAGATCTGGGCGAAGGAGCGCTGGCTCGAGTATGCCGCGCCGGTGGAGGAGACCTTCGACGACCTGGCGGCCAAACTTGGCGAGGGCGATATCTTCAGTGTCTGAGATCGAACACCGGCCGGTCATGTTGGCGGAGGCGCTGGAGTGGCTGGCGGTGCGAGAGGGAGGAACCTACGTCGACTGCACGGTGGGGGGAGGCGGACATGCCCAGTCGGTGCTCCGCCAGGCAGGTGCGGGAGGCCGGCTGATCGGGCTGGATCAGGATGAGATCGCCCTGGCTCGGGCGACGGCCAACCTCAGTGCTTATGGGGAGCGGGTAACTTTAATCAAGAGCGATTACCGGCGGTTGTCCGCAGTCCTGGCCGGCCTGAAGATAACCGGGGTGGACGGAGCCCTGTTCGACCTGGGAGTGTCTTCTTGGCAGGTGCTGGATGCTGAAAGGGGTTTTAGCTACCAACAGGATGCGCCGCTTGATATGCGAATGGATCGGTCAGCGGCCACCACCGCAGCCGATCTCGTCAATAGCTTGCCGGAGCGGGAGTTGGCCGGGCTGATCCTGCGCTACGGCGAAGAGAGATGGGCAAAAAGAATTGCCTCATTCATAGCAGATGCCAGGGTCAAGCGGCCGGTTGCCACCTCGGCACAGCTGGTGGAGATCATCAAACGGGCAATCCCGGCGGGCGCCCGCAGAACCGGCCCGCACCCCGCCAAGCGCACCTTCCAGGCGCTGCGGATTGCGGTCAACGACGAGCTTAACGGTTTGAGCCTTGGTTTGGAGGCGGCCGTCTCAGCGCTACGGTCAGGGGGCAGGATTGTGGCGATCTCCTTTCATTCTCTGGAAGACCGGATCGTCAAGAACAGCTTTCGAGACCATGCGAAAAGCAGCGAAGTGCCCGCCAGTGGGGCGGTGTTGCGAGTGTTGACTAAAAAACCGGTCAGACCGGCAGCGGAAGAGCTGAAGCAGAACCCGAAAGCTCGCAGCGCTAAATTGCGAGCCGCGGAGAGGATCTAGACGGGGTCGCCGGGAATGTGTAGAGAGAGATCGGTTTCAGCAAGAGGAAGCGGCAACCAGGAACAGGAACCCGAATATAAAACAAATGAGGTGAATAATTTGGTATTAGCCGAAAAGAAACAGTACTCGGCGATACAACCGGAGAGCAACCTCAGTCCTGTCGCTAGGGCGGGCACCGCCGCCAGGAGGCGCCCCCTATACGCCTTGATGATTCTTGCCGGTTTCGCTTTATGCATGCTGTACACCTATCAGACAACCAGGATCATCTCCCTGGGTTATCAGGCGGAAAATGTCCAGGGCGACATTTCCAGTCTGCAGACCGCAAACAACCGCATGGAACTCGAGATAGCTCAGCTCCAGGCGCCCATAAGAGTCGAACAGATCGCCAGAAACAAATTGGGGATGACGGACCCGGATAATTTCCTGGTCGCATCTGCTGCCACTGAGGAGCTGTCCCCGGAACCGCAGGCAGTGAGTCAGGTCCCAAAGAGCACGTGGAGCAGCCGGTTGCTGGCCCTGCTTCCGCGGTTCACCGGCAGGGCTGAAGCTTCGACCCGCTGATGGGGTGATCGATATTGGCTAAAGGCGACGTCACTGTACGCAAGAGAATAACCTTTCTCTTTTTTGGCATTTTTTTTATTTTCGGACTGTTATGCCTCCGCTTGGCATGGCTGCAACTGGTCAAGGGAAACTGGTACGAGCAGCAGGCTCTCCAGAACCGGATCCGCGAAATCACGGTCGACCCCAAGCGCGGCGATATCTTCGACCGCAACGGCAACGTACTGGCCACCAGTATCAGCGCCGATGCGGTCTACGCTATACCGGCAGAGGTCAAAAGCTCGGGTCAGGCCGCGAACATAGCCCAGCAACTGGCAGGCGTGCTCGGCTTGAATGAAGGTGACGTGCTGGCGAGCATCACCCAGGATCAGCAATCGGTATGGATCAAGCTGAAGCTGGATCCGGATCAATCCCAGGCCCTGCGCCAGATGAGCCTTCCGGGGATCGGCATTATTTCCAAACCCCAGCGCTATTACCCGCAAAAAAACCTTGCCTCCCAAGTCCTGGGCATTGCCGGTGATTACAACCAGGGCCTGGAGGGGATTGAGTTCGCCTATGATCAAGAGCTCTCGGGCGTCAGCGGCCGCATGCTGGTGGAGTGCGATGCCCAGGGGCGTGAAATCCCCGATACCGCTCGCCAATTCATCGAGCCTGAGCCGGGCCTGAGCCTGGTGTTGACGATCGACCAGAACATCCAGTATTTTGCCGAACGCCAGCTGGACCAGGTGATGCAGGAACGGCATCCGATAAGCGCCTGCATGATCATCATGGACCCGAATACCGGTGAGATCCTGGCCATGGCCAACCGGCCGGACTTCGATCCGAATAATTATGCAGCCTATCCTGAGGCCAACCGGCGCAACGTCGCTATCTCCAACAGCTACGAGCCGGGCTCCACTTTCAAGATCGTCACCCTGGGAGCGGCCCTGGACGAGAATATGGTCAGCCAGAACGACCGCTTCTATTGCCCCGGCTATATCCAAGTGGCGGACCGGCTGATCCACTGCTGGCTGCCCGGAGGTCACGGCAGCGAATCTTTGGGGGAGGTGGTTCAGAACTCCTGCAATGTCGGCTTCATCGACATCGGACTCAGGATCGGCCTGGACGCCTTCTATAAATACCTGGATGCCTTTGGATTCGGTCAGCCGCTTGGCATAGACCTGCCGGGGGAAGCCAGCGGCATTATTGTCAATCAGAAAGAGGCCACCCAGGTCGACCTGGCCACCATGTCCATCGGCCAGGCCAACAGTGTGACCCCGCTGCAGCTGGTAACCGCCATGAGCGCAGTGGCCAACGGCGGTAAGCTGATGCGCCCTTACGTGGTCAAGGAGGAACTTAACAGCCAGGGCCAGGCTGTACGCCAGTTTGGACCGCAGGTGATTCGCCAGGTGCTCTCGACGGCCACGGCCCAGGAGGAGGGCAGCCTGTTGCAGCGGGTGGTGGATGAAGGGACTGGCACCAACGCCCGCATCGATGGCTACGCAGTGGCCGGAAAGACCGGCACCGGGCAGAAGCCGCTGCCAGGCGGCGGATATTCGGAAACGGCTAACGTGCTCTCGTTCTGCGGATTTGCTCCTGTCGGTCAGGCGCGCCTCGCCTGTGTAGTGATGCTCGACACTCCCCAGGGCTACCCCCAGTTCGGCGGGGTCATGGCCGCTCCCCTGTTCCAGCAGGCAATGCAGGACAGCCTGCATTATTTGCAGGTCCCTTTGGGCTATGTGCCAGAGGGCGCTAATTTGAATAATGAAATGACTGTGGTGCCGCCAGTGATCAATCTGCCTTTAGCTGAAGCACAAAAAGCTCTGGCTCAGGCAGGCCTGACCGGCGTGCCGAACGGAGTGGGTCCGGTGGTGCTCGGGCAGGTGCCGGTCGATGGTGTCAGCGTGCAAAAGGGGAGCAGTGTGTTGCTGAACCTGGAGGCGCCAGAGGTGAACCCAACTGGCGATCGCACCGTACCTGACGTCAAGGGCAAGAGCATGCGGGATACGGCTGAGCTGCTGGGAGATATGGACCTGGAGCTGGTTCCACAGGGAGGCCCCTTCTCCTCTGGGAATGCGGTGCAGCAGGATCCGGCCGCCGGCACCCGGGTCAAAGCCGGCAGCCAGGTTACTGTAAAATTCGCATCGCCGCTGCCCATGACGAGCGGTCCCTGATCAGGCATTTATAGACATAAATGGAATCAATTTTACTAAATGATTTTTTTGGGAAGGATAGAATTATTACAAGTAATAAGCCAGCCATGTGCAATTTCGTAAAGTTATGGTCGGTCCGTTTTTTCCGGGCCGGGAGCCAGTAAGATAAACAGCCGGAAAAGAGCGGCATCGCTTGATACTGACGGGGACGAACTGTAATGGTGGCGCGCGGTCTGATAACAGGTCGAGAGCTGACTGATAGCAGTTGCGAGCGGAATGAGAGTCAAGAGTGGACTGAACTTGATGGGGACAGAGATTAGATTTTCTTTGCAACAACTGATGGGGGGCATCAAGATCCGGGCTGCGTCAGGACTGATGACTCCGGTGACAGGGGTGCATTACGACTCCCGCCAAGTGCAGCCAGGTTTTGTCTTTGTCTGCATTTCCGGCTACCGAGCCGACGGCCACAGCTACATCGACGATGCGGCCCGGCGGGGTGCAGCAGCGGTGGTCATCGAAACAGAAGCCGCGCTGCCCGCCGGATTGGCATGGGCAAGAGTGCCGGACACCCGATCGGCTCTGGCCGATATGGCGGCCAACTTTTACGGTCATCCCAGCCGGGAGATGAGCCTGTTCGGAGTCACCGGCACCAACGGCAAGACGACCACGGTGCACCTGATCGCCAGCCTCCTCAGGGCCGGGGGCATGCCCATGGCGGAGGTGGGCACCGTCTGGAATCAGCGCACCACTCCGGAGTCCCTGGACCTGCAGCGCTCGCTACGGTGTTGGGCTGATCAGGGAATCCGGGGGGTGGCCATGGAAGCGTCTTCCCACGGGCTTTTTTTGAAGCGTGTGGCTGGCTGTGAATTCGACGCAGCCGTTTTTACGAATGTTTCCCAGGATCACCTGGACTTTCACGGGGATCTGAAAGAATACCTGGCAGTCAAGATGCGGCTTTTCCAGCACCTGGGCCAGGACCGTACCAAGGCCAGACCCTGCTATGCAGTGGTCAACCTGGACGATCCGCATGGAAGAGAGGTGTGCAGGGCGACAGCGGCGCCCATACTCACCTACGGCATCGATGAGGAGGCGGAGGTGAGGGCCGTGGATCTGCGTCTCTCGGAGCATGGTACTGCATTTACCGTTTGCTTTGAAGGGAACCGTCTTCCGTTTAAGATATCCCTGCCGGGCAGGTTCAACGTTTATAACAGCCTGGCGGCTATCGCCGTCGGTTTAAAAGAGGGCCTGCAGCCGGATCTCATCGAGCGGGTGCTGGCCGGAGCGGCAGGGGTGCCGGGTCGCTTCCAGGTGGTGAATGAGGGACAGGATTTTACAGTAGTCGTCGACTACGCCCATACCCCCGACGGTCTGGAAAATGTGCTGCGCACCGCCAGGGCGCTGACACGGGGCCGAGCTGATCGCCGTGTTTGGCTGCGGCGGCGACCGCGACCCGGGCAAGCGGCCGATGATGGGCAAGATAGCCGGGCAGCTATGCGATGCTGTCATTATGACCTCTGACAACCCGCGGAGCGAGGAGCCGCTCTCTATCATCCGGCAGATCGAAACCGGCCTGAGGGAAGTGGCGGCTGCCTGCTACGAGGTGATCCCGGACCGCCGCGAGGCGATCGGAAGGGCTCTGAGCGGCAGCCCGCAGCGGCGATTTCGTGGTGATCGCCGGCAAGGGGCACGAAGACTACCAGATCATCGGCAGCCAGGTGTTGCCCTTCAGCGATGAGCAGGCTGCAAGAGAGATTTTGACCGGGGATATTTTGAAGAAGGAGACTTGAAGAAAGAAAGAAATTCTTACCGAGAGCTGCATTCGGAAAGAAACTTTAACTGAGGAACTTTAACCGACGAGATTTCAACGAAATAAATTTCAAAGAAGGAGATCCCGGCCAGCGATGGAAGCGCTCCGCATGTGGCAGATCGAGGCAGCGGTCAAGGGCTGCCTGCTCCAGGGAAACAGGGAGACCGTGGTGACCGGCGTGGCTATCGACAGCAGGCGGGTGGAGGACGGACAGCTCTTCTTCGCCCTGCCGGGCGCCAGGACCGACGGGCATCGATACTTGGAGGATGCCTGGCAGCGGGGGGCGGCGGCGGCGGTTGTCTCCAGCCCGGTGTCCGCCGCAGCGGGGCGGACGCTGCTGCTGGTGCCCGATACGCTGCAGGCGCTGCAGGTCCTGGCCGGGTATTACCGGAGCCTGTTTTCGATTCCGGTGGTGGCGGTTACCGGAAGCACAGGCAAGACCACCACCAAGGACCTGACCGCAGGGGTGCTGGGAGTAAAATGGAGCGTCGTAAAAACCGAGGGAAACCAGAACAACGAGATCGGCCTACCCCTGACCCTGCTGCGCCTCGATCATCACTCTGGGGCTGCGGTGCTGGAGATGGCGATGCGCCTCCCCGGAGAGATAGCGTTGTTATCAAGGATCTGTCAGCCGCTGATCGGGGTGATCACCAACATAGGCATCACCCATTTGGAAAGGCTGGGTTCACAAGCTGCGATCGCAGAGGCCAAGGGCGAGCTTGTACAGGCCCTCCCGCCGCAAGGCTGCGCCGTCCTGAACGGGGACGATCCCTGGCAGCTGCAGCTGGCCCGGAAGTGCAACTGCGAAGTGCTGTTTTACGGGACGTCGTCTGAGCATTGCGCGGTGCGCGCCGGAGGCATCAGGCTGGATGGGCTGAATGGGTCGGAATTCACCCTGTCAACGCCGCTGGGGGAGTCATCGTGCTATCTGCCCCTGCCAGGCGCCCATAACGTCGTCAATGCCCTGGCGGCGGCGGCGGTGGGCTACCGTCTGGGCATGCGCCCCGGAGAGATCGCCAGGGGTTTGGGGACTGCCAGCCTCACCGGTATGCGCCTGGAGGTCAAGGCGGGGATCGGGGGCAGCACACTCATCGACGACACCTACAACGCCAGCCCGGATTCTGTCATGGCAGCCTTGCAACTGCTGGTGGCCGTGCCCGCAAACAGGACGATTGCAGTGCTGGGAGGGATGTATGAGCTGGGTGAGGCTGCAGCCGCCAGCCACCGGACGGTGGGAGAACAGGCTGCCGCGCTCGGAGTTCATCGCCTCTGCGCAGTGGGTGAGCTGGCCCGGGAGATCGCCGTGGGCGCACGGGCGGCCGGCATGCCGGAGGAGCGTGTCCGGTTTTTCCCGGATAACGCTGCCACTGCTAATTTTTTGGCCAGTCTGATCGCACCGGGCGACGTCGTGCTGTTGAAAGCGTCCCGGGGGGCGCACATGGATGAGCTCGTGACGTTGCTGCGCTGGCAGGGTCTGCGGGATGGATGACACCGATGACTGACGGATGCCCTCGTGCCGGCGGATGGCAGCCGGTTGGTCATGAACATGCTTTATCCGGTGCGGGAGACTGCTTCAGGAGGGGTGGAGCGGCTATTTCTCAGGATCGGATGATTTCAAAGCCTGATAGGCGAGGTTGTCATGAATGAGAAGATCGCGGAAGTGGCGGCAGCTTTTGGGATCAGCCTGATCGTAGTCCTGCTGCTCGGTCCAATACTCATACCACTGCTCCATCGCCTGAAGTTTGGGCAGCAGGTGCGCCGCGACGGCCCTGGTTCTCATCTGGAGAAACAGGGAACCGCCACTATGGGCGGGCTGCTGATCCTGGCAGGCACGGGATTCGCCACCTTGTTAGCGACCGGCCTGAACGCCAGGGCGCTGCTGCTGGTGGCGATCATGGCCGGCTGCGGCCTTTTGGGTTTTGCCGACGATTTCATGCAGGTGGTGTTAAAGCGCCCGCTCGGAATCAGGGCGCGCACCAAGCTGCTGGGCCAGCTGCTGTTGGGAGCGCTTCTGGTCTGGGGAGTTTTCACCCTGCAAGCGGGAACGGCGGTGCGTTTGCCCTTCACCGGTCAACAGCTCCCGCTTGGCATCATCTGGTACCCGGTGCTGGCGGTGTTGATCCTGATGGCCACCACCAACGCCGTCAATCTTACGGACGGCCTTGACGGTCTGGCCGGCGGCCTGGTGCTGATCGCCTCCCTGGCGTACGTGCTGTTTGCGTGGATGACAGGACAGTATGAGGTGGCTGTCTTTGCCGGGGCACTGGCCGGAAGCTGTTTGGGTTTTCTCCGCTTCAACTATCATCCGGCCCGGATCTTCATGGGAGATACCGGTTCATTGGCGCTGGGAGGGGCTCTGGCGGCGCTGGCGGTAATGACTCATACCGAACTGGTGCTGCTCATCCTGGGCGGTGTATTCATACTGGAAACGCTGTCGGTGATTATCCAGGTGATCTCTTTCAAGCTTACGGGAAGGCGGGTTTTCAGGATGAGCCCCCTGCACCATCATTTCGAGCTTTCAGGCTGGACCGAGACCAGGGTCGTTTAACTCTTCTGGATGCTGGGGTTGTGCTGTGCAGTTTTCGGTTTCTGGGCGATGCGCGGGCCAAGCTGATGGTTGGCAGCCCGGCGGCCGTCTGCCGGCCAATAGCTCAAGACACGGTAGGGGTGGGTTTAGATTGACAAGCCTTGAGAACAAAAAAGTGCTGGTAGTGGGGATGGCCCGCAGCGGCCAGGCGGCTGCACGCTTTTTGGCGACTCTTGGAGCGCGGGTGACCGGCACCGACATCAAACGACAATCGGAACTGGATCTGGATCCGGGCGGGATGGGGCCCTGCTTCGAGCTCGTTGCCGGGGGCTATCCGGAGCTGCGGAGGGGTAAGTACGACCTGCTGGTGGTCAGCCCCGGCGTGCCGCTGACCATAGCCCCGCTAGCGGAGGCTGCGCAGCTGGGAATTCCGGTCTGGAGCGAGTTAGAGCTGGCGTCCCGGTTTATTAGAGAGCCGATCATTGCCATCACCGGCACCAACGGGAAAACCACCACCACCGCGCTGGCCGGCTACATCTTCGAGAAGGCGGGACGCCGGGTAGTGGTGGCTGGCAATATCGGCATCCCGCTGATAGGCGAGGTCGAACGGACGCTCAGGGAGCGGAGCGGCGTGGATTACTGGATCGTGGAGGTCAGCTCTTTTCAACTGGAGCGCTCCCACAACTTCCGGCCGCATATCGCGGTGTTGCTGAACCTCACCCCGGACCACCTGGACCGGCACCGGACGCTCGAGGAGTATGGGCGGGTAAAAGCGCGCCTTTTTCAAAATCAGGATTCCGGCGACCATGCCGTGTTGAACCTGGAAGACCCCTGGGTTAACTCCAGGGTGGAAAAGCTGCGCGCTCAAAAATGCTGGTTTTCCACCAAGCGCGTGCCGGCCACAGGCATCGGCATCGAGGAGGGGACGATCGCATACGCCGCCGACGGGTTAAGGGAGGATCTCTGCCAGGCGCGGAGCATCCTGATCCCGGGGCCTCACAATCTGGCCAATGCCCTGGCCGCATCTGCGACGGCGCTCCTGGCAGGTATAGGGAGGGAAACCATAGCGGCCGCCCTCTCGACCTTCCCCGGGGTGCCTCACCGGCTCGAGCCGGCCGGCATGGTCGGCGGGGTCAGATACGTCAACGATTCCAAGGGAACGAATCCGGATTCGGTGCTGAAGGCCCTGGACTCATTCAGTGAACCGATCATCCTGATCGCCGGAGGAAAGGCCAAGGGGAGCGATTTCTCAGCTCTGGCCGAGAGAATCAAGGCGGGTAAAGGCGCTGGTCCTGCTTGGCCAGGCCGCTCCCCAGATCGAAGAGGCGGTCAGGGCGGCCGGCTATAATGCTGTCTGGAGGGCGGCCACCTCGAGGAGAGTGTGCAGACCGCAGCCCGGCTGGCCAGCCCCGGCGATGTGGTCCTGCTCTCACCGGCCTGCGCCAGTTGGGACATGTTCAGGGATTACGAGGAGAGGGGCGATTTATTCAAGTCGTTGGTGTGTCAGATGTCGGAGGACGCCCCACCGGCCGGGTACCGCGCCCATCCACAGGATGGGCGCCCGGCAGGGGGGGTGCGGATACCCGCTTTAGCGGGTCGGGCGTTGCCATAACTGTTCATCCTCTTCCGATATCCGGCAGTACGCATCTGATCTCCGTTTGAAAGGAGGAGGCACGTGAAGGCAAACAGGCAGCCCCTCGATTTCATGCTGTTCCTGGTGATCCTGATGCTGCTCACCATGGGCATCATCATGGTGTTCAGCGCCAGCTTCGTCTCCGCGCAGACAACCTACGGAGACGGCTTCTATTTTTTGAAGCGCCAGTTGCTCTTCGCAGTGTTGGGCGTAGCCTGCATGATCGCGGTCATGCGCATCGACTACCGGCAATACAAGAAATGGGCGATGCCGCTATTTATCGTGTCGGTTTTCCTCCTGATCATCGTCCTGATCCCGGGGGTGGGGCTCAAGATCAGCGGGGCACGGCGCTGGCTGGGAGTGTCGGCGCTCTCCTTCCAACCCTCCGAGGTGGCCAAGCTGGCGCTGGTGCTGTTCCTGGCCCGGTACCTGTCCCAGCATCAGGACAGCGTCAAGGAGTTCTTCAAGGGTTTTGCCCTGCCGATGCTGATCGTCGGCCTCGTCTGCGGCTTCATGCTGCTGCAGCCGGACCTGGGCACGGCGGTGACCAATTTGCCACCTCCTACTCATGATGATGGTGGCAGGCGCCCGCAAGACTCACACCTGATGGGCCTGGCCTGTCTGGGAGATGGCTGACTGGGGGTGGCCATCGCAGCGGCGCCATACCGCCTGGCGCGGTTCACCGCCTTTCTCAATCCCTGGGCCGACCCCCTGGGCAGCGGGGTTCCAGACTATCCAGTCCCTTTACGCAGTGGGCTCGGGAAGGCTGTTCGGCCTGGGACTGGGCATGGGCCGGCAGAAGTTCCTGTACCTGCCCGAGGTGCAGACAGACTTTATCTTTGCCGTGATCGGCGAGGAACTGGGCTTTATCGGGTCGTATTCGTGTTGGGATTATTTTTCGTCTTTATGTGGCGGGGGTTGAGAATCGCCTTGAAGACGCCTGACACATTCGCCTCCCTGGTGGCGGTGGGCATCACCTTCAACGTAGTGCTGCAGGCGTTTATCCACATCGGTGCCGACACGGCCACTCTGCCGGTCAAGGGGATCACCCTGCCCTTTATCAGCTACGGAGGTTCTTCTCTGACCCTGACCTTGCTGATGGTTGGAATTTTGTTAAATATTTCGTATTTTAGTGATGGATAGATTAGTTATTTGCGGTGGATAGAGCAGTTTATTGATGAATGAGGGAGATTAAGGTCGGACTGGGAGTATCTGCGCATGGTTAGAACAGTTTTTACAAATGGCTGAAGAGTATTTACCCATGGTTAGAAGAGTTTTCGCGTATGGCTAGGGGTGTATCAGATGCACAGAGGAGTCTTTCCAACTGGAATTGGATTTTTGCAGATGGATAGGGGGGCGCGGTCATGCGCGTCCTGATCACAGGCGGGGGAACGGGCGGGCACCTCTATCCGGCCCTGGCGGTAGCAGGCATTCTGAAGGAGGAGGACCCGTCCGGCGAGATACTCTTTGTCGGCACCAGGGAGGGGTTGGAGAGCTCGGTCGTTCCGGCCCGGGGCTTTGCCTTCCGGGCTGTGGCCGCGGCGAAATGGCCGCGCCGCCTTTCGCTGCACGCGCCGGCCTTCCCACTCGCACTGTCCCGGGGATACCGCCAAAGCCTCGCTATCATCAGGGAGTGGAGGCCGCAGTCGGTTTTCGCTACAGGGGGCTATGTATCAGTGCCGCTGGTATTGGCGGCGGCCCGGCTGCGGGTGCCCATCTTCCTGCACGAGCAGAACGCGGTGCCGGGGCTGGCCAACAGGCTGTTATCGCGCTGGGCGCACACTGTATACTTAACCTTTCCGGCGCGATCGGACTCGATCTCCGGCAATGCCAGAGTGGTTCATTCCGGACTGCCGGTGCGCCAGGAGATCCTGAAGACCTCCAGGGCGGCTGGCCTGGATTATTTTCAACTGAGCGCCGCTGCCATGACCATCCTGGTCACAGGCGGCAGCAGGGGGGCCCGGCGGCTTAACGAGGTGATGCTGCAGGTATACCGGCAGCTTGGCGCAGCCGTAAACAGGAGCGCCGGAAGCTGGCCGCGGCTCCAGTTCATTCATGTGACCGGCAAGGCGGAGTATCCGGAATTTATACAACAGATGGCAGCGCAGGGAATAAATGAGGATAATGTTGGAAGAATAGTGATCAGGCCCTACCTGGAGGAAATGGAGTACGGACTGGCGGCGGCAGATCTGCTGATCAGCCGGGCCGGGGCGGCAACGATAGCTGAATTGACAGCCCTGGCGATCCCCGCTATTCTGGTCCCATACCCGTATGCGGCCGGTGATCATCAATATCAAAACGCCCTGTTTCTTGACAGGCAGCGGGCAGCCATGATGATCCCCGAGCCTGACCTGACGGCGGAACTCCTCTTATGGCGGCTCAAGCAACTGATCGGAAATGATGAGAGGCGGCAGGAGATGGGGCGGGCCGCCGGCAGGCTTGGCAGGCCCCAGGCGGCGGAGATTATCGCGCGGTCGTTGTTGCAGGCGGCGCCGGGTTTCGACCCGCTAGAGCGGGCACGAGGCGGGCGCGGCGCGGCTGGCCCGGGCGGCAGACGCAGCTAGCTATGATTTCAGGGCGCGGCGCGGCTGGCCCGGGCGGCGGACGCATCGAGGCTGCGGTCTGATTCGGACTCCGCCCTGGAAGCGACGCTGGTGGATATCCATCCAATGAGCACGGGTTCAACTGTCAACGGTAAAACGTGCGGGCGGCCGGTGCAGGAGCGGCCAGGAAAAGGCCAAGCTGACTGACGGGCGGCAAATGACCTCCGGCCAAAATGTACGGCTTGAACCTGTTAGTAACCTTCGTCTGAAGGAGCACATAGAATGTTGATGCACGTGGAAACGGATGAAACAGCGCTATTCGAGGGAGGGGATGGAAAATTGCAGGGCAATTGGTATCACTTTATTGGAATCGGAGGCGCTGGCATGAGCGGGCTTGCCAGGATCATGCTGGATCTGGGAAAGAGCGTCAGTGGCTCTGATCTGGTTGCTTCTGCCAATATCAAGAGATTGATCGAAAAAGGGGCGCAAGTCTCCATTGGCCACGCCGCAGGCAACTTGCAGCCGGGTGTCGACAATGTGGTGATCTCGTCGGCGATACCTCCCTCCAACTTAGAATTGAAAGCGGCCAGAAGGCTGGGCCTGAGTGTGATCAGCCGCGGCGAACTCCTGGCCCGGTTGATGAGCGAGTATAAAGGGATAGCCATTGTCGGAGCCCACGGCAAAACTACCACGAGCTCGATGATCTCGCTCGTTCTTAAAGCCAGCGGGCTTAACCCTACCATTATCATCGGCGGGGAGGTCAACGACATCGGTGGGAACGCCAGGCTTGGGGACGGCGAATACCTGGTGGCGGAGGCGGATGAGAGCGACGGCTCATTCCTGAAGCTGGCGCCTCACGCTGCAGTGATCACCAACATCGACAACGACCATCTGGATTACTATAAGAATTTGCCGGTAATGAAGCAGGCCTATGAACAGTTTGTCGATCAGGTCCAGGCTGGCGGCTTCACGGTGTTGTGCACCGACAACGAGCATGTGCGCAGCCTGAAGCCCGGAACGAACGAGAAGATCACTTACGGCCTGAGCAGAGAGCCCGACTTCCTGGCCCGCAACATCATCAAGGACAAATTCACCACAACGGCAGAGGTGCTGCGGCGGGGGCGGCTGCTGGGCCGGTTGTCCCTGTCCGTACCGGGAGCGCACAACGTCCAGAATGCCCTGGCGGCGATCGTGGTAGGGATGCGCCTGGGTCTGACCTTTGATCAAATCTCCGGGGCGCTGGCGACTTTCAAGGGAGTTCAGCGGCGCTTCCAGTTGATAGCCCAGAGCGACGGCATCATGATCATCGACGACTATGCCCACCATCCTACCGAGATCCGCGCCCTGTTCGATGCCAGCGAGAGCATAGACAGGCGCCGCACGATCGCTATCTTTCAGCCGCATCGTTATACCAGGACCCAGTTTCTGCAGAAGGAATTCGGCAGCGCCTTCCAGGGGGCGGATCTGATGATCGTCACGGATATCTACTCTGCAGGCGAAAAACCGATCGCCGGCGTGAGCTCCGACCTGGTCGTCCGGGCGCTGGAGAATAATGGGGCCGAAGTGGCCCTGATCAGGCGGCTCGATGAGGTGGTAGATCATCTCCGCGAGCGGATCAGGCCAGGAGACCTGATCATGACTATCGGAGCCGGCAACGTCTGGACAGTGGGCCAGAGATTGGCCAAAGCGATGGAGTCCGCTGTTCAATGAACTGGAGCGAGCTGGCCCGGGAGCTGCAGCGGTTGGCAACCGGCAGGGTGCTGGCCGGGGCGCCGATGAACCAGTTCACCACCTGGCGCATCGGCGGCCCGGCGGATCTGATGCTGATACCGGACCGGGAGGCGGATGTGGCGGCGGCCCTGGAGTTTGCCGGCCAGGCACGGTTTGCCGCTGACGGTGATCGGAAACGGCTCCAACCTGCTTGTCGGAGACGGGGGATCAGGGGTCTGGCCCTGAGGATCGGCGGAGGCCTGACCGGCCTTGAAGTTCTGGATGATGAAATTCGGGCCGGAGCCGGGGTGCTCCCTGCCCACCCTGTCGCGAACCGCTTTGTCAAAGGGGTTGGGCGGCCTGGAGTTTGCAGGAGGCATCCCCGCATCCTTGGGGGGCGCCCTGATCATGAATGCCGGTGCTTTCGGACAGTTTCTCGGCGAAGTCGTCGAGTCGGTTGAAACTGTTGATTTAAACGGGGTTAGCAAAGAGTGGAACCATGCGGAACTGCACTTCGATTACCGGCAATCAGCTTTGCAATCAGAGCCGCTGGTGATCCTGCGGGCGATCATGAAGTTGAAACCGGCTGACATCGGAGAGATCAGGGAACGCTGCGAATATTTTTTAGAGTACCGCGGCATTTATCATCCGTTGGATCAGCCATCGGCCGGGAGTGTTTTCCGAAACCCGCCCGGGGCTGCGGCAGGGCAGCTGATCGAATGGCCGGGCTGAAAGGATTCCGAGTGGGCGATGCCCAGATCTCAACCAAGCACGCCAACTTTATAGTCAACCTGGGCAGCGCCAAGGCGGGCCAGGTGAAAGAATTGATGAAGATAGCGACCGACAGAGTCTCGGCCCGGTTCGGCATCGAGCTGGAGGCCGAGGTGCGCATGGTGGGGGAGGAAAGGTGAGTTTGAGTGGAGCGGTTGGTTATCTCTGGCGGAGCCAGGTTAAAAGGCGTCGTCAATATCAGCGGTGCTAAAAATGCAATTCTACCCATTCTTGCAGCCTCTCTATTGAGCGAGAGCCCCCTGGTGCTGGAAGGCGTTCCCTGCCTTGAAGACGTCAGGATCATGAAGGAAGTGTTGGAGGCACTGGGGGTCAAGGCCGGTATGGCGCAGGATGTCATGGAGATCGATCCCTCAGGGATCTCCTCCACGGAGGTGGCGCCCTCGCTGATGAGGATGATGCGCGCCTCCAACCTGGTGATGGGCGCTCTGGTCGGACGGTTCGGAAGGGTCCGGGTATCACAGCCCGGCGGTTGCACGATCGGTTCCCGGCCGATGGACCTCCACCTGAAAGGTTTTAGCGCCCTGGGAGCGGAGAGTCGGCTCAGAAACACGGATTTCATCGAGGTGGAGTGCGCCAACCTGGAAGGTGCGGAGATCCACCTGGACTTTCCCAGCGTGGGCGCTACTGAGAATATCATGATGGCTGCGGTCCTGGCCCAGGGCGCAACGATCATCCACAATGCTGCCCGGGAACCCGAGATCATCGACCTCCAGAACTTTTTGAACAAGCTGGGGGCGCAGATCAAAGGAGCGGGCCTGGACGCGATCCGGATCGACGGTGTGCCGAGAGTAGGCCGGGAGATATCATACCGGGTCATCCCGGACCGGATCGAGACCGGCACCTTCATGGTGGCTGCAGCGCGTGACCAGGGGGGACGTCCTGATCAGAAACACCATCCCCGAACACGTGGAGCCGATCACGGCCAAGCTCAGAGAGGCTGGCATCGAAATCAGGGAGAAGGATGACTGGATCCATGTGCGCGGGGGCAGCGACTGGGAGGCGCTGGATGTCCGCACCATGCCTTTCCCCGGTTTTCCGACGGATATGCAGCCGCAGATGATGGCGTTTTTGAGCCTGGCCAAGGGAACCAGCATCATTACCGAGAACATTTTTGAAAACCGCTTTCAACACGTGGGCGAACTGCGGCGCATGGGCGCCCAGATCCGGGTGGAGGGCCGCAGCGCGGTGGTGGAAGGGGTCGCGCATTTGACCGGGGCGATGGTAGAGGCGACGGACCTGAGAGCTGGGGCGGCCCTAGTGCTAGGCGGTCTGGCCTCTGACAACACGACCGTGGTGGAGGGGCTGCAGCATCTGGATAGCGGATACGAAAAACTGGAGTCCAAGCTGAGCATGCTGGGAGCCAGCATCCGCCGCGAACAATAGCAACCTCTGTCCGGTTTCGGGAGTGGACAAGCTATGGCAAGGGTCGAGCCAATCAAAAGAAGGACCGGCAGGACCGCGAGAAGTTCATACAGGGCGCTCAAGGCGATCCTGGCAGCCGCTTTCGTGGTATTCTCCCTTTACTATTTCAGCCAGTCACCTTTTTTTGCATTGGAGCAGTTTAAGGTCAGCGGCCTCAGGCACCTCTCCTCTAATCAAGTTACCGGGGAAAGCGGCCTCATTCAGGGCATGAACATCTTCCAGCTCAACCTCGGACAGGCAGAGCAGCGACTGCTGTCCGACCCCTGGATACAGAGCGCCGCAATCAACCTCCAGTTGCCGCATACAGTGCAGATAGCGATCGTGGAGAGGCAGCCGAGCGCCATGATTTATGCGAACCAGCACTGGTTGCTGCTTGACCGGGAAGGGATCTGCATTGACAGCGTCGACAACTTGTACTTTTACAGCCTGCCGATTATCAGCGGTTTGAATCCGGATACGTGCCAGCCGGGCAAGCAGGTGAGCGCCAACCCTGTTTTGCAACTGGTGCTGACCGCCCTAGACCCGGGCGTTGAGGATTTCTTCTCCGAGGTCAACATTTCTCAGCCGGATGACCTCGTGGCCTATACCCGGGACAGCATCCCCGTTTACCTCGGCAAGTGCGAGGACCTCCACTCCAAGCTGGCCCTGGCCCAATCGCTCCTCACAAACTTCAAGGACAGAGGGTCGGTGTCTTATGTTGACCTGCGCTCCCTGCAGGCCCCCGCCATCAAGTATACTGGAGTGAACTCACAGAGCCAGGAAAATCTGTTCATAGGAGATTGAACAGTCAGGAAAAAATGTTTATAGGTGATTAAACAAAAAAGGGAAATATTGATTTATGTTGAATTAACTTGATAAATGTGGGTTGGGGGTGCCAGGGTGACCCGCGGAGATACCATTGTGGGGATAGATGTAGGTAGTACTAAGATTGCGGTCATCGTCGGCAGCATGGGGTCGGATGGCCAGCTGCGAATCATCGGTTTTGGATCGGTTCCCTCCGCCGGAATCCGCCGGGGCAGCGTCATAGACATCGAGAACACCGTCCGCTCGATCGAAGAAGCGATCGAGAAGGCTGAACAGATGAGCGGGCGGACAATCGATGGAGGGTTATGTCGGCATCAGCGGAACTTCGATCGCCTCTCTCAATAATCGTGGGCGTAGTCGCAGTTGCCGAACCCGAACAGGAGATCACCCGCGAGGACGTGGAGAGGGTGCTCCAGGCGGCAAGGGTTATCGCTCTGCCCCATGACCGCCGCGTCATTCACGTCATCCCTCGCCAGTTTATCGTAGACGGCAATGAAAACATACTGGATCCGGTCGGCATGGTGGGGGCGAGGCTGGAAGTGGAAACCCAGATCGTGACCATCGCCAACTCCGCGGTGCAGAATCTATTGAAATGCTGTGAGCGGGCTGGTTTTCGTGTGCGCGAACTGGTGTTGAACCCCTTGGCCTCCGGGCGAGGCTGTGCTGTTCCCGGCAGAGAGGGAGCTGGGGGTAGTGGTGGTGGATATCGGCGGCGGCACCACCGATATCGCCATCTTTGATCAGGGCTCTCTCTGGTTCAGCGTTGTGCTGCCGGTTGGGGGGGATTACATTACCAGCGACCTGGCGGTTGGCTTGCGGACTCCTTTAAACAAGGCCGAGGAATTGAAAAAGACGATGGGTTGCACCCTGCCAGACCTGAGCACGGACAGCGAATCGTGGAAATACCCAGTGTGGGCGGCAAGGAGATGCATCAGGTCTCCAGGAAAATGATTGCCAGTATAATTCAGCCCCGGGTGCAGGAAATTCTTGGATTGGTGAAGAATCAGATAGAAAAGTCGCAGTACCAGGGAATGCTTCCGGGAGGGATGGTGATAACCGGGGGAACGGCTTTGACGGAAGGGATCATCGAACTGGCGACCGAAGTGATGCAATGCGCCCGGTGCGATTGGGTTATCCGGAGGCGGTAGGCGGCCTGGCCGATGTGATCCACAGCCCGGTTTTTGCCACCGGCGTAGGCTTGCTGTCCTATGCTGCCAAGCGTCATACGTTCGGAGATCGGAGAAGAACGAAGGTTTGTCCTTGAAAGAAGCCTTTGGCAGAATTAGAAAGTGGTTTAAAGATCTCTTTTGAAATGGGGATGAGCAGGGAGATGCTGGAATTGGAGACTGGAAGTGAATCAGTTTGCCAATATCAAGGTGATCGGGGTGGGCGGCGGCGGCAACAACGCCATCAACCGGATGATCCAAGCGGGGTTGAAAGGAGTCTTATTTCTACTGCGGTCAACACTGATGCCCAGGCCCTCAACTTCTCCTTGACGGAGCACAGGATCCAGATCGGCGCCAAGCTGACCAAGGGGCTGGGGGCCGGGGCCGACCCGGAGATCGGTTTCAAGGCTGCCCAGGAGAGCCGTGAGGAGTTGAGCCAGGCGCTCCGCGGGGCGGACATGGTTTTCGTCACCGCCGGCATGGGCGGCGGCACGGGTACCGGCGGCGCCCCGGTAGTGGCCGAGGTGGCCAAGGAGTTGGGGGCGCTGACGGTGGGAGTGGTGACGCGGCCATTTACCTTCGAGGGGAAGAAGAGGGCGCTTGCAGTCGGAAAAGGGGATTCAGGAACTGAAGAGCAAGGTCGATACCCTGATCATCATCCCCAACGACCGTCTGCTTCAGGTGGTCGACAAGAAAACCTCGATCAACGAGGCCTTCCGGATTGCGGATGATGTTCTCAGGCAGGGCGTGCAGGGCATTTCCGACCTGATCTCGGTGCCCGGCCTGATCAACCTGGACTTCGCCGACGTGAAGACGATCATGAGCGGAGACCGGCTCGGCCCTGATGGGGATCGGCAGCGCCCAGGGAGAGAACCGGGCGGCGGAAGCGGCTCGGATTGCCATCTCCAGCCCATTGCTGGAGACATCCATCGAGGGAGCGAAGGGCGTCCTGTTTAACATCACCGGGGGCCCGAGCCTGGGTCTGTTTGAGGTGAACGAGGCCGCCAGAGATCATTCAGCAGGCCGCAGACGCCGAGGCCAACATCATCTTCGGCGCTGTCATCGATGAGAGCATGGACGACGAGGTCCGGGTCACGGTGATCGCCACCGGATTCGACATCAGGCCGGCAGTCAAGGATGCGACCGTGATTGACTTCAAATCCTTTGCCTCGGAGGACCTGGACATCCCGGCTTTCTTGCGCAAGCGTTGAAACGCTGAAGTGCGGATGAGAACAAGGCTGTTCCCGGTTCAAAAGCTTGCGGCAAGCTCTATATTTGGCATCTTATTCAATAACAGATGATGACAGCTTTTTAAGATGATGACAGTCTTGTAAGGCATTTATAGGTGTGTTTTCGGAGAGTGCTGTTTTTTGGCTCAATGAGTCAAAAAAACAGCATTTTTTATTTTTGATGAAGCATGTTCTGACATAAATAATCTACCATAATATGTATAATTTATTGGAAGCTCTGCCATCTTCCGATCTTTCAAGGGACGTATGTTTATGGCATGGACACCAGAGGCGTGGCATATAAATGGTAAACGAGAGAGCTCCAGGAACAACCGGGATCTTTAAGTAATGGGGGAGTAATGGTGGATTCTTAAGGAAGCCGGCACCTTTTTGATGAATGTCCACTGTGCAGTGCCATCGAGGTGAAGCCATGGCCGGGCAGCCGGAAATCTATGTCGATGTCCTCTTCTTGATTAATTTTGTCATGGATTACGGGGTTTTGTGGGCTGCAGCCAGGCTGTCCCGCCTCCGGTTCGCCTCCTGGCGGCTGGCTGGTGCTGCGGGCCTCGGAGCGGTCTACGGCATTCTGGTCCTGTTCCCCGATCTCTATTTCCTTTCTGCCATCTGGATGAAGTTCCTGGCATCGCTGTTCATGCTGGCGGTCGCCTTCGCCCCGTTATCCTGGAAGAAGTTTGTCCAGGCGCTGCTGTACTTCTACTTGATCGCCTTCATGATGGGCGGAGCTGTCCTGGGCATCGTATACTTCCTGAACAACTTTGTGATCCAGCCGGTAAGCACCGGTGCACCGCTTCCCTATCTGTGGTTGGTCATAGCGCTGGGTACGGCAATATTGCTCGGCAAGTGGGGCGTTGTTTTTCTGCGCAAGACCTTTCTTCAAGATATGTTGAAGGTGCCGGTCACGATCCGGCTTCAAGGCCGCGAGATCGCCGTAGACGGACTGGTGGACACCGGCAATCAGCTTCTGGATCCGCTAACCGGGGCGCCGGTGGTGATCGTGGAATACGACGTGCTGGCGCCCTGCCTGCCTCCTCACGCCAGGGATTGTTTCCGTGCCGGGGGCGAGGTTGATCTGGACAAGGTGGCCCAGTGCTTTGCAGAAGCCGGGTACAACATCCCGATCAGAGTGATACCTTTTACCACCATCGGCAAGCGGCATGGGATGCTGGTGGGATTCAAGCCGGACGAGATCACCATCCTGACCGGGGACCAGAAGGTGCGCAACTCGAATGTCGTGGTCGGGATCTACAGCAGGCGCCTGTCGCCCAAGGGCACATACCACGCCTTGCTGCACCCGGATTTACTACAGACGCCGGCTTAACTTGGCCTTCGCCGTATCTCATGTCTGAAAGGAGGGATTCGCTTGGGATTTCCAGCGGCAGATTTATTCCGGTATGTCCGTGACATCATGGCCGAACTGTTGCAGAAGATCGATTCGGAGATCTACTACATCGGCAATCATGAGGCATTGCCTCCCCCCCTCAGCAGCGACGAGGAAGTAATCTTGATCAGGCGCCTCGAGACTGGCGACTCCAACGTGCGCAACATGTTGATTGAAAGGAACCTCAGGCTCGTAGTCTACATCGCCCGCAAGTTTGAGAACACCGGGGTAGGCATCGAGGATCTGGTCTCAATTGGCACTATTGGTCTGATCAAGGCAGTCAACACCTTTAAACCTGCACGCAAGATCAAGCTGGCGACTTATGCCTCCAGGTGTATCGAGAACGAGATCCTGATGCACCTGCGCCGAAGCAACAAGATGAAAGCAGAGGTATCTTTTGACGAGCCGCTTAACATCGACTGGGACGGAAATGAACTGCTGCTCTCCGACGTTCTGGGCACAGAAAACGATATCACCTGCCGGGAGCTGGAGGAAGAGGTGGAGCGCGATCTGCTTCATAACGCTATCGACAAGCTATCTCTGCGGGAGCGCAACATAATGGAATTGAGGTTCGGCCTGCGCGGTGAAAGCGAGAAAACGCAGAAGGAAGTGGCAGATTATCTAGGCATCTCCCAATCCTACATCTCCCGCCTGGAAAAGCGGATCATCAAACGCCTGCGCAAGGAGATCTCTCGCTTCGATTGAAAGGCGGCAGCCCTGATTCACAGCACGGGCCTGGAAGCACTAATAATTATGATTTGAACAGTGCAAAAATGGGGGAATACCCCACTTTTTGTTTTTTAGAGAGGGTTCTCTGGGCATCACGGTATAAACTGAGACCGCAGCGGTAATAATGAAATACGACCAGAGAACCGGGTGACCCACCCGCTACAGCGGGTACCCGGCGGGCGCGGGAGGATTTGGGCGGCGTGGTTAACAAGGTTGAGATATGCGGTGTTAATACGGCTAAACTCCCGGTTTTGACAAGCGTCCAGATGCGCGAGCTCTTTCAGAATATACTGAGCGGCGAAAGCACCGCCCGCGAAAAGCTGATCAAAGGGAACCTCCGCCTCGTGCTCAGCGTCATCCAGCGATTTACGAACCGTGGCGAGTACGTCGACGATCTGTTTCAGGTGGGTTGCATCGGGCTGATCAAGGCGATCGACAACTTCGACCTTTCCCAGAATGTAAAGTTTTCCACTTATGCAGTGCCGATGATCATCGGAGAGATCAGGCGCTACTTGCGGGACAACAATCCGATCCGGGTCAGTCGCTCGCTGCGCGATGTCGCCTACAAGGCGATCCAGGTGCGGGAGACTTTGGTCAACCGCCATTCCCGGGAGCCATCCCTGAACGAGATCGCCGAAGAGCTGCACATCCCCAGTGAAGAGGTGATCTTTGCCATGGATGCCATCCAGGAACCTGTCTCACTGTTTGAGCCGATCTACCACGATGGCGGCGATCCGATCTTCGTGATGGATCAGATCAGCGACGAGAAGAACCACGACGGCAACTGGCTGGAGCGGATAGCTGTCAGGGATGCGCTGAGAAAGCTCAGCGACCGGGAGAAGCTGATTCTGACCCTGCGCTTTTTTGAAGGCAAGACGCAGATGGAAGTAGCCGAGGAGATCGGCATCTCTCAGGCACAGGTGTCCCGCCTGGAAAAGGCCGCCCTCACCCACATGAGAAAATATGTCTGATGCCCTAAAAGGCAGCTTCGCCATGCTCTTGCTGCCCGATTTTTTAGGGGCGCGGTGTTTCCCGGGGCGAGCTTGGGTGTGCGTTGCGTATTTGAGGCGAAAATCTGGAAGCGCGCTGAGATCTTATAAACAAGCGTCTGAGCCTGTTGCTCATTTAATGCAGAGATAACGGCACCAGGGTCATTTTGAACATCTGAAGGAGTGGCGGGCATGAAACGTAAAGCAGCGATCGTTATCATCATCTGCGCCTTGCTGGGAGGATTGGCTGTGTCTTATAGGCTGCAGCTTGCCAGGGAGCAAGCCGGCAGGGATTATAGCCACGACAACCTGATCAGGCTGCATATCATCGCCAATAGCAACGATCCCCCCGATCAGGCCCTGAAATACAAGGTACGAGACGCCATCATCGCCGCCTTGAGCCCAGAACTGCTGAAGCTGCATAGCCGCACCGAGGCGGAAGCGCTGGTGGCATCTGAACAGGACAGGATCGTTAACATTGCGGAGCAGGCTGTGTTGGCCGGAGGCTATTCCTACCCGGCGAGAGTTGAGTTGGGGGACTTTGCCTTTCCAACCCGAACCTATGGCGATCTGGTATTGCCAGCCGGCACCTACAGGGCCGTGCGCGTCGTCCTGGGCAAAGGTGCTGGGGCCAACTGGTGGTGCGTGCTTTATCCGCCGCTCTGTTTTGTGAACGCCGCCAGTTCCGGGATTACAACCAGCGAAGATGGTGTAAACATGAGCAAGGCTCTGGCAGCAGTGAAGCAGGATCTGACCCAGGGCGGGCCGCAGGAAGGGTTCAGCCCTGTTGCTGCCGGAGGCGTGAGGCTGCGGATGCGGCTGCTCGAATGGCTGCAATCCAAGAGCGTGCAGGTGGCCAGGCTGTTCGATTCTTAGTTCCGTCGGTATTGCCGGCAGCTGGTATTTTTGCCTTCATCAGCTCTTCACTAATTTTTTTAGGCTATTTGGATCATGATGTTGATACCATGTTCTGTATATCCAAAAATGTTTATATCTGGGTCCGTCGTTAAGGTTTCAATCCATCTGCCAGTTTTTATAGATCAGCAGCTCTTCAAGTATCATTTCTAGCCTTTGTTGATCCAGTGACTGGTTCATAATCGCTATATAGCAGTATAATGTTTCTTTTGGCAGACTGATGGGTTCTAACTCAATGCGCATATTTGCAGCGTAATCATTATCTTTGAATTTATTAAGTTGCAGGTGAGTCCAGCAATTATTTCTGGCAAAGGCCAATTTATGATAAAATTGTGCCAGCGGGGGTATCATTGTTGCGGCCATCATAATTGCATGGCACTTCTTTTGAGAAATACGCTTAGAATGGAGTATGATTGATGCTAACTTGTTGTCCAAACACCGGGTATCAAGTGCATTTGCTTCTTCTTTACCGTCACAATTTAAATGGTGACGGGCCAGTTCATGCGCAGTTCTTTTTATGTCTTGAAGCTTTTTATGGTTAATCTCAAAAGCTACTAAATCCAAATGCAATCAACTCTATGATTTGCTTTATGATATAGGTAACATCATTATCGATATTTTTTTGCACTAAATAAATAATGCTGTCATACGGTAGCCCCGCAATAGGTCCCTCTCCAATGAAAGTAAGGACATTTTGTACGGCATGGTCTTCATCCTGCCCCAGTTCATAGATCGCTTCCACAGAGTTCATGTGACATGTATCCAGCACCAGGAGATCTATGTTTTTTCCGGTATCCTTTTTCAGCAGATTCAGGGCTTTTGCCATTTCCGGAAGCCCCATGATATATGGAATATTCTGGCTGTAATCCGTCATCATTCCAACAAATTGAAGGGCATGGCCTCCTAGTATCAACATGCAGTGCCTGGCAGGATAATTTTCCATGCCCCATTTGATAAAATCGTAGAGGCTCCGAGGATGGGCCATATTGATGTTCCCCAAGTCATTAATTAAATCAGATTGATTTTTCTTGATATAATATCGCCTTGCCCCAACCCATCTCTCATCGGCATCAGGCAGCATGTCCATGGGTCTCAGGATTCTGATCAACTGCCGGTTTTCCCGCCCTATCTGCATTATTACATTTACATTGTGACTTGAACCGGTTTTTTCCGCATCTAACTTAGCCTGCCACATTTCAGGCTCCAGTTCGTTGTTGCCGTTTGCGTAAATTAGTAACGTCCACTGCTTTTGTGTATCTGCAGCCATTCATATCCCACCCCGTATTATTAACATATTATGACAAACAAATGATCATGGCCCCAACCTGTTTATGAAACCCACAGTAACCACATTATGCCATATTACATATAATAAAAAATGAAGGGAGGTGTTCTTTGTCCCATGCCACAACCACCAGTAAACCTTGGAACGGCAGGCAATTTCGCAGTTCTGGCCGGCTCCGGGATCACCAACACCGGTCCGACCACGATTACGGGGGATGTTGGGACGTTTCCAACTACAACAGAAACCGGCTTTGGTTCTGTCACATTGATCGGGACGAACCATGTGGGTGACGCTGTCACGCAGGTGGCAAAAACCGATTTGACCACCGCATATAACGACGCTGCCGGACGAGTACCTGCTACCACCGTATCCGGGGACCTCGGAGGGCAAACCCTCGTCCCTGGCGTCTACAAATCCGCGTCCTCACTTGGGCTAACAGGTACTCTCACGCTCGACGCCCAGGGCGACCCCAATGCCGTCTTCATCTTCCAGATGGGTTCCACGCTCACCACGGCATCGGGTAGCAATGTGAGTCTCATCAATGGCACCCAGTCATGCAACATCTTTTGGCAAGTTGGCAGTTCTGCGACGCTCGGAACGGGTTCTACCTTCAGGGGAAACATCCTGGCTTTGACATCAATCACAGCTACGACCGGTGTAACGGTGGATGGCCGATTGCTGGCTATGAACGGCGCGGTCACATTAGACACTAATACCATTACAAGAGCGACATGCGAAATTCCCCTGATTCTTACCAAGGTATGCCCTACTCCCACTCCTCCGAACACCCACTTTAATGTCGGAGACACGGCAACCATCACCCTTACGGTTGCCAACAACGGCTCCACCGCTGCCACCGGCGTTACGGTGTTGGATCAGATTCACATACCGGCGGATGTGCAGATCAGCAGCTTAACGACTGTTCCGTTGGCAACTTCGATCGCCCCTCCAGCGGGGCCATACTCTAATACCAACATATTGATTACCTGGACCGGATTGACCGTGCCCGCTTTTTCATCAATACTGTTGACTGTGACCTTTACCATCTTGGCCTCCACACCGCAAGGTGACGTGATCACGAATGTGGACGCCGGCATCACAGTATTAAGCGGCACCAGTCAATTTACGTGCACCATTCCGGTCATCGTGCCACTGCCACTGCCGCCGCCACCGCAGACCAGCCGTGCCCGTCGGGCTCAGCATCCAGGACTGCGAAACTTTTACCCGTAACTTGAAAAAGTAATCAGGGATCAGGAAAGCGGATGCAGGCTGCAGGCGACAGCCGCTTCCAGCAGGTTCGGCCGAAAAGTTCCGCTCAGGGTCTAATGACTGGAATGCACTAAATAAACCCCCCGGACATATATTGTGTTAGGGGGGTGAAAGATTTGGTCAAGATTTCGGAACTACGGCTGCGCGATGTCATTAATACTTTCGATGGCAAGCGGTTGGGCGCTATCAAGGATATCGACTTCGATCTGGAGGCCGGCAGGATCAAGTCTCTGATTCTGCCGGGAGCCAACAACCGCTTTTTCAGCATGTTTGCCCGGAACGATGAGGTGATAGTTCCATGGGAAAATATAACGAAAATCGGTGTTGATGTCATTCTGGTGAACCTGGGGCCGGCAATCCAGCCTAATCGACAGGAAAAGTAAAAAATAAAAAGAACAGAAGATTAAGAACAGAAGATAAGACTTTAGTCCCATAATAATAGGGACTTTTTTTATGACCTCTTGCAGGAGTTATGATACTATATATTGTATTAGATAATAATACATGACTCAATATCTTGACTTTTTATCTTTGTGCGGATGGCTTTCAGCCCGGTTTTGCTGCTTTGCTATAAGACCTGGTTCAGGATTATGTTCAAACGTTCACTTGATGTAAAAAGAGACAGAGGTGGTTAAACATGCGCTGTCCTTATTGCAAGCATGGCGATACCAGAGTGTTGGATTCGCGGTTCGCAGAGGAGCGGGACGCGATCAGGAGGCGCCGGGAATGCGCCGCCTGCAGCCGCCGCTTCACAACCTACGAGCGGATTGAAGAGGTGCCGCTCTGGGTGGTCAAAAAAGACGGGCGCCGCGAGTTGTTCAACCGCGAGAAGCTGCTGCGGGGGATCATGAAGGCCTGCGAGAAGAGGCCGGCTACCCTGGAGACTCTGTCGGCCCTGGTGAACGACATAGAACTCATTTTAAAAGATGCTCCCAACTCCGAGGTCTCCAGCGAAACCGTCGGGCGCCTGGTGATGGAGCACCTGCGCAGCGTGGACAAGGTGGCCTATGTGCGCTTTGCCTCGGTTTACCGGGAGTTCCAGGACGTCGGGCAGATTCTTGACTGCCTGGAAGAACTGGGAGTGGAAAACGAACCGGAAGAAGCAAGAGACGGCCCGTTCGCACTGCCCGGAGGCGGACCGGCTCAATAAATCCGGTGAGAAGTGAAGACAAGAAAATTAAAGTATGGCATTTGCCCGTTGCCGGTGATACAATTAAATAACAAACATACGTTCTTAGCCGAGATAGGATTGATCGCCGCATACAACATAGAGGTTTTGCCTGAAGCACCGTTGAGTCACACAGTCTTAATTCCAACCAGGATGTAAAATTGATAACTGTCAAAGTTACCATCAATAGGACGAGTATATGGGGGAGGCGGCCGATTTGTTTGATAGGATTAAAAAGAGAGACGGGCGGGAAGCGTCTTTTGACGATTCCAAGATCACCGACGCCATCTTCAAGGCAGCCCGGGCGGTAGGAGGGGAGGACCGCGAGACTGCGGTCGAACTGACCCTGGAAGTGCTGCGCAAGCTGAAGAAGCAGTATAACGGGCAGGTCTTCGGGGTGGAGGACGTCCAGGACATCGTGGAGAAGGTGCTGATTGAGAAGGGACACGCCAGGACGGCCAAGGCGTATATCCTTTACCGCGACCGGCGCACGCGGCTGCGCGACGCCAAGGGCGAACTGATGGACGTGGTCGAGGAGATTGTCAAAGAGACTGATAAGGACAACGCAAACGTGGGCAATTGCGTCAAATATGATACAAAGATAGTAAATCCTACTTCCGGAGAGCTTTTAACAATTGCCGACATTGTTCAAAAGGGCAGGGGCGATGTTCTATCTTTATCGGGCAATCGAGTTGCGCCCAGCAAAGTAGTTGATGTGTTTGATTCAGGAGTTCAGGAATGTTTTAAAGTAACAACCAAACTAGGGAAAGTTATTGAATGCACAAGAAACCACCCTTTATTTACATTAAATGGCTGGATTAAACTAGAAAGATTGAGTATTGGTTCAAGGATTGGCATTCCTTCGATTATCCCTGTTGATGCACATGTTCAAATCAGGGATTGTGAGGTAAAACTTCTAGGATATCTGATCGGTGATGGCGGTTTAACCGAGGGGAGCCCAACATTTACTTGCCAAAATAGAGAGACTTTAAAAGACTTTACAAAAGCCGCTTCGGAATTCGGAGGAATAAGACTTTCTCTCAAAAAAAGTGTGCCATCTTGCCTTGGTGCCCCAGATACCCTATATTATAGAATCGCAAGAACAACCATTTCAGGGAGTAATCCCCTAACTGAATTTATAAGAAGTCATGGTCTATATGGTAAAACAGCGCACCATAAATTCGTGCCTGATATTCTTTTCAGGCTTGACAATCGGCAACTCAGGTTGTTTTTAGGAGCTTTATATGCCACTGACGGTTCGTTAAACGTGTCCAATGATTTAGCATCTGTTTCATATTCTACTGTGTCTGAAAGATTGGCAAGAGGCGTACAGCATCTTCTATTGAGACTGGGGATTGTAGCAAATTTATCGAAACGAAAAACATTTTTAAGAGGGAAAGCTTGCGCTCCTTCATACGTTGTTGATATTCGCAGCAGAGAATTTGTGAGGTTGTTCTGCGAGAAGATCAGGGTTACTGGCAAACCGGCCGATAAGGTACTCGAGCTTGTTGATAGGCGCACCAAAAGTGGGGGAAGAAATAGAAATACTCTTCCGTCAGAAGTTAGGCAACTGCTTATTGAAGCGCAACAAATAAGTGGAATGTCATGGAAGGAATTATCGAGTGCCCTTGGTTATACCGGTCCCAGAATTATCATGTACAATGCAGGCTATTACATAGCTCACGATAAACGAAACCGTTCGGTTAGCCGTGACATTGTTCGGGTAGCCGGCAAGGTCTTTAGTTCAGATAAGCTACTCGAACTAGCAAATTCAGATATCTATTGGGATGAAATTGAAAACATCGAGCCCATAGGGAAACACCAGGTTTATGATATTGCTGTTGCTGGAGCTGCTAACTTTGTCGGCAATGATGTTTTTTTACATAATTCACCGAGCGCTAAAATGCTGCAGATTGCTAGTGCTGCCAGCCGGAAGTATTATCTCACACGCCTGATAGATGAGGATTTTTCCCTCGCCCATAGCCGGGGAGACGTACACATACATGATTTAGACTTCTACGCTACAACTTGTAATTGTCTCCAGATACCCCTAGAAAAGCTATTAATGGAAGGATTTAACACAGGACACGGTCACATCAGGCCGCCCAAACGCCCGGCGTCGGCCACGTCCCTGGCTGCCATTATCCTTCAAAGCTCCCAGAACGACATGTTCGGCGGGCAATCCTTCCCCTTCTTCGACAAGCAGATAGCGCCATCGATGGATGGCGCCGATGAGGATAAAGTGTACCAGGCCATGGAGGCCCTGGTATTTAACCTTAATTCGATGCACTGTTTGCCGTACAGGGAGCAGATATGGATCTTTGATATCAAAGAACAGAAAATGATGCAGTTGCCGATCGGGTTATTTGTTGAAAACTTTGAACCAAATCGTTATAAAGCAATAAGCCTCAATGTTAAAACAGGTGAATCTGAACTCAAGTATGTAACTGCTGTGCAACGCAAGGGCAATCATAGAAGGCTCATCACTCTTATCGACGAAGATGGAAAGAAAGTTACGACTACCGATAATCACAGGATCATGTGTATTGATAATCAGAATAGAATAACATCGGCATTCCCCGAGCAAATAATCAATATATTATCGCCGGAGAATCTATCGAGCCCTTTAATAAGCAAGATTGGACATGTAAACGTAAAACAATCAGTTGAATCAAGTAGCAATGATGAGTATGTTTATGATATATCTGTTGCCGATAATGAAACATTCTTAACTGCAAGCGGAATATTTGTTCACAACTCCAGGGCGGGAAGCCAGGTCCCTTTCTCGTCGATCAACCTGGGGACGGATACCAGCGAAGACGGGCGGCGGGTTACCCGAAACTTTCTACTGGCCTATGAGTCCGGGCTCGGCCGCGGGGAGAATCCGATCTTCCCCAACGTCATCTTCCGGGCTCAGAAGGGGGTCAGCCTAGACCCCCAAGATCCCAACTACGACCTGTTCCAACTGGCGGTGAGGGTGGCCAGCAAGCGGCTGAACCCGACCTTCAGCTTCATGGACTCATCATTCAACAAGCCTTACGACGATCAGGTAGCCTACATGGGCTGCCGCACCAGGACGATGGACAACCGCCACGGCCCCTCGGTGACCACAGGGCGAGGCAACCTCTCCTTCACCACCATCAACCTGCCCCGGTTGGGGATCAAGGCCGAGCGGAACATGAAGACCTTCTACAAACTGCTGGATGAGGTCACAGAGCTCACCATCAACCAGCTCTACCACCGATTCCAGGTGCAGTGCCGGCTCAAGGTCAAGGACCTGCCCTTCGTCATGGGGCAGAACCTCTATTTGGGATCCGAGGGTCTGAAGCCGGATGATTCCATCGAGCCCGCCATCGTCAACGGAACCCTGACCGTGGGATTCATCGGGCTGGCGGAGATGCTGGTGGCCCTGACCGGATACCACCACGGGCAAAACAAGGAGTCCCAACAACTGGGCCTGGAGATAGTCGACTATATAAAAAAGAAAGTTGATGAGGCGAGCGAGTGCTTCAACCTCAACTACACTCTGCTGGCCACACCGGCCAGGGGCTGTGCGGCCGCTTTCTAAAGATCGACCGCAAGGAGTTCGGGATCATCCCGGGAGTTACCAACCAGGATTACTACTCCAACTCCTTCCACATCCCGGTGCATTTCCCGATCAACAGCTTTGACAAAATCAGCCTGGAGGGGCCCTATCATAAGTATTGCAATGCTGGGCACATCAGCTACGTGGAGTTTGCCGCCCCGCCGCAGCACAATCCGGAGGCGGTGGAGACGATCGTCCGGCACATGGCTGCCAGCGACATGGGCTACGCCGGCATCAACTACCCGGTGGACTTCTGCTGCAGTTGCAACCTGCAGGGGGTCATCAACGATCATTTTTGCCCACGCTGCGGCTCCGCCGACATCCGGCGCATCCGGCGCATCACCGGCTACCTGAGCACGATCGACCGCTTCAACGACGGCAAGGTGGAGGAGTTGAACCACCGCCTGCCACACAGCTGATGGATGTACTGCCGGACAGGAGATGTTAGGCAATGACATTGACCCAAGATGATGCCGCCAGATTTTATAGCATTTTTTTTAAACTAATAGACTACACCAATGACAAATACAAAGTAGTGCCAAGGCTTAAAAAAATATCAAATGCCAAAAGTGTCGATCCCAACGCTATCATGCCAATTCGTGATCGATTATGGGAAAGCGATGATATTATCAATCAAATTGTCTATAAAAATCCTTTTTCTTTCGATGAGAGGGACTTATTGCTTGTTGCAAGCTGGAAAAAAAGAATTGTAGACAATCTATTAATTTATAAACACCTGAAAAAATATACTATCTTCATGGCCAGTGGCGGGCTCTACGGCGTAGTCGGTATTGTAAGCCCCATTGAGGAGCTGTTTCCTTCATATGTCCTGCCTCTTTTTGCGAAAACAGTATTGCTACCCTTTGAGGGAAAGATCATTTATGACAGCCAGATAAGTGTCTATCAAATTACTTATGGCAGTGGCATACGCAGAGTGTTTAACGAAGATTACCGGAAGCTGAAGAATAGAGACGGTATTATTACTACCCTATAGCGTGGGTACCCGGTATAGGCGGCTATCACCCCGGAAACGGCTCTGAGTTGATTCGGCGCCGGAAGTGCCGGCCCGGTTGAACAGTTAGAACGCACTGGAGCATGGCGAGGTATAAGATGATAGGAGATCGATTATGCAGATCAGGGTGGCGGGAATCGAGAAGGAGAGCGTGGTCGATGGCCCCGGGCTGCGGTTAGTCATATTCGTGCAGGGATGCTCCCGGCACTGCCCTGGCTGCCACAACCCCGACACCTGGGACTGCGACGGCGGCCAGGAGATGGACACGGGGGAGATTCTGCGTCAGATAGGGGACAGCAGGTTGATCCAAGGGGTCACCTTCTCCGGAGGGGAGCCTTCGAACAGGCTACAGCCTGTGCTCTGCTGGCTGAACATTCAAAAGCAATCGGCTTTGATATCGTAACCTATACAGGATATACTTTTGAGGAGTTGGCAGCCAGAGCGCAGGAGGAACAGGATGTCCGGAGACTGCTGGATGCGACTTTAATTCTGGTTGACGGGCCGTATCGCCAAGAGGAACGGGACTGGGACGCTCCTTTTAGAGGCTCGCGCAACCAGCGCCTGGTTCTGGTGCAGGAGTCACTGGCGGCAGGAAAGATAATCGAAGCGGCCGCCAGAGCTTGAAGATGCTCTGGCAAAAAGAACGGTAAGAGGGCATCCGGCGCATCACCGGCTACTTGAGCAAATATTTAACAGAAGATGAAGATACTTCGGACAATTAGATGGCTAATTTAACTGGCAGACAGGTTTTTAAAACGAGAAAATTCGGTGACGAATAATAATATCTGCTGTCAGTGCAATTTGGAGACAGGTGATGGAATGAACATTGATACATCCAAAGAGGCCGAAAAAAAACAGATTGATATTCTTAGACGAATGAATTCCTCAGAGAGACTTGAGCTTGCCCTCGAATTGACAGCAACATCTCGTGGCTTGTTGGAGCAAGGGGTGCGACGCCGGCATCCAGAATACACGGAAGACGAGATCAGACTAGCAGTAATCCGCATACTAATCCCTGAGCCTTTGTTTATCAAAGCTTATCCTCATGCCGCTGGTATCAAGCCATGAATCCGGAGAGCGCTTTCGAAGCGATCTTGAAGAAACTTGAACAGGCTGGCATCGACTACATGATCACCGGTTCTTTTGCCGGTAATCTTTATGGAGTTCCTCGCACAACCTACGATGCGGATGTGGTCATAGAAGCGCATCCGGTCTCGTTTGCCTTCTTTCCCCAACTGATCGGGGACGACTTTTATGTGTCTCCGGAAGCAATAGAAGAGGCGCTGAAATACGAGAGGATCTTCAATATAATTCATATGGAAACGGGCTTTAAGATCGATTTTATTGTCAGGAAAAACAGGGCTTATTCAAAAGGAGAATTTGCAAGGAGAAGGCTTGAAACATTTAGGGGCAACATGTACTGGTTTGCCAGCCCCGAAGACATAATTCTATCCAAACTAGAGTGGTCAAAGGTTGGAGAGAGCGAACGACAGTTCAGGGACTCGCTCGGTGTGGCGCAGATTCAAGGAGATAGCCTCGATAAAGAGTACCTGGAATTCTGGTCCGAAAGGCTTGGCCTGCAACAGCAACTTGCAAGGCTCTTCGAAGAACTGGAATAATTCCATTTAAAATTAAGCGGAGAACCTTAGTGATGGAGTTTATATTACAAACAGCGTCAGACGGCATACCGTACTTGGCTTTGCCCGGCTTCGGTGAACAGGGCAAACATGAGGTGCACCTGGTTTTCACCACCCGCCGCGGAGGGGTCAGCACCGGGCCGTACGCTGAGCTGAACCTTGGTATGAGCGCAGGTGACGACCCTGAACAGGTGGCGGAGAACCGGAAGTTGCTTTGCAGCACCCTTGGCCTGGACATTACCCAACTCTCAATTGTTAAGCAGGTGCACAGCGACCGTGTGGTCGTTGTCGATGAAGATCGGAGTATTGCCAGCGCGGTCATCGAGGCGGATGCCCAGGTGACTGCCACCCCAGGCATTCCCCTGTTTGGCCTCTTCGCTGATTGCCTAGCGATCTATCTCTATGATCCGGAAAATAATGTCATTGGCTTGGCCCATGCCGGCTGGCGCGGAACCGTGGCCGGGATTGCGGGCAAGACCGTGGCAGCGATGATAGAACAGTTCGGAACGCGGCCCGAGCGTTGTCATGCAGCCCTGGGCCCTGCGGCAGGCCCCTGCTGTTATGAGGTGGGGGTCGAGGTGGCTGCAACTGCCCAGTCTGCCTTTCCACCGGATTGGCATATCCTGCGGTCAAAAAACGGGAAATGGCAGCGAAGCCGTGAAGTGCCGCAGAGCGAGGTTGCGCCCCAGAGCGAGGTTGCGCCCCAGAGCGAGGTTGCGCTGCAGAGCGAGGATATGAAGGATATGCAATCCAGCAAGAGCGTGCCGCAGGGCAAGGAAGCGCTGCCCAAGAACATGCCGCAGCACGAGCAGGTACTGCCAAGCAGGGATGGAGAGAGTCATCAGGATGCGGGTACAGGCCAACCAGAGCCCGGAAGCCTGGAAAAGTGGACCTTTGACCTCTGGGAGGGGAACTCCAGGTGGCTGCAAAAGGCAGGACTGCGCCGGGAGAATATCTGCATCAGCCGTCTCTGCACCATCTGCCGTCAGGACCTGTTCTTCTCGCACCGCGGCAGCGGCGGTGTTACAGGCAGGATGGCGGCGCTGATTTACATGGACGCTTGAGCAAATTGAAATTGAGAGCAAATTGAAATTGAGAGCAAATTGAACCCTGTGTAACGATCCTGCGGTGATATAGAGAAGCGGGAGATTCCGGACCGGGTTCGATTTTCAAAATTGCAGGATGCTGCGGGCGGGCGGTGGTCAAGGCAGGATATGGCGTACGGTAGGCCTGGCAGTCAAAACGGCCGGACAAACAGTCAAATCAGGAGTTCAGGCAGGCATAAAAGAATGGGGAGGGCAGTGCTGACCGGCAAGGCCCGCAGCTGGGCCTGGCGCCTGCTGCTGGCTGCCCTTGCGCTGTTGATGTTTTCCTGGCTGGGGGAACAGGCCTTCACCTTCTGTTTGACGCAGGTAATCAAGACGCAGCCGGCGGAGCAGGGAGTTTTGTCTTCCAATTACACCGGCAGTGCCATTATTTTGAGGAAAGAAACCGTGGTCACTGCCAGCGAGGCCGGCAGTGTGAAACGTCTGGTTCCGGAAGCGACCAGGGTCGCCACCGGTACGGCTATTGTTCAGATCGAAGGCGCTGTGAACCCCGGTACGGATCAGGGGCAGGTCGTTCTGCTGAGCCCGGCCGCCGGCATCGTCAGCTTTTACCTCGACGGCTGGGAGGGAATTCTCACGCCCAAGAACGTCGACAAAATGGATCTGGCAGGACTTTTCAAGACTGTCGACAAAAACCCTCCAGACAATACGCCGCCGGTGATCAATGACGGTGAGCCCGTTTTCAAGATCATAGACAACCTGGTCGATCCTGATCTGGTAACCCGGCTTGATGCATTGCCTAGCGACCTGCCGGTTGGCAGCGAGGTGGACCTGCAATGGACGGGCGGCGGCAGTGGCGAGGGACGCCTCCTGTCCCTGGACACGACGTCTGGGGCGGCGATTGCGGTGGTTGAACTGAAGGAGTCCAACCAGGATCTATCTAACGTCCGCACTATGGACATAACTATGGTTAAGAAGCAGTACGAAGGCATCCTTATACCCGCCAGTGCCCTGGTGAGTATGGGCAATGACCAGGGGGTTTATATCAGGTCTCCCCTGGGATTCCATTTTTTCAAGGTTCAGGTGCTCGGCACTTTGGGAAACGAGGCAGCCTTGCAAGGCATTCCGCCGGGCGCGGAGGTCGTCGTGAACCCCGGGCTGGCTGAGAGAATCGTTCCAGCTAATTAAGGAGGGCGGTTCCAGTTTCATAGCCTGTAATTCATAGCCAGTAAATCGAGGCTGCCGATCCGTCTGCGGGCAGTTCACTGTCAATGAAGGAAAATAGATGCTATTGTCGAACATGGGAGAAGGGAGTATGGCATGCAGGACTCTCTGGAAGGAAGGCTGCAGAACATAACCGGTCGCATCTCCGAGGCAGCCGCCAGAGCCGGGCGCTCACCTGCGGACGTGCAGTTGGTGGCTGTCACCAAAATGGTGCCGGCGGAGCGGATTACAGAAGCGATATCCTGCGGTCTCCAAGTTTTTGGCGAGAACCGGGTGCAGGATTTTCTGGCCAAGTGCGATCTGGTGCCGGAACAGGCCGAGTGGCACCTGATCGGGCACCTGCAGCAGAACAAAGCAAAGTATCTGGTTGGTAAGATCGCCATGGTACACTCCCTCGACAGCCTGAGACTGGCAGAACAGCTCGACCGGCTGAGCCCGGGGCAGGCGCAGCCCTGGCAAGTCCTGGTCCAGGTAAACATATCGGGGGAGGCGACCAAGTATGGTCTGCCGCGGGAAGCGCTGCCGGATTTCCTGGACGCAATCCGTTCCCTGCAGGGGCTGGAGATCTGCGGTTTGATGACTATTGCCCCTAATGAGGATGACCCGGAAAAGGTGCGCCCCGTTTTCCGGGAGTTGCGCTTGATGCAGGAAGAGATAGGTCGGGCCAAACCCTGGCTGAACCTGAGGCACCTGTCTATGGGCATGAGCAACGACTACGAGGTGGCGATAGAGGAGGGAGCGACCCTGGTCCGGATCGGAAGCGCTCTCTTTGGGTACTGAAGCAGAAAGAAAGGAGTGTTCCGCATGCCAGGTTGGCTTGATAAGGTGCTACACTTTATAGGATTTGGTGACAATTACACCGATGAGGACGAGGATGATCCGCAACAGGTGGTGGAGAGCGGCCAACGTAAGCGGGCTCCGGTCCTCAGCCTGCACTCCTCGCCTGATTTGAAGATCGTAGTGATGTCGCCCGAAAGCTTTGAGGAATCAGAAAAGCTGGCGGGCCATCTCAAAAACCGCCGACCGGTCATCGTTAACTTCGATAATACATCCAAGGAGATAGCGCAGCGCATCATCGATTTCCTGAGCGGGGCAGTCTTTGCCTTAAACGGCGGCACATGGAAAGTCACTGCAGAGACCTTTCTGTTCATGCCCAGCAATATCTCCATTTACTCCGAGGCGCTGATCGATGATCAGCGCGAGCACATGACAGCAAAATGGGACCAGGGAGGGATCAGAGATCGCTTCCAGGAAAAGGATTAGCCTGATTGGAGCCGGATCCATGGGCGGCGCAATAGCCACGGGCTTCGTACGCGGCGGTTTGGTAGCGCCCTCTGACCTGGTGATCAGCGATAACAACCGCGACGCTCAATCTGACCTCGCCGGTCAGTTGGGAGCAGTCGTTGCTGAGAACAACCTTCAAGCTGCCGGCGCAGCAGAGATTGTGATCTGCGCGGTGAAGCCCAACCAGGTCAAGGATGTCCTGATGGAGATATCACCTGTGATGACCCCCGGGCGTTTATTGATCTCGGTGGCGGCAGGGGTGTCCACCTCTTTCCTCGAGGCGATCCTCCCGCCAGGAGTTCCTGTGATCAGGGCGATGCCCAATATTCCGGCTCTGGTTGGCGAGGGGATGACCGCCCTGGTTCTCGGCCGGCATGTCAGTCCTGAAGACCGGGGCGATGCCGAACTGCTCTTCAGCGCTGTAGGCAGGGTGGTCACACTGGCGGAAGCCAACATCAACGCGGTAACCGGTTTAAGCGGCAGTGGGCCTGCTTTTATGGCGATTTTCCTGGAAGCACTGGCTGATGGCGGCGTGCTGATGGGATTGCCGCGGCCGCTGGCTTTAGAGCTGGCAGCACAGACCATGCTGGGCACGGCCAGGCTGGCCCAGGCCACAGGACAACATCCGGCAGCCCTGAAAGATCGCGTAGCATCCCCGGGCGGAACTACCATAGCCGGATTGCAGGTCCTCGAGGATGGCGGTGTCAGGGGCCTTCTGATCAGCGCCGTCGAAGCAGCTGCCAGGAGAGCCGCAGAATTGGAAATTTGACAACCGGACCTGTCAAATCTCCGGCGGCTGCACAAAAAGGAAGTTGGACGCGATGCTCCTTGTCGATTATTTAAACCTCATCATATCGCTTGGCTTTCAAATTTACACCTGGCTGATCGTTGCCAGGGTTGTCATTTCTTTTTTTCGTCCCCGCAGATATCATCCGGCAATCAGATTCATTTATGAAGTCACAGAACCCCTGCTGGGATTTGTGCGACGCTTGCTGCCTCCGGCCGGCCTGTTCGATTTTTCCCCGTTGGTTGCTGTTATTTTCCTGGAGATCGCCAGGCCAATCGTGATCATACTGGTAATAAAGCTCTTTACCCTGGGCGGGTGACGAGATGTCCTGGATCAGCAATGGCGCCGGAGGAGCGAGAATTCAAGTAAGAGTGCAGCCCCGGGCTGCGAGAGACGAACTGGTCGGGGTCACCGGCGATCACCTCGCTGTCAGGCTAACCGCTCCTCCGGTGAGGGGAGAGGCTAACAAGAGGTTGCAACGGCTGTTGGGCCGTTTTTTCGGGTGCGGCGTCAACAACGTGACTGTTGTCAAGGGTCAGACAGGCCGCCTCAAGCTGGTGGAGTTGACCGGCGTGGATGAGAGGGAAGCAGTGAGGTTGCTGTCTGAAAAAGGATTATTGCCGTGATTCGTGCTGCGCTCAGAAAGCTTGAGGGGATGTGGCAGAAGGCGTGAAAAGCTTCAAGTCGATCTCCGGGATAATGTTAGTGCTTGCCTTGATGTTGACGGCTGCCGCCGGATGCAGCGAAAAGATGGCTGCACCCGTCCCTCAGCCTGTAAAAATGTTAAAGGTTGCTTTTATCTATCCTGGAACGATCAACGACAAGGGATGGAACCAATCACATGATCGCGGCCGTCAGTATTTACAGCAGCAACTGCCCGATGTGGAGACAAGCTACATGGAAGCGGTTGACGGGGCCGATGCCGAGGGGATGCTGGCCGAGCTGGCAGATAAAGGCAACAGGGTGATTTTTGCTGCATCGAGCAGCTACACAGAGGCAGTGCTCAAGGTCGCCCCGCAGTACCCGAACGTCGTGTTCATGGTCTGTTCAGGGAATAAGACAGCAGCAAATGTCGGCGACTACACGGCGCGCACCTATCAGCCCCGTTACCTGTCAGGGCTGGTGGCTGGCAAGATGACCAAGTCAGGCATTATTGGCTATGTAGCCCTGGCACCCACTCCCGGCATCATCAGGGATATCGATGCCTTCACCCTGGGCGCGAAAGCTGAGAATTCCAAGGTTAAGGTAGATGTTGCCTGGACTCAAAACTGCCTCGACGTGCAGCGCGAATCAGGCGCTGTTAACAATCTGCTGAAGGATAATGCGGATGTTATAGTACAGGAGCGGGATGACCCGTTCATGCAGCAGCCGGCGGCAGAAGAGGGGGTTCTTTTTATCGGATCCGACGGCGATCTGGCGCAGCCCTTGCCTGGAGCGGATTTGATCAGCACCGGTATCAACTGGGGGCCGATGTACGTTGCCCTCGTAAAGGCTGTACAGAACGGGACCTGGAAACCGGGTCAGACCTGGGGAGACATCTCCGATCACACAGTTGGCATATCTTCCTTAAACCCGGTTGTTCCATGGGATGTAAGAGAGCTGGTAGAGAGCGAACGGGTGCGTCTGCTTGCCGGACAGGCCAGCATTTTCACGGGGCCGCTGCGGGATCAGCAGGGAAAGTTGCGAGTGAAGGCTGGCCAGACCATGACCGACACCCAATTGTCTGGCATGGACTGGTTCGTGTCCGGCGTCGAGCTGCCGGACTTCAAGCAGGCCGCCTCTTAGCCCGGTTTGGGCAACCTGTCTGGCAGGATTGAATTTGCAGGATAAAAAAAGAAGGCAGAGGTCCGGATGCCGGATGGGATTAGCCCAGGTGGTGTCTTCCGGATCGGGCGTCTTTCCGTCTTGACACGGACCGCTGCGCCAGTCTGCTTGACACACCTCATTAGGACTACTTATAATTGGTTAAGATGTGATTCTGGTCTGCCTGAGCCAGATTTGGAAATGACGATGACTGATAAATGAATATCTCAAAATGATGAGTGGGAAGAGTAGGCTGGGATTGGATTCAGCGAGCCGGAACAGGTGGGAGCCGGTGTCCAGGAACAGTGGAAGATCGCCCACGAGTGCCTCCCGAAGACGCTCCAGCAGCGTTGTGTAGGCAGGGCCGGCAGGAGACCGTTAATTCCCGAAGAGAGCGCTGTGGCTGACGATACAGCGCAATAAGGGTGGTACCGCGGGAACATCTCGCCCCTGGTGACGGGAGAGGGTTCCTTTATTTTTTACAGGAACGGGGACACGACCTTTTCTGAGGAATGCCCCCAGAATGAGGTGGCATCATGGATTACAAGGAAACTATAAACCTGCCGCGTACTGACTTTCCCATGAAGGCGAACCTGCCCCAGCGTGAGCCGGAAATGCTTGAGCGCTGGGACGAGATGAAGATCTACCAGCAGGTGCAGCAGCATTCCAGCGGCAGATCTAAGTTCATACTTCACGACGGCCCCCCCTATGCCAATGGGGATATTCATATGGGCACGACCCTGAACAAGATCCTCAAGGACATGGTGGTCAAGTACCGGACGATGGCCGGATACGATGCCCCCTATGTTCCCGGTTGGGATACCCACGGCCTGCCTATCGAGCACCAGGCAATCAAGTCTCTGGGAGTGGACCGGCACCAGATCGACGTGTTGGAGTTCCGGCGCTTGTGCAAGGAGTATGCCCTGAAGTACGTCGGTATACAGCGCGAGGAGTTCAAGCGGCTTGGGGTCAGGGGCGACTGGGACCATCCTTATCTGACGTTGGAGCCGGCCTATGAAGCGGTGCAGATCGGCATCTTCGGCGAGATGGCCAAGCGCGGTTTCATCTACAAGGGTTTAAAACCGGTATATTGGTGTGCGGACTGCGAGACCGCCCTGGCCGAGGCGGAGGTGGAGTACCAGGAGAAGACATCTCCCTCCATCTACGTGTTGTTTACCGTAAAGGACAGCCGGGGCCTGTTCCCGGTAGATGACCACACTTTCATCCTGATCTGGACCACCACGCCCTGGACTCTGCCGGGCAACACTGCCATCAGCGTGCATCCCGACTTTACCTACCTGCTGATTGACCTGAATGGCAGGAAGATCCTGATGGCTGAGGAGATGCTGCCCCAGGTGCTGGCCTTGCCTGTCGGCAGGGATGAGGAATATCAGCCCGGACAGACGTCCGCTTTAGCAGGCCCGGCGCGGCTGGGAGCCTGGAAAGGCAGGGAACTGGAAGGGATCCGCTGCTTCCATCCACTTTACGGGGAACGGGAGTCGGTGGTGGTGCTCGGAGAGCATGTCACCCTGGAGCAGGGCACCGGAGCGGTGCATACTGCACCGGCGCACGGCATGGAGGACTTCGAGGTCTGCCAGGCCTATAAGATCCCGGTGGTCTCCCTGGTGGATGGCAGTGGCAGATTCATTTCCGAAGCCGGTCTGTTTGCGGGGCAGCGAGTTTGGGATGCCAACCGGAGCGTGATCGCTGAGCTGAAAGATAAAGGCCTGCTCTACTATCAGGAGGCCATCAGCCATCAGTATCCACACTGCTGGAGGTGCAAACAGCCGCTGCTGTTCAGGGCAACCGAGCAGTGGTTCGCCTCGGTGGACGGTTTCCGGAGCGAGGCGCTCCGGGAGATCGAACGGGTGACTTGGATTCCTGAGTGGGGCAAGGATCGCATCTACAACATGGTAGCTGAGCGGGGGGACTGGTGCGTCTCCCGCCAGCGCGTCTGGGGCGTTCCCATCCCGATCTTTTACTGCGGCCAGTGCGGCAAGACTATCATCAACGACCAGACTATTGCCCGCCTGCAGGATCTCTTCCGCAGCCATGGCTCGGACATCTGGTTCGAGAAGCCGGCGACGGAGTTGCTGCCGCCCGGGTACACATGTCCTGACTGTCAGGGCCGGGATTTTAGAAAAGAGAGCGATATCATGGATGTCTGGTTTGACTCTGGTTCCAGCCACGCAGCGGTGCTTGAGCAGCGCCCCGGCCTGAGATGGCCCGCGGACCTCTACCTTGAGGGCAGCGACCAGCACCGCGGCTGGTTCAACTCTTCCTTGTGCACCTCCGTTGCCACCAGGGGCGTCGCCCCCTACAAGGCCGTGTTGACCCACGGCTTTGTCATTGATGAGGAGGGGCGGAAGATGTCCAAGTCTCTTGGGAACGTAATCATTCCCCAGGACGTGATCGGGCAGTATGGCGCAGATGTGCTGCGGCTGTGGGTCGCCTCCTCGGACTACCGCAGCGACGTAGTGGTTTCCAAGGCGATCATGGCCCAGTTGGCGGAGGCTTACCGCAAGATCCGCAACACTTTCCGCTTCCTGCTGGGGAACCTGTACGACTTTGACCCGAATCGCGATGGCCTGCCCTATCATGAGCTGGGCCCGCTGGACAAGTGGGCGCTGCTGAGGCTGCACCAGCTGATCCAGCGGGTGACCAGGGCTTACGAAGAGTATGAGCTGCATGTGGTTTACCATGCGATCTCCAACTTCTGCGTGGTCGACATGAGCTCTTTCTACCTGGACGTGGCGAAAGACACTCTTTACTGTGCTGCAGCCGCCTCCAGGGAGCGGCGCGGGATTCAGACAGGGCTCTATGAGATCGCCAGCGCCCTGGCCAGGCTGCTCTCTCCAGTGCTCAGCTTCACCATGGAAGAGGTCTGGGGATACCTGCCAGGGGGAACAGAACTGGCCGCCAGCGTGCAGCTGGCCTCCTTGCCCCAGGCGGAACGAGGCTGCCTCGATCCGGCCCTTGAGGCCAGGTGGGAGCGGATTTTGAGCGTCCGTGAGGAGATCAACCGGGCTCTCGAGGAGTCCCGGAAGCAGAAGCTGATCGGTGCCTCTACCGAAGCCGAGATCGCTCTCTATCCCGAGAATGAGGAGACAGCCGCCCTGCTGCAAGGGATCGAGGATGAACTGAAGAGGCTCCTGATCGTTTCCCGCGTAAGGGTGCACGCCTCCTGGGAGGCCGCGCCGGCCGGCATGACAGTCAGCAACAGCTCCGACTTCAAGATCTCCGTGCAGAAAGCCGCCGCACCGAAATGCATCCGTTGCTGGCTGCATGACGAATCTGTAGGTTCGCATGCCGAACATCCGCTGCTGTGTGAGCGCTGTTACAGCGTGATCGGCAGCACTGATCAGCCCGGCGCTTAGGCTCGATCGGAAGCATTATTGAAAACGTTCTTTTTGGGCAGAATTTAATCAGGGGAATAACCGTGTCTGAGGTCAGTGCGGGCCTGATCGACAGCTTGAAAGACAAGATCGAACAGCTGTCATTGAATCTGGAAAGAATGAAGCTGGCAGAATACGTCGAGTTGCTGAACAGACCCTGGCATCTGTTCTATATCAATTTCATGTCCGGGTTGGCCCGGGGGCTGGGTATTGCCGTAGGCTTCACCATACTCAGCGCCCTCGTCCTGATCCTGCTGCAGCGGTTGATGATATTAAATCTGCCGGTAGTGAGCAACTTTATCGCGGAGATCGTACGGCTGGTACAGTTGCAACTGAAAGTGCGCAGCATCTGAATCATGAATGATCCGCGTTCCGTGTTCCTTGCCCCAAAAAATGTGCCAGAGAAAGTGCACTGCTTTGGAACCGGGAATGGAACGACAGCCGGCAGCGCTGAGACATCAACGAAAGGCCTCGCGCTGCAACCAACCGCCTGAGGAGCTGTTTTTAGCTCCGGAAATGGGGTGCGATTTTGGATCAGAAAGAGCTCGAACATTATCGTCAAAGATTGGAAGCAGAACGAAGAGAGGAGCTCGGGCGCCTGGAACGGCTGAATCAGGGCCTGCTGGGAGAGGACCAGCGGGATTCACTATCTGAACTGTCGCTGTGCGATAATCATCCTGCGGATATAGCGACCGAAACCTTTGAACGAAGCAAGGATATCGGTCTGAAAGACCGCGGCAGGGTGCAGCTGTCCAAGATTGACGAGGCTCTGGCAAGCATCTCCGACGGCACCTACGGTACCTGTGCGCAGTGTGGAGCCAGGATACCGGAGGAGAGGCTGGAGTCAGTGCCGGACACCAGAACCTGCATCAGTTGCCAGCAGGCCAGGGACTCCCAGGACCGGGCCCGGATCCGCCCGGTAGAGGAACAGGTGATTGCCATGCCCTTCGGAGGCGTTCCCGGGGGTGACAACTCCGAAAACAACATGTATGATGGGAAAGACAGCTGGGAGGATGTTGCCGGATACGGCACATCATCGGATACAGTGAGTCATGACGAGAATGAGAACGTTCAGGAAGCCGGCGACAGCGTGGATAAAATACCATACCGCCGCAGCCGGGATGGCATTCTTTACCAGGATCTGCTGGGCAGAGACGACGAGAGGCCGCCTGGGGGGCCGGTTTAGGTATAGTGTCTTTGAGGGCCGGGGATAGGGTCATGTCCGCCCCGGACCCAGGGGCCGGTCGGGTTAGTGTCATGAGAATCGGATTTTTTGCGGATAGCTACAGACCCTATGTCAGCGGGGTAGTTCAGTCCATAGACACTTTTGCCGATGAACTGAGGCGCCGCGGACATTTCGTTCAGGTTTTCGCGCCCAGCTATCCACACAGCAGCGCCATCGACGACGAATATGTCTATCGCTTTCCCTCCTTCCATACGCCGTTTTATCCGGAGTTCTATATCGGGATGCCCATCCCCTGGCCGGCGATGGAGTATGTCCGCTCACTGCAGCTGGACATCATCCATGCCCACTCCCCCTTTCTGCTGGGGCAGCTGGGCGCTTTATTCGCGAAGCAGTTCAGGGTTCCCCTCGTCTTTACCTACCACACCCTTTACGAACAGTACGTGCATTATTTTCCATTTGCGAGAGGCCTCTCCCAGAAAACGGTGCTGACCGTCGCCAAACAGTTTTGCAATAGGTGCGACCTGGTGGTCACTCCGACCAGGGTGATCCAGCAGCTATTGCAGACGTATGGTGTGAACAGGCAGATTGTTCCCATTCCCACGGGCATCGAGATCGCCATGTTTGAGTCCGGAGCCCCTGGCTTGTTGCGGGAGCGCTTCCGGATCGGGCCGGAGCAGCAGATCCTCTTGTTCATCGGCCGCCTGGGCAAAGAGAAGAACCTGGATTCTCTATTCCGGATCTTCAGCAGAGTCCTGGAGCAAGACAGCAATGTCATCCTGCTGCTGGCAGGAAGCGGCCCTGCGGAGGATGAGCTCCACGATCTGGCTCAACAGATGGGAATCGGCTCCAAAGTGGTTTTTACCGGCCGCCTGTCCCGGGCTGAAGTGGCTTCAGCATACAGGGGGGCCGATCTGTTTGTGTTCCCTTCTGTCACCGAAACTCAGGGCTTGGTGCTGGTGGAGGCGATGGCTGCCGGCCTGGTCGTGGTGGCCAGTTCTGCATCGGTGTCCGAGGAGATCGTGGAGGACGGAAGCACCGGCTTTCTCTGTGCCGGCGAGGACGGTTTTGTGGAGCGGATCATGATGCTGCTGCAGGAACCCGGGCTAAAAAAGAGGATCTCCACAGCTGCCGCCGCCAGAGCCGGCAATTTGACTGCGGACAGGATGGCGATCCGCCTGGAGAGAGCGTATCAAGCCTTGCTTGCCGGAGATCGCCAGGCGCTCGAGACGATGTCCCTGGATAGACTGTGATCGCTTCAGCGAAACTTTTAACTGGGGGAGGCAACCTTTTTGTGGCTGTTCGGAATCGTGGCGCTGGTGATCCTGGCGGCTGATCAACTGACCAAATGGCTGGTGGCAGTTCATCTTCAGCCGGGTGAATCCCTGGCGGTCGTACCGCACCTGCTGCAGTTGACTTATGTGCAAAATCACGGAGGCGCCTTCGGCATTCTGGCCTACCAGTCTGACAAGTTTGTCTGGCTCGGCCTGGCGCTGGCGCTGGCGCTGGTCGCCGCCACTTTTTACCTGGGCGATGACAATCGAGTTCTGACCCTCAGCCTGGCATTCCTGACCGGGGGCATTCTGGGCAACCTGGTGGATCGTTTGCGCGCCGGATACGTGGTCGACTTCCTGGACGTTCATATCTGGCCGGTATTCAATGTGGCGGACTGTTTCATCTGTATCGGGGCGGCATTGCTGATCTATGCATTGCTGTTCTCTGCCGACCGCAGAAAGGGGGGTGCGTAATGTGCCAGACGCATCGTTTGGCAACTCCCCCGGAGGCGGCCGGGCTGCGCCTGGATCAGTTCCTGGCAGGACAGGAGCCCTGCCCGAGCAGGAGCCAGGCCCAGCGCCTGATCGATAGGGACCTGGTCCTGGTAAACGGAAAGCCGGCGCGCTCGAGCCATAGACTGCAGCCAGGGGATCTGATCGAGATCACAGTGCTGCCCCCGGAAGAAGTTGCGCTCGTAGCGGAGCCGATTCCCCTCGACATCGTTTACGAGGATGCGGATCTGTTGGTGGTGAACAAGCCGGCAGGGCTGGTGGTACACCCGGCGGTAGGCCACGCCAGGGGCACTCTTGTAAATGCGCTGCTCGCTCACTGCCCCGAATTGCCCGGAATCGGAGGCTACCTACGACCGGGGATTGTCCACCGCCTGGACAAGGACACATCGGGGCTGCTGCTGGTGAGCAAGTCCGATCTGGCTCACAGAGGCCTGGCGGCCCAGCTGAAGGACCGCCGGATTAAAAGAAGATACCTCGCCCTAGTACACGGCGAGGTGCGTTTCGAACAGGGCTGCATCGATGCCCCCCTGGGCCGGGATCCCCGGAATCGCAAGAAGATGGCGGTGGTTGCCGGTGGGCGCCAGGCCCGCACTCATTATCGCATCCGGGAGAGGCTCCATGGCTACACCCTCCTGGACGTGGAACTGGAGACCGGGCGCACGCATCAAATCCGGGTGCACCTTGCCTTTATCGGTCACCCGGTGGCCGGCGACCCGGTCTACGGACACCGCCCGCCAAGGCAGGCACCCGGCCCCCGCAAAAACGGGCACCCGGCCCTGAACCTGCCAGGACAGGCGCTCCATGCTTACCGCATCGCCTTTGCCCATCCCCGAACCGGTGAGCCCCTCGCCTTCGAGGCCCCGCTGCCACCGGTATTCAGCGCCGCCCTAGACCTTCTGCGCTCCTGAGATCCCGCTCCCTTCATCTGGTCAGGGAGTATCGCGAAACAGAAACAGCTCCGTTGCACTTCTTTTTATAGTATTGCCAAGACGCATTCCGGCTTCGCGGGCGGCAGCCAGCTCCTGTTCGTCAGGTATGTAAAGGAGGTTGATTATCTCCTCCGGCATCTCCCAGCCCATCTCCTTGATAGCATCCGCTACCCCCCGGGCACCCTGGCCGCCCCAGCCGTCGGACCCGAAAGCCATGCCGATCCTGTGTTTGGGTCGCAGCCCCTTGAGGTACGTGAGCAGGGAGCCGATGGAAGGCAGCATGCCGTTGTTGAGAGTGGCGGTGCCGATCAGGATCGCCTTTGAGGTCAACACTTCAGGTATGACCTCAGATATATGATTGGTCTGGAGAAACTTCATGGTGACCGGCACCCCGGCTGCCTCCAGCCCCTCCTGCAGGGCATAGGCGATCTTCTGCGTGGAGCCCCACATGGTATCGTAGACGATCACGGCCTTGGGGTCCGATTCGTTGTTTGCCCAGCGCTGATAGACAGTTAAAAGCTGGGGGATGTATGAGCGCCAGATCAGCCCGTGGCTGGGAGCGATCATATCGATCGGCAGCGACCCCACAACTTCCAGGGCGCTGCCCACCTGTTCGCCATAAGGAAAGACGATGTTGGCGTAGTACTTGGCAGCCTCCTCGTGGACGATATCCCAGCCCAGCTCGTCGTCGAAGCGTGCGGCGCTAGCTATGTGCTGACCGAAGGCATCGTTGGGAAGCAGCAGCTTCTGGTCGGGGATATAGGTGACCATTGAATCCGGCCAGTGCACCATCGGCGTGTGCACGAACTTCAGAGTGCGCTGCCCCAGCTTAAGTTCGTCGCCGGAGTTGACGATCATGTAGTCCCATGACTTCTTGTAGTGACGGTCCAGTCCCTTCTGGCCCTTGGGCGAGGTGACTATCTTGATCTGGGGGGCGGCTTCCAGCAGCTTGGGCACGCTGCCGGAGTGGTCCATCTCCACGTGGTTGACCACCAGGTAGTCGATCTTGGCCGGGTCGACCACCTCCTTGACCCTGCTCCACATCTCGTCGAACAGGTAGTGCTTCACGGTGTCCACCAGTACGATCTTCTCGTCAATGATCAGGTAGGAGTTGTAAGTAGTGCCGCGGGGGGTGAGGTAGCCATGGAAGTACCTCAAGTTCCAGTCGATGCCTCCGACCCAAAAAACTCCGGGCTTGATCTCCAAGGGCTTCATTAAATCTCCTCCTTAGCGTTTTTATTGTTCAAAAATATCAAGGGGATACATCTCCTGATCCCAGGACTGCTCTATTTATTCCGGAGATTTTACCATTGATCTGGAAAGGCAGAAAGCTGCCGGCAAGAATTCCACCAGCCGGTGCCGATTTAATGCCCGGTGCAGTTTTTAATGCTATGAGGCGATATGCGGAGGGTTTCTAGGGGGTCTACCGTCAACTTTACTCCAAGATACCCGGAGTGTCAATTCAACAGACTTTTAGGTGGTGGGTCATTTTGAATTTTCCAACAATTCCACAATATCCAGACATGTCCAAACTCGATTCGTTATTCCAGCAGCAATAGCCGGAGTCGTTTTTAATGTCTTATGAACACGGCAGAAATTGTAATACATAAAATGCAAGGATACAGCCGCCTCTAAGTTCTCAATCTTCTTTGAAAAGGCATTCGTCAATCTCGTAAACCGCCTCATGCCCATTCTCATAGTCAAGTTCTGCCTTTCAACATAACTGGTTGATATATGAGTGGGATCGGGATTGCCTTGAACTTTCTCAGCTATAACACCTGTGCATATAGCTGGACTATATCTTACTTCTCTCTTTTCCTCATTGCCGTAAAGCTTGATCAAAATAGCGTAATCAATATCGCTACCGAATACACTTTCCACTGCACTTAAATATGCCCTGTGTCCATCAGTGGTCAGTTGAACCCTATTTGAAAGGCGACCTGCAAGATCCTTTATGAATCTCGTGGCATCATACAGATCACGCTTGCCAACCAGCCAGGAGGGAACTAATTTGGTGTCCGCGCATATTGCGGTGAACGTCCAAACATCACCGAACCCTAAAATACCTTTTACTTCTTTAGGCACGTTCTTTTCTTTTGCATAACAGAACGACCATATTTCATCACACTGGATACGCTTGCAGGGTAAATTCCTAAACGCTTCATCTTGATATTTTGCACAGGCTTGCCCAGCTTGATTTAATAAGCGCAAGACAGTGCCTTTTGCCGTATTGGTCATTCGGCAAGTTGCTAGTACTGAATTGCCCTCGATTAAAGCCTGTATTACCTGTGCTCTTTGGGTAACGCTTAATCTGTTCATACTTCTATTATACTTGAGCGCTCAAGCATTGTCAACAATTATTTCAATAATTTTATATGATTTTTTGTCTAAAATATAACGACTATCTGTGCAATAATTTCCGATTGATAATTTATTTTTCTCGTCCATGATCACAGAATACTAACTAAATAATTGAGTTCTCTTTGATACCTTTCAGCAGAATCATTGACTTGTAATCTTTTCCCTTGAATTTTATGAAAAGACCTTGCTTTTAAGCATTCAATAGGGACACTTTTTGCGCCGCTAATTCTCCCTGTTGACATAAAATCATCCGTGATAACAAATGCATCTATTGGATCGTCATAATCAAAAAGATTTTGTACTGATATGCTAATGACAATGCTCTTTCGATATACATTCTTGACGCGCTTGTCGGGGGTTGATTTGGGTTGGCTTCTTGCTCCAACCATAGTCATAACAATGGCAGCTATCTTCGGAGAAGGGAGGCCCTCCAGCACGTTTATTCCACATCACAAAGTCTTTTTGTTCGTTAAGAGAAGATCTAGAGTAAGACTAAGAGATTCGATAGAGTGCTCATCTACGCGGACGGGGACAATGACCGCATCAGCCGCACACCAGGATAAGTGCGTGCCGCCGGAATAAAATGGGCTGGTATCCATTAAAACTTTATCAGATTTCTTATATTCAGTTTCTTTATCAAGAATATCCTTCAGACATTCTAATAATTTTCTCATGGCGCTAACATTAGATTGCGCATTTGCAATTTGAAGTTGCTGATATAGGGTTGATGGAAAAGCAAACATCTCCGCATCGCCTGGTATAACATAAGAAATTTTCCCACCCTTGAATGAGTCGCAATAATTACTAATACGATATGATATATCTTCTAAAACATCTCCGAATGCAGGCCCCAGAACAAAACAGGCCTCAAAGCTTTTAAAACAGTTATATCTGGACTCTCATTGTGCATTAGAGATTCTGTTAGATTGCATTGAGGACACAAATCTGCAACCAATAAATGGTGGGATCTTGATATTTTATATGCAAGGTTGAACGCAAGAGTAGACTTACCTACTCCCCCCGCAATGTCGATATCGCATAGCTTCTATATTTCAAACCACCTGTCTTCGTGTATCCCTCTTCCGCTACTTTCGCATAAACATCCATAATTTTTTGTATTTCTCCTGCCATTTCTTGTTCCTCCCCTTTTGGTTATTTTATAAAGATAATACCATGCAGGAGATGCAGGTGCAACATAAATGTGCAGGAGATGCAGGTGCAACATAAATGTGCAGGAGATGCAGGTGCAACATAAATGTGCAGGAGATGCAGGTGTCGATTATTCCGAAACTGAAGAAAACAGCCAAAAGAAAAGAAAATCCCTTTTGGCCTCGGTGTAGAACACGGACCAAATATTATTCTTTGTTTTATTCCTTGAGCGGAAATATCCGCGTCATATTAAGCTTTAGACCTATTTTGCCAGCGTGTCTTTGCGGCCTTAGTTGCTATTTCTTTCCTTTTCTCAGGTGATAGTTTTTCTGGCCTGGCTTTGCCGCCTTTACGCCCCCCTAAACGTCCTAATGCAACGGCAGCTTTGTTCTTTTTTATACTGGGTTTTTCTCTGGGCAGACTTTCATCTGTTGCCGCATCAACGATACTGGCAGCTATTTGATTTATGTCCTGTTTGGTTTCCTTGCTTGATCGCTTAGGCATGTTTATATTATTACACAGACTTTGAATTTTATCAAGTAGGTTATTTCTCATAGAGGAAACTGTTACCAAATGTCGAATAAGTGTCAGAAAAATAAAGAAGGGGAGAGAGATATGTGCGCTGACGAAAAACACCCTAATGCTACACATACTGGTGAACTGCAAATAGGCGAACTGCTTATTCCTTGTGCTGTCTTAGAAACCGGTGAACGGGTTGTTTCTGAAAGAGGAGTTATTAAGGCTTTAGGTGGTAAGCGTGGTGGTGCACATTGGCAAAGAATAAAAGCATCTGAGGATGGCGCCTATTTACCTGTTTACGCATCGGCAAAAAACCTAGAACCCTTTATTGATGCGGATCTAGCAATGGCGCTCACCCAACCCATTTTATATCAAGGTAAAAGTGGAGGACGGGCTGCTTATGGTGTAAATGCAATACTTTTACCCCGAATATGTAACGTATGGTTAAAAGCGCGAGATGCAGGGGTTTTGAAGCCTAGTCAAGAGCATATGGCTATAATGGCCGATATTTTAATTAGAGGATTAGCAGAAGTAGGTATTATTGCCCTTGTTGATGAAGCAACAGGTTATCAAGCAGAAAGAGATAGAGATGAGTTACAAAAATTACTTGCAAAATATTTATCAGAAGAACGTCTTAAATGGGCTAAAATGTTTCCAGATGAATATTATCGACAATTATTTCGACTTCGAGGTTGGACATATAAACCGCTTGATACTAAGCGTCCCAAATATGTTGGTCTTCTAACAAATCGATTGGTTTATGATAAGTTACTGCCTGATGCACATGCTGAACTAAGAAGATTAAACCCTGTAAGGAATAAAGAAACATATAGACGGGGCGCTGCCCATTTTCAATATCTTTCTGCTGATATTGGTCAGCCCGATCTAAGAGATCATCTGTTACAGCTAATCGCCATAATGAGAATATCAGATAACTGGGAAGAATTTATCTGTAATTTTAATAAAGCCTTTCCTGCTCTAGGAGAACCTATCCAAGTAGAATTAGAAGATATAAAAGATGATGAAAATGATAAGCAGTAATAAATAAAGTATAGGCTTATATATTTGAGATTCTTATTATTCTGAGGGAGTTAGGACTCCCTCATTCAAATTGACCCACTACCGACTTTTACATGTTTCAGTACCCGCAAACTCCTGGTATGGCCGCGGTAGTATAGTCCTTGTTCAAGTGTTCAAAAAACGATTGACAGGGCAGCGGCCGATGATATAATAAGCTTCAGGAATCCTTTAATGCCAGCCCCGAGAGGCTGCAAAGGGAGAGGGTGTCGGTATGGGCTTCATCAGGAAAAGCGACCTGGTTACAAGGAACAATCCTTGTAGGCGGGTTTTTTAATTTTAGAGGCGGGTTATTCGGCAGGCTTCTTGGTTGGAGAGCAGTTTTTTATGTGAGCTTGTACTACTCAGCCTGTTCATGAAGACAGAATAGCGAGGAAAAGCACCGGTTTTTTACAGGAGCAAGCAAGCTTGTAGACGCAGGCAAGTTTTTTGCCGGGATGGACAGTTTCTTATCGGGTGATCAGGTTTTTTATGAGGAGGGGGATTCATGTCCTTGCAGGAGAAGGCACAGATCATGGATGCAGAAGGCATCCGGCGGGCTCTCACCAGAATCGCCCACGAAATACTGGAAAAGAACAAGGGAACGGAGGACCTGGTCCTGATCGGCATCAGGCGGCGGGGCGTGCCGCTGGCCCAGAGAATAGCGGCGAAGATCCGGGAAATCGAGGGCACCGCTGTCCCTCTGGGCATCGTCGATATCACGCTGTACCGTGATGACTTGAGCAGGCTGGATTATCATCCGGTGTTGCGCAGGACGGAAATACCCTTCAGCCTCAACGACAAAAAGGTGGTCCTGGTAGACGATGTCCTGTTTACAGGAAGAACGGTGCGGGCAGCCCTGGGCGCCTTGATGGACCTGGGACGCCCCCAGGTTGTGCAGCTGGCGGTGATGGTGGACCGGGGGCACCGGGAGCTGCCGATCAGGGCCGACTATGTGGGCAAGAACGTGCCCACCTCGCGACGGGAGATCATCTCGGTGCAACTGACCGAGGTTGACGGAGTGGACCAGGTGGTGATCAAGGAGCCAAGCCCTTAGGATGTCGGCCCGGTGGGAGCACCCTGCCGGCAGATTCAGCCCGGGTGGCATTTCTGGATGGCTCTGGAGCATGCTTGCAGGAACGTCTAGGCGGTGCTTTTCCGGTAACACGAGCGGCTAACGAAGGGAGGAGAGATGTTTGACGGCTTTCAAGCACAAGGATCTCCTGGGCATTAAGGACCTGAGCGCCGATGAGATCAACCTGATCCTGGATACGGCCGAACCGATGAAAGAAGTCCTGGGCAGGGAGATTAAAAAAGTTCCCACCCTGCGCGGGCGGGTCATTGTGACCATGTTCTACGAGGCCAGCACCCGCACGCGCACCTCGTTCGAGCTGGCAGCCAAGTACCTGGGGGCGGACACCGCCAGCTTGACGGTGGCTACGAGCAGCGTACAGAAGGGGGAGAGCCTGGGGGACACCGCCAAGACCATCGAGGTGATGGGCGCCGACGCCATTATCATCAGGCACGGATCTACCGGGGCACCCCACCTGCTGGCCCGGCTCCTCGATGCCAGGGTGATCAATGCCGGTGACGGCACACACGAGCATCCGACCCAGGCCCTGCTTGACCTGTTCACCATCAGGGAGAAAAGGGGCGCCATCGCCGGTCTCAGAGTGGTGATCCTCGGCGATATCGCCCATAGCCGGGTGGCCCGCTCCAATATCCTGGGCCTGATCAAGCTCGGGGCCGAGGTGCGGGTGGTGGGACCGCCGACGTTAATCCCTCCGGAGATCGAGCGGCTGGGGGTGACGGTATACCACGATTGGCGGCAGGGGCTCAAGGACGCCGATGTGATCAACGTGCTGCGCATTCAGTTGGAGCGCCAACAGCGGGGTTTGTTCCCCAGTCTCCGTGAATACAGCAGGCTGTTCGGCCTTGACGAGGACAAGCTCAAGGCAGCCAAGCCAGATGTGCTGGTGCTCCATCCAGGGCCTGTAAACCGCGGGGTGGAGATCAGTCCTGCAGTTCAGGACGGCAGTCATTCGGCAATAAACGAGCAGGTGACCAACGGAGTCGCGGTCCGGATGGCGCTGCTTTACCTGCTGTTGAGCGGAGGTGAATCCAGTGAAATATCTGCTTAAGGGTGGGCTGGTCGTCGATCCCAGGGCAGAAACCGTAGAGCAGTTGGATCTCTTGATAGAAGGCGGCCGGGTGGCAGCGCTCGCCACTGCCGTAACAGCGCCGGATGCTAAAGTGATAACGGTTGAGGGATGCTATATACTGCCCGGCTTTATAGATCTGCACTGCCACCTCCGGGAGCCTGGAGAGGAGTTCAAGGAGACCATCCGCACCGGAACTCTGGCTGCCGCCAGGGGCGGGTTTACCGGTGTGGTGGCCATGGGCAACACCAATCCGCCTGCAGACAGCCGGCCGGTGATCGAATTCATCAGGCATCAGGCAGAAGCCGGAAGCGTCCCGGTCTATCCGGTCGGTTGCGCCACCAAGGGGCGGCGAGGCGAGGAGCTGGCAGAGATCGGCGACCTGAAGGAGGCCGGGGCGGTAGCCCTGTCTGACGACGGCAGCTCGATCATGAACAGCGAGGTGCTGCGGCGCGTTTTAGAGTACAGCCGCATGTTCGACCTGGTGATTATCAGCCACTGCGAGGATCAGCATTTAAGTGCGGGCGGCCTGATGCACGAGGGCTTTAAATCCACCATTTATGGGCTGCGCGGGATTCCGGGAGCTGCGGAGGAAGTGCACGTCGCCCGGGACCTGATCCTGGCGGAAATGACCGGAGCCAGGCTGCACATCGCCCACGTGAGCTGCGCCGGTTCGGTGCGACTGATCCGGGAGGCCAAGCAGCGGAGCGTGCGGGTGACCTGCGAGGTCACTCCGCATCACCTGTGCCTGACCGACGACGCAGTCCGGGACTTTGACACCAACACCAAGGTCAACCCGCCGCTGCGCTCCGCTCAGGATGTCGCGGCCCTGATGGCGGGCCTGCAGGACGGCACGATCGATTGTATTGCCACCGACCATGCCCCGCATGCCGTGGAGGAGAAAGAGGTTGAATACAGCCTCGCCGCTTGTGGCATATCCGGGCTGGAGACAGCCGTGCCCCTCGTCTGGGATCGCCTGGTCCAGGCAGGGGTGTTAAGCCCGGCCCAGTTGGCCCAGAAGATGGCTGTGAATCCGGCGCTGATTATCGGTCTGCCCGAACGCCGGATAGTGGTCGGGGCCGAGGCCAGCCTCACGGTGATCGATCCGCAGCACACGCATACCGTAGACGTTTCGGAGTTCGCATCCCTGGGCAAGAATACGCCGTTTGCCGGCTGGGAGCTGCACGGCTGGCCTGCGCTGACCCTGGTGAATGGCATGCTTTTTGAATCGCAGTGGGGCGGCAGGTGAATTCAGGGCCGGAGCAGGCCCTTTTTTGTCTGCAACCGGCACCGCAGGAGCCTGGATGGTATCCAGTGCTACCTGCAGGCGGGATCCCAGCCTGGCGGCTCACGCCAGAGGGGGACGCCGTCCAGGTGGCTCAGCAAGGATGTTTTACCGTCATGATCTGACCTCTGTCCCGTGCAGTCTACGTTCATAGCAGCAAGCTGAAAAGTCGAGGGGAGTTTTAGGGATGATCGGTTATCTGGCCTTGGAAGACGGTACGGTGTTTCAGGGCACGGCTTTTGGCAGCGAGGGGCGCCAGTTCGGAGAGGTGGTCTTCAATACCAGCATGACCGGCTATCAGAAGATCCTCACGGATCCCTCCTATTGTGGGCAGATCGTGGCATTGACCTACCCGCTGGTAGGAAACTACGGCGTGAACCGGGATGATTTCGAGTCGAATCAACCCTGGGTGCGCGGCTTCGTAATCAAGGAGCTGTGCGACTACCCGAGCAACTGGCGCTATTGGATCAAATTGGAAGAATTCTTGCAGAGATATGAGATTATCGGCTTGTCTGGCATCGACACCAGGGCGTTGACCAGGCGCCTTCGCAACTACGGGACGATGCGCGGGATTATCGCCTCCGGCGAAACGGATACTGCCGGGCTGGTGAGTGCAGCAAGGTCTTCTCCATCCATCTCCGGGCAGGACCTGGTCACTGCGTGCACCACCAAGGAAGTGCAGAACTGGAGCGGTGCCGGAGGGTGCCCGCCGAACGGCGGGCGCGAGGAGCTGCGGGTGGTAGTGATGGATTTCGGGGCCAAGCAGAATATCATCCGGTGCCTGCTGCGGCGGGGATGCACGGTCTACCTGGTGCCGCCGGCAACAACAGCGGAGGAGATCTTGAGCTGGCACCCCCGGGGAGTCGTCATCAGCAATGGGCCCGGCGATCCCAAGGACGTCGGGTATGCTGTGGAGACGGCTCGCAGCCTGATCGGCAAGCTGCCGGTGATGGGAATCTGCCTGGGGCACCAGATCCTGGGGCTAGCCTTTGGCGGCGATACCTACAAGCTCAAGTTCGGCCACAGGGGCGCCAACCACCCGGTCAAGGATCTGGAGACCGGCAGGGTGGCGATCACCTCGCAAAACCACGGCTTTGCCGTCGACGATAACAGTCTGCCCGGCAGCGAATTGACGATCAGCCACCGGAACCTGAACGATGGCACCGTGGAAGGAATGAAGCACAGAACCCTGCCCGTATTTTCCGTACAGTACCACCCGGAAGGTTCTCCCGGCCCTATGGACTCCGACTACCTGTTCGATCGCTTTATGAAACTGGTAAGATAAAATAACGTCAATACACCCGTCGCCGGGGTTTAGCAATAGAGGAGGAAAAGCAATGCCCCGCCATCCAAGTCTGAAAAAGGTAATGGTCATCGGTTCGGGCCCGATCATCATTGGCCAGGCTGCCGAATTCGACTACGCCGGCACACAGGCCTGCCGCGCGCTCGGGAAGAAGGGCATCGAAGTGGTGCTGGTCAACAGCAACCCGGCTACCATCATGACCGACCCGGAGATGGCGGACCGGATCTACATCGAGCCGCTGAACCGTGATTTTCTGACCAGGATCATCGCCCGGGAACGTCCGCGAGGGCCTGATACCCACGCTGGGGGGCAGACCGGCCTGAACCTGGCAGTCCAGCTGGCAGAATCCGGAGTGCTGGAGCAATACGGCGTCGAGCTGCTCGGCACGCCGCTGGAGGCGATCAAGAAGGCGGAAGACCGCGAGCAGTTCAAGAATATGATGCAGGAGATCGGAGAGCCGGTTCCGGACAGCGAGCGTGGTGGAGACGGTCGATGCATGCCGTGGAATTCGCCGGACGGTGCGGGCTACCCGCGTTGTGGTGCGGCCCGCCTATACCCTGGGCGGCACCGGAGGCGGCATGGCCTTCAACTGAGGACGAGTTGCTGGAAATCGTCGTGCCGCGGCCTGACGCTGAGCATGATCGGCCAGGTGCTGCTCGAACGCAGCGCTGCAGGCTGGAAAGAGATCGAGTACGAGGTGATGCGCGACGGCGCGGACAACTGCATCACCATCTGCAACATGGAGAACATCGATCCCGATGGGCAGTCCATACCGGCGACTCGCATCGTGGTCGCGCCGTCGCAGACGTTCACCGATAACGAGTACCAGATGCTGCGCACTGCCTCGTTTGAAAATAATCCGGGCGCTGGGCGTGGAGGGCGGCTGCAACATCCAGTACGCTCTGGATCCTCACAGCCTACCAGTATTACGTGATCGAAGTCAACCCAGGCGTCAGCCGTTCCAGCGCACTGGCGTCGAAGGCCACAGGGTATCCGATAGCCCGGGTGGCGGCCAAGATCGCCCTCGGTCTGCGCCTTGATGAGATTCAAAACTCGGTGACCAGGAAGACGCTGGCCTGTTTCGAGCCGGCCCTGGATTATTGCGTGGTGAAGATTCCCCGCTGGCCGTTTGACAAGTTCACCAGCGCCGACCGCACCTTGGGGACGCAGATGAAGGCGACCGGAGAGGTGATGGCTATCGACCGCACCTTCGAAGGGGCGCTGATGAAAGCGGTGCGCTCCCTGGAGCTGCAGATCGTGGGGCTGTACTACAACGGGCTGGATACCCTGTCGGACGGGCAGTTGCGGGATAAGTTGGCTATCCCGTCAGATGAGAGGCTGTTTCTGGTGGCGGAAGCCTTCCGGCGCAGTTTCGAGCTTGCCTATATAGCCGACCTGACCGGCATCGACCGCTTTTTTCTGCACAAGATATGGGAGATCGCAGATCTGGAAAGGGTTTTCCGATCGGTTCAGCACGGCGGCGGGCTTGATGTGCGCAGCATCACCCGGGCCAAGCGGTCAGGCTTCAGCGACCTGCTGTTGAGCCGGCTGACCGCGATCCCTGTGCAGGAGATCAGGCGATTCCGGTATAACAACGATATCAGGCCGGTCTTCAAGATGGTGGATACCTGCGCCGCGGAATTCGAAGCAGCAACGCCTTACTTCTATTCCACCTACGAGCGGGAGAATGAGGCCGTGCCCACTCCCAGGCGCAAGGTGCTGGTGCTCGGCGGCGGGCCGATCCGCATCGGTCAGGGAATCGAATTCGATTACTGCTCGGTGCATTCGGTGCTGGCCCTGCAAGAGGAGCAGATCGAGGCGCTGATCATCAACAACAATCCGGAAACCGTGAGCACTGATTTTGACACGGCTGACCGGCTGTATTTCGAGCCCCTGACGCTTGAGGACGTATTGCATGTCGTGGAACTGGAGCGGCCTGAAGGGGTGATCGTGCAGTTCGGCGGCCAGACCGCCATCAATCTGGCAGGTCCCTGGCAGAGTTGGGTGTGCCGATCCTGGGCACTGCCGTCGATAAGATCGATGAGGCCGAAGACCGGGAGCGGTTTGAACGGCTGCTCTGCAGCTTGGGGATTAAAAAACCGCCGGGCCGGGGCGCCGCCAATATGGA
>CAWEDD010000006.1:0-21389 GCA_963807495.1 uncultured Peptococcaceae bacterium
TCTGGGCGCCCTTCCCGTCTTCGCTCGAAGGAGCCGTTTCCGGCGGGATGACACCCCCTGTTTGTGATCACCAGTGACCGGGTGCTGAACCGTTCGACTTGCATGTGTTAAGCACGCCGCCAGCGTTCGTCCTGAGCCAGGATCAAACTCTCCAAAAAGTTTTTGAAACAAACGCTCTGCACGGCTATTCAGTTTTCAAGGACCGGCCGCCGCCGCCTCACTCTTGCGAGGCGGCAACGTTAGTTATATTAGCACTGCCACTGCTCCATGTCAAGAGCATTTCTGATTTCAAATGTACAGATCGAAAGTAATACTAATATACCACTACCTCCTTTTTTAATGCAAGTATGCTAAATAAGGCTCAATCTCCGATAAAAAAGTGTATTCTTGTAATTCAAACATTATATCGGCATAGTACGAATTAATAACTTTCTTTTCATAGTATGAATTAATAATTTTCTTTTCATGGATAACCGCCTGCGTAAAAGTTTACATACACCTGGGGAACCCGGCCCACGATGATGGTGTCCGTGACCGGAACCTGGGCGGTGACGGTGACGTTGGAGGAGAGCAGGGGCACCACCACCCTCATATCCGCCTCGATGTCCAGGTAGATCCGGTGGCGCGTCTGGTTGATCCCCGCATCCTCGAACTTGTCGAAAACTCCGGTGCGGACCGTGCCCAAGGGGTAGATGGAGACGGGCACCCTGGGGCCATAGTTGGCGAGCAGCTGGATCCCCAAGACCTGGCCGGCGGGGATGTAAAACTTCTGACTGGCGACATTCTCCAGAGAGGACTGGATTGCCAGCGTGGTGTCTGCGGCCAGCTGATTGATGCGCACGAGGTTTGGCTGCATCATGACGATCTGGCCCTGAGCGTCTTTCTGGACTATGATCAGCTGGCTGTAATCAATGTTGGAGATCTGGTCCTTGATTGCCCTGTTGATCGCATCCGTGGCCACCCACTGCGCCTGGGCCTCGGCAATCTGCCTGATCGTGGGTTTGAGGCTGTGCTCAAAGATGAGGATCCCCACAACCAGTATCACCAGAGCCGCAAACAGCGCTAACGGGATCCACCTGATATCCGGTGCCCGGCGATACAAAGCTGCCACCCCCCCGCAATAACCCCTCCATTATATGTGGGGAACAGCGGGGAGGTGACAGTCGACCAGCCCGAGCTGACGAATAATTTTAATCGGACAGCCTGATGCGAGCAAACTTTCTTTTTCCTACGCTGATCACCATCCCGTCAGATGGCCTCACGCTACAGTTGGGATCGGTGATTTTTTGGCCGTCAACCTTAACCGCGCCCTCGCAGATCGATCTTTTTCCTTCTGAGCTGCTGTTTGCCAGGTCTGCTTTTACCAGCAGCTTGGGCAGCCAGATCTCGCCTTCCTGCTCCATTTCGGCGGCAGTCAGCACGACCTCCGGGATCTGCTCAGGATTCTCCCTCTTCTGAAACACCTTCACGAATTCCCGCTCGGCCCGTCCGGCCGCCTCCGATCCATGGAACATCGCGACCAGCTCCCGGGCCAGCCTCATCTTGGCATCCCGGGGGTGCAGCACACACGCTTCGATCTCCTGCCTGATCGTCCTCACCTCTTCGGTACCGACCGGCGTCACCAACTCGAAATAGCGGATGATCAGTTCATCGCACAGGGACATGGCTTTTCCGTAGATCTCCCTGGGCGCCTCCGAGATGCCGATGTAGTTATCAAGGCTCTTGCTCATCTTCTGGATGCCGTCAAGCCCCTCCAGGATGGGCAGCATCAGGGCCACCTGGGGTTCCTGCCCATACTCCCGCTGCAGGTCCCTGCCGACCAGCAGGTTGAACTTCTGGTCGGTACCCCCCAACTCCACGTCTGCATGCAGGACCACCGAGTCATAGGCCTGCATCAGGGGATACAGCAGCTCGTGGACGCCGATCGGATAACCCTCGCGATAGCGCTTGGCAAAGTCATCCCGCTCCAGCACCCGGGCCACCGTGTATTTGGCGGCCAGTTCGATCACCTGGGCGAAACTGAGCGGAGCCAGCCAGGAGCTGTTAAAAACCACTCTGATCCGCTCGAGGTCGAGAATCTTGCCAACCTGCTTCTCGTAAGTGGCCAGGTTGGCCAGGATCTGCTCCTCGGTCAGCTGTTTCCTGGTTTCCGAGCGTCCGGAGGGGTCCCCCACCCGGACGGTGAAATCACCGAGGATCAGTACCGCCTGATGCCCCAACTCCTGAAACTGCCGGAGCTTGTGCAGGACGACGGTGTGCCCCAGGTGGATGTCGGGGGCGGTCGGGTCGAGGCCAAGCTTGATCGTCAACGGCTTGTTCAGTTTGATGGAGCGTTTGAGCTTCTGCACCAGTTCAGCCTCGGGAATGATCTCCGCTACTCCTCTGGTGATTGTCTCCCATTGCGTTTGAAAATCCTTTACCAGACCGGACACGATATGGATCCTCCCATTTCCTATCTCACAATAATCTTTACTGGTTTGTCCCGGATTCAACTGCCGGAAGGGTTGCTCCTGTGTTTCCGATCGTCGTCGATCGCCTGGTTGGCTAGGGCATCGGCACGCTTGTTGCGCTCGCGTGGCACGTGAAAAACCTTGCAAGACCGCAATCGGCCGGCCAATTGGCGGGCCTGCTGCATCAGGGGGATCAGTCCCGGGCTCTGCACCCGGTAGGCCCCGCTCCACTGCCGGGCCAACAGTTCACTGTCGGTATAGATCTCCACCTGATCTGCCCCCAGTTCAAGGCACGACTGGAGAGCGAGGACCAGGGCCTGATATTCCGCCACATTGTTGGTGGTCGACCCCAAGAACTGCATTCTCTCTGCCAGCGGCTGACGGTGTTTATTCAAGATGACCACGCCGGCCCCGGAGGGCCCCGGATTCCCCCGGGAGGCGCCGTCAATATGGATGATCAGCTGCTGGGGGGTCTCCTGCTGGAGGATCTTCTGCTGGGGTGAGATCTGCTCCGAAGCTGCCGGATCGCCATCGGGCCCCGCCTCCCGGCTCTCCAGAAACTGATCCTGTGCGACAAACGGTTCTGTATTGATGCTGCTGACTACGACCTCTAAGCGCTCTCCGGCTGCGGCCGCCTGCTTAACCAGGTAATTGGCCATAGCCGGCACGACCACCCTTTCGGTTCCGTGATGCCCGGCGTCGATGACGGCAATCCCGAGTTCCAGCGCCTTGTGAGCGTCGTGGTGCTTGACATCCCCGGTGACGAAAACTTCGGCGCCCACCCTGGCCGCACGGGGCATAAGGGCCATGCCGGCCCCGCCGCAGAGTGCCACCCGGTCAACGCTCCTGCCAGGGTCGCCCACCAGTCGCACTCCCTGCAACCCCAGGGCGTCCCTGACCTGTTTGGCAAATACACGCAGCGGGCGCTTTTCGGGCAGCCTTCCCACCCTGCCGAGGCCCGCTTGTCCAGCCCTGTTGTTTAACAGGTAGACGTCATAGGCAACTTCCTCGTAGGGGTGGGAATCCAGCATGGCCTGAACCACTGCTCTCATCGCATGCTCCGGAACGACCGTCTCCAGCCGCACCTCCCTCACCTTCTGCAGTTCCCCGACTTTGCCGAGAAAGGGATCGGCTCCGGGAAGCGGACGGAAGGTTCCCCAGCCGGCGGTTTGGAAGGTGCACTCGGAATAGTTGCCGATCCAGCCGGCCCCGGCCGCGGAGATCGCCTGGCGCACAGCCTCCTCGTATCCCCTCGGGACAAAGACAGCCAGCTTGTAGAGTTTTTGCGGGGATGGCATCAGGACAGCCACACCGGCCAGCCCCAGGCGCTGTGCCAGGATGTCGTTGACACCGCCGGGCGCGGCATCCAGATTGGTATGAGCCACGTAAAGGTGTATCCTGTTTTCGATCAGCTTTACTGCCAGCGATGCTGGAAAAATATCGTAATTGAGGTCGGCCAGGGGATCCCGGAGCAGTGGATGATGCGAGATGATCAGTTGCGCCCGCTCCCGGACCGCTTCTTCCACAACCTCCGGCGTCACCTCGAGTGAGACCAGCACCTTCTGAATTTCAGTGCCCGCAGTCCCCACCTGCAGTCCGATACGATCATCCTGCTCGGCCAACAGGGGCGGCGCCCACGCCTCAAACCAATCGATCACGGTCTGGCACAATACTGGCACTACACCCACTCCCTATATCCTGTAAACATTCTAGAAAGGCGTTCACCATCGATGTTAAGCTTTCCCAAACACAGCATCCGTATGATCCTGTCTCTTCACTACCGCATCGCTACCGCCAAGCAGAAAAACTAAAAAAAGAGCGGCCCAACTCCCCTGAACCTCCGCAAAGCCAGGGACATGAGGCTAAGATTGTTGGTCAAGCTGCCAGATTCCAATTGCTGCCATGCAATTGCAGTCTATTGACTTCGTTTTATCGACTGCCCGGACACTTCCTGCAGAATGCCCTTGAAGTAAGCAATCTTACCGACCCATTCCTTTTTCCGCTGCCTGGCCGAAGGGGTCTGGGCTCGCCTCAGGGCGACCAGCACGCTTTCCATCTCCTTGATCTGCTTCGTCAGATAGGGAATCAGGAGGGAGTGCCTCTTCTCCAACAGCCGGGGGCCGATCTCCATATAAAAATCGGTGTTATCCGCTCTGCTCGCTCCGGATTTTAATTCTGACTCCCGATGCTTCATAGCTGCCGGCAAGTACACTTCAAAATCTCCCGAACCGGCCCCGTCCGCAGCTTCCGGTTCCTGGCGATCCCGCACGGTTTCGGCTCCGGGAGCGTTTGGCTCGGCTACGATGATCTCATAAAAGTAGCCATCCTCCAGCACCAGGTCCTCGTCAGCCAGGTGCCAGCCATTGCTTAGCAGCCAGCGCCGAACCTGGGCGGCTGCCCCGAGAGGTTGCAGGATGAGGCGACCTGCCTGTTGCAGTACGTCCTGGCCCCTGTTGAGCATGTCACTGATCTTCAGGCCGCCCATGCCGGCGATCACGATCACGTCGACCTCTCCGGGGCTGATAACCGCAAGTCCGTCTCCCTGCCTGAATTCCACCTTTTTGCCAAGGCTGAATAGGGCAATAGTCGATCTCGCAGCCGACAGCGGCCCCGGATGCAGGTCGGTGGCGATCACCTTGCTGCATATCCCCTGGCGCACCAGGTAGGCAGGCAGCAAGCCATGATCCGTACCGATGTCTGCCACAACTGATCCCTCAGGTATATAGTCCTTTATGTGCAGCAGCCTTTCCTGCAGTCTCACCCGATCACTCTCCCATCTCCCGGCGCTGAAGCACGCCGTCCCCAGTTCACCCGCTGTTTCTTGCATGGTGTGTAATTTATTGTTGTCAGGCCCGATGTTGTCGAAGTTGGGCGCTTTTCCGCCTCAGATGCAGGTCGCACGGTGTTGTCGATGTATATATTACAGCAGCGTTCACCCAAAATCAGAAGCTGCATAATGAAGCTGCATAACATCTCTGCCCATTACCTTAACATATTTTGTCGATTTATCCAATCTAGCAGTAGCAACCTCTAATTCACTTTCATGGTTCGCCCTGAGTTATAATACAACCAGGGCCAGCCGCACCGCCCGGCACTGGAAGGCGCCGCAGTGCATCCGCTGCCTGCAGCGAGACCGGCATGAACTGGCGAGCCGGCAGGAGAGAGTTTGCGATGTGAATAGGCGTTATGCCTTAACAGAGGGAAGAGAACCGGCATGAACGAGACCACAGATGACACCGGTCTGACGAGGATTCAGGGTTACAGCCACGCCGGCGAAGGAGTGGGCCGGATCCGGGGAAAACCGGTCTTCATCCCCCTGGCCATCCGGGGAGAGTTGGTCAGGACGCGGATCCTGCAGGAGAAAAGCGGCTATCTGAGAGGAGAGCTGCAGGAGGTGGTCGAGGCCAACGCCGCCAGAGTAAAACCCCCCTGCCGCCTGTTTCCGGACTGCGGGGGCTGCCAGTTGCTGCACCTGGGTTACGATGAACAGCTCTATTGCAAACGGCAGCGAGTTCTATCCTCCCTGCAGCGGATTGGCGGCCTGCAAAGCGTCGAGGTGGGTGCGGCGCTGGGCATGGCCGATCCGTGGCACTACCGACATACAGCCCGGTTCCACGTGGCCAGGGATGAACAGGGGCTGATGATCGGCTTTTTTCGCAGCAAGAGCCGGCAACTGCAGCCTGCAAACGATTGCCTGCTGCTGCCAGCGGAGTTTCCGCTGCTGCTGGACAGCATCACCTCCTTCTTAAAGCATCCAGAAACAGCTGCGCGGCTTCCGGTGCGGGAGATAGTGCTGCGCAAGGGCCTGGCTACCGGGGAACTCCTGATCATTTTCCTGACTGAAACCATACCCGAGCACATCGATACCGAAGCCCTTGCCAGGCTAGGCCGCAGCTCTCCGGGCCTGGTGGGGATAGTCTGCAGCACGTCCCGGGATCAAGCTGCGCCCAGACATGGCCTTGGAAAAAAAGATGGCGCGGCCGGATGTTTACCTGTACACGCTGCCGTAGGCAATGGTAGCGGTGCTGTCAATTGCGTCGCTGACGGGTACGGCATCGCTGATGGCAGAGTGAACGGAGCCAGTTCGGTCGCGGCGCCGCAAGTGCTGGCCGGTCGCGGCTATTACCAGGAAAAGATAGCAGGCACCATGTTTCAGGTGCCTGCCAGCGCTTTTTTTCAAAACAATCCGGCACAGGCCGAACAACTGGTGGCAGTTGTGCGCAGCCTGGCCCAGCCCGGGCCCGGTGAGACCATGATCGACCTCTATGGTGGAGTCGGCCTGTTCTCGCTCACCCTGGCCGACCTCTACGCCCAGGTCTGGGGAATCGAGGAGAACCGGCAGGCAGTTCAGGCCGCCGGGCAAAACGCCCTGATCAATAATATCCGCAACTGCCGGTTCGCCGCAGGAAAGGTGGAGCGGCTGCTGCCGGCTCACCGCGGCCAGGTGAACACCCTCATCCTCGATCCGCCGCGCCAGGGGTGCAGCCCCGGCGCCCTGAAAGCGATCACTTCCCTGTCGCCGGGCAAGATCGTCTATGTCTCCTGCGACCCGGCCACGCTCGCCCGCGACCTGGCTGTGTTAACAGGCCGGGGCTACCGGGTTGAGGGCGTGCAACCCATAGATCTGTTCCCCCATACCCACCACGTGGAAATCGTGGTGCTGCTGGAGCTTCCGGCCAGCTAGCTAATCCTGCCCCCATCAGTTATCGGCCTTCTGGTGAGAGCGTTAAAGCCCCGGGCCGGCCAGATGTTTTGCGCCATCAAGCTCAGGCGATCGCGATAGGCGCCGGGGTCGGCACAGGCTGCCCGGAAACCGGGCAGGAGGTCCGGCCAGTGACGCCTGAACAGGGCTATCAGATTGGACACGGCGGTGGGATAGAAGTTCAGGGGGTCGTAATCCACCTCTCTGGCCCCGGCTTGTGCCGCCCTCTTTAGAATAGCCTCCAGATTCGCCTCGGTATCCCCGATGCCTGGCACCACCGGGGCGATAAACACCCAGGTATCTATGCCGGCCTCGGACAGGACGGCCAAGGCCTGGAAGCGGCGCTCCGGCTCCGGCGCTCCGGGCTCCAGGAGGCGCGCTGACGCAGCATCCGCGGTCGTGATCGTGAATCCCACCTCGACTCTGGGCAATCGCTTCAAGATCGGCAGATCGCGCAGCACCAGGTCGGACTTGGTCAGGATCGAGACGGGCATCTCCCTGTCAGCCAGCAGCTCGAGGCAGGACCGGGTCAACTGGTATTTTCGCTCCACCGGCTGGTAGGGATCGGTGACGCTGGACAGCATCACCTTGCCGGGTCTTGCCCTGCGCAGTTGTGCGGCCAGGCGGCCGGCAAAATTGACCTTGACCTGGACAAAAGATCCCCACCGGTCTTCGATATTGCAAAAACGCTTCATGAAGCTGGCGTAGCAATAGGCACAGGCATGGGTGCAGCCGGTGTAGGGATTGAGACAGTAATCCATGCCGGGAATGCCGGAGCGGTTCAGGGCCGTGCGGCATTCTTTTTCTGAAATTCTGGCCATCTGCTGTACCCCCTATAGCCTCTCTGGCGCAGATCCTAACGGTCCGGTTATGGTAAAATAGAAAGGCGGGAAGAAGGTAGATGGATGAGCAGGATCCTGGCCGTCGTCAAAAAAGAATTCCTCCAAATGATCAGGGACCGCCTGACCCTGGCGTTCTTCTTCCTGTTGCCGATGATTCAGCTGATCCTGTTCGGATATGGCATCCAGACCGAGGTCAAGCACATACCCACCGTTGTTTTTGACCAGTCGTTGTCGGCGGAAAGCCGCGATCTGATCGATACCTTCAGGAACACCGGTTACTTTGACATGAACTACGCCGCGACCAGTTATGACGCTGTGACCAGGATGATCGACAGCGGTCAGGCCGAGGTTGGAATCATCTTCCCGCCGGACTTCTCCAAGGAGCTGCGGCGCGGCGAGCCGGCGGCGGTGCAGGTGATCGTGGACGCCAGCGACAACCTGGTGGCCAACCAAGCCGTGGCTGCCGCCAACTCCATCGCCCAGATCAAATCCCTGGAGTCGCCTTTTCAGAAACTGGGCGTCATCAGCCAACTTTACGACATCAGGGTAAGGCCCTGGTACAACCCGGACGGCATTGCCGCCTACTACATGCTGCCGGCTCTCCTGGGGATGATCGTATCGATGACGATGATGCTGCAGACTTCCATCGCCATTGTCAGGGAGAGGGAGCGGGGAACCCTGGAGCAGCTGTTGGTCACTCCCATCAGGTCGTATGAGCTGATGATCGGCAAGGTCCTGCCCAACATCGTTCTGGGCTACGTCCAGATCACCGTCTCCCTGCTGGTCGCCTCCCTGGTTTTTCACGTGCCGATCCGGGGCAGCCTGCTGCAGCTCTACCTGTTGACAATGTTCTTCATCACCGCTTCGCTCGGCATGGGCATCATGATCTCCAACATTACCGAGAACCAGCTGCAGGCGATGCAGATGACCTTTTTCGTGTTGCTGCCCAGCATGGTGCTCACCGGTTTCGTTTTCCCCAGAGAGGGCATGCCGAAGATCATCTACTATTTCAGTGCCATCTTTCCCCTGACCTATTATCTCGAAATCATCCGGGGCGTCATGCTGAAGGGTATCGGCTTTCCGTACCTTGTCGGGCAGGTTAGCGCCCTGCTGGTCTTCTCTGTCATTTTCATGTCCATCGGCATCCTCAATTTTAAAAAGAAGATAGCCTGACACAGTGCTTGGCATCAGGCTGCCGCAAATAAAATTCAACCGGAAACAGAGGGTTTAGGGCTTGTTGTTCACGCTCTCGTCTCCGTCATTGAAGCCGTTCGAACAGTGGGTGCCGTCACAGAAAGGCTTGTTGCCAGATTCGCCGCAGCGGCACAGGGTGACCCGGTTCCTGGTTTCATAGTAGGTCCCGTCAGATGACTGCAGGGGGATGCCCCCCTTGAGCCAGATCGGGCCGCTGACCTTGTCCTGGGGATCTTCGATCAGGCTGATGGACGGCTCGAAAACCGGTTCCATCACCTGCCCGGCTTCCCGGTCCCAGATCACCAATCTTCCGGATGGGCAATCGCAGGCTTCCTGTATTGCCTGCCTTTTCGCATCAGGATCATCCGACCTTCTGGCCAAACGCCAGGCCCCACCGCCTGGATGGCAAAAACGGGCTTCTGAGCATAGATTCTCGGCATCGGTCAATACCAGCCCGGGCCCGTCGAAAGTTACAGCCTGCTCACTATAATTAGCTCTAGAAGCGATTTCGGCGCCGTCAAAACCGGCCTTCTCGTGCGTGCCGTCGCAGAATGGCTTGCATTCTGACTTGCCGCAGCGGCAGAGAGTATACAGCTTCTGAGCCGGATATTTTTCTCCATCGCGCCAGGCGACAGATTCACCAGCCTGGTCAGAGACGATAATCTCCTTTTTCAGGGGGAGTTTGCCCGAGACCAGGTAGGGGCCATTCTCAACAATCGAGACCCTGTAGCCGGTTCTTTTGAGGCAGCAACGCCCTCTTTGGAATCACCAGGTCTGATAGCCATAATGATCACTCCTCAAATGATTTCAAACCCAACCAGTTCATCCGGAAATGTGAGAATATAGGAATGCGCTAACGAATCGCTGCCTGAAACCTGGCTGATGGTGGGCCGGAATGGTCTAGACCCTGACATCCAGGACATCGTCAACCCTGGTGATGATGAAGTTTAACTGATCCCGGCGTTTGCGCAGCACTGTTGAAAAGGACTGCAGGTTTATTTTGCCTTCCCGGGTGATCTCATAAAGCCGGCGCGCCGGCCCTGAGTCCTGCGTTTCCCACTGTGACGTGACCAGGCCCAGCTCTTCGAATCTCCTGAGATAGCGATAGATAGTGGTAGGCTCCACGCCCACATCGAGGCCGAAAGATGACAGGCGATCGTGCAGTTCGTAGCCGTGGGCGCTCTTCTCGCAGAGCAGCAGCAGTAAGATCGGCTGCAGCATCGGCTCATGGCGCCCTTTCATTATCTCGCCATGTGCTTCGCCGCATTCACAATTAGAGCCATGCTGATGGCCATGCTGATCCATTTGGCACATTTTAATCTCTCCTTATGCTATATTTGCATATAGGTACTATTTAACTATAGTGCCAACAGCCAATCCCTGTCAAGCTCAATGTTGCTCACGCTAAATATCCAAACCAGGTAGAACTGATCTCTCAGTTGCTGACGCCAATATTCTGGATATCCGGCAAAATATGGGCAACACTCAGAGGAAAAAAAAATGGCCCCGAATGCCCTCGCTTTATACCAGCAAACCAGTTCGGCTGGCAATTCTAACGGCCACAGACCGATAGGCGACAGCAACGGCCGGCTAGGTTGTGCCCATGATTTTCCCGCAGTCTCTGAAGTCGTACCCCTTTAAACCGGCGACAGCTTTGCGAAACTCCGGATCGCCCATCAGCTCCCGTACTATCGAGACTTCCGGGGCCTCCCAGAGTGCTGCCGGTATGCACAGGTCATAGCGTTCTTCCCCGACCGGGATGAAATCCAATCCCAGGGAAACGGCTGCAGCCTCAACTCCCAGGCCAACATCCGCGTTTTGTGATGCCACTGCCACAGCTATGGCCATGTGGGTGTATTCTTCCCGCTCATACCCGGCCACCTGCCCCGGCTCGATCTGCAGCTGACCAATCAGGTAATCCAACAGGAGGCGCGTGCCGGAGCCCCGCTGCCGGTTGACGAACCTCACCCCCGGCCTGGCCAGGTCTGACAAGGACTTTATCTCCAGAGGGTTGCCCCTCTGTACCAGCAGGCCCTGGGTGCGATAAGCCAGATTCATCAGAATCATCGGTCTCTCCCCCAGGATGCGCTTAACGTAGGGGAGGTTGTAAGCTCCCGATGGCTCATCGAGCAGGTGGATCCCCGCCAGGTGCGACTCGCCCTTTAACAAAGCTGTGAGCCCCCCCATGCTTCCCACATGGGAGGAGATCAGGCGGCATCCTGGATGCCGCACCTGAATCAGATTGGCCAAGATATCCAGCACCAGGTCATGGCTGCCAACCACGACGGTGGTGCGGGCGATCTGCTCCCAGGGCCTGAGCAGCTCCACCTCCACCTCCGCTCCGGCCGGAAACCCCTCCGAAAACAGGGGCACACTCAGAATCGCATCTGCCTGCACCAGCGAGGTCACGGCGCCGGCTCCCCGGGGCAATGTCTGGATCACCAGCCGGTCGCCAACCCGGCCAAACTTCACCCGGATAAACTCTTCGGATCCCAGGGGAGAAACGGTCTTGCGGCTGAGGTAGGCCTTGGCTCTGGGCTTGGCCGGCACCGTCAGCCCGCCTTTATGAGCCAGCACCGGGCGTGCAAAAAACTCGAAGGCCAATGCTGCTGAAACCGGATATCCAGGCACGCCGATCACCGGTTTGCCCCTGATCGACCCCAGGATCACGGGCTTGCCGGGCTTGATGGCCACCCCGTGTACATACACCTCTCCCAACTCCTGAAACAGGGAGGCGGTGAAATCTTCCCGCCCTGCAGAAGACCCGGCGATCACGGCCAGCAGGTCGCACCGGTCCCAATACTCCAGAATAACCTGCTTCAAGAGATCGTAGTCGTCTCTGGTCGCAGCGGCCAGCACCGGCACCCCTCCCCATTCCGCCACCGGCCCTCCCAGAACCTTGCTGTTCGATTCGATCACCGACCCCGGCTCGAGGGGATCTCCAGGCCGGATCAACTCCGTCCCCGTTGGCAGCAGAGCTACTCTTGGCCTGGTGAAGACGTCGAGTTCGCTGATCCCCACGGTGATCGGCCCTCCCACGTCATAGGGCCGCACCTGCTGGTGAGAGGGCAGCACCATCTCCGTCTCCACAAAGTCCTCCCCCACCATGCGCACATGCTGCCAGGGCACTGCGGGGGCGATAATCTCCACGGTCCGGTCATCCCGGAAGTGCAGGTCTTCGATCATGATGACAGCATTGCAGCCCTGCGGCAGAGGATCGCCGGTATCGACCATGAAGGCGTCCTTGCCTATGATCAATTGGAGAGGCCTGGTCTCGTTAGCCCCAAAAGTAGTTCCGGCGCAGACGGCGATGCCGTCCATTGCCGCGGCATGGTAGTGCGGAGAGGAGATCCTGGCGAAGACCGGAGCTGCAGTCACCCGGCCCAATGCGCTGGCCACAGGAATGCGCTCCGGGCTTCCCGGCCACAAAGCGCCGATGGCGGCCAGCCTTTCCAGGTATAGCTTCAAGGCCTCTCCCCTGGGCACGTTTTGCAAATAGCGCTGCCGCTCCAGCACTGTCTATGCACCAGCTTTCTTCTGCTTGTATACGCTCAGCAATCCTTTTCCAATCTTTTCATCATGCTACAATGTGTAATCGGTGCCGAACAGGACCACGCCAACCTCGGTCCCTGCGGCCACTCCCTCGCTCTCCAGGGCAACTGGCAACAGGCCGTCTGCCTCGACCACCGGTTTTAGCAGGCCGGATTTCCCGAGCAAGGGGTCCGCCCATAGGGTGGCACCAACTCGCCGCAGCTTCACCCGGAAGTACTCCTCCTCCCGGGAGCCGAGGCCAAACTGCGGGAGAGCAGCGCCCTGACCCTGGGAGCGCTGCTCGTCTCTTTGTTGTAGCCGCCGAATTTCAACAGGGGTGCAGCCATCAGGTCAAAGGCGATCATAGCCGCGGCCGGGTGCCCCGGCAGTCCGAAGACCGGCTTCTGGCCGATCAGGGCGCCGAGGGTAGGCTTGCCCGGCCGCACCGCCAGGCCGTGGAAGATGATCCCCGGAGCTCCCATCTTTTCGATCATGAGCGCGGTATGGTCCCTGATCCCCACCGAGCTGCCCCCGGAAACGAGAACAAGGTCGCATTCCTGGCTGGCCCTGGCGAGTTTCTCGGACAACAGGGCCGGATCGTCTTTGACCAGCCCGTATAGAACCGGTTCCCCTCCCCCTTGGAGCACCTGGCCATACAGAGTGTATGAGTTGACGTCCCGGACCTGGCCCGGAGCCGGCTGCGCCGACGCGGGAACGATCTCGTCACCGGTGGAGATGATTCCCACCCGCAGGGGGACAAAGACTTCCAACTCCAGCAGGCCCATGGCGGCCAGGTAACCCAGGTCCTGAGGCCGCAGCAGGTGGTTGGAGGGGAAAATCTCGCTGCCGGCCACTGCATCCTCGTTGCCGTAAATTACGTTCTCTCCGGGCCCCACCGGCCGGTAGACCTCAATCTCATTCTGTCCCAACGCTTCTGTGTGCTCGACCATCAGCACCGCATCGGCGCCCGGGGGCAGCATGGCGCCGGTGGCTATGCGCAGGGCCTCGCCTACGGCGATCCCTTGCCAGGGGGGCGATCCCATCAGGATCTCCCCGCTCACCACGAAGTAGGCAGGGGCGCTGTCGCTGGCGCCAAAAGTATCGCCCGCCCGCACGGCATATCCGTCGACCGACGAGCGCGCAAAGCCGGGGATATCTTCAGGCGCCAATATTCTTCCGGCCAGCCGCCTTCCCAGGCACCGTTCCAGGGAAACGGCCTCGCTCCGGCGCAGTTCCGGAGGGAGCATCCCAGCCATTTTCTGCCTGGCTTCGGCAACAGGAAGCACCGTGAACAGCTCCAAACCCAACAGCTCCAGTTCCTTGAACCAAATTCGGGAACTCAGTCCTGATCATATATCTTTCCCTTTTTCCCTTAAATTCCTGCTTTTATCCCAGAAATCAAAGACTTCTAGAAAAAAGCCTTTTAAAGATCGGCATCAGGCATATAACTCATCAATATTTCACAAGATTAGGCTGAAATGAATTATTTACCTGAAGGGCAGGATTTATGGCTGAAAATGTAGTATAGATCCAAGTAATTTAAAATTCTCTCCGAGTCCTGCCGCCTGCAGCCTGCCGGGTATGGTGGCTCGACCGCCAAGGCTTGCCTGGAAACGGGCAAACCTCCCATTGCGGAAAGGAGATTGGACGCTGGTCTTTGAGCCGGGTTCGGTTTCCACGCCCGGCTTAATGTTTGGCCTCTTTTTCTGAATCAGGAGGTGATCGATGGCATCTGATCATCCCGGATCATCCACTCCACCGGCGCGGCTGTCCGCCCGGGAAGGCTGATCCGGAGCAGGATTCCGGGAAACATTAGTTGCGCAAGCCGCTGAAAATGCATCAGCGGCAGCGCATCTGAGAAGCACTGAGCGGGCATTATGACGAGACTATCATGATTAAAGAGGGGGTTTGATATTATGAAACTGAAGCGATTCTGGTTTACCGGCCTGATTCTGATCTGTCTGCTCGGCCTGGCCGCCGGCTGTGCCCAGAAACAGCAGTCGGCGGCGCCCGCCAATAAAAACCTGATCCTTTCCAGCACCACGGATGTCCAGGATACGGGACTGATGGACGCCTTGATCCCCGTGTTTCAAACCCAGACCGGCTATGTTGTGAAACCGATCTACAACGGCAGCGGGCAGGCAATCAAGCTTGGCGAAACTGGAGAGGCGGATGTCCTGATCACCCACGCCCCCAGCGCCGAGCAGCCTGGTGTCAGCAACGGCACCTTTATCAACTATCAGCTGCTCATGCACAACTTCTACGTGTTCGTCGGCCCGCCGGGCGACCCGGCCAAGATCAAGGGGCTGTCCGCCACAGCTGCCCTCCAAAAGATCGCCGCAGCCCGAGCGGTGTTCGTCTCCCGGGGTGACAATTCGGGTACGAACATCGCGGGAAATAGCCCTTTGGAAAAAGGCCGGCATCACACCCAGCGGCAGTTGGTATCTGAAGTCCGGCCAGGGAATGTCGCAGACCCTGTTGATTGCCTCGCAGAAGTCTGGCTATACGATGAGCGACCTCAGCACCTACCTGACCCAGCAGAAGAATGTGAATCTAAGCATCCTGGTGCAGGGCGGCAATGCGTTGATCAATATCTACCACGTGATGGAGGTCAATCCGGCCAAATTCTCCAAGGTAAACGCCGATGGAGCCGCGGCTTTTGTGAACTTCATGGTCAGCCCGGCTGCCCAGCAGGTGATCGCCAATTTTGGGGTCGCCAAGTATGGACAGCCGCTGTATTACGCTGATGCCGGCAAGAGCGTGAATCAGATCACGAGTCAATAAAAATGATCGACTATTACCAGGGTGGGTACCGGCATTGTCAGTGATCGGCGATGGTATGATCCAGGCAGGCAGGCTGCTGATCAGCGGTGACCCGGAGGTGCTGCAGATCACCTGGCGCACGCTGCAGGTGACCGGCACAGCCACCCTGATCAGCGTGGTTATCGGCGTACCGGCAGGCGTGGCGCTGGCTTTAAGGAGATTGCTAGGGCGCTGGCTAATGATCAGTACCGTCAACTTCGGGATGGGGCTGCCCCCTGTAGTGGTGGGGCTGGTCGTCTGGCTCCTGTTATTCCGTTATGGCCCGCTGGGCTTTTTGAGCTTGCTCTATACGCCCAGCGCCATGATTATCGCCGAGGTGATCATCGCTACTCCTGTCGTGGCCGGGTTCACCCTGGCCGCCATTCAGGCGATCAGCCCCAAAATGCGCTTTCAGATCCTCGCCCTGGGCGCCAATCGCTGGCAACTGCTGTGGCTGCTGCTGCGGGAGGCCCGCCTGGGCCTCATGGCAGCTATCATCGCCGGCTTTGGCGCCGCCATCTCCGAGGTCGGTGCCGCCATGATGGTGGGCGGCAATATCGAGGGGCTGACCAGAGTGCTCACCACCGCCATCGCCCAGGAGGTCTCCATGGGGGACTTCGTGCTATCCATTGCCTTGAGCGTCATTCTGTTGTTATTGGCATTTGCCGTTACCGCTGTTCTGACCTGGTGCCAGCAGCAGCGGAGGCAGCCTCAATGACAGACCGGGGTGGGATGCCCGTGCCCGTAGAGACATTGCTGGAGGCGAAAGACCTGTGCCTCGTGTTAGAGAAAAGAGAGATCTTCAATGTGGCCCGGTTTACCCTCAGGGCCGGAGAGGTGCTGGCTCTGGTGGGGCCGAACGGGGCCGGCAAGACCAGCCTGCTCTTGACCCTGGCGCTGCTGCAGCCCCTGACCAAGGGCAGCATCTTCTTCCAGGGAACCTGCTCCTGCAGGGAGAATATCCTGAAACTGCGGCGACAGATGGCCGTTGTCTTTCAAGAGCCGCTGCTGATGGATACCACCGTGCTAGGCAACGTCCTGGCCGGTCTTCGCATCCGCGGCATACCGGCGCCTGCTGCCAGGCAGCGGGCCGGGGAATGGCTGGAGCGCCTGGGCATCGCGCATTTAAGGAACCGCTCCGCCCTCAGACTGTCGGGCGGCGAGTCCCAGCGGGTCAACCTGGCCCGGGCTTTCGCCCTCAACCCGCGCCTCCTGTTTTTGGATGAGCCCTTTTCGGCGCTTGACTACTCCACCCGGCTACCACTACTGATAGAGATCGGCGCCATCCTCCGCGAGACCAGAATCGCAACCCTGTTCATCACCCATGACTACACAGAGATCCCTTTTCTGGCAGACACCATGACAGTGATGGTCGGCGGGCGCATCATCAAAAGCGGCACAGTGGCTGAGATCCTGGGCGAGGATGCCGCCGTTCCCCGCCGTATTCCACCCCCCTGGGAAGATGCCCTGCCTTGAATCCAGGCCTCTGGCGACCGCCTCAGGCCCAGATCTACAAAACACCGCCCAAAGTCCGTCTGAGCAGTGTTTAACCACTTCCGTCCATACTTCCGTAATGCTCAAGCTGCAGCAATCATCCGTTCAGCATCGCGGCCCCAGCAGGATGAGCGAGACTTCGCCTCCCGCCTCCAGGGGCTGGTGGCCGGCGGGCAAGTCGATCAGGGCGTTGCAGTCGAGCAGGGATCTCAGCATGCTGGATTTCTGTCCTGGAAGGATGGCTACACGCCAGCCGTCCTGTCCGCAGACCGCGTACCCCCGCAGAAAGCGGCGCGGGCCTCCCCCTTTGGGAAAAGAACCCGTACAGACAGCACTCAGCCGCGGCAGCGGCAGCGGCCTGAGTCCCTGCAAGGCCCGCAGCACTGGGACTGCCAACAGTTCGTAGCCCACCCAGCAGGGAGCAGGGTTGCCGGAAAGGGAGACTATAATCCTGCCGTCATAGCATCCGGCCCCGCTGTGGCTGCCCGGTTTAATCTGAACTCCCCAGAACAGCATTCTGGCTCCCAATTCTCGCAAGACAGCCAGGGCCGGTCGCCGGGCTCATGCGCCGCACCGCCGATGGTGAGCAGCAGGTCTGACTGGGCTAGGAGTTTCTCCAGGCGCAGTTTATCTGTCTTGCGGTCTTGATCAGACAGGATCTCGACTCCGGAGATCTCGGCCTCCGTCCCGCGCCACCGACGCTGCCAGGAGTGGACCGTTGCAGTCCCGCACCTGGCCGGGTCCGGGATGCTCCTGTGCCTGAACAATCTCGCTGCCAAAACTGACCACTGCCACCCTCGGCCGGCGGTAAACCTTCGCCCGGCCCTGCCCCATCGCTGCCATGATGCCGATCAACCCTGGATCAAGACGCCTTCCGGAGCGGGCGATCACTTCCCCGGCTGTGAAATCCTCCCCGGTTGCTTTCAGGTTGCTGCCGGGGGCGCCGGTCTATCTATGAACACCCGTTCACCCTGCACTCGCACCTGTTCCTCGGCGATCACACCGGCTGTCAGGTTCGGTACGCGGCCTCCGGTGACCACCCTCATTACTCGGCCGGGAGCCAACGGCTGCGTGGGCTCTTCGCCGGCTTTCAGGCTCTGGTAGAACTCCAGCCCGAAAGATGCAAGCCCTTGGCCGATCCTGACCAGGTCTACCTCGTGGACGGCAAAACCGTCAACGGCCGACTGCGTATGTTCCGGCAAGGAATGGGATGCCAGAAGGTCCGCGTGCAGGACACGGCCGTTAGCCTGGTTGAGTTCAACCGATTCATCAGGCAACGGCATGGTGAGGCTAAGAAGCGTTGACTGGGCATCTTCCAGCTTAACCTTAACCTGCAAGAAGTTATTCCCTCCAGGAGCAACTGACTGGGTGCAGCTTTCAGATCGTCTTTCCAAAAGAACATCCGGGAAAGGTGCAATTTTCACATTCCTGGCAGAGGCCTCCATGGCCCAGGGAAACGATCTCCTCCCGGCTGATGCGCTCGCCGGCAAAGAGCCGCGGCAGCAGCAGGTCGAAGATCGTGATCCGGTTGAACATGACACACCCGGGCAAGCCGCAGACAGGCACATGCCCGATATAGCCCAGCATGAACATCGACCCCGGCAGCACCGGCGTACCATAAAAGACAACCTCTGCGCCGGTTGACCTGATTCCCAAGGGCGTCACATCGTCAGGATCGACGGACATGCCGCCGGTCACCAGAACCAGTTCCGCCCCCTCGGCCACCTTCTGGCGAATCTCATGGGAGATGAGGTCCGGGTTGTCGGGCACGATTACCCGCCCCAGCATTCTGGCCCCGTAGGGTGTTGTTTTTTGCTTGATCACGTTGTAGAAGCCGTCCTCTACCCGGCCCTCGTAGACCTCGCTGCCGGTGGTGATCACGCCCACCCACAAGGATTGATATGGCTTCACAGCCAGCAGCGGCTCCGGCTGAACGCACCGACGCTCCGCCTCTGCCAGAATGCGGGACGGAATGGCGAGGGGGATGATCCTGGTGCCTGCCACCAGCTCATCCTTAACCACACCGCGGTTGTTGTGCAGAGTTGCAAAGGCAAGCCCCTCCAGGCTGTTGACCTGTCGCAGCTGTTCCACCTGCACCCGCAGCAAACCGTCATACTCGGCCGTGAGGTTGACCCGGCCCTGGTTGGGCTGGCCCCAGCCGAGGCCCGGCCCCGCAGCTGCCCGGGCCAGGCGCTGGGCGGCTTCATCTTCATGCACCAGATCAGGCGTGGCTTCCCAGACGTAGACATGCTCTTTGCCGAGCGCCTGTAGCCTGGGTACGTCCTCCGCCATGATCACATGGCCTTTTCGGAAGGCCCGGCCCTTTTCGCGGCCGGGAATGATTCTGGTGACGTCGTGGCAGAGCATCATCCCCACCGCCTCGGTAACCGGTACCTTCCGCATCAACATGCCTCCTATGGCAACAAACGGTTAAGACGCCAATTTCTCGACCTTGATGGCGCAGACCTTGTACTCGCCGGTCCCGGTGGTCGGGTCGAGGATATGGCTGGTTACAGCGTTGGACGGGCTGGCAGCGTAGTGGAACGACATCCAGACCATGCCCTGGGGCACCCGGTCTGTGACCAGGACTTTTGATGAACACTCGCCGCGCCTTGAGGATACCTTAATCCTGTCACCCGTGTCAACGCCCAGGGCGCAGGCATCCTCCGGATTGACCCAGGCGTATTCCTCGCCCCACATGCTCATGAGGCCGGCGGAATAAGGAGTGGTCACATTATATTGCTGCAGGATGCGCCCCGTGTTAAGCAGGAACGGGTACTCCTGATCCGGCATCTCTCCCGGCGGGACATGCTCAATCGCCTGGAACAGGCCCTTGCCGCGGGTAAACTGCGTGCCATGCAGTACGGGCGTCCCGGGATGATCGCAAGATGGGCAGGGCCAGTGCAGATGCTCCACCTCGATCCTCCCGTAGTTGATGCCGGCATAGGCTGGGGCCAGGGACGCCATCTCATCGTAGATCACGGAGGGATCTTTGTAGTTTGCCGGGCACCCCATCCTGTTCATGATCTCGCAGAGAGTCTCCCAGTTGGCTTTTCCGCACAACGGCTGGATCGCTATCCGCACCCGCTGGACGCGGCGCTCGGTGTTGGTAAAGGTGCCGTCGCATTCCGCGAAGCTGGCGCCGGGCAGGATCACATCGGCATACTCTGCTGTCTCCGATAGGAACAGCTCCTGAACGACCAGGAACTCCAGCTTCTCCAGCCCGGAACGGATGTGGTTGCTGTTAGGGTCGGTGAGCACCGGGTTCTCGCCCAGGATATACATCGCCTTGAGTTGGCCGTGGTTGGCCTCTTCAAACATCTCCGGGATCTTCAGGCCGACCTTGCCGGGAAGCGGCACTCCCCAGGCCTTCTCGAACTTGGCCCGGATCTCGTCGTTGTTGACCGCCTGGTAGCCCTGGTACACGTTCGGCAGGGCGCCCATGTCGCAGGCTCCCTGCACGTTGTTCTGGCCGCGCATCGGGTTGACGCCGGTGCTGGGCCTGCCGAGGTGGCCGGTCAGCATGGCAATGTTGGCGCAGCTCATCACGTTCCTGGTGCCGCAGACGTGCTCGGTGATCCCCAGGGTGTAGAAGAGGCCCGCCTTATCAGTCTGGGCATAGAGCCGGGCGACCGCATGCAGGAGATCCACCGGCACGCCGGTGATCCCGGAGACGTACTCCGGCGTGTATTTGGCCACCGTCTCCTTGAGCGCCTCGAAGTTCTCGGTGCGCTCCTCGATGAACTTCTTGTTTTCGAGGCCTTCCTTGATGATGATATGCATCAGCCCGTTGAGGAGGGCGATGTCAGTGCCGGACTTGAGCTGCAGGAAGTAATCCGCCTCATCGGCCAATTCTGTGCGCCGCGGTTCGGCGGCCCGCGGCACTCGGATTCCGTTTCGTTCCAGACCGGCATGCGGCAGTTTACTTACAGCGAAGACGGCGGCACACTGAAGATCTGGATCAACGGCCGGCGTTTCATCGGGCGCGGCGGCAACTGGGGGTTTCCCGAATCCTGCTGCGCTATCGCGCCCGCGAGTACGATACCGCCGTCGCGCTACCACAAGGACATGAACTTCACCATGATCCGCAACTGGGTGGGGCAGACCGGCGACGAAGAGTTCTTCGACGCCTGCGACAAGTACGGCATGGTGGTGTGGCAGGATTTCTGGCTGGCCAATCCGGTGGACGGCCCGAACCCCGACGATCCCGACCTGTTCCTGCCAACGCCAGGGATTTCATGCTGCGGATCCGCAACCATCCGTCGATCGGATCTGTATTGCGGGCGCAACGAAGGCAATCCGCCCAAGCCCATCGACGACGGCCTCGTAAGCCTGGTGGCAACCCTCAGCAATACATTTTACGTCTCTTGGTTC
>CAWEDD010000007.1:0-52443 GCA_963807495.1 uncultured Peptococcaceae bacterium
TGGTAGGGGAGCGTTCCGTACCGCATCGAAGCAGCACCGGAAGGTCCTGTGGAGCGTACGGAAGTGAGAATGCCGGTATTAGTAAGCGAGAAGGCAGGTGAGAATCCTGCCCGCCGGAAGCCTGAGGTTTCCTGGGGAAGGCTCGTCCGCCCAGGGTTAGTCGGGCCTAAGCCGAGGCTTGAATGCGTGGGCGATGGACAATCGGTGGACATTCCGATACCACCGGCAGGCCGTTATCAGCGATGGGGAACACAGGAGGGTAGGCGCAGCGGGCCGTTGGTCGTGCCCGTCCAAGCCCGTAGGGAGATCCGGGAGGCAAATCCCCCGGGTCAATTCCGAGAGGCGAGTGCGAGGGAAATTAAAGTACCGAAGTGGCCAATCCCACACTGGCAAGAAAAACCTCTAGTGAGGACTGCAGGTGCCCGTACCGCAAACCGACACAGGTAGGCAAGGAGAGAATCCTAAGGCGCGCGAGAGAACCCTCGTTAAGGAACTCGGCAAAATAACTCCGTAACTTCGGGAGAAGGGGTGCCCCATTAGGGTGAGTAGTAATGCTATGCGAGCCCGAGGGGGTTGCAGAGAAGAGGCCCAAGCGACTGTTTACCAAAAACACAGGTCCCTGCCAAAGCGAAAGCTGACGTATAGGGGCTGACGCCTGCCCGGTGCTGGAAGGTTAAGGGGAAGGGTTAGCGCAAGCGAGGCTCTGAACCGAAGCCCCAGTAAACGGCGGCCGTAACTATAACGGTCCTAAGGTAGCGAAATTCCTTGTCGGGTAAGTTCCGACCCGCACGAAAGGCGTAACGATTTGGGCGCTGTCTCAACGGGGGGCTCGGTGAAATTGTAGTACCGGTGAAGATGCCGGTTACCTGCGACAGGACAGAAAGACCCCATGGAGCTTTACTCTAGCCTGATATTGGATTTTGGCATTCTCTGTACAGGATAGGTGGGAGGCTGGGAAGCCGGGCCGCCAGGTCTGGTGGAGCCAACGGTGGGATACCACTCTGGGAGTGCTGGAGTTCTAACCTCGCCCCGTCATCCGGGGTGGGGACAGTGTCTGGTGGGGAGTTTGACTGGGGCGGTCGCCTCCCAAAGTGTAACGGAGGCGTCCAAAGGTTCCCTCAGCGTGGTTGGAAATCACGCCCTAAGAGTGCAAAGGCAGAAGGGAGCTTGACTGCGAGAGAGACATCTCGAGCAGGTGCGAAAGCAGGGCTTAGTGATCCGGTGGTTCCGAGTGGAAGGGCCATCGCTCAACGGATAAAAGCTACCCTGGGGATAACAGGCTTATCCTGCCCAAGAGTCCACATCGACGGCAGGGTTTGGCACCTCGATGTCGGCTCATCGCATCCTGGGGCGGTAGTACGTCCCAAGGGTTGGGCTGTTCGCCCATTAAAGCGGTACGTGAGCTGGGTTCAGAACGTCGTGAGACAGTTCGGTCCCTATCCGTCGCAGGCGCAGGAAACTTGAGGGGGGCTGTCCCCAGTACGAGAGGACCGGGATGGACAGACCGCTGGTGTACCAGTTGTTCCGCCAGGAGCATCGCTGGGTAGCTATGTCTGGAACGGATAAGCGCTGAAAGCATCTAAGCGCGAAGCCGGCCTCAAGATGAGGTTTCCCACTCCATCAAGGAGGTAAGACCCCTGGAAGATTACCAGGTTGATAGGCCAGGAGTGTAAGGAGAGTAATCTCTTTAGCGGACTGGTACTAATCGGTCGAGGGCTTGATCGTATCGTCGCCGGTCACCTTTGTCTGGTTAATACGGCTGGTTCCAGATAAAAAGAGTAATGAGCGCACAGTATGTGGAAACTGCATAACGGGTTTCTGGTGGCTACAGCGGAGGGGAAACACCCGTTCCCATCCCGAACACGGCGGTTAAGCCCTCCAGCGCCGATGGTACTGGACTTGCTCCGGGAGAGTAGGTCGCCGCCAGGAAATGTTAAAGGGAGCGCGAGCAGAACAAGTTCGCGCTCCCTTTGCATTGTGCTCCCAAAATATCACGATTCCGTTATTGATTAATTACGTAATTGCGTATATACTGTAGATACAAACAGACGGAGGTGATCCAAGTTGGAAGATGCACAGATTTCATCGCATAAAATATTTGTTCAAAAACGTAATTTAATCAACCTTCCCAGGGATATCAGAAATAGACTTGGTATCCACGAAGGAGATGTCCTCGATATCCGTCTTATCGATAATAAAATTGTGATTGAGCCGATGAAGCTTATCCCTTCAAGCCAGGCATATTTTTGGGCAGATCAAACGCAAAAGGACTTATTTGAAGCAAAAAACGATGTTGATTCCGGCAATACCCGGGACTTTAAAGATATCAAAGAATTCCTCGATGGAATTGAATAATGACCAGACGGTTCAGATCTACACATAAATTCGAAAAACAATTGAAGGCGCTGGATAAAAACACGCTTAAACAGGCAGCCAAAGCCATTGAATTGTTTATGGGGAACCCGAATCATCCTTCTTTACACTTTAAAAAAATACAGGGAACGGACTTCTTCTATGAGATAAGAGTAAATGTATCGATAAGAATAATTATCGAGATAACATCTGAAGGGGATGATCAGATGAGCACATTATTCATTGTCGGGACTCATGAAGAAGTCCTCCCTCCAAAGTAGTAGTTGCTTAAAGTGTTAAGGGAGCGCGATCTGATCTCGCGCTCCCTTTGTGCAATGCGCCCGGCTGGGCGCTGTCCGCAGGTAAGAAACCAGAATGCTAGGGATTATTTGCCATAGGCATTTCTGGCTGCAGGACGCCGAATTGGTTACCCTCGGTGTCCATGCAGTAGGCCGAGATGCCTATCCCGGGAATCGGCATTTCAGGCGAGACCTGTTTGCCTCCGGCCTCGGTGATTTTCGCCAGCGCCTCTTTCAGGTTTGGAACGTCCATCCACAGTATAACGTTTTGGGAAACAGTCTTCGGCATGATGGCGCCGTTGATACCCATCTGGTCTGCCGGCCCGGTGGTGGCCATCCAGTACTCCATCGGGCCGCTCCACTTTTCGATTTTCCAACCGAAAACCTTCTCATAAAAGGCTACCGCTCGCTCTGACTTCTCAGCAGTGATCTCGAAATGCACCACTCTTGGCAAAAGTCTCACCCCCCTCTATTCATTGAAAACAAAGCAGTTTGGTCCATCTCGGCTTACTTGGCGGATGGATCGGGCTGCAAGACACCAAACTGATTCCCCTCGATATCAGTGAAATAGGCGAAGTAGCCGACCCCGACAATCGTAGATTCCGGGGTGACCTGTTTTTCCTCCCGCCTCCGTAATTTTCACCGCCGCCTCCTTCAAGTTGGGAACATCCATGCTGAGGATGACGTTCTGGGCGCCTGACTTGGACATGATAGCGCCGTCAATGCCAGGCTCGTTTTCCGGCCCGGTCCTGGCCAGCCAGTAGTCACTGTCACCCATCTTTTCGCTTTTCCAACCGAATACCTTCTCATAAAACGCTACCGCCCGTTCCGGTTTCTCTGCCCCAATCTCGAAATACATGATTCTTGGCAAAAGTCTCACCCCTCATTAAAATTGGAAATAAGAGCATCTTTGTCTCTATCCATTGGCAGAAATCATGGTATTTAGATAGATTCTCCTGAAACTTGGTGCTGCATTCACCCGGACCACCAAAGGCTGCAACCGATGCCTTCTGAGCGTTGGTGCCTGACGGAACTGGTGTCCACCGATGCGATCAGTTTTCTGCAAGCAGTGCTAAAAGCGGGCACGAGGTGTTTTAGATTATGATTTGGAGATGCGGTCATTATTTCCACGTGTAAAGATGCACTGCTATATACATAGAGAGCATGCCCATAAGAAATCCCGCACAAAATATAGCGAAGGTTCTAAAGTTATTTCTGTCTCCTATAAACCACGTGAAACAGAGAATAATCGCCCATACGACAAGGATTCCTATTGCATATCTCGTGAGCGGAGGTTTAGTGAGCATAATCATAACTTTTTTTCCTTTCTTTTTTAAATTAAAGAACTATTTTATAGATCCTTTGCCCCTGAAAACCTACAGGCTAGAGTGTAAGCTGAAGCGCCTCGGCGTCAAACTGGCCCGATGAAATGAGAAACCTTCCAGGAAAAATCGGGGGGAAGCCCCCAGGCTTGTCCTGGGGAGGTTCACAGTCTACAAAATAGTATGACTCATGCAACAGGAATTTTTTTAAGAAGGATTTTTTTGCTGAATGTGTGATCAAGGAAAGGCAAATGCTTTAAACGGAGTTTCAGAAAGGCTTCTCAGGAAAGCTTGCAGAATGAGTCAATCAGCATCATAACTGTCCTGTTATGAGATGTCAATCTCAGTTATGAGGCCTTTTAGCTATTATTCAGGATTATTTGCCGATAATTTAATAGCTGACATCAATGCCGAGGCGCTTGACGCGCTTTTATCGTGGACGGACAGAATTCTGCCACCGGTTCAAATCAGCCATTCCGCAGCAACTATTGACTTGCAAACCGGACATAGTATAATACTTTTCGTGAGCGTTGACATTCCTCGGTAGCTCAACGGTAGAGCATCCGGCTGTTAACCGGAGTGTTGTAGGTTCGAATCCTACCCGGGGAGCCAGAAAAAATGAGCAGAGCGAGCATACGCTCTGCTTCGGTTTATATAAGCCATCTAAGGCGGAAGCCCCTTACACACTCTTTGGGAGCAGCTAAATGGACGCTATGGAAGAACGCTCGGGCATGGTGGTAGATTTCCACGTACACTGCTTTCCGGACAATCTCGCCCCTGTGGCGATTCCCAGGCTGGCGGCAACCGGGGGGATCGAGCCGCGCCTGGACGGTACTGCCGCCGGCCTGAGACGGTCGATGCAGGAGGCAGGCATCTCCCTGTCCGTGGTGCAGCCGGTGGCCACCCGTCCGCGACAGGTGCGGAAGATCAATGCCTGGGCGGCGTCTGAGCAGGCTGCGCAGCCTTCATCAGGGCCGAGGCTGCTGTTCTTTGCGTCCCTGCATCCGGAACTGGATGACTGGCGGGAAGAGATCGGGCGCATCAAACGGGATGGCCTGCGCGGTGTCAAACTGCATCCGGATTATCAGGACTTCTTTATTGACGATGAGCGGATGTTCCCCGTCTACGAGACCCTTTTTTCAGAGGGTCTGATCCTGCTGCTTCATGCCGGAGTGGACATCGGGCTGCCGCCGCCGGTGCACTGCCCCCCGGAGCGCCTGGCCCGTGTCCTCGACCGCTGCCCCGGGGGCAAAATTGTGGCGGCACACATGGGCGGCTTTCGCTGCTGGGAGCAGTCAGCCCGGCTCTTGGCCGGCAGGGATCTCTACTTTGACACATCCTATTCCTTTGCAGAACTGGGCGCTGCGGAGATAGCCGGGCTGGCCAGGGCCCACGGCGTCGACCGGGTGCTGTTCGGCACAGACTCTCCCTGGACGGAACAGGGGGAGGAGCTGGCCTATATCCGCCAGCTGGACCTGCCACAGCTTGACCTGGAGCGTATTCTGGGCGGCAATGCGCTCTCGCTGCTGGGGGAAGACGGCTCTTGAGAATTGATGAACACCGGCAGCCGGGACCGGCAGTACGGGCCACGCCTATGGATCAGGCACCGGTTCTGAAGCGGAATATTGTTAAAGAAGTTGCTCAAAGAAGTTGCAAAGATTCTTTTTCGATGGAAGGAATTTTGATCTGATTGGCGAATAGTTCCCCAGGATGAGAACAACATTCCTGTAAATTTGGAAGGGGGCTGCCTGTATGGAGAAGGAGAAGAAGACGTATAAGTTCGATTTCGAGATCAAGCCGGAGCTCTGCATGGATTGCGCCACCTGTTGGTGGGTCTGCCAAAACGAGGGAGGCAGCGGTGCGGTTTATGTAGCAGTGAACGGAAGCGCCATTTACGCCATCGATAAGGACATCTGCACCCGCTGTTCCAGGTGCTTCAGGGCGTGCCCGGTCAATGCCATTTGGCGGATCAGCAAGGAGAAAGAGGCGTCGGCCTAGGCCCACTCCGGTTCTTGCGGCGGATAGCGCATTGCTCTATTGAACGTCTGATTCCCTGCGCCTGCAGGGATTTTTTCTTCTCTCTTATATTGACAGGAGAACGGGGACTGTGATAAAGTTAATTGGCTATTAAATGAGGGTTCAGAGTCTTTTTTTATTTATAGCGGCAGGAGGCGGCCAAATTGCGCGCAGGGATTATCTTGGCCTGTACCGATTGTAAGAATCGCAACTATCACACCCAGAAGAACAAAAAAAACGATCCCGACCGGATCGAGTTCAAGAAATTCTGCCCGGTTTGCAAGACCCATACACTGCACCGCGAGACGAAATAGCTTACGGGCCACGGGTGCCCCATATTCATGTGCCTTGGCTGGCGTAGGGGCCTGTGCCACAAGAAGCTGGCATTGTCCGGTGCCAGAAATCAAAAGGATGTGAAACAGCGCCATGGCGAAGAAGGCCGGAACGGTGAAGGCGAAGAAAGGATCCAAAACCCAGAGTGACAAGCCGGCAAAACCTGCAGCCGATCAGCCTAAGACAGGTGAAGAAGCGGCTGCTGCGCCTAGCCGGATGCAATCCTTTTTGCGCCTGGCCAAAGGCGGCGTCAAGCCTCAGCCAGAAGCCGCCAAGAAGGTTCAGGTCCTGACGGCCCGGACTAAAGAGGTTGTTCCCAAAACTGTCAGGAAGGAAGCCGGCAGTAACTGGACGCAGTTCTTCAGGGAATCCGGAAAGTTCTTCCTGGGCGCCTGGGCCGAACTGAAGAAAGTGCATTGGCCGACCCGGCAGGAACTGGTTGTCTACACTGTGGTAGTGCTCTGCTCTGTCATTTTCGTCGGTCTGCTGATCTGGATCGCGGACTCGATCCTGAGCAAGCTCTTGAACTTTATCCTGTAAGAGCGGGAAGCATTTCCCAAGGAGGTAGGGCTGACAGCCCCTCTCGTTTATGGAACTGAAATGGTACGTGATTCACACTTATGCCGGTTATGAAAACAAGGTCAAGGCCAACCTGGAAAAGCGGGTCGAGTCCATGAACATGCAGGAAAAGGTCTTTCGCGTCCTGGTGCCCATGGAGGACGAGGTCGAGATCAAGGACGGCAAGCGGAAGATTACCAAGCGCAAGATCTTCCCCGGCTATGTATTGGTCGAGATGATCCTCACCGACGATTCCTGGTACGTGGTCCGAAACACCCCTGGCGTCACCGGGTTTGTGGGCTCCGGCAACAAGCCGATCCCGCTGCTGCCGACAGAGGTGCGCAGCATCATGCGCCAGATGGGCCTGGATGAGGCGCGGACCAAGATTGATCTGGATCTCGGAGAGAGCGTGAGGGTTATCACCGGTCCCTTTGAAAACTTCATCGGCACCGTCGAGGAGATCTACCCGGAAAAGAGCAAGCTGAAGGTGCTGGTATCCATGTTCGGCCGGGAAACTCCGGTGGAGTTGGAGTTCACCCAGATTGAAAAACTGGCCTAGACGCTCCGGCCTGGCGGTCAGGGAAGCCTCATCAATTTTCCGGATGTCTTACATCGAAGTCATTAATCGAAGCAATCGAAGCCGTTAATCTAAGTCATTAATTAGTGAAGGGAAGCGTAAAGCAATGGCCAAGAAGGTGCAAGCGCTGGTCAAGCTGCATGTCAACGCCGGCAAAGCCACTCCGGCGCCGCCGGTCGGCTCTGCATTGGGCCCCATGGCATCAACATCATGCAGTTCTGCAAGGAATTCAACGAACGCACGACGGCCGACGCGGGGCTGGTAATCCCGGTAGAGGTTACCATCTATGTCGATCGCTCGTTCAGCTTTGCCTGCAAGACCCCGCCGGCCTCGATTCTCTTAAAGAAGGCGGTCGGGGTGGAGGCGGCTTCCGGCGAGCCCAACCGGAAAAAGGTGGGCAAGGTCAACCGGGCGAAGGTGCGCGAGATCGCCGAGTTTAAAATGCGCGACCTCAACGCCCCCTCTGTGGAAGCGGCCATGCGTATGGTGGAGGGGACTGCCCGCAGCATGGGCATCGACGTGGTAGACTGACTCATACTGCTTGCAGTTGTTTTTTTAGGCCGGCCGGGCCTACTGCGAGCTCATGCGAGCAGTGTGGCGGATGCCAGGAGCGTCTGGCTGCAACCCGGCAGGCCGTGAGGATCTAAACCGCTTGGAAACAGTGGGAGGAGCCCGACGCGGCGGGTGCACAATCCGTAAATACCACTAAGGAGGGTCAGCAGTTGCCCAAGAGAGGAAAGAAGTATCAGACAGCTTTGGAGAAGTTCGACCGGTTCATGCTATACGAGCCTGAGCAGGCGCTACGGCTGGCGAAGGAGAACGCGGCGGCCAAGTTTGACGAGACCGTGGAGGCCTCGGTCCGGCTCGGAATCGACGTTCGCCACGCCGACCAACAGGTGCGCGGGGCGGTGGTGCTTCCGCACGGGACCGGCAAGTCCCGCAAGGTGCTGGTGTTTGCCAAGGGGGACAAGGCCCAGGAGGCTGAAGACGCCGGAGCGGACTATGTGGGAGCCGAAGACATGGTGGAGAAGATCCAGGGCGGTTGGATGGATTTCGAGGTAACCGTGGCCACGCCCGACATGATGAGCACGGTTAGCAAGCTGGGTAAGCTGCTCGGCCCGCTGCGGGCTGATGCCGAATCCCAAGACGGGCACGGTCACCTTTGATATAGGCCGGGCCATCAAGGAAATCAAGGCCGGCAAGATCGAGTACCGGGCCGATAAGACCGGGATCATTCACGCTCCCATCGGCAAGGTCTCCTTCTCCCTGGAAGACTTGCTGGATAACTTTACCACGCTGATCGATGCCGTGCTCAGGGCTAAGCCGGCGGCTGCCAAGGGGCAGTATCTCAGGAGTGTAACCGTATCTACGACCATGGGGCCGGGAATCAAGGTTAGTGCCCAGCAGCGGGCGGCCGGCTAGAAAGAGTCGCCCAGAACGGGTCAAATTGATTTACTTCCAGGCAATTATCTGCTATGCTATGCAGGTGACCGGAGACAGCAGGTGCGGGGTGCCCGCTTTAGAGGGCGCGTGCGCTTAATGTGAAATACGCCTGCCGAGGTCGGGAGATGCAGACATGCGTGCCCTCCTGTCTTCCGGGAGGGCTTCTTTGTTTGGATCAGGATTAGGGAGGAATGTTGCAAGATGGCTACAGTTAAGCAGAAGAAAGAGTTGGTGGCCGCACTGGCATCGAAGCTGACCTCCTCCAGGTCGGCGGTTTTCGCCGATTACAAGGGCCTGAACGTGGCTGATGCCACGGCGCTCCGGGTCTTGTTCCGGGAAGCCGGGGCGGAGCTACAGAGTCGCCAAGAACACCCTGACCAAGATTGCCGCAAGCCAGGGAGGGCATCGCCGGGTTGGAGCAACTGCTCATCGGGCCTACGATCATCGCCTTTGGCTATCAAGACCCGGCAGTTCCGGCAAAGCTGTTGAACAATTTCATCAAGACCAACCGCAGCCTCGAGATCAAGGGCGGACTGCTGGAGGGCCGGCTGATCAACGCCAGAGAGGTCAGGCTGCTGGCCGACCTGCCAAGCCGGGAGGTTCTGATCTCCCATGTGCTGGGCGGGCTCCAGAGCCCCATCGCCGGTTTTCAGTCGGTGCTGGCGGGGCCAATCCGCAAGCTGCTGTACGCACTGAAGGCGGTTCAGGAGCAGAAATCAGGCGCCCAGTCTGCCTGAGGCAGTCCGGTACGCCGGAAACAGTGAACACAAAATTCAAAAGCACTTGGAGTGCTGGACAGGAGGCAAGGCATGAGCAAGGTACAAGATGTTTTAAGCATCATCGAGAGCATGACGGTATTGGAGTTGGCCGAGACGATCAAAGCCATGGAGGAGAAGTTCGGAGTCAGCGCTGCAGCTCCAATGGCGATAATGGCCGGCGCGGCACCGGCAGCGGCAGAAGCGGCCCCCGAGGAGGAGCAGACAGAGTTTGACGTCATCCTCAAGACCATCGGCGATAAGAAAATCAACGTCATCAAAGTGGTCAGGGAGATCACCGGGCTGGGGCTCAAGGAAGCCAAGGACCTGGTCGACACCGCCCCCAAGCCTGTTAAAGAGAAGGTGAACAAGGAAGAGGCCGAGTCCATCAAGGCAAAGCTGGTGGAGAACGGCGCTGAAGTGGAGATTAAATAGGTTATAAATCCGGATCGGCCCTTGGGGTGTATACTGATATCAACTGCGGAGGGACCCTTGGAACTATCGTAGCCTTGGGTTAATTTCGCTTTTTTCGTGCATTTTTGCTTGACAGGAGTTAACCAGTATGCTAAACTTACTAATTGTCTATTGTACCAAGCCCGATAATTAGTGACAAAATATGTTAATAACTGGAGGGAAATGGGTTTCCGTAAACCCGGGGTTCTGAAAGTTTGGTATCCCGGTAAAAGGTGTTTTCGGCACTTTACCCGTAGCTGCAAACTGTGCTACCAGGCAGCCTCAGCTGTCCGCCATGCGCCTGCATTACTGGTGCAGGCGGAAAAGTGCTGTGCTTTTTAACAGTCTGCCTGGAGGCGAATGATCGCTGCAACACTGATGTCAAGAAGCTATTTAAGAAATAGTAACATGCCAGCGTGAAAATTCCAACAGCCAATTATTAGCTGCCAACCATTAATTTTGGACACAGAGGTGAGATACAGCGCCATGGCGTATCCTTACGCGATTCGAACAGGACAGCGTCAGCGTTTCAGTTATGGACGGATCCGCGAAGTATTGGAAATTCCCAACCTGATTGAGATCCAGCAAACATCCTACGAGTGGTTTCTCAACTCCGGCCTGCGCGATTTGTTCCAGGACGTTTCTCCAATCCAGGACTTTACAGGAAATCTGATGTTGGAGTTTATCGACTATGCGCTCGGGGACGCCAAGTACTCCGTGGAGGAGTGCAAGGAACGGGATGTTACTTACGCCGCGCCCCTGAGGGTGAAAATTCGTTTGACTAACAAGGAAACCGGGGAGATCAAGGAGCAGGACGTATTCATGGGCGATTTCCCCCTGATGACCGACAAGGGAACCTTCATTATCAATGGAGCGGAGCGGGTGATTGTCAGCCAACTGGTCCGCTCGCCCGGCGTCTATTACCATTCCGGCTCAGACGCCAGCGGCAAGAAGACGTACAGCGCCACGATCATTCCCAACCGGGGTGCCTGGCTGGAGTTGGAGACGGATACCCACGACGTGGCTTACGTGAGGATCGACCGCACCCGCAAGCTGCCCGTGAGCGTGCTGATCCGGGCCCTGGGCTATGCCACCAACGAGCAGATACTGGAGCTCTACGACCAGGACGACTTTCTCAAGATCACCCTGGATCGGGACAGCACCCAGAGCCAGGAGGAGGCCCTGGTGGAGATCTACAAGAGGCTGCGCCCCGGTGAGCCGCCGACCATCGACAGCGCCCGGGCGCTGCTGGAGGGGCTGTTCCTGGACCCGCGCCGCTACGACCTGGGACACGTAGGCCGCTATAAATTGAATAAGAAGCTGAAACTCGATCCGACTTACACCGGCCGCTGCCTTCGCAAGGAGGATATCCTGTCGGTGGTGGGCTACTTCCTGAAGCTGATGCACGGAGAGGGCAGCATCGACGACATCGACCACCTGGGCAACCGCCGGGTGCGTTCGGTGGGTGAATTGCTGCAGAACCAGTTCCGGATCGGGCTCGCCAGGATGGAGCGGGTCGTCCGCGAGCGCATGACCATTCAAGACGTGGACGCCATCACCCCCCAGGCGCTGATCAATATTCGCCCGGTGGTGGCGGCGATCAAGGAATTTTTCGGCAGCAGCCAGCTGTCGCAGTTCATGGACCAGACCAACCCGCTGGCCGAACTGACCCACAAGCGCCGCCTGAGCGCCCTGGGCCCGGGAGGACTCAGCCGGGAGCGGGCCGGCTTCGAAGTGCGGGACGTGCACCACTCCCACTATGGCCGCATGTGCCCGATCGAGACCCCTGAGGGCCCGAACATCGGGCTGATCGGCTCTCTCAGCACCTTCGCCCGCATCAACCAGTACGGCTTCATTGAAACTCCGTACCGGAGAGTCGACCGGGCGCAGGGGATCGTCACCGAGGAGATCACCTACCTCACGGCGGACGAGGAAGAGGAGTACGTGATCGCCCAGGCCAATGCCCCTCTGGATAATGCCGGTCACTTCCTGAACCCCAGGGTCAACTCCAGGCGCGGTTCGGAGGTGCTGGTGGTCCCCTCGACCGAGGTGGACTTCATGGATGTTTCACCGAAGCAGGTGGTCAGCATCGCCGCCGCCCTGATTCCCTTCCTGGAGCATGACGACGCCAACCGCGCCCTGATGGGAGCGAACATGCAGCGCCAGGCGGTGCCCCTGATGCGCACCGAGGCCCCGCTGGTGGGAACCGGGATCGAGCACCGGGTCGCCCAGGACTCCGGGGTGGTGGTCCGGGCGCGCCATGACGGTGCGGTGGCCCGGGTGACCGCCGACGAGATCCATATCAAGCGCAGCGCCGGCAAACACGATGTTGAGAAATACAGCCTGATCAAGTTTTCGCGCTCCAACCAGGGCACCTGCATCAACCAGAAGCCGATTGTCGCCCACGGCCAGAAGGTCAAGGCCGGCGAGATCATCGCCGACGGCCCCTGCACGGAGGGCGGCGAACTGGCCCTGGGGCGGAACGTGCTGATCGCCTTCATGCCCTGGGAGGGCTACAACTACGAGGATGCCATTTTAATAAATGAAAAGTTGGTCAAAGAGGATTTTTTCACCTCCATTCATATCGAGGAGTACGAGTGTGACGCCAGGGATACCAAGCTGGGGCCCGAGGAGATCACCAGGGACATCCCCAACGTGGGCGAGGACGTGCTCAAGGATCTGGACGAGCGCGGAGTGATCCGGGTTGGCGCCGAGGTGAGACCGGGGGACATCCTGGTCGGCAAGGTCACCCCCAAGGGCGAGACCGAGTTGACCGCAGAGGAGCGCCTGCTCAGGGCGATTTTCGGTGAGAAGGCCCGGGAGGTCCGGGACACCTCGCTCAGGGTGCCCCACGGCGAGTCCGGACGGGTGGTCAACGTCAAGGTCTTCTCGAGGGAGAACGGAGACGAGCTGCCGCCTGGAGTAAACCGCCTGGTGCGGGTCTATGTCGCCCAGAAGCGCAAGATCTCCGTGGGGGACAAGATGGCCGGCCGGCACGGGAACAAGGGTGTTATCAGCAGGATCCTGCCGGAGGAGGACATGCCTTTCCTGCCGGATGGAACGCCGGTGGAGATCGTGCTCAATCCCCTGGGGGTTCCTTCACGCATGAACATCGGACAGGTTCTGGAATGCCACCTGGGCATGGCGGCTTACAAACAGGACATGTACACCGCCTCGCCGGTCTATGACGGAGCCGGGGAGAAGGATATCATGGATACCCTGCAGCGGCTGCACATGTCCCCGGAAGGCAAGACAATGCTCTACGACGGCCGCACCGGGGAGGCCTACGACCATGAGGTCACGGTCGGCTACCTTTACATGCTGAAGCTGGCCCACCTGGTCGATGACAAGATCCATGCCCGGTCCACCGGCCCCTACTCCCTGGTGACCCAGCAGCCCCTGGGCGGCAAGGCCCAGTTCGGCGGCCAGCGGTTCGGAGAGATGGAGGTCTGGGCGCTGGAGGCTTACGGCGCTGCCTACACCCTGCAGGAGATTCTTACGGTCAAGTCCGACGATGTGGTCGGCCGGGTCAAGACCTACGAGGCGATCGTCAAGGGCGAGAACGTGCCCGAACCGGGGGTGCCCGAGTCGTTCAAGGTGTTGATCAAGGAGTTGCAGAGCCTCTGCCTGGACGTACGGGTGCTCTCCGAGAACAACGAGGAGATCGAAATCCGGGAGAGCGAGGATGATATCAGCGAGACTGCCAAGGAGTTGGAGCTGGATATCGGGGAGGCGCGTCTCCCTGTAGCCAAGCCGCCCAGGCTCAGATTCATCTCTGCTGAAGGCGGCGAGAACCCTGAAGATATTGATGAGGTCGAGGACGAGGCCGAACTGGCACTTGACGAACCCATAGCAGAAGAAGAGGCCGCCGTGGAAGAGGCCGGCGCGGACTTGGCCGCCGTGGACGTGGCCGAAGAGGACGTGGCCGCAGAGGAACCACAACTGGTGCAGGTCGGCCGGGCCAGGCGCGGCCTGAACTCCCTGGCCGAGCTCTTGCCGCTGATAGTGGCCAGCGAGGAGGAAGATCCCGAGCCGGAAGAATGACAGGCGATATCAGGGAGAGAGTGTCCGCCCTGGGCAACGCCTGGGCGGCGTGGTGATAAATCAGAGGTTGTGGGAGCCGGGGGCAGTTGGATAGAATCGAAATCTGACCCTCCTGCATCGACATCTGAAAGGAGTAGGTCTTTTTGCTGGACGTCAGCAACTTTGAGCAGATGCGTATCGGATTGGCCTCGCCGGAGCAGATCCGGGCCTGGTCGAGCGGTGAGGTGAAAAAGCCGGAGACGATCAATTACCGTACTCTCAAGCCTGAGCGGGACGGCCTGTTCTGCGAACGGATCTTCGGCCCCACCAAGGACTGGGAGTGCCACTGCGGCAAGTATAAAAGAGTTCGCTATAAGGGCATCATCTGCGACCGCTGCGGCGTTGAAGTGACCCGGGCCAAGGTGCGCCGGGAGCGGCTCGGACATATCGAGCTGGCCGCGTCGGTATCGCATATCTGGTATTTCAAGGGGATCCCCAGCCGGATGGGGCTGCTTTTGGATATGTCTCCCCGGTCGCTGGAGAAGATCCTGTACTTTGTTTCCTACGTGGTGACGGACCCGGGCAACATTCAAAATCTGTCCAAGAAGCAGCTGCTTACCGAGGCCGAATACCGCGAGAACCGCGAGAAGTACGGCGGGCGTTTCCGGGCCGCCATGGGCGCCGAGGCGGTCAAACTGCTGCTCGACGAGATCGACCTGGAGGAGCTCAGCGTCCAATTGCGGGAGGAGCTCAAGGATGCCACCGGGCAGCGCAAGGTGCGGGCGATCCGCCGCCTGGAAGTGGTTGAGGCCTTCAGAAAATCCGGCAACGACCCGTCATGGATGATCCTGGACGTGATCCCGGTGATCCCGCCGGAGCTGCGCCCCATGGTGCAGTTGGACGGGGGCCGGTTCGCCACCTCCGATCTCAACGACCTCTACCGCCGGGTGATCAACCGGAACAACCGGCTGAAGCGTCTCCTGGACCTGGGCGCTCCGGACATCATCGTCCGCAACGAGAAGCGCATGCTGCAGGAGGCGGTCGACGCCCTGATCGACAACGGCCGGCGCGGTCGCCCGGTAACCGGTCCGGGCAACAGGCCGCTGAAGTCTCTCTCCGATATGCTCAAAGGAAAGCAGGGGCGCTTCCGCCAGAATCTGCTGGGCAAACGGGTCGACTACTCCGGGCGCTCGGTGATCGTGGTCAGGCCCGGAGTTGAAGCTGCATCAGTGCGGCCTGCCCAAGGAGATGGCCCTGGAGCTGTTCAAGCCCTTCGTCATGAAGCGCCTGGTCAATGGAGGCTTTGCCCACAACATTAAGAGCGCCAAGCGTATGGTGGAACGGGTGCGCCCGGAGGTCTGGGACGTGCTGGAGGATGTGATCCGCGAGCATCCGGTGATGCTCAACCGCGCCCCAACCCTGCACCGCCTGGGTATCCAGGCCTTTGAACCGATCCTGGTCGAGGGCCGGGCGATCCAGATCCATCCGCTGGTCTGCACCGGCTACAACGCCGACTTTGACGGCGACCAGATGGCGGTGCATGTGCCCCTGTCCACCGAGGCCCAGGCGGAGGCCCGCATCCTGATGCTGTCCGCCCACAACATCCTCAACCCCAAGGACGGACGCCCGGTAGTGGGGCCCACCCAGGACATGGTGCTTGGCTGCTACTACCTGACCATCGAGCGCAAGGACGTCAAGGGTGAGGGCAAGGTGTTCAAGGACTTCGACGAGGCTTTCTACGCATATGAGAGCAAGGATGTGGACCTGCACGCCTGGATCAAGGTGCGCATTGATGGCAAGCTGTTGGAAACCACGGTCGGGCGCCTGATCTTCAACCAGGTGATTCCTGACGAATTGGGCTACGTGAATGATGTGGTCGGCAAGAAGAATCTCGCCCAGATCGTCGGCAAGTGCTACCGCCAGTTTGGGTATGAGCGCACCGACGCCCTGCTGGACGGGATCAAGAATGTGGGGTTCAAGTACGCCACCAGGGCCGGCATCACCGCCGGCATCACCGACGTGCAGATCCCGGAAGATAAGCCGGCGATCCTGGCCCAGGCGGATCTGGACGTGGACAAGGTGGAGCAGCAGTACAGCCGGGGACTGATCACCGAGGACGAGCGCTACGGGCGGGTTATAGGTATCTGGCAGGCGGCCACGGACAAGGTGACCGACTCCCTGATGAACAGTCTCGACCCCCTGAACCCGATCTACATGATGGCCATTTCCGGCGCCCGCGGCAATATCCAGCAGATAAGACAGCTGGCGGGGATGCGCGGACTGATGGCTGACCCCTCGGGCCGCATCATCGATGTTCCAATCAAGGCCAACTTCCGCGAGGGCCTGACTGTGCTGGAGTACTTCACATCCACCCACGGCGCCCGCAAGGGCCTGGCGGACACCGCCCTCAGGACTGCCGACTCCGGCTACCTGACCCGGCGCCTAGTCGACGTGGCCCAGGACGTGATCGTCCGTGAGGTGGACTGCTTGACCAGGGAGGGGGTTGCCGTCAACGAGATCGCCGACGGCGAGGATGTGATCGAGCCCCTGGAGGAGAGGATCATCGGGCGCTATACGATCGATCCGGTGCTGCACCCGGAGACCGGCGAGGAGATCGTCCCGGCGGACGAGGAGATCACAGAGGAGGATGCCGAGCGGATCAAGGAAGCCGGGATCGACAGGGTGTTGATCAGGACGGTGCTGACCTGCCAGACCCGCTACGGGGTGTGCCACAAGTGCTACGGGCGCAACCTGGCCACTGGCTTTCCCGTGGAGATCGGGGAGGCGGTGGGGATCATGGCCGCCCAGTCCATTGGAGAGCCGGGCACGCAGTTGACCATGCGCACCTTCCATACCGGGGGGGTGGCCGGAGAGGATATCACGCAGGGCCTGCCCCGGGTCGAGGAACTGTTCGAGGCTCGCCGCCCGAAAGGCCAGGCGATCATCTCGGAGATCGACGGCGTGGTTTCCATCAACGAGAACAAGAACAAGCGGGAGATCGAGGTAACAGGCGGCGACGGGGAGAAGCGCACCTTCGTCATTCCCTTTGGCTCCCGCATCAGGGTGGCTAACGGACAGAGCGTGGAGTCAGGCGAAGAATTGACAGAGGGCTCCATCAACCCCCACGAGTTGCTGGAGATCAAGGGCATCCCTGCGGTGCAGCAGTATCTGCTCCGCGAAGTGCAGCGAGTCTACCGGATGCAGGGGGTGGACATCAACGACAAGCATATCGAGGTGATGATCCGCCAGATGCTGCGCAAGGTCAAGATTGAGGAGTCCGGAGACACCGACCTGCTGCCCGGCGGCCTGATCGAGGTGTTCGACTTCGAGGATGAGAACAGGCGGATGCTGGATGACGGCTGGGAGCCTTCAACGGCCAAGCCGATGGTGCTGGGGATCACCAAGTCCTCCCTGGCCACCGATTCCTTCCTGAGCGCCGCCTCTTTCCAGGAGACCACCAGGGTGTTGACCGAGGCGGCGATCAAGGGCAAGGTCGATCCACTGCTGGGCTTGAAGGAAAATGTCATCATCGGCAAGCTGATCCCGGCGGGCACCGGCACCGCCTGCTACCGCTCCATGAAGGTGATCGTCCAGGGGGAGGCGGCGGCAGAAGCGGAAGCTGAGGGCGACGGGCAGGAACTGCCCGAATACCAGCCCGACGGGTTCGAGTTCGAGGGCGAACCTCCCGCGGATGCGGAGGCGGGCGTTTCGGGGGAGCAGGGCGCGGCTGAAGCTGAAGCTAATTTTGACAAGGCAGGGGAGTTGCCTGGGCCTGAGGACGATGTCCCTGGCTCGCAGGTAATTTGATCGATGGCCCGGGCATCAGCACTCTTCTCCCGTCAGTTGAGGAATTTTAAGTAAAATATCGAGATTTCAGATTGACATTAAAAATGGAAAGATGTTAAAATCAAGTTTGTGCGAATTTCTCCAGCAATCAAGTTCGAGGTGAGATGTGCGATGTGGGAATTGGCGGGTGCCCCACCCGTGCCGGGTACCCGGCGGGCGCGAAGGCATTGGCAAAGCCGACGAACAGGTCGAGCGCCAGGAACACCCGATCGCACTTCACACATCCCAAATTGGCGGGATGATCACTATGGATAGGCTGAAAAGCACTCGCAAGAAAGTGGTGGGTACGAAGCAGACCCAGAAGGCGATCGAGAAGGACCAGATCCAGGTGGTTTACGTTGCCAGGGACGCCGATGAGCGGGTGGTCTCCCCGATCGTCAAACTGTGCGGCGAGAGAAGCCTGGAGTTGGTGCTGGTCGAGTCCATGTCCGAACTGGGCAAGGCTTGCGGCATCAAAGTGGGGGCCGCCGCTGCGGCCGCCCTGCGGTAAGTTTTTAAAGAGACATGATGGCGGTTGGTGTTTATCGAAAACTGCGACGGCGACCGCCAGGTGACCATAAGACATAGAAGGAGGTGTTCGGGTGCCGACATTAAATCAGTTGGTGCGCAAGGGGCGCAAGGTATCCAAGAAAAAATCCACCGCGCCGGCTCTTAAGAACTGCGCCCAGAAGCGGGGCGTGTGTACCCGCGTCTACACTACGACGCCGAAAAAACCGAACTCTGCCCTGCGCAAAGTGGCGCGTGTTCGATTGACCAACGGAATCGAGGTCACGGCTTACATTCCGGGAATCGGCCACAATTTACAGGAACACTCGGTGGTGATGGTCAGAGGCGGCCGGGTCAAGGACCTGCCAGGGGTGCGCTATCACATCATCAGGGGAACCCTGGATACCGGCGGCACGCAGAACCGGAACCGGAGCCGCTCAAAATATGGCACCAAGAGGCCAAAAGCCGCCAAAGCATAATGGGAAGCGGAAAATGGGCGGGTGCCCGCCCAGGCGGGCGCGGGAGTGAGAATAGAAGCCATTGGCCTTGGCCAATGCCAGCCAGAAATCACACATCTCACATCCCGCATCGCACGTCCCAATAAGGAGGGGTGTTTTTGCCACGCCGTGGTTATACAGGAAAGCGGGAGATACCGGCAGACCCGGTCTACCATAGCAAGAATTTCACCAAGCTGATCAACAAGGTGATGTGGGAGGGCAAGCGCAGCATTGCCGAGCGGATCTGCTACGATGCCATGGAGATCATCCGGGAAAAGACCAGGCGGGAGCCGGTGGAGGTCTTCGACCAGGCTATGAAGAACATCATGCCGGTGTTGGAAGTCAAGGCCCGGCGCGTCGGCGGCGCTAACTACCAGGTTCCGATCGAGGTGCGCTCGGACCGGCGGTTGACCCTGGGAATCAGATGGTTGGTCAACTACGCCCGCGCACGCTCCGGAAAGAGCATGGAAGAGAAGCTGGCGGCCGAAATCATGGATGCATCCAACGGCATGGGCAGCACCGTCAAGAAGCGGGAAGACACGCATAAGATGGCCGAGGCCAACAAGGCCTTTTCCCATTACCGGTGGTAGATAGAGGTTAGAGGCCGGGTGCCCGCCCAAAGGGGTGCCCATCCGGTGGATGGGCGCGGCGCGGTCGGAGAAAAACCTTGTGTCATCGGCTAAATAAGTAAGGATAATTCCGTGCGGAAAGGAGGGATAGTATGGCACGGGAGGTTGAGTTGGAAAAGATTCGCAACATCGGGATCATGGCGCACATCGACGCCGGCAAGACGACCACCACGGAGCGGATTCTTTATTACACCGGCAAGGTCTACCGGATTGGCGAGGTGGATGAGGGTTCCGCCACCATGGACTGGATGATCCAGGAGCAGGAGCGGGGCATCACCATCACCTCTGCGGCTACAACTTTTTCCTGGCGTGATTTTGTTATTAACCTGATCGACACGCCAGGGCACGTGGACTTTACAGCAGAAGTAGAGCGCTGCCTGCGCGTACTTGACGGGGCGATCGCAGTATTTGATGCCGTCGCCGGTGTCGAACCGCAGTCTGAGACGGTATGGCGCCAGGCGGATGATTATCTCATTCCCCGCATCGCCTACCTTAACAAGATGGACCGGGTCGGCGCCGATTTTTCAGCGCGACCAGGAGCATCCGGGAGCGCCTGAAGGCGAACGCCGTGCCGGTACAGCTGCCGATCGGAAGCGAGGACTCATTTCAGGGCATTATCGACCTGGTGACGAATAAAGCACTTATCTATCACGACGAGCTGGGGGAAGTGGTCGATGTCGTTGATGTACCCCAGGATTATGAGCAGGAAGAACGCCGCTGCCGCGAGCAACTGCTGGAGGCGCTGGCGGAGCTGGATGAGGCCCTGATGTGCAAGTACGTGGAAGGCGAACCGATCGGCGAGCAGGAGCTGCGTGCGGTGATCCGCAAGGGAACGCTGGCCTGCCGTTTTGTACCTGTGCTGTGCGGTTCCTCCAAACGGAACAAGGGCGTGCAGCCGCTGCTGAACGCAGTGGTGGACTATCTGCCGTCGCCGCTGGAAAGGCCGCCGGTGCGCGGGATAGACCCCAGGAATGGAAATACAGTGGAGCGCGGCGTCGGCGACGATCAGCTGCTCGACGGCGCTGGCGTTCAAGGTCCAGGCCGACCCCTATTCCGGCAAGCTGGTCTTTATCAGGGTCTATTCCGGGACGCTGCAGTCCGGCAAGACAGTTTACAACGCCACCAAGGGCAAGCGGGAGCGGATCGGACGGTTGGTGAAGATGCATGCGAATCACCGGGAAGATCTGCCTGAGGTTTACTCCGGAGAGATCGTCGCCGCGGTAGGGTTGAAGGAGACGGTCACGGGGGACACCTTGTGCACCGAGGCTCAGCCGGTGGTCCTGGAGCAGATACGATTTCCCGATCCGGTCATCTCCATTGCCATCGAGCCCAAGACCAAGGCTGACCAGGACAAGATGGGACAGCCCTCTCCCGCCTACAGAAGAAGATCCCACCTTCCGCACCTATCCGACCGGGAGACCGGCCAGATCCTGATCTCCGGAATGGGGGACTCCATTTAGAAATAATCGTCGACCGCCTGCTGCGGGAGTTCAACGTGGACGCCTATGTTGGCAAGCCGCAGGTGGCGTACAAGGAGACGATCACGCGCCGTTACAAGGGTGAGGGCCGCTTCATCCGCCAGACCGGCGGGCGCGGCCAGTACGGCCACGTGCTGTTAGAGTTGGAGCCGCTGCCGTCCGGGTCTGGCTACCAGTTTGCAGATGCAACTGCAGCGGGGGTGATCCCCAAAAAGTTTGTCCCGGCGGTTGATGCCGGGATCAGGGAAGCCATGGAAAATGGAGTGTTGTCAGGCTACAAGATGGTAGACATCAGGGCGGTTCTGACCGGGGGCTCTTACCACGAGGTGGACTCCTCGGAGATCGCTTTCAAGATTGCCGGAGCGCTAGGTTTTCGCTCTGCCGCCGAGAAGGGAGACCCGGTGCTGCTCGAGCCGGTGATGCGGATCGAGATCACCGTCCCGCCGGACTATCTGGGCGAGGTCATCGGAGACCTCATCGCCCGGCGCGGCCGGATCGAGGCTACCGAGATGAAGGGCTCCGCCCAGGCAGTCCGGGGGTTTGTCCCGCTGGCCGCCATGTTTGGCTACGCCACTGACCTGCGGTCGCTGACCCAGGGCCGGGGGAGCTATGTGATGCAGTACTCCCATTATGAGCAGGTGCCTCCCGCCGTCATGGACAGCATGTTTATGAAGCGCGGAGATTGCATGAGCATCTAGACCAGCAAAAAATCTTTATGCGAAGAAAGGAAGGAATGAACGCAAATGGCTAAGAAAAAGTATGAGCGCACCAAGCCGCATGTCAACATCGGAACCATCGGTCACGTCGACCATGGCAAGACCACCCTCACTGCGGCGATCACCATCTGCTTGAGCAAGAAGGGCCTGGCCACCGCGACCTCCTACGGCGAGATCGACAAGGCGCCCGAGGAGAGGGAGCGCGGCATCACCATCGCCATCGCCCATGTGGAGTACGAGACTGAGAAGCGCCACTACGCCCACGTTGACTGCCCCGGGCATGCCGACTACATCAAGAACATGATCACCGGCGCCGCCCAGATGGACGGAGCCATCCTGGTGGTCTCCGCCGCCGACGGCCCCATGCCCCAGACCCGTGAACATATCCTGCTGGCCCGCCAGGTTGGCGTTCACAACATCGTGGTTTATCTGAACAAGGCGGATATGGTCGACGACCCCGAGCTGATGGAACTGGTCGAGCTGGAAGTGCGCGAGCTGCTCACCGAGTACGAGTTCCCGGGCGACGAGATCCCGATCATCGCCGGCAGCGCCCTGAAGGCCATGGAGTGCGGCTGCGGCAGCCGCGAGTGCGAGGCCTGCGGTTCTATCATGAAGCTGATGGACGCCGTGGACGAGTACATCCCGACCCCGGTGCGCGACACCGACAAGCCGTTCATGATGGCGATCGAGGACGTGTTCACCATTACCGGCCGCGGCACTGTGGTCACCGGCAGGGTAGAGCGCGGTATCGTCAAGGTGCAGGACGAGGTGGCCATCATCGGCATGAACGATGAGCCGCGCAAGACCGTGGTGACGGGCGTGGAGATGTTCCGCAAGATCCTCGACCAGGGCATGGCCGGCGACAATATCGGCGTGCTGCTGCGGGGGGTCGACCGGAAAGACGTGGAGCGCGGCCAGGTCATCGCCAAGCCGGGTTCCATCAAGCCCCATACCAGGTTCGATTCCCAGGTCTACGTCCTGACACGGGAAGAAGGCGGCCGGCACACCCCGTTCTTCCAGGGCTACCGTCCGCAGTTCTACGTCCGCACCACTGACGTCACCGGCGTCATCAAGCTTCCCGAAGGCGTGGAGATGGTGATGCCCGGCGATAACATCAATATGGAAGTGACGCTGATCACCCCGATCGCCATCGAGGAGGGACTGCGGTTTGCTATCCGTGAGGGCGGCCGCACCGTGGGTTCCGGCGTCGTTACTGGAATCATCGAATAAGCGGTAAGCTAACGGCGCGAGAGTGACGGGTCAGGCGGGCGTGGGGGCCACCCGCTACGCGGGTACCCGGGGCACGGCGTGCACGCCTGCACAGAGGAGGTAAACAATGGCGCGTCAGAAGATCCGTATCAGATTAAAGGCCTTTGATCATAAGATACTCGACCAGTCGGCGCAAAAGATCGTGGAAACCGCCCAGCGCACCGTGGGCCTCGATCTCGGGCCAGTTCCGCTGCCGACGGAGAAGAGCATCATCACTGTGCTGCGGTCTCCGCACGTGAACAAGGATTCCCGGGAGCAGTTCGAGATGCGCACCCATAAGCGGCTGATCGACATCCTGGAGCCGACGCCGAAGACGATCGACGCTCTCATGCGCCTTGACCTGCCGGCCGGAGTTGACATCGAGATCAAGCTGTGACAGGCGCCGGCAGGGTTTAGCGGGTGCGCCGGCCGAACCGTTAGCCTGCAACCCGGGGTGCCACCTAAGAGGTGGGCGGAGTGCCATTTCCATTGCGAGCAAGACGCAAGCCTTAGCAGCCAGGCGTGGGTAGGCCAACCCAATGGTAAGCGCCCCGGCCTCGATGGCCCTGGCGGTGAGAGGTTGTGCTGGAATGTTCGACTGCCAGACCGGCCATGTCGATCGTCTCAGCGGGTCAAGCAGCGACACCAGTGGCACCGGTAGGTTAATTTGGAGGTGACAAGCACTTGCGCAAAGGAATGCTCGGAAGAAAAGTGGGCATGACCCAGGTCTTCGATACAGACGGCAAGGCAGTTCCGGTGACGGTGATCGAGGCCGGCCCCTGTATCGTAGTTAATATCAAAACCCCGGAGCGGGATGGCTACGCCGCCCTGCAGATTGGCCATGGAGAGGTGCGCCTCGAGCGGCTCACCCGGCCACTGCGCGGCCAGTTCACCAGGCAGAAGACGAGGCCGCAGCGCTGGCTGAGGGAGATCCGGGTCGAGGCCGGGGAAACCAAGGAGTTTGTCGTTGGCCAGGAAATCAAGGTAGACATCTTCCACCCAGGCGATTACGTCGACGTCCGCGGTACTTCCAAGGGCAAGGGTTTTGCTGGCGGCATCAAGCGGCATGGCATGCACCGCGGCCCCATGAAGCACGGCTCCAAGTATCACCGCAGGTCCGGCTCCCTGGGCGCGAAGGGCCCCGCCCGGGTTTTCAAGGGTCGGAAGATGCCAGGCAGAATGGGCGGAGAGACGGTCTCAGTACAGCACCTGAGAGTGGTCCAGGTGGACGCGGGGCGCAACCTCTTGCTGCTCAGGGGAGCAGTGCCCGGGCCGAGGTCCGGACTGCTCCTGATCAGAGATTCGCTGCTGTAGCCGAAAGGAGCTAATGACCATGCCTAAAGCTGCTTTATATAATGCCAACGGGGACCGGATCGGCGACCTCGATCTGAGCGAACAGGTATTTGGAGCGCCTGTGCATAAACAGGTGCTGCATCAGGCCGTGGTCCGCCACCTGTCCAACCGGCGCCTGGGCACCGCCGATACCAAGACCAGGGGCGAGGTGCGGGGATCGACCCGCAAGCCCTGGCGCCAGAAAGGCACCGGGCGCGCCCGGGCCGGCAGCATCAGATCGCCGCTGTGGCGGGGCGGCGGGATCATTTTCGGACCGCACCCGCGGAAGTATACGCAGGCGCTGCCCAAGAAGATGCGCCGGCTGGCGCTGAAATCGGCGCTGGCCAGCCGTGCCGGGACCGGAGACGTGATCGTGATCGAGGAATTCCTGCTTCTGGAGCCCAAGACGAAGGTTATGGCAGCTCTGCTCCGAGCGATCGAGGCGGACGGAGGGGCCATGCTGGTGACGCCGGACCGCCAGCCTCTGCTGGAGCGGATGACCAACAACCTGCAGGGTATCTGGTGCGCCCAGGCCGGTCAGCTCAATGCCTACGACCTGCTGGCGGCGGAGAAGATAGTCTTTACCAGGGGCGCCCTGGCCCTGCTCGAGGAGGTGCTGGCAGATGCGCAGCCCTCATGACACGCTGATCAGGCCGCTGGTGACGGAGAAAGCCGTCAACCTGGCTCAGAGCGAGAACAAGTACAGCTTTTATGTACATCCGAAGTCGAACAAGATCGAGATCAAGTATGCGGTAGAGGCACTGTTCAAGGTGCATGTGCTGGATGTGAACACCATCAGCGTGAAGGGGAAGAAGAAACGGGTCGGCCGCTCACCGGCGGGTTATCGCCCGGACCGGAAAAAGGCGATCGTCTCCCTGCGCCCCGGCGACAAGATAGAAATCTACGAAGGACTTATGTAAAGATATCGTAAGCCAGGCGCCTGCCGGCGCCCGCCCGGAGAGTACAGGGGCGCGGGAGCGTCAGCGGCTCTAAAACGGATGACGGATTTAAGCAGCGTTGAGTGACGGGGAAGATCACGGGGGCCCGATATAAGCGCCGGGCACCCCACCCGCTAAAGCGGGTACCCGCGGGTCGGGTGCATCCGACCTCTATAAAGGAGTGGAAGGCATGCCCATCAAGAAATTCAAGCCCACGTCCCCTGGCCGCCGCCAGATGGCCGTGTTGACCTTCAAGGAACTGACCGCCGACAAGCCGGAACGCTCTCTTTTGGAGCCGCTCCGCCATAAAGCCGGGCGCAACAATGCGGGTCGCATTTCGGTGCGGCACCGGGGCGGCGGGCAGAAGCGCTTTTACCGGGTGATCGATTTCAAGCGCGACAAAGACGGCATTCCCGCCAAGGTGGCGACGCTGGAGTATGACCCGAACCGCTCGGCCAACATCGCCCTGCTCCATTACGCCGACGGGGAGAAGCGCTACATCCTGGCGCCGCTCGGGCTGTCGGTCGGCGACACGGTGATCTCGGGCCCCGACGTGGACATCAAGCCGGGCAACTCCCTGCCCTTGAAGAATATTCCTACGGGCACGCTGCTGCACAATGTCGAACTCAACCCCGGACGGGGCGGTCAGATGGTGCGCTCGGCGGGAGGAGTCGCCCAGCTCATGGCCAAGGAGGGCGACCACGCCCATATCCGGATGCCTTCGGGCGAGGTGCGCCTGGTGCCCCTCACCTGCCGGGCAACGGTCGGGCAGGTCGGCAACCTGGACTATGAGAACGTCAGCGTCGGAAAGGCCGGCCGCAATCGCTGGCTGGGGATCAGGCCGACAGTGCGCGGCTCGGCGATGAACCCGGTAGACCACCCGCACGGCGGCGGCGAGGGCCGCTCACCGATCGGGCGCAACCCGTGTACGCCTTGGGGCAAGCCGGCGCTGGGCGCCAAGACCCGCAAGAAGAAGAAGCCCTCGGATAAAATGATCGTCAAGCGCCGCACCAAATAAGAAGCGCTTGCCCGACGGGCACCCGGCGGGGCGCCAGGAGGCGGGTGCGGCAGAAAAGGCATGACAGAAGCATCCGCCAGTTGCAAGCCAGGAGTGCGCTCCTGTGGTTCAGGATCAGACACCGGTAGGAAGTGTCGATCAGACACCGGTAAGAATTCGGATCAGACACCAGTGAGAAGTCAGAGGCAAGATGCGGGGCCCGTGCAAAAGCGGGCGGGGTCGGAAAAAATGATAGAGGGATTCTGAACCTCCGACTGACCGGCATCCAACCTCCGATTTTATAGGAGGGAAGCAGCAGTGAGCCGTTCTCTCAAAAAGGGGCCCTATTGCGAACAGAAGCTGCTCGGCCGGATTAACGAAATGAATGATAAGGGCAGCAAACGGGTCATCAAGACCTGGTCGCGGCGCTCGACCATTTTTCCGGAGATGGTGGGCCATACCATTGCCGTGCACGACGGGCGGAGGCACGTTCCCATCTACATCACCGAAGACATGGTGGGCCACAAGCTGGGCGAGTTTGCGCCAACCCGTATGTTTCGCGGGCACGGTGCGCACACGGAGCGCTCAACATCACTGAAGTAGGAGGTGAGCAGCCCATGGAAACAAGGGCCATGGCGCGCTATATCTGGATGGCACCGCGCAAGGTGCGCCTGGTAGCCGACCTGGTGCGTGGCAAAGGTGTCAACGACGCCCTGGCGATCCTGCGTTTTACACCGCAGGGCGGGGCGCAGCTGATCTCCAAGGTGGTGCGTTCGGCGCAGGCCAATGCCGAGCACAACCACAACCTGAATGCAGACGAACTATATATCAAGTTGATCTGCGTCGACGAGGGACCGGTGCTCAAGCGGTTTCAGCCCCGGGCGCGCGGCCGTGCGGATGTCAAGCGCCGCCGGACCTGTCACATTACAGTGGTCGTAGCTGATCGAGAGGAGGGGTAGGCATGGGGCAAAAGGTAAACCCAATCGGTTTCCGGCTGGGGATCATCAGGGACTGGGACTCCAAGTGGTATGCCGGCAGGAATTATCGCGACCTGCTCCATGAGGATATCGCCCTGCGCAACTACATCAAGAAGAAGCTGTTTGTAGCCGGCGTCTCCAGGATTGAGGTCGAACGGGCGGCCAACCGCGTGCGTCTCACCATCCATACCGCCAAACCGGGGATCGTGATCGGGAGGGGCGGCACTGAGGTCGAACTGCTGCGCAAGGACCTGGAACGGATCACGGGCAAACAGGTCAATGTCAACATCATCGAGATCAAGCGCCCGGAGCTGGAGGCCCAGCTGGTGGCCGAGAACGTGGCCTCCCAGTTGGAGAAGCGTATTGCCTTCCGCCGGGCGATGAAGCAGGCAGTCTCACGCTCGATGCGCATGGGCGCCCAGGGGATCCGGATCGGCGTCAGCGGGCGCCTGGCCGGTGCTGAGATGGCCCGCAGCGAGTGGTACAGCGAGGGCAAGGTCCCCCTTCAGACCCTGAGGGCAGACATCGACTACGGTTTTGCCGAGGCCAGTACCACCTACGGCAAGATCGGCGTCAAGGTCAGGCTCTACCGCGGCGAGGTGCTTCCGGAGAAGAAGAAGCGCACCACGGCGGGATCGGCGTCAGCAGGCACCAACCCGGCAGCCGAAGGGGGAGATGTTTAAATGTTGATGCCCAAGCGGGTTGTCTACCGCAAACAGCACCTGCGCTGGCCGACGGGCAAGATCTGCCGCGGGCATGAGGTCGCTTTCGGCGAGTTTGGCCTGCAGGGATTGGAACCCGGCTGGATCAGCGCCCGCCAGATCGAGGCTGCCCGGATCGCCATGACCCGGTACGTCAAGCGAGGCGGCAAGGTCTGGATCAGGATCTTCCCGGACCAGCCGGTCACTGCCAAGCCAGCCGAGACCCGGATGGGGAGCGGCAAGGGAGCGCCCGATTTCTGGGTGGCCGTTGTCAAACCCGGCCGGGTGCTGTTCGAGCTAGCCGGCGTATCCGAGGCCACGGCACGAGAGGCGATGCGCCTGGCCGGTCATAAGCTTCCGATCAAGACCAGATTTTTAAAACGGCAGGAAGCGGGTGGTGGCGATGCCGGTGCAAAAGGTTAGCGAGCTGCGGGACATGACCGACGACGAGTTGGAGAGAAAGCTGTACGACTTGAAGGATGAGCTGTTCAGGCTCCGATTCCAACTGGCGACCGGACAGCTGGAGAACCCGATGCGGATCCGGGAGGTGCGCAAGGCTTTTGCCTGCACCAAGACCGTCCAGCGGGAAAGAGAGATCAACCGGGAAAAAGAGAGGCAGGGCGCGCTGCACACCGGGGATGTTCAGGCAAGTCAAGGCTGATAGGGGGCACAGGCAGTTGAACGAGCGAGTACAGCGCAAAACGCGCATCGGAACCGTAGTCAGCGATAAAATGGATAAGACCGTGGTGGTGCTGGTGGAAAGCAGGGTCCGGCATCCCCTGTACGGGCGGACGGTGACCAGGTCGAAAAAGTTCAAGGCTCATGATGAGGCCAACGCCTGCAAGATCGGGGACAAGGTGCGGATCATGGAGACGCGCCCTTGAGCAAGGAGAAGCGGTGGCGGGTCGCTGAGATCCTGTCCCGGTCAGCAGCCGCGGGCCTTGCCGGAAAGGGGGCGCCAGCCAGTGATTCAGCCGCAGACAATACTTAGGGCCGGGGACAATACCGGCGCCAAGCGGTTGATGTGCATCCGGGTGTTGGGAGGCTCCCTGCGGCGGTATGCCTCGGTCGGTGATATCATCATCGCCTCCGTGAAAGAGGCCAGCCCCGGCGGTATGGTCAAGAAGGGCGATGTGGTGACCGCAGTGGTGGTCCGGACCCGGAAGGAGATCCGCCGGCCCGACGGTTCATACATTAAATTCAGCGAGAACGCAGCCGTCATTATCAACGAGCAAAAAAACCCCAGGGGGACGCGCATATTCGGCCCCGTGGCCAGGGAACTGCGGGAGAAGGATTTCATGAAGATCGTCTCCCTGGCGCCTGAGGTTCTTTGATGCGGGCAGCGCAAGCGGAGGTGAAAATAGCTTATGTTGCTACACATGCACGTGCGCAAAGGGGACACGGTGCTGGTGCTGGCAGGCAAGAGTGCGGGCAAGAGGGGCAAGGTGATTCACGTATTTCCGGCCACCCAGAGGGTGATCGTCGAGGGGGTCAACGTGGTCAAGCGCCACAGCCGCCCCACCCGGTCTCTGCCGCAAGGCGGGATTGTGGAAAAAGAGGCTCCGATTGCGGGATCCAACGTGATGCTGGTCTGCAGCAAGTGCAGCCAGCCGACCAGGGTGGCCAAGAAATTGTTTGATCAGAAATATTGCCGGGCCTGCAAAAAATGCGGTGAAATTATCGACAGGCAGTGATGGATGATGGGTGCCTGGAAAGTGCGCCTGCATAAAGGAGGCAATGGTGATGGGGCTGAAAGAGCGCTACCGTCAGGAGATCGTACCCCAATTGATGAAGAAGTTCAGCTATAAAAATGTGATGCAGGTGCCGGCCCTGGATAAGGTTGTGGTCAACATGGGCGTCGGCGAGGCGATTCAGAATTCGAAATCGCTGGAGGCTGCGGTCAACGACATGACTGTCATTACCGGTCAGCGCCCGGTGGTCACCAAGGCTCGCAAGTCCATCGCAGCCTTCAAGCTGCGGGAAGGGATGAAGATCGGCTGCAAGGTCACCCTGCGCGGCAAACGCATGTACGACTTCGTCGACAAGCTGGTCAACGTGGTGCTGCCAAGGGTGCGTGACTTCAGGGGGGTTTCACCGAGATCTTTTGACGGCCGCGGCAATTATTCCCTGGGACTCAGGGAACAGGTGATCTTTCCGGAGATCGATTACGATAAGATAGACAAGACGAGGGGCATGGACATCATCCTCGTCACTACGGCTAAGACCGACGAGGAAGCGCGGGACTTGCTCCGCTTGGTGGGCATGCCCTTTAGGGAAAGCTGACATTATAAGGAGGAGAGTAAGTGGCCAAAAAATCTCTGATTGCCAAGCAGATCAGGCCGTCCAAATTCAAGGTCAGGGCCTATCACCGCTGCAAGCTCTGTGGTCGGCCGCGCGCCTATCTGCGTAAATTTGGAATGTGCCGTATCTGTTTCCGAGAACTGGCTTTCAAGGGTCAGGTCCCCGGCGTGGTCAAGGCCAGCTGGTAAATAGTGGTTGGTAGCGGGCCGCGCCCGTCCGCTGAGGCGGGTATCCGGACAGGTGCGGTTAGTGGTTGATGGGAAGTAGCGGCCGGTATTTGGAGGTCAGGCAATTTTCCAACGACCGGCGCCCAACGGCTAGCGACCATTGTGGCACATAAGGAGGCTGAAGTGACTGATGATGACAGACCCGATTGCAGATTTCTTGACCCGCATCCGCAACGCAAGCCAGGCTAACAAGGAGCGCTTGGAGGTCCCCCATTCCAAGATGAAAAGGGCGATCGCCGAGATCATGAAAAGCGAGGGTTTTTTAAGGAACTTCGATAAGATCGAAGACGGCAAGCAGGGGGTTCTGCGGCTGTACTTGAAGTACGGGCCGAACAAGACGAAGGTCATCAGCGGGCTGAAGCGGATCAGCAAGCCAGGCTTGCGTGTATACGTGCAGAAGGATGAGGTTCCAAAGGTGCTCGGCGGGCTGGGGATCGCCATCATCTCGACCCCTAAGGGCTTGATGACAGATAAACAAGCCCGGCAAAACGGGCTGGGCGGCGAAGTGGTTTGCTACATTTGGTGAGGGAGGTGGCACCATGTCCAGAGTGGGACGCCTTCCGGTGACAATACCGGCAGGGGTGGACGTGAAGATCGATGGCAGCCTGGTGGAGGTCAAGGGCCCGAAAAGGACCCTCAGGAAAGAGATGCACCACTCCATCGGGATCAAGCAGGAGGATGCCAGACTGTTGGTCACGCGTCCTGACGACGAGAAGCAGCACCGGGCTCTGCACGGCCTGACCAGGGCTCTGCTGCAGAATATGGTGGACGGAGTGACCAAGGGGTTCACCCGTAATTTAGAACTGGTGGGGGTTGGCTACCGGGCGGCCAAGCAGGGCAGCAAACTGGTGCTTACCGTGGGCTACGCCCACACAGTGGAGATCGAACCGGGTGCTAACCTGAGCATCGATGTGCCGGCACCGAACAGGATCAGCGTGGGCGGCATCGACAAGGAGCAGGTGGGCGCCCTGGCAGCCCGGATCCGGGCGGTGCGCAAGCCTGAGCCTTATAAGGGCAAGGGCATCAAGTACGAGGATGAAGTGATCAGGCGCAAGGTTGGCAAGGCAGGAGTCAAGGGCAAGAAGTAAGCGTGTCCTACCCACCGCAGGTGGGTCAGCCAACAACCAAAACGGGGTGTGATTAATATGCCGAAAGAGACGCGGCGGTCAATCCGCCAGCGCAAACACATCCGGGTCCGCAAGAAGGTGTTCGGCACTACGGACCGGCCGCGGCTCTGTGTTTACCGGAGCCTCAACCACATCTATGCCCAGGTCATCGACGACGTACAGGGCCGGACGCTGGTTGCCGCATCCACTCTGGCTCCGGAACTCCGGGCCGGCGAGGGCAGCCGTAAGAACATCGAGGCGGCCCACAGCGTCGGGAAGCTGATTGCCGAGAAGGCGAAGGCGCAGGGAATCACCAAGGTGGTCTTCGACCGCGGCGGCAATCTTTACCATGGCCGGGTGGCGGCGCTTGCAGATGCCGCCCGGGAACACGGCCTGGATTTTTAGAAAGTCAAGGGCCGGCCCGGCCCGCCGGGGGCGGGTATCCGGCTGTGCCCAGTTCCGGTGCCCGCTAATGGGCACGCACAACTGCACTAAGGGGGGAATCGCTGTTTTGCGTATAGATCCCAACACTCTGGAGTTGACAGAAAAGGTAGTGACCATCAACCGGGTGGCCAAGGTGGTCAAGGGAGGTCGCCGGTTCAGTTTCAGCGCCCTGGTGGTGGTCGGCGACGGACAGGGGCACGTGGGCGCCGGATTAGGCAAGGCCGGAGAGGTGCCGGAGGCCATTAGAAAAGGGATCGAGGACGCTAAGAAGAGCCTGATCGAGATCCCGATGAAGGGCACCAGCATTCCCCATTCGGTCACCGGCGAGTTTGGAGCCGGCAAGGTGCTTCTCAAGCCGGCATCCCCGGGCACCGGCGTGATTGCCGGCGGTCCGGTGCGGGCGGTCTTGGAAGTGGCGGGAATCCAGGATATCCTTACCAAGTCCCTGGGTTCTTCCAACTCGCACAATATGGTGCATGCCACCATCGAAGGCCTCAAGAGCTTGAAGCGGGTCGAAGATGTGGCCAGAATGCGCGGCAAGACCGTTGAAGACCTGATCGGATAGGGGCCGAGTGGCGCTTGGCGCCGCATCCTGCTAGCGCCTGCTATGGCGGGCGACACCCGGGCGCGGTGATTCCAAAAACCACGGCTGCAAGACCAGGCTGATTGCAGCGACCGCAATGGTGGCTGGTGGCGGGTGTCCGCCGCGAGCCTGGAAAGCAAGCCGATACAGGCAACATCAGGTATACCAGCAGGGTGCCCAGTAGAACACCCTGCACACAGGAGGAGTTTCCAGTGGAGAACATGCTGCAGATCACGCTGGTCAAGAGCCCGATCGGCCACCCCGAACGACAGCGCAGAATACTGAGGGCGCTGGGTTTGGGGAAGATCAACAGCTCGGTGATCCAGTCCGATCGCCCGTCGGTCCAGGGCATGATCAGGCAGATCCGGCACCTGGTACGAGTGACATCTACAGTCCCGGAGCACCCGCAGGGCGCTAAGACTTACAGCGAGCCCGTACCGGAGCCGCCACCGCAGGAGGGGGAAGTGAAAAATGAGACTGCATGAGCTGAATCCTGCAGCTGGGGCCCATACCAGGAGAACGCGCAAGGGCCAGGGCATCGGGTCGGGACTTGGCAAGACCGCCGGAAGAGGGCACAAGGGTCAGAAGGCACGTTCTGGCGGCGGCGTTCGCCCGGGTTTTGAGGGCGGGCAGATGCCGCTCTCCCGGCGCATTCCCAAGCGGGGGTTCACCAACAACTTTCGCCAAGAGATGGCCATCGTCAACATTAGGGACCTGAACCGGCTCGCCGCCGGGACTGAGGTCACGCCAGAGCTCCTCTACCAGGAGGGGATTGTCAGCAAGCGCCACCTCCCGGTCAAGCTGCTGGGACACGGCGAACTGGACCGGAGCCTGACCGTCAGGGTACACGCTGCCAGCAAGGCCGCCATGGAAAAGGTGGCAGCCGCAGGCGGCAAGGTTGAGGTGATCTAGATGTTCGATTCGATTAAAAGTGCCTGGAAGCTAAACGACCTCAGGCGCAAGGTGCTCTTCACCCTCTTGATGTTCCTGGTCTTCCGGGTCGGAGCGCACGTGCCCGTACCCGGCATCAACCATGCTGTGCTGCAGCAGCTGCTGTCCGGCCAGTTCTTCGGTTTCTTTGACATAATCTCGGGCGGGGCGTTTAAGAGCTTTACGGTGTTTGCCATGAGCATAACGCCATACGTCAACGCCTCCATCATTTTCTCGCTGCTGCAGGTGGTTATTCCCAGCCTGGAGAAGCTCGCCAAGGAGGGGGAGAGCGGGCGCAAGATCATCACGCAGTACACCCGCTACGGCACGGTGGTGCTCGGATTCGTACAGGCCATCGGGATGTCGATCGCCCTGGGCCGGGGGACTGCGGCCACCAACGGGGTGCCTGCGATCGAGCACCCCGGGATCGGCTCTTACCTGCTGATCGCCATTACCCTGACCGTGGGAACTGCCTTCCTGATGTGGCTGGGGGAGATGATCACGGAGAAGGGGATCGGCAACGGCATCTCGCTGATCATCTTCGCCGGCATCGTGTCCCGCCTGCCCGCCGGAGCGGTCAACACCTTTACCGCCTTGCAGGCCGGCTCCATCTCCTGGTTTAACGTGCTGCTGCTGACGGTGCTCGGCCTGCTGGTGATCGCCGCCGTGGTGGCGGTCAATGAGGGCCAGCGCCGCATCCCGGTGCAGTATGCCAAGCGGGTGGTCGGGCGCAAGGTTTACGGCGGACAGAGCACGCACATCCCGCTCAGGGTCAACCAGGCAGGCGTGATCCCGATCATTTTTGCCATGTCCATCCTGATGTTCCCGGTGCAGATCGCCCAGTGGATCAACAGCCCGGATCGCCAAAAGCATCGCCACTCAGCTCCAGTTCGGGACAGCGCTGAACGGCGTGTTATACGGCCTGCTGATCATCTTCTTCACTTACTTCTATACCGCAATCATCTTCAACCCGATGGACGTGGCCGACAATTTGAAGAAGTACGGCGGTTTCGTGCCTGGGCTGCGCCCTGGCCGGCCGACAGGCGAGTACATCAACCGGGTGTTGACCAAGCTGACCCTGTCCGGCGCCATCTTCCTGGCGCTGATCGCAGTGCTGCCGTACCTGATGATCCACATCGTCAACATGCCCAACCTGTATTTCGGGGGCACCGCCCTGCTGATCGTGGTGGGCGTGGCGCTGGAGACGATGAAGCAGTTCGAGTCGCACCTGCTGATGCGGCACTACCAGGGTTTCATGAAATAGGGCCGGCCTGGTTGATATGGAGAATGTGATGCGGGAAGTGGGAAGTGAGACATCACAGGCAGGCAGGAGGTAAGCCTGAATGAGAATGTTGCTGATGGGTCCACCCGGCGCCGGCAAGGGCACCCAGGCCGAGTTTATCGTAGCATACTGCCGCGTACCGCATATCGCCACCGGGGATATCTTCAGGGAGGCGATCGCCAGCGGCACGGAACTGGGACGCCAGGCCAAGTCCTTCCTGGATGCCGGTCGTCTGGTGCCCGATGCAGTCACGATCGGGATGGTCAGGGAGCGTATAACGGGGCCGGACTGCACGCCCGGATTATTGCTGGACGGTTTTCCCCGTACCATCCCCCAGGCGGAGGCGCTGGAGCAACTGCTGGGAGAGCTGGGACTGAAGCTCGACCTGGTCCTCAATATCAGGGTTTCCCAGGCGCTGCTTATGGAAAGGTTGACCGGAAGGCGGGTCTGCCGCCTTTGCGGAGCCACCTATCATATCATATACAATCCTCCCAAGCAGGAGGGGGTCTGTGACCGCTGCGGAGGCGAACTCTACCAGCGCAGTGACGACAGCGCCGAGACCGTAAGCAGCCGCCTGCGGGTATATGACGAACAGACGGCTCCACTGCTGGAGTTTTACCGGCGGCGCGGACTGTTGCAAGAGGTGAACGGAGAGCTTCCGATCGATGATGTGCGGTCAGAAATACTCGGCTTGATGAGGAGTCTTTAACTGATGATCACCTTGAAGTCGGCCCGGGAGATCTCGCACATGCGGGAAGCAGGGCGGATTGTAGCACTGACCCTGCAGGAGTTGGGCAAGCTGGTGGCACCGGGAGTCACCACCCAGGAGCTGGACCGGTTTGCTGAGGACTTTATCAGAAGAGCTGGCGCCCAACCGGCATTTTTGGGCTATCAGGGTTTTCCCGCCAGTATCTGCGCTTCGGTGAACGAAGAGGTGATTCACGGGATTCCTGGTTTAAGGAAACTGGAAAACGGGGATATTATCAGCATTGACATCGGGGTGGTATCCCAGGGATATTATGGGGATGCCTCCATGACCTTTCCGGTCGGAGAGATAACGCCCGAGGCCGCCCGCCTGCTCCAGGTGACAGAGCAGTCTCTCTGCCGGGGGATTGCCCGGGCGGTGAGCCGCAACCGGGTCGGCGACATCTCCGCAGCGGTGCAGCAATATGTAGAAGCCCAGGGCTATCATGTGGTCAGGGACTTCGTGGGGCACGCGGAGCCGCATGCACGAGGAGCCCCAGGTTCCCAATTTTGGCAGGGCCGGATTGGGGCCGGGCTGCAGGCAGGGATGACTATTGCCATCGAGCCAATGGTCAACGTGGGCACGCCCGAGGTGGCGATCCTGCCCAACGGCTGGACGGCGGTGACCAGGGACGGCAGCCTGTCCGCCCACTTTGAACACACGGTGCTGATCACCGGCGGGCAGCCCGAGATCCTGACCATAAAATGAAGGCGCCTGTCGCAGCGGGCGGTTGGAAGATATATCACGCCGGTCATTGGCCAGCGGCTGGGCAGATGCCTGCCGGCGCCTCTAAAGCGGGTCTGGCGGTCAGTGCGGCTGGCAGTTGATTGGCAGCGTCATGATTGCAGCGGCAGGACCAATTGCCGTTACCGTTATTGGAGGCCGGGGGATGGAACAGGAGGGAAAGGCAGCGGTAGGACAGTTGGCAGTTTCCAGGCGCGGACGCGACCGGGGCGAGCCTTACCTCGTCCTGGAGATCATAGATAAAGCCTTTGTCTATCTCGTAAACGGAGACAAGCGCAGGATCGAGAATCCGAAACGCAAGAATGTCAAACATCTGCAGCTTTACCCGGCAGTGGCGGAGCATCTGGCCCAACATTGGGAAGCCGGTCAGCAGGTGGGAAACGCCGAGGTTCGTAAGGTGATCGCCGGTTTTATGCAGGCCTTGACACCAGATAACGACAAGGACTGATTTATTCGTGAACTAGCTGTTCCTGCTTCATGCGGCTACTCAGAAGGAGTCTGAGACGAGGGGGTAGAGAAATGATATGCCCAAATCAAAGCCTAACGTAATTGAAGTAGAAGGCAAGGTAATTGAAGCACTGCCCAACGCCATGTTCCGCGTGGAGCTGGAGAACGGCCACCGGGTGCTGGCCCATGTTTCCGGCAAGATCAGGATGAACTTCATCCGCATCCTGCCGGGGGACAAAGTCACCGTGGAGCTTTCGCCCTATGACCTGACCCGGGGACGGATTGTCTATCGTTTTAAGTAAGTCTACCCTGGATAAAAATTCATACGCCGTTGCATCGGCATTAGGGGAGGGCGTTTCAGGTGAAAGTACGGGCTTCGGTGAAGACGATCTGCGAAAAGTGCAAGATCATCAAGCGCAAGGGGAAAGTGATGATTTTGTGCGATAATCCCAAGCACAAACAGAAGCAAGGCTAGCCATTACGGTTGCCCGCCCCGGGTGCCGGACCCGCTAAAGCGGGTACTCCTGCGCGTGGGCAGCGGGTACCCGACCACTAAACTCCCCGGCGCGGAGATGCCCGCCCATCTTAAACAAGGAGGTTTGATGATGGCCAGAATCGCCGGTGTCGATTTACCGCGTGATAAAAGGGTGGAGACCGCCCTCACCTATATCTACGGTATCGGCCGCACCACTGCGTCAGGGGTCGTCAAGAAGACCGGGATCAACCCGAACACCCGGGTCAAGGACCTGACCGAGGAAGAGGTAGGTAAGCTGCAGGAGGCAATCGACAAGGAGCACAAGGTGGAAGGCGACCTGCGGCGCGAGCACACCATGAACGTCAAGCGGCTGATTGAGATCGGCTCTTACCGCGGCCTGCGCCATCGCCGCGGGCTGCCGGTGCGGGGCCAGCGCACCCGCACCAACGCCCGGACGCGCAAGGGGCCGCGCCGTACAGTTGGCATACGCCGCAAGAAGTAGTGAGAAAGGAGGACGTAAGGTGCCAAAGCGACAAACGAGAACCAAGCGCAGGGAGAGAAAGAATATTGAGCATGGGGTGGCTCATATCCGGTCAACATTCAACAACACGACAATCACGATCACCGATCCCGCAGGCAACGCTATTGCCTGGGCCAGTTCCGGCATGATGGGCTTCAAGGGCACCCGCAAGGGAACGCCCTTTGCCGCACAACTGGCGGCTGAATCTGCGGCCAAGACGGCCATGGAGCACGGCATGAAGCAGGTAGAGGCATTCGTGAAGGGGCCCGGGGGAGGCAGGGAGGCGGCCATCAGGTCGCTGCAGGCAGCCGGCCTGGATGTAAGCACCATCAAGGACGTCACCCCGATTCCTCATAACGGCTGCCGGCCGCCGAAGAGGCGGCGCGTCTAAGCATAAATGCCGTCTAGTCATAAACGCAAGGAGGGAAAGCATACATGGCAAGATATACAGGCGCTGTCTGCCGCTTGTGCCGCCGTGAGGGGATGAAGCTGTACCTCAAAGGCGATCGCTGCTACACCCCCAAGTGTGCCATCGACCGCCGCAGCTACGCACCGGGCGACAAGGCCCAGGGCCGCCGGAAGGTGACCGAATATGGCCTGCAGCTGCGCGAGAAACAGCGGACACGGCGGATCTACGGGATCCTGGAGCGCCAGTTCCGGCGCTATTTTGACGTTGCTGAGCGGCAGAAAGGCATTACCGGGGAAAATTTGCTGCGCTTGCTGGAGCGGCGGCTGGACAACCTGACCTACCGGGTCGGTTTTGCCGCTTCCCGCTCCGAGGCCCGCCAACTGGTCCGGCACGGCCACATCGTCGTGAGCGGGCGGCGCATCAGCATCCCATCATACCTGGTCAAGGTCGGAGATGTCATCGAGATTGCAGCCGGGAGCCGGGAGCAGGTCCGCTTTTCGGACCTGGTCGAGGCCGCGGCCCACAAAACTCCTCCTCCATGGCTGGAAGTGGACCTGGAAAGGCTGCGTGTGCGCGTGCTGGGTTTCCCGGCGCGGGAAGACATCGATACCCCTATCAAAGAACACCTGATCGTGGAGCTTTACTCCCGTTAAAGCCTATGTCAGAGTTCACGGGGAAGGAGGCCTGACTTTTGTTGGACATTGAAAAACCACGGATTGAGCATATTCAAGAAGGCAGCACGGGCACTTACGGCATGTTTATCGTGGAGCCGCTGGAGCGCGGCTATGGCACCACCCTGGGCAACAGCCTGCGGCGGGTGCTGCTGTCATCCCTGGTCGGAGCGGCAGTTACCTCTGTCAAGATCGAGGGGGTGCTGCATGAGTTCAGCACTATTCCCGGGGTGCGGGAGGATACCACGGACATCATGCTGAATCTGAAAGAGTTGGCCATCAAGCACTATGGTGACGAGCCTCAAATTATCCGTATCGAGGCCAAGGGCGAGGGCGAGGTCAAGGCTGGAGACATTATCGCCAGCTCCGACATCGACATCCTGAACCCGGATCTCCATATCGCCACCTTGGAGTCTGACGGGCGGCTGTTTATGGAGATGACGGTCAAAAAGGGGCGGGGCTATGTTTCAGCGGAGAAAAACAAGGAAAGCGATCAGATAATCGGGGTGATCTCCGTTGACTCCATCTTCTCCCCGGTCTACAAGGTCAACTATAACGTGGAGAATACCCGGGTCGGCCAGCAGACCGACCTTGACAAGTTGACTCTGGAGGTCTGGAGCAACGGCACAATCACCCCTGAAGAGGCAGTCAGCCTGGCCGCCCGCAACCTGATCGAGCGCTTCCGGCTGTTCGTGGGGCTCACCGACAAGGTCGAGGAGAGCCTGGTGGTGCCTGACAAGAAAACCGACGAGCGCTTGCGCCTCCTGGATATGCCGATCGAGGAGCTGGAACTCTCGGTGCGTTCATACAACTGTCTGAAGCGTGCGGCCATCAACACCGTAGACGACCTGATCCAGCGCACCGAGGAGGACATGATCAAGGTGCGCAATCTGGGCAAGAAATCCCTTGAGGAAGTTGACGCCAAGCTGGCCGAGTTGGGGCTCAGCCTCAAAAGGGCGGAAGAATAAGATGATCTTGTAAATGACAGCATGCAGCATGAAGCTGCTAATTCCACGAACGAGTATGCCCACTACTGGTGGGGCCGGTCAAGGACCAATTTAAGAGGTGATGTTAAGTGTACCGGAGGCTGGGGTTGCGGAGCGACCACCGAGATATGCTGCTCAGAAATATCGTGACCTCCCTGTTAAAGGATGAGCGGATCGAGACCACTGAGACAAGGGCGAAGGAACTGAGGCGCATAGCCGATCATATGATCAGCCTGGGCAAGCGGGGGGATTTGCACGCCAAGAGGCAGGCGCTGGCCTACCTGTTTGACGAGACCACCGTCAAGAAGCTGTTTGATGAGATCGCTCCCAAGTACAAGGAGCGCAACGGCGGGTATACCCGGATCTTGAAGACCGGCTACCGCCGGGGCGATGGCGCTCCCATGGCACTCGTGGAGCTGGTCTGACAGGGGCCGGCGATGCGCTGCCTGAAGCTGACGCTGGAGTATGACGGCACTCGCTTTTGCGGCTGGCAGAAGCAGCATGGCAGCGGTCTGCGCACAGTCCAGGAGGTGCTGGAAACAGCCCTGGAGCAGTTGACCGGCACAGCAACGGACGCCGTGGGCGCCGGCCGCACCGACGCCGGGGTGCACGCCCTGGGGCAGGTGGCGCACTTTACGACAGAGTCCGGGATCCCGGCAGAGCGCTGGGCAGCAGCCCTGAACGGATTACTGCCGCCGGATCTGGCCGTCATGAAGGCCGAATCCGTGGAGGACTCGTTCCACGCCCGGTATGCGGCCAAGGCCAAGGAGTACTGCTACCTGGTGCTGAACCGGTGGCAGCGGACGGCGCTCTGGCACAATTACTCCTACCACGTTTCGCAGCGGCTCGATGTGGAGCGAATGGCTGCAGGGGCGGGTATGTTCTTAGGAACCCGGGACTTCAAGCGTTTTGCGGCTACCGGCAGCAACGTCAGGAGCACGGTGCGGCAGGTTTTCGCCAGCACGGTCTTCCGGAGCGGCGATTGGATAGGCTTCAGAGTGATGGCCAACGGTTTTTTATACAAGATGGTGAGACTAATGGCGGGCATGCTGGTGGAGATTGGATTGGGCAGAGCGGATCCGGGCCAGGTGGCAAAACTGCTTGCTGCCCCGAACGGGCGCCAGGCGCCAGCGGCCGCGGGGGCCGCAGGGCCTGCGCTGCCTCCCCAGGGCCTGTACCTGGTGCGCATCGCTTACGGTGATGAGCCGGCGGCCCTGTGCGACCTTGAATTCGGCAAGCTGCTGGCGCTGGATCTCGGAAGCCGGATGCAAGAAGGGGCTGCCGCGCCGGTGAACCCGGGGCGCCTTTTGTAAACAGACGATGGACTGAAAACAATCTTTAGGGTTCGGGGGTTTCGGAAAGGTAAAAACCGGAGTCGGAAGAGATCTGACACCCGGCTTGCCATCCGGCCTCCGGTTTAAGGGGGTTGCAGTAATTGCGCACGTACATGGCCAAACCGCAGTCACAGGACCGCAAGTGGTACCTGATAGATGCCGAGGGCAAAACGCTGGGCCGGCTTGCCAGCGAGGTGGCCAACGTTCTCAGGGGCAAGTACAAGCCCGAGTTCACGCCCCACGTCGACGTCGGCGATCACGTGGTGGTGATCAATGCGGACAAGGTGAGGCTTACCGGCAAGAAGCTGGAACAGAAGCTTTATATCTGGCACTCGCGCTATCCGGGCGGGCTGAAGCAGATGACCTATGCCGACCTGTTGCGCACCAGGCCGGAGCGAGCGATCGAGAAGGCTGTCTGGGGCATGCTGATGCACAACCGGTTGGGCCGGCAGATCTACCGGAAGCTCAGGGTTTACCGGGGGCCGGCTCATCCGCATAACGCCCAGCAGCCGGAAGTATGGACGATCAGAAAATAATGGGAAAGGGGGAGAGCGATCCATTATGGCACAGGTGATGTATCAGGGTACAGGACGCAGAAAGACCGCTATCGCCCGGGTGCGCATCATCCCCGGAACAGGCCGGATCAGCGTGAACGGGCGCGCTGTCGACCAGTACTTTGTCAAGCCGACCCTGCTGGTGGTGCTCAGGCAGCCACTGGAGATCACCGGCACCGCAGGCCGTTTCGACGTGTATGCCCTGGTCGAGGGCGGCGGTATCAGCGGTCAGGCCGGGGCCATCAGGCTCGGGCTGGCCCGGGCTCTGCTCAAGGCGGACCCGGGACTGCGCCCGCCATTGAAAAAGGCCGGGTTTCTGACCAGGGACCCCCGGATGAAGGAGCGAAGAAAGTACGGCTTGAAGAAGGCCCGCAAGGCGCCGCAATTCTCCAAGCGTTAACTCCGTTATAATCACGCCCCGCTTCGCATAACATTGTGATGTGAGAAGTGTAGTGCGAGCCGGTCACATCACGAAATCCCTTTCAGGACGGGCGGGTGCGCGTGCATCATTCTATCTTTCTCAGGGTGATCAGGATCGACCGGCGGTTGATGCTGGCCTGCCTGCTGGTGTTTCTGCTCTGCGGCGCAGTCTATCCGTATACGGTGGCCGCCCGCCAGCGCAATGCGGTGCAGGCCATGTCCTGGTCGGTCGCCGGCAAGGTGGTCGTGATCGACCCCGGTCACGGGGGGGTCGATTCCGGAGCGGTGAGCCGCAGCGGGGTGCTGGAGAAGGATGTAAATTTGCAGATCTCCAAGCGCCTGGCCACTCTGTTCCGACAGGCCGGAGCGACTGTCATCCTGACCAGGGAAGGGGATTACGACCTCACCGACCTGGGACGCCGGCCAGGGGTGAGCAACAGGGATGAATTGGAGGCGCGCCTGGAGCTGGCGGATAAAAACAACGCCAGCCTCTATATCAACATCCACCTCAACAGTTTCCCCGCCTCGGATTGCGAAGGGGCGCAGGTCTTTTACCATCCCGGTTCTGCAGAGAGCTATCGTCTGGCTGCCCTGATCCAGCAGGAGTTCATCAACGTCCTGGGCGACAACTACCGCTGGGTGCAGGGGGAGGATTTTTTCGTGTTGCGCAACCTGAAAAGGCCGACAATAGTTGTGGAGGCCGGTTTTTTGTCCCATCCCCGGGAGGGGGTCCTGCTCACCGAGCCTGGCTATCAGGACAAGATTGCCTGGTGTATCTACGCCGGCGTCGTCCAGTTCTACGCAGGTCAACCCATGCCCCAAAGCCCCCATTGACCCGAGACCAACCGTGCGGGAAATAGCAACCGGTTTTGCTTTCCGGCCATCTCCCGGAGCGTTGCTTGACAAGGCCCCGTTTCACCCCGATCTCTGCGACAGCCGAAGAGAAAAAGGAATTGCAGTTGCAAAAAGAGAAATAAACTGCAAATATGGACGAAGAGAGGTTTCTTGCATGATACGCAGGTTATGGTCTGACTGGGTGTTTCCCCTGCTGGTGGCGGTGGTCCTGGCGGTGCTCCTCAGGACATTTGTGCTCGAGCCGCGGCTGATTCCCAGCGGCTCTATGGAGCCTACACTGCAGATAGGCGATAGGGTAATCGTGGAGAAGCTGTTCTTCAATCCGGCCCATCTGCAAATTGGAGACATCATCGTCTTCCGGCAGCCCATGTTCACCACGCCCCTGATCAAGCGGGTGATCGGCCTGCCGGGAGACACCGTGCAGGTCAGCAACGGGACCGTCTTCGTGAACGGCCAGCCTCTCCACGAATCCTACATCCTGTCAAAGCCTGAATATGATTATGGCCCGATTACCGTGCCGCCGGACAAGCTGTTCGTGCTGGGAGACAACCGGAACGACAGCGACGACAGCCATATCTGGGGCTATGTGGACTTTTCCAACGTAATCGGGAAGGCCGATCTGATCTACTGGCCGCCTCCTCATATGCACCTGCTCGCCACGGGAAATCCTCTGGGCGGCAGCAGCTAGGTCCAATTTTTCTGGTAGGCGGCAAAAGCCTCGATCCATTCCCGGTTCTCCTCCATGAACCGCACCAGAAGCATGATCTGTTTCACGGTCTCGTTGCTCAGGCTGTGTTCGATCTTTTCGGTCTCCTCCAAGATACTCCGGTTGGCCCCGATGATCTTCAGAAAGCGCTCGACAGTCTCATGCCGCTTGACCAGGTACTCCCCCAGCTCCCTTCCCTGGGCGGTCAGCTCGATCACCCCGTACTTCTCGTAATTCAGGAAGGAGACCTCCGACAGCTTCTGCACCATCTTGCTGGCGGAGGGCGGCTGTACGTGCAGGGAGCCGGCCAGATCGCCGATCCTGGTGTATCCCCGGTCCCTGGAAAGCCTGTAGACCATCTCCAGGTAATCCTCCATGCCGGGGGTGACCATCTGCTCCTCCTGACGCAGCCGCTCGTAGCCGCGCACCGTATAGAAATCCTTCTGCTTGTCGTTCATTCCTTCACCCCCAACTCGTGTCAAGGCCGCACAGAGGCAAAATTGAAGCTCTCCGGCAAGCCGGTATAATATCTTTTATGCTCCTCGGCGACTTCTCAACACACTTCATTCTGCCGCAGACAATCAAGCATGGCCCGGAAAACGCCTGTTTTCGGCATGATCGGACCATCAAGCAAGCCGCCGTGCAGGCGGCCCGGGGGCAGGCATGCCAAGGTGTTGGCCGCCGGGGGAAAAGGCGCCGAGTCTGCTCGTGTTTCATATGCTATTGCAGGTATGATGGCGCGCCAGGGCTTTTCTTCATTCAGCCCTGGCAGCAGAGAGGGCTCACACATGGCCTGCCAGCGGGACGAGATGACGATCAGGATCGCGGATGTGTGTATGCAAGTGGTGCGCAGCAGCACGCTGCGGGTGCCGAGCGAGATCACGGTGGTGATCCCCCATGCTGAAATCAGGCGCCGGTTTGATATGCACGGGCGGATGATCGAGGAGGAGATGATCCTGGACAGCCTCACCATAGTCGATTCGCCCCGGCATGAGGCAGCAGGCGGCCGGCTGCCGCCCCAGAGCGTGCCCCGCGCTGCCTGGCGCTTTATCCCGTCAGGAAGACCGGGATCTCCCGGCAAAAATGAGTGGAGCCGCTCTTGCAGCTTGAACCAGGCCCGCTCGGGCGACCGGGACGACCGCTAGCACGCTCTTCGAACTTCGCCGGTGCTGCAGGACTGAAAAACTGTCTTCTGAGGGTCTTGGCAAACAGCGCTAGCGGAAAAGTTGATCTATAGAAATTAAATGGATAGAATGGAGACAAAACAACAGATCGATCCGAGCGGCAGCGTGCAAAGGATGGTGATTGGAGATGCTTGTTTACGCCGGATTGACGCCCCACCCGCCGATCATAGTGCCGGAAGTGGGGGGGGACGGAACTGGAAGCAGCGACCGGCACCGTGAAAGCCATGAAGGAGTGGGCCAGGGCTGCCGCTACAGCCAAGCCGGAATCCCTTATCTTCATCAGCCCGCACGCCCCCTTCCTGCCAAAAGCGCTAGGCTGGCTTGATGGGCGGGAACTGATGGGCAGCTTCGCCGGCTTCGGCGCGCCCGGGGTGTCATTCCGCATGTCCAACAACTTGGACCTGGCCAAATCCATTGCGGCGGAGGCGTCCAGGGACGGGGTGCCGGTTGTGGAATTGGCCTCCAGCAACCTTGACCATGGGGTGATGGTGCCCCTGTACTATTTGAGAGAGGCAGGGGTTTCCTCCAGCCTGGTGGTGTTCGGGATCAGCATGCTGCCGGCGGCGCAGCTGTACCGGTTTGGCCAGGGCCTGGCGCGGTCTGTTGAAATGTCGCCGCGCCGGATCGGGCTGATCGCCAGCGGCGACCTGTCGCACCGGCTGCTGCCTGGAGCGCCGGCGGGTTATGACCCGCAGGGCCGGGTATTCGACCGGCTGATTGAAGAGGCGCTAAGAAACATGGATTCGGAGCGCATCCTCAATATTCCGGAACTCTTGGCGGACCGGGCCGGGGAGTGCGGCCTGAGGCCGATCATCATGCTGCTGGGCGCCCTCAGCGATTACCACGTGGAGAGCAAGATATACTCCTACGAGGGCCCCTTCGGCGTCGGCTACCTGGTTGCCGGCTTTAGCCTCAAGGGGCTGCAGGACAAGCCGCTGGCTATAGAAGCATCACAGGGAGGGAGTGAGGGCAATGGCTGACCGTCAGTCTGAACAACGGGAGGGCAAGCAACAGAAGGGTCTTTCGACTCATGTAGAACTGGCCCGGACCAGCCTGGAGCATTACCTCCGAACCCAGAAGCTGCTGCCGGTGCCGGATCCGTTGCCTGCGGGGATGGAGGATCGGGCAGGCGTGTTCGTCTGCCTGAAGAAACAGGGACAGTTGAGAGGTTGTATCGGCACTATCGAGCCCGTGCGCCGGAACATTGCGGAGGAGATCATCTACAATGCTGTCAGCGCCGGCATGGAGGACCCCCGCTTCTGGCCGGTGCTGCTCGAGGATCTGCCTGAGCTGAAGGTCTCTGTAGACGTACTGACAGCGCCCGAGCCGATCGATGCCGAGGACAAGCTGGACCCCCAGCGCTACGGGGTGATTGTCAGCGGCCGCGGCCGGGTGGGATTGCTGCTGCCGCAGCTGGAAGGGATCGACACCGTGGCCGAACAGGTGGCTGTAGCCCGCCAGAAAGCCGGCCTCTGGCCTGATGAACCGGTGCAGCTGTTCCGGTTCGAGGTTATCCGCTTCGAGTGACAAACCAGCCGCACCGGAACCAAAACCAAGAACCCCGAACATCTTTGAAAATCAATATTGAGGCCAGGTGAGGCGGATGCATGAAGCGTGGTTCTACGAAAAGCAGGAGGACAACCGGGTCTGGTGCCGTCTCTGCCCCCAAAACTGCCACATTCAACCAGGGGAGGCCGGTATCTGCCGCGCCCGCAAGAATGAGGGCGGCACTCTCTACAGCCTCAACTACGGGCAGATATCCTCGATGGGGATCGACCCGATCGAGAAGAAGCCATTGTACCATTTCTATCCGGGGTCGCTGATCCTGTCGGTGGGCACCTTTGGCTGCAACTTCCACTGCGGCTTCTGCCAGAACTGGCAGATCGCCCACGGCAACCCGTCCACGCGGGAGATGACGCCCGAGGACCTGGTGGCCAGCGCCGTGTTGGCCAGGGAGCAATCGGCAAACATGGGCATCGCCTTCACTTACTCAGAACCGATGGTATGGTACGAGTTTGTCTACGAAACCGCACAGCTTGCCAGGGACCGGGGTTTGAAAAACGTCCTGGTGACCAACGGTTCAGTTCAGGAACAGCCGCTGTTGGAGCTGCTTCCGCTGATCGACGCCATGAACATCGACGTCAAGGCCTTCACCGAGAAGTTCTACCGCGAGACCTGCCACGGGAAACTGGCCCCGGTCAAACGGACGGTGGAACTCGCACACGACAGGTGCCACGTGGAAATCACCACCCTGTTGGTGCCCACCCTCAACGACAGTGACGAGGAGATCGCGGCGCTGGTTGACTGGGTGGCCGGCCTAAACCCGGAGCTTCCAATCCATTTCTCCCGCTACTTTCCCCAGTACCAGATGGACCTGCCTCCAACGCCAATGGAAACGTTGCGCCGGGCACAGGGGATCGCCAGCCGCAAGCTGAAATATGTCTACATCGGCAACGCCCCCGAACTGGGGGCCGACAACACCTGCTGTCCAGTTTGCAGCAATGTGCTGATCGAGCGCAGAGCCTACAACACGCGCCTGCCGGGCATTGATCACGGGGTGTGCAACAGCTGCGGCGCCAGCGTTCCCATCGTCGGTTGACTTGACCGGAGTTGCGGACGGCTCCCTTGAAAGAAATCGAAATATGCGGCCCTCGCTGATAAAAAATACTTTAATTAGGCGCGTCTCCATATTGTATAAATATACATAGCCATGTATAATAATAAATGTTTTGGCATATGATGTGGGGAGGCGGGGGGAGAGTCAGATGGGCATCAAGGTTGGCATTGTTGGAACCACCGGTTACGTGGGGGAGGAGCTGGTCCGCATCCTGTGCCGGCACCCCGAGGCGGAAGTGGCCCTGGCGGCATCCAAGGATTTCGTAGGGCTGCCGCTGTCCATGGTGTTCCCGCACCTGAGAGAGCATGCCGATCTGGAGATCCTGGACCTGGAACAGGTGCCGGATCTGGTCTCCGGTTCAGATCTGATCTTCGTCGCGCTGCCGCACGGGTTCTCGGCATCGGTGGTGGAGATCGCCCTGGCGGCAGGCAAACGCGTCATCGACATGGCCGCAGATTTTCGCCTGCCTGACGCCGGTCTCTACGAAGAATGGTACCAGATGCCGCACGAGGCTCCGGACTTGCTCAAAGAGGCGGTCTACGGCCTGCCGGAGCTGTTTCGCGCATCGATAGCCAAGGCGCGGCTGGTGGCCAACCCGGGCTGCTATCCGACCAGCGCCCTGCTCGCCCTGGCCCCGCTGATGAAGCACCGCCTCGTGGAACTGGACGCCCTGATCGTCGACTCCAAGTCCGGGGTTTCCGGAGCCGGGCGCACCCCGGCCCTGAACAGCCAATTTTCGGAGTGCAACGAGAACGTGAGGGCATACAACGTCGCCACTCACCGCCACACTCCCGAGATCTCCCATTACGCCTCGGTGTTGGCAGGCAGCAGGGTGGATGTAGTTTTTACCCCGCACCTGATCCCCATGACCCGGGGCATTCTCAGCACCGTTTACGCCAAGCTGCTGCAGCCGGTGGACACGGCGTCAGTGCGCCAGGTCTATCGCGATTTCTACGCCGGCGAACCGTTTGTCAGCCTCACCGACGAGGAGGAGTGGCCACAGACCAAGTGGGTGCAGGGCAGCAACAGGTGCTGCCTCGGCCTGGGCGGGTACGCGCCCGGAGGGCACCCGGGCGCGCGCGGCGGCGCAGGAGCGCGGCAGTTGATCGTGGTCTCGGTCATCGACAACCTGGTCAAAGGGGCGGCGGGACAGGCGGTGCAGAACATGAACCTGATGTTTGACCTGCCTGAGACCACCGGCCTGGAGCAGCCCGGTTTATATCCGTAGGCGGATGGTTGTGGTTAGAGTTGTCAGAGGTGTGACGGGTGAAGCCGAAAGGGAGGACCTGTGATGAGCCAGGTAAATGTGAACTGGGCAATCGTGCCCGGCGGAGTGACGGCGGCTCTGGGATTCAAAGCGGCTGGTGTGGTGGCGCAGGTGCGCAAGAAGGGGCGCCGGGATGTGGCGCTGATCTATTCTGAGGCGCCGGCTGTGGCCGCCGGCCTCTTTACCCGGAACCTGGTCAAGGCCGCCCCGGTGCTGGTGAGCCGGGAGCATCTGGCTGACGCCTGCGTCCGGGCAATCGTGGCCAACAGCGGGATCGCCAACGCCTTCACAGGCGCCCGCGGCCTGGACGACGCCCGCCGCATGGCAGCTTTGGCAGCCGAACAGCTGGGCATTCCGGCCGGCGAAGTGGTGGTGGCCTCGACAGGCGTCATCGGCGGCCCTTTGCCCATGGACAAGATCGAGGCGGGCATCAGGGATGCCGCCGCCTCTCTCTCGCAGAGCGGGGGCGGCGATGCCGCCGAGGCGATCATGACCACCGACACCACTCCCAAGGAGTACGCCGTGCGGATTGCTTTAGGAGGGGCGGAGGCGGTGATCGGCGGCGTGGCCAAGGGCTCTGGGATGATTCACCCCAACCTGGCCACGATGCTCTCCTTCTTGACCACGGATGCCGCCATCGGGCGGGAGGCCCTGGAAACCGCGCTGCGCTATGCCGCTGACCGCAGCTTCAATGCCGTCACCATAGACGGCGATACCAGCACCAACGATATGGCGGTGATCCTCGCCAACGGACTGGCCGGCAACCGGCCGGTTCATCTGGACCTGCCGGAGTGGCTGCTGTTCCGGGACGCCCTGACCGCAGTATGCACGGAGCTGGCCAAGATGATCGCCCATGACGGAGAGGGCGCCACCAAGTTTATCGAGGTCCGGGTACTCCATGCAGAACGGGAAGAAGATGCGCGCGCCATCGCCCGCGCCATCGCCCGCTCCAACTTGGTGAAGGCCGGCATCTTCGGCGAGGATGCCAACTGGGGCCGCCTCATCACCGCCGCCGGCAATGCCGGGGTCTCCTTCGACCCCGATCGGGTCTCCATCTATATCGGCGATGTGAGAGTGGCTGCCGACGGCTCGGGCCTGGATTTTGACGAAGACCGGGCGCGGTCGGTGCTGGAAAAACGCGAGATCACATTGACCCTCGACCTGAACCAGGGAGTTGCCGGGGGCGTGGCCTGGGGATGCGACCTGTCTTACGACTATATCCGGATTAACGCCAGCTACCGTACCTGATCCGGTCCGGCTGGCTTGTGCTCACTGCTATAATGTATCCCACATCACGGATGGCACCGCTTTACAAGCAACCAAAAAATGGAATCGCCTTCTAATGAAAACGAACGGTATTAATCTTGCACACAGCGTAGACCTAATTGATGTAATCTTAGCCTTGTATTTGAATGGAGGGGATGGGGATGGTGCTGTCGCCGCTGGAGAAGGCTGCCATCCTGGTGGAGGCGCTGCCATACATCCGCAAGTTCTCAGGCCAGACCGTAGTCGTCAAATATGGGGGACGGGCGATGCTCAGCGACGAGTTGAAGCAGGGAGTGATCGCCGATTGCATCCTCCTCAAACTGGTCGGCATCCACCCGGTGCTGGTGCACGGCGGTGGGGCCGAGATCGAGCGCATGCTCAAAAGGCTCGGCAAGAGCTGGGAGTTCGTGCGCGGCCAGCGGGTCACCGACGAGGAGACCATGGAGGTCGTGGAGATGGTGCTGGCCGGACGGGTCAACAAGGAGATCGTCAGCCTGATCAACAAGCTGGGCGGCAAGGGGATCGGCCTTTCCGGCAAGGACGCCAACCTGATCGAGGCCCAAAAGCAAGTGCTGCCGGCGGCGCCGGGTGAGGAACCGGTGGATCTGGGCTTCGTGGGCGAGATCTCCCGGATCAACCCGGAGATCATCGAGACGGTCAGGAGCGAGGGCTACATTCCCGTGGTGGCCCCGATCGGGGTCGGCAAAAACGGGGAGACCTACAACATCAACGCCGACTACGTAGCCGGTGCGGTGGCCTCTGCGGTGAAGGCCAACAAGCTGGTGCTGCTGACAGACGTGGAGGGGATCCTGGAGGACCGCAACGATCCGGCCAGCCTGATCTCGGTGATCAGGGCCGGAGACGTGCCCGGCTACATCGAGCGGGGCATCATCGCCGGGGGCATGATCCCCAAGGTGGAGTGCTGCGTGCGGGCACTGAACCAGGGAGTGGGCCGCACCCATATCATCGACGGGCGCATCCTGCACTCCATCCTGCTCGAGGTCTTCACCGACAAAGGAGTAGGCACCATGGTCGTCGGCCAGTAGTCGATGGCCTCAGTACACACCGAGTGCATAATGCCAGGAGAAGGGGAGAGCGGGGTCCACATGAGCCGCATACCGAAAAGATCAACCGCAGCAGCGGGCGCAGAGAAGCAAACAACTGAAGGCAAGCAATATGAAAAGACAGGCCGGGGGCGCGGCAGCGCTTCCGGACGCAAGCGGGCCTGCACCGGAGCAGATCATTCGTGACGGGCAGCGGTACCTGATGCAGAACTATGCCCAGCTGCCCCTGGCGCTCGTCAGGGGGCAGGGCACCAGGGTCTGGGACGCCGGCGGCCGAAGCTATCTGGACTGCGTTGGCGGCATCGCGGTCAACTCGGTCGGCCACTGCCACCCGCGGGTGGTGGAGGCGATCAGGAACCAGGCGGAGCAGCTGATCCACTGCTCCAACCTCTACTGGTCTCCCGGCCGGTGGCGCTCGCCGGGCGGCTGGCACAGCTCTCCGGCCTCGACCGGGCCTTTTTCTGCAACAGCGGCGCCGAAGCGAACGAGGCGGCGATCAAGCTGGTGCGCAAATACGCCTACGAGCATGGCCAGAAGCACCCGGAGATCATCTCCTTCACCAATTCGTTTCACGGCCGCACCCTGGGAGCGCTGGCCGCAACAGCCCAGCCCAAGTTCTGGCAGGGTTTCGAGCCGCTGCCCGGCGGCTTCCGGCACTTGCCCTTCAACGATTTATCAGCCCCTGGAGGCGGCTGTCACCCCGGACACCGCGGCCATTTTGCTGGAGCCGCTGCAGGGTGAGGGCGGGGTCAATACTGCCTCCCCGAAGTTCATGCAGGCCCTGAAGCAGATCAGAAAAACAGCGGCGTGCTGCTGGTGTTTGACGAGGTGCAGTGCGGCCTGGGGCGCACCGGGAAGATGTTTGCCTGGCAGCACTCCGGGGTGAAGCCGGATGTGATGACTCGGCCAAGGCCCTGGGGGGTGGCCTGCCGATCGGGCGCTGCTGGCCCGGGAAGAGGTGGCGGCGGTTTTCCAGCCGGGCAGCCACGGCACGACGTTTGGGGGCAACCGGTAGCCTGCGCAGCCGCCCTGGCGGTGTTGGACATCCTTGACGAGGAGGGCATGCCGGTACCCGCAGTCGCCGCCATCGCCTTGGGTGGCTCGGGCTTGTTCTGCACTTGCGCTTGCACTTGCGTCTTCTGATCTTTCTTCTCGGGGTTGCGCACTTCGAACACCGCCCTTGGAGGATCGCGCCTTCTTCGATGCTGATGCGATGCGTGATCACGTCGCCCGCGAGCATGCCTTCGCTGCGCACGTCCAACCGGTCCGCGCACTCGACGTTACCCTGCACCTTGCCCATAATCACAACTTCTTTGGCGGTAATGTTCGC
>CAWEDD010000008.1:0-11838 GCA_963807495.1 uncultured Peptococcaceae bacterium
GCAGATTTCCGCTTTGAACGGCTGGAACATAGGCGGCCACTGGCCGCGGCGCCTCCGGCAGGGTTATTCCCAATTCTGTCAGACGTTTTTCGATATTCATTAGAATCCCTCCTTAATCGTTCAACAGAGACTCATTATTCTTTTTGCTACTCACTACTTATTTTAACATCCTTCAGCCGATCGCGGGTTGCTGGAACAGCCGGGTAGACAATAGGCCCGGTTTTTTTGGTTTCATTCTGGTTTGATTCAGGAAAGTAAATTACTTCCCTATTGACATTCCAAACATTAGTTTATATAATAAAGAATATTAAACATAGCTATATACTAGGATAATAAGTATATAAAGTATATAATGGGTTAAAGGGCGGAGTGAGCTTTTAGAATTTAGGGATCAGTGTAGCAACTAGGACAGGTGATTTTGGGATTTACCAGCCTCGCTTGTGAGAGGGATCATCAAGCTCAAATAAGACTAGGAGGAATTGTTCATGGCAAAAATAGCGAACGACCTGACCGATCTTATTGGAAACACCCCCCTGCTCAGACTCAATAAGGTTACTGCGGGCTTGGAGGCGGAAGTGGTCGCCAAACTGGAATCCTTCAATCCGGCCGGGAGCGTCAAGGACAGGATCGGCTACAGCATGATCAAGGACGCCGAGGAAAAGGGCCTGATCAACAAAGATACCGTGCTGATCGAGCCGACCAGCGGCAATACCGGCATCGCCCTGGCTTTTGTGGCCGCCGCCAGGGGCTACCGGCTGATCCTGACCATGCCCGATACCATGAGCGTCGAGCGCCGCAATTTATTGAAGGCCTATGGCGCCGAGTTGGTGCTGACTCCGGGCGCCGAGGGGATGAAAGGCGCCGTTAGCAGGGCCGAGGAACTGGCTGCCCAGACTCCCAACTCCTTTGTCCCACAGCAGTTCAAGAATCCGGCCAACCCCGAAATTCACAGAGTAACCACAGCTGAGGAGATATGGAGAGACACGGACGGCAAGGTGGACATCGTGGTCGGTGGCGTCGGCACCGGCGGCACGATCACCGGCGTCGGCGAGGTGATCAAAAAGCGCAAGCCTGAATTCAAGATCGTCGCCGTAGAGCCGTTCGACTCCCCGGTGCTGTCAGGTGGCTCTCCAGGGCCCCACAAGATCCAGGGCATCGGCGCCGGGTTCGTGCCGGATGTTTTAAACCTGAAAATTATCGACGAGATTTTCAAGGTCAAGAACGATGAAGCTTTGGATACCGCCCGCCGCCTTACCCGCGAGGAGGGCCTGCTGGTGGGGATCTCGTCAGGGGCCGCCGCCTTCGCAGCCTTGCAGGTGGCCAAGCGGCCCGAGAATAAGGGCAAGCTGATCGTAGTGGTGCTTCCGGATACCGGCGAGAGATACCTCAGCACCGTCCTGTTCACCGAACAATAATCGCTTCGGAAGCGGGAGAAGAAAAGCCGTGCTTTCAAAAAGTCCCTTTTCATAAAAAGTGGCCGGGTCTGGGTAAATTAGTCACGGCTGCTTTTTTGTTTAAGCACGAAAATGGTATTTTCATGTGCGGTTTATGACGGCGCCATCATAGGGGTGGTCGGTCTATCACGATCTGCGTCATGATCTACATGCTGATGCGTCACAATCTGCATGTTTATCTGTGTATGATCTGCATGCTGATCTGCGCCATGATCTTCTAAATCTGGATTCTGAGAGGCAATGGCGATGAACCTCAGTTTCGGACAGGGCGAACTCGACCTGGAAACAGGGTCCGGCAAAGAGTGGCTGTTGACCAACGGCCTGGGAGGCTTTGCCTCATCCACCATCATCGGGCTCAACACTCGCCGCTATCACGGCCTGCTGGTGGCAGCCCTGGAGCCGCCGCTTGACCGCAGGCTGCTGGTGGCCAAATTGGATGAGGACCTTTACGTCGATGGCGTTCGATCGGTTCTGGGCACCAACCAGGTTCACGATGGCTGCTGCGCCCAGTCAGGCTACCGCCTGTTGCAGAATTTCCAGCGCGAGCCCTTTCCGGTCTATACCTACCAGATCGAAGACCTGTTCGTTGTCAAAACGGTCTTCATGGTCTACGGGCATAACACCACAGTCATCCACTACCGGATCGTCAACGAAAACCGGCGCCACACGGTGCTGCGTCTCCATCCCCTGATCAACTGCCGCGGCTTTCATGACACCATCTTCAAGAACGGCTGGCCCTTTGACCAGGACGCAGGAGGGCGCCGGGTGGAGATCGAACCGTTTCCCGGAGCGCCTCGCATTTATCTGGCCAGCGACCGGGGAAGCTATACCAGAGAGCCGGACTGGTACCTGGGAATGTTCTACCAGATGGAGCGCCGGCGTGGGTTGCCCTGTCACGAGGACCACTTCCGGCCCGGCTATTTCACATGGCAAGGCGATGCCAGCGGCGAGATCACCCTGGTGGTCTCTGGAGAGCCGATCCCGCCGGTCTCCTATGAGCGCTTGGAAGCGGAGGCGATGGGGCGCCGGTCCGGTCTGCTGTCGGCTGCAGGCTGGTTGGATCCGTTCGCCCGGCAGCTGGTGCTGGCGGCAGACGATTTTCTGGTGCATCGTTCATCCACCGGGAAGCGCACGATCATCGCCGGCTACCCCTGGTTCAACGACTGGGGCCGGGATGCCATGATCGCCCTGCCCGGACTGACCCTGTGCACCGGGCGCAGCGAGGAGGCGAAGGAGATCCTGGCCGCTTTTGCTGCCTGCGCCAGGGATGGGCTGATCCCCAACATGTTCTGTGACGCCGGCGAGGAGGCGCTCTACAATACGGTCGACGCCTCCCTATGGTTCTTCTACGCCGTCCAGAAGCTGCTGCAATACACTTCCGGCTATGACTTCATACGCCAGCAGTTTCCGATCATGCTGCGGATCATCGACTGCTACCGCCAGGGCACCAGGTTCGGGATCCGGATGGCGGATGACGGCCTGGTCGAGGCGGGGGCTCCGGGCCTGCAGTTGACCTGGATGGATGCCAAGGCGGGCGACTGGGTGGTCACGCCCAGGGCCGGCAAGGCGGTGGAAGTGAATGCCCTATGGTACAACGCCCTCATGTTCATGGCCGAGCTGTCTGCCGTTTTCGAGGAGCGTGACCTGTACAGCCAGCTGGCATCCCGGGTGCGGGCCAGCTTCCGCGCCGCCTTCTGGAATGAGTCAGAGCAGTGCCTCTACGATGTTATTGCAGGGGAGAGCAGGGACGCCAGCATCAGGCCGAACCAGATATTCGCCGTCAGCCTGCCCTACAGCCCCCTATCCGGCGCCCAGGCCAGGGCAGTGGTGCGGAAGGTATGGCAACTGCTTTACACTCCATACGGTTTGCGCAGCCTGAGCCCCACCGACCCGGAGTTCAAGGGGCGTTATCTCGGTAACCAGTGGGAGCGCGATGCCGCCTATCACCAGGGGACAGTCTGGAGCTGGCTGAGCGGCCACTTCATCAGCGCCTATCTCAGGGTCAACCACCGGTCGCAGGCCAGCCTGCAAACCGCACGCCAGATGCTGCAGCCCTTTAAAGATCACCTGCGTGAACACGGGGTCGGTACGGTGTCGGAGATCTTCGACGGCAGCTATCCGTTCACGCCCAGGGGCTGTTATGCCCAGGCCTGGGGCGTGGCCGAGGTGCTGCGCTGCTGGGTCGAAGAACTGCATGGTGAACAGAACGGATCCTGGCGAGGAATAGCAGGAATTGACGGTGGTAATGTATAACAGTAATTAGGTCAGGAAAAACGCTGGAGGCGATGAACAGGATGGGTGGGCAGGCTCTGGTGATCACCGACATGCTCAACGATTTTATCACGGAGCAGGGTTCCCTGTATGTTGGCGAAGCCGGGCAGCGCCTTGTCCCGGTAATCGCTGCGGAGTTGGAGCGGGCGCGCAGCGCCGGACTGCCGGTCATCTATCTCTGCGACCGCCACCGGCCGGACGACCAGGAGTTTGCCGTATGGCCGCCGCACTGTGTTGCCGGCTCCTGGGGAGCCGAGGTCATCCCCGAGCTGGCGCCCCGCGCCGATGACCATCTCATTCCCAAGCGGCGTTACAGCGGCTTTTACGGCACAGATCTCGATCCGACCCTGCGGGAGATCCGGATCTCAGGACTAATATTGACCGGGGTGTGCACCAACATCTGCATCCTGTACACCGCGGCCGACGCCCGCATGCGGAACCTCGAGGTCGAAGTTTTAAGAGACGGGGTGGCCACTTTCGACGAGCAGGCGCACCGCTTTGCCCTCAGGGAGATGGAGAAGACCCTGGGCGTAAAGATAAGATGAGCGTGATGCCAAGATAAGATGAGCGTGACAGGAGGCCGGTCCATGAGGATTGCCGTGATCGACGGACAGGGTGGAGGCATCGGCAAGCATATCACCGAGCAGATCAGGAAGGGCTTGGGGCCCGAGGTGGAGATCTTCGCCCTGGGGACGAACAGCGCGGCCACATCGCTGATGCTGCGCGCCGGGGCCAACGAGGGAGCCACCGGAGAGAACGCCGTCGTTCAGACCGTCGCCGAGATGGACGTGATCACCGGGCCGGTCTCGATCCTGGCCGCCCACTCCATGCTGGGGGAAGTAACTCCCAGGATGGCCGCGGCCATCGGGGGCAGCAAGGCCCTGAAGCTGCTGCTGCCGATCGGCAGGAGCCGGATCGAGATCGTGGGCGTGCAGCCCGAGCCGCTGCCGCATCTGGTGGAGAGGCTGGTGCAGGTTTTAAAGGAGCTGAGGCAGAAAAAACAGCCCTGAAATACCTTGAAATACGCCCGAAGATTTTAGGCGCCTGTAAATTGGAAAAGCAGTGTAGTGCCTGCCTGTAATTCCGGCGCTGCCGAGTTTTGGTTGAAAAATATGCAAAAAGGCCATGGAACGCTAACCAGACTTGCATGGTAACCAAGTCCTATCAACCAAAAGGAGAAACCGGGATCGTGAAAAATTTTGTTTCAAGCAATATCCTGCTTGGCTGCCTGATTGCTTTTATCCTTGGCCTGCTCACACTGGTGCCGATTGTAAACCTATTTGTACTGGATCCTGGCGCTGGGCATGTACATCTGGCTGGCGAACCGGATCGTGGTCACGGGCGGGAATCATTGGAGGCCGGCGAGAGCCCGAACATGGCGGCGATGGGATGGTCGGCCCTGACCGGCTTTATCGCAGGCCTGGTCGGCGCAGTGGTGGCATCGGGGTTTCACCTGATCATGCTTCATATTTTTCCGCATTATAACCTTTTGGGGATTAGAGCCCGCCCTGCGTGCCCTGTTCGCATTCAGATATATAGTGATTCTGGTGGTTTATCCAATGGTGGGAATTCTGGTTTGCGGATTTGCAGGCCTGATGTTCGGCAATGATTTGCACAGGGCAAGCAGGACTGATCAGGCAGGGTAACCCCGGGTCCGCTTGAAGCTGCACGACCTGTAAGATCTTCACTTCATCATCTACCACCAGTATGGTCGCAGCAGTGTCCATCAGGCCCTCTTTCATGCTCTGAACCTCTTCAGGCTTAATGAGTTGGAAACGACGGAGACCGAGCTGAAAGCCATGGCGCCTCCGGCGATGATCGGGTTAAGCATCCCGGCTGCGGCAATGGGAATGCCGATGGTGTTGTAAATGAACGCCCAAAACATGTTCTGCCTGATCTTCATCATTGTCTCCCGGGATAGCTTGATGGCGGTGGGGATCGTACGGAGATCCCCTCTCATCAGAGTGATGTCGGCAGCCTCCATGGCCACGTCGGCGCCTGTTCCCATCGCCATGCCGATATCCGCCATCGCCAGGGCGGGAGCGTCGTTGATCCCATCACCCACCATTGCTACTATTTTCCCCTGTTTCCTGAGCCGGCCGACTGCTTCGGCCTTCTGCCCCGGCAATACCTCGGCCAGGACATTGGTGATCCCTGCCTCTCGGGCAATGGCTCTGGCCGTTCTCTCATTGTCACCGGTGATCATGTAAACGTCGATGCCCATTTGCTGCATGGTGGCCACAGCCTCCCTGGAGTGCTCCTTCAGGGTGTCGGCCACCGCCAGAATCCCTTCCAGGGCATTGTCTACGGCCATCAGCATGGCTGTTTTTCCCTCGTTCTCCAGCCGGGAGATGGTCGATTCTGCATCTCCTGTATTGACTCCAATCTCCGTTATCAGCTTCCTGGTGCCAAGGTTAACCTGCCTGCCGTCAATCTGCGCCCTAACCCCCCTGCCGGGGATCGCCTCAAAGCTCCGGGGATCCGGTATTTCTTCCAGGTCAGCCTTGCCCTTGGTATAGATGGCCACCCCCAATGGATGTTCGGAGCTTTTTTCGGCGGCAGCGGCCAGTTTCAATATTTCCCTTTGGTCCAGCAGTCCCAGGGGAATGATATCGGTTACCTCCGGCTCCCCCCTGGTCAGGGTGCCGGTTTTGTCAAGGACGACCGCATTCAGCTTGTAGGCTATTTCCAGGTACTCGCCGCCCTTGATCAGAATGCCGTTTTCAGCTCCGATGCCGGTTCCCACCATGATGGCCGTCGGTGTGGCCAGTCCGAGGGCGCAGGGGCAGGCGATGACCAGGACGGCCACGGCACTGATGATTCCCATATTGAGGTTGCCTATCCAGAAATACCAGATCAGGAAAGTGACAGCCGCGATGGCCGCCACCACCGGAACAAAGACGCCTGAGACCTGATCGGCTATCTTCTGAATGGGAGCCTTCAATCCCTGGGCCTCATCAACCATCTTGATGATCTGGGACAGAACCGTATCCTTGCCACCTTGGTGGCCTCGAACTTGAACGTGCCGTACTTGTTGATGGTGGCGCCGATCACCGGGTCGCCGGCCTTCTTTTCCGCCGGCGTGCTCTCGCCCGTAAGCATCGATTCATCCAGGGAAGAGCTGCCCTCGATGATTTTGCCGTCGACGGGGATCCTCTCCCCCGGCCTGACCAGGACGATGTCACCGACCACCACTTCTGCGATCGGAATATCTTCCTCGATCCCGTTGCGGATTACCCGGGCGGTTTTCGGCTTCAACCCCATCAGCTTCTTGATGGCCTCGGATGTCCTCCCCTTGGCCACGGCCTCAAAGTACTTGCCCAGCAAAATCAGGGTGATGAGGATGGCGGATGTTTCAAAATAGAGATCCTTCATCATTCCTGCTTTTATAGGCTCGAAGAAGACGTTGTAGAGGCTGTAGAAGTAGGCCGCCGATGTTCCCATGGCCACCAGGACGTCCATATTGGAGCTCTTCGATCTCAATGCAAAGTAGGCATGTTTATAGAACCGGGAGCCGATCACGAACTGGATCGGGGTGGCGATTACCAGCTGAAAATATTCGTTGTGCAGAAATGAGAGAGCTGACCTGAGGGCGGAGGATGCTGGAAAAAAGTTCAGGATCATCGCCAGGATCAGCGGAGAGGACAGTATGGCCGAGATGATCAGAGTGGTCCTGAGCGTCCGGATCTCCTGCTCCCTCTGCTCGGCAGTTCGATCCGTCAAGACTTCCTCCACTCTCTCGGCTCCGTATCCAAGATCCTTGATAACCCTGATCATCTCTGACACTTGAATCCGGTTGGCATCAAATTCTATGGTAGCCCGTTCTGTGGCCAGGTTGACTGCCGCTCTGGTGACGCCTTCCAGCTTCGTCAGCCTCTTCTCGATGCGGGCCGAGCAGGCGGCGCAGCTCATCCCCGTCACTGCGAGTTCAACTTTGTTGTTTGCCGCTGCCTCTTCCTCGATCACGTCATATCCCAGTCTTCTAACCGCCTCTTCGATATCCTGATCGGTGATTATGGCATCGTCGAATTCCACCGTCGCCCTTTCGGCGGCCAGGTTGACTGCCGCCCTGGTGACGCCTTCCAGCTTCGTCAGCCTCTTCTCGATGCGGGCAGAGCAAGCGGCGCAGGACATCCCGGATATGCCCAGAGATACTTTCCGGATCATGTCATCAACCACCTATATTTAGCGTTTCCTGGTAGAAGACCCCCACCTTGGAAGTGGGGGTTGCATATATATTTTACTTCAAATCGCAAATGCTTTCCTTAATATTTTGGAAATGATTTCAGGATAGATGATCTTCGGGTAGTGATCCTTTTTATGCCTTGACATGGTGATTGCGTGTATGCTAGTGTAAGTGCTGGTATTACAACTGAATAGGATCATTCTCTTATCAAGAGCGGTGGAGGGACAGGCCCGATGAAACCCGGCAACCGGCCCCTAAGGTGGGATGCGGTGCCAATTCCTACAGACTCGTGTGCTGGAAGATAAGAGGTGCTTTCACCGGCGTGCGAAAACAACCTCTTCTCGTGGAAGAGGCTAATTTTTTTAAATCAAAAAGGTCTTGGCTGGCGGTTCACAACCGATACTGCAAAAATTAAGTTAAAGAGCTTTATCCGCAGTTTAAGAGTTGACACTATTAGTTCACGAGTTGACACTGTATGAGGACGACGACGAGGAGGAGAAAATGGCGGTCACAAAAAGCTATGAGGAGATCAACGCCAGGATCAAGAAGGGCGAGGCTGTGGTAGTCACCGCCGAGGAGATCATCGGCCTGGTTGCCGAAAAGGGAGTTGCCGAGGCCACCCGCCAGGTGGATGTGGTGACCACGGGCACCTTCGGCAGCATGTGCTCCAGCGGCGCCTTCTTGAATTTCGGCCACCCCAGGCCCCGGATTAAAATGAACAGGGTGTATCTGAACGGCGTGCCGGCTTATGGAGGCCTGGCCGCTGTAGACACTTACATCGGGGCGACCGAGCTGCCGGAGAGCGATCCGGAAAACCACGTCTACCCGGGGCGCTTTCTTTACGGGGGAGGCCACGTGATCGAGGACCTGGTGGCCGGCAAACAGGTTAAGCTGGAGGCGACCGGATACGGTACTGACTGCTACCCGCGCCGGCACATCGAGACCTGGTTGACCCTTGAGGACCTCAACGAGGCGATTCTATTCAACCCGCGCAACGCCTATCAGAACTACGGCGTTGCCGTCAATCTTTCCGACCGGACTATCTATACCTACATGGGCGTATTGCAGCCACGACTGGGCAACGCCAGCTTCTCCACCTCGGGGCAGTTGAGCCCGTTGCTGAACGACCCCTACTACCGGACGATCGGCATGGGGACAAGGGTCTTTCTTGGCGGCGGCGTCGGGTATGTGGCCTGGAACGGCACCCAGCACAATCCATGTGAGGCGAGGGGCGCCAATGGGGTGCCTCTGGCAGGAGCGGGAACGCTGGCCATGATCGGAGACCTCAAGCAGATGAAGCCGGAATGGCTGCGGGGCACCAGCTTTGTCGGGTATGGCGCCAGCCTGGCGGTCGGGATCGGGATCCCGATTCCGATCCTGGACGAGCAGATTTTGATAAACACTGCCGTGAGGGATGAGGATATTCTGGCGACCATCGTGGATTACAGCTACGATTATCAGAACAAGACCGGAAAGACCCTCGGCCAGGTCAGCTATGCGGAACTCAGATCGGGCAAGATCGCCCTGCAGGGCAAGGAGGTTCCGACCACTCCGTTGTCCAGTTACGCCAAGGCCAGGGAGATCGCCGAGACTCTCAAGGAGTGGATCAGATGCGGCAGCTTCTTGCTGACTGAACCGGTATTTACGCTGCCGGGTGTGGAATCCGGCATCAAGCTCCAAGGCCTGGAAGAAAGGCCGAATCAGATTACGAATCAGATTACGAATCAGAATAAGGGATGCCGCCGGTGATGATTACAGAAAAGATCGTGTTGCGCTTCTCCTCCCTGCTGGTGGAACAGCCGATCATCTACCGCCTGGTGAAGGACTACGACCTGGTGGTCAACATCCTCAAGGCGGAGATCAACCCGCACCGTGAGGGATTCGTGGTGCTGGAACTGAGCGGCGACCCGGAGCAATACAACCGCGGGCTGGAATATATCAAGAGTCTGGGTGTCAGCGTGGAGCCTCTCAGCGGGACGATCGTCTGGCTCCAGGAGCGCTGCCTGCAGTGCGGCGCCTGCACCACCTCCTGTCCGGCGGGAGCGCTGTCGTTGCAGCGCCCGGAGATGGAGGTGCGCTTCGACGGATCCCGCTGCATCGTCTGCGAGAGCTGCCTCGACGCCTGCATGGCCCGGGCGGTGGAGGTTCACTTTTAACGTGGCCATTTTAACAAGATTTTTAACACTAACAGCGGCCGGTTGTGAGCGCCATGGAATACGATGAGCGCACTTACAGGAGCCTCATGCGCGGAAAGGCCCTGGTCTCCTTTCCGGTTTGCCTTAGGGAGACGGACCTCAGCATCAGCGTGGACGAGGCCAGCTATACCCCCTCGCTGCCGGAAAAAGCGTTGGAACTGGTGTATCGCTGCCGCCGGCAGCTGGAGGGCTATATCAGCCTGGATCCCGCTTTTATTCACAGCCTGCAGCCGTATCCGCTGCGTCCTGATGCGCCGCGCATCGCCCGCGTGATGGCCGGAGCCTCGGCGAGGGCGGGGGTGGGCCCCATGGCGGCGGTGGCCGGCGCCATCGCCGAGCAGGTGGGGCGCGGCCTGCTCGGACAGGTGCATGAGGTCATCGTTGAAAACGGCGGCGACATCTTTTTGAAAATCCTGCGTCCGAGAAGAGCGGCCATCTTTGCCGGCGCATCTTCGCTCTCGGAGCGGGTGCAGTTGCAGGTCGCACCCGACGGCCGCTGCTGGGGCCTCTGCACCTCTTCAGGAACCGTAGGGCCGTCGTTGAGCTTCGGGCGCGCCGATGCTGCAGTGGTGCTGTCGAGAAGCGCGGCGTTGGCGGATGCCGCGGCCACGGCCCTCGGCAACAGGGTGCAGGATGAATCCTGCATTGCGCCGGCCCTGCAGTTTGCCTGCGGATCAGGGGGTGCGCGGCGCCGTCGTGATCCTTGGAGACAAGCTGGGCGCCATGGGTGAGATCGAACTGGCATGAAAGACCGGAGCAGCATGGTGGTCCAGGCAGTGGTTAAAGTCGATAGGAGATGGCAGCGGGTTAGTGCATGCAAAAACCGTTAATTGCGCTGGACTTTACATTTTGCTAGAATTTTAACGGGGTGATCGCCTTGTCCGGCCATTCCAAGTGGGCTAACATCAAACACCGCAAGGCCAAGGTTGATGCACAGAGAGCGAACGCTTTTACCAAGCTGGGAAAGGCTATTTTTGCTGCAGCCAGGCAGGGAGGCGGCGATCCCAACGCCAACCTTTCGCTGAGGCTGGCGATCGCCACCGCCCGAACCGAGAACATGCCTCTCGACAACATCAACCGGCTGATCGCCAAAGCCACCGGAGGGGTGGAAGGAGTCAACTACGAGGAGGCAGTTTACGAGGGATACGCCCCCGGGGGAGTCGCCATACTGCTGAAGATCCTCACGGACAATCGCAACCGCACCGCCCCCGAGATCCGCTTCATCTTTTCCCGCAACGGAGGCAGCCTCGCCGAATCCGGTTGCGTGGCCTGGATGTTCGAGATGAAGGGCCTGCTTCAGGTGCCCCTGGCGCCCGCTGAACGCCCAACCAAAGCGAGCGTCGCCGGTTTTGACCCGGATGAGTTGATGCTGGATCTGATCGAAAACGGAGCCGAGGATGTCAGTGAGTCGGACGGGCTGATCGAGGTGATCACGGCGCCGCAGGATTTTGAAGAGATCAAGTCCTATCTTGACAAGCGGGGGATCACTTGCAGCGCCGAACTGACCATGGTCCCGAACACCACCGTACAGGTGGCCGATGCTGGAACTGCAGCCAGGCTGCTGCGGCTGATGGAAGCCCTGGATGAACACGACGACGTGCAGAGCGTCTATGCCAACTTCGACATCCCCGATGAGATCCTGGGCAGCATTACTTGAGAAGCACTTAAAAACTTGGCAGGACTTGAGACTTTAGAAGTCGAGGACTCCTGCCAGCGGATTTTAAAAATATTT
>CAWEDD010000009.1:0-22985 GCA_963807495.1 uncultured Peptococcaceae bacterium
GCCGGGAATCATTGGAGACCGGCGAGAGCCCGAACATGGCGGCGATGGGATGGTTGGCCCCTACCGGTTTTATCGCAGGCCTGGCTGGCGCAGTGGTGGCATCGGGATTTCACCTGCTTATGCTTCATATTTTTCCGCATTATAACCTTTTACAGGCAAGAGACCCGCCCTGCGTTCCCTGTTCGCATTCAGGTTTATAGTAATTCTGGTTGTTTATCCAATAGTGGGAATTCTGGTTTGCGGATTTGCAGGCCTGATGTTCGGCAACGATTTGCACAGGGCGAGCAGGGCTGATCAGGCCGGGTAGCCCCTGTCCGCTTGCTGCCGCAAGACCTGTGAGATCTTCACTTCATCATCTACCACCAGTATGGTCGCAGCAGTGTCCAATAAGTGCCATCTCTCACGCTCTGAACCTCTTCAGGCTTAATGAGTTGGAAACGACGGAGACCGAGCTGAAAGCCATAGCGCCCCCGGCGATGATCGGGTTAAGCATCCCGGCTGCGGCAATGGGAATGCCGATGGTGTTGTAAATGAACGCCCAAAACATGTTCTGCCTGATCTTCATCATTGTCTCCCGGGATAGCTTGATGGCGGTGGGGGATCGTACGGAGATCCCCTCTCATCAGAGTGATGTCGGCAGCCTCCATGGCCACGTCGGCGCCTGTTCCCATCGCCATGCCGATATCCGCCATCGCCAGGGCGGGAGCGTCGTTGATCCCATCACCAACCATTGCTACTATTTTCCCCTGTTTCCTGAGCGGGCCGACTGTGTGGGCCTTCTGCCCCGGCAATACCTCGGCCAGGACATTGGTGATCCCTGCCTCTCGGGCAATGGCTCTGGCCGTTCTCTCATTGTCACCGGTGATCATGTAAACGTCGATGCCCATTTGCTGCATGGCGGCCACGGCCTCCCTGGAGTGCTCCTTCAGGGTGTCGGCCACCGCCAGAATCCCTTCCAGGGCATTGTCTACGGCCATCAGCATGGCTGTTTTTCCCTCGTTCTCCAGCCGGGAAATATGGTCGATTCTGCATCTCCTGTATTGACTCCAATCTCCGTTATCAGCTTCCTGGTGCCGAGGTTAACCTGCCTGCCGTCAATCTGCGCCCTAACCCCCCTGCCGGGGATCGCCTCAAAGCTCCGGGGATCCGGTATTTCTCCCAGGTCAGCCTTGCCCTTGGTATAGATGGCCACCCCCAATGGATGTTCGGAGTTTTTTTCGGCGGCAGCGGCCAGTTTCAATATTTCCCTTTGGTCCAGCAGCCCCAGGGAACTGATATCGGTTACCTCCGGCTCCCCCCGGTCAGGGTGCCGGTTTTGTCAAGGACGACCGCATTCAGCTTGTAGGCTATTTCCAGGTACTCGCCGCCCTTGATCAGAATGCCGTTTTCAGCTCCGATGCCGGTTCCCACCATGATGGCCGTCGGTGTGGCCAGTCCGAGGGCGCAGGGGCAGGCGATGACCAGGACGGCCACGGCACTGATGATTCCCATATTGAGGCTGCCTATCCAGAAATACCAGATCAGGAAAGTGACAGCCGCGATGGCCGCCACCACCGGAACAAAGACGCCTGAGACCTGATCGGCTATCTTCTGAATGGGAGCCTTCGATCCCTGGGCCTTATCAACCATCTTGATGATCTGGGACAGAACCGTATCCTTGCCCACCTTGGTGGCCTCGAACTTGAACGTGCCGTACTTGTTGATGGTGGCGCCGATCACCGGGTCGCCGGCCTTCTTTTCCACCGGCATGCTCTCGCCCGTAAGCATCGATTCATCCAGGGAAGAGCTGCCCTCGATGATTTTGCCGTCGACGGGGATCCTCTCCCCCGGCCTGACCAGGACGATGTCACCGACCACCACTTCTGCGATCGGAATATCTTCCTCGATCCCGTTGCGGATTACCCGGGCGGTTTTCGGCTTCAACCCCATCAGCTTCTTGATGGCCTCGGACGTCCTCCCCTTGGCCACGGCCTCAAAGTACTTGCCCAGCAAAATCAGGGTGATGAGGATGGCGGATGTTTCAAAATAGAGATCCTTCATCATTCCTGCTTTTATAGGCTCGAAGAAGACGTTGTAGAGGCTGTAGAAGTAGGCCGCCGATGTTCCCATGGCCACCAGGACGTCCATATTGGAGCTCTTCGATCTCAATGCAAAGTAGGCATGTTTATAGAACCGGGAGCCGATCACGAACTGGATCGGGGTGGCGATTACCAGCTGAAAATATTCGTTGTGCAGAAATGAGAGAGCTGACCTGAGGGCGGAGGATGCTGGAAAAAAGTTCAGGATCATCGCCAGGATCAGCGGAGAGGACAGTATGGCCGAGATGATCAGAGTGGTCCGAGCGTCCGGATCTCCTGCTCCCTCTGCTCGGCAGTTCGATCCGTCAAGACTTCCTCCACTTTCTCGGCTCCGTATCCAAGATCCTTGATAACCCTGATCATCTCTGACACTTGAATCCGGTTGGCATCAAATTCTATGGTAGCCCGTTCTGTGGCCAGGTTGACTGCCGCTCTGGTGACGCCTTCCAGCTTCGTCAGCCTCTTCTCGATGGGGCCGAGCAGGCGGCGCAGCTCATCCCCGTCACTGCGAGTTCAACTTTGTTGTTTGCCGCTGCCTCTTCCTCGATCACGTCATATCCCAGTCTTCTAACCGCCTCTTCGATATCCTGATCGGTGATTATGGCATCGTCGAATTCCACCGTCGCCCTTTCGGCGGCCAGGTTGACTGCCGCCCTGGTGACGCCTTCCAGCTTCGTCAGCCTCTTCTCGATGCGGGCAGAGCAAGCGGCGCAGGACATCCCGGATATGCCCAGAGATACTTTCCGTATCATGTCATCAACCACCTATATTTAGCGTTTCCTGGTAGAAGACCCCCACCTTGGAAGTGGGGGTTGCATATATATTTTACTTCAAATCGCAAATGCTTTCCTTAATATTTTGGAAATGATTTCAGGATAGATGATCTTCGGGTAGTGATCCTTTTTATGCCTTGACATGGTGATTGCGTGTATGCTAGTGTAAGTGCTGGTATTACAACTAAATAGGATCATTCTCTTATCAAGAGCGGTGGAGGGACTGGCCCTATGAAACCCGGCAACCGGCCCCTAAGGTGGGATGCGGTGCCAATTCCTACAGACTCGTGTGCTGGAAGATAAGAGGTGCTTTCACCGGCGTGCGAAAACAACCTCTTCTCGTGGAAGAGGCTAATTTTTTTAAATCAAAAAGGTCTTGGCTGGCGGTTCACAACCGATACTGCAAAAATTAAGTTAAAGAGCTTTATCCGCAGTTTAAGAGTTACACTATTAGTTCACGAGTTGACACTGTATGAGGACGACGACGAGGAGGAGAAAATGGCGGTCACAAAAAGCTATGAGGAGATCAACGCCAGGATCAAGAAGGGCGAGGCTGTGGTAGTCACCGCCGAGGAGATCATCGGCCTGGTTGCCGAAAAGGGAGTTGCCGAGGCCACCCGCCAGGTGGATGTGGTGACCACGGGCACCTTCGGCAGCATGTGCTCCAGCGGCGCCTTCTTGAATTTCGGCCACCCCAGGCCCCGGATTAAAATGAACAGGGTGATCTGAACGGCGTGCCGGCTTATGGAGGCCTGGCCGCTGTAGACACTTACATCGGGGCGACCGAGCTGCCGGAGAGCGATCCGGAAAACCGCGTCTACCCGGGGCGCTTTCTTTACGGGGGAGGCCACGCGATCGAGGACCTGGTGGCCGGCAAACAGGTTAAGCTGGAGGCGACCGGATACGGTACTGACTGCTACCCGCGCCGGCACATCGAGACCTGGTTGACCCTTGATGACCTCAACGAGGCGATTCTATTCAACCCGCGAACGCCTATCAGAACTACGGCGTTGCCGTCAATCTTTCCGACCGGACTATCTATACCTACATGGGCGTATTGCAGCCACGACTGGGCAACGCCAGCTTCTCCACCTCGGGGCAGTTGAGCCCGTTGCTGAACGACCCCTACTACCGGACGATCGGCATGGGGACAAGGGTCTTTCTTGGCGGCGGCGTCGGGTATGTGGCCTGGAACGGCACCCAGCACAATCCATGTGAGGCGAGGGGCGCCAATGGGGTGCCTCTGGCAGGAGCGGGAACGCTGGCCATGATCGGAGACCTCAAGCAGATGAAGCCGGAATGGCTGCGGGGCACCAGCTTTGTCGGGTATGGCGCCAGCCTGGCGGTCGGGATCGGGATCCCGATTCCGATCCTGGACGAGCAGATTTTGATAAACACTGCCGTGAGGGATGAGGATATTCTGGCGACCATCGTGGATTACAGCTACGATTATCAGAACAAGACCGGAAAGACCCTCGGCCAGGTCAGCTATGCGGAACTCAGATCGGGCAAGATCGCCCTGCAGGGCAAGGAGGTTCCGACCACTCCGTTGTCCAGTTACGCCAAGGCCAGGGAGATCGCCGAGACTCTCAAGGAGTGGATCAGATGCGGCAGCTTCTTGCTGACTGAACCGGTATTTACGCTGCCGGGTGTGGAATCCGGCATCAAGCTCCAAGGCCTGGAAGAAAGGCCGAATCAGATTACGAATCAGATTACGAATCAGAATAAGGGAGGCCGCCGGTGATGATTACAGAAAAGATCGTGTTGCGCTTCTCCTCCCTGCTGGTGGAACAGCCGATCATCTACCGCCTGGTGAAGGACTACGACCTGGTGGTCAACATCCTCAAGGCGGAGATCAACCCGCACCGTGAGGGATTCGTGGTGCTGGAACTGAGCGGCGACCCGGAGCAATACAACCGCGGGCTGGAATATATCAAGAGTCTGGGTGTCAGCGTGGAGCCTCTCAGCGGGACGATCGTCTGGCTCCAGGAGCGCTGCCTGCAGTGCGGCGCCTGCACCACCTCCGTCCGGCGGGAGCGCTGTCGTTGCAGCGCCCGGAGATGGAGGTGCGCTTCGACGGATCCCGCTGCATCGTCTGCGAGAGCTGCCTCGACGCCTGCATGGCCCGGGCGGTGGAGGTCCACTTTTAACGTGGCCATTTTAACAAGATTTTTAACACTAACAGCGGCCGGTTGTGAGCGCCATGGAATACGATGAGCGCACTTACAGGAGCCTCATGCGCGGACAGGGCCTGGTCTCCTTTCCGGTTTGCCTTAGGGAGACGGACCTCAGCATCAGCGTGGACGAGGCCAGCTATACCCCCTCGCTGCCGGAAAAAGCGTTGGAACTGGTGTATCGCTGCCGCCGGCAGCTGGAGGGCGATATCAGCCTGGATCCCGCTTTTATTCACAGCCTGCAGCCGATCCGCTGCGTCCTGATGCGCCGCGTATTGCCCGCGTGATGGCCGGAGCCTCGGCGAGGGCGGGGGTGGGCCCGATGGCGGCGGTGGCCGGCGCGATCGCCGAGCAGGTGGGGCGCGGCCTGCTCGGACAGGTGCATGAGGTCATCGTTGAAAACGGCGGCGACATCTTTTTGAAAATCCTGCGTCCGAGAAGAGCGGCCATCTTTGCCGGCGCATCTTCGCTCTCGGAGCGGGTGCAGTTGCAGGTCGCACCCGACGGCCGCTGCTGGGGCCTCTGCACCTCTTCAGGAACCGTATGGGCCGTCGTTGAGCTTCGGGCGCGCCGATGCTGCAGTGGTGCTGTCGAGAAGCGCGGCGTTGGCGGATGCCGCGGCCACGGCCCTCGGCAACAGGGTGCAGGATGAATCCTGCATTGCGCCTGCCCTGCAGTTTGCCTGCGGGATCAGGGGGGTGCGCGGCGCCGTCGTGATCCTTGGAGACAAGCTGGGCGCCATGGGTGAGATCGAACTGGCATGAAAGACCGGAGCAGCATGGTGGTCCAGGCAGTGGTTAAAGCCGATAGGAGATGGCAGCGGGTTAGTGCATGCAAAAACCGGTAATTGCGCTGGACTTTACATTTTGCTAGAATTTTAACGGGGTGATCGCCTTGTCCGGCCATTCCAAGTGGGCTAACATCAAACACCGCAAGGCCAAGGTTGATGCACAGAGAGCGAACGCTTTTACCAAACTGGGAAAGGCTATTTTTGCTGCAGCCAGGCAGGGAGGCGGCGATCCCAACGCCAACCTTTCGCTGAGGCTGGCGATCGCCACCGCCCGAACCGAGAACATGCCTCTCGACAACATCAACCGGCTGATCGCCAAGGCCACCGGAGGGGTGGAAGGAGTCAACTACGAGGAGGCAGTTTACGAGGGATACGCCCCCGGGGGAGTCGCCATACTGCTGAAGATCCTCACGGACAATCGCAACCGCACCGCCCCCGAGATCCGCTTCATCTTTTCCCGCAACGGAGGCAGCCTCGCCGAATCCGGTTGCGTGGCCTGGATGTTCGAGATGAAGGGCCTGCTTCAGGTGCCCCTGGCGCCCGCTGAACGCCCAACCAAAGCGAGCGTCGCCGGTTTTGACCCGGACGAGTTGATGCTGGATCTGATCGAAAACGGAGCCGAGGATGTCAGTGAGTCGGACGGGCTGATCGAGGTGATCACGGCGCCGCAGGATTTTGAAGAGATCAAGTCTTATCTCGACAAGCGGGGGATCACTTGCAGCGCCGAACTGACCATGGTCCCGAACACCACCGTACAGGTGGCCGATGCTGGAACTGCAGCCAGGCTGCTGCGGCTGATGGAAGCCCGGATGAACATGACGACGTGCAGAGCGTCTACGCCAACTTCGACATCCCCGATGAGATCCTGGGCAGCATTACTTGAGAAGCACTTAAAAAACTTGGCAGGACTTGAGACTTTAGAAGTCGAGGACTCCTGCCGGCGGATTTTGAAAATATTTTTTAAACCAGCCTCCCCGAGTATGAATCTTGGGGGTTTCTTGTTGCAGTTCCGAAGAATAAATATCAGGCGGAGATACATAATACGGAAGGGGTGGAAATATTTATAATATAGCGAGACTTGTTTGACAATAAACATGAGGGGACTGTAGATCATGGCCAGGAAGGCATCTCCATTGGTTGCTTGCGGTTTGCTGTTGCTGGTGCTGGCAGGCGGAATCTATATGGTGAGGGAGTATATCCAGCTTTCCAGGCCTTTGCCGGCGGACGCCAGGGTGATCACCAGGACCGTCTATACCCTGGACCACCAGGAGGTTGACGGCAGCGCCATCTTGCTTCACCGGCAGGGATGCAGCGCTCTTGACCTGCTCCGCCTGTATCCGGCGACCCAGGGTTGGACGCTCAGTTTCTCCGGGAACGATGTGATCCTCACCCATACAGTGCCAGGCCTGAGCCCTGACGACATGAAGAAGACCCATCTTGGCGCCAAGGGCGGTTTTGTGGCGGTGGTCAGGGGGCCGGCCGGGGTTGACGGCGGGATCATCCGGGTGACCATCATCCGTGTCTCCAGCCTGCCTCCAGACTATCAGCAGCAGGCTCTGCAGGGAACGCTCGACCTGCCGGACGAGGTGACTCTGATGCAGGTCATGGACAGCCTGAACGAGAATAGCCAGGGCGGATGAGCGCCTGCCGGCCCGCTGAAAGGTATGGCACTTAAAAACTGACCGTAAAAGTTGTCCCTCTCTTGTCTGTCTTTATTTCAATCCTGGCGTTGTGTCTCTCGGCTATCCGGTAACAGATCGGCAAGCCCAACCCCGTTCCCTTTTCCTTGGTAGTAAGGAAGGGGGTGCCGAGTTTCTCCAGCACCTCGGGCGGGATGCCCATCCCTCTATCCTTTATGGTCAGGACGACCCCATCTCTCTTTTTGCGTGTTTTAATCGTCAACTCCCCATGCTTTGACATTGCTTCGATGCCGTTGCGGACAAGGTTGAGAACGAGCTGCCTGATCTCCTTCTCATCCAGGTTCAAATCTGGTACATCGCCCAGGTCCATGCTTACCGCCACATGATTCTTGGCGGCATCAGCCTGGATCAATGGCAAAAGGTTGGTTATAATTTTGTTGATATTCTGTTGTTTCAGTTCTGTTGGCGCTTTTCTGGCGAGGGAGAGGAATTCGGTAATAATGGAATTGGCACGGTTAAGCTCCTCGATCATCGTATTGAAACGTTTTGCATAAGAGGCGAACTCTTTATTGATCTGCATCATTTGCAGGTATCCTTTAACCACCGTCAAGGGGTTTCTGATCTCATGGGCTATCCCTGCAGCTATCTCTCCGATCAGGTTCAGGCGATCCAGGTGTGCGATCTCCTTTTCAAGCTGCTTGTGTTCAGTTATGTCAATAGTTGCTCCTAACAGGCAGGGTTCTCCGCCGAGCGTGATGATCTGACCGGACCATAACCCATATCGCTCCTCGCCTTTTTTATTCCTGAACACGGTCTCCAGATTTTTGACTGAGCCATATTCGTGCAAACATTCAGATGCCTGTTGATGCTGCTGTTTTGTCCAGATACTCATCTCCTCTTGCAGTTTACCGACCACATCCTCGCGTGAAAAACCGGTCCCGTCTAGCCACTGCTGGTTAACATCGATAATCCGGTAGTCGGGAAGATGTGTGATTGACATCGCGCATGGGCTGGAATTAAATGCTTGGAAGAAACGCTCCTCGGATAAACGCAAGGCTTTCTCTGCCTGCTTTTGCTCGGTGATGTCACTCAGGACTCCTGTCAGGCTCACCTGGCAATTCTCTGCAATCACCCGGCTAGAAGGAGCGAACATAAATGGAGGTGCCATCCTTTCTTAATACCCGAACTTCAACTGGTTCTACCTGGCCGCTTAAGGTTCGCCCAAAACTCTCCAGCAAGCCCTGCAGATCCTCCGGGTGAACATAAGACATAAAGGGTTTGCCTATGATCTCCTCAGCTTTGTAGCCAGCAAAACGCTCAACCACAGGGCTGATATAGGTAATATAGCCTACAGCGTTTACAGTATATATTACATCGTTAAGGTTCGCGATAAGAGAGCGATATTTCTCTTCAGATTGTTTCAACGCCTCTACCGTTATCTTGCGCTTGGTGATGTCCCGGGCCACGCTCAACACAAATTGCTTGCCCCCTATATCAATAACACTGGCGTTGACCTCGATAGGAATACTGGAACCGTCCTTGCGGGAGTTGACTGCCTCGAACATGACTCGCCCCCTCGTCTTCAGTTCGTTGAGTCTGAATTGCCGGTCTTCGGCAGACGCCGGGGTACTCAGTTCAAACACATTCTTCTGCATCATCTCTTCCCTGGAGTAGCCGTAGAACCTGCAGGCGACCTCGTTGACGTAGTGGAACCTGCCCTCGAAGTCGTGCAGGACGATGGAATCGTTGACGCTGTCCAGGAGCTGCGCCCTGAGTGCCAGCTCATCTTCTGATCGTTTGCGCTCGGTGATGTCGTTAAGCATGCCAATAACACCCGCATTGCTGCAATCATCACGAAAGATAGGAAAAGCATTGACGATCGCCCACAGGTCCGTTCCGTCTTTGCGCTGGAACTTATATTCAAATTGCCCCCTGATTCCCTGGCGACGCCCTTGCATGTTGACTTCGGCAACCTTGCGCCATTTTTCATCCATGAATGCGTAAGGCGTCTGCCCGATCATCTCGTCAACAGTGTAGCCGAGCATCTCGGCCATCTTCTGATTGACAAAGGTCGTCCTGCTTTCCTCGTCAACTTGCCAGATACCCTCATTGGCAGTTTCCACGATCAGGCGATAGCGTTCACGGCTTTCCCGCAGCGCATGCTCGTTCTGCCTGTTCTCACGCCTGGCTTGGGTATCGCGCAGCTCCCGCTCGACGGCAGGAATGAGCCTGTCCGGGTTGCTCTTCAGTATGTAGTCGTGAGCGCCGGTTTTCATGGCTTCCACTGCAACATCCTCGCCGATTGACCGGTCAGGAGGATGAAGGAAAGGTCGGGGTCTTTATCTTGCAATAGCTTCAGGGCATCCAGGCCGCTAAAACGCGGCATCGAGTATTCCGAGATCACGAGATCCCATTCCTGCCGGTTGAGGGCGTCAGCCATAGCCTCAGGCGTTTCCACTATTTCGTAGACCGGGTCATAGCCGCCGCGCTGTAATGCGCGAATCAACAGGCCCGCATCATTTTCTGAATCCTCTACGATCAAAACCTTAATAGATTTGCTCATTATTTTGTCTCCATGGCGCTTATATAAACCAACCGGTTCCACGGACAAAATCCATCACCAAAAGATCTATCTGCACCTGAAGCAGGATGAAGGGTCATAATACACTCTGCATTCTTTAAAAAAGAATAGAATCCCTTTAGCAACTTTTGTCGAATCCTGATATATTAAGTAGAAATTCTTGAAACATTGAGAATTTCACAAACTTATACTACTAGCTGTAGAGATATACTTCCATTTTAAACTTTCGGCAAAGATATGATTCCAAAGGAGAAAAGCAAAAGAAAAAGACCCCTTCGGAAATCAGCAAAATCAAGGGCTCTAATTTTTACTTTGGCCAAAGCACTGACCCCTAAAAAATCACCAATAATACGAAACACTGAATTTATGTAAATATTGGATTAACAGGATATTTTCGCGGTGTCGTTGCCTGTGCCGTCAGCGCCACGGAGTTGACCATGGCCGTTGATGTCCGAATCTGCCTTGTTCGGGCCTGAATTCTGTTATAATATGCAAAGCAGGAAAGTCTGATTAGGGAATAGTTTTCGTAAAGTGCGGCTTGGAGATTTCTTAGAGATTTAGGTGGAAATGGGGTTCCGGCTCATGAAGAAATTGATGGTTCTCGACGGCAACAGCTTGGCGCACCGGGCTTTTTACGCCCTGCCGCTGCTTTCGACCACTGGCGGCCAGTATACCAACGCGGTTTTGGGCTTTACCAACATGCTGCTCCGGATGGTGCGGCAGGAGCAGCCGGATTATCTGACGGTGGCCTTCGACCACAAGGGAAAAACCCTCCGGCACCAGGACTACGAGGCATATAAGGCCCATCGCAAAGGGACCCCGGACGAATTGCGGCCGCAGTTTCCCCTTATCAAGCGGGTGCTGGGCGCCCTCAACATACCGGTGCTGGAGGTTGAGGGCTACGAGGCGGACGATCTGATCGGCACAGTGGTGCGGGCTGCCGAGGAGAGGGGCCTGGAGGTGCTGGTGGTTACCGGCGACAGGGACATGCTCCAGGTAGTCTCCGACCATACCAGGACCCTGATCACCCGCAAGGGGATCAGCGAGCTGGATAGCTACGCCAAGGAGGACGTGATCAGCAGGTACGGGCTGCAGCCGGAGCAGATCCCCGACCTGAAGGGACTGATCGGCGACCCCAGCGACAACATCCCGGGGGTGCCCGGCATCGGCGAGAAAACCGCCATCAAGCTGCTGCAGCAGTATGGCAGCGTGGAAGGCTGCCTCGCCAACAGGGATCAGCTTCCGGTCAAGGTCGCATCGCTGCTGGACCGTTACGCAGACCAGGCCCTGCTAAGCAAGAGGCTGGCGCTCCTGATGCATGATATTCCGGTAGAGCTCGATTTTGAGGCGCTGAAATTCAGCAAGCCCAATTATGAAGAGCTGTTTTCCATTTTGATGGAGTTGGAATTCAAGAACCTGATCAAGAGCATCAGTTCACAGCTGCCGCCGGAGGAGATTAAAGAGGATCGGGTTGCAGCCTCACCACGGGCGCGGGGAGCCAGGCGCAGGGCACTCAGTTGGGGCACCGGGCGGGCAGCCGGCAAGGAGAGAGCCGGGGGCGGCAGTCTGTCAATCAGAACTGCGCTCTCTCATGGCCAAAATGAGAGCTGCCGGGCGATTTGCCCTCTATTCCGGAGCAGATACCCAGTCTTTCGGAGCAGCACCCAGGAGGATCGGTTTTGCTTGGGGGGCGAATGAGAGCGCGGCAGTCCTGTTTCCGGAGGATGAGGCGCAGAAGAACGAGCTGATCGCCTGTCTGGCAGAGCTCCTGTCAGGCATGGAGGAGAAGTGGTGCCACGACGCCAAGGCCGAGATGACCGCCTGGGCTGGATCCGACATCACCCTGAAGGGTGTTGCCGGAGACACCAAGCTGGCGTCCTACCTGTTGCACTCGGCCACCAATCCCACCATCGAGGAGATCTCTCTGAAGCACCTCAACCAGATGCTGCTGGCCTCCGACGATGATGCCAGCGCCGCAGCCCACCAGGCCCAGGCGATCTTCGGCTCCTGGCCGCTGCTGCGGGCGGAGCTTGAGGAAAAAAACCTGAGCAGCCTGTTTTACGACCTGGAACTGCCGCTGTCCGCGGTGCTCGCCAGAATGGAATTGACCGGGGTCAAGCTGGATCTCCCCCAGTTGGAAGAGATGTCGGTGGAGTTCGGGCGCCAGCTGGCTCAACTGACGAATGAGATTTTCGACCTGGCCGGCATGGCCTTCAACATCAACTCGCCGCGCCAGTTGGGAGTGGTGCTGTTCGAGAAGCTGAAGCTGCCGGTAGGCAAAAAGACGAAAACAGGCTACAGCACGGACGCCGCAGTGTTGGAAGAGCTGGCCCCATATCATGATATTGTGGCCAAGCTGCTGGAATACAGGATGCTGTTAAAGCTCAAGTCAACCTACGTCGACGGCCTGCGCAGCCTGATCAACCCGGCCACCGGCAAGCTGCACACCACTTTCAACCAGACCATAACCGCCACCGGCCGGCTCAGCAGCACGGAGCCGAACCTCCAGAACATCCCGATCCGCGTGGAGCTGGGGCGTAAGATCAGGCGCGCCTTCGTCCCCTCCGAACCGGACTGGCTGATCCTCGCCGCAGACTACTCCCAGATCGAACTGCGCATCCTGGCTCACATGTCCCGGGACGAGAGGCTGATGGAGTCTTTCCGCCACGGAGAAGACATCCACGCCAGGACTGCGGCCGAGGTCTTCGGCGTACAGCCGGGCGAGGTCACGTCCGAACTGAGGCGCCGGGCAAAAGGGGTCAACTTCGGGATCGTGTACGGGATCACCGAATTCGGGCTGTCTAGGGACATCGGAGTGAGCCGGGAGGAGGCCGCCATCTATATCGATAACTACTTTCACCAGCACCCCGGCGTCAGGCGTTTTATCCAGGAGACGATTGCCACTGCCAGGGAGCGGGGCTGGGTGGAAACGATGTTCAAGCGGCGCCGCTACCTGCCCGATCTGTTGAGCAGCAACCGCCAGGTAAGGAGCTTTGGCGAGCGCACTGCGGTCAACACCCCGATTCAGGGCACGGCCGCCGATATCCTCAAGCTGGCCATGCTCAGCATCGACCGGATGCTGCGGGAGCAGGGGCTGCAGGCCCGGATGCTGTTGACGGTGCACGATGAGCTGGTCTTCGAGTTTCCAGGGCAGGAGCGGCAGCAGCTCATCAAGCTGGTGCGCGCCGGAATGGAACAGGCGGCCACCCTGGACGTGCCGCTCGATGTCGACATCGAGATCGGCCCCGAACTGGTACGATCTCACCAAGGTGCAAGGCGATGCCTGAGCTGCCCGAAGTGCAGACCGTGCTGGCGACGCTCCGGCCCAAGCTCCTGGGCCTGCGGATCGAGAGCGTCGAGATCCGGCTGGAGAAGATCATCAAGTCTACCGGCCCGCAGCAGTTTTGCGAAGGGGTGCGCGGCCGCACCTTCACCAACATGGGCCGGGCGGGAAAATACCTGCTGCTGGAGCTGGATGGCGCCCTCCTGATGGCCGTGCATCTGCGGATGACAGGACGCCTGATCTATACAAAATCCGGGATGCCGAGGGATAAACACACCCACCTGGTGTTCCACCTGAGCGACGGGGCGGAGCTGCGATTTCAGGACATGCGCCAGTTTGGCACCATAGACCTGATGCCCCTTGACCGGTGGGATGAGTTTCGCTCGCAGAAAGGCTTGGGGCCGGACGCCCTGGATCCTGCTCTGAGCCGAGCCCTTTTTTTCAAGCGGCTCGAAAGAAGAAAGGGGCAAATCAAGAAGCTGCTGCTGGACCAGACCCTGGTGGCCGGGATAGGCAATATCTACGCCAATGAGATCCTTTGGCGCGCCCGGGTGCAACCCGAGCGGACGGCAGGATCGCTGTCCCGGCAGGAAGTGAACCGGATCCATCAGGCGATGCTGACGGTTCTGAGCGAGGCGGTCGAGCACCGGGGCACCACCCTGCGGGATTACGTCGACGGCGAGGGAAATCCGGGAGGTTTCCAGGAGAGGCTGGCGGTGCATGGCCGGGAAGGCCGCCCCTGCCCCCGGTGTGGAACGGCGATCATCAGGCTGAAGACAGGCGGGCGCAGCTCGTACGTGTGCAGTTGCTGCCAGCGTTGAGAGGGTGTTCGGGTATGCACGTGATCGGTCTGACGGGAGGCATTGCCAGCGGCAAGAGCCTGGTCAGCGGGGAACTGCGGAAGCTCGGAGCCGAGGTGATCGATGCCGACCAGATTGCCCGGGAGGTGGTGCAGCCCGGCAAACCTGCCTGGATGCAGATCGTCCGGGAGTTCGGGGACTCCTTTCTTGACAGCTCAGGCCACATTGACCGGAAAGCGCTCGGGAGGCTGGTCTTTTCCGACCCCCGGGAACTGGAGAAGCTGAACCGGATCACCCATCCCCCGATCCTGGCCGAGATCGCCAGGCTGCTGCAATGCCGCATCCCTGCAAGCGGCGGGGTCGTGGTGATCGATGCCCCTCTGTTGTTCGAGACCGGATTGGACAAGTTGGTTGACGAGATCTGGGTCGTCGATGCCGATTTTCCGACCCAGCTCAGGCGGTTGATGGAGAGAGACAGGCTGTCGGAGCATGAAGCCCGGCGCCGAATCGCTCTGCAGATGCCTCTGCCCGAAAAAGTGCGGAGCGCGGACCGGATCTTGAAGAACACGGGAACTCCGGAAATGACAGTTCGCCAAGTGAGAGAGGCCTGGACCGCGGTCCAGGCCGACTACCCCGGGTAACTGCCTGGCAGCGCCGGGGAAATTGGGTGGTTTAAATCATTGGTATTTATCAGGTTCAGACTCATACAGCTGATAGTGATCATAGTGCTGATCTGCTGCGCCGCCCTCTACCTGGCTCAGGCCAAATGGTTCTGGAGGATATTCTATCCCTGGCCCTACCGGGCCGAGATCACCCAGGCGGCACAACAGCTGAATATGGATCCATACCTGTTGGCGGCCCTGGTCAGGGTCGAGAGCAAGTTTAACGCCAGGGCCGAGTCTGCTGCGGGCGCCAGGGGATTGATGCAGGTGATGCCTGAAACCGCCGCCTGGACGGCAGGGCAGATTGGACTCCAGGGCTTTCAGGATGACCAGCTGTACCAGCCGCAGACCAATTTACTCATCGGCAGCTGGTACCTGACAAACCTGTTCGAAGACTTCAAGGGCAACCAGGTGGCCGGGTTGGCCGCATACAATGCCGGCCGCGGCCATGTCCACGACTGGCTGGCAACAGGCGCGTGGAATGGCACCATGTCCGATGCCGGCCGGATCCCCTATCCGGAAACGCAGCTTTACCTGCGGGCCGTGATGAGGGACTACGACATTTACAAGTATCTGTATGCTGACCACAGCCCCTAAGCTGCACCCGATAATTTCACGAAAATTAAAGAAAGAAGGTTTGCAGATGGAGTTTATCACCTCTCTTGCCGATGTCGCCAAATTGAATATCGATCCGCACCGCAAGCTGTCCTCGGCCACGCATGAAGAGATCCTGGGCGGGGCCACCACAGACGTCTACTTCGTGAGGACGTTCGACATCCTGGAGCGGTTGGGACTGCTGGACACGCCGGTTACGGCGGAGATCTTCTGCCGCAGGGACGGGATCGTGGCCGGGGTGCACGAGGTGATGGGGCTGCTGGACGGCAGGGAAGTGGAGGTCTGGGCGCAGCCCGAGGGCTCTTCCATGAAGAGCAAGGAAGTGGTGATGCGCATCAAGGGCCCCTACCGGCTGTTTGGGATCTACGAGACCGCAATGCTCGGCATTTTAGCAAGCTCTTCCGGATGGGCCACCGCGGCCCGTGAGATAAAGCAGGCCGCCGGGGATAAGCAGGTGATCTGCTTCGGGTCGCGGCACCTGCATCCGGCCGTAGCGCCGGTAATGGAGCGGGCAGCCCTGGTCGGGGGATGCGACGGCGCAAGCTCCGTCCTGGCCGCCAAAATGGCCGGCAGGCAGCCCCAGGGGACCATGCCGCACGCGCTGATCCTGATCGTGGGTGATACCGTGAAGGCGGCTCTTGCCTATCATGAGTACATGCCAGAAGAGGCGCCGCGCATCGTGCTGGTGGATACATACAAGGATGAGGCCGAGGAGTCGCTGCGGGTGGCGGAGGCCCTGGGCCTAAACCTGCTCGGGGTGAGGATCGATACTCCGGGGGAGCGGGGCGGCGTAACGCCGGAGCTGGTGCATGAGCTCAGGCAGCGCCTGAACCAGGCGCATTTCAATCATGTCCACATCCTGGTGTCAGGAGGCCTCAACCCTGAACGGATCTGGGCCCTGGCCGCAGCAGGCGCCGATTCCTTCGGGGTTGGCAGCTACATCTCGGGGGCAGCGCCGATCGATATGACACTCGACCTGAAGGAGGTCAACGGCAAGCCGTGGACTAAACGCGGCCGCATTCCGGGAGAGATCCCCAACTCCAAGCTGGCAAAGTTCAAGTGAAGGTGTAAGTGAAAGTAGAATAAAAAAGCCTGACCAGCCATGACGGCTCCATCATAAACCGCACATGAGAATAGTGGTGCCAGATGACTGCCGTTCCGGCCGGGAATTTCGAACGGTCAGCGCTTTCAGGTCATAATACATCCCAGCCCCTCATAGGATATACCAGTAATTGGCATCCGGGAGGGGTTGAATTTATGTGGAAGATTTACAGGCCACACCACAGGCTGCTGTGTTACAGGTTCACTTTAGTAATTATTGGAGGAGCGCTGCTGACAGCATTTATGATCTGGCGCGCCGTCAACCCCAATCCTCAGGTAGCGCTGCAAATCACGGAGCCCCCCTCATTGCTCGACCCTGCCCGGGCCTCATCTTACGAGGAAAGGCTGATCGACGGCGCTCTCTATGAGAGCCTGGTGGCATACGATCCCGCAACCCGCCTCTGCCGGGGAAGCCTGGCCGAGAAGTGGGATGTCTCCCAGGGCGGGCAGGTCTACACCTTTTACCTGCGCAAGAATCTCCACTTTCAGGACGGATCTCCGGTGACGGCCCAGGACGTGAAGTCCAGCTGGGAGAGGGTGCTTGATCCGGACATCAGCAATTGCAGCTACCTGCTTCAGAACATATCCGGCAGCGATGCCGGACAGAGCGGCGCCGCTGCCGGTGTCAGCGGGCTGGTGGCTCTCGATCAGTATACGTTCAGGGTCGTTTTGAAAGAGCCGGATTTCACCTTTCCCGAACTTGCCAGCAGCCCGAGCCTGGCTGTTGTCAGCCAGAGGGCGGTCGCCGGAAAAGGCCAAGCCTACGGAAAAACGGCCGACGCCGTGGTCGGAACCGGCCCTTATCGCCTGGTCAGCTGGACCAAGGACAAGCTGGTGCTGCGCCGTAATGGAAGGTATGCCGGTGATTGGCCGCAGGTGAAGACCCTGGCGTTTCTGGTAGTAAACAGGCCCCAGCAAGTAATCGGGCTCTACCAGTCCGGCAAGCTGGACATTCTGGCGGAGCCTCCTCCACAAGCGCTGTCATCTCTCGTCACCGCAGAGGGGAACAGGGGATTTACCATCTTAAAAAAGCCGGTGTTGAATCTCTACTACCTCGGTTTCAACCTGCACCAGGCGCCCTTGGGCAACAGCAGCCTGAGAAGGGCGATCGCCCTGGCCATCGATAATAATGCTGTGGCCAGCCAGTCTCTCGGCGACGAGGCGAAAGCGCTGAACGAATTTCTCCCGCCCGATCTGCTCACCTGGGTGCAGGCTGCTGCCACCGCACCGGGCACTGCAACTGTCCAACCGGGAACTGCGGTTGAGAACGCCGGCGGCGGGCCGGAACAGGCCACGCAGGCCTTGGCCGCAGCCGGATTTCCATACGGGCTGGGGCTGCCAGCGCTGGTTTTCGCATACAACGACAGCCCCGGCCATGATTACCTGGCGCACCTGATCCAGGGCCAGCTGGATAAGGTGGGTGTGAATCTGCAGCTGAAGAGCGTTCCCTGGCAGAACTATGAGGCTTCGATCAAAACGGGCAGTTATGGTCTTTTCAGGTTGGGCTGGGAGGCAGACTATGCGGAGGCCGGCAACCTGCTCTATTTTAACTTCGACAGCGACCAAGCGGGCTATGGCAACCTTACAGGCTATAGCAGCCCCAAGTTTGACTCGCTGATGCAGCAGGCGCGCTCCGAGCAGGACGACACCCGGCGCCAGGAGATCTACCTCCAGGCCGAGCAGGTCCTAAAGCAGGATACCCCGATTATTCCTCTCTTCCAGCAGGTTTTGCAGCTGGGACTGTGCAAAGGAATAAGCAACTGCGAGGTCGACCTGTTGGGAAGGATCGACTTCGGACATTTGCACAAGTCTTGAACCTTACGGCAGTCGATCAGCGGGGGCAGCGGGCGCCGGGAAGCATGTGGCCGCACTGCCCCCCCTGCTTTTTTGCAAGTTATAATTATTAATTAACCCCTGGCTTCGCTTGTCGGGCAGCATGAATGAACCGCCGCTGCGCATGGCGGCAAAAAATATGAGAGGGTAAAATTATGAAATGGCAATTTAGGGCAACGACCTAAGAATTACAGGCCGTCCGCTGTTGCAGTGAGCCCTACAAAAGTATTAGAATTATCAAGGAGGGAGGGCGGCACATGCCTACTTACGAATTCGTTTGCAAGGGTTGCAGCAAGCGCTTCTCAGTTTTCACCACAGTGTCCGGGCGCGATCGGGCGTGCTGCCCTGAGTGCCAGGGCAATGATCTGCAACAGATCTTCAAGGGGGTCCAGTTTCTAAAGGGCGGCGGCGCTTCCCCCAACATCGGCCCCAGCAGCATGTCTCCGGGCGGCAGCGGCTGTTCCGGTACGAGCTGCAGCGGCTGCTCGGGATGCGGCTAAAATAGCGCCGGGTTAGCCGTTTGCAAGCCGGCTCAGATGAGCTGTTCCGATGAGCCGTCTGATTGACAACGGTGGCTGATCCCCGTATAATGTGCTTGTTTCGATAAAGTGTCGGAGTGGCGGAATTGGCAGACGCGTACATTGTGGTGATGTAATCTTATTGCTACCTCTCTTTAATGTATTATTAAGGGTTTCTTAAAAAAAAGATGCGGAAGTGGCGTAACGGCAGCCGCGCATGTTTGAGGGGCATGTGTCCGAGAGGACGTGGGGGTTCAAATCCCCCCTTCCGCACCAAAATATCCTTATAAAACAAGGCTTCCGGGATTTAAGGCGGAAGCCTTTTTGTGGTATGCCCGGCATGGGCGTTGTCTATAGGGTGAAAGACCCGAACGGTGAAGGTAGCAGTAACCGTAGCTTAAGGCAAGGGTGTCCGCGGCGACGCGGAATCTGAAGGAAGCCAGCGGCAAACCTCCGGCCCGAGGAACACGAACCCCATGTGAGGCTAGCAGCAGTTGGACGAGCTTGCCACACAAAGCAAAGTCCTTGCTACCGAAGGCTGCTGAGAGTAGATGGGGCGGGTAGGTGGAGGGAAAGACAGCGCTCTTACCCGGGGAGACCTGCCTGGTACGCCAGGTTATCTGGCAACCCGTACCGGAAGGTGCGGTTGAACCGGCAGGAGTCAGCAGAGGCCATACTACCTGTCTCTGACGTCAGAGGCAGGAAAGGGCCGAACATGAAGTGAGGGGAGCTAGCGATGAGTTCGAGCGAGGAACAAAGACAGCAGCCAATCCCGCAAGGGAGCTTACCACGGAAGGAAGCGGTGAATCCGCCGGGGGCCGTGGGAGCGCCGAGTTCCTTGCCGGCACGACCCGCCGGGCACCCCTGCGAAGAAGCGTCACACCTGTTGGAGAAGGTGCTGGAGCGAGGCAACATGCTCGCCGCCCTGCGCCGCGTCGAGAGCAACAAGGGCGCCCCAGGCAGCGACGGTATGGACACGAAATCCCTGCGCCCCTACCTGGTCGAACACTGGCCGCGCATCAAGGAAGAGTTGCTTCGGGGAACCTATCAACCCGCGCCGGTCCGCCGCGTCGAAATCCCGAAGCCGGACGGCGGCGTGAGGCTTTTGGGCATCCCCACGGTGACAGACCGCCTGATCCAGCAGGCCCTGCTGCAAGCCCTCATACCGATCTTCGACCCAGGCTTTTCAAACTACAGCTTCGGTTTCAGGCCGGGAAGAAGCGCCCATCAGGCGGTGAAGCAGGCCAGGGGCTACATCGAGGCAGGCTACCGGTACACGGTTGACCTCGACTTAGAGAAATTCTTTGGTGCGCCAGGATAAGCCTGGTGCTTCCAGCGGATGAGATTCCCGCCCCGGAAAGGAGCATAGCCACTCTACCGGGAATCGAGTCTTGGGCGCATGATTGGCAACAACATGGGCTAAGCGTAGACAGAGCGACATCCAGGCCGTAACACAAGTGAAGCGATTGAGCCTCGTTAGAAATCCGGGGGCCGACATGGTCGAAAACATGGAAGGCAACAGTAGGTAGCCGATAAAGGCGATGGCTGCCGGAGACCCCGGCGGGGTCTGAGGGCACGGCATGGATGGAAACGGAAGCATCAAGGAACCTGGGAGATCCACTGCGGTCTTCACAAAACGGAGTATGCCAACCGAATGGACCATCCACAAGAAGGCAGACGCCGCGGTGGAAGTCGGACCCGCTGGTAGTACTCGGAGCGTGGGAAAGCCACGTACATGGGGAAGCGGCGGGGCAGAGTGAACTCCTGACAGGGACACATTCTCTACACGCAGAGGCAGGACAAGGATGTCAACACAACTGAGCAGGATAGCAGCAAAAGCCAAATCAGAACCGAAACTGCGTTTCACATCCCTTGCGCACATCATCACGCCAGAGTTTCTCAAAGAAACCTGGCAGCTGATGAACCGCAAGGGGGCAAGTGGAGTCGATGGAGAGACTACCAAGGAGTTCGAGAGCGACTTGGACGACCGTATCCTGAACATCTGGGAACGCCTCAAGGCTAACCAGTACAAGGCACCGCCGGTACGGCGAGTGGAGATACCAAAAGGCGAGGGCAAGACTAGGCCATTAGGTATCCCCACCGTAGAGGACCGGCTGGTGCAAAGAGCGGTCGCACGCATCCTGGGAGCCATATTCGAAGCCGATTTTCTGGATGTCTCGTACGGATTCCGGCCCGGCAGAAATCCCCACCAGGCCGTGAGAGCACTGAGAACGCATATCGTGACCAAGAAAGTGCGGTTCGTATTCGAAGCAGATATCCGTGGTTACTTCAACCACATCAACCATGAATGGTTGATGAAAATGGTCAAACAGCGGATAGCCGACCCTGTCATCATCAATCTGATAGGAAAATGGCTGAAAGCTGGAGTGATGCTGAACGGAGTAGTCGTGCGCAACGAAGAGGGTACTCCTCAGGGTGGCCCGATAAGCCCCGTACTGGCGAACATCTACCTGCACTATGTTCTCGACCTCTGGTTCGAGAAGAAATACCGGAGATGTCTCCAGGGGGAAGCCTATCTGACCCGTTTCGCTGATGACTATGTGGTCTGCTTTCAATACAAGCGAGATGCCGAGGGCTTTCAGATACTGCTGAAGGAACGCATGCGCGAGTTCGGGCTGGAACTCGCCCCGGAAAAGACGCGCCTCATATCTTTTGGCCGCTTCGCCAGAGGAGACAAGGCCGAATATGGCGAGAAACCGGAGACCTTCGACTTCCTGGGCTTTAAGCATGTCTGCGGGGTTGACAAGAAGGGCAGGTTTGCCTTAATCAGAATCCCTGCTCATAAAAGCTGCAGGAAGTTCCTGGACCGAGTCCACGACTGGCTAAAGGGGCATATGCACTGGAAGCGCAGGGACCAGCAAAAGCAGCTTACCAGAATGCTCAACGGTTTCTATCAATACTTTGCGCTCTACCACTGCATAAGCAAGCTGGACTGGATTCGACGGGAGGTGGCGTGCCAATGGGTCAGGTGTCTGCGGCGCAGAAGCCAGAGACACAGGCTGTTCTGGTGCTACCTCAAAAGCAGGCAATGGTTCGAACTCCCATACGCCAAAACTCTTCATCCAACGGTCTGAGGAGGTCTTAAACTGTGATTACTCTGGGGAGCCCGGTGCGGGAAATCCGCACGCCGGGTTCTGAGCGGGGGGGCGGGGCACAAGCACGTGAAAGATGCGAGGCCCGAGCACCTACCACCCACCGGGTAAACCATGACATCCTGATGGCGAGAGTGGCGCGCAAGGTTACAGACAAGCGCGTCCTCAAGCTCATCCGTGCCTACCTCGAAGCCGGCGTTCTCCTGAACGGAGTCTGTTTCCGGTCAGAGGAAGGAACGCCTCAGGGCGGCCCATTAAGCCCCCTGCTGGCCAACATCATCCTGGATGACCTGGACAAGGAACTGGAGAAGAGAGGCCATAAGTTCACCCGCTACGCAGATGATGCCAACGTCTACGTGAAAACTAAACGGGCGGGCGAGCGGGTCATGGAGAGCGTCAAGAGGTTTGTAGAAAGGCGGCTCAAGCTGAAGGTCAACGTGCAGAAGTGCGCTGTTGACCGGCCCTGGAAGAGAAAGTTCCTCGGCTTCTCGTTTACCTGGGAGAAAGTCACCCGCATCAGGTTTGCACCCAAGACACTGCAAAGGCTCAAGGATAAAATCCGCCAGCTTACCTGCCGCAGCCGTGGTATGTCCATGGAACAGCGACTGCGTGACCTCAATACCTATCTCAGGGGCTGGATGGGCTACTTCCGCCTGGCAGACACCCCTAGCGTCCTGCAGGAGCTGGATACATGGCTCCGCAGGCGTCTCCGGATGTGTCTGCTTAAGCAATGGAAGAAATCCAAGACGAAGCAGCGCAACCTCGTTGCCCAGGGCATTCCCGCAAAATGGGCGGGCTGTATCAGTGGCTCCCGCAAAGGTTATTGGCGGTTGGCGAATACTCCCCAAGTAAACAAAGCCCTTGGCTTCCCCTATTGGCAAAACCAAGGACTGTTCAGCTTAGTCGAAATGTATCGTGGTCTTCGTGGTACTTCGTGAACCGCCGTATACCGAACGGTACGTACGGTGGTGTGGGAGGACGGGGGCTAGACGCCCCCTCCTACCCGATTGATATCTTCAATCTA
>CAWEDD010000010.1:0-56257 GCA_963807495.1 uncultured Peptococcaceae bacterium
CAGGAAGTGCTAAACAACGCTGCCCGTGCCGCGGGGATCAGAGAAAGAATAGGCACCCATACATTACGCAAGACCTTCGGTTATCATGCGTACAGGCAAGGCACAGACATAACATTGCTGATGAAGATATTCAATCACTCGACGCCTTCGATCACGCTCCGCTATATCGGCATAACTCAAGACGACATCGATAACGTCTATGCCAACCTCAACCTGTGACATTGTCTCAGTCATGAGGTTCAAGAATTTCTTCTATGGGAGTTTTTAGCTGGGGTATGTCACTTTGCAGCGTCTCCCACAAAACGTTCAGCTTGACGCCAAAATACTCGTGAATAAGCCTATCTCGCATGCAAGCCATCTTCCTCCAGGGGATTTCAGGGTGCTTATCTTTGAATGTCTTGGGTATTCTTTTTGTGGCTTCACCGATAATTTCGATGGCCTTTCTCGTTGCATAGACTGTCTTCAGGTCTCCGATAAATTGGTCCTCGGTCATTCCTTGCATGACATCCTCCCCTCACTGAAGTGAGGGGCATCCCATCGTGGGACGCTAGAGGTTAGCCAGTATTCCGGCAGTGGCTTGCCATCATTACCTTGGCCGTTAGGGGTGTCATACTCCCTTCTCTCCCAGGGTCATGCCCCGGGAGCATCAAGCGCTCTGGCGGCGATATTCAGCGCTCCCACCCGGTCGGCATCTGATTGGTAGCCGCACTGGGTGCATCGAAACCAGGATCGTTTGCGGTTGTTCTTGGAGATGTGGCCGCACACCGGGCACCTCCGGGACGTCTCTCTCGGATCGACGAAGATCACCGGCACGCCGGCCAGGGCTGCCTTGTATCCGATGAAGTCGGCCAGCTCCCTGAAGTTCCAGCCCGAGAGCATGCGGTTGAACTTCTCCGAGCCTCTCGCTCTCTTGCGGATACCGGTGAGCTGCTCCAGGGCGATGGCCTTGCCGGAAGCAATAGCGGCGCCGACGATCTGTTTGGAAAGGCAGTGGTTGATGGAGCGCATCCAGCGCCGCTCATGCCCGGCCTCCCGCTTGACACGGGAGAGCCTGCCGTGTTCCTGGAGGAACTTGCGCCGCTCGGCCCAGCGCTCCTTGCGCCACCGGGCCGGCCTGCCGTTAAAGAACAGATTTGTTGACAGCACCGCATGCTTGACGATCCCGAGGTCGACGCCAATCACGCCGCCTGGCTCTTGCAGTTTGGTCTCGAAGACCAGGGTTAGAGAAACAAACCAGTCGCCTTTCTTGGACTGCCAGAACTCCAGCGAGCCCTGGCGGCAGGAACCTCCTGCCAGGCTGTGGAGCCTCTTTTGATGGTAGTCGGAGACGGCGACCGGTATGGCAACCTGCGATCTGCCCCTGGACACCGGGAGTTTGATCACCCAGGTGCCGGATGATAGCTGGCAGACGGCGTAGCAGTCCTGCCTGACCATGACAGGCAGGGGTTTTGAGAACGAGGGCGGGCTTACTTTGTGGTTTCGTTGTTTTAAAGAGAGGTAGGAACGCCTGGCGCCCAGTGCCTTCATCATCGCCATCTGCAAGGTTGCGGTATTGAGGTCGAACATCTCCCTGGCGGAAGCGTAGGTTTCCCGGTTGAGAAACGCCCTACTGATCGTATCGAGATGATCCGCCTGGGTCAGAAACCAGGAGCAGGCGGAAAGATACTGCTCCGTGGCCTGATGCAGTTTCAGTTCCTTGCCGGCGTTTGGTTTTAGCAGTTTGAGTTTTACGGCGATGGTGGTCTGCATGATATCTCTCACTTGCTAAATTATAACAGAAGAGAACTCCTGTTGCAAGAACAGTCATTCGCCATTCATCCCCTCGTTGAAACGAGGGGCATTCTGGCGAGGTTATTGTAAATTGCTCGATGGCGTCTATGGCATCGGAGATATCCCGAAGGTAGACTCTGTATTCACGCTTGCTCACACGTAGATTATCTCTTTCAGGATGTGCTCACCGATCCTGGTCTTTAGCTCATTTTTTAAAACAAGATCTACTTTCTTGCCTATCAACTCTGACAACTGATCCTCCAAGTCTATTAATCCAAAGAGGCTGATCGGCTTGTCTAAATCGATCAGAATGTCAACGTCACTCTTTTTTCTTCTGCTCTCCCCTGACGTAGGAGCCGAAAATTCCTAACGCCCTAACGCCGTATTTGTCCCTAAGCAATGGTTTCTGGTCTCTGAGCTTTTTTATGAAGGTATCAACCTCATTCGATGATGGGCACCTCCCCGAGTCCTGCGATAATTGAGCAACAGGACTTACTCCTAGTCGGTTGCTATGAAGGTCATCGAAAATGCTGTTTCCGGTTTCAGGATAAATCAGGTTTTGACGATCCTGAACTTCTGGCATGGCTCGTTTGGTTGTCGCATCTGGTACACTAACCGGAAAGGGTAGAGCTTGGGTCAAAACGGTCTGCTTTAAGAACAGGTGAATGGCCTCTGACATCGAGAGGCCCACGGTTTTAAAAACCTCACTGGCTTTATTTTTTAAATCCTCTTCAACCCTAGCACGCACAACAGCATTACGCATAAGTATCAACTCCTCGTAGATCAAGACATTTATTTATATATATTGTAGCCCACATAGCGCTACATATGCAAGTATTTTTTTACCAGATCTTGATCGATCACCCATTCCGTTATCGACCGACCAGTCATTGCGTTGAACGTCGACCACTCATTCCGGGCTAGCCGACCACCTGTTTAGCTCCCATAAAAGGCATAAATAGCCTACAAATTAAATGTATCGGTTATGTATTATCATTTAGCATTTTTTTGTTTTGTAGTCATCTCATCTCTTTATTAGCAACTGTGGCTCGGTAGGTTATTATTATGATACTTGACAGTAATACCATTAGGTAGTATCATATCGGTTGGAGGTGATATTCCTGAAAACAGTGAAGGTATCCTTGACTTTGCCGGAAGATCTACTGCAGCAGATCAAATCAATGACTGACAACGTCAGCGCTTTTATTACGGAGGGAATACGTCAATATCTAGCCAGAGAACGCTTGCATAGAGCTCTCGAAGTTAGCGCCGGTGCCTGGAACGAGGAGAACCATCCAGATTTGAAAACCCTTGAAGATGTGGAAAAATACGTTGATAATATCCGCTCTTCCTGGAGGCAACCATGAGCGATAATAATTATTTAATCCTGGATACCAGCGTCCTGATCGCCCATTTGAGAAAAATGCACAGCGTTAAAGTGCTTTTAGAAAAACTCGGGGAGCGGATGTTTTTCGCTATATCTACCGTTACTCTAGTGGAGGTATGGCAAGGGGCAAAGCCTGTAGAAGCGGAAAAGACCAGGCTGCTTCTACAGGGGTTTAATACTGTCCCTTTAGACTCAACACTGGCCGAGAAAGCTGGCCAACTGGCTTACCAATTGCGCATAAATGGTTATACATGTGATATCGCTGACGTGGTGATCGGCGCTACCGCCATTAGTCTGCACGCTCCGGTTTTAACTGCAAATATCAGGCATTTTGAAGATATCCCTGATCTTGATGTCTGGGATTTGAAGAACATGCTCGCTTGAAAACAGTGAACGCCGAAAATAGTCGGTGCGCCCCGAACACACGCCTGTGGAGATCGTATAAGACTCTGGCACACCGATGTAACGGTCAAGTAAGCAGGAAGCCGCCGGCAATAATATTCCGCCTGAAGTATGGCTTCTGAGCGAAGCGAGTGCTTACTAGAATCAATCGCTAGGATTGCCAATGCTGCCCTGGCAGCCTGAAATATAGCATAGTACGCTTTAGACACAGCATCAATATAATGATTGTTAGCATATAATTCTTCGGCAACGGCAAGTCTCTCCCTAGCCGTTTTGATCCGGTGCATTCCCAAGTTAAGGCCAGCTAACTCGTCCAAAGAGTTTCACCGTCCCTAGCCACGTTCATGGCAAAGGGGGCTTTGAGAGAAGCCAGACGCTGAAATTCATCCACCCCATAAATGTTAAAGGAAAAGTTTAAATCGTAATCTACATCATCGTCCAATAAATAATCGTAAATTTGATATCGGTCTATCCTGTTGCGATCGCGTACCAGAACGAGAATGTCGATATCGGAGTCATCGCTAAGATCGCCCCTGGCCTTGGAGCCATAAAGTATCACAGAGGCCAGTTCGGAACCACATACATTATTCAGGTGCTTTAGGATCTTACTAAGCGCCAACCGCTCTCTCGGTGTTAAAGTGGCCATTTCAATAACTCTCCATTCCAAAGTCAATAAGCCAAATTACGCAAGACTCAGCACCACAACAGCTGAAACCCTAGAATGATGCCGTCCGCTCTTCACCTATATTTATGCAGAAAAGTATTTTGACTGCCAAGAACATATTTTCGCTATTTATCATTCTGTGAATCTGGTAGATATATACTCAAGCTATCTATTGGAATATCTACATCGTGGAAATATGGTTGCAACATTATTTGCTGAACACTGGGAATTGCAGCGGCTTTAGCTACTTCTAATTCTGAATTTAAGGACTTTATTTCAGCTTGTTGAGTTGTGTGATCTGCAATATATTTCCGATATCCAGACACCAATAGGCTAATAATAAAGACGAAGACGAGCAACCCCAATGGGAGGATTATAAGAAGATATGTCATCTTCTGCTCCCACTGCGGGTGATAGTGAATAAGGAATCCCGCAATAAGTGTAAATATAAAAAGGAAGCCTTCTGTGATATTAATGGGGGTATTAAACGATGAAATAAATACCTCCAAAAAGTAATTCCAGAAATCCATCTTTGCCATCCCCTGGTCAAACAAGATAAGTCATATTTCTGCATACGGTTTCCTATCTCCTTCCTGATAAAGAATTAGCTCCCAAGAAGGGAGCAATATAGCCTTACGTGTCGTGATGGTATAATCGCCTAATATTTTGTAAAGCCGATGTAAGGCCGGTTATAATTTTTCGTTAATTATTTTCATCATGACGTAGATTGACGGAATTGACGGAAGATGGATGCTTGATGGAGGGCTGAAAATGTTTACGCTGGCTCCGAAAGAAGAGAAGATCTTTGACATGTTCATCGCTTTTGCCCACACGATTTTCAAGGCTGCCGAGTACCTCCAAGACATGGTGGAGGACCTGACCGATGCCGAAGCCAAATTCAAGAGAATAAAAGAGATGGAACACAAGGGGGACCAGCATCTCCACGATATTTTCGAACAGATAAACCGCACCTTTCTGACTCCTATTGACAGGGAAGATATTTACGGGATTGGCAAACAGATGGATGATATTGCCGATTATATCGAGGCCTCGGCCAGCAGATTCGTGATCTTCAATATCAGTGTGGCCACAGAAGAAGCGAAGGCCATGAGTGTCCTGATCATCGAGTGCACCAGGGAACTCATCGGCATGATGGAAGAACTGAAAGTGATGAAGAAAAGCAAAAAGATCCGGAAAAAGATCATTGAAATCAACCGGATTGAGGAGGAATGCGACGCTCTCTACCGGGATGCCATCAGGGACCTGTTCTGCAGGCAGATGCCCGTTCTGGAGATCATCATGTGGAAGGATATATACGAACGCCTGGAAAGAAGTATCGATGCCTGTGAAGATGTCGCCAATATTGTTGAAGGGGTTCTCATGAAGTATGCCTAGCGCAACCATGGCTGTGGCTCTGGTAGTCATGCTGGCTCTGGTCTTTGACTTTATCAACGGCTTTCACGATACGGCAAATGCCATAGCGACCTCGGTTTCCACGAGGGTATTATCGCCGCAGGCTGCGATTGTCATGTCTGCAGCCTGCAACTTCCTGGGCGCATTTATTAGCGTCAAGGTAGCCATGACCATCGGCTCAGGCATCGTCAATCCCGCCCAGATATCGCTGGAGGTGATCGACGCCGCCTTGCTCGGGGCAATTGTCTGGAATCTGGTAACCTGGCGTTATGGCCTGCCCAGCAGCTCATCCCACGCTCTGATCGGGGGGCTGTTTGGGGCGGCCGTTGTTTTTAAAGGCTCGTTCACGGTCATCGAATGGTCCAGTCTGATCTGGAAAGTGCTATTATGGTTATTCTTATCGCCGGTAATCGGTTTCATCGCCGGTTTTATTTTAATGACGGCCCTGAACTGGATCTTTAAATCTTGCGGCCGGCCACTGTCACCGGCATCTTCTCCAGGCCCAGGTTGTTTCGGCGGCGTTGATGGCCTTGAATCACGGGGCGAATGATGCCCAAAAATCGATGGGCGTCATCGCCCTGGCTCTTTTCAGCGGAGGGTTGATGGCGGAGTTCGGCGTCCCGCTATGGGTGATAGCATCCTGCGCCCTGGCCATGGCCCTGGGAACCTCGCTGGGCGGCTGGAGAATTATCAAGACCATGGGCGTGAGCCTGACCCGCCTGGTTCCCGTCAACGGCTTTGCAGCAGAGACCGGGGCCGCTGCGGTGATCTTCACCGCCACCATGCTCAACGCGCCCGTAAGCACCACCCATATCATCTCGACCTCGATCATGGGTGTTGCTGCCTCCAAAAGGCTTTCTTCGGTAAGATGGATCATCGCCCGGAATATTGTCTGGGCGTGGGTGCTGACATTGCCTGTATGCGCCCTGCTTGCAGGCGCCCTGCTGCTCGTGATCAACACCATACATTAAATAAAGGGCGGAAACTCCTGCTTTATTGACAGTAATATCGCATATTTCAAGGATTTTTGAACGTTTTCAGGCGATTTTTCAGAGAGAACTACCTGTTGAAAGCTTGGCACCAAGCTGTCTCCAGGACACCCAGGATGCAGCAGAGCAGCACGATCAGGCGCTCCATCATACAGATCTCCTCTCAGTCAATCTATTCTGCAATTCCAGCCATTAATCCAGCGACCGCCGGCTGAATCTTAACGGTTTCGTGGCCAGGTTGACAAAGACGTCTTCAAAGAGGTTTCCACGATCTTCAATAGCAACCGTCAAGTCATTGGGTGCTTTATGGTCTCGCGCCTCTTTTCCGACCTTCCTTCCCACTATGCATTATAAGCAGCCAACATTAACTACCGGTTAAGTTTATGTTTACTAAGCGTTAGGCTCATATTGAGTTTCTGTTAAGATTGCTGCCAGAGGATGCATCCGTCCGCCACCATAAATAATATATGCCCGACCGGGCGTGGTGCAGGCATGATCGTCTGCTACAATAACGAAATAAAAAAAGAGCCCGGAGGCTCGATGAAAATGGCCTAGTACAACTAACAGGGGCGTTTTTTCTGTAGTGATACGGTCATTATATCCGTCAATTCCCGGACAGGCAATTACATCATCTTTTGGATCTTTTGGATCATTTAGGGTAGCGGAAACACCAGGCAGGAAAATTCTTTGGATGCATCGAAAAAATCCTTAAGCTACCATTTGGACACGCCTGCTGCGCCTACTGGCGGATATGCTGATGCGGCTGTATTTTCACGCACTAAATGCATCATGGATGCAGGAAAGTGAGGAGTCCCGGATATGGATCTGTTGGAGATCATCGACGGGTTTGGAGACGATCCCGAACGCATCGCCCATATTTACAGGGAGGGAACTCTGAGTTACAGCGAGTTGAGGCAGAGGTCCGACGCTCTGGCCTCATACCTGATCGCAACATACGGCGATGACAGGTCTCCGGTTATTGTTTACGGACACAAGCAGCATGAGATGCTCATCTCCTTTCTGGGCTGCGTAAAGGCCGGTCACGCGTATATTCCCGTGGACTCCTCCCTTCCCTACGAGAGGGTCAGGGAGATCGTCGACAATTCCGCGGCTCAGGTGATCATCGATATCGAGCATTTGGACTGGAATGCAAGCAATATCCGTAATGCCGGCAATAGCTTGAAAGACGGCAGCAACCAGAAGGATGGCATGCCAAGCATAATTGACTCTGCCATGTTGGACAACCTGCTGCTCAGGTGCCGGGGGTGTATGCCCGGCAAAGAGCATCGGGTCGGGAGCGATGACAACTTCTACATTATCTACACCTCCGGAAGCACGGGCAAACCGAAAGGCGTCCAGATTACCTTATCCTGCCTGGTCAGCTTTATCGGATGGGGGCTGCAGTTATGCGGCAGCACTGCTGAGCAGGGCAGGCCTGAAGCTTCGCTTCCGGCTGCAGCCCACGCCCGCCGGGTACCCTCTGGGTGGGCCGTATTCTTGAACCAGGCGCCGTTCTCCTTTGACCTGTCGGTCATGGATTTATACCTGGCCCTAGCTTCCGGTTCCGCTCTCTACAGCATCGATAAGGATATGATCGGCAACTTGAGAGAGCTTTTCGATCACTTGAAGCGGTCGGGAATCAGGATCTGGGTCTCGACGCCTTCATTTGCAGAGCTCTGCACGGCTGACAGCAGTTTCCGCAGGGAGTTGCTGCCCGAACTCCGGCTGCTGCTCTTCTGCGGGGAAACGCTGCCGAACGAGTGCGTGGAGAAGCTTTTGGTCAGGTTTGCAGATGTCAGGATCGTCAACACCTACGGTCCGACAGAGGCTACAGTGGCGGTTACCGCCATCGATATCGACCGGGAGATCTGCGCTAAAATCAAGCCGCTGCCCCTCGGCTATGTGAAACCGGACTGCCGGATCCTGATCGTGGATGAGCAGGGAGCCCCGGTTCCCGATGGGGTCAGGGGGGAGATCCTGATTGCAGGAGACAGCGTCAGCCCGGGATATTATAGAAACGCCGAGAAGACCGGAAAGGCATTCTTAAAACTAGAGGTTGACGGTATTGTGAAACGGTGCTACCGGACCGGGGATTTCGGTTATTTACAGAATGGCCTTCTGTACTTTGGGGGCCGGATCGATTCGCAGATCAAACTGAGCGGATACCGGATCGAAATCGAAGATATCGAGAACAACTTGAAAAAGATCGCAATTATCAGCAATGCGGTCGTCATTCCGGTGGTAGAGCAAGATCGGGTAAAATACCTGACTGCCGTGGTGCTGCTAAGCCGGCAAATCCCGGAAAGGCCCTTCAAGATCGGCCTTTTGATCAAGGAAAAGCTGAGAGAACTGCTGCCGGAATATATGATCCCCAGAAAAATCGTGATCAGAGAATCCCTGCCGATGACGGTGAACGGAAAGATCGACAGGAAGAAGTTGGCGGAATCATTGCGATGACCCCCTACACGAATGCCCTGTTTTTTTACATAATGGCGCTGGCGCTGATTCCGGCGGTGATCCTGGGTCTGTTTGGCAGGAACATCAGGTATTACGGACTGATCGCCACCCTCTTCATGCTGTTCCTGATCTTCGGACAGTCAAGGGAGCAGGTTGTCTACCTGGTGATATTCTACCTGCTCAACCTCGCCCTGGTTAAAGGCTACTGTGTCTTAATAAAGAAGTACGACCGCCGGTGGCTGATCTGGGCGCTGGTGATCTTATCGCTGCTGCCGCTGCTGGTCGTCAAGTGCTGGGCGATATTTTCTACCACAACATTGGGCTTTCTGGGCATTTCCTACGTCACCTTCAGGGCCGTGCAGATCCTGCTGGAGGTCCATGACAGGCTGATCACAGAAGTGAGTTGGCTCGACTTCACCTACTTCATCCTGTTTTTCCCCACGATCAGCTCCGGCCCGATCGACCGCTTCCGGAGATTTGCAGGGGATCTGCAGCGCACACCGACCGGCAGGGAGTACCTGCACACACTGGGTGAGGGATTGGGCAAGCTGCTGATCGGCATCGGCTATAAATTCGTGATCGGCTTCGCCATTGACACCTACTGGCTGACCAGAATTCCCCAGCACCATCCTACATTTCTCAATACGGTCAACTACATGTATGCATACAGCTTCTACCTCTTCTTCGATTTTGCGGGCTATTCCCTGATCGCCATCGGCGTTAGCTATATCCTGGGCATCATGACGCCCGAAAACTTCAACAGGCCTTTTATAAGCAGGGATATCAAGGATTTCTGGATGCGCTGGCACATGTCGCTCTCCTTCTGGTTCCGGGATTTTATCTATACCAGGTTTGTGATGGCAGCTTTAAAGAAGAAATGGTTCCAGAGCAAGTATACGGCATCATATCTCGGATATTTTATCACCTTCGGGCTGATGGGCTTCTGGCACGGCACCCAGGCTTTTTACCTGGTGTACGGGCTCTATCACGGGACCCTAATGACGCTGACCGACCTTTATCATAGAAAGAGCGGTTTATATAGGCAGTATAAGAATCATTGGCTAATGATCGCGGCTTCGGTCCTGGTAACGTTTCACCTGATCTGTTTTGGCTTTCTGATTTTTTCGGGCTATCTATTCAAATAGCAGGCAAATCCATTCAAGTTTGTTGCTATTCATATGATACAATCTTTCAAATAGGACGATCCATTACCATGGCAGGACAGCTATTCAAGAGGGTTATCCGTTTAATAATCGAAAGGCAAGGGCAGCGTGATGAGTACTGAAGAGAAGGTGCTGCAAATCCTGGAGCAGGTGACGGGAACCGATGAGGTGAGGAATGATCTGGATATCAGTTTGTTCCAGGCGGGGCTGATCGATTCCCTGGGTGCGATTGAAATCCTGGTGGCAATAGAGGAGGGGCTCGGGATCAGGATCGAGCCGACCGAGGTGGGCCGGGAAGAGATCGACACCCCGAACATGATCATCGCATACGTGAAGAAGAAGGAACATTAGTGAAAAAAATACTGGCGTTGCTATGCTCTCTTGCAATTTTAATAGCAGCAAATTATATCTTCCTGAAGGTCATAGACGGCAGATATTATGACAGCATCGGCAATCTCCTAAATGACGACAAGTATAAGAGCATGGTGCTGCAGGAAGAGGCAGCCGCTCGAGGTGATTGCCTGCTGATCTATGGTTCGTCGGAACTGACCGATAACCTCTATAACCCCTTTCGGGCCAGCAGCGTATTTGCAGGAAAGAAGGACGGTTTTCAGATCTTCACCGTGGGGAAGGGGGGATACCTGCCCCTGATTCACGCCCTCGATTGTGGCGCCCTTGGCGGCAAGCTGAGGGGTCAGAAAGTCGTCTTCGTGCTCTCGCCGCAGTGGTTTTCCATAGGCGGCATGGGTTTTGACACCTTTGCCGCCAATTACTCCGAAGAGATGTTCTTCGGGTTCATGTTCAATTGCAACATCAACGCCTCGCTCAAACAGGAGGTTGCCTCGAGGATTCTATCCCAGTATGTGTATGCAGTGAAAAGAAAGGCCAAGCCTGCCGCCGGCAGCAATGCCCCGAATTATGACAGCATGAATAACATGATCCTGTTCTGCAGCCTGGCTTCCAGCAAGAGCCCTGTTTCCAGGCTGAAGTCCACCGCCCTGTCCCCCTATTTCCGGATCTGCTACTACCTGCTCAGAATCAAGGACGAGGTCAGGTCTTATCAGCTGCTGACCGCTCACCCCCCAAAGACCAGCTACTTCACGCCGGAGCATGAGCAGATCGATTGGAACAATTTGCTGCAGGAGGCCACTGCACACGCCGAAAAGGTTTCCAACAACAACCCGTTCGGAATGGACAATGATCTCTATAACAGTCTGGTTAAGCAAAGCCATAACGATATCACCAAACTGCACAACTCACAGGAAAAGGCGTCCTACCAGGTATCGCCGGAATATGAGAATTTTCGGATCCTGCTGGAGACATGCAAGGAGAACGGCATCCGGCCGCTGATCATCAATGTCCCAGTGAATGGCAGCTTCTATGACTATGAGGGTTTCAGTCAGAGCGACAGGCAGGCATATTACCGGAAGATCGACGAGATGGTCGCCTCCTACGGGTTCAACCTAGCCGATTTCTCACCGGATGAATATGAAAAGTATTTTCTCGAGGATGCCTCACATCTGGGTTATCGGGGGTGGGTACATGTCGATGAAGCCCTTGATGACTACTATAATGAAGATTAGCGGGGCGATCGCCGGCAGCTTCGTATTCAGGGTTATCATCTACACGTCCATCATAGCCGGGCTGTTCCTGATCTATCTGACCCATGTCGAGGGGCATATCACGTTTATCTACAACCAATTCTAGGACTGGAGCCGGCCGATCAGCAACTGCCCTGATCGCCCTCCAGCTAGAGATTGTGCGTAGGCTAATGGTGCCCCCTGTGTGCTAACAAATCAGCATATACTTCTTCTAGCATCCTAATGACACTAGCCCATCCATATTTTTCTACAGCTTCCCTGTTGTTATTTGATATCATCCTTTGTAACTCATCATTATCCAATAGCATTAGAGCTTTATCGGCGATCCCTTTGGAGTCTCTTACTTCGACGAGAAAACCATTTTCACCCTCAATGATAATCTCAGGCAAACCTTGCACTTTGGTTGCTATTATCGGAAGCCTTGCAGCCATTGCTTCTATGATCACAATTGGAAAACCTTCCGATAGGCTTGGTAGCACAAAAATATCTGAGGCAACCATGATTTCCGGTATTCGTTCGTTCGACACAATGCCGACAAAGTGTGTAACATCGTCTATATTAAGTGCGGCCGTTAATTGTTCAAGTTCCTTTCTCTCTTTCCCATCGCCAACCAAGACTAATTTGGCATCTTTGTTATTACAATAGATTAAACCCATGGCGCGTATTAAGTATTCCACACCTTTTCCCCGACTAAGCCTACCGACAAACAAGATTACTTTCTCATTGTCCTTAATACCCAGTATACTACGAGCACGTTTCCTTGAGATGCTATCAAATCTACTACAATCCACACCATTGGGGATAACATAGATATCCCTATTACAGATATTTTGCATTTCGGTCTTCATGTGATTCGTAAGAGCGACAATGGCATCAGCGTTTCCAAGTACCAATCTAGACCATTGCTTCTTTAATAGCCATGGTTTGTATATGTCTAACCCCTGCCCCCATACAAGATAGGGTTTTTTAAGTAATTTTTTTGCCCCAAATGCAGGTATACCGATAATAAGATCTTGCGCATGAACTAGATCTGGATTCAATTTTTTTAAAAGTAAGATTGTTCTAAAGAAAAATATGATTTGCCCAAGAGCTCTGGTTTTAGGGAACTTAATCCTATGCGTATGGAAACTGTAGTCAATGCTTTCTTTGGGCATACCTTCATCTAAAGATGTTATCACATGAACATCGTGCCCTTTTTTAGCCAAAAGTATTGCAATATTTTTTGTAGCAATCTCTGTGCCCGCTAACCACTTAGGAGGGAAGAAATAAACCAAAATTGCGACTTTCATAAGGCATTGTACCTCCTTAAGTATAATATGGAATCATTTTTTGCAAAGACCCTCAACAGAATCTCTCAATAATTTGCTCAAGACTATTCTTTTAGGAAGACGAATCATATTTTTTCTATCGATTGTAGTTACGGGGCAAGCCTTCCAGGCCGTAATGATGTGACTTCTTAACAGCGGCCTTTTGAATGAACAGGAAAGGGTCCTCATCAATGCCGTTTCATCTCAGGAACTAGCAACCGCATATGGATAAGTAGCCGGTGGCTTACGACCAAGGTCGGGATGGCCACCAACATCAGCGATTCTACGACAGCAGGCACCTAGCTGGATATCACATCCAACTGTTCTTTAAAAAAGGTGATGAGCCTCTTATTGAAGCGGTCATAAAAAGAAGATGGGACGAGTGTTTCCGTTGATGCCGTCTCTTAGGCCGCCTCATGGAGGCGAGGGTACGCTGCACTCAAACAACCCAGAACAAGGGACTAGGCGATCTTTCCATTTGCGCTGTACATACCAGACTTTGGCCGCCACGCCCCTCAGCCACTAACGGTCTTCATCATAGCGTCCCAGTGAGGAAATTACTTGTTGTCTGGGGTACTCTCCGCTAACATAATAGTTATGTACCACCTCGTATATCGGAGATCCCTGACTTTAACAATGCGGATGCACATCGGCTATGTTACTGAGAACTCAGGCGCCGCGACGATCACCAGCGGCAATACGAGCATTGCTGCCAATCATGGCCTGAGCATCACTCCTAACATCAACAACATCAGCGTGACTCCGACAAGCAGCCTGGGATCGGCGGCTAGTTACTGGGTAAGCGGTGTCACATCTACGCAGTTCACTATCAACGTGAATGCGAACCCAGGGCAATCGGTCACGTTTTCCTGGGCGGTTGGCAGTATTTAGATAAATAAGGGAGATAAGTTCAAAACTTAGCAACTAACAAAATGCTATCTCTAAGCATTGGAAATATTGACATTAATAATTTTGAGGGGCCAAATCGATAATATCCGATTGATATAAGATGAATATTTTCAGGAATATAACCCGCATCTATTACAATTTTTGAGATGGTGTAGGGAGAAAACCAATAACGATGGTCGGTGTTTATCTTTTCAATATTTCGTAGCGCATAATAAAAATTTGATACAGAGAGATAATTGGGGATAGTGATAATTATTCTATCTATGCCGTATTGTTTTAAAGATGCTAAAAACTGAACAGGATTGGAGATGTGTTCAAGTATATTACCTAAAAAGATATAATCCCAATATTCATCAGAGATTTTCTTAATTCCTGTTGTAATGTCTCCGCATAATACATCATTATAACCATATATTCATTTTTTATAAAATCTACTGCATCCTGATTAATATCAACACCCAAGCATCTTTTGGCTAAAGAACATAATTTATCATGAAACCAGATACCAGAGTCGATTCTTTCTGCAATAAGTTCTTTGTGATCAGCAAAACCGAGATCGATAACATTCTTATCCCGTATCAATTTTTCAAGCAATTCAAAACGTGTCATTAACGGTTCATTAATTATATGTATTTGGTGATCATCATTAAATAGCTCTCCCTTTAAGTATGGCATATCAGATTCAAAGTTCATGAGCATCCCTCCACTAGGGAAATTAGACGAAGAATAATATTATTCCTTCTTCGCGCTTTCGGAGTAATATCGGCTATGTTACTGAGAACTCAGGCACCGCGACGATCACCAGCGGCAATACGAGCATTGCTGTCAATCACGGTCTGAGCATCACGCCTTCAATCAACAATATCAGCGTGACCCCGCAGACTAGCTTGGGGTCAGCGGCAAGCTACTGGATCAGCGGTGTCACATCTTCGCAGTTCACGATCAATGTGAACACGAACCCAGGACAAAATGTCACTTTTTCCTGGCAAGTTGGCAGCATTTAACTGCTAGGAAGGAATCCCCTCCAGTGGCATAGAAGAAAATAGTTAAAATTTACTGGAGGGGATACTGTTGCAAAATGAACTCACGGATTCAGAATACTGGGATCATTTTTGGAGTAGCTTCAGTCCTAAACGGCTTTCAGGGTTTTATCCATTCTTGCAAGCATCGTGCGGCAAAAACGGTACATTTTTGAGAGCAATGAGAAGGCAAAAGATTGATTTTAATAAAAAGAAGGTTTTAGAAGTAGGAGGCGCTTGTTCATATTTTCTGCTGGCATTAGCTAAATGGTGTGAGGCAGATGTAACAGCTATAGATTATTCAGGACACGGTTTGAAAATGACGGAGCAACTATTTGAATTGAATGAGTGCATGATTAAAACAGTTGCAGATGAGTTCTTAGCTTGGAACTGCAATGAAAGTTATGATGTAATCACACATTGGGGAGTCCTTGAACACTTTATTGATCCTGTGCCAATATTGGATAAATGCCAACAGATATTAAAACCTGGGGGATCAGTCGTTTATTCAATGCCGAATATGGATGCGTATGGCGCTTATTTTTGGAAGAACTGGGCACCCGAATGTTGGAGGACATGTGCCTATCATTCTGATGCTGAATTGAAAGAGGCTTGTAGTGCATCGGGGCTAGAGATCAAAAAAGTTTTCTATTGGGGTCAGCCTTTGTTGAAGATCAGCGATTGGGAAAAGAAAGGCTTGCCGCAAATGCTTATATCATTGATGCATGCAGGTTTTGGCTATATGGGATTGTTGCCCATATACCATCTAGGTCATTGTAAAATTTCGACACACCGTTGCTTTGTCGCAATAAAAAGATAACCCTTCTCACGCTTTCGGAAGGGCTATAGTTTAATAACACATGAACGAGGTGAAACGACATTACTGAGATCGCCCTCGATGGTCTTCGAGAGTACCTAGCGTATCAGACTCAGCTTAAGATGTCGATTCTCGCACATAAGATTCGATGCTTGAAAGTGTTCTTTTGTTGGGTGTTCGAAGAGGAGCTAATCCCATGGATGGTTTAACCCATCATATCTCGATTGAAGAGCCGAACACCGATGAAGAATCCCGTTTTTTACCCTTAAACAACAATTTCAAAATCTCTTTTGGCCTTTCCCGGGCAAAATAGTCCAAAATTTCTTGATCGCTTATTCTGGGTTGCTTTTTTACGGCACTTGAAAGATAACCCCATAATATGGGTAAAAATTGATAGTGTGGACTTCGTCTGATAGAAAACCATAGCGCATTCAATAGAACTAGCGTCATTCCGTAACCCAAGACATACATAGCTGTGCCTTTCAGGGCATACCCCCTAAAAATACCTATCTTGGTGCCGCCTTGGCGTGGCTTCAGGAACGAAGTTTCGCCCACGATTTCTATCATCCATCCAGACTTTCGTGCTTTAATTAGCATAACGGTGTCTGGTGAATAAGTAATCGGATAACCTCCAATACTTTCTAAGAAATCTTTCCTATACAGTCGTATATCGTTGAAGGACGCCATTGGCAGATTCTTTATGGGTCTATCTTCCTGCATCTTATCCTTCTGGCATATAATCTGGGTACCACAAGTCACCGCCAATCGTGGATTATCGAGCATGGCCACGAGTAAAGCATTGAAATAGTTATGAGAAAGAACGGGTGTGGCATCTGTCTTACCCACGAAGGAATACTCGAGATCCCGTTCCTCGCAATAATGCTTGGCCCAGGCATAACCATCGTTTATAGCTTGGGCAAAATTTAAATGCCCATATCCCTTTTCGAGATATTTAGTCTGTCTGATCACCCATATCCATTCGTGTCCTGCAAAAAGCCTTTCAGCGACTTGAAAAGTGTCGTCAAGGCTCCCGCTGTCCACGATAACCCAGAGCAGCGGTCTTAACGTCTGGTTAAAAACTGTTTCCTTTAGCCTTACTAAATTAGCTTCCTCGTCCTTTAGTGGTGTAATTAAGACATAACCGCTCATGCGCCATTCACTTCCATCAAATCAACTAAGTCTTCAAAGACCTTCACTGTGTAGCTGGATGGAACCTTCACATTGTAGATGGCTACTCCTTTGAAAATCTCTTTAAATTTCTCCCGCACGTCCTCCCAATAATGCGCCACCCTACTGGTAGGCAGAGCAAAAGAGTATGCTAACAGGTACCTGTAGCATGGCCCAAGTGTAAAGCCCGATAGAAGACCCTCTTGGGCACTCATTTCCAACTTATTGTTCGCAATTAATTTAGCCACAGCAGAATCAACGGTCAATTCTTGCACATCCATAATACTTTCCTGATTTCTAGCGAGAAAATAAACACTTCCTAAGATAGCGCGTTCTGCCAAGGGAAAATTTCCTGAAATGGGACCATTTTTCGGAAAGGATGAAATAAATCTGACTTTATCTGTCAGGGTAAGAAATTCGTCCTTTTTTTGCTGCATAGCATACGAAAACAATGGTAAATGGGCGGGAAAACTAAGGACCTCCTTCTCCTTCAGGATTACCCAGTCATCCCCAAGATAAGCAAACCCGCCCCAATTCAACATATCCATGACCAAAGAAGTCTTAAAACAACCCCCCCTGCCCGGAAAAACAACCGCCTGGCTATTACGACACGCAGCAGCAGCATGGACCATAAGATATTGCTTTTGGTGCAGCCTGAAAAAGATCAAGGGTTTCAATAAGAAGGTTTCCGGTGATAAACTCGAGATTACCGCCCTGGGTCGCAAAGTCTTATAGGCGTAGTTTACCGTAACCTGGTCTGTTTCAAATCCGGTAATCTCAACCTTCCATTGCAAGCCGTCGGCGCTATCCTCGGTAAAGAAATAGTTATCCCCTACGTAATACTTGTGATCTATCACAATGCACTTACATGAACTGGGATGAAAATTTCCTACGTTAAACACAATATCTGAGCGCCCGGCGAAAGGGCCCCTAAATGCCGCTAATTCTAAGTCTGATCCTCTTACTAAGTCTGGCCTTTTTTTTCTCTTAACTGTGATCCCTAGTACATTATGAATATTGTACTGAAGCTCCTCATAAGCCATTATTTCGTATTACCTCCAACATGCCATTAACGACATCTTCAGTAATTTTTAATGGCATTTCTACTTGATAGAGTGCACCGCTGAGTCTGCAACCAAGTGCCTCTCGGTATCTCTGCCAATGATGGTATACATTACTTTCCGGAAAGACAAATCCATAAGAGGTCAGGTATCTGTCGCAATGTTGAAACTCTTGCATTTGGTTATAGCAAATATATTCAATCATTTTCTCTCTAGTCGTACCGACAACTTTAAGTGCAGGCTCGCCCCCCGACACCGGCAGCAAAATACATACCAGACATACTTCAGGCAACTGTCCATTGACTGGAAAAACCTCTACCGGATTGATCGTTGTGAACAGCTTAACATAGCCCATCGTAATCTTGAAACACCATCCTTTTACCAACAGCTCTGCCTTCTGAGAAAATCTCAATGAACTCCTAATGTGTTTACTTATGTTGTAGTTGAAAAGATTCAAGGGTTCCACGAAACCGAGGGCCCTGCTCGAGCCCGCTAATATAGTATAGTTGTCACTAATGTAATCAAATCCTTGCTCTATCAACCTTGTGGCAAACGTTGTTTTACCCGCGCCTCCACGCGCAACAAATATCACTGCCCGGTTATTCCGCGAGATGCAGGAACCATGAACCATAGCCAAACCTTTTTCTACCAGCACATAATGGATTAGAAAGTCAATAATGATTCCTTCTAGCATAATTTGACTAAGCCTAAGTGCTCTTGCATAGCCCGGATAAATATTTACTCTGACGTGCAAGGACGGGCTATTAAGACCGATAATTTCAATTGCCCAGCCGAGAGCCTTGTAATGATCCCGCTTACAGTAAAAGTAGTTATTCCTGATATAATATTTTCCATCCAATATTGTGCATCCCTCAAGTCTAGGGACAAAACTGCCAAAAGTTATGGTAAAATCGATTTCTTCAGGAGCTATGAAGTCCGTTCTGTAGTTGAGGTAGCGGAAAGACGGTCTAACCCACCAACTTCCCGACAATGAAAACTTAACTAGACCATTAATGTCATAGTAGCCTGTATGCATTAGTGCTCCCCTTTGCTTAATCGTATTATATCCTTATCCACATATGCTACAAGTTGCCGTAAATGGATACCGCCCCATTATCATATATTTGTTCGCATCTATATATAAAGTTGTAAAACATGGCATTAGGAACAATCACCTCAAGCAATTTGTTCTGGGAACCGAAAAGCGGCACAGTAAAACCCCTTGAAAGATCATAGTTTCTTACCACATACCACCCTTTTCCATGCTTAGATATTTGATCAGGATTCAGGGCATTTGAAGCAAGCGTGTATTCCTGACTAATGAGCGCAAGGTAGCTGGAATTTCCCCATACAGGATAGTATTGTAGCTTTGGTATAAATTGGGCAGCAATCAATTCAGACATCGTTAACGTCGAACGACCACTAATCTCTTGGCCGTAAAGGTGATCATTTGGGTTTGATAGCGGAGTGGTTGCCAGGAATAGGACGGTTATCACGAGATAAACCAGGATAGAAATGCGCACAAAAAGCTTGCGCTTATTTTGGTATATTACTTCAACACCAGCAGCGCAGAAGACACCCATCAGGACCTCAGTAAAGGGAAACCAACGATCGGCTAAGCCCTTTGGATAAACTATCGCAATCACGTAAGGAACGGGCAATAATACCAGGGCAGCTACGGCTAGGATACGCATAATATCACGTTGTTCAAGCAAACCGCCTAGGCCGCCTCGATCCTTCAAGACATAAAATGCGCCCCCAACACCTAGGATATTAAACATTGCAACTCCTAAGTTAGTCAAAAAAATGTCTTGCCAGCGAAAAATAGGCGCAAGAGTCACCTGTTCTATTGTTTGGAAACCGTGATTTAAAAAAGCAGCTTGAATGCTCTGCACAAGGTAGGCCAGTGGTTCGGTCACAATATTCCAACTGGCGTAAGGCTTCATCCAGACAGCCAAGGTGCATACGGTCATAATCAAGACTTGCCGTATCGCAGATTCATTTACGGAGTATCCCATAACCCATCCCGCACACATCATCGCAATAAGTGTACTGATAAGAAATACCGGCGTCATTGGGTGGATAAACAATATGGTGGCAAAAATAACTAGCATTATTACGGACCATGCCCACTTTTCCTTGGAACGTATCATGAATACAAAAGACAAAATCATGGCGATATAGTAAATTACTGCAAACTCCGACGGAGAAAACTGATACCTAGAAACAACGAGGTATGGGATAAATGATACTAACGACACTGAGAGCAATCCCGCACGTGTACCAAAGAAAGTTTTCACCAAAATAAACAACCATAATAGCGTAAGCACCTGGATAATACCTAGGATAAACTGGATCTCTTTAAGGTTAGCTATACCCGTAATCAAAGATATATTTACATATAGCAGGTGAAACACAGGGTAATTAAGATATTGTCCAACATTGCCGTAAATGGCTCCCCGAGTTAGGATGTTTCCTATAAGAGCAACGTGTATTGCTTGGTCATTTCCCCAAAGCCCAGGAAACAGATATAAAAATGAGCTACTCAAGAGAGTAGATAATATAAATATTTCTAAAAGGAGATTGAAAATACGGCCTTGGGTTAACGGTTTGTCCAGCCACAGCAACACCAGAATCGCTAATTCAGCGGATACTATCCAAGCAAAATATGACCATGGCAGGTAGCCGTTTGACAAAGAATTCCTGAAAACATAGATGGAACCAATTATGCAGAGGAAAAAGATACAATTAAGTAATATAGTTGGCCAAAAAATGACCCTTGCCGGTTTCTCGCTTGTCTGGATGCGCGTTATTTGACACAAGAGGCCGAAGACTGCTCCTAATATAAACATCAAGCCTACTTGTATTTCATTAAGATGCAGGGTTGCTGAAAGAACTATAGCACAAAGCCCGCCAATGCAGTAAACAGCAACAAGAACAATTGTTACTAACTTAAGTCTTTTCAGCAAGATTGCCCTCCAAAATAGTTATATTTTCAAATTACTTAACCAGCTCTTTAGGAAATTTATTAATTTCCCATTAGTGTGGAAACCATTCACAGTCTGGGTCCGTAAGAGGTCTAACGCGACACACAACTGACTGGTATTATGAACCACTATTGCCCATTTGTTTTGTTCCAAAACTCCTGCTAATTCCAATTGCTGGTCATCAATGATTTCGTCATATCTTTTTAGCCGCGGGACTATTATCAAAGGCTTTCCGGTGCTAAGAACGTCCAGAACAGTGCCTGCACCGGCCTGGGCTACAATCACCCTGGCTTGATCGAAATATCTTACTATGTTCTCATAGGAAGCAAAGGGAAAGTGAACTGAGTTTTTTACCTGATAATCCGAAGAGCCAGTTTGCATCACTACCTGCTCCTCGATCTCGCCTGCAATTTGATCCATTGCCTCTATTAATCTGTTAAATTGCTTGTAATGGGTACCAACTGTGACCAAAATCATCATAAAATCCCACCCTCGTACTTGGCTCTCTTGCCGTATCTGTCAAGTAACTGTGGCCACTGGACCAGAAATAAATCCGCCACTCTGTATACAAAACGGCCAGTCCCGGAAGGTTCAACAACCCTACACCAGCTTTCTATGTATACTGTCTTTATGCCAAGAAGTCTTGACACATATAGGGCGGGGATGGCTATTTCTGATCCAGTGCTGACCACTAGATTGGGCTTCTCCCTACCAAGAATCCGCATAAATGCCAAAAAAGAAAAGGCCATCCGCAACGGGTTGCGACCAATATTTCGTAGCAGGTATTTACGCTGAGTCATAATCTTTGTCCGCTCAGATTCATAGGTAACGAAAATAATCTCGTGACCCTCAAAGGCTGGTAGCAGGTGGTACATCTCCGTAAGGTGGCCGCCAGATGAACAGACTAACACAATCTTCATGAGATGAGCCTGTAATTCCAACTGAATATTATATTAGCGGCCATTATAGCCACTCTATCTATCCTTTTTCCTGTAAGTTGGTCGAGCGGGATGCAGGGCTTTAAGGAACGAAAGAGGCCCCTTTTATCCCCATCTATTCTTTTTATGTCGAGCACCATGCCATCTACGAGTGCCCTCAGTTTTGAGGCGAGGCCAGAACGACCAAGGCTAGCGGCATATGCAAAGGTAAGGATCTCTGTAACTATTAAAGACGGCCATATGAGCCATAATTCCCGCTTGTCTATGCATTCCCGCAATATTATATACCTACCCCTTTCGAGATGATAAAGTTTATTTGAAGATACACTTAATGAATAGTTGTGCTTAACAATCGCGGTAGGCACATAAATTACCTCAAATCCTTTTAGATGTGCACGCCATGAAAATTCTGCATCATCATTATACATGAAGATATGGCGGTTAAATCCGCCGATATTTACAAAATCTTCTTTTTTTATCGCAAAACAGCATCCAGAGATCCCACTTACAAATTCGTATTGGGAGAAACTCTCTCGATCTTCTAGAAATCCACGAGTAAAAGTTAAACCAGTAAAATGGTTAATGTTTCCGCAAGTATTAATAGCCGATCCATCATAAAGTAATATTTTTGGGGTTGTTATTATATTCGTATTTTTTAGAGGAGCAAGTAACTCCTTTAAGCAATCTTTTTCTACTATAGTATCAGGGTTAAGAATGACTAAATAATCGCCTTCTGCGATTTGAGCACCCGAATTATTCCCGCCTCCATATCCCAAGTTTGTATCACTTTGAATTAGTCTTACAAACGGGTATTTGCTTCTTATTAGATCAACTGTACCATCAGTGGAGCAATTATCGACAACTATTATCTCTTGGGGGTTATTGTCCATCACAGATGTGATGCATTTTTCCAAATATCTTTTACTATTATAGGCAACTATAATTACACTTACATCATATCCCATGTGTTTCTCCTTAGTGCAACATTTAACCTTCTAATACCTGGCCGAGCATGTAGTACTTGGGGATGTGGTTGTTTCTCAAAAAACGGGGGCCAACTATACTGCTCCCATAGGGTGAGACACATGGCGATAGAAAATAAGCTAAAATGTGATCATGGAGAAGAGAAATCGCTACACCTCAGAATTTAAAGCCAAGGTGGTCCTGGAACTCCTCCAGGAGGAGTCAACGCTGAACCAGGTAGCCTCGAAGTATCAGTTGAACCCGCAGATGCTCAGCCAGTGGAAGAGCGAGTTCGTCAAGAACGCCTCTGTCGTATTTGAAAAGAGCAAAGATGAGGCCGGGAAACTCCGCAAGGAAATGGATGAAAAAGAAGCCCGGTATCAGAAAATCATTGGCCAACAGTCGTATGAGATCGACTGGTTGAAAAAAAATCTGGCCTCAAATAACACGACGGAAGCAAGAAAAGCAATGGTTGAGCCGGGTCCTAAGCAGATCAATCTGTCCATCAAGGCAATGCTGCTCAGCATCAACAGAACCAGCCTCTACAAAGGACCGAGAGCTTCTGCTTGGGCAGAATTAGACCTCGGAGACATGCGCATCATCGATGAGATCTACACGGCCAAGCCTTTCTACGGATACCGCCGTATCACCGAAGAGATGAAGGTATGATTTAACAATCTCTAGAGTATTGTCGGTGGAATGGAACCTCCGTCAACCATAATTACTTCAAATTTATTCTGATCAAATTGTTGGGTTACCAACGATTTCAAGCAGGGGCCAATATATTTTTCTTCATTTTTACATAACAACTACCGAAATAAGAGTCTTATTGCTACCCTAATTTTCCTTTTCATTAAAAGATAAGGATATTTTTCATGAATAAATTAGGCCTAGTTTAGATATTTATTGAAGAAAAACTTTGTATGGTATCCTTACATCATGCCTTACTCACGTGTTCATCGATGAGCTCATACCACTTCAGCCAGCTTCAAGCTTATGAAAGCATTGAATGGAATAACTCAAGATTAAGTTTATGACACGAAAAAGAACGCAAAAGCCATGTGTTAAGGGACTTCTCTTTACCTTCTCATCGTAATTGGTGGCAATGGGTACTTCGGCAACTTTCAAATTATATTTCTTGGCCTCGAACTGCATTTCGGATTCCACCGCAAATCCGCTTTCACGGAACGACATATTATTTATGGCTTTTTGGGAAAAGGAACGGAATCCGCTTTGGGTATCGGTGATTTTGATTCCGGAGCCGATATTGGTGGTCAATGTAAGGACAGTTAGGCCAAGCATGCGATACTTGGGAATGTGGTTATTCCTCAAAAAACGGGAGCCAACCACCATATCAGCATATCCGCTCAATACCGGCTCCAGCAACGAGGGGATCTCCGCCGGTTCGTGCTGGCCGTCACCGTCCAACAGCACCATTGCTTTGGGCTGTAATTCCCGGGCTATTCTAAATGCATGATTGATGGCAGCACCCTTGCCCCGGTTGCGATCATGTTTGATGACAATTGCTCCCACTGCCTCGGCTATCTCGCCCGTTCCGTCTGTCGACCCATCATCAATTACGAGGATCTGATCAACATATCTCCGGGTATCCTTTATTATCGATACGATGTGATTAGCTTCGTTATATGCAGGGATAGCAGCTAGTACTTTTAATGCAGGTTGCAAAGCTGTTACCTTCAAGACACTCATTCGAATGCCTCCAATCCATTGTTTTCTACCCTTGTGGCAGGAAACTCAGTTCTCGCTTAATACTTCTTGATCCATACGCTTCTTACCAATAGGAACGATGGCAAAGGTAGACCAAACTTGTTTTATAAACTTTCCCTCAGGCAACATTGCTGACAAGAAGATTATTATGCCGCTAATTACGGTCAGCAATAATTCTAATATTGCATTTGAAGAGATATATATCTTGTTTTCAATAAATAGCCCCAAAATCATTATCCCTGAGGCAAAGAGGATCCATTTTAAGGATAGGAACAATTCAATTGGCGAGACATCAAGAAATACGTACATGAAATACAATTGCACAAGTAATATTATTGCTGCAACAAACAGTCTCATGATTAAAAATATGTGCAAGCCGTGGGATCCAGCCCATATGTAACATGGTAAACATATTATCAATGTAATTAACTGAAGCTTCGTGTTAACCTCGGGCCGTCCTGTCGCTCTATAAGCTTCTGAATTAGCTGTGATTAATGAAGTTAAACATGATGCAATGGCACAAATTGCTATAACGTTCTCAACGCCATGCCATTTTTGACCCAATATTATAGATGAGATCGGTTTTGCAACAATATATAGACCTAAACTTGCTGGTAATGTATATAAAACAATCATTTTGGTAGCTTTTAACAACATATTCTTGACTTTTTCACTATCTTGCTTGATACGGGAAAATGAACTATATAATACCGGAAGTACTGGCTGAATCAAAACCCCAAAGATTAATATAACCAATTGAGTTCCGGTTCTATATAATCCAAGATCGTAAGAACCTAAATATATTCCCAGGATTATTGAATCAATCCATGTATTAATGTAGACTAAAATGTCTTCCCCCATTACCCAGGCCCCGAAGCTGAACATCTCTTTGGCAATAGCTATACTATACTCTAAACCCGGCCTCCAGTCGCTGCTCACCCATAATACTATTAATTGCGCTATATTACCGACAATGCTTCCTACAACTAATGCCCAATAACCATAACCGTGATACGCCAAGGGTATCGATGCGAAGGCTGGCAATCCTGTCGTAATTATTGTTGTCCAGAACAATATTTTAAAATTTAAAACCTTTTGAAATAATGCCGTCTGCACTGAACACATAGATGTAATTGGTATTACTAAACTAGTAACTTTTAGGACTGCCTCTATTCTTAAATCTTTAAATATTATTGCTATTGATCGTGATGAGACAAATATTATTGCATATAATAAAACAGCAATAATCAAGTTAGTCCAAAACACTATATTTGCAGAGGAATTTATATTATCATGTTTTTGGATCAGAGTTTTTGCCAACCCTGCCTGCCAAAATACTGTTGCAAAACTAATAACAAAACCTGCCATGGCGAAAACGCCATAATCACTGGGGGTGAGCAATCTTGCCAGTACAACAAATATTAAAGGGGTCATCACTCTTGCTGATATTTGTGCAAGAGTTGACCATTTCGAAGCGCTGACAATTTTAGAAGTTTCGAACCCGTCCATTTTTACTTTTAACTCACCTCGCTTTGCGAGGTTATTTGAAAGAAACTGCTCAAAATCCAAATTGACTATTTGTAAAAGAACTCCAAAACCATGCGCTGCTGGGCTTCTTTTCACCATAATTAGTATCGATGGGAACCTCGAAAATCTTTAAATTATATTTTCCTGGCCTTGAACTGTCATCTCCGATTCCATTGCAAGACCGTTTTCGCGGAATGACATCTTGTTTATAGATTTTTGAGAAAAAGAGGGAATCCGCTCTGGGTGTCAGAGATTCTGATGCGGGTGCGGTCCACTTCGATCGATCAGACTCAGGTTCGATGCTCTTTAGGACGATCTGTCCCTTTAAGCTATCAGAAAAAATTTAAAAGTTCAACAGAAAATTGTTAATTTAATCCCTTCTTAATAAAAATAATGGGAATATTATGTCGAATTATGACCTTCGCATAAAAAAACAGGATTTATTGATCCGGTCAGAGAATATGCTTGACTAAACAGCTGATTGAGGAGAACCTATCTTTGAGCAATTGCCGCACTGTACAACTGAAATATGATCTTTACTGTATTATTGGCCTTTCCCTGGTGCTGGCTGGTATCGTCGCTCTAGGGTACGGTTGGTGGCAAGGTCTGAGGGTGGCTCTGGGGCTGCCCTTCATCCTCTTCTTTCCCGGATATGTCTTGATTGCGGCCCTGTTCCCCAAGAAAGATGACTTGAGCGGTATCGAGCGGGTGGCGCTCAGCTTCGGCCTGAGCATCGCCGTGGTGCCGCTGATCGGGCTGGGCCTGAATTATACCCCCTGGGGGATCAGGCTGGCGCCTATTCTCGTCTCGTTGATCGTATTTGTAATTGCCATGTCCGGCATCGCCTGGTACCGGCGCCGGGGCATGCCGGCTGAGGCTGCCTTCATACCTGCTTTCGAGTTCGAACTCCCTACCCTGAAAGAGCTTTCCGGGTTGGACAAGGTGCTGTCGGTGATCCTGGTGTTAGCCATCCTGGCGGCAGTAGGGAGCATCATCTACGTGATCGCCATGCCCAAGACCGGCGAGAAGTTCACCCAGTTTTACATCCTGGGGCCTGACGGCAAGGCCGAGGACTATCCCACCGACCTGGCGGTGGGGCAGCAGGGGCAGGTGATCATGGGCGTGGTGGACAACGAATCCAGCACTGTCAATTACACGGTCGAGGTGGAAACCGGCAATTATGTCCAATCCACCATCGGGCCCTTTACGTTGAACAACGGGCAGACCTGGGAGAGCCCCGTCGATTTTGTCGTCTAAGCGCCGCAGCAGAACCTGGAGGTGCAATTTCTGCTCTTCCGGGAGGGGGACACTGCGCCCTACCGCTCACTGCACCTCTGGGTCAATGTGCATAGAGCTCCTGCTATCGCCCTCAGCCCATCCACCCTGCCACCCGCCACTACCGGCAGGCCGTATCAGGTGACCTTTGGCGCCACCGGCGGCACCGGTCCCTACATCTATGCTGAAAGCGGCGCTCTTCCATCTGGGATCACTTTTATCAACGGTAAATTATCTGGCATTACGGTAGCTATAGGCAGCTATCCCATCACCATCACGGCGACGGATGCCAACCATTTTACCAGCACTCAGAGCCTGACCCTGACCGTTGCGGCACCTAAGATCACCATCATTCCGACGACATTAACAACGGCAACCGCCGGCAGGTCTTTCTCGCAAGCCTTTACTGCCAGCGGGGGCACCGGTCCCTACACCTATGCTGAAAGCGGCGCTCTCCCATCTGGGATCACTTTTATCAACGGTAAATTATCTGGCATTACGGTAGCTATAGGCAGCTATCCCATCACCATCACGGCGACGGATGCCAACCATTTTACCAGCACTCAGAGCCTGACCCTGACTGTGAGTCAATCTGCTTATCCCCAGGGTTATTAACCAGAAATAGTCACTGCAAGTTGGTGATCTTGCACTGCATGTCGGAACAAACATTAGCCTACAGAGCGGTGTGATTTTTACATCTATTCTTCAAGCCTCAGCGGTCTTGCCTGTTCTTTTTCATTTGACCGGAGGAATCCTTGCTTGTCAGGAGAGCTATAAATTCATGAAGTGGTTAAAGATATTGCTATCACTCGCTGTGATCATTTGCCTGCTCCTGGCCGCTGCAAACGCCGGACGATGGCTCGTGTACGGGGAGCCACCCCAGAAGTCTGATGTCATCATCTTGCTGATTGGTAATCGGACTGTCAACCAGAGGGGCATCGATCTTTACAAAAATGGTTACGCGCCATACCTGTTGCTCACGAGAGCGGACCCCCAGTCGGAGGCCGAGGCGATAAGTGAAGGTGTCCCGGCCCAGACCATCATCCCTGAAGAGCAGGCGGACAGCACTTACGAAAACGCTCTCTATTCCAAAGCGTTGATTGAGCAGCACGGCTTCCGGAAGGCCATCGTCGTCACGTCCGATTATCACATGCTGCGGACTAGGTTGACCTTTTTGAAGGTCTATCGAAACAGCGGGGTCGCTTTCACTTTTACATCAGTCACAGACCCCCGCTTTGACGCCGAAAGCTGGTGGACGAGCGGGAGAAATATCCGGGTGGTGCTGCGCGAGTATAGCGGCATCGCCTCTCTCTACCTGGGGCTGGGCCCCTACGTTACTGACACCATGATCAACCGCTCGCCACTGCTGAGCTTCATTTTCAATTACTGAGGCGGCCATGCGGCAGCCATTAATTGCTAAATCTTCCCCCAAACTTTCTGATACGCGCAGAATGGGGGATTTTTATACGGCCAGGTGGCTGCCAGCAGTCATCCTGGTTTAATATATTGATTTATCTATTTAATTTCTTGCCTGCAAGTAACCCTTTTATAAAACCGAACGAATAAACTACATGTTGAATAGGAAGAACAATTAAGCATAACAGTGCACTAATGTTTTTAATCTTTTTAGCGACTTTAAAAGTGACTAAAATTAAACAAAATAAATATACAGCTAGGAGAAGCAATAATAAAGTGAACTGCCTATTAACTATGGAAATAATAAAATAACTAATAAGGGCAAGTAAACAAAATAATGCAAAATAAGCATACCATCTTACAATGGCATGATTCTTCCTGCTGATCACGGCCATTGCTCCCCCATATGTAAACATCTTAGCAATAAAGCACTTTAATGTGGCAGATCGATGGTGCCAGACTATAATATTTGGGTAATAAAGGAATCGATACCCTATTTTTTTTAGCCTATAATTTAAGTCTGCATCTTCACCGTAACTAATCGTATCGTCATATTTTATCTTGCTTAAAATATCTCTTTTATAGATAGCGTTACAGTTAGAGGCAGAATTGGCATTTACTAAAATTTTGGTAGGGTTGAAGCATTGGCAAGAACCCCCTGAACCCAAAAAGGTCTCCTGGGCATAGCCAACTACTTTTGCAAAAGTAGGATCACTTCCAAAAACAAGGTTTGGACCGCAGACGCCGACGACTCTTTTATGACTTTTTTCAATGGCAGATATTAGCTTGCTCAGCCACAACTGCTCGACAATACAATCAGCGTCAGTAAAAGCAATATATTTTCCGGCTGCCTGATCGATTCCTAAATTTCTTTGGTGACCTAATGTCCCGTAAGTGTCAACAAAAAACTTGACTGGATATGATTTAACAATCTTCAGAGTGCTGTCGGTTGATACCTCCATCAACCACTATAATTTCATATTTATCCTTATCAAATTGTTGGCTTAACAATGATTCTAAGCAATGTCCTATGTATTTTTCCTCATTCTTAGCTACAACAATTATGGAAATGAGAACTTTATCTTGATAATTCACTTTAATGTCCTTTTCCTGAAATAATGGTTATTATAGAAGAATCATTAACGTCCTAGTAGTGCATGCCTTACGGTTTTTCACCGGTCCTGTAGCCGTGGGATGGCTGAACCCTTAAGGAGGGAAACCTGCTTTTGAGTGTTCCCTTGGTGCCCTCTCTCCAGCCGATAGCTCGGCGAAAGGCAAGAGCCCGAAGTGTCCACGCAGTATCAGGCCAATCTTCCCACGTACCTCTTGCGTAACCAGATGTAGCAACTTGTGCACATACCCATCACCAGGATGCCGGCAAACCAGGTGGGAAACTCTGGTATGTCCGAGGAATTCACCCAAAAAGATGCATGAGCTACCGGGGCGCCGTTATTTAATAACACTACTTTCCACAAACCAGCCTGTTCATGTGTATAACCGGCAAGTGGGAATACTGCTTGGTATATGTCGGAAGTAGCTTCAAATCCCTCATCTGTCAACAGGTTGCCATTGTTATCATAGTACAACAGGGTATATAGAGCAGCGGAAGTAAGTCCGCTACACTCGATATACGCCGTGTTGCTGGTAGAACTCGATGTCCAGGGCACACTATAACCTGGGTCGCTGTAAACTTTTATAGTCGGTGCGATGTAGGTAAAGTAGTCGGCAGAGGTTTTGGCACTGGTGCCGGCCGGAGAGGTGACGGTGACATGCACCTTGCCGGCGCTCCGGGCGGGTGAGACAGCGGTGATCATGCCATCAGAGTTATTTTGAAAGCTTGCGGCCGTGCCGTCAAAGCTGACGCCTGTCGCCCAGATGAAGTTGGTGCCGTAGATGGTCACCGAGGTGCCTCCGGTCGTGGGCCCGCTGCTCGGGCTGATGCTGCTCACGGTAGGGGCAGAATAGTAGGTGAACTGGACGGAATTGCTGGTGCCGCCCGGTGTAGTGACGGTCACAGATACAACCCCGGCGCTCCCCTTGGGGGAGGCGACCGTAATCTGTGTACCTTGAGAATTAACGGTAAACTTCTTTACTGCTGTGGCATCAAAATTAACTGCGGTCGCTCCGGTGAAGTTGCTGCCGTAGATGGTCACCGAGGCGCCTCCGGTCGTTGGCCCGCCGCTCGGGCTGATGCTGCTCACAGTTGGGGCAGAATAGTAGGTGAACTGGACGAAATTGCTGGTGCCGCCCGGTGTGGTGACGGTCACGTCCACCGTGCCGGCGCTCCCCTTGGGAGAGGCGACCGTGATCTTTGTGCCTGGAGAATTAACTGTAAAATTATTTACTGCTGTGGCATCAAAATTAACTGCGGTCGCTCCAGTGAAGTTGCTGCCGGTGATGGTCACTGTCGTGCCTCCGGATGCGGGTCCGCTGCTCGGGCTGATGGTGCTGATTTCTGGTGCAAGCATATAAGTAAAATAGTCGGAGGCGGTTTTGTCACTGGTGATGCTGGTGCCGGCTGCCGTGATGACGGTCACGGTCACATGTACCTTGCCGGCGCTCTCCGGGGGGGAGGACGCCATGATCTGCGTGTCGTTTACAGTGAAACTGGGTGGGTAAATGGTGATGGCGCCGAACGATACCGCGTTCGCCGCGCTGAAGCCCATGCCGGTGATGGTCACCACCGTGCCTCCGGCTGTGGGTCCGCTGCTCGGGCTGACGCCGTTCACCACCGGTACATAGCTGAACTGGTCGGCAGAGCTCGTGGCGCTGGTGCCACCCGCCGTGGTCACGGTCACGTCCACCGTCTCGGTGCCTGTGTCTCCGGGCGAGGTGCAAGTGATCCTAGTGCCACTTTTGACTTTGACATTTGTTGCTGGATTGCTGGACCCGAAGTCGACGGTTACGGTTGTCCCAGTGGGGAAGCCGGTACCGGTGATGGTCACAGTCGTACCTCCAGTTGCAGGGCCTGTGCTCGGGCTGACTTTGGTCACAACAGGAACAGCCGGCGGCGCAGTGCCGGATGCGGCGATCGTTCCCGCATTTGGCGGTAATATCATGAGCGACGCTAGCAGGGCCATGATCATGAAGCATGACCAGGCGCTCAGGGAGAAGATCCTCCTGACCGGGCGCAGCCGCGCCCGCATCCCTTTGCTTGCGGCCTGACCGGGCGGTTTGAACGGGGCGTATAATTCCCAGCGCACCATGAAAAACTCCTCCTGATCGGGGGGATATTAATTATCCGTCATCTTCCGTGAAAGGTGCGATTTCGTTAACAATCCTGCCGCTCGCCGAAAAATTCCCTGGAGAGAGACTCTTTTAACTCTAGCTCCCCATCAGGATCATGATCACCTTGGTGTAGACCATCGCCATGAAGATGACCAGCAGGATCCAGGTCAGGGGGCTGACGTCGAAGGCCAGGCGCTGCAGTTTCCTCGCGAGCGTCCCGCCGGATGACTGCTCGCTGGAGGCGGCCTGTGACAGCTCCAGGAAGATCAGCAGGCAGATCAGCACCAGGGAGCAGACCAGCCCCACGTTAAGGGTGGTGGACTGCTGGAAGGAGTTCTGGTAGTAGGCGGCGGAGGCCATGGACGTCATCATGGTGGTGGAGAAGGCCGCAAAGGATACGAAGCTGGAGCAGAGCTGCGGCTGGAAGGGCGGCGTGGTGACCATCCGCTCGTAGTCGCCGTTGCTGCCGTGAACCTTCAGCATGAAGCTGACATTGGTGCCGACCGGCAGGTTGCTCGGGTAGATGTACTCGTACTGCTTGCTTGAGCCCGGGGAGATCACGGCCACGCCGCTGTTCAGGAGCTTGCCGTCCATGTACAGTTGGTAGCCATTGGTAGCTGGCGCCGCGGCCGGGTTGTTCAGCTTGAAGGTGACGATCACGGGCTGGCCTGGCTTGGGAACCACCGGCACCACCGCCAGCGAGGCCAGGTCATGCGAACTGAGCGTCGTCAGGTAGAAGGTCCCCAGCAGGACGATCACCAGCCAGATGATGGCCAGCTTGAACTTGAGCTGTCTTTCCCTGGATTCAGCCATCTTTATTCCTCCACGTTCCATTCCCATCTAAGCGCCTGTCGGTTCTTTCCGTGAGTGATCATTGCGAATTATTTTCAAACCGTCACCTGATCAGGTACGGAAGCACCGCCACCAGGAACACATTGCCGGTGGCGTGCATGACGATCGACAGTGTCAGGCTCTTCGTCCGGTAGTAGGCGTAGCCGAAGGCCAGCCCGGCCAGGAAGGTGAAGCCCAGCTCGGGCAGAGAGCGCCAGGTCATGTGCATGATTCCGAACAGCAGCCCTGCGGTCAGGATCCCGCGCCAGTCTCCCAGCAACCGCACCATTTCGTTCTGGATCAGGCCGCGGAACAGCAGCTCCTCCCCAACTGCCACGAACAGACCCATGAACAGGATCTGCTGCAGCAGGTAGGGGTACTCGAAAGACGGGAAGGCCGGGGCCGGATGCAGCACGAAGTATTCGACGACGCCCAGGGGCAGGCCTAAGATCAAACCGAGCAGCAGGTAGCGCCCCAGGCGCTCCCACTGGAAGTTGAAGATCGCGGCCAGGTTCAGCTGTTTATGATAGATGAAGGAGAGGCAGATGATCAGCACCACCGAGTAGACCGCCGGGATCAGGTACTGCTGGTCGATGAAGAACCAGGGGAGCGAGGAGGTGAACAGGATGTAGATCGGGATCAGGGCCAGGGTCGACAGGCACTCGGCCAGGGGGGTATCCGGGATCAGCAGGGCGTTGACCAGGTAGATGGCCAGGGCCAGGAACAGGGCGATGACGATCCCGTAGGCGATGTCCCGGTAGACAAAGATCCACTCGCAGGCGGCGATCGCCGCCAACAAGGACAATATCGGCATCAGATCCGCCCAGACCCTGCTTTTAGTCTGGGGGACGGCCATCTCTCGGACATCGTTTAGGCTGGCAACGGATTCGACCGCCAATGGAATGCGCCTCCGGCAACCGCAGATTTACATTAGATTGTAGTGAAGGGTCTCGACCGGCTGGTTATCGCCCTGGATATAGATGGTGGCGTCCAGGTTGTGATCCTGGCCGGGTTGCCGCTGAAAGTGCCGGATGTAGGTGAACTCCTCCTGACCTACTACCGGCACCTGGCATGGGAACAGCTGACCATCCTTGTCGACCTGGATCTGGAAGGTCTCGGGGCTGTCGCCGTTGTTGAACAGCGTGAATTGCAGCACCCACTCCCGGTCGCTCTTAAGCAGGCTCTCCTGCTGCACATCAGCGTAACGCGCTCCTTTGGCAAGGGGCTTGAAAATGGTTAAAGACACAGCAACTCCCAACATGATCAGGGATGCGATGAACAATAATTTCAGCTTGGACAACTGGGGTGCTCCTTTTATTCGACTATATTTGATATTTTTCCAATATTAATAATATTTTTATCATTTTAATAATACAGACTTTTATATCAATTCTCCTAATTCTCCACCAATAAAAGTAATTCCTTCTTCTTTTTTAATTTTAGTTATTTAGGCCCATGAACCTAGAGAATTTTCTAATAACCAGTGCGATAGAAGGACTGATGTCTAGTGTCCCAGTACTAAAATATGTACAGGAACTCGGGATTGGCTGCTCGAATTAGAATCTTAAAAGACATGGGCGCGCCTTGGTGCTATGATGTCAAAAGTAAAGCGGCAGCTGCAAAGGGAAATCGAAATCGTTGCCTGCGTATGGAATGATTGCCTGTTTAACGGGGTAGAGGCGTGATCAGTTCAATGTCCGGGGAAGCAGCATAGATCCATACCAGGACGGGGTTAAAGAATTTGCAAGTGTGTGGTGAAAACGGTGAAGCATTCAGTGGGGCTCAGGTTGATTGTTTGGGCTGTCGCCAGTTTATTGATGGCCGCCTTGTTGCTGGTGGGGGCAAACTGGACCGAACTGGCAACAGCTCTCTCCTTCAGCTATATCGTCTCTTTCCACCTGGCACCCTGGGGAGTCCTGGGGCTGTGCGTCCTCATGTGCTATTACAAGAGGCGCCTCATCCGCTCAGGAATGGGGGCGCCCCCTTCGCTGTCTTTTATCATTGCCGGGCTGGCCATGCTTGGACTGGCTTTTGTCATTCCCCTGTCGGCAGACTTCTTTCTGCTGCGCCTGTTGGCCGCCTGGGCGGGCCTCTTTGCTGTCTGTTTCGGGCAGGCTGCCCTCATACCTCTGATCCTGCTGGCCGCCTATGCCTTTACCATCTATTTTCCGATCCTGATAGCCTCCTACCTGGCGGCTGGCTATACGAACACTGCCGTGGCGCCGGTTGCCTGGCTGGTGCACCTTGCAGGCCTGCATATCAGATCCGGCGGCCAGGCCTTTCAATTTCTCCTGCCCTCCGGCCAGTCGACGGTGGTGCAGGTTTCGAGCGCTTGCGCCGGGCCTGCCACGATGGCCGTGTTCGTGGTGATCTTCACCATGATGATGATCGATCTGCCCCTGCCCTGGTCCAGGGGGGGTCCGGTCTTCCTGTTCGGAGTGGTGGGCACCTGGCTGCAGAATCTGCTCAGGATCGTCATCATTCTCGGCTGCGGCTATTTTTGGGGGATGAGGGCCTTGGAAGTGGCGCATTACTGGACGGTCTACATCATGTTCCCATTTTGGTACCTGCTCTTCGCGTCAGCCTATTTCCGGTTTGTGAAAAACCCGGCCGTCTTGGCAGATAAAGCTCCCGAAGCGAATGTTTAGACAGATGCAGCACTCGATCGCGCCCAGGCCTCCTGCAAGGCAGGTATAACTCTGGAAAAAAATCAAGCCGACCAGCAGCCAATTAATTTGGTTTTTTCAGCAACAAACCACTATTTGACTCAAGATACTTCTATTTTTAGATATAGTGCTTATATATAGTGCTTCAGCAGAGCGATTTTCGATGAAACGAGGAACCTGGCTGGAGAAACCCAGCGGGCTCGTACCAGAAGAGGTTCACGTATCTTAGCAGGATTGACAACTTATTGGTAGAAGTATTATTGACCATCGACTTCAACAATTTGGCGATGCCTCCATTCCGGGACCGCCGGTTCCTCTCGTGATGGATAGGATCGCCTAACAAAAGGAGTGACCACATGATTGCCAAAAAACTTTGCCTGATTATCCTGTCAGTATTTGTGCTGATGCTTCCATTGCCGGGAGTGGCCGCGGCGCAGGGAGCGGCCATGGTGGCAGACAGTTTTAGCTCCGTCATTGCAAATTACCATGCCACGCAAGTATACATTTCTCCAGCGCAGTGGCAGGATTTTGCCAGCGATGGCGCCACCACTTATATAAGCACTGACAGCGGAGTGAGTTGGAGCACGTTAGGCTTTAAACAATTTAACGATCTTGCCTTCCAACCGAAGAACGTCTTTTTAATCAGCGGCACCCCGCCTAATAGCTCCGGCAACTTAACTTACACGAGTTCTCTTTATACGAGCGCCGATAACGGCGATGACTTCAACGCCGTTAACCCTACTTCTACCGGTGCGGCCGTCCCGCAGATTCTCGAAACAGCAGGAACAGAGCTGCTTGGCAACTTTAACGAGACCCTGGAAGCATCGGCAGACGGTGGCCAAACGTGGACAAATCTTCCTATATACGGAGTAGTTCCAGCCAAGGGTTGCCTGGCGGCGATAGACGAAAATACTTATTTTGCCGTTATGGAGGACAGCTCCCTTAAAGTCACCGCTGACGGCGGGCAAACCTGGGTGGACACTAATATCAAGCTCGACACAGCTCCTATGCCGGCCAGATATTCGTCTGGGGGATTTTTATACGGCCAGGTGGCTGCCGTAGAAGGATTCGCCGTGGCTCTCAGCCCTGCTACCAGCGCCTGCCTGTATATTTCTCGAAACGACGGCCAGTCGTGGAATGAGATCGACAGCAGTGGCTTTGTGATGAGCAAGGGAGGGCAGCCTGAAACTGCCTATTGTGCCGCAGTGGCGCCGGGGGGCGTGGCTTTTGTGGGCACGGCGCACGGCGTGCTGGTATCGGATGACTATGGGCAGACCTGGCAGCCGGCAGCAGGCAGCATCTTCGGTGAAGTCACCAGTATCGCCTGCAGCCGGTCTGGCAAAAAACTGATTGTACTGGCATCGGCCGAGGGCCTCTATCGCATGGAGTATAACAATCCTGTGGTGGCGCCTTCAAGAACGTCCACGTCCAGCCTGATCAAGTTCGTCATGGGGCAGGACAGCTACAGCGTTAACGGAATGGTTTATGGGATCGATGCCGCCGCTTTTATCGACATCTTTGGAAGAACGCAGGTGCCGGTCCAGTACCTGGGGGATGCCCTGGGAGTCCAGACAACCTGGGACAATAATACGAAGACCGTCACGCTTGCCAAGGGCAAGACTACTGTCGAGCTGGCGATAGGCAGCAACACGATCATCATCAATGGCAAAGCCTACACCATCGAGGCGGTACCGGAAATCCAAAACGGACGCACCTATCTCCCGGCCCTTTATGTAGCCCAAGCTTTCGGCTATACCGTGAAGTGGGACGCCACATCCAACACGGTGACTATTAATGGCCAAACTGCAAGCTACAGACCACGCATCTCCAGCACGGTGTATAAGCCTGTGGCAGCGCCTGCACAGAAGTCTGCGCCGAAGTCCAACCTGATCGAGTTCGTCCCGGGACAGGACAGCTACAGCGTCAACGGAACGGTTTATGCAGTCGATGCCGCCGCTTTTATTGATAACAGTGGAAGAGCGTTGGTGCCGGTCCAGTACCTGAGCGATGCCCTGGGAGTCCAGACAACCTGGGACAATAATACGAAATCCGTCACGCTTACCAAGGGCAAGACTACCGTCAAGCTGGCGATAGGCAGCAAAAAGATCATCATCAGTGGCAAAACCCAAACCATCGATTCGGCGCCGGTAATCCAAAACGGGCGCACCTACCTCCCGGTCAACTATATAGCCAAAGCTTTCGGCTACACAGTGAGCTGGGACGACGAGTCCGACACGGTGATTATTCAAATAGGCCAAGCCGCGGCCTCCAAAACAGGATAAATCGCCGCCGTGAAGAATTATACATTGCTTAAATTATGTCACGGGAGCACCCGATTTGAACGTGCCGCATGAAGTTATGAATACTGGAGTTGCGAAACACTCTGAGAGTGTGCCGCCGTTTGCCCCAAAACCCCTGGTAACCAGAGTAACCGTCAGGGAGATCATTCCCTGGCTGTACGCCCTGGTCATCTTGGCTGCAGAACTTTTGGTCACTCTGGTCAACGTGCGCACCGGGTATGCTGCTTCATGTTTCTGTTGCTGCTGGCCCTGCTGGTTCAGGCGAGCCTGATCTGGTACCGGGACAGCAGGCATGCTGCTTCCGGAGGCGAGGCGGCAGGCGAGGCACCTGGTTGGAGGCGCCGGTTACCGGTTCTATCTATGCCTGGCTCTGGCGCCGATCATCCGCATCCTCAGCCTGGCCATACCGATGTGGAACTTCCCCGTGATGTACTGGTACCTGATCACCGGCGCCCCTCTGCTGCTGACCGCCTTCGTGATCATCAGGGTGGTCGGATACCGGTCCGCAGATGTTTGCCTGCGCTGGGGGCGGCCATTGGAGCAGGCAGGAGTGGCCCTGGTCGGATTCCCACTGGGCTGGATCGAATATCAGATTCTGCGCCCGGCTTCGCTATTGCCGGGCGGCAGCGTGAAGATGTTGCTGCTGGGCGGGATTTATCCTCATCGTGTTCACCGGCTGCATGGAGGAGATCATCTTCCGCGGCATCCTGCTCAAGGCGGCCGATGACTACTTGGGGAAAACCCACTCCCTGATCTACGCCAGCTTCATATTTTCAGTGCTGCACATCATTCACTATTCTTTCCTCGACGTGGTCTTCGTGTTCGGGGTGGCGTTGCTGTTCATCTTTTTCGTGCGCCGCACCGGTTCCCTGCTGGGCGTGGCGCTGGCTCACGGCATCACCAACATCGTGCTCTACCTGGTCTTGCCCGGGATCTTCCTGCATTGATCCAAATATTCGACAAATAATTACGAAATATTCAAATAAATTAATAATTTCAGAAGAAGGATTTTTTTCTTTTTTATAGAAATATTTTGAACACTATCTTGACTTCGTTGAAATTTATATGGTACCATTTTATTACCTCATTTAAATCATTTATAATTCCTATCTCATCACCAATCACCAACATTGTCTTGCCTAGGATCGATCCCCTGGAACTTTCTATCGATCCCTCAAACTTCTTCACAGTGATCCAAATGTAACATTTTTGTGAATATTTAAAATATTTAAATTTTTCAAAAAGGAGTTTTTGTTTTTTTATAGAAATAATAGTAGAATACGTCTCTCTTTGGGATTTGGTTAATCTTGGTATCTAGCGCTGTTGTCCGTATCGGCATGGATGTTTAGTTATATTTGTATGCAGTAATTTTATGGTTCCTATTCAACCCATAAGTGCTTGTTAAGTTAAAGTTGTGTTATTTGGAGAAAGGGGGATTGGATTATGATCAGTTCCGTAGTCAGTACAGTGTCGACGGTGTCCACGGTTTCATCCGTGACGAACTCAACCAATGGGGTGTCCACAGCTGCCGAGCTTGGGCTCATCTCAACCTTGGTGCTGATAGCGCTCCTGATTGTTAAGGAGTTGGCCGGTGCTAAGGCAGAAAGCATGGGCGCAACTGGGGCGGTAACTCTGTCGTGGGCCTGGACCGGGTTGTGAACGTGGCCATCGTGCCGCTGCTGGTCGTGTTCGCCTTCATCGTCATCGTCCAGATCATGGGAGTGCTGCATTAAAAAATTATCAAGAAAAGTATATTCCGCCGATCATGCGAACGATGTCGGAAAGCAGGGCCATTAAATAACCACCTTCTAGTGGGTGGTTTTTAAGACCACTAAGATGTCCGAAAATTCGGTCATATATTGTCGAAATTATAATTAACAATGACCATACGGCATCTTAGGGGTGTGGAGATTATCGAAAACCAAAGGCATATATGGTGCTGATAACCCTCGCGATTGATACCGGCGAGGATAGCTCTTTGACAACTGATCTTTTAGAATATTTTGGTTGCTTCGCTCAAAAGCTCCTTTTCCCGGGCGGCCTTGGCGGACTCATACTCCTGTTGGTCCCTGTTGGCCGTGTCCAGCGACAGGTTGTTTTTGCGGAGTTGTGCCTTATACTCGTCCAGCAGCGAGTAAAACTGAGCGTCGCACTGCTTCTCCAGGGCGCTGCCCTCGGAATAGTACTTGCCGGCCAGGGCAAATATGGCGGCATTGTTACCCTGCTGTTTGTCCGCCTGATACTCGCTCATGGCCTCTCCTACCAAGGCGTTCAGCTGGTTCTCGTAGCTCTCGGCCAGATTGTTCAGCTTTGCGGTATAGTAATCATCGATCTGCTGCTGGAGCTGATCTTTGGTCAGTTGGGCGCCATTTTCCGGGAGACCGGCAGAGCTGCCAGTGTTGTTGAGAGTGGTGTTGCCGGGCGCTGACGGAGGGGTGTGGGTTACGGCTGGGGAAGGTTGCTGCGGCTGTTGGCCGGTGCTCACAGGCGCCGGGCTGCTGTCTTTAATGGCGTTTGGGGTCGTTCCGACCGCGGCCGGAGGAGGCGAGAAAAGCAGCGGGAGCAGGCCCAGGCGCCAGGCGCCAACAATAATTATCAGCGCCAGGCCGAGGATGACGGCGCCACTTGCAGTTAGCCACTTGGCAGTCTTGGTCATATTCCCGCTCTCCTTTACGGATCAACATCTTGCATGGCAATTCCCGAGGTTGTTTCTTAAGTGGAATTATAGCTGGCCTGTCTTCATCTGACAACCATATTAGCGCATAACTTACGGTGATGGATTCTGTTGTAATTTCTTACAGTAGAATTGAAGGAAATTGAAGGAAATTTATTACTTAATGCAGAATACTTCAGTGCGTTTAAAAAAATGTTTAAGGAAAATATTTACTATACATAGTCTCTTTTAGGCAGCTGAAATGCTTCCCGTGGCGACATCCATTTGCAATAACCCCCTATACTCTGGCATTATTTCGGAAAAGTGTGGTTTCTGCAGGGAATCCACTCTAAAAAAAGCAGATCTCAGTGGTTTGTAAGTTTTTGTATGTTATTGAAAAATTGACAGGTTAAAAATTTAAGGTAGTAAAAAAGGAGAGGATCGCATATGCACTGTTTTAAGAAAATGAAATTGGTGTCGCTGCTGGTCGTTTTGATGATGATAATGGGCCTGGTACCTCTCGTTGCGCCGCAGGCGGCATCGGCTGCGCCGGACTTTTCCAGCCTGAACAGCCTGGCGCCGATGTACTATTGGTTGGCCCAGAACACTGCCGGACTGAACAAGGTCGATAGTGACCTGGCAGCTTTGAAGGTCTTTACGCCAAGCGCCGCTCTGGAAGCCCAGTTATTCTCTCCCCTGGCCAGCATCCTGCCGCTTCCGGCCGCGGTGATTACCAAGTATGCGAGCGCAGGCGCTGCCGAGGCTGCCGCGACCCAATTTCTGATAGACCTCGAGCAGATCAAGTACTCTACTGACGCGGGAACTGCCATAGCCAACGCGGGCACACTTTATAATAACGACGCCACCACTGAGGGGAACCTGCTGCCGGGAGTCACCTTGGTCGACTTCCTAGCATTTGCAACGAGCGTCCAGACAACAGGCATTGAAAGCAACCTTAGCCTCCAACAAGTTGCAACCAGCGGCCCCCTTTCTTCAAGTCTTATTTCCTCAACGCTGACCAGCGCCATGACCAGTGCTGCGGACACCGCCATGACCCATGCCGTGGTGACAACGAACGGCTGGAGCTTCGCCAACGTCGCCGCTGCCGAGATGTTGATCGACCAGCAGGTCGACCCGACTTATCTGGGGAATAGCGCACTCTTTAGGGCCGCTCTCTCCCTGGCGCCCATAAGTAGTTCTACCCCTATAAATCTAACTCCTCCTGCGGGCAGCAGCGGATCACTTAATCTCAATTTACTGACCGGAGGCGAAAACAGCGCACTTCCGGAGACCACCGTCAGCAGTCCGACGGATACGGTCACCATATCTTCGGGAACCACAACCACCGCCTCTGGTACTGGTACTTGGGATGGCACCATTTCGCTGCCCACGGTCGTCACCCCGCCGGCCAGCGAGCTGCCTGCTGGTGCCGGCTCTGTTGTGGCGATTTCGGTAGGGCCCAGCAACCCCGATGTGACACTGACATTCTCCAGCCCGGTAAGCATCCTTCTCTACGGCCAATCGGGAAAGAGCGTCGGCTTCATCAAGGGTACCACGTTCACCCCGATAACCAACAAGTTGACTGCTAACACTGCTAGTGCGTTAATATCCTCCGGACAGTCAGACGGTTATTACGATGATGGAACCAACATCACCATCTGGACGACGCACTTCACCACCTTTGTGTCTTACACTGTTGCTGCGCCCGCTAACGGAGGCGCCAGCAATTATGTTCCCGTATACACCACTCCCACTCCTACTCCGGTGCCCACTCCCGCTCCGGTGCCCGCGCCGGTACCAGCCAGGGGCCCGTCTTCACCGACGTTTCCAGCTCCTACTGGGCGTACGCCGATATTGGAAACCTGAGCGGTCTCGGCTACATCAGCGGTTATCCCGATGGCACTTTCAAGCCGGACAACCCGATCACCAGGGCGGAGTTCGTGACCGTCATTGATAGTGCACTGAAACTGACGCCCTACGCCGCGCAGACACCGACGTTCACCGACGTCAATACGGGTGAGTGGTTCTATCAGTCGGTGGAGACCGCCGTTTACGCAGGGATTATCGTTGGCTCTGGCGGCAGCACGTTCAATCCGAATGCACCGATTACCAGGCAGGATATTTGCATCTTACTGGAAAAGGGTCTGGGCAAGACCGTCCAGGCGCTTGCCGACTCCACCGCCAAGACCGCCTTCACGGATGATGCCAGCATCAACTGGTGGGCGCGGGGGTTCGTGGCGCAGGCCAGTAATGATGGGCTGATCAAGGGTTACTCCGACGGTAGTTTCAAACCAGAAAACGACGCCAGCAGGGCGGAGGCCTGCGCCATGATCAGCAATCTCCTGGCGCTGCAGGCCAAGTAGTGAGTGACCTGGTGCCATAGGCGGAATCTAAGGTCATAATGATGAGAGGGGCCACAGCCCCTCTCATTTCTCTTATACGGTTTTCTTGACGCCGGCGGTGAACCATCTGTGAAGCATTTTCGTCGAACGAAGGTGAGTGTTCTTGATCGGTGGTGGCCCGGGCAGTCGGGCCGTTGGCGTCACAGGACTCGATAGATGCCGCTTGGCGCTTCCGTGAAGGTATAGGCGATCGGGGTGCGGTTGGTGGTTTCCGCTACATAGCAGGCGCTGCCGTCATCCTCTGCGTAGCTGTCATAGGCGTAGCCGGCGGGGACGTCCACGGCAATCCCGACGTTCATGTGCCCGAAAGACAGGCCCATGCTCTGGGGCGAATAGTACAGCAGCGCACAGCCGATGCCCATGTCCTTCAGCAAGCCCGCCAGCAGTACCGACCTGTCGTCGCAGTCGCCGTTGTCGATGAGTGTCTGTGCCGCCAGCCTCGGGAACTGGTCGGGCACATAGGGAATGGACTGGACAAAGCTCAGCGCCAGCTCGGCCTCCTGAAACTTGTCAAATGAATCTGCATCCCCCTGCGCCAGGAGCGCCGCGGCGATCTGCCGGACATAGGCATCGTTCCGGGGTTCGTTGACCCACGGCCTGTCGTCGGCGCCGGCATTCGGATAGGTGGCCTTGATCAGCTTGATCACATCAGCGGGCGAGTTGCCCAGGATCGCTCCCTGCCCCGAGCCGCCGTTGGCATAGAAAGCGTTCAGGGTGTCCTCGACGCCCCGGTCCCAACTGACCAGGCTGGAGGGGACCTGAACATCCCAGGTGTAAGCATGGCCCTCGCAATTGAAAGAGAAGATTTTATCCAGTCCGCCGCTCACGGTGAGCGTCGGTATGGTCTCCAGGGCGCCGGAAGCGGATGTGCTGTCGTAGTCCCGGGCGACAGCCTGGGGTGCGGTCTGCGCGTCGTCCGCGGCGGCAGTTCCAGGCAGACAAGATGTGATCAGGAAGAGTATGATTGCCCCCACCAACGCCGCTGTTGTTCTTCTGTTTCTCATTCCCGGCACCTCCTCGTTTTCGGCTGCGCTTCGGGCAGCCAGTTGCGTTGCTGACAGTTGCAACTAAAAAATCCCTGTTTCCCGGGGTTGCCGGAAAACAGGGACACGATTCCCTTGGTTCTCGCTGGCAACCCGACCGTCATGGCCCCTGGGGGGCTTTAGACTCGCTTGGCTTTGCGTCCCCGGCTTTCGCCGGGTTTGCCTTTTTCAGTTGATTTGTACCGATGCCGCTGTGCTGCTCTCTATCCTTGGGGGTGCTCCCCGGCGCCTTTCTAGCGCCCTCCGCCTCCTGTCAGGTGGTTCGGAAACTAAAAAATCCCTGCTTCCCGGGGGTTGCCGGAAAACAGGGACTATTCCCTTGGTTCTCGCTGGCAACCCGACCGTCATGGCCCCTGGGGGGCTTTAGACTCGCTTGGCTTTGCGTCCCCGGCTTTCGCCGGGTTTGCCTTTTTCAGTTGATTTGTACCGATGCCGCTGTGCTGCTCTCTATCCTTGGGGGTGCTCCCCGGCGCCTTTCTAGCGCCCTCCGCCTCCTGTCAGGTAGTTCGGAAACTAAAAAATCCCTGTTTCCCGGGGGTTGCCGGAAAACAGGGACTATTCCCTTGGTTCTCGCTGGCAACCCGACCGTCATGGCCCCTGGGGGGCTTTAGACTCGCTTGGCTTTGCGTCCCCGGCTTTCGCCGGGTTTGCCTTTTTCAGTTGATTTGTGCTCAGTCGGAGTTATTTTTAAAAACCCTGCTGCTTTTTCCTGCATCTGTATTTTCTAAGATGTCGCAGCGTCTCAGTGTTTTGCCTGCAAAGCGTAGAGGAGTCCCGCGGTTGAGAAATCGGGCGTCGCGGTGAGGCCTCCGGTCTGCGTGAATGCAAGCTTGGCGTACATGGGAACATCCGTCCATCCCTCCTGGGCCGGTGTCGCCGTTTTAGGGGCCGCCTGCGGCTGGGCGGTTTTAGCTGTCGCCCCCGCACCGATGGCGATGAGAGAACAAGCGGCTGTCAGGGCCAACGTCGTCAGCAGGATGATCAGGGCTCGCTTCCACATGTTAAACGCCTCCTTATCAATACATTCGGTATCAATACATTCGGTCTCTTTTTGATAGCCTTTAAAGCAGTTAACCCCTGCCCGGAGTTGCCGGATAGGGGTTAAACTAATATCCTACTGGCAACCCGACCGTCATGGCCCCTGGGGGCTTTAGACTCGCTTGGCTTTGCGTCCCCGGCTTTCGCCGGGTTTGCCTTTTTCAGCACTATTCAATTTTAAGCTTATTATAGCAGACTATTTCTAAAAAGATATAGGAATTCCTTCTTTGTATATAAATTTGAGACCGTAGTCCCGCCGGAGACGGACCGGATGCCCAGTTGTACTGAAGCGGAAGGGCTATTTTTAACGAAATTCCTATTTTTTAAGGAAATTCTTAACTCATTCTAATTCTATTTTAAGGAAAAAGAACTAAACTTTTATTGTTGCAGACAAAATGGAGGGGAGAGGAAGACCGGAATGACTGAAGATTATGAAGACAGGGTGAAATTCGGCCTGGCCGGGGAGATACCGCAGTCCATGAGCGGCCCGATGGAGGGCGGCGCCCGGAGAGCTGGCGCCGCTGGCGGCTGCCAGTCCGGCAGGTCATTGCTTGTAACGGAGGTGCACCAACATGGTTGAGACTAAGGATAGGGTAGACAGAATTGCGCTGGCCTCATCGGCATTACCGCTCATCCACTTGCGAGGACTTATAAAGATCTACCCGCTGTCGGGGATTGAAGTGCATGCGCTGAGGGGCATCGACCTGGACGTCCAAAATGGGGAGATGGTCGCCGTCATGGGGCCTTCAGGCTCCGGCAAATCGACCCTGATGAACATTATCGGCTGCATGGACAAACAGACGTCCGGCGATTATTACCTGGACGGGTTGGATGTATCCGCCCAGAACGAGATCGAACTGGCCGCCACGCGCAACAAGAATCTGGGCTTCGTCTTTCAGCGCTATAACCTGCTGGCCAGGGCCACCGCTCTCTACAACGTGCAGCTGCCCCTGTTCTACGGCGGGATTGCCGGCGCCGAGGCCGAGGAAACGGCCATGGAGGCCCTCGACATGGTCGGCCTGACAGATTTTTCCCACCACTGGCCTAACCAGATGTCGGGCGGACAGCAGCAGCGGGTAGCCATTGCCAGGGCGATCGTTAATAAGCCGCTGGTGATCCTGGCCGATGAGCCCACTGGCGCTCTGGACACCGCGAGCAGCGAGGACGTCATGGGCATTTTTCAAAAGATGCACAGGGAACAGGGCGCCACGGTGGTGGTAATCACCCACGAGCCTTCAGTTGCCGACTTCTGCCAGCGTAAAGTGGTGGTGCGCGATGGCAGGATCGTCAGCGATGACCAGGTTAACAACCAGGTCCTTGCCAGAAAGAGCGCTTAGGCGATCAGGGTGTCAGCTATCTGAGCTGTGTCAACAACAGCCGGCAAGAACATATTGCCGATAATCTCCATAACCCCACCCCCCTCTAATAGGAAAGCCGGGTACCTGCTCGTGCGCTTCACAGGCCGAGCCGCCGGCTTTCTTGTTTTGTCAGGGAAGGGATCTGCTGCGCTCGCCATCCTCTTCCGGACTCACAAAAACCTCGATGCCTGGATTTTTCGCATCCTGTTTCCACTGATCGAAGCGGGAAAAGAATAGCATAGAGCAATAACGGGGCCAATATATTTTAAAAGGTTACCCTTGTCAAAAAAAGGCAGGCTCTGAGGTTCGCCTCAGGCTGAAAGCACGCCTGCACAATGGGAGGAGTTTGGCATGCGCAAGAGCCAGCAGTTCAAATCGTTAGCAGTGGTCAGCCTTGATGAGGGACGGGAGATCGGTCGCATCCGCAACCTGGTGATCAACCCGCAGACATCGGAGGTGGCGGCGATCATCGTGCAGCGCGGCGGCATGTTCGGGGAGCAGAAGGTGATCCCCTATGCCCGGGTGGTCAGCGTGGGCAACAATGCGCTGACGGTGCAGAAGATGGCCAACGCCGAGCGGATCACCAGCCTGCCCCAGATCCTGAGCCTGGTCAAGGAGGACATCCACCTCAAGGGGGTGCGGGTGATCTCCGAGGGGGGCGCCGCCCTCGGCCACGTGGAGGAGTTCTACGTCGACACGGCGACCGGGAAGATCATCGCCTTCGAGGTGAGCGGTATGCCCGGCGATGGCCTGCTGAAGGGGAAGGCGCTGCTGCCGGCCGGGGAGGTGCGCACCATCGGGAAGGACATCCTGATCGTACGTGACGGCGCCGAGGAGAACCTGACCCGGAGCGAGAGCAAGTTTGCCGGAAGCATGAAGGGCATCAAGGAGAGCACCAGCCGGATCTTCCAGAAGGTGCGTGATATTCACGCCCTCCCCGGCGGCGAGAAGGCAGAGCCCCAGCCGGGCCCCACCGGCAGCCCCCCCGAGGGGAGCCCCAAAGGGCGGGGAGCGCCTGCAGCGGATCGTGAGCCCGGGTCCCCGGACGCACTCCCGGACGGGTGTCGGGTGCAGCCCCAAGCAGGCGGAGCCGGTTCCACCCTTGAACGGCAGGAGCGTGGGCAACGTAAACGACAACCAAAACGGGGGCGACGGCAGGAACGGAAGCAGCGCAGGCGGCGGCAGGGGCAACGGCCGGTAAAGCCGCGGCGTCAGGCGGCGCGTGGCAGGCCCCGGCCGTTGCGTAAGGGGTATACTACGGCGCGCTCATTCGAACAGCTTGCTTACCGACAGGTCCTCGTGGATGCGGACGATTGCCTCTCCCAGCAGGGGCGCCACGGTCAGCACCTTCACTCTGGGGAAGCCGGCCGGCACCGGGATGGTGTTGGTGACCACGATCTCCTTCAGCGGCGAGGCCTCGATGCGCTCCCTGGCCGGACCGGAGAAGACAGGATGGGTGCAGCAGGCGTATACTTCCCTGGCCCCATGGTTGAGCAGGGCCTCCGCCCCCAGGGTGATGGTACCGGCGGTGTCGATCATGTCGTCCACGATGATCGCCGTGCGGCCCTCCACCTCGCCGATGATGTTCATGACCCCGCTTCGTTGGGCGCCGGGCGGCGCTTGTCGATGATGGCGATCGGCGATCCGACGCGGTTGGCGAAGTCCCGCGCCCTGGTCACGCCTCCCACGTCCGGGGAGACCACCACCACCCGGCGCCAGGTCCAGGCTCTGCGAAGTAATCGCTCAGGATCGGCACCGCCGGCAGGTGGTCCACCGGGATGTCGAAGAAGCCCTGGATCTGCCCGGCGTGCAGGTCCATCGTCACCACGCGGTAGGCGCCCGCCGGCGGTGATCAGGTTGGCGACGAGCTTCGCGGTGATCGGCACGCGCGCGCTTGAGCTTGCGGTCCTGCCGGGCGTAGCCGTAAGTAGGGAATGACTGCCGTGATGCGGCGGGCCGAGGCCCGGCGCAGGGCGTCCATCATGATCAGCAGTTCCATCACGTTCTCGTTGGACGGGTAGCAGGTTGGCTGGATCAGGAAGATATCAGCTCCCCGCACGCTCTCTTCGATGTTGACTTTGATCTCGCCGTCGCTGAAGCGCCCCACCTTGATGTTGCCCAGCGTGATGCCCAGGTAGTCGGCGATCTCCAGGGCCAGTTCCGGATTGGCGTTGCCCGTGAAGATCTTGAGTTTTTTGGCGTAGAGAATCACGTGCGTCCTCCTCGATCTGATCTTTTTTATATGAGCCGGCTGTCAGTCGTTCTTCGATTGCTGCCGGCGATGATGGCCGCGGCTCTGGCGCCGTTGCTTCCAATCCGGGACCACCCTCTGCGGCCCCCGCTCGACGGCCAGGGAGCCCTCGGGCACATCCCTGGTGATGGTGGAACCGGCCCCGGTCACCGCCTCGGAGCCGATGTGCACCGGCGCCACCAGGTTGGTGTTGCTGCCGATGAAGGCCCCGTCCCCGATAGTGGTCCGGTGCTTGCTGGCGCCGTCAAAGTTGCAGGTGATGGTGCCGGCCCCCACGTTAACGCCGGCGCCGATCTCGGCATCCCCCACATAGCTGAGATGCGGTATCTTGCTGTCGGGCCCGACCAGGGCCTGCTTCAGTTCCACGAAGTCTCCCACCTTGACCCGCTCGGCCAACACGGTGCCCGGGCGCAGGTAGGCAAAGGGGCCAATCTGGCAGCTGTTGCCGACGGTGCATCCCACCAGCAGCGAGTTCTGCACCGTTACCCGGTCGCCCAGCACGGCGTCGATCAGGCGCGCCCCCGGGCCAATCAAGCAGTTCTGACCCACCCGGGTGTTCAGCTCCAGAAAGCTCATCGGGTAGATTACCGTGTCCTGCCCTACCTGTACCCCATGGTCCGGGTAGGTCACCGCCGGGTCGATGATGGTGACGCCTGCGTCCATCAGGCGCTCGCACTCCCGCAGCCGCAGGACTTGCCCCGCCGCGGCCAGTTCCCTGCGGGAGTTGATGCCGGCGGTTTCCGCGGCGGGAGCGGCTGCCGCCGCCACCGCCCTTCCGCTCTGGCGCAGCATGGCGATCACGTCGGTCAGATAGTATTCGCCCTGCCTGTTATCCGGGCGCAGCCGCGGCAGGACGGCCGCCAGGGCCTGCCGGTCAAAGGCGTAGGTGCCGGTGTTGATCTCCCGGATCTTCTGTTTGCGCGGGGGTGGCGTCTCCGTCCTCGACGATCTCCGCCACCAGGCCCGAGGCGTCTCTCACGATGCGCCCGTAGCCGGAGGGGTCTTCGAACAGGCTGGTGAGGATGCAGGCATCCGCCCCGGCCGCCCTTCGGGATGCCAGCAGGGAGACGAGGCTGCCCGGGGTGAGCAGGGGGGTGTCGCCGCACAGCACCAGCAGCTCGCTGCATTCGGGCGAGAGCACCGTCAGCGCCTGGGCCGCCGCATCGCCGGTGCCGAGCTGCTGCTCTTGGTAGGCATACTTGTAGGCCTCGCCCAGGGCCTCCCGCACCAGGGGCGCACCGTTGCCGACGACGATCACCACCTCTTCTATTCCGGCCGCCGCCACCGCTTCCAGGACGTATCCGATCAGGGGCGCCCCGGCGCAGCGGTGCAGCACTTTCGGGAGGGTCGATTTCATTCTCTTTCCCAGCCCTGCTGCCAGAACCACTGCTGCTGTCGCGCTCATAAAAAAGTCTCCTTTCGCGTTTTTAAAGCCTATTTTCTTATTTTTCTCCAACTGGCAGGAAAAATCCTTTCATGAAAAACAAAAAAAGGGCTGTATCTTCATCCCTTTCCGCTTCTGGTTCGCATATTCAGTTGCCGCCGGCGCCTGACGGACCACGCACCCCCGCAGCCGCCCTGCACCTGTGCGCCACGTCCCGCCCCCGCCATGCGCCGGAGTCGTACTGCATCCGCCCGGCCCACCGCGGCCCCGCTTGCATTTCCATGCGGCTCCGGCCATCTATTGCATCCGCCAGGCGGCACAGCCTGCTGCAGGCGCCGGAGGTCTTGAGAGGGCTGGTCTAGACGGCTTGGGCGTATGCCTTCAATACGGCGCTCTGGATCACTTCCCGGGCTCCGGCCGAGATCGGGTGGGCGATGTCCCGGAACTCGCCGGCCGGAGTGCGGCGGCTGGGCATGGCCACAAACAGCCCGTTCTGCCCCTCCACCACCTTCACATCGTGCACCACAAAAGCATCGTCAAAGGTTACCGAGCATATTGCCTTCATCTTCCCGTCCTGGTTCACCCTGCGAATTCTTACATCTGTCACCTGCAATGCCGGCCATCCCTTTCTGAACTTTCTTTTGGCTGTCTCTCCTGGCTTTCCTCTAGCAATTGTTTTGGTAAATGGATTCTCCACCTGTTAATAAATTCCTGCATATAAATGAAAATTTTTCAAACAGCATCTACGGAGTCGTCACGGCGCCAAGATCCTGCGGGCGAGGTCGAGATCCGCCTGCTTATCCACGTCCACGCCGATCTCCGGGTAGTCGCTGATCACGGCGGCACCCTGGCATCCGACCAGCCTGGACACCCGCCTCTCTGCAAAGTCGATGGTCAGGCAGCCCAGGAGATAGGCGAACAGAAAGCCTGGCCCCACCAGGCGGGCCATGGCCACCGGTTTTTTCCGGAGCCTGATGAACCCCTCGGCCCTCGGCAGGGCCTCTCCCAGGATCGCCCGGCGCACCAGGAACAGGTTGCCCCCGGTGAAAACCCCGTCCCGCAGCCTGGCGTAGGTGCGCCTGACCCCGGGAAAGCGCTGCTCCGCCGCCCGGCGGCTGATGATCGGGTAGTAGAAGTCCGCCTGCCGCCGGCGGCACTTGTCGATAAAATCGGCTACGGCTGCCGCAGTCAGGAAGGGGATATCGCCGGTGCAGATCAGCAGCCAGTCCTGGGGTTCCGGGGAGGCCTCCAGCGCTGCGGCGCCGGCGGCCAGGCTTCCCAGGAGGGTCTCGCCCGCAGCGGCGAAGAGCAGCCTGCCGTCGGTGCGGTAGGCCTCCTGGAGTTTCGGCGGTGCGGCCAGCACGATCTGCGCCACCTCCGGACTGGCGGCCAGGGCCTCCAGCACATAGTCCACCATGAGGCGCTGGCCGATCCGGAGCAGGGACTTGTTGGCTTCGGACTCGCTCCCGTCCGGGCGGTCAACCCGTCGGCTCCGGTCTTCACGGGATGCGGCGCGCCCCCCCTTGAGCCGGCCGCCGCCTGCCAGCACCACGGCATCAACCCTACCGATCATCGCTGTCCACTCCCTCGGGACGGTCGCGGCGCACTGCTTCCATCAGGCTGTTCTCGGCGTTCTCGATATGCTCCCAGGCCAGGCTCTGTGCTAACGAGATGTTCCGCTCCTCCACCGCCTCCAAGAGCTGCCTGTGCTCGTCCATGGCCTCCCGCATCCGGCCCGGAAAGGCCAGGGAAACTGCGCGGAAGCGTTGGATCTCATCCTGCAGGTTGCTGAGCATCTGGATCAGGCGCTGATTGCGGCTGCCCCGGTAGAGGCCGTCGTGAAACTGGGTGTCTAACGTCACGAACTGGGTCACGTCGCCCTCGGCGATGATCTCAGCCTTGCGCACCAGGATCCGCTCCAGCTCCTCCAGCTCCTCGCCCGTGATCCGCTCCGCCGCCAGGCCGCAGGCCAGGGCTTCCAGGGAGGCCCGCACTTCGAACACGTCGGCGATATCCTTTAAAGAGATTCCGGCCACATAGGCGCCCTTGCGCGGCACCATGACCACGAACCCCTCCAGCTCCAGCTTGCGGATCGCCTCCCGCACCGGGGTCCGGCTGACTCCCAGCTCCTCCGCCAGTTGGATCTCCATCATGCGCTCGCCCGGCCTCAGAGTGCCGTTGATAATCGCCTCCCGCAGGCTGTCAAAGACAACCTCCCGCAGCGGCTTGTAAGAGTCCAGCCTCACCGGCACCAGCCTGCGCTCCTGCTTTGGCACCTTTACTCCGCCTCCCCTCGTTTTCCTCTATCGCTAAAACCCGCCGGCAGGCTGTATGCTGTTCTGCCTGCGGGAAGCTGCCGATGGCTTCATCTGTTGCGTACCCCGTTAGGCAACAGGCTTTCTGCGGCCACAACCCCTCTGTCGATTCCGGCAGCCGATCGCCATTCGTCCCGCTTCCGGCCGGCTTGCGCCGTCAGTCAGGGCCGAGCTGCTCACCGGGCCTCGTCATCCTGCAGACGAAGACCTGCTCCCTTCCTCCCTCCAGCTGCCGGGCGGCGTTGCGGGCCTCATCCTCGCCGGGAAACACGCCGAACACGGTGGGGCCGCTGCCGGACATCAGAGCGCGCTCCGCTCCCAGCTGCTCCAGACGAGCCTTGATGGCGGACACCTCCGGGTAGGCGGCTGCTGCCACCGGCTCCAGGTCGTTGCCCATGCAGGCCAGCATGCCATCCCGGTCGCCCCGGGCCACCGAGGTCAGAAAGCGCATCGTCCAGGGCCGGTTCTCTCCGGGCTGAAAGCGTGCATAGATCTCGGCCGTGGCCACCTGAAACCCCGGATTGACCAGCACCAGCCACTGCGGCTTGAGGGTGGGCATCGCCGTGACCACCTCGCCGCGACCCTCGGCCAGGGCCGTGCCCCCGCGCATGAAGAAAGCGACATCCGAACCCCGGCGCGCCGCCAGCGCGGTCAGTTCCAGCTCGGTCAGCCGGAGATTGTAGAGGGCGTCGGCTCCCTTGAGCGCGGCGGCGGCATCGCTGCTGCCACCGCCCAGTCCGGCGGCGGTGGGAATGCGCTTCGCGATCACCAGATCGATGCCCCCAGGCAGCCTGCCGACCAGGGACTGCAGGGCCTGGTACGCCAGGTTGGAGGGCCCGTCCGGGGCGGCCCCCGGCGGGGTGCAGGTCACGCTGATCCCTTCGGGCAGGCGGTTGAAGGTGAGCGTGTCGAACAGGCCGACCGTCTGCATCACGGACTTGATCTCATGGTAGCCGTCAGGCCTCAGCCGGTCCACGTCCAGGGTGAGGTTGATCTTGGCATGCGCCCGCAGGATCAGGCTGTCAGGCATGCTCTCCACCTGCTCACTCCTCTCGAATAGATGTTTCCAGCCAGTTTAGAATAAATTCCTTATCCAGGGCTGCAATTCCTTTTTTTAGTATGCAGTCTCCCGGAAATCCTTTTCCGGAAGCCTTTTCATCCGGATATTGCCATTACGTAATATTGACCTCCACCCTCCCTGTTATTCCGTGCTCCAGATAATTTCGGAGTCCTCAAGGGCTCACGCCCGCCCATGAATACCAGGTGGCGTGCCGGCCACCCCCGGCGGCAAGGCATAGCGCTTCCATCCCGCGAGTGATCGGACTTTGGATACTTGTTGGTTTGTACATAATTATGCTATAATAATGTCACAACTATAATTATGAGGTGATAATGTTATGCTACAGATCAGGCCAATAACAGATTTGAGAAATACAAATGAAATTTCAGAAATATGTCATAAACAGGACGAGCCAATTTTCATTACCAAAAACGGATATGGTGACCTGGTTGTAATGAGCATAGAAACCTACGAGCGCCAGCTTTCTCTTGTTGATGTCTATAAAAAGCTTGCTGAGGCTGAAACACAGATTAAACAAGGTGTTCCTTTGCTGGATGGGGAAGAAGTCTTTAAAAAGCTGAGAGACAAATATGTCGAAAAACAATTATAGTTTAAAATTTACCCCAAAAGCAAGCGAGGATTTAGAGCAGATTTACATCTATATATCAGGAAAGCTTTTTGCTGAAATCGCTGCAAACAATTTGCTTGAAAGAATAGAAAACAGCATAATGCGGTTAAAGCTTTTTCCCTATTCTGGCAGTTTGGTTTTTGATGAGCCCTTAAAAACCATAGGATATCATAAGTTAATAGTTGATAATTACATTGTTTTTTATTTAGTCAATGAGATGGAAAAACAGGTTGTCATTATGCGCATCCTTTATGGTGCTCGAAATTATTCAGACTTGTTTTGATTTATATGCATTTTTTCACCAATATTCTTAGGCCGGGGCATTGACAGAGCAATTCCACGGCCTGGCCAAGTATTTGGAAAATAAGTCTAAAACCTCTAGATCAAAACAAGATATGACGAATAGCCGTTATTTTCAAGCTGTTTCAACCTCCGCGTTCCGTCCGCCCTGGCTGAAAACCGGCGGACCTTCCGCCGCGCCCGCAAGCGGGCGCCCGGGGCCGGGCTCCAGCACTCCCATTACACCGTCCAGGTCCTCGTAGAAGATCACGACCACGTCGCCCGGCCGGGCCAGGCGCAGCGCCTCCCGTGCGGCCTCGGTCTCGCTCAGGACCACGTGCAGGAAGGATGGAGGCAGCCCGGCCTGGCGCGCCCCACTCTGCAGCAGCCCGGCGGTCTCCCCCGGCGTTCTCCCCCGCAGGTCCCGGTCCTCCTTGATGAACAGCTCGTGGAAGGCGGCGCCCAGTTCCTCCCCTGCCGCTACGATCTGTGCGTCACCGCGGTCGCCGGGCACGCCGGCCACTCCCAATAGCCGGCGCGGCTTGAGGCACCGGGCGAATTCCACGATGCGGCGGAAGGCCGGGGCATTGTGGCCATAGTCCACGATCACCGTCACCCGGCCCAGGCGGCGCAGCATCAGGCGCCCCGGGTTATGGGCAGATTCGGCTCCGAAGGTGCGCAGGCCGCGCCGGATCGCCTCCGGCGGCAGGCCGCAGGCGCAGGCGGCTGCGGTTGCAGCCAGGGCGTTCTCAAGGTTGTGCACCGCCCGGCCGCCCATCCCCGCCCGGATCGCCTTGAGCCCTATGATCCTGACGGCAGCCTCGCCGCGGCAGTAGTAGACCACGCCTTCCTTGACGAACACGGCGCAGCCCCCGGTGCCCAGATGGCGCCTCACCAGCAGGTTGCATTCGTGCAGGCTGAAGTAGACGACCGGGGCGCGGGCGCGCCGCGGAAACCCGGATGCATAGGGGTCGTCGGCGTTGAGCACCACATGCCCTTCCCGCCGCACCGCCTCCACCACCAGCGATTTGATCCAGAACAGGTCCTCCATGGTCTCGATCCCGTCCTGGCCCAGGTGGTCCGATGCCATGTTGGTGACCACCGCCACGTCGGCCCTGTCGTATCCCAGGCCGCCCCGCAGGATGCCGCCCCGGGCTGTTTCCAGCACCGCCAACTGCACCGCTGGATCGCCCAGCACAGTCCGGGCGCTGGTGGGCCCGGTGGTGTCGCCCTTGCAGAGGCAGCGCTCGTTGACGTAGATCCCCCCGTGGTGGTCATCCCCACGGTCAGGCCCTGCTGCCGGAAGATATGGCCGAGCAGGCGCACCGTGGTGGTCTTGCCGTTGGTGCCGGTCACCGAGAGCACCGGGATGCTGGCCTCGCCGGCAACTGGGAACAGGTGGTTCACCAGGGCCTCTCCCACCGGCCTGGGCTCGCCCCAGCTCGGGAAGAGGTGCATCCGGAAGCCCGGCGCGGCGTTGACCTCGATGATCCTGCCGCCGCTCTCACGGGCCGGAATGGTGATATCCGGAGTTACCAGGTCGACGCCCGCCACATCGAGATTGAGGATGCGGGCGGCCTGCTCCGCCAGGTAGGCATTCTCCGGGTGCACCTGGGCGGTGACGTCAGCGGCCTCGCCGCCCGTGCTCAGGTTGGCGCTGTCCCGCAGCAGCACCGGATGCCTGCACGGCGGAACGCTGTCCGTGGTGAATCCCTGCCGGGCCAGCGTCAGGACTGCGGCCGTGTCGATGCTCAGCCTGGTCAGCGGCCGGGCGTGGCCCTGCCCCGCGCCGCGGGTCGAGGTTGGCCAGAGCCACCAGTTCCCGCAAGGTGTGGGCGCCGTCGCCGAGCACGGAGGCCGG
>CAWEDD010000011.1:0-64492 GCA_963807495.1 uncultured Peptococcaceae bacterium
TAGATTGAAGATATCACACGTATAAAAGCGGCTCTCGTGGCCGCTTTTCTATTGAAGATTTGCTATACGGTGAAAACTGGAGGTCTTTTTATACACAGTTTGAGTTTTTGCTCCAACGGAAACAGGAGCAAGCGACGCTATACGTATCACCTAATTTTAAGATTGTCCTGATCTAGGGTTCTTAGGATCTAAAAACACTATGTGTCTCCGCGTGCAGTATCCTTCAAATAGACCTAAGCCCCTTTTTTTGCACTTTTTTGTATCTGCTGGATTTAATCTCTTTCGCTCCTTTGCTCAGCTTTTCCTCGCTGCGAACTGAAGAGATAAGCATGCGAACCAACCGCTCATAGACAACATCGGGGACTTCAATAAGCCTGCCATCCGCTAGTTTTATCGTCGCTGGTTCCAAAGCATATCCCATCCTTTCTTGCAGTTAAGATATTGTATTTAGGAGCATTCAATTTTATTATTTTTTGATCATTCATACTGACAGTATGGAAGATTCTCGCTGACTTCTCGAAATAGCTGTTGCCAAGAACAACTCTGAAAGCACGTCAATCCCCTGCGGACTCTGACGTCACCGTTAAATCATATGGGGATTGACGATATTTAGTGTCTGGTGCCAGCAGGAAGTGGACGATGCCGGTATGGGACTGGAAGAGTTGCCTCTCCCCAGTTCGCCATCCACTTCGGGAGATCGACTGAGCGGGATGATGACCGCATCGGCATTAATCAGTGCCTAGATAAAACGAGGCCGCAATGCGTTGCCTGGCAAGGTATCTAGGGATCGGTAAGAAATTGCCGTGTATCTATGGTTTTTCCGGGCGTTTTTTGCTGAGATCCAGTATTCTCGGGGGTTCCTTGATTTCGAGGGTCTTAAACAATTGCTTCAACTCTGGACTGAGATTGGATGTTTTGGTCATGCTGCCAGAGGATGTTTTAAGTTCAGTCGCCTGAATGCGAGAAAGATTGCGGCGCATCTTTGCCCAGGTCTGGCCAGTCTGGTTCTCCATCACCCGCAAGAGCAGCAGCGCCAGCCAGCAGAGCAGGATGTGAGAGCGTATCCGATCCTCCAGGCGGTGGTAGACGGGCCGCAGTTCCAGGGTAGTCTTGAGCGTACGAAAGGCGTCTTCCACCTGATACAGTTGCTTGTAACCCAGAGCCACATCCACCGGGGAGAGGGTGTCGTCTGAGGTCCTGATCAGGTACTTGCCGTCCAAGCGCTCCTCGGCCTTGATCTTTGCTTTATCTATATGGGGCTGTCCCTGTTCGTCCATCTTCAGGTATCTGCCGTAGCTCTTATGGGCGATCAGTTCGCAGCAGGCTTTACAGTGGGGCTCTCCCGCCAGGTCGCCGAGCTTTGCCAGTTCATCCTTGATCTTTGACAAGATAAGCCCTCTTTTTTCCTTGTCCCGCAGGGCCTCTTTCGGGTTCCTGGCCAGGACGTAGCGGATGCGTCTCTCACCGTCGCCCACGACGACCTCCTTGATCTCCAGGTTGTCGGCGACAGGCTTGAACCTGCCGGGTCGGGAGAGGGCCTGCTCCACGTTCTCCATTCCGGAGCGCATTCTCTCTCCGGCGATGTAGTGGCCGCCGGCGCGCTGCAGGCAGCGCAGGTTCTCCTCGGAGGCGAAACCTCTGTCAAGAACGCTGATCACCCGGCCCAGCTTCCAACCGGCCAGGTCTTTCTTGACCTCTTCGATCACCGACATGTCGGCGGTGTTGCCCGGCCAGACCCAGCAGCGCACCGGGATGCCCTCCCGGGTCACGGCCAATCCGATCACCGCCTGGGGCAGATCCGGCCGGTGGTCCTTGGAGTGTCCGTTTTTGCGGAAATCATCCTCTTCCTCTATTTCAAAGTAGGTGGAGGTGGTATCGAAGTACAATAAATCCACTTCCAGGTTAAACAGGTTCGCCACGCTGAAGAAGACGGTTTTGCGAACGCTAAAATGAAACTGATCCATTAGCACGGGATTTGATCTTTCGAAAGCGATCCACCCCAACCAAAAACCCCGTATCATTGAATTGACGAAATACGATGATATGGGGGGATAGGAGTGATTGGAGTGGACCACTACAAGGATATCAGACATCTTTATGCGGTTGAAGGTCTATCGCAAAGAGCGATAGCCAAAAGGCTCGGGATCTCCCGAAAGACCGTCAAGCGCTACTGCCTCGGAGAAGTTGCCCTGGGAAAGAGCAAAACAGAGAGCAAGAAAAAGTCATCACCGAAGAAGTAAAAGAATTCGTCAAGCAATGCTTCGAGAAAGACAAAACAGCCACCGCAAACAGCACCATACCGCCAAGCGGATCTATGAACGATTGAAAGATGAAAAAGGCTTTCAGGGCGCCGAACCCACGGTGCGCCGCCTGGTGTCCCAACTCAGGCCCAAGATCCCGAGGTGTACATCCCCCTGGCCTTCTCCCCGGGCGAGGCCGCCCAGGTCGACTGGGGCACCGCCACAGTGTACATCGCCGGCGAGAAGACCGAGGCGCACCTCTTCTGCGTCCGGCTATGCCACAGCTGCGCACCGTTCGTCATGGCCTTCCCGGTAGAGCGCCAAGAAACCTTTCTGGAAGCGCACCAGATGTCATTCGCCTATTTTGGCGGGGTGGCCAGAACCGCGGTGTACGATAATTTAAAACAGCCGTCAAGGAAGGATGGGGCAAATGCGCCAGGGAACAGGACCGATTCCGCCTTCCGCGCCCACTATGCCTACGAGACCTGGTATTGTACCAGAGCAGAAGGCCACGAAAAGGGCCTGGTCGAGGGACTCGTCGGCTACATCCGGCGCAATGTCCTGGTGCCCATCCCCGAGGCCGGGACTGGAACGAACTCAACGAACTGATCCTGGAACGCTGCCGGCGCTACACTGCCGAGCACCAGATCAGAGGCCGGGAACTGCCCGTCAGGGAAGCCTTCGCCATCGAAAAGGCCGCTCTGATCCCACTGCCGGTCAAACCGTACGACACGGCACTAATAAAAGAACCCCGGGTGGACTACTACGCCACCGCATCCTTTGACAAGAACAGATACTCAGTGCCGGTGCACGCCGGCAAGATCGTGACTGCCAAGGGCAGCGCCTTCGATGGAGATCTACTACCGGGGCGAGCTGCTCGCCCGCCACGAACGCTGCTACGGCAGGCAAAGACCAAATACAAGCTGGAGCACTACATCTCCCTGCTGGAAGAGAGGCCGCGGGCGGTCATGAACGCCAGGCCGGTCAGGGAAGCCAACCTGCCGCAGGAACTCGGAGCTTCTCCTGGCACTTGAGGACCCGGACCGGAGCATGGTGCAACTGCTCCGCCTCATCGTCGACCACGGAGTGAAAAGGTGCTGGCAGCGGTAAAAAAGGCGCTCGAACTCCGGCAGATCTCGGTGGACGTGGTCGCCTACTACGCCACAGCCGGGCGCCACCGGTCATCCCCATCAGGGGACCAGCGTGCAGCCGGTTGACCTCACCTGCTATGACAGTCTCCTGGCCGGAGGCGGAGCTTCATGAACGCCAGCCCCGAACTGATCAGGATCTACGCCAAGCAGTTGAAACTGCCAACGCTGGCGCATGAAGAGGTGCTGCGCCAGGCCGAAGACCAGGGCTACGGCTACGAGCAGTTCCTCCAGAGCTCCTGGAGCGGGAGATCGATCAGAGACAGCAGAACCAGCAGAAGAAGGATCAGGGCGGCCCGCTTCCCCGTCAAGAAGAGCCTGGACGACTTCGAGTTCAAGCACCTGGTGAATGTAGAAGAGGCACTGATCTGGCAACTGCCACCGGAGAGTTTATCGACCGGCACGAGAACATCATTGCCATCGGCAACCCGGGTACCGGCAAAACTCACCGGCCTCGGAATGGGCAGGCTGTGCAAGCAGAAGTACCGGGTGCGCTTCTACACGGCGGCCGACCTGGCCACCGAGCTGGCGGAGGCTCAGGCGAACCACAGGCTGACCCGCCTCGAACAGGCCCTGGAGAAGGTCGACCTGCTGATCCTGGACGAACTCTCCTACCTGACCTTCACCAAGCCGCAGGCTGAGCTGCTGTTTCACCAGCTGTCAGTGCGCAACGAGCGTGGCAGCGTGGCGATAACGACGAATCTGGAGTTCTCCCGCTGGGGGGAGTTCTTCCCTGACACTATGCTGACCGCTGCGCTGATCGACCGGCTGACCCATCACTCCCATATCCTGAACATGAACGGTGACACCTTCCGGCTGAAGGAGAAGCTCCGCCAGGGCAAACGCGATACCCTTGTTGTCAAGGAACAGGATTTCAAGAAACCGGATCCATGATCAAGGTGGATCAGGTTCGCAGGATCAAAAGGGTGGATCACTTTCAAGATCAAAGTGGATCAGATTGGGGTTGACGATCGCAGATAATTACCCATTGGAAAGCTCCTGCCGTTCATATCATGTTATAAATAAGATGTTGGTACCCACACGATCTGACGAATACCCATTAAAAACACGCCTTCATGATATGACCCAACTCAGAGGCATCTTGATAAACAGGCAATGTAATAATAGGGCAGGGGATGAGCAACGATTTTATCTTTTGTCCATATTTTTCCTAGAAGGAATAATGTTATTTAATGGCGAAAAGACTATATGCGTAAGTTTTCATGTAAAATATGATATAAAAGATAAAAACATATGTTTATTTTGTCTAAACAATTATGAGCATTATTTTACAACCGCCGTCTAGGGCGGTTTCTATCTATACTGGAATTTTGTATCTTATAATATATAGGGGAGGAATTAATTAAAATCAAATATATAAATCAATGCGATTTTTTTCAGTTCGTATTTTTTCAGCAAAATCCTTTCTAACAAAAGTAATAACTTTATCAGAGCTTTCTAAAGGAATGCCAGAGAAAACAAGATGTAAATCAGCTACATCAACTCCAAATTGATGATTAACAATAACAAGCACATTAGGGTAGTCTCTATTTGGATTTACGGAATCAAATTGCTTTACTGATTTGTGTATTCGCTTCATTGCAATTTGATTATATGTATTATCAGTACCGAATTGCTCTTCTTCAACAAATATTTCTTTATCTATTGATTTAACTTCACAATAAAAAAGAAGCTTACTATCTTTGTAAACTTTAAAATCCGGAGTTTCACCACATTGCTTGGATTCTTCATCAGTAAAAAGGAATACGTCCAAACCATATTGACTTAAAAATTGAACAACTAATTTTTCGTCTTTTATTTTAATTTATAGTTTATTAAAATCACCTTCTTTGAGAATATTTTATCATAATAAAAATCTGCTAAGCTTCTGAACGCTTCGTCTCCGTCGACTATAAATTAAAAGCACGGGATTTATCCCATACATACATTATCCCTTATAAATAATTTAACCCCCCTTAAAACGCAAAATAAGGCGTAGTTTTTCGTTGAGCGTAATCAATAAGATGTGATTTTAATGTGCGTTTACGCAATTATCAAGATCAATATTATGTATGGACACTTATTTTATAATACTTCAAAATGTCCGTTTCATTAGTATATAACGGTCACCATCTGATCAGTGGCGGTAAAACTGTTAGGAGACTGGAATGGAACCCAGATGGAATTATTGTGATCAAATTTCCTTCCATAGAAGATTTCAAAAGATTTCCATCACTTAGAGAATTCCACAATCGTGAAATCATCATTTTTGTAATAATAATTTTTATTGTTGAAAAGGAGGAGGAATGCCGCCATCGATGAGATTGGAACCTGGAATCCTTGGTTCATCTCTTAGTTAACATAATTATTATTATAAGAAGTTATAAATTAAATAATAAATTTGTCAGACAAATATACTCGAACAGATGTTTTACAAACAAACAGTTGTATGCTATAATTCTGTTAACTTGAATCTTTGCTTGCCTGATTAGGTTGTCTCTACCATCAAAAACAAGGGGGGTTTTGATTAATGAGAGCAAAACTTAGCAATCGCCAAGTTGCAATATTGGAATTCATCCAACAGACTCTCGATGAACGCGGCTACCCACCCTCTGTGCGGGAAATCGGAGAGGCGGTCGGGCTCAAGTCGAGTTCAACAGTTCACGCCCACCTAGGGCAGCTGCAGAAAAAGGGTTACATACGCAGGGATCCCACCAAGCCCAGGGCGATCGAGTTGACCAGTAATAAATCAGCAATCGTTCGCGTTCCGGTCGTGGGACGGGTTGCCGCGGGTGAACCGATCTTAGCCACGGAAAATATCGAGGAAACTTTTCCGCTTCCCGTAAGCTTCCTCAATACGTCCAAGCAGGTGTTCATGCTCACGATTAAGGGCAACAGCATGATCAAGGCCGGCATCTATGAAGGGGACTTCATCGTGGTGCGCCAGCAGAACACAGCCGATGACGGCGATATCGTGGTGGCCCTTATCGGCGAAGAAGCTACTGTGAAGCGCTTCTTCAAGGAAAAAAACGCAATTAGGCTACAGCCGGAAAATGATGACCTTGAACCAATAATAGTCCGCGATCTGACCATTCTCGGCAAGGTGATCGGAGTGTTGAGAAAAATAGATTGATGGCCTGACTGCAATTAAAGCCAAGTTTACATAATTATATGCATTGCTTACATAATTATGTGCAGCTTTGATGATAAAAGCGATCACCATCGCTAAGGCTAGAATAAACCTCATGCCGCTGCCCAGGGCGAATCCAAACAAGGTACCGACCCCTACCTTGAGGGCACTCCCCCACCCGCGTCTGCTTAAGATCAACTCCGCCATGATGGCCCCTATGAAGGGGCCTATAATTATGCCCAGCACAGGGTTGATGATAATACCCGCCATCCCCCCTATCAGAGCACCCCACAGTCCGTATTTACTCGCCCCTAACGTCCTTGCGCCCAACTGCGTTGCCACGATGTCGATGAACATTGATACGATCAGGATAAGCAACATTCCTGCAAGGAATAACAGGGTTAAGTGCTGGAAATTATCAATAAAAGCATATATGAGCATGGTTAAAGATATAAGAGGAATGGCTGGTATATATGGTATAAATGACATAAAAGCTCGATAATCAGGATTATTAGAGTGATGACATTCACCATGCCGCTCATATCAACCTTTACTCCCCGCTTAGATGCCCTTCGTCAATTAAAACCTGTGCCGCGTTGAGCAGGCCAATCATTGCATGAGAGTGAGACAGCCCACCCTGCAGGTAAACTGCATAAGGAGAACGCATGGGCGCATCGGCCGAAAGTTCGATGGAAGAGCCCTGGACAAAAGTGCCGGCCGCCATGATCACCTGATCGCGGTAGCCCGGGAGAAATCCTGGCTCGGGGGTCACGAAGGAATCCACCGGGGATGCGGCCTGGATCCCGCGGCAAAAGGCATTAAGGGCCTCTGGCCCCTTCATTCTGACTGCTTGGACTATGTCGGACCGGCCTGAACCCGGCTGCGGAGAAGTCTCGAGGCCAAGTAAGGACAGGAAGTGGGCGGCAAAGACAGCTCCCTTCAGAGCTTCGCCGACAATGTGCGGCGCCAGGAACAACCCCTGGTAAAACAGGCGCCCCAGGCCAAGGTTCGTGCCGATCTGGTCGCCCAGTCCGGGCGCAATCATCCGGTCGGCAACCGCTGTTATCAGATCCTGGCGGCCTGTCAGATATCCGCCTGAGGGAGCCAGGCCTCCGCCGGCATTTTTAATCAGTGAGCCGGCGATCAGATCTGCCCCTAGCTGGGTGGGCTCATACTCTTCTACAAACTCGCCGTAACAGTTATCAACAAAACAGATAGCTCCGGGGCTGATCTTCTTGATAAAATCCGCCAGCCGGCCGATCTCTGCCACACTAAGAGGCGGGTGCCAGTTGTAGCCGCGGGATCGCTGGATCAACACCAGCCGGGTGCTGCTGCCGATCACCGAACTTATCTTGTCGTAATCGGGCTGTCCGCAGGAGTCGAGTTCCACTTCGTCGTACCTGACCCCCATTCCCTGCAGTGAGCGTCCAGAGTCGCCGGTCAGGCCGATAATACGGGCTAAGGTGTCGTAGGGGCGTCCGGTCACTGACAGCAACCGATCATCCTTGCCCAAGAAGGTGGTCAGGGCACAGGAGATAGCATGAGTACCCGATATGATCTGTGCCCGCACCAGGGCTGCTTCGGCTCCGAATGTCTGGGCGTACACCGCTTCCAGGCCAGATCGCCCCAAGTCCCCGTAGCCGTAGCCGGTGCCATCTTTTAAATGCAACTCGGAGATTCCTACCTGCCTGAAAGCATCCAAAACCCTCAGCTGATTCAGACAGGCGGTCTCGTCGATCCGCAGATACTCATCCTGAGCCGCTACCTCTGCCCGCTCGGCAGCAGTAATCAGCTTGGCGTCATGCCGGTTTTGCAAGTTGCTCCAAAACCTGTTCATGTCAGGTCCTCCGGCTGGATGGTCATCAGCTCTTCCCTAGTCAGCCTGGTGCGCCTGATCAGTCGTAGCGCCTGCTTGCGCATGCTCTTCTCGATCAGGTTGCGTACCAATCGTGCATTTCCTTCGTTCTGGTTCCTTTTTTCCAGCTGCTCCTCCAGGATATGGCCCAACTTGGACTGGGCTTCGGACGAGAGCCGGTATTGGCGCTTTTTCAGCATCAGTCCGCCGATTTTCAACAACTCGGAGACTGTATAATCCGGAAAGGTGATATGCATGGGAAAACGGGAGTACAGGCCCGGATTGCTGCTCAGGAACCACTCCATCTCATGCTTGTAACCGGCCAGGATCAGGATCAGATTGTCCTTCTGGTCTTCCATCGCCTTGACCAGGACGTCGATGCTCTCTTTCCCGAAGTCCTTCTCGCCGCCGCGGGCCAGCGAGTATGCCTCGTCTATGAACAGGATGCCGCCCAGGGCCCTTCTGATCTGCTCCCTGGTTTTCTGGGCGGTATGACCGATATATTCGCCGACGAGGTCGGCGCGCTCTACCTCTACCAGATGGCCCCTGGTGAGGACGCCCATCGCCCTGAACAGCTTGGCCAATATCCTGGCGACGGTTGTTTTGCCCGTGCCGGGGTTGCCCTTGAAGATCATGTGCAACGCCAGGTGGTCGGTGCATAGTTTTTCTTTCTCTCTTTTTTTCTGGATCAGCACATAGGCGTGGATTTCGGAGATGAGGTTTTTTACATCTGTCAGCCCGATCAATCCGTTCAGTTCCTGCAGGATTATTTCCGGCTTGAGTGGTGGGTTGTTGTTCCCGGCAGCGTCAACCAGTCTGACTGCCGGGGGAACGCCCGATGATTGTCGAAACCCCCCCACACGATTTCCACCTCTTTTTCCTTTTTCTCTCCTAACTAAATTATACGCCTCATCGGGGTGGAAAGTGTTATACATATAGCCAGGGGCAAAACAGGTGCTGCAGATAATCAACCAGGACGAATAAAAGCAGGCCCAGCAGGCTCAAGCCCAAGATGCCGGCAAACATTTCCGGATAGTCGATCCTGCTCCAGGCCTCAAAAATAAAATAGCCCAGCCCCTGAAAGGTGGCGAACGATTCCATGAAGAAAAGCACGGCTATGGCGGTGCCCAGGCTGATTCGAATCGAGGTGAAGATATCGGGGAGGCAGGCCGGGATGATCACGTGCCGGAAGATGTCTACAGGGTTGGCACCCAGAGACTTGACGGATATGATGGAGTTGGGATGTACCTTTTTAGCGGCGTCCCTGGTGGTGACGAGGATCTGAAACAGCAGGACCAGGGTGATGGTGAAGATCTTGGAGACGTCCCCCAGGCTAAATATGACAATAATAACCGGCAGGAGGGCGATCTTGGGGATCGGGTAGAGCAGGTAGAGCAGCGGTGCAAAAAAGCGGTCCAGCCTTTCATCACGGCCCAGGTAGATACCCAGGGGCACCGCGATGATCAGGCTGATGGCCAGGCTGGCAGAAACCCTGTAGGCGCTGATCAGGAAGTGCTCCCACAGGGTTTTAGGAAAGATTACTACAAAAGTGACCAGGGCTGAATAGGGATCAGGCAGGGCTGGATTGTGCAAAGCCACTGACAGCAACTCCCAGAAGAGCAGCAGGCCGCAGATGGCAAATAAGTATCCCCTGAAAGTTCTATGCCGTTCCACTGCTACCCCACCCGGCCGATCTGGCCAAGCTGGTTGTTGGCCTCCAGAATTGCTCTAATTTCCGTGCATTTCTTATAAAAGGAAGAGTCGTTGCGATAGCCCGGGGTGCCCATGCCCGGATTAGCAACCACCGCCTGGATCTGACCCGGGCCGGGAGACAGGACGATGATCTCCTGTCCCAAAAAAACTGCCTCTTCAATGCTATGAGTAACTAAAACGATCGTCATCCGGTGCTGGAGCCATATTTTCTGCACCAGTTTCTGCGTATTTTCCCTGGTCAGGGCATCGAGCGCCGAGAGCGGCTCATCCATCAACAGAAGTTCGGGCTCCAGTGCCAGGGCCCGGGCCAGGGCGACCCGCTGTTTCTGGCCGCCGCTGATCTGGCTGGGATAACGCCTGGTCAAGCCATCCAGATCAAGTTCCTTGAGGATCGGCAGCAGCCTTGCCCAGACGGCACCATCCCTGTAGCCCCTGATTTGGAGGCCAAGAGCGGCGTTGCCCCACACAGTCTTCCAGGGAAGCAGCCCATACTCTTGAGGGATGAGAGCCGTCTTCTGATGCGGCTGAAGGAGGGGTTGATCCAGAAAGCTTATTGTTCCCTGCGTGGGCTTGAGCAGGCCTGCCATCAACATGAGCAGCGAGGTCTTACCGCAGCCTGAAGGCCCGATAATGGCGTAGCTGACTCCCTTGAGTAATTCCAGGTTGACATTGCGCAGTGCGGGCACGGCAATCTTGCCGCTCTTATAGGTCAGGGCTACATTCTGCAGAGAGAGCATGCACTGCTCCTTTTTAGTTATAGATTTTATGATTTGTTGCAGGTTGGCAAAGCCCTTTTATCTTTGAAGTGTTGCTGAAAGCTTTTAATCCGCCTATTTGGTATTGATAAACTCTGAGTCAACGAGGTCGTCGTAGCCCAGGCTCTTTGAAAGAAGCTTCTTATTTTTCATCCAGGTCAGCACCAGTTGCACGTTGTCCGGGGACGGCAACTGCTCCGGAGAAAACGAGGGCACTGGAACCGAAGACTGCACGTCTTTCGGAATGTCGACCTTCTCGTCGAAGAGCTGGCGATAGCGTTCGGGGTTGGCTGTGACTTCCTGCTCAGCCTGGCCGTAAGCCTGCAGGTACCCTCTAATCGCCTCTTTCTTCGTGTCAATCGCATTTTTGGTGAAAAACAAGACTGTCTGTGACAGATTCACCGGCAGCTTGGTCTTGTCCACCAGCACGGCGGCTCCCTTGAGCATGGCCTCGGACGCCAGGGGGTCAGGAAGCAGGGCGGCAGCCACCTGGTTTTGCAGCAGCATCTGCATTCGCATCGGCATGTTCGGTACATTCATCTTGTGCACCTGATCCGGATCGATTCCCTTGGCTATCAGCATCTGGTCTGCCAGAAAGTCGATGATGGTGTTTTGGGATATGGCCAGGGTCTTTCCCTTGAGATCCTCGACGCTCGTAATGGTGTTTGGGGCCGCCAGAATGTAAAAGCGGCCCTCCGCAGGCTTGGCGCCCAGTTCTATCGAGACCGACTTGACTGGAAAGCCTCCCTGATTGAGCAAGGCTACGGCAACCAGGTCCCCCTCGGCGCCGTCCACGGCTCCCGCCTGGATGGCGGCATCCCTCTCGGAGGCGCTTTGAAAGGTGACTAGCTGGACATCAACGCCATACTTCTGAAACAGTCCCTCCTGCTGGGCAATATAGGCCGGCAATGATTCCTCGTCGTACAGCAAACCGATCTTCAACTGGCTGGTGCTCGCCTGGCTGCCTGGACTCGGAGTCGAACCCTGCTGCGTTCTGCATCCTGCCGGCAATAGCAGCGACAGCAGCAGGCCTATCGCCAATAATGATATGACTGATTTCTTCAACTTTGTCTCCTGCCTTATTCCTCTTTATTTTCTGCGGCCTTGTTGATCTCCGGCGACAGGTTGATCGGCCTGTGAGGCATGATGGTGGAAATGGCGTGCTTGTAAACCATCTGCTGTTTCCCCTCAACATCCAGGATCACCGTGAAGTTATCAAAACCGCGCACTGTTCCCTTCAACTGAAATCCGTTTACCAGGTAGATGGTAACAGCGGTGCCTTCCTTGCGGACCTGGTTCAGGAAGAAGTCCTGCAGATTGATCTGTTGCTTGCTCATCATATGAATACCTCCAATTCCAACTGCTGCCTACTGCATATCTTTACCACACGTCTATTCTACATGAACGCCGATACTCCTGCAAATGAACTCCTCAATTTCATTGACGACCCCTGTCTCACGGTCATTTTCGAGTAGGAACCACCTGATCCTGGGGTCTTTCCTGAACCAGGTGAGTTGCCTCTTGGCATAGTTGCGTGTTGCCTTTTTGGCAAGGCTGATGGCGGTTTCGAGATCGAATGCTCCAGCCAGGCAGCCGGCCGCCTGCTTGTATCCAAGTGTCTGCAGCGGCTTCAGGGATGGCTGGAAACCGCGGCCAAACAGCTGTCTCACCTCTTCAACCAGCCCGGCCTTGAACATCTGGTCGACCCTCAGTTCGATCTTCCGGTACAGATCTGCTCTGCTCCGGTCCAAGCCCACCATGGCCAAGCGGTAAGACGGCCCCCGGGATACCCCGCGGTCCTGAAAGGACGAGATCGGACGGCTGGTGAGAAGATACACTTCCAACGCCCTGATAATACGGCGGCGATCGTTGGGATGAATGCGCGCGGCGGCCTGGGGGTCGACCCGCCGCAGTTCCGCGTAAAGCTCTGCCGCCTGTGCATCTTCTGAGCGCGATCGGAGCTGCCTGCGGATCTCTTCCAGGCCTTCCAGGGGCGGAAACTCGTAAGGGTCGACCACGCTCTGGACATACAGGCCCGTGCCCCCCACAAGAAACGGCAGCCGCCCTCGCCCCGTAATTTCCCGAATTTTGTCACGGGCCAGCCGCTGATAGTGGGCCACTGTGAACTCCTCGTCCGGCTCCAGGAAGCCCAGCAGGTGGTGCGGCACCCCCTTTTGCCTCACAGCGGGGATCCTGGCTGTGCCAATGTCCAGGTGCCTATATACCTGGACGGAATCGGCCGATATTATTTCGCCGTGCAACCTCAGGGCTAGCTCCACGGCTATCTCCGATTTTCCAACCGCCGTCAGGCCCACGATCACGACCACGGGAATCGCCTCTACCATGGGACCTCCTCGCCAGTCGCCACCTTGAACTGGCGGTAGTCGTCACGCGGCCTATCCTGCAGGTAAACGGAGTGCAACCCCTGCGGGCGGGATACCTCTTCTCGGTAATGCTGCCTGGCTTCCTCGCCGCAGCCGTCGCAGGCCTGCCGCGGTATGGCCACGGCAAAGATCTCTCTCTCGTTCCCATGGGCATAGACGGCGGACGACCTGATCAGCTGGTAGCCGGGACATCGGCTGCAGAGCCGCACTCGCTCCTGCTGTCTTTCTCTGATATTGTCGGTATCGTAATAGATCATCCTGGTTTCCTCGTAAAATTCGCCGCGCCCATCCTGATGGGCACCCGGTGGCATCCGCTGCTCCGCCAGGGATGCCCTGTTATTCCAGACATCCATGAGATATTCGGTGAGATTCTTGATATATGCCATCTGTGACGGAGACTGGATGAAACTCTCAGGTTTATAGCCAGGCTCGATCACGTGGGAGTAATCGAGACCGGCCATGGCCAGGATAATGCCGGTATTGACATAGGGAAGCGCCGTTTCGATCGCATAGCCTCCCTCCAGCACCGCCAGATCCGGTCGCAGCTTCTCGTTCAGGCGGGCGTACCCCTGGGTGGTGAAGCGCATGTTGGCCAGTGGATCGGTGTAATGGTTGTCCTGCCCGGCCGAGTTGACGATCAGGTCCGGCCGGAAATCTTCCAGGATTGGCAGTACGAGATTGTCCAGCACGTAATGGATGCCGTCGTCGCTGGTGCCGGGCTCCAGTGGAATGTTGACAGTCATGCCGTAAGCCTCGGGAGCCCCCAGCTCGTTCGTAAAGCCCGAGCCAGGATAGAGCGTGCGTCCGTCCTGATGGAAGGAGATGAATAGCACGTCCGGATCGTGCCAGTATATATCCTGTGTTCCGTCGCCGTGATGCACATCCGTGTCCACGATGGCGATCTTCTTCAAGCCGTATGCCTGGCGCATATATTCGATCATAATGGCCTCGTTATTAATATTGCAGAAGCCCCTATTGCCATGCACCACCCGCATGGCATGATGACCCGGCGGCCTGACCAGGGCAAAGCCGCTGGTGATCTCCCGCTTCATGAAAGCGTCAGCCAGCACCAGGGCGCCTCCGGAAGCGATCAGGTGCGCCTCCGTGACTTGGGCCTCAATGTCCGGAACGCAGAAATGAACCCTGGCGATATCCTTTAATGTCGCCAACCTCGGAGCGTATTCCACCACCTCCGGCAGGTCCATGATCCCCTCCTCGAACAGCTGATCCTTAGTATAGAGGAGTCGTTCCTCACGCTCCGGATGTGTCGGCGAGATCGCCCAGTCAAAGGCAGGGAAAAAGACAATCCCGGTTTTACGCATTAAATCTGATCCCTTCCCCATGGAATAATTTACTTTTAAAAGGGTTGACTAATTTTTGGAGATGTATTCCCGCTAGCAGGGGCAAACCGCATAAAAGAGCAGCATGGAGCTCTGTAAGACCTGGAGCGCAGTGCTTTAAAAGCTCATGACCGGCAACCCGGCTTCCACCCATATATTGTTGAAACCATAAAATTCTTTGAAAAACAAATTTTTTCTTAGATGATTTTAATATTCTTTCATAATGATATTATATTATAAAGACATGAATCTAGTCGGTAACTGTCAGATAAAGATCTGCAGCTTCTTAATTATTCCCGCAGAGATCGTACGGATTGTTGTTAGCCCCAGTCAGACATGATATCAGGTTGCCGCTGGTTCCAGTCAGAGATCTAGGAGTCTTAGAATTTAGAGATCAGGCGGAGTCTTCTAGTCATTTAAATTCTGAAGTTATTTTTCCAAAGCATTGTCAGTATTTTCATGATTTAAAGAGTTCAGACTTCATACCGTCAGCCTCATTAATAAAGGATAATAAAGGATGGAATTTAGGGAGGGGTTATCTTGTCTACCAGATCACTTTTAAAAGGCATTTTTGTTCTTGCCGCGGCCTTCATGTTCATGTTGCTGACACATTACGGCACAGCCTCAGCTTCCATAACGTCCCCTGTCATCTCCCCTAACAGCGGCACCTACACCTCCGCACAGAGCGTTAGCATCTACGACATCTACGGCACCGCCTACTACACCACCGACGACTCCAACCCGGAGACCAGCAGCACGCGCCTCGCATATAACGGGGTCTTCACCGTCAGCCAGTCCGAGACGATCCAGGCGGTTAACTACAGCAACGGTGCCTGGAGCGGGGTGACCACAGCCATCTTCATCATCAACGGCGGCTCAACGATTCAGCAGCCATCCATATACCCTGACGGCGGCAGCTTTGCATCACCCGTGAGCGTGACCATAGGCAACATCCAGAGCGGTGGCACCGCCTACTACACCATCGACGGCTCCAACCCGGAGTCCAGCGGCACGCGCCTCGCATACAACGCGGCCTTCTCCGTCAGCCAGTCCGAGACGATCCAGGCGGTCAACTACATCAACGGCGCCTGGAGCGGGATGACCTCAGCAACTTTCTATATCAGCGGCACCTCGACATACCGGGATCCATCCATCTCCCCTGACGGCGGCAGTTTCTCCTCTCCACCGAGTGTGACTATCGTCGATGTATACGGTACGGCATACTACACCACCGACGACTCCAACCCGGAGACCAGCGGCACGCGCATCCTTTATGGCGGGTCTTTCATCGTTAGCCAGTCAGAAACTATTCAAGCGGTCAACTACTACTCCGGCACCTGGAGTGATGTGATCTCAGCCTACTTTAATATAAACAGTCCATTGACGCAGCAGACCCCTATCATCTACCCTATAGGCGGCACCTTTTCATCGCCAGTCAGCGTGACCCTCGCCGATATTAATGGCACCGCCTACTACACCACCGACGGCTCCAACCCGGAGACCAGCGGCACACACATCGCATACAGCGGGCCTTTCACCGTCAGCCAGTCCGAGACCGTGCTGGCGGTTAACTACAACAACAGCGCCTGGAGCGGGGTGACCTCAGCCAGCTTCATCATCAACGGCTCCTCAACTAGTCAGCCCTCCATATACCCTGACGGCGGCAGTTTTGCATCACCCGCGAGCGTTACCATCGGCAACATCTACGGCACCGCCTACTACACCACCGACGGCTCCAACCCGGAGAACAGCGGCACACACATCGCATACAGCGGGCCTTTCACCGTCAGCCAGTCCGAGACCGTGCTGGCGGTTAACTACAACAACAGCGCCTGGAGCGCGGTGACCCCAGCCAGCTTCATTATCAGTGCCACCTCGGCCCTGCAGGCCCCCGTCATCTACCCGAACGGCGGCAGCTTCTCCGCTGCCCAGAGCGTGACCATAGGCAACATCCGGAGCGGTGACACCGCCTACTACACCACCGACGGCTCCAACCCGGTCAGCAGCAGCACTGCCAACTTATACAGCGGGGCCTTCAGCGTCAGCCAGTCAGCGACCTTGCAGGCGGCCATTCATGATCCGACATTGGGCTGGAGCGGGGTGACCTCAGCCAGCTTCACTATCAGTGGCACCTCGGCCCTGCAGGCCCCCGTCATCTACCCGAACGGCGGCAGCTTCACCGCTGCCCAGAGCGTGACCATAGGCAACATCCAGAGCGGTGACACCGCCTACTACACCACCGACGGCTCCAACCCGGTCAGCAGCAGCACTGCCAACGCATACAGCGGGGCCTTCAGCGTCAGCCAGTCAGCGACCGTGCAGGCGGCCATTCATGATCCGACATTGGGCTGGAGCGGGGTGACCTCAGCCAGCTTTACTATCAGTGGCACCTCGGCCCTGCAGGCCCCCGTCATCTACCCGAACGGCGGCAGCTTCACCGCTGCCCAGAGCGTGACCATAGGCAACATCCAGAGCGGTGACACCGCCTACTACACCACCGACGGCTCCAACCCGGTCAGCAGCAGCACTGCCAACGCATACAGCGGGGCCTTCAGCGTCAGCCAGTCAGCGACCGTGCAGGCGGCCATTCATGATCCGACATTGGGCTGGAGCGGGGTGACCTCAGCCAGCTTTACGATTGGCAGCCAGCCAGCGCAATCCGGCAATAACAGCAGCAATCAACTTGCCCAGCTGCAGCAGGAATTTGTGACTGCGCTGAACAACAATCAACTTGACCAGGCAACCATGATCCTGAAGCAAATCGATCAGATCGATCAGATGCAGGATACGCTTGCCAATCAGGAAGAGCAATTAACTACTGCTATTAATAATAACAATTGGAGCGATGCAGAAGCAATTTTAAAGAGTATAATCGGCGCTCAAAATCCTGCCTGGGCATACACCCAACTGGGACAGATATACCAGCAGCAGGGCTTCAGCACTATAAGTGTATTCGTTAACGGCACTGAGGTCAGTTTTGACGTGCCACCGGTAATTGTGAACAGCCGCGTGCTTGTCCCCATTCGAAAAATAGCCAATGCCCTTGGCGTGTCCGACAATAATATCATCTGGAATTCTGACGGGACAGTCACTATCAACAACGGGTCCAATACTATCTTGATTATGGAGAATGAGAATAAGATCTACCTTAACGGCACAGCTTACACTATTGATACACCGGCACAGATAATCGACAGCAGGATGCTGGTGCCGCTCAGAGCGATAAGCCAACTGCTGAACAAAAACATTCAATGGTATCCTACAGGTAAGATCGTCGAGATTTCATAAGAAACCTTCATAAAGAAACCTTCATAAGCTTGCGTTCGCACACAATCATGTAAATCAGTCTCCGCCATGTCAAGCTGTCTCCGGCAATATCCAGCAGCAGTTCTCGCGGCGTCAGGATCAGGAACCAGCGGCGCCTTATTTACACAAGAAAGGTTTCTTATCCTGAAAAGTTTTCTATATAAAAGGTTCCTTAAAGAGAAGGTTCCTTAAAGTACCCTAAAGTGAATTTGCTGTGAGATTGCCCGACCAGAATGTTTTCGGATTTGCCGTGTTATTCTTGTGATTCATTGCCATGTGTTATTCACTTACAGCCAGTTCTTCTGGATGCCAGGAGGAAACTGAACGCAGATATCATACAACCTGCCGCTGGTATGCCATCCCCGCACCATGTTGAACATCTCGCTGTAGACCAGTTCCGGCTCTGCTCCGGGAGCGATCCCCAAGCGCTCCCCCTCCTGCCTCAGAGAGGCAAATGCAAAACGTTCAGCTTCAGCGAGTGATGTCAGTTGAACGGGGAGCTGCTGTTGCGCCCCGGTTTCCTCAATGAAGTAAAACTTTCTTTCAGTATCAAAATGAAAGGTCAACCTCAGTGTTACCAGGGCGACAGCAGCACCGATGGCGTTGGCCACCTCGTGATGCTGCGGCGCTAAAGTGCGACACCCGGTAATCTTTCCGAGCAGGGGAAGAATGGCAGGCGCCGATCCCCCGATCCCCACAATATACTGCGGCCTGACCCTCTGCCTCTGAAGCACCTCCCAGATGCGGTACGCCGGTTCATCCTTCCAGGCCAGGAACATCCTCTGGATTTCTGTGAAGATCTTCCCCGCCATCTGTTCTAATACCAAGCTGGCTACCCTGCTTGGCGGCAGGCCCAATTCGCCGCCGAGCCTTCTCATCGCTTCTTCGGCCCGGGCCGCATCACCGATATCGGTCAGTCCGGCGTAACGCATGGCATCGGTCGGCGTGGGATCTGGGCCATCCAGGCAATAGGCAGGCCCAGCTCTGTCCGGTAGGATATCCAGGGCGCCATTGGCAGCCCTGAGTATGCTGTCACCCCCCAGGGCCACAGATTTGGTGGCAAATGCCCGGACCTGGGTCAAGCGCCCGTTGATGCTCGCTCCCCGCGACGCCAGCACCGGCCGGCCTGAGAGGATCAGGGCCAGGTCAGTGGTGGTGCCGCCCACGTCCAGGACGACTGCCGTCTGACCGTTCTGGGTCAGCGCCAATGCACCGAGAGTGCTGGCAGCGGGCACCAGAAGATCGTCTCCACCGGGCGGTCGAGAGCCTGTTCAAAAGGCAGTGTGCCTCCATCAGCCTTGAGAATATAGAGAGGCGCTGTTATCCCGCGCCTTGTCAAAGCCGCGACAACCTGGCCATAAAACTTCCGGAACTCTTCCCGGGTGGCCAATGTCAGCAGTGCCGTGGTCACCCGCCTGGGATAATTCAACTGGCTGGAAACCTGGTGTCCTTGCACCAGTTGGATATCGGGGGCATGCCTGGCAAAAGCTCCGGCTATAGCCTGTTCATGGATGCTATTGCGCTGCGAGAACTTACCGACGATGGCCACCCGCCGCAGTTGCAGCCTTTTTATCTCTTCAACGCATCCGACAACTTCTTCATCTTTTAAAGGCTCGATCTCCCTGCCGCGAAAATCGATCGCCCCCGACAGCATGAAGGTGCGTGCCGCATCAAATTGATAGGTATGCGGATTCAGGCCGGGGCCGGGGGTCAGCACCAGGGCTACCGGCTCGATGGCACCGGTGGCAATCAGGTTCGTGATCAGGGTGGTACTGGTGACTATGCGCTGTATGGCATGGCTGCCCGCTGTCTCCAGAAGGGGGGTCAAGGCGTTCAACAGAGAGTTCAGGAGATCGTCCCGGGCGGTAGGAAACTTGATCTTCCTGACGATTTCGCCCTCGTCAATGAGCACGGCATCTGTAAAGGTGCCGCCCACATCCAGGCCGATTAGCATTGCAGTTCACCTTCTGAAAGATTGATACATTCCGGTTGGCAAAGAATTCCTGGGCAGCATCACGGCAAACAGAAAAGACGAGCTCCTAACTCATGACTGAAGTCAAGAGAGTGTTTTCAAATGTTAACCATAGTAAAAGAATGATCTAGGTCGATCGGGAAATCGCGCTTATCTGGAACTCTTATTCAGCAAACGCCCAATAGTAACACAAGCCCTTCGGACAAGGGCTTGCTTAATTTTGCATGCGCCAGCCTCGGGAATTGGCCGGCTAATGGCAATCGGACGAACAACTGGCACAGTCCGACGGGGTGCAGGAGCCTCCGTTTAGCACCTGGTTGATCATTGAATTAGCTTCTTGCAGCAGCGATTGGAAGTTATTCATAGCATTGAAATAAGCTTGTATTGCCTTGTTTTGCTTCATTTTTTCCTGAATTTTATTAAACTCATCCCACTCTTTGTCGTCAACCTCTATCTTCTTTTCTTCGGCATCCTGCATTTTCTGTTGCCGGTTCTGGAAGTCCTCAATCAGTTCTTGTGCTTCACTATCCTGTTCCATGTTCATTTCTGCGGCATGCAGGACAGTTGCCTCGATGCTCTCGTACAATGCCTGTCCGAGCTCTAGCGCCTTTTGCTTGATGCCGTCCGTCATGATCTTGTCACCTCCATATTATTTGTGCACATACTGATTCTAGCCAAGGGCAATGATTCTGCACTTGTCCTGATCGTCTTAAGAGTTGCTATCAGGTTCCAAGTCTGGGCACATTCAATTGTAACGTCAACCATCTTTCCTGTCAAATCGCGATCCCCTTCAAAAGCCACGATCTTGCCGGTGCGCGTCCTGCCGCTCCAGCGTCCGGGATTGTTTTTGCTCCTTCCTTCGACCAGAACCTCCCAAGTCTCTCCGATCAGCGATTCGTTGTGCTCCAGTGAGATCCGGTTCTGAACATCGGCCAGCATTCGGAATCGCTTCTGTTTGACCTCCTGCGGTACCTGATCCGCCATCTGCGCAGCGGCCGTGCCCGGACGAGGTGAATACAGAAACGTGAAAGCTGTGTCATATTTGGCCAGACGCACCAGATGAAGGGTGTCCAGAAAGTCTTGTTCCGTCTCGCCCGGAAAACCCACGATCAGGTCTGTGGTGATGCTGGCACTGGGAATTGCAGCTTTGATCCGGCCAACCAACCCGAGATACTCCTCCCTGGTGTAGCCCCGGTTCATGCGGCTCAATACACTGTTGCTGCCGGACTGGGCCGGGAGGTGAAAATGTTCGCATACCTTCCGGGATTTCCGGATCGTTGCGATCAGCTCATCTGAAAAGTCCCGCGGGTGTGAGGTCATGTAGCGGATCCTGGCCAGGCCTGGAACTTGGTCCAGCTCCTGAAGCAGCAAGGCAAAATTATTTCTTTCCGGCAGTTCTTTGCCATAGGAGTTCACATTCTGGCCTAGCAGCATGACCTCCAGGTAACCCGCGGCTGACAGTGTGCAGACCTCCTCCAGTATTTCTGGCAGCGGCCTGCTTTTTTCTCGCCCCCTGGCATGTGGAACCACGCAATAAGAGCAGAAGTTGTCACATCCATACATGATCGTCACGTTGGCCTTGATCGGGCTGTCCCGGTGGGCCGGCATAACGCCTGTTGGGGGAGCATTTTTTATAAGCCCCTCCCCCTCCAGGCCGGTATCTTCGAGCTGAACGCGGGACTCGATAAACTGGCCGATCAGGGCCGGCAACCGGTGAAAGCTTCGTGCGCCGAAGATGACATCCACGTGTCGGGAACGCCGCAGCAGGTCCAGGGTCTCCCGGTTCTGAATAATGCAGCCTCCCACCGCCACGATCAGCTCTGGGCGGCTCTCTTTCAGATGCTTCAGGCGCCCCAGAAAACCCAGGGCCTTCTGTTCTGCGGCCTTTCTTACAGAACAGGTATTCAGAACCACAACGTCTGCATCCTCGACATCATCGGCCCAGGCAAGGCCGCTCTGCTCCAACAGGGCGCGCATGATCGCGGAGTCATGATCGTTCATCTGACAGCCCCAGGTTGCGATATGTACGAATTTAGGCAATTTTGGCTTCTTCTTCTCCGGCAGCTTGTCATTAAACTGAGAAAAACTATTTTCTTGACAGGCAAAGCACTTTAAACAAGGCTTCTTCTCTTGTATGGGTTCCACGTCCTCGAGAGAATATGTGATTGTCATTGAGATTATCATATCTGAGATTATTATATCAATGTTTTCTTCGCATAATCTTCCCGATGATGAAATCCGGTAAATATCTCGATTACTTCGAATTATCTTCTATATAAGAGCTTGGAGCCTGATTGAGACAGCCACGCTTGGCCTCAGGTTGATCAGGGCAACTTCGGGGTTACTGATATCAGAGCAGGTGATGTTTATGTTTCTAGTAGGGTAATCGCTTATAGCTGCGGCCAAAATGGAAAGAAAGGAGACAGAAACCAAGATAAAATGATAATAAAAGCATTTAAAAAAGCAATAAAAAAAGCCGCTGCAAGGCAACGGCAATTTTTAAACTGAATACCTGAATTTTTCAAAGTGTATATCTGCCAGCAACTGCATATTTGCCAATACGAGTCTTGCTGCCAGTGAAGAATGGACTACCCGTACAAACAACACCAGAATAGAAGTCTGGCATTTCATTTAACATATTTGATTACCACTCTGCAACAGCCGGTCAATCCTCACTGCCACAGGCGGATGGGACCTCTGCAGCACTGCCCGGATGCCTTTGGGCACCGGGTCCATGGCTTCAATCCTTCTCAAGAATTTAGCCAACTGCTGCCCAAAACCGATGTTCCCGGCGAACAGATCCGCGCGAAATTCCTCACTCCTGCCGACAGCCCCCATGCCTAGGTCAATTACCGCCTTAAAGGCGATGGATGCCATCCTTAAGATGATGCTGGCTATGCTGGCAGCAATCATGGCCAACCCCGCCAGCAGGCTCATCACAGCTCCGAAAATGCCGCCAGAACCCATAGGTTGTCTCATTGTACCGGCCACACCACTCGCCATGCTCTCAAGAATCATGCAGAAGAGGTCTAGGATTCTATAAGAAGCGATGCCCAGCCCGCTGGCGGTTAGGACAACCGACAGCCGCTGTGAATCCCCAAAGTGTAAATGGCCCGCCTCATGCGCTAGAACCCCGGCAATATCCTCGGTAGACGAGATGTTCAAGAGGCCTTTGGTCAAGCACACCGTATTATTTCCGAGCGTGAAGGCATCCGGAAACTTATCGTCGCGTACGAACAGCTTGATGTTGGCAAACCTTTCTCCGGCTCTGGACTCCAAGGTCTGTCCGATAGCAGAAAGCACGGATTCCCACGCTGGTTCCATCTTCTGCCATTCATCCCTTGTGGCCGGCCTGCACCCTGAAGAGATACGCACGATAATCTCACCGGCCGGAGACATTACAAATATCCCTGCTGCGACGACCAGCAACGAGCTATAGATCAAACCGTGCGCGTAATCGAACAGGATCAGCCCCAAGGCAGCGAGTGGGATCCAGTTTAAAAAGAGGCTCAAGCACAGCACCAAAATCCCCTGCATCGAGTCACCACCCTCAGATTAGTTTATTGATATTTCTGATCGTTGTTTCATGTGTCTGAAACCTTGGAACTTTACGCGCGATAACTGCCTGGCCGACTTGCAATCTCTTGATCTTGTCCGGATGAATGATAAACTCCTTGACAAGCCTGAGCGATCCTTGATTCGTCCCGCCGGCATCGTTGAACTGGTGAGTCGTCATCCATTTTTCTTCGGTTCCGATGATCCTCGCCAGTTCTTCCGCATCAACCGAATCATTTTGCCTTTGAATGATCAGGGTGTTGCAGTTCTGAATAACCTGTCTTTTCAAGGCAGTATCAATATTATCCAGATCTGCAAGGCTCTGGGTGGCGATCAGGGCTGCAAATCCTTTCGAGCGGGTTTTATTGACCAGATCGACGATATTCCTCCTGGCAAACACATTGAACTCGTCGTAGATAGTTAAAACCAGCGGGTCTTCCCTGGAACGCCTGGACGCTACCGCCTTCAAATCATTGATGATCAATCTGCCGATCAGCTTTGAGTAGAGGGGATAGGCCAGAGAATCAAGGGAAAACAGGACTACCTTTTTTGAAGCGACAGCATCCGGCAGGGAAACAGTCTTTCCTGGTTCAAAGCAGAATAGATCTCCGATCTGACTTTCGACGATCAAGGTAAGCCGGTCGAGCAGTCCGGAAATACCTTTCCTGTCAATACTGCTCAGATAATTTAAGACATACGGAAGGGCCTCAAGCTTACATGCCAACAGTTCGAGCTTTTCAGGAGCAAGCCCGTAGATAAAGGTGTGAAAATCGAAGCTCTCATAGGCTTTCTCAAACAACGTGAAAGCCAACTGCAGATATCGTTCTGCCATATGCTGGTAATAAGGCTCTCTCCATTCACTCATCTCCATCAAGCGATCCTTCAACTCGGTTGGCCCTCCACATGAAAGGGGATTATAGTTCCATGAGTTTCCCGGTTCTGAAATTGAGAAGGTTTGAAGATCACGGTTATGCTCTTTGGACATGCAAGAAACGGCTGTTGCAAAATCGGGATCTCCTTTCCCGTCAATCACCACTAGAGGCATGCCTTCTTTTAAGGCATATTCTATAAAACAGAGAACTGTCGTTGTTTTTCCGCTTCCGGTAGTACCACAGAGAAAGGTATGTTGGTTCAATTCCTGCTTCTCGAGAACTATAGGTCTCCCTGTCTGATTGTCATGTCCAAGATAAACACCATCGTCCGGTTTGGGCTCCGATGGCGCTTTCCTGGGAACAGGCATTTTGGAGAATCCGAAAAAACCTTTTAACACCTTCATACCTCCTCCGATCACCGATGAAAGAATTCCCTAACTGTCTTGAGTTCTTCTTCCATACCGGTTAAACCAAGAAGCGGCCTGGCGGAAGAAGATCCGGTCATATCTTCATATTCTTTCATCCCGGGCCAAGAAAAAACCTTGATGAAAGGTAGGGCTGCAGACTGGATTTTTGCAGCAAGATAACCACTGTTTACGAAGTACCAGATTTCTTCGTATTGTTTTTTAGCATACTCTTTTAGAATCTTCTCAATTTTAGCTGTACCTTTTGGAGACAGCTCCAGTTCAATGGCAATCCTGTTGCCCCCGGTGAATATTAAAATGCCATCCGGGCAGTGGCCACGCCATCCCACCCCCTTGAGGCCTCTTTCATGTCTTATCTGCCTTTCGGTTTGCCAATCGGCTCCTGTTTTTTTCTCCAGCATTATTGAAAGGTCAACCAGCTGTGAATCATGTTCATAGGTTCCGAGCAGAAGCCTTGCAACCGGCAGACTGTCATTGGCAACAGTTATGCCCTTAATACCTGCACCATAAACACCCGGTCTATTTTGAAATACTTTTTTTATAAACAAGGTAGTCGAGTTGTTTCAACTTACATAACCGTTGTTTTGCTGTAAGAACATTCATGTGAAACCTGTTTGCAACCTGTTCTGCCGTGGCCGCTTTGTGGCTATTAATCCAGAGTATAATTTGCAGGTCCCTCTCTGTTAGCCAGATGCTCTTCTTTTGTTTAGGTTCTTCTTTAAGATCGCTCTGAGTCTTTGTTGAAATGCAATCAACTGTTGGCATGCAGCATCTCCCTCCCAGGTACACACTTTACCCCTACCCTAATACGCCAAGTCAAACTGGGCGATTCTTTGCTGGGCTATGACCAGATAGTTCAAAGCCCTGCAACGTATGGCGTCCTCGGTTGATCGGACTTTGCCGGCAGGAGTGTGAACAGCCCCGTTCCTACCTATAAAACCATAGCCGACAGTCTTTGAAGCGCTTGCATTCTTGTCACCCCTGAGCATCTTATCCCTTCCTTCCCAGTTTTTTTTGCCCTGGAAATGAGAGCATGCCCCCCAGGGCGGGGGCTTTTTAACAAGCCGCTCCGCCCCGGAAAAGGGGTGGAAAAGTCAGACAATAAACATGCGCGATCTACACAAAATCTAAGTTTGCGATACCTCTTTTGTAAGCCGACAAGCTATCCTGAATAATTTACTTCTTGCGATTTGCATAATTGATTCATAAAGTTGCCATCACGCACATTTCATGGAATTACAAAATGCCAGGCAGAAGAGGCAAATCAATCTTCCCCAAACTGTACACTTTTAACGTACATATGTACTGCTTAATAAAGGGCATAAAATAGACTCAGTATCTTGGCCAACCCTATCGGAGCGATTGATTCAACTGAGTCCGCGGCTTCAGTATTGCCATCAATACAAGCGCCTTGTTTTTTCTGCGGCCTTCACCTTCATGAACGAAGTTGAACCGCCAGCCGGACGAACTCTTGCCTCCTCTTTCTGGAGTTGCAGGAGTTGTTATTATATAAGATTGATTTTTTATTATTTCTTTTTTTATTCAGCACCAGATAATGCACAGTATTTCTTTTTTATTCAGCTAACGGATAATACACAGTATTTGCTATGCCTTCGCAGAAAGCGTGTCCCCATAGAGATTTTCTTTGACAAGCAATCCGCCATCGAAACGGTACATTATGCATTGTGAAAATTGCTTGCAAATTAGATCTCGATCTAGGATAAATCGGGCTGGAACGTCTAGTACAGTGTTCAGCCTGGCAGCATCTCCGATCCGTTCAACAACAACAATGAGGCGCATGGCAAGCGACCTGGCAACCTTGCGACGAATCGTCTCAATATCGTCACGTAGAACAATTACGCCATACTCATATCCACCGAAGGTTAGAAAGCATGTCAATGGCCAGTCAGTCTCTACATACGTACAAGGCCAGATGCTAGCAATGCCGAGGTAAAGGTCACCCATCGCCAGGTGTTTTAAAACGTCTATGAGAGCTACAGAAAGCCACCAGTTAGGGATCCAGCGCTCCCGGACAAGGTCGCAACCAATAGGCCCCAATGTGTAGAAGGCAGTGTCTCCGGACCAGCTGACCAGGGAGTGTCGCACCAGGATTCCTGTCCTGGCCATCCGCTCGATATTCTTTCTTCCGTTTTCCTTGCTTATATAAAAGTGCCTGAGGAGTTGAGAACGGGTAGCAAACTTCAGTTTTTTCAGATATTCAAGAACTGGAGGTTTGGCCCATGCAACCGCCCGGTATATTCCGAGCCAGCCAGGAGAAACTTTCTGCCAGGCTATCTCCCGATATCTCTTGGACGAATATGGTGAGACGTGCTCTTGAGCATGACCTATGCTCATAATAATATTGCCTCCTAAAGCTTAATATCGAGAAGATAAATAACAGGCAGAAAGAAAAGAGAAAAGGTCGCTGGCGAAATGGGATGCTGCCCATAACAAAGGCTAAATGAACCAACGACCTTTCCATTTAGGGGGTCATAGTAAAAAGATTTGGAATCAGATGGCGGATGTGCATCTCGCTTTGCGTTGTTCAATAATATTGGCAAGGATAAGACGCTTCTGGCTATTCACCTTGCGAACCTTGATGAGCACGCGATCGCCTTTGGAGTAGCTGGTGTATTTGTTTTTCGCACAGTTATAATAACAAACTAAGCCAGGCTCCAGGTTGATATGAATTCCGAGCCTCTCCCCGCTCTCGTTAACGGCAGCAACAATGCCCAGGACTTTTTGCCCTTCATAAGGAAGCTTATCAGGGTCCAGCCATGGATCTGGCTCAGAGGGCGCGGATCGATAAGATGATCTTTTTGTTATCGCGGTATACCTCCAGGACCTTAACATCAAACGTGTCCTCCATGTTTAAGAAATCCCAGACATCGTCAACCCAGTAATAAGAAATCTCCTTGGCAGGGATGGAGACAGTAACGCCTCCGATATCAACAACGCCCTATACCCTAGTGACGGCACGGACAGCGGCAACCCTGACCCGACCTGGCTCGATGGTCTTCCAGGTAAGGCTAGCCATCTGCTCCAGGGCCTCCCTGCGGGACGCCACGAAGACTAGTTTTTGCGAATCAATCTCCTTGACCTTAAAGGCAACAATATGTCCAATGATGTCTCGTGCATCCTCGGGTTTCTTTAAGGATGAGTCCTCAAAAGGGATGACGCCTTGAATTCGGTCGATCCAAGGATAATCCCAGGTGCGCCCGCCTGAGCTTCGCTGTTGATTCTGCCGACGGCACTGACTCATGCTTGGTAGATCGTGCCCTTTTTGTAAGCATTGACTATTTTGTTCCAGGTGTCGCTGATCTTGCGGTCGAACTTCTCCTGACCGATATAGCCTTCCGGAAGGTTTATCATGGCTAAGTTCACCGGATTCGACCGGTATCGCCTTCACCTCATTTCCTATTTATTTTGGCTTCTTTCAGTTCTTAACTGACTGCCTGTCTGAATAATCAACAGCGCAGAGTTGATATCAGCTTGCAGGCTTGGGGAAGAAAGAATCATTCTGTACTGAATCATATTTTTCTGTACTGAATTTTCCTTATCACCTGTATCTGCTTTCTTGCCCCAGCCTTTCCTGTCTCCATGCTTCTTATCGCTGCATCTTTTACTCTGGCTGCATGTGTGGCTTGGGTAACGGGAGCCAATCAGGCAGTCTCTATCTGTTTGATGTCCACCCCTGATTCTCCCTGGCCCAAGGCGGCAGGTATTCGTGGACCTGTTCTTTCGATCAGGAAGGTTTAGCAAAAACGGGTGTGCGTAGTCCATTTTTTTGATGCGCAGTGGATTCTGGCCCCGAATCAGGAGGATCGCTTCGTCCAGCGGCAGGCGCAGCACTTCGTCAAGGTTCATCAGGTTGCGGGACTCCGGCCTGGCCGTTTCCCTCCCCAGGTCAAACCAGCCCTTGGGTCCGGCATTCCTGGAGACAGGATTAGTGATGGTACCCCTTGCCCAGCAGGGTCTCCACAAACCTGGCCGTTTCCTGGTCGTTGGCGCCGAGGAAGAGGCGGGAGTCGCAGTTGCCGATGATGCCCGTCCATCCCTTGTTGGGATAGCGGTCCTCGAGCTGGGAAAGGTCCCTGGAAGACGATGCTGGCGTGCATGTTCCTCGACCTGATCGTGGCCAGCTTCTTCTTGAAATCGTTGATCCCGGCGATGTTCGGGAATTCGTCCAGGAGAAACAGGCAGGGTACCGGCAGCGTCTTCTCCGGCGTGCTGTCGGCCAGCTCGATCAGCCGGATGAACAGGAAACTGAAGAACAGTGAAGACAGGTAGTCGTAGGCAGAGTGATAGTCCGGCATAATACAGAAATAGGCGCACTTATGCTTTCCGGGCAGGGACAGGTCGACATCGCTGGTAGCCGTAAAGGCGCGCACCAATTCATTCTGAAAGATCTGCAGCCGGTTTGCCAGGCCGCTGATGATGCCGTCACGGACAGTCTCAGGAGATTGCAGGAAGATGTTGTAGCAGAGGCGCGCCGGGGAACCGGGCTTGACGCCGGCGAACAGTCCATCCAGGTAAGTGGGGTGCCGGTGGTGATCATGGAATAGAAGGAGCCCATATTCCGCCGCTCTTTCGGGAGCATCGTGACGCAGTACAGTGCGATGGCCTTGATGAGTCCCATCTCACCCTGGACCCAGAACACATCGCTCTTGCCCTTGGCGCCACCAGGCAACACGGTGTTGGCGATGATGATGTCCGTCAGCATCTGGGCGTCCAGGTCGGCCCTGACCTCGCCAAGCAGGTTGAAGCGGTCGGAGTTCTGCATGTTCACGGTGTTGAAGACCCTTACAGTGTAGACCCTCGCTCTCCAGGAAAGCGGCGCATCTATTGTAGAGCACTCCTTTGGAGTCGGTGACGATGACCGAGGCGCCCATCAGCGTGGCCTGCATGATGGCGTTGGTGATGTATGCCCGTGACTTCATCGATCCGGACGAACCGAATACTGCCACGTGCGAGTTGTATCTGGTCTCGTTCGGCGGCGGCATCCGTAGCATCTTGCCGGAGCAAGATCTGTCCCGAAAATGAGGCCGGGTCCTGTATCCGGTGCGGAGTACTCCGGTGATCTGGTGCTGGTTCATCCAGATAGCGGTGCCGCGGCTAGGATCACCGGAATAATGCGGGAGACTCTGTTTCTTGATCCAGCTTCGCGCCAGGATTAACAGGGCAGCAGCGATCGGTACGGCTGCAGCATTCGATTTCAGCCAGACGGATATCAGGTTGTGAGGAAGACCCCCGAAGATAAGCTGGTAAGCTGCTCGACAAGGGTTGCAGAAGAAAAACCGGCCCCAGTTATAGTTTGGGATCCCGGACATCCCCCCGTCCATCCATGCCTGGGTGGCCGTTGCAACAGCGACGAGGCTGCCAACGATCCATACGTCTGCGAGGTAGACTGCAAGTAAAATAAAGAGCCATACTGAACATCGATAGATACTAGACTTACTGTCACGCAGAATAGCAGCTAAGCCAGTTGCCAGACGCGTAACTATGATGTAAATCCTTCTGGTGAGCCCGATATTGCAAGCCTGTTTTTTTTGTCCATCTTCAGGGTATGTAAAAAGATCGATTGTCTTCATATTGTGCAGCTGATTAATGAAACTCATAAGACTTCCGAGGGCGTCCCTGATAGTTGCGAGGGCGCAGTTGAGAACCTTCCGAAGCATATCCACCATCCTTTATTAGGTGCTATTCCTATCTGTGTCTAGTTTCGTAGGTTGTTGAACATCCCCCGAACTGCGCCCGTGAAGATTGCCTAGACCTCAGTAAATTTGAGGCTGTAGTCGACTAATCAGGAAGCCTCCTCTCAATAACGCTTCGCCTTAAAGCCCCGGCTCCTGACTGAAGCAGAAGCCTTGTCGGTTAATTGTATCTATAATGTTTGGTTCTCCGGCCAGTCGGATCCTTCAGGAAGATCTGCGTCTAGTGATGCTGCTGATTCAGAAGATTGATCGCTTCCCCTATCTTTCGGGGTCAGAAACTGAATGCTCTCGGCAATTACTTCTGTGGCCGTGCGGTTCTGGCCGTCGCTTTGGTATGTGTGCACCTGCAGACGCCCCTCAATGGCAACCAAGCGGCCTTTCACCAAATAACTGCCGCAATTTTCACCCTGTTTTCCCCAAGCGACGACACGAATGAAGTCTGCCTCTTTTGTGCCGTCAGACCTAGGTCGACGGTCAACTGCAATTGTGAAATTGGCGACTGCGATTCCCGAGGCAGTGTAGCGGAGTTCGGGATCCCTGGTTAGACGGCCTATCAACACGACATGATTGAGACTGGACATTCTGATCCTCTCCTTTGATTTTATATTTGACAGACACGGATGAAGCTGTTCCTGCGGAAAATCTGGGCCTGCCCAGACGGAGGAATATATTATTCTCCTGCCGTCCGCCCTGATTGTCTTCACTTCTTTACCAACGTTCATGGTGACCTTTTTTCTCATCAATTATCGCTCTCCTCTACAGATGTCAACGGCTGCCTCCGCGTGAAACATGGCTCCCAGTTCATCTTGCCGTCCCCTCAACTGATCTGCTGCAAGCAACATTGAAAAGCATTAGATGAAAAACCTTTCCTTTCTTCGTAGAAAAATATTTCTGCTATGAAATTCCTGCATCATCGACCCGCAACTAGACGGTTTCCCGTCCCCGCCAGAGGAATCTCCAACCCACCTTCGGTAGGTTCCCCGCGTTAATTCCCGGAGAACTTCCGGTACTAATCTATCAGGCGATGCTCGCTCTAAGCTGGCGGAATAGATATGCTCAAGAACCACAGTGCTTAATGATGTGTTGATCCCAGATGTTTAATAGGCTTTAATATAGTAGACTAGGCTACCATCAAACACGCCTTCGATAACGCCCTGCGCTGTCCAGGTGGCATAGCCGTTATTCTGAATCGATCGGATCTTGGCATCGACATCTGAATCGAGGCCGCCCTGGAACGCACCATCATACACCAGGCCGCCACAGAGCCCGGGGTTGCAGTTGTTGTCGCCCAAAAAAACCTCTATGTCTCCCTCTCCGCCATCATCGATCCAGTAACCGCCCCAATCGTAGGCCACACAGGTGTTCTTGATGCCCGTCGCCGTCCAGGCGTATACCCTTCCAGTAATGGGGCGGCAGGAGCCTACCCCGAAATCGGAGGCCAATGCCTGATAGTCTTCCCCATTAGGTGGCTCTATGTAGTTGTACCAGGAAAGGGGGGCAACATAGCCACCGCCGTAATACGTTTTTTGTGGCATACCGAAAGAGCTCGTCAGCCACACCGACTGTCCGGCCGGGATGGTCACCGTGCCCTGGTCGTCCGCATTGGGGGCGACCAGGACGCTGTTGTTTAACTCAACATCCTCTCCCTGTGCCAGATAGAAAGTGACGGGGGCGCTGCCCGGGTTGCTGACCTCTATGTGCTGCTGCACGGTGCAGCCGGCATAGCCTAGAGTATACACATTCCAGTTCTGAGACTTGGTGACCGCCGTTATCTGGTCGTAGGAGCCGGTCAGCAGGACGTAGCCTGGGGTGCTCTCTTCCCGCACATAGGGAGCTTTAGAGTCTCCGGTGGAAAATAGATACCATTGTCCGTCCGCGGGGCAGGTGCAGGATGCCTCTTCGCCCACATCCACTCCGCTGCTCATTGCTCCGGCACTGTATAATATGTACTCCACATTTTCCCCGCTCAGTTCCCAACTGACGATGTTCCCGCCATTTTTTTCAGTGTAGAATGTGCCCCAATACGTGCTACCAGAGATATTCGTCAGGTTGGGCCACTGACTGTAAACAAAGTTCCACCAGGAGCTCAGACTGGAAAATATACCTGCACTGACGTATTGATAAGAATACTTTTCCCAGCTATAGGCGGTGGCGTACTGCCCGCTTGCCGGCTGCGCGGTCTGAAACACTCCTAAGCCGCCCGGTATGATCTTGGGCATTCCGGGCAAGTTGTCGGCGGAAACGATGGCGTAACTCAGGTTGCCCGGCATGGAACTCACGCTGAACCCGGGTGTTTTCACCAGGATGGACGAGGGCACTACGTCGTACTGTATCTGCCCCCAGTGAGGATCTTCCCCAGGGTTGGGCACCCATGTCGGCACCTGGGTGAAGCCTTGTTCATATGCCCAGAAGTCGTCGGAGCTGAAGTAATCCCCAGTTCCTTCCCAGGGGAGGATGGTCAGCCCCTGCCACCCATCGGCAGTCCAGCAGATGCTGGAGTGATCGTCGGCCTCCGGGTCGGTGGTGTAATTCGGATATGGCGGTCCGCTGTAGCCGTCTGGCGGCGGTGTCGGCGGTGCCAGAGGATCTTGGTTCAGGTGAATCTCAGCCCAGGTCCAGAGCTGCTGGGCGATATTCTGGCCGACCAGGTTGCTGTTCAGGTCGAGCTTCAGGTACTTCGTCTGGCTGGCAGCGAACGGCTCGTCGCCGTTCCATGTCTCCCCGCAGTTGCCCAGTGTCTCCTTAACATGCGCCACCACCGGCCAGGGGTCGTCGTTGGTGAACTGGTAGACCATCCACTGCCAGTTGTTCTGCAAAGTGGAATAGGGGCAATACACGATGAGCTGGGCGCCGCCGGTGTCTGCCCAGGATGGCTCCAGCGGCGTGTCCCCCTTGTACAATATGGCCGGGAGACACTGCACCGAGTATAGTTTGTGCGTCTCGTTCGGATCAAGGGAGTAGGCGTCAACCTCTGTCCGCTGGATCGTTGCTCCGACCTGCGTGCCGTATTCAAACGCCCGGCCTGTCGGGTTGCCGTCAGCGTCGCACTCCACGATCAGGTTTTCATTGCCGCCATTGATGCTCTCCTCGTACCCGTAAACCGACATCGTCTGAGGCTGCCCGTCGATGCCCCCACTTCCAAGGATCTGTATCTGGTATCTCTGGCAAATGCTATTGTCCGCATCCGAGGGTCTGGCTCCGGCATACAAGGTCGCACAGACAGCGAGGACGCACAACCCGACGATTAAGACGAATCTTGAGCGCATGTCAGCAATCTCTCCTTTCATACTGATCCTGCCGATCCTACTGAATCAGCCTCACTCTCACCTTTGGGGGCGTCGGTATGACTATGTTTTCCTCCTGCCAACCGATGATCGGGGTAGTAACTGTATTCCAGGTGATCGTGTGGTCCAGGATCGGGTACGTCGTCGGATGCATGTCAGGTGTCACCGGCACGAATGGCTGTGGGCTGTTGCCCTGGATGACCGTGGCCAGGTAGTTGTCATCGTAAGTCGTCTCGTTATACTTCTGCCCGTCGTCTCCCTGGAACTCGATAGGGCTCCAGTTCACTCCGTCAGCAGAAGTGGCATCCACGCTGGCCCAAACCGTATCGCCTACCTGGAAAGGCACCTGGCTGTTGGAGACCGTGACCGCGCCAGTGCCCCCTGGTGTGATGTGGACGATGTAGGAGCCTCCGGGCCCGGTTCCGTCTCCATAACCGGTGAGGTAGCCGGTGTTCGACTGGATATAGAAGTACACTTCGGTATCGCCGCCCTCCGGGAACTGCAGGTTGTTGGTAAAAGTGAACGTCAGCTGCGTCGGGCTGGTTGCCGGTGAAGACGTCAGGGAGACTGCCTCCAGGTTATAGCCGTTCGTCGGCGGCATCGGTGTCGGTCCTGGACTGGGGCCCGGGCCTGGCGATGGATTGCTGCTATCGCTGCAGTACGCCACGTTGTCGTTATATCCAACCGGCAGCGAAGTTCCCAGCAACTCCTGGTTATCCTGGGCGGTCTGGTAGCCTACTTGGTCCACGGTATCCCCGGCCGGCTCGCCTGGCGGGGTTGCCCCGACGATCCCTCCCGCATCGTACATTCCGTCAAGAGGTTCGCATGTCGGTATCCCGATCTGGCCGTTTGAGAGGTTCAGGTTAACATTGGCCGTGACGATGACATCATAGGATTCGTCCGGGCGCGTGAAGACCGACTCTCCCTGCATGTCAGTCCAGATCCCGTTCTGTACAACCGGGAACGTGTTATTTTGCGGGTTGTTCGCCAGTCCGCTAATAACGCCGGTGTTGAGGTCTCTCTTGACCGGCGGCATGTCCAGGTTGTTATACTCCTGAACGAGGTTCCACTTGCCATCGTTCTCGCCCAGGGTGTAGACCCTGACGGTGATGTTTTTGATGCCCAGCGGTGTCTGGTTGATCACGTCCCAATCGTATGTAACTGTGTTGTTGCTGCTGTTCTGGCTTGTTTTCTTCACGTCTCCAACAAAGATGTTGTAGGGAAAGCTCACCCCGCACCGGCCGCGCCAGGTTCGGTCCGGGAAGTTTGGGGTCGGGTAGTCGGGGTTGCTGCTGAGGCTGGAGCCGATCCCGTTGTACATATAGTAGTTTGCCTGACTCTGAGTGAGATTGACCGGCTCCGGGCCGTTCCCGGGAGCTGCGCTGACAGTGGCCTGCTTCCAGGTGTAATTGCCGCTCCCATCCGCCGGTGTGGCCGGAAACCAGGCCTCGCCGGTGAAGCCGTTCGCCGCCGTAGTGTTGTTCACGCAGGTGACATTGTTGACATCGTTGCCGCCAGGCGCCGAGGGGCCGTAACTCGTCTGCCCGGTGGGGGTTACTGTGATCGGTATTGGATTGTCGTGGATGTTGCCTGAGCTGATAAATGTCGGCTGACTGATAATCTGCTGGCCGTCGATATCGGACGGGACTGGCGGTGCCACGCTGCTCAGGTAGTCATAGTCGATCAGGTAGTCGCTGCCGCCAGAGTTGCTGTTGGGGTCAGCGTCTTGCATGAACTGGAAGCCGTGAAGAAAGCTCTGCACATCGCCGCTGGCGGTGTTGAACTCGCTGGAGGACAGCGCCGCGTAGCCGTAGCGGTCCTCTCCAACAACCTTATCCCATATGTCTACCGGGTACTGTGAGCCTGCATGGGCGGCTCCGTCAGCGGTCTGATTATAGCCGTTGTAGTTGACGTAGAAATCTTCGTACTGGCCGCGGGTATAGTATTGAATATCAGAATTTTGGTAAGACATGGGGGGTTGATGCTGCCCAATATTCGTCCAGGAATCTGCCCAGGCTGGAGAGGCTATGGAAAGCAGCATCACCACCAGCATCACAGCAGCCAGCGCTCTTCTTAAAACCATGCTTCTCAATTCGACCCCTTCCTTCCAAAAGGTTTGATGATAAAAGAAAAAAGCCCCGGTTTCGGGCTTCGCATCACAACTGTTGCTTGATTTTTTACTTGCCTCTTCCCTAAGAGCCTGCCACTTTCCGCCTCAGCTCCCTGATCTGTGTTTCATGGTCTCCGTACATCTCATAGAATTCACGTTGGGCGTCTTTGATGTCGCCAACATCATCTTTAAGTTCTTTGACATCATCTTTAAGTTCTTTGACATCATCTTTAAGTTCTTTGACATCATCTTTAAGTTCTTTGACATCGCTTTCAATAGTTGTGAGCCTGCCTTCGACATGGGCAACGGCATAAGTAAGATTGTCAAGCTCTGCTTTGTGTACGTTTGATGCATCTTCTAAGGCTCTCAAAATGGCATGGTCATCTTCCTGTTGACTCTTCATGCCTGAGAAATCCTGCCTCAACCCGTTAATGTCTTGCTTAACCGGTTCCAAAAGAGCACCGATGGCAACCAGCAATTCCTTGTCCACTCCCGCACCTCCAGTCAATTAACAGTGTACCCCGGTCTATCACTGAGAGCAAGAAGCGTTTATGGCGATCAACAGCTGATCAGTTCGATGTTTTGACAAGAGCTGGCGGGAAGTCGCTGAAACCGTCAACCGAGATAATTACCTGATATGTATACGAATCGTACTGCACTTTCGCTCCCAGGGCATTGGCCACCCACCGGACAGGCAGAAACGTCCTGCCGTCTTTGATCACCGGAGCCACGTCCAGATCGCTGGTTGCTCCGTTAACAGAGATTTTGGGGATGCCGATGGTCATCACAATGGTCGTGCCGCCCTTGGTGATAGTAACTGTCTGAGTGGCAGCGTCCCATGACGTCTGAGCTCCCAGGGCGTTGCCCAGGTAACGAACAGGAGCCATCGTCCGGCCTTCCGGGGAAATATAAGCGTAAGTATCCATTATGACATACTGTGCTCGATGTTGCGACTCCGGCAAATTAGGTACGTAAAGTTGGGCATATCGAAAGTATCGCTGGCGGGGAGCGCCTGGAACACGACCCGATAAGGCCCGCTGGGAAGAGTAACCCCGCTAGTATCCGCGAACGCCAGCGCCGGGAACATGTATACCCCGATCAGCACTGCTGCGGCGATGAGCCTGGTGTATTTAGTAAACATTGTTATTTCTTATCAGCTCCTTTCAACTTTTGAATTTGATATTCTTTTACTTATTTACTTTAAGTATGATGCTGTCTAGTCCCCCTGCTGCCAATGCAACGCAGGCCAGCATCCCGTATTGCCGAAGTGCTTTTTCCTAATTTATTGACCTATATGAAACTCATCACCCTTATTAATTTTTCAAATTCATTCACCATTTAGTGCCTAATTCCTGCAATCCTAAAAAAATACAAAAGCACTCCTTGTTGACCGAGAAAGGCGCGCATTGAAGTTCCCAACTCAACCCGTAGCATCACTTTCGGACCGGTCCGGACAATTGTGTCCGGGGGCTTGCTGGGCACTAAGTCTTAAGGTTAAACGTCGCCGCTGTATCTCACGCCATCCAGTGAGGAAGTGGGGCCTCCAGCCGCAGCGCCAGCCGTATGCGCTGTTTCCAGGCGGGCGCGGCGCTCGCCCTGCATACCTTCAAGAACCATCTGCCCGGCCTGGGGATGGACAGCGTGCGAACCGGCAAAGATCATGCTCCGGGATAACGCCTCCCTGGCGGTGGCTCCTCCCGTCACCATTTGAAAGGCCGCTTTAATGTTTATCCCTCCGCCGGACTGCTGCTTGGCATTGTAAGACTGTTCGAGCAGGCCGGCGTATGTCCCTGCGAATCTCCCCGCAACTGCGCCTGCATATCCAAAAGCGCGTCCGGCTGTGTTGGAGAAAACATTTTTACCAGCAGCGGCCAGGCGTTCTCCATCTGGTATAGCCGCACCTGCTATTGACAGAGCGCTCCCTACGACAGCTGTTGCCGCTCCCGCGGTAAACGAGCCCAGAGACTCCCCCACCTGTTTCCTGTCTGGCTTGCGCGCTGAAGCCCAACAGTCGTACCCGGAGTTTCTAGAGAGAAGTTACTTCCGGCCATTTCTCCATATGGTTTGCCGGCAAACACTCCATCAGTCTGTAAGGAAGCACCCTCCAGCGGGGAATTTACACCTGCCAGGTTTATCTCTCCGGTCCTCTGCCCTCCGGAAAATCCTCCTGAGTGCCCGCTGAAGCCTCCGACAGTCGTCCTGCTTAAGTTCGCCAACCCGAACAGGGCGCCAACTCCGGATATTGCCCCGACAGCCTTTGTGGCGAAGCCCGACTCGTTGATCCCGGATAACCTGGTGAAGAGCCCCTGAATGGAATTGCGGATCATCTCGGCGATGGACAAGGCTGCGATAGTCCAAACAATCACCGTCAGGCAATCCTGTGCTGTCGGCCCTGGAGCGGCAGCCTGACCCGGATCGGTGCTTGCGGCAAAAGATGCGGCTGGCATCAGAACAACGAGAACGAGAGTGACAACAAGCGATAGCGGAGATGCCCAAACTCTGCAGCCTGTGTTTCTCCTAACAAACAAAAAAAGGCCGAGGCCGAAACAGACCAGGCCTGTCACCACTACACTATAATCCATTAGGGCTGCCTCCACTCTCATGGGTAATCGATCATCTGCAAATCTTTCGTTGACGAATGCAGCTTTTCCACATTAACTTAAATAACAATGGACATCAGTAAATCTCGCAAGGCTGCAGCAAGCTGTTCATCACGGCAATCCCTCAGCATCGACATACGTGCTTTTGCGTCTGACAATATTAGATCGGCATCATCATTAAACCTTCTGTTGATCATATCTATCTTCTCTTCATATTCAGCCAGAACAATCTTATTGTCTTGTAGTTTTTTTTGTGCAGTGGATATCATATAACAGTTCCTCCTGATTCTCTTCATCTTTCCCTGACAAATAGCACTGCAAGGCTTTCACTGTATATTTCACTAAAACTAATTAATGTTTAGATTTTTATATGCTTAATATATATATCTAGTCGAAATAACCTGGGTTATGTTTTATTAATGTTTAATTAATATTAAATTAATCTTATATTTCAAAAAGTTGGTATGCTTTGATAATAATAACATATCTTGTTGCTTTATGCGATAAGAATGATTGACATATATTGACGAAATTAAAAAAAGTAATCTATATTATGATTATAAATAACTTAATTCTCATCTTCGCTCTGCAAAATCTTACAAAATACTCTAAACATATATCATACTGGAGATTAGTTGCAGTTTAATTTTTTATTACATGTTGATTTAAATATCAGCCAAAAATGATTTCAACCTGATTAGGATCTGGCTGCTAAGTCTATCGCAACGCTTGCTGGAGCTATATTATTCCGAAGTTCGCGAAATATTGGACACAATAACTGTGTCCAATTGTGATATTGTATGACATAATATTCCATAATCTACATATTACTATTTTGCACCTGCAGAATTTTGTACTCTACCTGGACACCCTTGACCACCTCTAAAAGTTACCCCCTCGTCCTCCTTGAGCCCGTAAAGTGCCTGGCGGAGGTCTATGTTTCCTCGGTTGTGATGCCCAGGGATGCCGCAATTTCTTTGCTGTCATTACCCACGCTTTCCGTGCCGCTTGCTCCTGTAAAAGTGCAGACGGGTACTGCGCGACCGTTTTTATTTCAATTTTGTCATCCTCTAATTTTTTTTTTGTGTTTTACCCGGGAGACCTGAACCCCCTAAACTGTTTTATCTGAGATGCCCAGCGTTTCTGCTGTTTGCTTCTGGGCTTTAACCCCGAGATAGGAGTTCGTGAATACCCCTCTGCTGTGGACTCAAAGCATATTTCCATAGTCCTGTCAGAAGAGGCACCTCCGGAAACCATATTTCAAAAATAACATAATAACATATATGATGTGACGTACCGAGGTTTTGATAAAATGATAATGCGTATATGCTATTACTTCAATCATTGTAATCAGCTATATTATCATATATAGCGTTATTTTATTTAATGAAAATCCTGTTATCTCCGCATTGTGTTCATTCGCTCAAATTTCTATATTTTAACAATATGAAAAACTTTATTGTTCATAATAACAACTAAAATGCTTATACCTGTAAAGCCAGGTTTTAAGAAATCCCAAGGAATTATTGCATGGAATTATTGTCTATAAGACATACTCGACCATGCTCAAATCCGAAAAAGAAAATTAAAAAAATATCGGATATGACATTATTGATAATTACTATGTAACGCATATGCCATTCCTTACCGTATACGATAAGCTGACCGCTCCTGCAGATTAAATATTCCGGGCTGACCTGTATCAGGCTGACCACTATCCTGTCTGACCAAAGTACGCCGGCTTCTTCCGGACCAGTGCCGACCTGGATATGGCCCGGAATAAACCAAACAATGAGTTTGGGAACGGTTAGGATTGCTTTGGGGCACCATATATTTAACGTTCAGATAGAAATAACGACCGGTCAGAGATTCCTCTCTTGCCGGTCGTGGGATGGCTGACTCCGGTCATCACCGGATCATCTCACATACTTCGTCTAGGATGATGCTCGACCAGGTCTCCAGGTGAGGCCGGCACTCGAGCACCCGGTCGATTGACGCCATGCTGCCCTCCAATTTTTCTGTCTCTCTGATCCTTACCTCCGGTGCGGCGCTGGATATGAGAAAGACCAGCCCGATGTGGTGCCGCCCCACCTCGGATTGATCATCGTTGACGGCCCCGATCAGCCGGTATGAAAAGGGGCCTGCCAGCGCACCTCCTCAGTGAGTTCCCGGAACAGGTTCCGTACCAGCAGGTGCTGCAGGTCTGCATTACGGTCAACCGGATTAATATGCCCTCCCAGGCCGATCGAGTATTTGAACATCAGCCTGGTCTCCGTGGTGGCGTTTACACGCTGGTACAGAAAAAGTGAACTCCGGTGACGCAGCACCAGGTAGAGGATCACCTGCTTCAGGCTGCGGCATCCCTCGGCCTGGGGGCGGGGAGTGAAGAATCCTTTCCTGTCTATGGTGCGCAGCAGATGTGCGGCGCTGCCGGTGAAGAAGCCCTGAAAAGCGAGTGCGCCCTGCTTGGCGAGTTGACTCGTTCTGACCACCAATATCTGTTCGGGTTCGGGGAGCAAGGACGGGGCACCTCCTTATCTACCCGAATTCTTTTCTCCCAATCCGGCTCTATTTCCTGCCGAAATGTGCCCCCACCCTCGCGCAAATATTATTACCTTATTTGAAAATATCTCATGTTTGTTGCTGATTTCACTCAGCTTATAATACCCGTTCTAAGCTAATTCACTCTGAAACAGGCTACCGGTTCTATGAGAAAGCGTGAATACAGGGCCTGCCTCAAGAATGCTGCGTATGCAATAGACGCCCCTGCCTATGCCGGGACTGACATTGTTCACACTACCACCCGGTACAGGGCTGCCAGGTTCTTGTGGATCGCCTTTTCATAGAGCATGACGTATTCCTGGGCTGATCTGCGCCAGGAGAAATCTGATCTCATCGCATTGACCACCAGGCAGTGCCACTGTTGAGGGTGTTCCTGGTAGACGGCTACCGCCCGGTTGACGGCATCTAACAGCGCAGCCGCTCATAGGGCTTGAACGAGAATCCGTTACCCTTCCCTTTGGCCTCGTCATAATCCTGGATCGTGTCCGCCAGGCCGCCCACCGCCCTGACGATGGGAATGGTGCCGTATCTGAGGCTGATTAGCTGGCTCAGTCCGCAGGGTTCGAAGCGGGAAGGCATCAGAAACATATCCGCACCGGCGTAGATCTTCTGGGCCAGGTCAGGATTGAAGCCGAGATAGCTGGCCACCTGGCTGGAATAGTTCATTTTCAGTTCTGCGAACAGCTTCTGGTAATGGTCATCGCCGCTGCCCAGCAGTACCAGTTGGACGCCCAACTGCATCAACCTGGTGAAAATGCAGCTGACCAGGTCGAAGCCCTTCTGATCCACGAGCCTGGAAACGATGCCGATTAGCGGTGCGTTGGTCGCCGGCAGTCCCATTTCCTGCTGCAGCCGGCGCTTGTTCTCCTTTTTCAGATCTACGGTCTCAATAGTATAGTTCTGGTAGATCCTGCCGTCTTTCCCAGGGTTGTATTCCTCGTAATCGATCCCGTTGACAATTCCGAACAGGTCCTGGGCACGCTTGCGAAGCAGCCCGTCCAGACGCTCTCCGTATTCCGGCGTTTGGATCTCCTGGGCATACTTGTTGCTGACCGTGCTTATCAGATCAGCATAGATGATACCAGTTTTCATGAAGTTGATCTCGCCATAGAACTCCAGGCATTCTGGCGTGAAGTACTCGTCGCCCAGCCCCAGCAGGCACATGGTCTGCCGGGGAAACAGCCCCTGGTACTGCAGGTTGTGAATGGTGAACAGGGTCGCGATTCTCTGGTAATAGGGATCGTCTGCATACTTGGTCTCCAGGATCAGGGGAATGAGCCCCGTCTGCCAGTCATTGCAGTGGATCAGGTGGGGCTGCCAGTCATCCTGGGCAGCATGCCCAGGATAGCCTTGCAGAAGAAGTTGAAGCGCTCTGCCTCGTCAGGATAACAGTATATGCCGTCCCGGTAAAAATACTGGTGGTTGTCAACCAGATAAACGGGGGATCCGTCTCTCTCCGCCCTTCAGCCCGGCAAGCCTGACTATGCCCGATTCTACGTGGTGGTCCATTTCGACCGGAAAGTCGACTAGATACTCACCTTCCCTGATCTGCTTGTACCTGGGCATTACCACGCGGACATCGTGTCCCAGCGCAGTCAGCGCCTTGGGAAGAGAACCCGCCACGTCGGCCAGGCCTCCGGTTTTGGCAAAAGGAACCGCCTCCGCGGCGGCGATCAGGATCTTTAACTGCTTGTTCGGCAACTGGTCTCCCTCCTCTGGCGCCGGCGCGCTTTCATCCCGGTGCGAAGCTGGGGTGCCCGCCGGGGCGGGCCGGCCCGCTCGATCATGCACTGGAGTGCGCCATGACTTCAGTTAGATATCTGGCCGCTGTTTCAGGCGAAGTGGGGTTGATAAAAAAACCGGTGCCCCATTCAAAACCCGCCACTATCGAGAGCCGGGGCAAGACCTCGATGTGCCAGTGAAAGTATGGGGCCTCCCCATAGCCGGCAGGGGCTGTATGCAGCATCAGATTATAGGGAGGATGGCTGAGCGAAAAGGACAACTTCGACATGCCATCCTTGATGATAGAGCTGAAATCCTGGATCATGGATTCATCCAACTCAGCAAAGCTGGCTTGATGCCGCTTGGGGATCATCATGATCTCGAAGGGAAACCGCGAGGCGAAGGGACAAAAGGCTATAAACTGGCGGTTTTCCGAGATCAGCCGGACACCTGCTTCCGACTCGCACCTGATCATCTTGCAATAGGGGCACTCTCCCCGCTCCAGGTAATAGGAGTTGGAGCCGTTCAATTCTTCTGCTACCGTTGAGGGAATCAGGGGTGTGGCGATCGCCTGGCTGTGCGGATGCTCCAGCGAGGCACCGGCTACGGCCCCCTCATTCTTGAAGATCTGGACATACCTGATCGGCTTTTGGGATATCAGTTCGTTGTGGCGGTCGCGCCAGGCGCGGAATATCTCCATGATCTGCGTGAGGTCCAGTGCCTCTAGCGGCGTCTCGTGGTCCGGTGATTCGATGATCACCTCGTGCGCCCCCAAACCGGACCTACTTTTAAAAAAGCCGCACTCCAACCACTCTTCGGACTGATACCAGCCGCCGCTTGACGCAGGAACACACTCCAGAGCCGGGTATTTGTTGGGCACCACCCTGATCCACCAGCCCGGCTCATCACGCCCGGTCCCCGCTTTCCGGTAGGCTGCGATCTCGGGGGGCGTCAACTTCTCATTGCCTTTGCAAAAGGGGCAGGTGCCGCCTCTCTTTTCCTCAGGCCTGACCTGAAAATCGGATGGCCTCTTGCTCCTCTCGGTGGCGATGATCACCCAGTTTCCCGTGATCGGATCCTGCCTCAACTCGGGCATGAGGCGGTCTCCTCCTTTAGGTCTGTCAGAATACCGGGCCGGCACCACTTTTGTGGGCAACCCGTTTTTGGATACAGAGCATACCGCTCAGATCATTCTTCTCCCGCAAGGGGTGTTTTATGCAAGAAGCAAGGCCCTTGAAGAGCACAAAACAACCTTTCAGACGCTTTCAGGCGTGATCCCGGCGTATAGAAGCAGGACCCCCTGGGCACAATAAAAAAAGGAGGGTCGCCCTTCCTGTCGAGTAAACGGTCATTACTCGGCTAGCTTGACCAGCGAAAAGAAGAGAGGCGGCCTTCCTTTTATTTTTTTAAGACTATACGCATTGTTTAAAGACTATATCGCAGGCTAACGCCTGATTCAGCAGAGTGACGGTCTCCTGTTCAGGGTAACCGTCGGGAAAACGGCATGCCGCCGCCAGATCCCGATACTGCGACTGCACCAAACGCAGGCACTCCGACCTCCCTGCCAGCAGAGAGACGCCGCGGCTGGCGCACATATCAGAGATCATCTGCTGTCCCCTGATCTCCTCCTCCTGCAGGTAGAGCCAGAAGTCCACCCAGCGCCTGGCCCTGCTGTCCTTCCACAGCCCGACCTCAGGGCAGAGGTACTGGCGGCAGACAGTATTGCGATACGCCATTGGGATTCTGCAACCCAGGTGCGGGTTTAGAAACCTGCAAACCTGGCGTTCTTCATCTGCAATCGCCCCTACCCTGACCTGATCGTCCAAAATTTCGGCATGGCTGCTCTGCAGCAGGCTCCTGACAAAACCTGAAGCATTACTGTTCAAGAAGAAACCGATGTCGGTCAAAAGAAAGGATGGGCTGATCCGGCAACAGCCCTGAACCTGATCCCGCGGGCAGCGGGCGCACAGGCTGCAAGAGATACCGCTCCTGAGGCCGAGGTTATGAAACGTTATCTCTACGGTTTTCATCTCTCACCATTTTCTGGAGATACACCCGGGCGGTCCGCAGACAAATTCACCGATGACCATCAGTCGGTAAAGCGCCGGATGACCAAGCTGCCACCCCTTGTTGCCAACTTCCGGCTTCACATGATGGCTTCGATCACGTCCTCCAACTGCTGCAGGTTGCGACATTCAAAAACCTGCCTGCAGTAAGGAGCGTAAATCTTCATGATGCTGTCCTCCCGGTCCCAGTTCTCCTGGGGCTGGGGGTTGAACCAGATGATCCGCCTCACATGATCTGCGATCATCTGCAGATAGTCCTTCTCTGCCAGGCGCCAGTTGTTTCTGGCATCCCCCATGATGATCAGGGTGCTCTTGGGGGGTATTCCGGCCAGGTAATTCTTTGCGAACATGGTGAAGACCCTTCCATAGTCCGAGAATCCCGAGTAAGAGAAATAGGAGTTGGCAAAGGCCTCCCCCAGGCCGGCTTCAATATCCTCGTTCTTAAAATGCGGTGTCACCTCATCCACCACATCGACAAAGAGGAACGATCGCACCGCCCGGAACCGGTTTTGAATGGTGTAAACCAGCTGCAGCATGAACTCGCTAAACACCGCAACGGAGCCGGAGACATCGCACAGCACAGTCAGTTCAGGCTTGCTGAGCTTCTTCTTCCGGTAGCGCAGCCGAACGGGAGTGCCTCCGGTCAGCAGCGCCTGACGCGCCGTTCTTCTCATGTCGATCTCACCGCGCTTGGACCTCCGGTAGCGGCGAGCGTATTTTGAAGCCAGCTTACGGGCCAGCTTAGCAATCCGCCGCCTGATCTCCTCGATCTCCAGGCTGTCAAGCCGGTAAAATTCCTTCTCTTTCAGGTTGCCAGCGGCAGCGATCTCGTCGAGAGCCTCCATGCCGAACATCCTGACAAAGATATCCTCCAATAGCTGCGTGATCCGCTGATCCAACCAGTTCAGGCAATCCTTCCACCTTGCATAGACTGCCTCGATGACCTTTTCCTGCTCTCTGGCGCGGTCCAGGCGGTTTACCGCCTCGTACCAGCCGATGACCACCCTGGCCCGGACGACAGTGTCGTCCATGTTCGTCAGATCGGTCTTGGTCAGCGATCCCAGTCCGGTTACCGCCGCCCTGGCCAACTGCTCCAGCAACTCCCGGTTATTTTCCCTGACCGCTTTTATCAACAAGTAAGCCGGCGATGCCCCGGCTCCTCTCCCCATTCCCGACCCGTCGACGCTCCGGACCAGATCGGCCACCGCGAGTGGTTCATCTCCGGGAGCGGAGCGATTTTCCCCGCTGACCGCCATGCCTGTCGCATCCTGCAGGGAGAGGAAGAAGAGGCGAAACAACCTGTCGAACAGGGGCTTATCCGCATGGTCCGCTATCAGTATGGAACTCAGTGCAATGTAGAATTCATCCCGTCCGAAGCCTGCCTCTGCCACAGCCCTGAGAGCGTCGGCTATCTGGGAGAAGGAGATGTTGACCCCGCCCCTGCGCAGAAGTCGGCAGAATTCCAGAATTTTAGCCTCCATGGCCGGCTCTCCTTCAATCATAGCATGCGATATTTTACTTTCACGATGCATACTCAGCCTGCTCATTAAGCTGGCTGATTCTGGCGGACGAACGAAATGAAGTCCCGGGTAACAACCGGGTGCGCGCCCGCTGAAGCGGGCACCCGCCGCTAAAGCGGTTACCGGCGGGTGCAGTCGGAATCAGGCAGCATAGCTGAGTAGTAACCTTTGTTGCACTATTCGGGAATTAAGGACGAGATCTTGGGCTCGATCTTTTCGATATCGCTCTGGTATTTGATCAGGATGCTCAGGGTGCTCCGGATGATCTCCTCGTCTATGAAACAGGCGCCCATGCAGAGCAGGGCTTTTGCCCAGTCTATGGTTTCTGAAATGCTAGGCGCCTTTTTGAGCTTTTGTTTTCTGATGGCCTGCACAAAGCGCACGACCTGCTGTCCCAGGGTCTGTTGTATTCCCGGCACTTTCAGGCGAATGATCTCCAGCTCGCGTTCGAAGCTTGGATAATCGAGATACAGATGAATGCACCGGCGTTTCAGCGCATCACCGAACTCCCGGAAACTGTTGCTGGTGAGAATCACAATCGGAATCCGATTGGCTGTAACGGTGCCCAGTTCCGGTATCGTAACCTGGTAATCAGATAATATTTCCAGTAAAAAGCTTTCAAACTCTTCGTCGCTCTTGTCCACCTCGTCGATCAGCAGTACGATTTTCTCTTCTGCCAGCAGTGCTTCCAATAACGGACGCCTCAGCATGAATTCGGGTGCGAAGATGTCCTGCTTGGCATCCGACCAGGATTTTTCCTGTACCTGGTCTACGTGCAGCCGCAGCAATTGCTTCTGATAGTTCCATTCATAGAGAGCTTTGGACTCGTCCAGGCCTTCATAGCATTGAAGGCGGATCAACCGGCTGCCGGTAGCCTGGGCGATCACCTTGGCCAGCTCCGTTTTACCCACGCCGGCAGGGCCTTCCACCAGCAGGGGCTTCTGGAGTTTGATGGCCAGGTAGATGATAGTGGCTACATTCCGGTCAGTGAGATACTTGCAATCCGACAACTGCTGCTGCACTTCATCGATGGACGAAAACATGCTTTCCTCCCACTCCCACAATGACTTAATGGTCGCCGGGCCGTCTAATTTTCAGAAGCTGTAATTGGGCGCCTCTTTGGTAATGTCAACGCTGTGCGGATGGCTCTCGCGCAAGCCGGCGTTGGTGATTATGATAAAGCGGGTTTCGGAGCGGAGCTCCTCGATACTCTGTACACCGCAATATCCCATTCCCGCCCGCAGTCCTCCGACCATTTGGAAGGACATCTCAGACAGGGCGCCCCGGTAAGGCACGCGCCCCTCAACGCCTTCAGGCACCAGTTTTTCCGGATTTTCCTGAAAGTAGCGGTCCATGCTTCCCTCTTTCATGGCGCCCAAAGAGCCCATGCCACGGTAGACCTTGTAGCTCCGGCCCTGGAAAATCTCAATGTCACCCGGGCTCTCCTCGGTGCCCGCCAGCAGGCTGCCCAGCATCACCGCACTGGCGCCGGCGGCCAGCGCCTTGGTGATATCACCTGAATACTTGATGCCTCCGTCGGCTATCAACGGGATGCCGTGCTTTTTAGCTTCCTGGTAGCACTCAAGAATGGCTGTGATCTGGGGAATTCCGATACCCGCTATCACTCGCGTAGTGCAGATGGAGCCTGCTCCCATGCCGACCTTGACGGCATCGGCCCCGGCCGCTATCAGGTCCCTGGTCGCATCTGCGGTGGCAACGTTGCCCGCGATCAATTGCAGTTCGGGAAACTCTTCTTTGACCAGCTCGACAGCTCTGAGCACGGCGCTGGAATGTCCATGGGCGGTATCGATGGCGATTACGTCCACCTCCGCCTTTTGCAGGGCGGCGGCCCGGTCTCTCAGGTCAGGGCCCACGCCCACGGCGGCTCCCGCCCTCAGCCGTCCCCGGTCATCCTTGGCGGAACTAGGATACTGCCGCGCTTTTTCGATGTCCTTGATCGTGATCAGGCCCTTTAAATGCATCTGTTCATCCACGATCGGCAGCTTTTCTATCTTGTGGCACCGCAGTATATTCTTGGCCTCCTGAAGGGTGGTGCCGACCGGTGCCGTGATCAGGTTGTCCCTGGTCATGGCCTCGCCGATCGTCTGATTCATGTCCTCCACAAAACGCAGGTCGCGGTTGGTGATGATCCCCACCAGAATGCCGTCAACCGTAACTGGCACTCCAGATATGTGGTACTGTTCCATGATCCTCATGGCATCGATGATCTGGTGCTCCGGGCTGAGGAAGATCGGATCCGAGATCACTCCGTGCTCCGAGCGTTTGACCCGGTCGACTTCCCGGGCCTGGCGTTCAATGCTCATGTTCTTATGAATGATGCCGATCCCGCCCTCCCGGGCTATGGCAATGGCCATGCGCGACTCGGTGACCGTATCCATAGGGGCGCTGGTGATCGGAATATTCAACCTGATCTTCCTGGTCAGGTATGTGGTTACGCTGACATCCCTGGGCAGAACGGATGATTTTCCGGGAATCAGGAGAACATCGTCAAAAGTGAACCCTGTTTTGGATAATCTGATCCTCCATGAACCATTCTCCTCCCTTAACAAACAATGAGTGAGTGGGCGAACAAGAATCCAGCTAACATCTATGGCGCCGGGTATCATCCGGAGGCAGTGCTTGCATGTTTCTTTTCTTCTTAAATCTGTGCACATTGTAACATCGATCCCGGCGCTAGACAATGACGGGTGTTCGTGGATCCTAAAAACACGCCCAGTGACGGGGGCTACCTGTTGAAAACGCTGTTGGGCCGGGCTGCAGTTGCCACTTCCAGGTGGTTTGTATCGTTGAGCAGGCTCAAAATGGAGAATTCATCGTAATAATCGATGATGTTGAGGGCGCCGTTGTCCTGGCGGATTTTGAACATGTGGTTCATGCTGATATCAAGCATGGAACAGACGATCGCCCTGATCGTTCCACCATGTGTCACCACGGCAATGGTTCCTTCCGGGTGTTTCTTGACCAGGTTCAGGATGGCACCGTAGGCTCTTCCTTGCAAGTCCTGGCAGTTCTCCCCTTTCGGAATGGGCACTTCTAATGGAGCGGCGTGCCATCTCTCTATCAGGTCTCCGAAGCGCTCCTTGATCTCCTGATAGGTCAGGCCCTCCCAGGCGCCAAAGTTTATCTCCCGCAGCGCTGGAAGCATTTCAACCTGCAGCTGGTGCGGCTCGGCGATAATACTGGCAGTATCCAGGGCACGCCGGAGATCGCTGGAATACACGGCCTTTATCGGCTGTGCAGACAAGCGTCCGGCCAGGAGCCGGGCTTGGTCGCGCCCGATCTCACTGAGCTCCACGTCTGTATGACCCTGATAGCGGGCATTGAAGTTCCAGAGCGTCTGTCCGTGTCTGACCAGAAGAACTTTAGTCAAAAGCCGCCTCCAGTATAGTTTTCTCCTCTACACCTTTTGGGCAACAAACACGATACGGGCCGTCCGATCGTGGGGCTGCTCGAAGGTAAAGGCCTGATAGCTGTTCCCGGCCGTAAATCCCAGCCCGGTCAACAGCGACCAGACTTCGTGTGGTTCATGGATCCTTTCGTGGTGTTTTTCATAGAAATCACCGGCTCCCTCCGCCTGGCCCTTTACAGTCCCCAGATCTCTATCTCCCACAATCCCTCGTCCTCCTGAAAACTGGCCTTCCAGGACAGGGAAAGCCCATTATCCTCCACCAGGTCGGCCTCCCGTTCTGATGCAAATATTCTGGGCAGATAATTGAGGTCAAAGATTAGAAAACCGCCTTGGTTCAGGTTCTCGTAGACCGACTCGAATGCCAGCCGGAGCTCCTCCCGGCTCAGAAGATAGTTGAAACCGTCCTGAAAGCAGACCGCCAGGTCGACTGGAAACCCCAGCTTCAAGCTGCGCAGATCCTGTTTGAGAAAAGAGACCTGCAGCCCCAGGCTCCTGGCTTTCTGCCTGGCAAACGACAGCATCTCCCCTGACAGGTCGACGGCGACGGTGCGATACCCCCGGGCCGCCCAGGGGATGGTGGAACTCCCCGTACCGCAGGCCAGATCGACCACGGATTTGATGCGATCGCGAGCGCCGCTCACTATCTGCTCGACATAATCGACCCAGGCCTCGTAGTCGACGCCCTGCATCAGCAGGTCGTAGAAGGAGGCCAACCGTTCGTAGTTGCCGTCCGTTCCGGTTCGCTCCCCGCATACCCGGCGCAGTTTCGCCCGATCGTGTGCGCCGGATTCAATTCACCGATCTCACACATTTCGTGGGGCAACGCCATTCTAATGCAAAAACTGTTTTCTGATCACCCTCTCGAGGTGGGCCAGGGTGTAACACTCGTACATCCGTGCATATCTTTTAAAGATGCTCACAGAGCGCAGATCCTTCCACTCCTCAGCCGGCAAGGTGTTCAGCCACAGCAACTCCTTGACCGAACCCCTGAGGGCTGCCAGCTCTCTTTCAGCACGTTCTATCTCCAAGGTCTTGGTGTCGCTGACTACGATGATCACGGTGTGCGAGGTCAAAAACAGGGGGAAGCGCGACCTCAGGGTGTTCAGCGAGGCGCCAAAATTGGTGCCCTTGCCCCAGATGCGGCTCTTCCCGATCAGTTCCACCATGGTATCCTCGAAGGGACGGATTTTTTTGAAATATTGAGTCACGCGCTCCAGCTCTTCGGCAAAGATGAAGCTTTCGATATGCCTGATCACAGCGCTCAGGCCGTAAATAAACTGGATCACAAAGGCTGCGTAGCGCGCCATGGAGCCGGATACATCGCAGAGCAGCAGGATGTTCGGCTTTTGGATCCGCTTCTGTTTGTATTTCAGATTGAAGATGATGCCTCCGTAGCGGATGTTGGATTTGATGCTGCGCCGCAGATCGATCTTGACCACCTTCTTGCTCATCCTGTAGCGGCGCGATATCTTCGGTGGCCAGCTTGCGGGAAAGTTTTTTCAGTATGTTCGTGACTTTGGGCAGATCGCGATCCCCGATCCGCTTCATGTCCTCGTAGAGCAAATTGCTGTCCTCTGCGCCCAAGTCCTGGGCGATGGCGGCCAAGACAGCGTCATCATAGTCGTTTACGGGAAGGAAGGGCAGGTCTCCCTCCTCGGCCAAACGCTGTCTCCAGTAGCGCAGCGACCCGCGCACCTGGAATTCCAGCATCGGCTTGAAGACGTGATAGCGGTCCTCGGGAAGATAGCTCGACTCCAGATATTCCTTGATCTTTCTCTTTTCCTCTTCGGCCAGTTTGGTGTAGAGGAGTTTCTCCTCCTCGGTCAGCTCCAACTTGTCTCCGAGATAGCTCAGATCCTGCTCCGCCTCCGCGATCAGCTGCTGGCGTTCACCCTTGCTCTCTTCCCACTCCTGCAGCTGACGGCTCTTGATCTCGGGAGCGGCAAAGAAGCTGTTGAATGCCTGGTCGAATATCGGCTCCTCGTCCTGGTTTTTAATGAGCGACGCCTGCAGGGCGAACTTCACATGCTCCCTGTTCATGACGTTTACCAGGCAGAGCGCCTTTAAGGCGGTGATCGTCTCACCGGTGCTGACTGTGACCCCGAGATGGCGCAATATGTGCACGAAGCGCGCCAAGTTGTATTCCAGCAGATTAGACAACGGGGGGCCTTCTTTCTAGTGGCGTTTGGCCTGCTGAGCGTGAACGATCTCCACCAGGCCGGCGGGACCTACCTGGCTGTTGAAAAGGTCGATGTCCTCCTTGTCTTTCAGCAGCAGATTGATCGTCTTTTGCACATGATCCGGCTCCAGTCTGTCAGCCTTATATAGCACCAGGGCTCTTGCCAGATCGAGGGTCTCGGAGATCGAGGGCTTCTTTTTCAGCTCCAGGTTGAGCCTCAGATAATTCATGGCCAGGGCCACCTCTTCAGCCAGCTTCTCCCCCAGCTCGGGGACTTTGACCTGGATAATCCTGATCTCTTTTTCAACGCTGGGGAAGTCGATAAACAGGAACACGCAACGGCGTTTGAGGCCGTCGGACAGCTCTCTCTCACCGTTGTTGGTCAGCACCACGATCGGAATCTGGTTGGCCTTCACGGTGCCCAGCTCAGGTATGGAGACCTGAAAATCGGAGAGCACCTCGAAGAGAAAGGCCTCAAATTCCTCATCGGTCTTGTCGATCTCGTCGATCAACAGGACCACCTTTTTAGGGGCCTGGATTGCCTTTAACAGCGGTCTTTCCAGCAAGTACTCCGGTGAAAAGAGATCCTGCTCGCCGCCTTCGGAGACGCTCTCGCGGATCAGCTGGATCTTTATCAACTGGCGCTGGTAGTTCCATTCATAGAGGGCCTTGTTTTCATCCAGCCCTTCATAGCACTGCAGCCGGATCAGGTCGGTCCCAAACACTCCGGCCAGGACCTTGGCGATCTCCGTCTTGCCCACACCCGGAGCTCCGGTGATCAGGATCGGCTTTTCCAGCCGTAAAGCCAGAAACACGGGTATGGTGATCTCATCCCCTGCGATGTACCCGTTCTTCTCAAAACCGTTATGGAGCTGCTTAATACTGATCTTTTCCGGTTGCATACATCTTGCCTCTTTCTATTCACTATTTTCAATTATGGTTCGCCGTCCTGACCAGGATTCCTGCATTCGAGAAACGTCCGTTGGCCGCCGTTGCTTGTTTTCTTTCCATAAGTTGAAGCAACTCTACAGTTATCACTGTCTACCTCGATGAGCCGATCACTCGGGCATCTTTTTGACCAGAGGGGTTGCTTTTCACTTTCAAAAAATGTGTCGCGCCATCTCCTGCAGCCTGGCCACAGTGGCATCGGGTATAGTCACCGTTCCCAGCGCCGGGTATTTAAATCCAGGCCCATGAAAGTCACTGCCTCCGGTCATGATCAGATCGTACTTCAGGCAGAGTTGCTCATACTTCAGTATCTCTGCGGCACTGTGAAACGGGTAATACACCTCCAGTCCCCGCATCCCCCGCTCCACAAAGGATGCGATCAGGTCATCCCGTTTGGCAAGCCCGGGATGCGCCAGCACCGGGATGCCCCCCGCTTCCAGGATCACTTCAATGGCCATCAGGGGTTCCAGCTTTTGATGCGGCACATATGCCTGCCGGCCGTTGGCCAGGTACTGCTCAAAGGCGTCAGTGAGACTGTCGGAATACCCGGTTTCCAACAGCGCCTGCGCGATATGCGGCCTGCCGATAGCGGCCCTTCCGGCCACGCGTTTCACGTGTTCATACTCGATGTGCAGGCCCAACCGCTCCAGTTTGGTGATGATCTGGCGTGCTCGATCCTCGCGGGCTTGCCTCAGGTCTTCGATAGTCTTGAGCAGAGATTCTGAACCAGGGTTCAAGCAGTAGCCCAGCATGTGGATCTCGTGGCCATCCAGATCGGTGTTCAACTCAATACCCGGAATTACCTCCAGCCCGGTTTCTGCACCTGCCCGCAGTGCAGCCCCGAGCCCGGCTACCGTATCATGATCGGTCAAGCTGATCACGGAGAGGCCCGCCTGTTTGGCCTGTCGCACAACCTCTTCCGGAGTCAGCCTGCCGTCTGATGCTGTGCTGTGAATATGCAGGTCTGCCGTCATGTTTTCACCCTGCGCTCAGTTCTTGCCGGCGCTTAGTTTCTGGCCTCAGCCCTCTGGCAGCACGGACTTGAGCACCCGCAGGCAGTTATGCCCGCAGATCTTGGCTACAGATTCCTCATTATAACCCCTGGCGCGCATCTCTTCAACCAGGGCTGGCCATCCGGATACATCCTCGATTCCGGTTACCAGCTTCTCGGTGCCGTCAAAGTCACAGCCAAATCCTGCATAATCCTCTCCCACCAGTTCGCAGATGTGGTCGATATGATCGATCACCGAGCGTACGCCAGCTCCCGCCCGTCCCACAAAGTTCGGCACCAGGTTCACCCCAATCACGCCCTGCATCTGGGCAATTCCCCTGATCTGCGGATCCGTCAGGTTGCGCTTATGCTCCCAGACTGAACTGCAGTTGGAGTGAGAGGCGATTACCGGGCCCTGGCTCAGGTCAAGCACTTCCCAGAAGCCTGTTTCCGACAGATGGGAAACGTCCACCAGCATGCCCAGCCGGTTCAACTCCCGGATCGCCTGGCGCCCCAGTCTGGTCAAGCCCCCGCCGGTTCCGCTCTCACCCACACCGTCAGCCAGGCAGTTGCGGTTGTTCCAGGTCAACCCCAGTCCTCTCACTCCCAACTGCTGTAAAATATGCAGCATCCGGATCTCACCCTCCAGGGCTTCACCTCCTTCCACCGTCAATAAAGCGCCTAGCTGGTCCGACACCAGGCACTGCTCCAGTTCCCGCCTAGTCCTGATCAGGCATACATTGCGGTCTGCGGCAAAACACTCGCCGGCAAAATCTAGCTGCTTCAAGACCTCGAACAGGCTAAGTCCGGGATAAGAGAAACGTCCGGGAAAAAGGGCAAAAAATTGAATTTTGATCCCTGCCTGTCTCAATCTGGGCAGGTCTGCATGCCCCAGCTGGGATGGCACGGCCAAGGAACGTCCTTTGGGGCAGGCAGCGGAAACAGAATCGCAGTGCATGTCTACGCAAAACATGTGTCAGACCCCTTTCCATATAAAAAAACCTGCTTATTTTTATTAAATAAACAGGCTGCAAGAACTGTACCGGCGCCTTGGATACTCAACATACCGTCGCCTAATATTCAGCCGTATATTCAGGAATCATGTTTGCTAGGCCTGGATGCTGCTGCATAATTGGGGTGTATTAGTCAACGCGGCTCCACTATAAGCTTGATCGCCGTTCTCTCTTCCCCGTCGATCACGATATCGGTGAAGGCTGGAATGCAGATCAGGTCAACACCACTGGGGGCGACAAAGCCTCTGGCAATGGCTACTGCTTTCACGGCTTGGTTTAAAGCTCCTGCCCCGATCGCTTGGAGTTCTGCGGCGCCTTTTTCGCGCAAAACACCGGCCAGAGCACCTGCTACCGAATTTGGACTGGATTTTGCGGAGACTTTCAACACGTCTACGATTTCAACCCCCCCCTTTTTTTGGGTTTTCTTCTGCCGCAGTCCATTTATGAAGCTCAATTTCATGATAACATTGCAGGATATCCTTTGCAACTAAATAATCCCTATTCATCCTAATCGTCCTTTATAGCTTGAATTCTCGTTATTCTTTGTGCTTTACCGCTGATTCCATCTATTTCTATAAATACTGCGTTCAATTGCATCACCCCGGCAGCTACTTCGAAACGCACCGGCCGGAGGCTGATCAGCTTGTTCAGGACCAGCTCCTTCTTCACCCCCAGGATCGAATCCCGCGGCCCCGTCATGCCCACATCGGTGATGTATGCAGTCCCCCCGCGCAGTATTTTTTCATCAGCCGTCTGAATATGAGTGTGCGTGCCGACCACTGCCGTTGCCCGGCCGTCGACATACCACCCGAAGGCGTTTTTTTCGGAGGTGGCTTCGGCGTGAAAATCGATAAGGATGACAGGGGTTTCATTCCGGATCTGAGGCAGGATCTGGTCAATCATCCTGAACGGACAGTCCAGGGGAGGCATAAAAACGCGCCCAGAGAGGTTGACAATGCCTGCCTTGAAGCCCTCTCCGCGTAGCACTATAAAACCTTTTCCCGGAGCATCGGGGGGATAGTTTGCGGGCCTGAGGATCCGCTCGTCCCGGTCTATGAACTGGTAAATCTCCTTATTGTCCCAGACATGGTTGCCCATGGTCAGGAGGTCTATGCCGCAGCTGTAAAGCTCGTTTGCGACCTCTTCGTTGATTCCGTTGCCCCCGGCGGCATTTTCAGCGTTGGCAATAATTAAACCGGGTTCATACCGGTCCAGCAGAATCGGGGAGCAGTTCCTGCACCGCCCGTCGTCCGGGACGACCGACAATATCCCCTAAAAACAGGATGCTCAAGCAGTCACCCCCAGCGGCGTTTTACTATAGCGGTTCTGATCACTTGTTATAGACGAGCACTCTTCCCTCGTCCCGCAGGGCGATCAGCCTGCTGTTGGCGCTGGCCTCTTGGGTATGTTCGAGCATGCGCCCGATTAATTCCTCATGCAGAGACAGGTCATCGACCACCAGATCATCATCCTCATCCGTGATCAGGTTGTCGCCAAACTGTTCTCTTAAAAGGGCGATGATCAGGGCGATCTCCTTCTGGGTCAACGTAAGCACATCTCTCTGGAAATCGAGGGTGGTGAAACAGTCCAGAGTTTGAAAGGAGAGGGAGCAGGCCTCGACATCCTTGTTGATCAAATAATAATATGCATGCAGAGACTGCTGCAGACGTTTTTTAAAGGAATCGACCGCTTTCTTGGAGAGAGAGCTGGAAAGATAAAAGGTAAATCTGACCATGCAAGACTTATGGTCCAGGTTGATAGTGGCTATTTCCGGATAACACAGCAAAATAGACGTCAGGAGATTGGCAATGTGCGATACACTGCTGTCCTTCTTGGTCACGTGCGACATTATTCGGTTCCCTTCCTGGAGAGCAGTTAATATCTATCTAAACCTGGTCTACTTGATCTTAATTATTCGGTAAAAGTGCAGTAAATCCTGCTCTTTTATAATTACCATTTGCTGGCAACAAAAAGGCCCACATGGCGGGCCTGGGTAGCTCCGAGTCTTTACTTGGCATAGTCAACATTCCGGGTTTCCCTGATCACGATCACCTTGATCTGCCCTGGGTATTCCAGCTCGCTTTCGATCTTCTTAACGATCTCCCTGGTCAGCTGGGAGGCCTTGAGATCATCAAGCACTTCCGGCTTTACCATGATCCTGATCTCCCGTCCCGCTTGAATGGCAAAAGATTTCTCCACTCCTTCAAAGGACTCTGCAATCGTTTCCAGCTTCTCAAGCCTCTTCAAATAGGTCTCGAGCGTTTCCCGCCTGGCGCCAGGTCTCGCGGCCGAGATGGCATCTGCAGCCTGAACCAGAACAGCCTCGATGGTGGTTGGTTCCTGGTCCCCGTGGTGAGCGGCGATGCAATGGATCACTTCTGAATGTTCACGATATTTACGCGCCAGATCCACGCCGATGGTCACATGAGGGCCTTCCACCTCATGGTCCACCGCCTTGCCGACGTCGTGCAGCAAGCCTGCGCGTTTGGCCAGTTGAACGTCTGCTCCCAGTTCGGAGGCCATGTTCCCAGCCAGGATGGCCACCTCCAGGGAATGCTTGAGAACGTTCTGGCCGTAACTGGTCCTGAATTTTAACCGGCCCAGCAGCTTGACCATCTCAGGGTGGAGGTTGGGCACACCCACTTCAAAAGCTGCCTGTTCCCCCTCTTCGCGGATCTTCTGTTCGATCTCCTTCTGAGATTTTTCCACCATCTCTTCGATGCGGGCCGGATGGATGCGCCCGTCGGCGATCAGCTTTTCCAGAGCGAGGCGCGCTGTCTCCCGGCGGATCGGATCAAAACCGGACAGAATGACCGCCTCCGGTGTATCATCGATGATCAGATCGATGCCGGTCAGGGTCTCGATCGTCCTGATATTCCGGCCCTCCCTGCCGATGATCCGCCCCTTCATCTCGTCATTAGGCAGTGGCACGACGGATACGGTGGTCTCGGCAACGATATCCGCCGAACATTTTTGGATAGCCTGGGTGACGATCTCCCGCGCTCTCTTTCTCGGCCTCTTCCCGGGCCTGGTTCTCCGCCTCCCTGATGATCAGCGCTGATTCATGCCTGACCTCATCTCGCACGTTATTCAACAGCAGCTCCCGGGCCGCCTCGGTCGACAGGCCGGAAACGCGCTCCATTTCCGCAACCTGTTTTTGGGCAAGCTCGTCGAGCTGCACCTTGCCCTGTGCCATCTCCTGTTCCTTCCTGGACAGCAATTCTTCTTTCTTTTCCAAGCCCTCCAGCTTACGGTCGACCAGCTCTTCTTTCTGTTGCACCCGCCGTTCAAGGCGCTGCACCTCACTGCGGCGATCGCGATTCTCCCGCTCCGCCTCGGCTCGGAGCTGATGCACTTCTTCTTTGGCCTCCAGAGCAGCCTCCCGCTTTTTGCCGGCCACCTCTTTCTTGGCATCTTCGACGATCTTCGTTGCCGCTTCTTCTGCGGAGGCTATCTTGGCTTCAGCCAGGTATCTCCTTAAAAAATAACCGGACAGGATTCCCAGCAGGAGTACTATCACGGCCAGCATTACCAAAATTAAAGGAAAATAGTTGATAAGATCACCTCCTTTCGCAGCTCCTAAAAAATAAAACCGAGTAGAAACTCGGTTTTCCTGTCCAATAGATACTTCACCACATATAACCATATTCACATGTCGCAACACAATTAACCTTTTATTTTATATTAAAAAGTTAATTTATTGTCTTTTAGTGGCAGAAGCTCTATCGTCATCGTTTCCACGCAATTAAATTTTATTATCCTTTGCCGATCATGTCAAGAAAATGATTTTTTTCAATCTTCGGAAGTGTCCTCGCCGGCCGTCATTTTCGCCGCACCCTGCGGGTGCCCCTGGTGTTCACCCTTCTGGTTCACCGCTGTGGAGGCGGGAAGCGGGTTTGAATGGAGCATGGCCCTGATCCTGGCCTCGATCTCCGCGGACATTTCGGAGTGCTCCTTTAAAAATTCCCTGGCGTTTTCACGCCCCTGCCCCAGCCGCTCCTCCCCATAGGACAGCCAGGCGCCTGATTTGTTGATGATTCCGAAGTTGAGCCCGATATCGATCAGCCCCCCTCGCGTGATATGCCCTGTCCATACATGAGATCGAACTCTGCCTGCTTAAAAGGGGGCGCCACCTTGTTCTTGACCACTTTGACCCGCGAGTGATTGCCAACCACTTCGGTGCCCTGCTTGATGATATCGATCTTTTTCACCTCCAGCCGCACCGAGGCGTAAAACTTCAGGGCGCGGCCTCCGGGAGTGACCTCGGGATTGCCGAACATGATGCCGACCTTTTCCCTGATCTGGTTGATGAAGATGGCAGTGGTGCGCGATTTGCTAATGGCGCCTGTCAGCTTGCGCAGGGCCTGGGACATCAACCGGGCCTGGAGGCCGACGTGGGCGTCCCCCATCTCCCCCTCCAGCTCGGCCCGGGGCACCAGTGCAGCCACCGAATCAATCACTACCACGTCCAAAGCTCCGCTCCTGACGAGGGTTTCGGCGATCTCCAGCGCCTGTTCGCCGGTATCGGGCTGGGAGACCAGCAGGCTGTCTATGTCAACCCCCAGATTCTTAGCATATAACGGATCCAGGGCATGTTCGGCGTCTATAAACGCCGCCATCCCCCCCGTCTTCTGGGCTTCAGCGATGATGTGGAGAGCGACCGTCGTTTTTCCGGAGGACTCCGGGCCGTAAATCTCGACCACGCGCCCGCGGGGCACGCCGCCCACTCCCAGCGCTAGGTCCAATGCGAGGCACCCGGTGGGGATGACCTCGATGCTCAAGTTGGCCGGGGTGTCCCCCATGCGCATGATCGAACCCTTTCCGAATGCCCTTTCAATCTGGATCATGGCCAGCTCCAGGGCTTTAGCCTTGTCTCCGTTCATCAGTTCCTCCTCCTCAGCGTAAGGCTCATTAGTACAAAGTTAGGTAGATGCTTCTTGAAACTTCGCTTCGCTTCGTTATAACAGAATCTTTGATTCTATTTATCGGGCCTAAAGCCCGATTTTATCAAGGTAGATTCTCTTGAAACTTCGCTTCGCATTCGCTCGCTTCGTTATAAAACAGATGTTCGAGCCATATCCAGTATATTTAAGAATGAGATAATTGTCAACCTAATTTATGGATCTCGGATCTCAGCGAACATCCGGGATAACCCGGCCGGTTTCAGGGATCAAGAGAAAGGTATTTCGGGGAAGCTGGATAATCGATATGCGTATCAACTGGACGCGAAGCTTTTCAATGCAATGATGATCCCTGTTTAACCGGCAGCAACCGGTAAGATGCCAGATCGCTATAGGTGGGTCCGGAGCGGCTCAGCCTGCTCTCCATCAGGTAAAGCGCGGCGACTGGAAAGCTCCCGAGGCCTGAGAATGCCGCCTGAGCCCGCAGTGCATCGATCAGCCCGGCAATTCCAGCCTGGGAACGGAATCTGGCAAGGGTGACATGGGGATGGAACCTGGGATCCCGCGGGTAGCCGATCTCGGACAGCCGATCTTCCAGGTCTTGCCACAGCTGCTGCAACACCTCCAACTCTCCGCCCAGACCCAGCCAGAACACGCTGGGACGCCTGGTATTGGGAAACATTCCCCACCCCTCCGCAGTCAAGTCGAATCCGGGCCGGGAACGCAGCGTCTGTAGCCGTCCATCGATGGCCGTAATCTCTTCCTGTGTGATGGCGCCGAGGAACTTCAGCGTGAGGTGGTAGTTGTCCTGCCCGACCCACTTGGCATCCAGTTGCAGGCGCCTTAGGGGCACCGTCAGGCCATAGATCGCCGTCATTAACGGTTGCGGCAACTTGATGGCGATAAAAGACCTGATCTTGGCAGTTCCTTCAGCCTTATCCATTCCCCTGTCCCTCTCCATTCCCCTTGAACACCTTCTTTCCCGTACTCAAATCCTCAGCCCTCTCTCCATGAAGAGATAACAGGAGCCTCCTCAGCATATCGATCGCCTTTTTGGAAGCCATGATCTTCGAGCTGATCCCGGCCCAGGCGCGGCCAGAAAAGACGGTCCGCTGTCAACCCGCCGGGCGCGGCCAGCCCGATGTAAACGGTGCCGACCGGCAGCTCTGCAGTGCCCCCAGAGGGCCCGGCCAGGCCGGTGGTGGCTAGAGCGAAATCCGCTCCCAACAATGAACGGGCGCCGGCGGCCATTTCCCTGGCAGTCTCCTCGCTCACTGCTCCGAATACAGCCAAGGTCGAGGGACTCACCTTGAGGAGCTGTTCCTTGAGGTCGGGGTGGTACGCCACCACCCCCCCCTTGAAGTAACCGGAGCTTCCGGGGACGCCGGTCAAATAATGAGCGATCAGCCCTCCGGTGATGGACTCGGCTACCCCCACAGTAAGGTCATGCGCTTTCAGGAGTTCACCGGTCTTGGAGGCCAACGTATCCTCTCCCGTACCATAGAGAGATTCTCCCAGCAGGTTCTGCAGCGATCCCCCAAGGTGGTCGATCAGGGCTGCAGCCTCAGATCCTTCTCCGAAAGCGCTGATCACCAGACGGACCTCGCCAGCTCTCGGATAAAAAGAAAACTTGATGCCGGCTGCTCTAGATGCTTCGAGCAGGCCCTGGATCTTTTCCATGATCTCCGATTCGCCGATCCCGAATATCCTGAAGGTCATGCTTTTTTTTATGAATGAGGGGCTGGGAAGGTAGTGCTGCTGCAGATAGGGCATGACATGATCCACGACCATCTGCCGGAGTTCTAGAGGCGGCCCGGGCAGGGAGATGATGGTGGTGTTCCCGTTCTTCACGATCATACCGCAGGCTGTTCCTGAGGAGTTGGGAATTGCCTGGGCCTGATAGGGCAGGTAGGCCTGGTTGATGTTGGCGGGAGGAGTTTCTTTTCCTCTCTGACGGAACAGTCGTTGAATCTCCTGCCAGAGTTCGGGCCGAAACTCCAGGGGGCGGTCGATCGCCGTGGCCAGCGCCTCCCGGGTCAGATCGTCCGGGGTCGGGCCGAGCCCTCCGGTCAGGATGACAATCTCATGATCTTGCTCGGCCCCCCGGATCGCCTTGACGATCCGGCCGATCTCATCCCCAACGGTGGTTATCTGCTCCAACTCAAACCCGAAGGACGCGATCTGTTCGCGGATGAAAGGCGCGGTCGTGTTGTCTATTTCGCCCTTCAACAGCTCGTCGCCGATGGCGATGATCTCTACTCTAGCCATCCGGTTCCTGCTCCTGTCTGATTCCAACCTGCCATCCTGCACTCCAGATCATCAATTTACAACAACAATGCAAACCGGTCAATCCCGAAATCCGGGATCATCAGTTCAAAACTTGCAGCGCCGGACTGGCCTGGCTCAAGTGTTCCTGCAACACGCTTCCTGAGACATACTCCTGTTCCACAAGCAGGTCAGCGATCTCCTTGAGCAGTTCCAGATGGGTATTCAGCACGGAAACCACCTCTTTATCCTGCTGCCCTATGATCTCCTGGATGGTCCGGTGGAATGTTTCTTTTGGGAGCATCTCCTCGCAGATGATCCCGAGCGGGGACAGGCCGGCAGTCACGATCTGGCGCGCTGTATGCACGGCCTGATTGAAATCGCCGGTGGAACCGGTGCTCTGACTGCCCAGCAGGAGGTTCTCAGCCGCCGCACCAGCCAGGTACACCTCGATCTGTTTTTCCATAAAATCGCAAGTGTACAGATAAAGGTCGTCCTCGGGAATCTGGCGCATGTAACCGAGAGCCTTGCCCCTGTTCGTAACCGTCAGGTGCGACACAGAACCTGGCCGCAGCAGTTCGCTGACAATGGCATGTCCGGCCTCATGCACAGCCACCCGGTAAAGCTCCTCCTGGTTAGGCTTGCGATCGAGCTTTTCGCCCATCATCACCTTGTCCACGGCCTCCTTGAAATGGCGCTGGGAGATCAGGGGCAGGTTCTCCCTGAGGGCGAGGATGGCCGCCTCATTGGTGACGCTCTCCAGGTGAGCGCCGGAGAAGCCAAAGCTCTCCTGGGCTATCTGGTCAAGGTTCACGTCATCCCCCAGCGGCTTGTTGCGGCAGTGCAGCTCGAGGATGCTCAGGCGGGCCTTCTTATCGGGCAGATCCACGCTGACTATCCGGTCAAATCGCCCAGGCCGCAACAGTGCCGGGTCAAGCATGTCCTCGCGGTTGGTGGCTCCGATCAGGAGCAGCTTGCTGCGCTCATCGCTGCGCAGGCCATCCATCTCCACCAGAAGCTGGTTCAAGGTCTGATCGTACTCCAAGTGGCCGGTGTGTCCGCCGCGCTTGTTGCCCAGGACCTCGATCTCATCTATAAAGATGACCGCTCCGTTCTTCTTTTCCCTGACGGCGCGCTCCCTGGCAGTTTTAAAAAGCTGCCTCACCCGTTGGGCGCCTACCCCGGCATAGACCTCGATAAACTCAGACCCGCTGGCGGCCAGAAACACCGAATTTGTATAAGCCGCTGCCGCCTTGGCCAGCAGTGTCTTGCCGGTGCCGGGCGGGCCGGTCAGCAGTATTCCCTTGAGCGGTCGAATGCCCATCTCGACGATCTGCGCGGAGCGCAGCACGAAATCCAGCGCTTCCTGCAACTCCTGCTTAGCCGAAGCCTGTCCCCCGATATCGTCGAAGGTGAAGTTCGCCGGTTGGACATAGCCGGAATATGATAGTGCCGCTGTTCCGGGCAATCCCTTCCGCTCCAGCATCATGAAGATAAAAACCCCCAACGCCCCTAAGAACAGGATCGGTATGACATTGACGCCCAAGAGGGCAAGAAAGATCAGCACTGCTATCGTTGTTCCCAGGCATACTTCCTTGATCAAGATCCTTCACCGCCCGCACTGGAGGATTGTGCCATCTCCTGCTGGGAGAGACGGGGTACGACCTCGTACAAGCAACCCCTCTCTTTCTGGTCGCTCAATTCCAGGTAGACATTGTCCGAATCCACCGAAATGCTGCAATTTGCCGAGCCGGCTGCAGCCAGCTGTTCTACCCCCGTTTTCATGGACTGGAAGTGTCCGGTGGCGATCGCTTCCTGGATCGGGAAAGAGCACTGCTCATAAAGAGATTGCAGCTCTGGCGTGCGATCGTCAAGCAGTACCACCCTGTAGTCCGGACCCAGCTGGGCGTGGATCACATCTGTCAGCCCCTCATAATCGCTTTGCAGATCGTTGACCTGTGACAGCCTGATGTAAACAGTGGGCGGCTTGGCATCCTTGTCGACCCTGATCTCGTCGGCGGGGGCCACCTTGTCAATGGCCTGCTGCAGCCCGTCCTTGACCACATATTTTTCATAAAGCCGCTGGCCGCCGAGCAATAAACAGAGGGTGACCAGCATCGCTGCTATGATCGCCATTATGCGAAGATATTTCAAGGGAATGCTCCTCCTTCCCGCGAGAAAAATTATAACATAACTTGTCCCTCGGACTTTTATGAAAGCAATGGAAAGGCGACATTTCTCAAGGCTTTCTGTCGCTTTTTGTCATCTTTTCAAAAGGAAGCCACGCCTAAGTGCTGGCTAGATATGCAGTTTCAGGAGGTTGAACTTCGGCCCGGATTCCCGCCAGATCGTAAGTGTAGGCCTGAGTAATCCTACCTCCACGAAGCACCCGGGCTGTAATGGTCGCCGTGTGGGTCCGTGCTTTGACGATAATCCTGGGGTCGATTTCGGGGGCGTCCCGGTAGCTGCGACCAAGATAGACCCCATCCCCC
>CAWEDD010000012.1:0-102178 GCA_963807495.1 uncultured Peptococcaceae bacterium
GGGCCAAGGTTATTGGCCGCATGCCCCTAAGTTATCAGGACAGCGGCCTGATTGGCATCCCACGCCACGCTATAACCGTACAGTTCTGCAATGTAGCCGGCCGGGAGGTAGGCCCGGCCGCCTATGAGCAGCGGCATTGCATCCATGGTCAGGAAAATGCTGCTCTTGCCGTCAGGGCCGATCTGGTAGATGTGGTCATCTCCGATCTTCACAGAGAATACGTTGCCGTTCTGATCGGGAGGCAGCAGCACGGTATGGTCGGCGGCATCCCAGGAGATCTGGCCGGCAGGCAAACCGAGTGCCTGGATCAGGTACCGAACTGGCACGAAGCTGCGTCCATTGCTAATACAAGCGGCGGCGTCCATTTTATAGATCGTCCCGTTAACTGAATAGCCGCTGCTACCGATGACAAACTTGACCTGGTTCCGGCTCCCCGTCCCCGGTGTGGCTCCTGGGCCGACATTGACATCAACTGAGAAGGTGCTCACCGGAGGAACGCTCTCCCACGGCCTGGAGTAGACCAGGCTGATGCTGGTGGACCCGGTGCCCACCGCCTTGAAGATCCAGTATTCCGTCCCGCCGGCGCCGACCAGGCTCGAAATGGGCACGAAGTAATTAGCTGTCTGCGTCAGAATGCTCTTGTCCGGCGCCGCAGCAATCGACCAGGCATAGCCGGTGGTGAGATTGCTCTGCAGCGACAGCTCCAGCGGCTGCCCCAGGTTCAGTGATAAGGTCTGATAGTTGTTGGCAGCGTTTATTTGCAGAGTGTCCGCCCGGGCTGGCCAGGGCCCGCTGAAAGCAAGCAAGGGCATCAGAAGCACGATCAGAAACAAGCTCCATCTCCTCATTAACATCACCTCGCTCAGATATTGACAAGCATCTGCTGTCGCAGGGCGGGCGCATCGAACATCACGCGGCCGGGGCTATCGGGCGTCAGGCTTGTCCCAGCCTTCAAGAAAAATCCGCTCTGCGCCTCATTGTTAATTATGATGGTTTTCCCGCCGGGCTGCAATGCCAAAGGGCAGGTATATCAGGTAGATAAAGGGAAACCGCGGCCGTTAGTGCCTGGCGCCGGCCAGTGCCCGCACCGCTGCGACCAGCCTTTCCACGTGTGCGTAATTGTTGAAATAGCCAAAACTCGCCCTAAGCGCCCCCTTGGGAAAGGTTCCCAGCGTCCTGTGGGCCAGCGGCGAGCAGTGCAGGCCGGCCCGGATCCCGATGTTGTATACCTGGTCCATGTTTTTGGCCGCCTCACCGATGCTGCATGAATCCAAAAGGAATGAGACAACGCCGGTTTGCGGCTCCCGGGAGCACAGCAGGCGCACTCCGCCGATCTTCTCGATGCCTGCCGTCAGGGCCCGGGCAAGCGCGGTTTCGTGCTGAAAGATCCTGATCATCCCTTCGGTCTGGATGAAGCGTATTCCTGCTAGCAACCCGGCTATACCCGGAAAATTTGGGGTTCCCGATTCCAGGCGCCAGGGCAATTCTTCGGGCTGCTCCTCCCCCTCTGATTTGAAGCCGGTACCGCCCTCCCTGAAGGGAAGCAGGGGCAGGTCGCGTGAAAGCAGCAGGGCGCCGGTTCCCATCGGCCCCATCATGCCCTTGTGGCCGGGGATGGCCAGCATGTCAATGGCCATCTCCTTCATGTCTATGGGCAGGATCCCGGCGGTTTGAGCTGCGTCCACTATCACCAGGCCGCCCCTGCGGTGCACTCGCTCCGCCAGTTCATGAACCGGGAGCACGGCTCCCGTAACATTTGAAGCGTGTGAAAAAACGGCGGCGTTGACTCCCTGGCAGCACAGCTGCTCAAAATGCTGAAAATCGATCCCCATTTCTCCGTCCCCTTTGGCTATGGCCAAGTTTACGCCGAGCTGCTGCAGCCTGCGCAGGGGCCTAACCACCGAGTTGTGTTCGTAGGGGCCTATGATCACGTGCTGCCCTGCACGCAGAATTCCCTTGAGGGCGATGTTCAGAGAATCGGTGCAGTTCAGGGTGAAGATCACATGCTGGGGAGAAAAAGCATTGAACATGCGGCAGAGTTCTAGCCTGGCTGAATCGACGATCTGTTCGGCCTGCTTCGACATCCGGTGCGAAGCTCGCCCCGGATTGGCGCCGATCTTCATAGCCTCACTGGTGGCCGCGTACACAGCTTCGGGTTTAGGCCAGGTTGTGCATGCGTTGTCAATGTATATAAAAGAATCTTTGATTCCAGTCCCCGGGTATAAAGCCCGGGGGTTTTCAAGGTAGATTCTCTTGAAACTTGGTGCGGCATTCATCCTTACCGGGGCACCAGGGATCAGGTTTTCTGCCGCACGTCGTTATAAAATTGCTGTTCATGGCTGCCACCATCCTTCCAAGACCTGGCTTCATCTTCCGCTGCTATATGTTATGCAGCCGTGATGAATCCCGCAACAGCCATATTTGGAAGATTAAGGCCGATCCTGGTTAGAAAAAAGAGGTGGCCACGGGAGGGAACAAAAAGAGGGGTTTTTCGCTCTCAGGAGTTGCGCCCGGATAAATATGGACTGTCGAAGACCAGGAAACGCCATAAATAGTCTCTGGCCTCGCCGGCGTAATCGATGTTCACCCTTGGAGTTATACAGACATCGGTATCCACGATTTCGGTGCCGTCATCTGCGAGATATAGCCTGCCGCCGCAGAGATCCTCACCGTTCAGCTCCATGGTTATGCCCATCGCCTGACACAGCTTGCCGGGGCCATTGGACAGTTTCTTGATGTTGACCACCGTCACCGCCTCCAAGCCGCGCCGCCGCGCCATCAGCTCCAGCCCTCCCACCGGCTCCAGCGCCCTGATCAGCACCGCTTGCGGCTGGCCGGGAGGCCGGGTTACGATATTGAAGCAGTAATGCATTCCATAAATCATGAAGACGTAGGCATATCCTCCGGGCCCATACATGATCTCGGTTCGGGGCGACCTCAGGTTATTGTACGAATGGGCGGCACGGTCCTGGGGGCCCTGGTAGGCCTCTGCCTCCACAATCCTCCCGGCAGTTATGCCATCCGGGGCTTCATGCACCAGCAGCTTTCCCAGCAGGTACCTGGCAGCCGCCAGTGTGTCCTGGAGATAGAACGACTGCTGCAGTTTTCTCATCTGCTTCAGGCCAAGACGCACCCCCCGCTTTACTTACGGTAGGAACTGGCCTGTTCCTTCCTTTCTTCTTTTGCTCAGCTGCTCAGCCCTGATTGGCCAGCCTGTCTGGAGCCCGGCTCTTTATATTGTAAACAACAATGGGTCTCTCTGTAAATTCTGCTTTCGGGATGAGCTGCGCCAGAACTGTTAAAAAATGTTTCGCCAGGAAAGCCGCTCCCGTTCCGGGATGTGCCTGATCAGGGCCTCGGCCTCACCGGCCTCGGCCTTGGCATTGACGTAATCCCCGGTTTGAATGAACTCCCCGAGCCTGACCAGTTCCATCTCCAGCCTGTCAAGCTCCTGGTGGTCTGTAAACAGCGCCCAATTGCTGCCTACGGCGTTCCAGCGCTCATCCAAGGCAGCAAAGCTGCTCTCGCCATCCCTCCAGTCGCGCCGCTCCACCGCCTGCTGCACTCTCGCCAGCCTTGAGGTCAACTCGTCAGCTGACCGGTCAAGATAGCACTGGGCGAGCAGCCCACTGCCGGCGATAACAACTGCGATCGCCGCCACAAGCAGCCAGCCGCCCCATCTGCGCATCAGTCTGAACCCTCCTCCTTCAGGTGCAAGTCAATCTGACCCTGAGTGGTGAGCTGGGCGAAAAAGATCTCCCTGAGGTCGGTGATCTGCTGAGCTCTGGCATATGCCGCCAGAGCATCCACGCTGATGCCGGCGAGCTTCAAATTGGCAAGGTTCACGTTGCCGTCCACGATCAGGGTCACCGGAAACAGGGGCTGCGTCACAGGCCTGCCCAGGTCCCTGGCGGTCGGGGGCTTGGCATCAGGCTTGGGGATGACGCTTAGAGTGCCATTGTTTTCCAGGACTGCATAGGCAACGTCGGAAATGTTCGGGTATTCCTTGCTGCGCAATTGCTCCAGCAGATCGTGCATGTTTACCCGCAGGTGCTGCATGGATGGAGGGACCAGCCTGCCATTGTTGATCAGAAGCGTGGGGGTGCCGCAGACAAGGGCGCGCATGCGCTCGCTTTTGAGTACCACAAGGGAGATGAAGACCTCGGCGGCCAACAGCACCAGTATGCCAATGATGCCGTTGGTGAGCGGAATGCCGATATTGCTCATGGGAAGCACCGCCAGTTCGGCGATGACGATGGTGATCACCAGCTCGAAAGGCTGAAGCTGCCCAATCTGACGCTTGCCCATGAGCCGCATCACGATCACCAGAATTATATAGAGCACCAGCGCCCTGACGGCGATCAGCAGCATTGCCCGCGCCTCCCGCAGCATTTCGATTCATATTTTGTCCATTGTTTGACCAATCCATTCTCTGCAGGGCTGGCGCGTCAGAGCCGGCGACCTCAGACGGCAAAACCAGGCCGTCCCGGCCTGGCTCCCCAGATTACCCGATCATCAGCTCGTCCCACTTTTCGTGCTTGAAAGACCCCTTGTGAGTTTGCGAGAGTGCAGGCGGCGCCCCGCGCGCTCTTTAAAGCCGGCACTGGTTCCGCGCCGAACCTCCCCGCGCCGGGGCTATTTATTTCCCGATCTTTTCTTCAACCTCCTGGGCGCCCTTTTGATAGAGCTGCTCTTCGCCGGGAGCCAGCTCCTTGATCAGTCTCAGGAACTCTCCGGCATGCACCAGTTCCTCATCGGCGATCTCCCTCAGCACCTTGGCCGCCAGCTCGTTATCGACCGACTCCGCAAGCTGAACATAGACCTGCACCGCTTCATACTCGGCAGCAACCATGAACCGGATCGCCCGGACCAGCTCTTCCGGCGACAACTTGCGCTCGGATCTCATACCAGAAAAAGCGTTGCCAAACTCGGGCATTCATCATCAACCTCCCCAATCAGTTTTGGAAATATTATAACCCTATAACAGCCAAATGAACCTGCCCCGCTGATCTTTACATCAGTGCGGGTGGCCGGTCTCACGATGCCGTACAAATGCCTTCACTTGCCCGGTCAGTCCGCACCCGGTTTCGCACCAGCACCGAATCGCCGCATTCCACTCCCATGTATGAGGCCACGCAGGGGCACTTAACCCGGAGCAGGAAAAAAGTCTTATCACCGGCCATGGCGGTGCCCTCCAGGGACTCGTAGTTTGCCTGCCCCTTCGCCAGCACCAGATCGGCGCCTTTCAGCAGCGAGAGCAGCTGTTGGCTGCAGAACCCGGGGATCACGCCAAGATAGTTGCTGCCGGTGGTTGCCACTTCAGCCAGCAGGTCGATGCCGGCCTCTTCGGCATCCTCTATGGTTGCGTCGTTCAAGATCGGGCCGCCCTTGACCACGTAGTGAAGCTCTTGCGTGTATTTCCGCAGCTGGGCCAGCAGCAGGTAATCGAACATGATCTCACCGCTGTTGTCGCCGATCACTACCAGCCGCAGCGGCCTCCCGGGCGCCGGGCAAGTGCTGCCGCCCCCGATCAGATGGGCGCCCGGGCCGGGCACCCGCTCCTGCAACAGCCGGCGCCATGGTTCGATATCGCAGCGGGCGAACCCCCTGTCCAGCACCTCCCTGATGCTGGCGTTGATGTCAAATTGTGGGTTGATCCCCATGTCAATCACGTTTCCGGCCACCGCCACCTTCAGCACTGTCAAGAAAGGATCCTCGCTGAACTCCACGATTCTTTCCAGCGCCGGGAGATAGGTGTGGGCCAGACGATTGCTGGCGGCCTTGGCCTCCCTGAAGGGATCGTCGCTGCCGAGCAGGCGGTACACCTCGAACAGCACGACGGTGGAGTTCTCGGCCGGGGTCTTGCCCGGATCCAGAGAGGCGATCAGGGGCAACAACTTCACCAGCAGCCGCTGCTGTCCATTATCGTTCAGCCCGGCAGCCTGGCAGGTCGAGATGGCCTGTTTCAGATAGCATGGAATGCAGTCGGCTGTCACAAGCATGCGAACACCCCGCGAGGCAAGATTGATACCGCTGCCGTCCGGCGTCCGGCCAGCTTAAACGGACGCCAACCCGCAAGAGGGAGCCTGGCGGCATCCGGGCCTGCTGGCGCATGTCTGGCGCCACGCCGCCTGCCGGACGGCCCGGGTTGACGGCGTTCTCGGCTGGTATCGCTACCGGCGATCCCGTTCCAGGTCGTAGATGATCTTTTCCATATACCACTGTTCGGTGTGCCCCGGATATTTCTCCCTAGCTGCCTTCAACTGGTGCTGCAAGGCCTTATCGGCCTCTTGCCCCGAGAGAAACCTGAGCTGCCGGTACTTGCGCTTCAGGGCGGCGGTTCCCCTGTCAGACCGGCCGCGGAGCAGGATGGCCGCTAACACTATGACGACAACCACCAATATAATTACGATGGCAGTCATGTCGATCTGACCTCCTTGCCTCAGAGATGTCGTTTGTGCTGCCCATCCTATTGCGTCAGGCGGTATCCTTGTCTTTCTTGGAATTTGCAAAAAAATAGGAAATCCGACGCTGCCATGCCCGGGCCAGCCAGAAAAACGACGTGGACGCCGGGCTTGCCTGTGCTGAGCGGCGCGGCATCTGTCCCTGGAACAGCTGTTGGGTAATGGCAAAGCGGTCCAGCAGCAGTTTCGAGAGCAGCAGCGGCGTCAGAAAACCGATCAGGGCGGCGACGGCGTTTCCATACTGCAGATGGTACTCAACCAGCAGCGCGGTATTGATGGGAACGTGCAGGAATACGATGGGAAGAGCGGCGCTGCCGATCCAGCCGGCGGCAGGGCCGAGTTTGCTGCCCGCCCAGAGCTGGCTTATTCCAAACAGGGCCGTGCACATCACCATGGGGATCAGCAGATCAAGCAGTATATTGTTGTAGATCACGTATTTGAGATTGAGCACGTACACGAACAGGCCGGCGTGAGCGGCGGCGATCAGCAGGGCCGATACGGCTGCTGCCGCCAGTGTGACCGGCAGGGAGATGGCAGACAGGTATCTCCTGCCGAAGTGGCCGATGGCGTAATAGGCGACGGCCACCAAAGCGACATCGAGATCCCAGGGCACCAGCACCGGATGGGAAATTATCCACCAGGACTCTAGATGCGCCAGCAGGTAGGCCAGGGCGACGGCTGCGATGATCAGGCGGCTGTTGTTCCGGCACAGCAGGCTGATCACCGCGAAGAGGAGCTGGGTGGCCAGCAGGCAGGTGAAGAACCAGAAGACCGTGTAATAGCCGCCGAGCTGCCGGCCTCCAAACAACACCTGCTTGAGATCGTTCCAGACATAGCTGAGCTCCAGTACGTGCAGGTAGCGGTACACAAAGTAATACCGGGCCAGGGTGACGAGCCCCACGTAGCAAAAATAAGGGATCAGCAGTTCCCGGCACCGCTTGACGGCCCACCCGCCGAACTCTTCCCAGGCTTTGAGAGGCTTGAACAGGTAGCCGCTGAGTATGAAGAATACCGGCATGTGGAACCAGTAGATATACACGGCATAGACTGATGCTGTGACCGGGTGCCCGACCACTACCAGGATCAGGGCAAAGGACTTGGCCATATCTACCCATAGCAAGCGTTTCGGACTCTCCGGCACGATGGCGCAACTCCTCTCATCGCAGGCTTACAGGCCTGGGTTGCAAGACCGCAAAAGGTCTCCTGGTGCACTCTAATGTGGGGCTGAAGCACTGCCAATTCGATCAAGTTGGCGCTGCTGAATATCTCTTCTCATACACTGCTTTTCTATCAAAAGAGAGCACAAAAGCCCCGAAGTGATAAGCTACGAGATAAATGCTTATAGTGGAGTACCCCGTTTTCCCCCTGTTAACAAAGAAAAATGGGATATTGTGAAATCAATGCTCGCAAGCTGTAAATCTATGATAAGATTAACACACTGGTTTATCTTGACAAGCGATTATTTTATGATAAATTATAATTAAAAAGCATTTTTCCATTTGCTTACATGATCTTTATAGATAACCGCTTCTCCTTTTGCACCTCCTCTTCCCCTGATCGATGGCTGACGCCAGAAGCTTTATCCGGCAGCATGGTACTGGCAGATTCGGTCTCTCCGCAGCACGATCTACCCATGCCTACAAAAATCCCAGCCCCACAACCGCAAGAAACTAAAGTTAGAAGCAAAAGCGTATAACGGGTTATTGGTTTATTCATCTATTTACCCATTATTTTAGGCATATTTATCTATTCTTTCAGTCTTTTGCACGGCATTCATCCTGACGCGCCGGGGTACCCGGACCCGCTAAAGCGGGTCGGGCACTGGCGGCAGGTTTTCTGCCGCAGTAGTTAACATATATGGCAATTACTGTTTGGTTTTTTCGGATCGAGGAGGTGAAAAGTACGGATCAGCAGTGATTTCTGCATCTCATCTTAATCGATCGTGTTTTCGGGATGAAACTGTCTAAGGATCACTTTCGATGGAGGCGATGAAGGATGTCTAGCGGGAACAGTGCTGCCAGTTTGAAATGGAGTTATGGAAAACGCTATTTAGGTGCTGCAGCAATTCGGCAGATCATGAGATATCTGGAAAACAACCCCGAGCAGAACATTGTCCGCATGTTCAAGGTGATCGAGGCGCTGCCGCTCAGCCCTGAACACAAGAAAGTGCCCCACGACCTGAGGATGTCCTATGAGCAGAACCCGGTTTACAGAACCTATTTTAACAGCATCTTCACGGACCTCGACCGCAATGTGCGCAACCGCCTGGTCTGCAACTTCCTGGTCAACACCCTGATCGCCTCTGCGGCCCGCCGCGATCAGGTGGGAGCCGGAGAGAAGATCATAGTGCCCTTCACCATCCTGATCGACCCTACCAGCGCCTGCAATTTAAAATGCACCGGCTGCTGGGCCGGCGCTTATGCCAAGCACGACGAGCTCGAGCCGGAGCTCTTGGACCGGATCCTGAATGAAGCCAAGGACTTAGGGATATACAGCATTGTCATGTCCGGCGGGGAGCCCTTCGTCTACCCGTATCTTTTGGATATGGCCGCCAAACACAACGACATGGCCTTCATGCCTTATACCAACGGCACCAGGATCGACGACGCCGTAGCCGACCGGCTGCAAGAGCTGGGAAACATCGCCCCCGCCATCAGCCTGGAGGGCTGGGAGGAGCAGACCGATGCCCGGCGCGGCAGAGGCGTGTTCGATCAGATCACTGCCGCCATGCGGCGGCTGCGGGAGAGAGGGGTATTTTTCGGGGCTTCTCTGACCATCACCAGCCAGAATGTAGAGATGATCACCAGCGATGCCTTCATGGATTTCCTGATCGCTCAGGGGGTGAGGTTCCTGTGGAGCTTCCACTACATCCCCATCGGCCGCCAGCCCGACGTTGACCTGACGGTCCGGCCAGAGCAGCGGGCCTACCTGGCCGAGCGCATTCCGTATCTCCGCAAATACAAGCCGTTGCCAATAGCCGATTTCTGGAATGATGGTGAACTCACGAACGGATGCATCGCCGGCGGGAGGTCCTACTTTCACATCACCGCCCGCGGAGACGTAGAGGCCTGCGCCTTCGCGCACTTCGCCGTCGATAACATCCGCGACAAGAGCCTGCTGGATGTGCTGCGCAGCCCCTTCTTCGCCGAGTATCAGAAGCGCCAGTATTTTTCGGACAATAAGCTGCGGCCCTGCCCGATCATCGACAATCCTCAGGTTCTGCGCAAGATCGTGCAAACGGTGGGCGCCCACCCCACGCACGAGGGAGCGGAAACCCTGCTGGGTGGTGAGATCGGCGCTTTTCTAGACCAGCGCTCTGCGGACTGGAAGCGGGTCTCCGACCCGATCTGGAAGGAGCGCCAGGAGAACAAGGCGGCTGCCGCAGAGCAGCATGCCGTATAGGCGCATGGCAGTCATTCCGGGATAATCGTTATTAAAAAATGAATTGATTTTTTAAATATGGCCACATTTCGGTACGCATCGCAGTTCAACCCGCCATGAAATCGCAGGGAACGAAAACAGACGGAACCAGAAGGACCAACTTTTAGTAAAACCTGAACCCCGGGCTTAGCCCAGGGTTCTTTCTCGCATTCATGCGGAAAGCTTAAATTTGAACATCTGGTACAGCTTAGTTGATGCCAACAAGCAAAAGGATGAGGATCAGAAAAATCACGAATACGAAGTTGCCACCCCAAAGGCCGGTGCCTACACCTGTGCCAGCGCCCATGAGAAACCCTCCTTTCCGAAACATCAGCTTTAGGTAAAGAGCCTGACTTCGCTACCATCCTATTCCAACCGGCCCCAAAATGTTCACTGCCGGTTGAAAAAAATCGAGGCGGTAACCCCTTGACGGCTCTCCGCATATCATGGGTTGTGCCGGCATCGCTGGGACTGACAAGCCCACACTTAAAGAGGCCGGGGCGGAGGCTGACTGATCGATGGAGCTCATTCATTGCCGGCATCACGATATGGAGCATTACATATCTTTCTGCCGAAGTGTTTACCGGAGCAATATCTTTTTCAGGGACTCGTCCCTGACCGGCGTTCTGAGGCTCATGGGCTCACGGCGAGACCCCTATTTCCAGCGGGCAGAGATCGCGCCCCTACTGATCCAGGATCGGGGAGCCATCGTGGCCGCCTGCATATTGATGGTCATCCCGGAATGCCCGGATATCCTTCAGTTCACCTACTTCGAGGCCAGGGAGGGCTGCCAGCCGGCGGTCGACATGCTGATGGCGGCAGCGCGACAGAGGTGTGCCGAACGTGGGTTGAGGCGGATTTTAGTGGGTGTGGACAGCACTGTGGGCATCCTTACAGACAACTTTGATTCTGTTCCCTGCTATGGAACCAGGCTCAACCCGGCTTACTACCCATGGTATTTCAACAGTTATGGCGGGCGGGAACACCTGCTGACATCGTATCTGTTGAACCTGCAGCACTGCCGTCTGGAGCGCGAAAGCCGCATCCTGGAGCGGATCAGAGGCAGGTTTACCTGTCGTTCGGCCAATTGGCGCCGGCTTGAAAAAGAGGCCAACATCTATACCGGTTTGAAAAACAGGTGTTTTGCAGGACAGCCATTCTTCAACGGCAGTTCGTCAGAGCTTAATTACCGGATGTTCTGCAGCTACCAATCGCTCATTTCCGGCCAGAACCTGCTGATCCTGGAACATGAAGGAGCGCCGGTGGGTTACCTGCTCTGGTTCCCTGACTATAACCAGCTGTTGGCTCCGGGGGAGAGCCTGGGTCCCGATCTATGCAGGAAGCACCGGCTCCTCGGCCACACCACCAAAAAGTTCATCGTGTCGGAGATCGCGGTGCTTCCCGAATTCCAGGGCACGGGAGCTGTGCTCGCTCTTTTCGACCGCTGCCTGCAGTTGACCGGCAGCCAATACGAATGGTGTGAAACAGGATGGATCCTGAACAGCAACCTCAAGTCAAGGGGCTTCGGACTCAGGTGGGCCGGGGGTGAACATAAGCACTACAAGGTCTACGAGATCGAGGCATAAGGGCCGGGCATCCGCTCAACCACTTTCCCTGCGGTGACCGGAGCAGATGGTTCCTGATGCGGCAAGAACCGGCAACACCCATCAGGATGGACTGATATCGCACCAGCCCGCCGGTCAAGCCCCAGCGGGCGTGCGGCGCGTCAAAACGCCCGGTGCCGCTAAAGCAGGGCATCTCCCGGGGCCAGAGCCTACGGGTCACTCATCGTAATCGTCCAGGTAGGAGTGTTGCCGGCCGTCCTTCTGCCAGCCCAGAATACAGTCCATGTTGACATTCTGGGCCGCTTTGAAGATAAATCTGTCCACATGCCTGTATTTCTTGCCTAATTCTCTTATCAGCGCTTTGATCTCATAGCGCTTGTTGCCGGTTCTGGCAGCCGCCACCATGCAGGCGCAGTTCAGCGGCCAGATGCCGCTCTCCCGTATAAATTCCTCTATATACCGCTCCTCTACGTAATAGAGCGGCCGGATCAACTCCAAGCCCTCGAAATTCGTGGATCTGAGCTTGGGCAGCATGGTCTTGAAAGTGCCTGCATAGAACAGGTTCAACATGGTCGTCTCTATGGTGTCATTGAAATGATGGGCCAGGGCCAGCTTGTTGCACCCCAGCTCCCTTGCCTTGGAATACAGGGCTCCCCGGCGCATCTTGGCACACATGTAGCAGGGATAATCCCCGGCGATCCTCTCTGCGATCCCGAAGATCTTGGTGTCAAATATCTGGATGGGAATGTTCAGAAAGCTGCAGTTCTCGACGAGCAGTTCCCTGATGTCCTTGTGATAGCCGGGATCCATAGAGATGAACTCCACCGTGAAGTTGGCCTGGCCATGGCGCTGCAGCTCCTGAAACAGCTTGGCCATAAGCAGGCTGTCCTTGCCTCCGGACACCGCCGCCGCAATTCTATCCCCGTCCGACACCAGCTTGAAATCCTTGATGGCCTTGACGAACTTCGACCAGGTATGCCGGCGGTACTTGGTGATGATGCTGCGTTCGATCTCAGCCAGAGAGTCCCTCTCGCTGAGGGGAACCAGCACCTCGCAGCCCTTTCCGGCCAGTTTGCCCGGCTCGTCCACGCACCCACCCCATTCGGTGACAAGATCCTTAAATCAAAAAGATTTTATCAAACCTCCTGCGGCTGGCCGTTCACCCCGGCGGCGCTGGCCTGCCTGTGGGTCAGGTCGTCGAAGATGGTGTACATGACCGGCACCAGCACCAGGGTGACCAGAGTCGACAGGATCAGGCCGAAGACCACCACGGTCGCCATTGACGCCTCGCTCTCCGCACCCTCGCCATGCCCCAGCATCAGGGGAAACATGGCCAGCACGGTGACCAGGGCGGTCATCAGGATCGGCCGCAGCCGGATCGGGCCTGCCCGGTAAAGCGCCTCCCGCGGAGACTGCCCCTGCTGCCGCAATTGGTTGGTATAATCCACCAGCACGATGGAGTTGTTCATGACGATCCCGATCAGCATGATGCAGCCCATGATGGAGTTGATGCTGAGCGTCTGGTTCATCACCAGCAGGCCGAGGGCCGCCCCGACAAAGGTGAACGGCAGGCAGAACATGATGATGAAGGGAGTTAGCAGCGACTCGAACAGCCCGGCCATCACCATGTACATCAGGATGATCGAGAGCGGCATCACCATCCCGAGCGAGCTGAAGCTCTGCGCCATATCCAGGGCCTGGCCGCCAAACGACCAGAAGTAACCGGCGGGGAAGGTGAGCTGGTTGAGCTTGGCCGCGATATCGTTCTGCACCTGCCCGGCGCTGCGCCCGAACACATCGGACTGCACAGTGATCTCGTCAACCTGGTCGGTTCTTCTGATGGTCGCCGGGCCGGCGCTCGCCGTGACGGTGGCGAGGTTGGTGATCGGCACCTGCTGCCCCGACGGATTGGGCACGGTGACGGCGTTGAGGTTGGTGTAGTCCCGGGTGTAGCTTTCGGGCAGCATGACCTCGACCGCGGTCGACGACGAACCGGCGATGTAGTTGGTGCCCGCCGGCCCCCCTCCATAGTCGTCGGTGATGGTATTCAGGATCTGCTGGGTGGTGACCCCGTACTGCGCTTCCGCAGCCCGGTTGATGTTGACAACATACTCGGGCAGGTTCTTGTCGGCGCTGTTCTGCACATCGCGCGTCCCCGGCACCTGCTGCATCTCGCCGGCCACCAGGTCGCCCAGTTTCGCCAGCACCGTAGGGTCGCCGCCCTGGATCACCACCTGGACCGCCGTGCCGCCGCGGCCCATAGTCTGCACCTGGGTGGCCTGGGCGGTGATCTGCGCCCCGGGAATCATGGCCGTCTCCAGGCGCAGGGCGTCGATAATCTGGAATACGCTGCGCTTGCGCTGGCTAACAGGCGTCAGGTTAACATTGATGGTGGCCGAATTGGTGGAGCCCGAGCCCATGATGCTGTTGCCGCCGTTGCTGCCTGCCGTATCGTAGACGCTGGCCGTCTCCGGCATCTGCCTGATCAGATTCTCCACGCTCTGCATGACCTGGTTGGTGACGTTCAGGTTGGTATCCTGGTCGAGGGCGATCCGCACCGAGTAGGCGTCCTCATCCATCTGGGGCGCCAGTTCGAACCCGATCACCGGGATCATCAGCAGGCTCACCAGCAGCAACACCACGGTGCCCACCAACACGACCTTGCGGTGGCCGAGCGCCCACCGCAGCAACGCCTCGTATCTCTGCTTCAACTTCTCGATGCCGCTACTAAAGATGGTGGACGGATTCCAGCGGTCGAACTTCTCCTTTAAATCCGCTATCCGGCTTTTTAACGATAATTCGGCCATCTCAGCCCGCTTGAACAGTTCATAGCGGCCAGTCCTGCCCGCATCTTGCTGTTCCTTGCCGGCCATAAACCTGGCCGCCAGCATTGGCACCATGGTCAGCGCCCCGATTAAAGCCGCGATGTGTGAAAACACCACCGCCAGGGCCATGGGCAGGAACTCCTGGGACGCCAGCCCCTGGGTAAAGACGATCGGGGCAAACACACAGATCTGGCACAGGGCGCTAGCCATGACCGCTGTGCCCACCTCGGACGCCCCCAGCTTGGCCGCCGCGAAGGACTCGAGGCCGCCCTCGCTGTGGCGGGCGATGCTCTCGATCACCACCACGGCAAAGTCGACCAGCGACCCCAGGCCAAGGGCGAGACCGCCCAGGGTAATGGTGTTGATCGTCTGCCCGGCGAAGTACATGGCGGCAAAGGTGGAGATGATGGCGATCGGCAGCACCACGGCGATTACGGCGGTGGTGCGCACCCGCCTCAGGAACAGCCAGAGGACGATCAGGGAGAATATGGCGCCCAGCAAGGTGTGGTCGATCACCGTGTTGATCGACTGCTGGATAAAGGTGGCCTGGTTGCTGACGACTGTCAGTTTCACTCCCGCAGGCAGTGAGCTGTTGATCGCCGGCAGGAGCTTGCCAATCTCACTGGCGATCTGGACGGTATTACCATCGGTGACCTTCATAACGTCAAGGGTGACGCAGGGAATCCCATTGTAGTAGGCATACTCGGTGGTATCCGCATAGGCATCCGTGACCTGGGCGACATCGGAGATCTGGATATATTGCCCGGAAGGCAGCTTCACCGGCACCTGCATCACATCCCCGGGCGTCTGAAACTGGCCGTTGACGTGCAGGTCGATCTGCTGGTCACCCTTGTTGATCAGTCCGGCGTCCCCCTGCATGTTGTCGGCCGCCAGAGCGCTGACGATGGAGGTGGTGGAGAGGCCGTAATCCTGCATCTTGTTCGGATCGACGATCACCTGGATCTGCCGCGTGTTGCCCCCGTTGAGGCCGATCGAGGCCACTCCGGCGGCCTGCTGGAGGCGCGGCGTCACCTCATCGTTGGCCAACTCCAGCAGCTGTTCGACATTGACGTTGTTCCCGGATAGGGCTATGGTCATGATTGGCGTGCTGTTGGGGTCTATCTTGAGGATCTCCGGGGCGCCGACACTGGATGGCAACTGACCCATCACCTGGTTGACCTTGTCCCGGATATTGGCAACCGCCGTATCCATGTTCTCGTTGTAGCCGAAATGCAGCATTACCACGGAGTCGCCTTGCCGGGATGTGGAGTCGACTTCCTGCACGCCGTCGACACCTGCCATCGCCTTTTCCACCGGCACGGTCACCTGCTGCTCGACCACCGACGGCGTATAACCGCTCCAGGGGATGGAGACAACGGCGATCGGGATGCTCAGGTTGGGGTACAGGTCGACCGGCAGCATCGGCAGGGCGATCACCCCGATCAGGATCAGGGCCACCATGATCATCGATATGAGCACCGGGCGGTCTACCGAGACGTCGGCTATTTTCATTGGGAAGCACCCCGCCTGGCGCCGGATGCGCCCTGTTTGCCGGATGCCCCCTGTTTGAGATTGTTGATCAGACCCTGCACTCCGGCCTGGCTGGCGCTCTGCACCACCGCCACCCTGACGCCGTCCGAAAGCAGATCCTGACCGGTGATGACCACCTGCTCACCTGCCTGCAGGCCGCTGGTAACCACCGCCTGCTGGCTGGAAGTCGCCCCGATCTGCACCAGGTGCAGATGCGCGACGTCGTTATCAACAGTGAAGACCTCGCTTCCCTGCGGCGTCTCCTCGATCGACTGCACCGGAATGATCACACCCTGCTGTGTGCTCAATCCGGAGAACTGGACGGAGGCCGTCATGCCCGGCTGGAGGCGCTGGTCCGGGTTGGCGATCTGGATGTCGACCGGATAGGCGGCGCTCCCCTCTTCCATCACCGGGCTGATCTTGGTCACAGTGCCGGCGAAGTTGGTTGTTCCGACCGCCGGTACTATGACCTGGGCGGCTGCTCCCTGTTTGAGATCCGCAATGATCTGCTCTGAAACATCTACCGTCACCTGCAGCGGGTTGGTCTGGGCAATGGTGAACAATGGTGTCGACGTCGTCGCCTCTTCCCCCACCTCGATGTCCTGGACGGCGACCACGCCGTCCACCGGCGAGACGATCGTCATTTCAGAGATCTGCTGCTGCGTCATCGCTTCGGTGGCCTGATCCTTGGCGAGGGTGTTCTGGTCCACCTGCAGCTGGGACAGGGCGGCATCCTCTGCGAGCTGGGAGTTGTTGAGGGCGGTCTCAGAGAGATCTCCGTTGGCGTAAAGCGCCTGGTTGTTATTGTAGTTGGTGATGTCCTGGTCATAGGCAGCCTGGGCATTGGGAATCTGAGCCTGATCGATCTTGATCTGGGCCTGCAATTGCACCAGCTGCTTTTCCAGGTCGACCGTGTCCAGCTGCGCCAGAGTCTGTCCGGCAGACACCCGGTCGCCCATGTTCACGAACACCGACTGCACGATCCCGGAAACTTTTGTGCCAACGTCGGTCTGGACACTGGCGGTTACGACGCCGGTCAGACTGTTGACGCTGCTGACGTCACCTTCTTGTGCCGGCGCTGTCTGGACGGGTATCGCCTGCGGCCTCACGGAGGCCGAGGATTTTGACCCGCATCCTGCCAGGGAAAGCAAAGCAAGGGCCGCTGCGATCAGCAGCGACGTCATCAGGTAAGGTCGAACTTTAGGATGCACTGACACCCCTCCAAAACTTCCTGATCGGATACCGGATCAACTGCTTCCGGCATGGCAGCAGGGCATCCAGGATTCCAGGGCTGAACCGGAATTATGGGAACTGCATAGGATTCTGGGCTGCAGCCATATATAATTCTATTTGTCTTGTTTATGGGAAACCTGAAAACTAAATAATAAAAGTGTTAATTTTTTATTAACAACAGCCCCTCGATATTGCCCTAGGAATCAGCTGATATCCTGGCCGCAGCCTCGGGAGGCCGGTCAGGCCATCCGGTGCCCCTGAATTCCAGCCACCTGACGACCCCTTTGATAGCATCGTATAATCCCCAAACCAGCAGAAAGAAACTGGCCACCAGGATCAACGCCCTGAAACCCATCACCAGAGGCACCAGCACCGTGAGCAGATAACCTAAAACACCAACCACGATCAGCAGCAAGGCGTACCTGATGCTTCTCAGGGAGATGGCGGCTAAGGCACGCCGGGCATAGGACCCCACCCAAAAGTGCCATCCTGGCCATGGTTCTTCGTTGTCTTCATCTTGCAGTTCAAACATGAGATCGATGAAGAGCCTGGCGGATTTCTCTCCGGACAGGGCGCTGTAAAAACTGATCAGGTCGTTGGCATCTTTGCCTCTCTCAATCTCCTGCTCCATATCCTCGCCAAGCGACAGCATCGCCGCGTGCTCTTTCTCGTCCAGATCATCGAGGTATAGCCGGTACAGCTTCATGGCAGGCGCTTCCATAACGCAGCGACCTCCTTCTCTGTTTGATTTGAGCTTCGACATCTTCTTGCTGCTAGTTGAACTGCTGTTCCTCTTTCTTGCATAAGTATCTGCTCTCCTTCGCCTTTTTACTTAAAAATTCCTTCTTCAAAACCTGGCAGAAAAAGATACGCGAGCCGCGACAGGCGTTTTCCAGGGCTGTCTAAACGGCCGAACCCCGGGCCGGCTAAAGAAAACGCCTCCAGGAATGATCCGGCCAACCAGCCAATGTCAAACATGTTGGCCTGAGCGCCATATTAGTGATGCATCCGGGGAACGATCGAGAAGAGCGGACAGTTGAGCCAGGGGCTAGAAAACCAACCCCTGGCTCTTCTATCTTGATATAAGGAGGGAGGTCTGACACTGGCAGATGAAGGTGTTTATTCCCACATCTCATAATATCGGCGAAAAAGCTGTAAACTTTAAAGAGTCTGCAAGAAACGGCCAATCTCTTTGGCCGTTTCGAATGTATTCTGGGGGTAAATCAATTTGAATGCAAAAGTTCAGGCCAGGCTCACGTATAGTTCATTTCCCTCAAGTTCATACCTGGCATCATAAGTACCTACTGATTGAATCTTGAAATTGTTAAAGAAACCTTTGGCAAATACCTTTGTTTTCTTTAAAGCAATCCCCGCATTCTTGTCGGAAGGTCTTATGCGAATCATCTTGGTATTCTTATCATAAGCCAGTTCCACATATTCCGGTGTATTCAGTTGCTCTCTTGCGACCTTGTTTAGGACAAGCGAACTTTTAGATAACCTGACAGCCGGTTTTGGAGCATCTTTTTTCAATGCCCTTGGACGGTAGACCTCGAATGGCATTTTTTCATTTCTCCTTTATATTTTTTTAGAATAGCAATAATAATTATATCATTTATTAAAAATTAAACTAGTTCAATTAATTTTTTATGTGAAAAAAAGGGGGCTCCACCCTTCATAAAAAATAGTATGTGAGTAGATCTTGAGGATTCGCTTTATCAATGAGCAGTATTCAAGGGTTCCGGTCGCATATACATGGTTTTTTCTCAGATCCACATTAAGTCCAAATCCCTAACCAAAAAATATAATCCTGACCATATGCCCAACTCAATCCAGCATATTTGGACGGCACGAATAATTGATCAGCGTATCAGCCAGCTTATCTCAGAAATGGGAGATATTTAAAAGAAATACTGGCAAAGAAAGAGCTATTTTACCAAAGGTTCATATCCATATAAAAAAGGCAGACCGTTTAACAGGTCTGCTTCGGTTTACAAATTGGTGGAGGCGAGGGGAATCGAACCCCTGTCCGAAAGAATGGTCACAAAGGCTTCTCCGAGCGCAGCCGGTGTTTAAGATTCGCCCCTACACGTGTGCCCTCCGGCAGGCTTCGCTGGCGCTATCTCGATGAGTTTCCCTTCAGGGCCTCCGAGAATTGGCCCTTAGGTATCCCGCTAGTCGACGCCCTATCCCAGGCCGCAGGAACTCCCGGGTAGAACGGGCTGCCTGATTAGGCAGCCAGTGCTAAGTTATCGTTGGCAGTTATGTGTTTTCCACCGTATTATACGGGCAGGTGGGACCCCAGCTCGCTTCCTTTGCTCCAGATCCCCCGTCGAAGCCAGTACGCCCCCATGTCTTTGCTTGGCTCTATAACCGGAACACATCCGGTTTGAACTTATTTCGAAGATAATTATATCACAGATACCCGCTTTTTAAAACTATCATGCCAGAAATCAACAGGTCGGCCATAATCTGAGTACGGCGGCTATTAGAACCGCCATTAGAATTTACCAGCATTTGTTCAATTGCTCTTCATCATTTTAAGATCAGCTTCGCTGTCATAGCAATGCCAGAGCAGTGCCGAGTCTCTACTCGCGGCCGCGGCTCCTGAGTTCCCGGGCGATCTCCCGGTCGGCATCCCGCTTGGCGAGCTCCTCACGCTTGTCGTAGAGCCGCTTGCCCCTCGCCAGGGCCACTTCCACCTTTGCCCTTGCTCCCTTGAAGTAGACCCGCAGCGGGATCAGGGTGAAGCCCTTCTGGGTGGTCTGCCCCAGCAGCCTCTTGATCTCCTGCCTGTGCAGCAGCAACTTGCGCCTCCGCTTGGGATCGTGGTTGAACCGGTTGCCCTTGTCGTAGGGGCTGATATGCATGTTGTGGATAAAAACCTCGTCGTTCGCCACATCGGCATAACTGTCCCTGAGGTTCACCTTGCCGGCCCGCAGCGATTTCACCTCGGTGCCCAGCAGGGAGATGCCGGCCTCGTAGGTCTCGTCTATGAAATAATCGTGGCGGGCCTTGCGGTTCTCTGCCACGATCCTGATCTGCTCCCGCTGGGACTCACCCGGCATGCCTAACCACCTCGTTCGAGCATCCTTTTTGGTAAAAAAGGGCCTCCCAACGATCCTCTTTCCGCTGCCGATTCTCGATTCAATCGCAGATCCCCGATGGCTGCTGCTGACCCTGGATCAATTGGTGCAAATCCTCAATTTAACAGCAGTCGTTGACGACTCCGGTGAAATCGTCCATTTGGACCTGGGACATGACCATGAGCTTGCTTTTGGCAGTGGCGATCAGCCGCCCCTCCCGGTCGCGGATCTCGCCCGCGGCGATGATGATGCGACCGCGCAGCTCCTTGACCCGGGCCATGCAGTATAACCTGGAGCCGGTGCGGGCAGGACGGCGGAAGCGCACCTCTATGCATGCCGTAACCGGCAACTGTTGCCCTTCAGTATTGCCGGCATGGCACATCAGATCATCGAGCAGGGCGGTGATCACGCCCCCATGCACCACTCCGGGGTAGCCCTCCCAGCACGCATCCGCCTGGAACTCTGCACTGGCCTCTCCGTTGCTGTGGACAATATCGAGCCTAAGTCCCGCCTCGTTCATGCTGCCACAGACAAAACAATGATCAAAAGCCCGGCCTGCCATGAAAAGATCACCCGTTTTCTAAGACTTTAACAAGTAAAATTAGAAAAGATAAATAGTTCATCGTGAGTTGTAATCCCGACACCAGGCCGCCCCCTGGCTAACGCCTTGAACTGCAGGGGGGCGGGTGGACGCGGTTGCGTTTTCACTGATCCAGCTTGGCCACCAGCTCGAAATCGATCTGCCGGTCCTCAAGGCTGGCACGCACCAGCTGCACCCGCAGCTTATCGCCGATCTTGAAGCTTTTTCTAGTGTGTTCCCCAGTCAGGGTATAGCTCTTGTCGTCAAACAGGTAGTAGTCGTCGGCCATGCTGGAGACGTGGACAAGCCCCTCGATGCCGTTGGGCAGGGCGACGAACATCCCGAAGTTGGTGACGCTGGAGACGAACCCGTCAAAGATCTCCCCCAGGAACTGCCGGATATACTCCACCTTCTTGAAGTCGACCGTCTCCCGCTCCGCCCCTTCGGCTACCAGTTCCCTCTGTGAGGCCTGTACCGCATCCTCCGGCATCCGCTGCTCCATCCGCTCCCGGATCTTGGTTGGCAGCTGCCGATGCGCGATCAGGTTCCAGAGCGCCCGGTGCACGATCAGGTCCGGGTAGCGGCGGATCGGCGAGGTGAAGTGTGTATAGAGACGCACCGCCAGGCCGAAGTGCCCCAGCGGTTCCGGAGCATAGCGCGGATGCTGCAGCGAGCGCAGCATCACCGTGTGCACCACCAGTTGCTCCGGCTTGCCCTCCACCTGCTGCAGGACATCCTGAAAGAACCGCGGGTGGACACTGTTGTTGTAAGAAGGTATATGGTACCCAAAACCGTGCAGGAAATCGTTCAGGGAGGCGAGTTTCTCCTGTTTCGGTTCCTCGTGGACGCGGTAGAGCAGCGGGACTTCCAGGCGGTAGAGATGCTCGGCCACAGTCTCGTTGGTCATCAGCATGAACTCCTCGATGATCTGGTTGGCGATGGACTGCTCCAACAGGCAAACGTCCTGTGGACGTCCATTCTCGTCCACGGAGACCTTGCACTCCGGAAAGTCAAAGTCAATGGAGCCGCGGCGGCGGCGGCGCTGCCTCAGAATCAGGCAGAGATCGCGGCATCCGGTTGAAGGTTTCCACGAAGTCGGCATAGCGCTGGCAGAGGAGTACATCCCGGTCCTCCAGGATGCGCCGCACATTGGTGTAAGTCATCCGTTCGTCAACGCGGATCACCGAGGGCCCGATTCGTAACGGACCAGGTGGCTTTCCCTGTTGATCTCCATGAACACCGACAGCGCCAAACGGTCGGCGCCGGCGTTGAGGCTGCAGATCCCGTTGGAGAGCCGCGGAGGGAGCATCGGGATCACCCGGTCTACCAGGTAGACGCTGGTGCCGCGCTCAAAGGCCTCCTGGTCCAGCCCGCTGCCCTCTTTTACATAGAAGGCGACGTCGGCAATGTGCACTCCCAGCCGGTAATTGCCGTTATCCAGCAGCTCCAGAGAGACGGCATCGTCCAGGTCCTTGGCGTCCTCGCTGTCTATGGTCACCATGGACAGTTCGCGTAAGTCCCATCGCCCCACCTCGTCCTCGGGGGCGATCTCCGTGGGAATCGCCTCCGCCTCCCGCAGCACCCTGCTCGGGAATTCCTCGGGCAGCTTGTATTTCTTTATAATTGAAAGAATGTCCACTCCGGGGTCGCCAGACGATCCGAAGGCTTCCACGATCTTTCCCTCGGGGTTGCGCCGCGCCTCCGGCCAGCGGATGATCTCCACCACCACCTTGTCGCCGCTCTTGGCTCCCTTCTGGTGCGCCTTGGGCACGAAAATGTCCCATCCCAACTTTTTCTCGTCCGGCACCACGAATCCAAACTGACGTTCGGTGGACTCGAATCTACCCACTACTCGCTCGTTCGCCCGCTCGAGGATCCGTATCACTTCCCCTTCGGTGCGCTTCCCCTTGTTCCCGAATCCGATCGGTCTCACCACCGCCCGGTCGCCGTGCATGGCGCCGGCCAGGTTCTCCTTGGCGACATAGATATCATCGCCCTTATCGTCGGGCATCAGAAAAGCGAAGCCCCTGGGGTGTCCCTGTAGCACGCCCGCTGACAGGTTCATCTTTTGGGAAACGCCATACCGGTTCTGGCGCGTCCGCAGCACTATGCCATCCCGTTCCAACTCTAACAGGACGGGCAGCAGCGGTTCGGGTCCTTCAGGCCAAGCTGCCGGGCCAGCTCCTCTATATCCAGCGGGTGATCTATGGCCTGCAGGGCCTGCAGGGCCTGCTCCCGGTTCAGAAGCTGCTGCTGCTTGGCACCCGGGAACCGTTCCTGTTTCTGTGACGGCTGGCCGCGCTTCCGGCCCCGCCGGTTGCTGCTCCCTCTGTTTGGGATCCCGCCGGAGGCGGCGCCCGGCGCCTTAAACGCCGGTGCGGGCACACGTGTGCCGCCGGAGCCGGCCCTTCCTGGTTCAGATCTCGCCGCGGTACCGGCTGCAACTGCATCCGCCTTAATAACTGCGTCGACCTGACCGGGAATATCCCTGCTCCCCGCCATGGTTCCCGCTCTTGTTCCAGCCCTTGCTCCAGCGCCCGCACGGCGACCCCCGGCCTTGGGCGTGCCTCTTCCCTCCCGAACTACTTTAGCTTCAGGGGGGGTTTTCATGGTGTCTCCTGCTCCGGCGTGCGGGTTGACGTTTGCGCCAGCCTTTGGCTTGGAGCCTGGCCGCGCCCGACCCGGCGGGGCACCCGCTTTAGCGGGTCTGGGTGCCCCGGCGGGTCGGGGTGCCCCGGCACCGCCGGCACGGGGCGATGTCTTGAAAGCGGTTTTTGGCGCCGCGCCTGATCCTCCGGTCGCTGCGCCGCCGGCGTCAGCCTTGACTCCAGCGAAGCTGGCCCTGGCCCCGCCGCTCACTTTCGCATCGCGGGCAGGCCCTGCTCCGTTGGAGGGCCTGGCCTTACGGCCGCCCCCGCTCTTATATCCGGTCTTTTCACTGGCACCGGTGCTCCCGGTGTTTCTTCTCCTGCCTGTCGGTGGTCTGTTCTGTGCCATATATACACCTTTCCCGCATAGTTGTTCTAATCCCATCTTATCATGACCAACTACCATAAACAACCATGCGCAACCGTTAATAACGATAATTCCCCTCTTTTCTCGCTATTTAAAGCAGAGGCGGCTTAAATCGCGCTGTTTAGTTGACAACATTAGAATAATTTGTTATCCTGTATGCTGTGCTTTTTGTGCTGTTTTTGATATGCTTTATCTGATGTTGTGCTCTGAGTCTTTTCGAAAGATGTGCCTTTGAATGGAGCACTGCTCCGGGTAGCCCTGATGTTCACCGGCATCAAATGCCGGGGCGCCGCTGATGAAGGGAGTGAATCCGAAAAAACCCCTGGCACGGCGCAAACGGGTATGCAGCCAGAACCGGGAATGGCGTTGCATCAAGAAATTTTTATGCAAAATTACGTTTGAAAGAAAAGGCGGTTTTTAAAAATGTCATTCATCCAGGTGTTAGTGATATTAGCACTCATCATCGGTGCCGGGCTCGTATGCTCCATCTTTAAAAAAAGGGGCGGGAGCATGAAGAAGTTGGCGCTTGGCGCACTGCTCAGCTTGCCCGTGGCGCTGCTCTCGCCGATGATGGCGTTTGCCAGCGAGGCAACTCTGAAGATTCCCAATCTGAGCCAACCGCAAAATAATCTTCTTCTCATAGGCATCGGCGTCTGCATCCTGGGCATGCTGTTCGGCTTCTACCAATTCGTCAAGGTTAGAAAATTTCCAGCCCATCGCTCCATGCTGGATGTGTCGAGCATCATCTATGAGACCTGCAAGACCTACCTCATTCAACAGGCCAAATTCCTCCTCATGCTGTTTGTGTTTATTGCCGTCTGTATCGCTTTCTATTTCGGCTTCCTGCAACAAACCGCCGTTGGCGGCGTATTGCTCATCCTGGGTTGGACTGTGCTGGGCATGGCCGGATCGACCAGTGTGGCCTGGTATGGCATCCGTATGAATACGCTGGCCAACAGCCGGACCGCATTTTCCGGCCTTGAGAGAAAACCGCTCAAAGTCTTAAACATTGCACTCGATGCGGGAATAAGCATCGGTGTGCTTCTGGTCTGCGTTGAGCTGATCATGATGCTGGTGATCCTGGTGTTTATGCCCCGGGAACTGGCTGGGGCAAGCTTTATCGGCTTTGCCATAGGTGAGTCCCTGGGAGCCAGCGCCCTTCGTATTGCCGGCGGAATATTTACCAAGATCGCCGATATCGGCTCCGATCTGATGAAAATCTTCTTTGGCATTGAAGAAGACGACCCGCGCAACCCGGGTGTCATCGCCGATTGCACCGGAGACAACGCCGGGGACAGTGTGGGGCCGACGGCGGATGGATTCGAAACCTATGGTGTCACCGGCGTGGCGTTAATCTCGTTTATCGTCCTGGCCGTGGCGCCGGCACTGCAATCCACCCTTCTCGTCTGGATCTTTGTCATGCGCATCATGATGATCGTCACCTCCATAGCCGCCTTTTACATCAACGGGGTATTCAGTCAGGCAAGGTATGGCCGCAAAGATGAAATCGATTTTGAAAAGCCGCTTACCAGCCTGGTGTGGATCACCTCCATCCTTTCCATAGCCGTCACCTTCGCCGTCAGTTATTTCATTTTCGGGCCCGGTTCGGGAGTAGGGGCCGAACTTAAGAATCTCTGGATCGTGCTTGCCATCATCATCAGTTGTGGCACCCTGGGGGCGGCCCTGATCCCTGAGTTCACCAAATTATTTACCAGCACCAAATCGGCCCATGTGTCCGAAGTGGTCAAGGCCGCCAGGGAGGGCGGCGCATCTCTGGACATCCTGTCCGGCCTGGTCGCAGGCGATTTCAGCGCATTTTGGATCGGCATGGTGTTTCTACTGCTCATGTTCGTCGCCTACTTTGCCAGCGAACACGGCCTGAGCGCCATTATGATCTATCCCTCCATCTTCGCATTCGGCCTGGTGGCCTTCGGCTTTCTCGGTATGGGCCCGGTGACGATAGCTGTTGACAGTTACGGTCCGGTTACCGATAACGCGCAGTCCATCTATGAGCTGTCGCTGATCGAATCCATTCCCGATATAGCAGGGGAAATCGAAAATGACTTCGGCTTTAAACCGGATTTTGAAAAAGCCAAACACTATTTGGAAGCCAACGACGGCGCAGGGAACACCTTCAAGGCAACTGCCAAGCCGGTGCTGATAGGAACGGCGGTGGTGGGAGCCACCACCATGATCTTCTCCCTGATTCTGGTTATCAAGGAAGTGCTGGGGGTGCAACCGGAATCGATCCTCAACCTGCTCAATCCATACACCATCCTGGGATTTCTGGCCGGAGGCGCCGTGGTCTACTGGTTCACCGGGGCCTCCACACAGGCAGTTACAACCGGTGCCTACAGGGCGGTCGAATATATCAAGAAGAATATCCAGCTCGATGAAAATGCCAGCCAGAAAGCGGCCACCGAAAAGTCGAAAGAGGTGGTGAAGATCTGCACCCAATACGCCCAGAACGGCATGATCAACATCTTTGTCGCCATCTTCTCCTTTGCGTTGGCCTGGGCCTGCCTCTCATCCCCCAGGTCCGGCAATGAATCGGTGGCCCTGTTTATCTCCTACCTGATTTCGATAGCGGTTTTCGGTCTGTTCCAGGCCGTCTTCATGGCCAATGCCGGCGGATGCTGGGATAACGCCAAGAAAGTGGTCGAGGTGGATCTGAAGCAAAAAGGCACTCCCTTGCACGATGCGACGATAGTGGGCGATACCGTAGGCGACCCCTTCAAGGATACTTCCTCGGTGGCCCTGAACCCGATCATCAAGTTTACAACCCTGTTCGGCTTGCTGGCAATGCAGATTGCCATAACCGCCTCGTTCCGAAACATAGCTCCCTTTGTCGGTTTTGTTTTCCTGGTCATTGCCCTCTTCTTCGTATGGCGTTCATTCTATGGGATGAGGATCCCGAGCAGGTAGCAAGCCGCATTACACCGTTGTAAATTAGCCGTGGACCGGGATGACCACGCCGCAATTGCATCCAGTCTCTAAGAGAGAGGACCTGGTTTTTTAAGAGGCCCTCTCTTTCTGCATATATTGCTTGCAATTGACGATATAAGCAGGCTCATTAGCGAGGGGCGAGATCCGGGCATCTCGATCGGGGAGTTTTACAACACGGCGCAGAGGAGGCCCTGGCGAGCAGGCGGTGCAAGCATTTTAGCATGCCACAAAACCGCTCCCTGTTGGATATAGGAAGCCCTCTGCAGCTAAAATCCTGTTTGGAAGAATGGCGTAATACCAAGGCTTTCAGGAATTGGCTTGGTAGCACATATATACGTTTGGAAGCACTTCTGCGCCTAAACTGTCGGAAAACTGTCGGGAGATTCGAGACCTGGGATGCATGTGGGGCATGGGATGCAGGTGGGGCAAGAAATAAAGGGATGTAGTGACTAACCAAAAATGTCTGCTCTCATACTTTTGGTTGGAGAAGTATCTTCCATGGGCGGCTTGGTTAGGAATGAACCCGAGGCGCCCATAATAATCAACTCTTTCCAGATAGGCATCGGCTGTTATGAATCTTACGCCTACCTTTGTTGTACTCAATTCATAGGCCATATTCTTCACATACTCAATTAATATTTGGCCTAAGCCGATGCCTTTGAAATTCACATCTCTCCCGAGCCGAGCTATTTTTATAGCTGGAGCTTTATAATCTACAGTAATCCGCTCTTCTTCTCTCTCGGCTTGGCTCAAGGGTATTGCATCACAACAAACAGAACAAAATGCCGCCAGATCCCCCTGATAATAAAGCAGAACAGTGCTATTCATTCCCATAGCCTGTTCTGTATGTGCCTCATCTCGAAGAAATTTATTCATTTCTTCATCGCCACAATTGAAGCGTCCAATATGTGGAAATTCATTTTCAGTTAACCTAGCCAAAACTATCGCTTTAGGATTTACAGGCTCTATTGCGGCCAAATGTTATAGACCCTTCTTTTCTACTTCTTTAAAATATTCACTGCGCTCCTTTGCTTTCTGCAACTGCTCCTCTGTGGGCTTCTTTTCAATCTGCTTAATAACGTTCTCCGCATCCTTACCGTAAAGTGTTGGCGTAGGACTGAGCTGGGTAGCCATTTTTCTCTCCTCCTTTTTCTTAGGCCTTGCCCTTTTCTTGTCCTTGCCCATTACAATACCCCCCAAAGATAGGCTTGTCTAATCCTATGTCTATCTTGGAGGAGATAATACTGGCTTGTTTATCTTGGAAATTTATTATTATAGGTAAAATTTATCATTACATTGACTATAAGTCAACTCTATGTTGACTGATTGAATGCTATATGATTGCATAGAACGTCATATAACGTCATTGAATGTCATTATTGATAACTTTATCGGCACGTCATTAATAAAGCATTAATAAAGGCGAACTTGGCCTCTCTATATCTCTTCAAGCCTCACGCCTTTTTGCTCCAAATACTCTTTCAGCCTGCCTGCCGGCCTGCAATGCTGATCTGTCAATTTCCCGGTCTCCTTGAAAGCTTTGGCCAGTTTTTTTGCCACATCGACAGAAGCGGCCTCCGGAACGCTCCGATCGCTGACTGTGGCGCCCCGGTACCCGCCAGGAGAAAGGAGGTAGTTCACGGCTTTGTCAATCCGCCCTGTGTCTACGGAGCCATCTGCATTGCGGTAAGGCATCTTCCATGTTGATTTATCCCGTAGGTCTCCTATGTAGGCAAAACAGGAGTAATGGAGATCTACTCCGTGATGCTTTTTAAACTCGTTAGGCTGAGGAGCGGGGGTATAGCTGAAAGAAGAGATGCTTTGCCCGGGTAGTTTGGAGAGCCCGTACTCGGTGAAATAGAACAGTTCGTCAACCGGGTCTGCAGTATCAACGGGTGCCTTGTCAATAGCGCTTGAAAATTGACCCTTTTTCGCGATTCAATTTTGACCCCCCTCATTAGTGTGACGCAGATAACTATGAGAGGGTAGCCGCCAGATCACCTCCTTCAACTGGTGAAACATCAAGGGGCTTCCTGATCAGGCCGGCGCGCTGTTTTTCCTTGAGCCGGTAGGATTCGCCTTTGATGTTGATCACGGTGCTGTGGTGGAGCAAGCGGTCCAGGATGGCGGTGGCGATGATCGTGTCGCCGAAGATCTCACCCCACTGCCCGAAACCGCGATTTGAGGTTAAAATGATAGAACCCCGCTCGTATCTCCTGGATATCAGTTGGAACAGGAGATGGGCGCCATGGACATCGACCGGCACGTAGCCGATCTCATCGATGATCAGGAGCTTGGGCACGCAGTAGAACTTGAGCTTCTCCTCCAGGCGGTTCTCGGCGTAGGCCTTGTTTAGGGAAGCGATCAGGGCGGCAGCCGGGGTGAAGAGCGTCCGGTACTTCTTCTGGATGGCCTTGAGGCCCAGAGCCACTGATAAGTGAGATTTCCCGATTCCCGGAGGGCCGAGCAGGACCAGGTTCTCCGCCCTGTCGATAAAGGAACAGGTAGCCAGTTCCCGGACGATCTTCTGGTCGATGGACGGCTGGAACGAGAAGTCGAACGCCTCCAGAGTCTTGATATAGGGGAACTTGGCCAGGGCGGTGTTCAGCGACATCTGTTTCTCGCACTTGAGGGAGAGCTCTTCCTCCAGCAGCCTGTCCAGGAAGTCGGAGTAGGATACCTCGTTCTTGCTGGCTTCCTGGAGCAGCATCTCCAGCTGCTGGCCAGTGCGGTTCAGTTTCAACTGCTTGAGGTTGTCCTGGATTCTTAGAAGTTGCGGGTTATCCAAGTAGAACACCTCCTCCGGCCAGCGCTGCGTAGACAGCCAGCGGCCTGACTTCGACTTCGGGGGAGGCGATCCGCTTCACGGCTAACTGCTGCGGCACCAGGCCGAGACCCCGGTAGTGCTCCATGTCGATCATCACCTGGTAACGACCCGGCGCTTTCCGGTGGGTGGCAATGATCGTTCCTTGATAATAGATGCTGAGAGAATCGCCGCGCTCCTGCAGCTCCACGGTCTGATGCACGTACTTCCAGGGCACGGAGTAGCGATTAGATGCGTAGGAGATCATGCAGTCGTTGGCCACCCGGCGCATCTGGCAGACCTGCAACAGGTACGGCGGCCTGCTGCCCAGAGATCTCAGGTTTTCCCTCTGGAAACGCAGTACCGGCTGCTCATGAGTGGTGCCGTGGACCCGCTGGTCGGCCACCTCCCTGATCCAGGCAAGGACCTGCTCGTTGGCGGCATCAAGAGAGACAAATTCCTGGCCGGGCAGGAATGATTTCTTGACGTACTTCACACCCGACTCCACCTTGCCTTTCGTTCTGGCCCGGTAGGGGCGGCACAGGCGTGGGCGATAGCCGTAGTAGCGGCAGAAGTCCTCGAACTTCGGATTGATCCTGGCGTTGGCGGTAGCTCTGTCGAGGACGATGGTCTTGGGGTTGTCATACAGGATCTCCTCGGTGATACCCCCGAACCAGTCAAAGGCATGCTCGTGGCAGGCGATCAGCGTCGGCAGCTTCTCATCCAGGGTGAACTCCACGTAGATCGCCCTGGAGAAGCCGAGCACCATGACGAAGATCTTGATCCTGGTCAGACAGCCGCCGATCATGACCTGCTTGCTGCCCCAGTCCATCTGCGCCTGTAATCCGGGCGGGGTTTCAAAGCGGGCAGTGGCGTCCTCTATCATGCGGTATGTGTCTCGGAGCGGTTTCACCGCCATCCTGACCATGGTGTAGCTTCCGGCATAACCCTTCTTTTTTAGCTCCCGATGGAGGGTGGTGGCGTTGAAATCCAGCAAAGGGGCTCGCTCCATCAGGAAGGGCATGAAATCTGACAGCAGCGTAGGCTTAGATTCTTGGCGTTGATATGGCTGGTAGGGCTCGCTGCGCAAGGCTTTCCTAACAGTGTTCTTGCTGATCGTGAGTTCCCGGGAGATCTTCTTGATGGATTTCCCCATTTTGCGCATGACACAGATCTCCGTCCATAGGTTCTGGGTTAGCATCTGGCCCTCACTCCCATGCTCATTATCATGGGAGATGGTTTCCATCAGTTCCACTTCTTGTCCTCCTTTGTTGTGGAGGGGGGTCAGTTTTCATTCGCGATATGGGGTCATTTTATCATCGCGAATGACATGCCTCGAAAAGAACGCCTATGCTATCCTGCCGGCACTCGGCCAGCACTATGATCCTGCCGTCGAACCCCATGATATTCTTGCAGCGATGCCGGCCGGCATACCCAGCTGCCTGCTCCAAAGCCTTTCTCTGATTATCCGGAATGTGAAATGCTTCCCAGCCCTTGATTTCCACGATCGCTATTTTCAGGTCTCTCGACAGCAGCACGTAATCGGCAAAATCCGGTTGACGGTCCAGCTGGGCAGGAGAATATCCAAGAGGCCCGAGGACAAGGCTTTCAAAAACAGCCTCAACGTCACGCTCAGACAGGCTGCGGCCATGGATCAGGTGCCTATGGGTGGCACTTCTGAAGTCAGAGAACTGCTGCCACTTCTGCCTCAGTGTTTCTTGGGCTTCAATTTCTTTCTTGGTAGGCATTCTTATACCCCTCGCTTAAATAAAAAATGCCATCCATAAAATGCTTTCTTCTGGATGGTTCGTCATTTTACAACAAGTTCCTGCATTTATTCTTATCTCTTACCTGAACAGCCGGCTCAGGAGCCTACCGGTTGCCCTGCCCACAAGCCGCCGTTCGATCCGCCGGCCCACGGTGCCCCGCTGGATTGCATTCAGGTCGCCCATCACCCGGGCTGCGCCGTAGAGGGTGCGCCTGGGCTTGCCGAATAGGGTCCGCTGCCTCACCATTAATATCATTCCTCTCAAATATTTGCATTTTAAGGGGGGTCTATTTGCCGGTATGTCCATTCCCTCAATCCGGCTATTTGCTCCCCGTCAAGGTGCCATTCTGTGGGCCGTTTATTGCTTCTCGTCCAGTATATGAGGGATGATCCATGTTCTCACATCAGATGTCAAGAAACTCAACGTAATCTTCGCCCACTTCGTTTGCAACCAGGCTCTTTAATTCCTCTGGTATTGCCTCACTGTTTGCAAAATCATTGAAATAATTAAATACCCTATAAGCATCTTCGCTATTGCCTTGACTATCCCAGTACACAAAATAAGATTCTTTTTCTGTGAGTGCTACTGAAATAAGGCTTTGATACCATTCAAAGTCTTCAACCAGCCATTTGCCGTTAAATGCAATCTTCCTAGTCCCATTTTCATTCTCAACCTCAAGAACTATCTTTTCAATACCATCTTTTAGTTCTTTCACTGTCTCCAATCTCTCCAACTCCTTCTCTAAGGCATTAGTAACTAATTTAGACAGGCTCTCGGCGCCCTGCCCCTTTACCAGTTCCTCTGCTTTCTGCCATGTCCCTTCGTCAGTATCTCTGACATACAAAGTCCGATTGCCCATGCAGATCATCCCTTTCAATGATTTAATATCTACGTATATTATATACATATACTTATATCTAGTCAATAAGATAGATAAATAAAAAAGGGCTGACAGGCAGCCCGGGTGTTTCGTCTTATTTATTTTTTGCCTTGGCCTCCTCGATCACGGCGGCCAGATCCTTTTCATCGATGCGCCAATCATGACCGACCTTGAAGCCGGGCAGCTTCTTCTCCCGGAGCCAGCGGCGGACCACCTGGGGATTAACTTGCAAATATTCTGCTGCCTGATCGACTGTTAGTAAACCCAATTCCTATCACCCCTTAAATCATAGAGTACCATATTATATTAAATTGTTCAATAAATATACTTGCAATACCATGTTCAAGGTGTATAATAAATTGTAACATGATATATCAAGTTGTATCATTATTACCTGCTGAGGAGGTGGTAAGCGAAGCAGTATAACTTGGGATAAGCCTAACCACACCTGGACAAGTCCAGGACAAACAAACCGAGAGGAGAATGAGCATGGAGAACATCGGTGGTACTATGCCTGAGGATTTCGAGGAGTTCCTAAACAGCCGACGCGGTGAAGGGAATGTCTGCAACGAAGAATCGTTCGATTCTGAAAAGGTACTTGAGGAAAAAGGTCTGAGCTTTGACGATGCTTGTGCTATCCAATCCGATGTTTTGACCGTGGAGACCCACAACACGGAGGCCGCTTATTCCAAAGGCGTCAAAGACGGTGCCCAGCTCATGCTGCACCTGCTGGAGATACCAGCGCCCAAGGCAAAGAAAGCGAAAAAGGGCAAGGCCCAGGCATAAACCCAGGCCTCCCGGAGACGTCCGGCCGGTTCTTGTGCGGAGCATGACCAGGCACTCCAGGGGAAGAGTTCAACATCTGAAAGGTTCAATCCTGCAACAAACAAAATTGAGAGGAGAATGAGATCATGGAGTTCCTGAAGGAGTTTGAGGACTGGCTGCACGAGCATTTTGTCGCTGATCTCTGCAAGGCGACAAGTGCCGAATTGGAGAAAGTTCTCATGGATACAGGCATGAGTGAGGCTGAGGCCGCAAAAAAGGCAGAACCGCTTTATTATACGATGATTGACAATGAAGAGGACGCCTATGTCAAGGGCATCCAGGACGGCGCCCAGCTGCAGCTGCAGCTTTTAGGAAAGACGCCCGAGGCCAAGGCCGGCGCTGGGCAGCTGAGTAAAATTCAGTACAAGGTCCACAATGATGAAGACGATATGGAGCAGACTATGTGGACCAAGGCCGTCGCTGATGGAGTCTTCCTGGTCGAGGCTGAATATCTTGACGAGTTCCTGAAGAATTATCCGGATGCCGTCGAGGTTGAAAGAACAGGACCGGTAGTCAGACCAGGTTGAACCTTGCGGTGAACAACTCAGGGCTTTTAGGGCATTCCGCAATTTGCGGATACCCTCAAATATGCCTCAATGCCTGGAGAACGAACAGAAGGGGGCCTCGCAGTAAATGGAAAAGCCGATTGAAAAAGAGACAATAAAAAAAGAAACCTTCAAGGAAAGCTTTCAGAAACTCATTTACGCAAGAATGGATTACAACAGCCGTGATCTGGTCGATACTCCTGAATATAAAGCATTGCGGGAGCGGGAGATTGAAATATCGAACATGATTGAAGAATTACTGGGTCCGGAAAACGTACACCTGCTATGTGATCTCGACGAGATCGATGGTAAAATGGAAGCCCTATCCGAAGAGCATGCCTACAAAAGCGGCTTCCGGGAAGCCATCGAGCTCAAGCAGGTGCTCAGTTCGCTGGGAGTGCCCGATCAGGGATTGATGAGCTGATAATCTTAAAATATTTCACGTGAAATAATCTGCCCGGGTGAGTTGTGGCCCGGGCTCTGCCTTTTAATGATTGGAGATTTACACAGGTACTACCGGTTGGCACTAGGGTACTACCAAGTAGTACCTAAGATGCCCTAGCTCCTTTGAAATATTTGCCTGGTCCCATGAGGTTGATCAAGATCAGGTCAATTTCCCTGAAGAGGCTTTACAATTGAATTAATCCTGCTTGCAGTTTTAAAGAAGGGTGTGATACATAGGTTTCCGCGAACCTGAGTTAAGATTTAAATGAAGGCCAAATCTAAAGAAAGGAGGACCATCCGTATGAACAAGACTTGTGGGTATGTTTGTGGCCCCAACATTTACGGCAGCTTTAAAGGTTGGACAGTCGTAGCAGCCATCGGTTTAGCATTGGCCGTAGGTTTTGTCGTCGGCCAGTTGATAAAGTAACCGGCCTGGCGCCTGCATGATGCCCTAGGGGAAGAGTCCAGGGCATCATTTTTTATCTCCGTCCCCCTGTGATTGCCCAATCTGACAGCGCCGAAGGCACGGATTGAAATTACCGAGCAGGAAATGTTTCCCGTTTTATCGAAGTGTGAGGAAAAGGAGGGAAACATAATGGATATTGCCTCTATAAGCGTTATCGGTGGATTAACAATAGCAGCTTTATCTACAATAACTAGTGCATATATGAGCTTGAAAATTAAAAAAATTGAATATCAAATGGCAATCTATAAATCAGCAATCGAAGCAGCAAACTCTGAATGGATTACAAAAAAAGAGTTAGCTATGCAACAGCCCGAATCAGCAGCTATATATCCTCCGAGCGATTTTATAATATTTTATTCTAGAATTGCAAAACTAATTATGAAAGAGAATATTACTGAAAAAGACCTGCAGAACTTTGATACTGAGAGTAAAAGGATAGAGCTGTTTCTAAAACAGAAAAGGGCCCAAAAAACAGAAACCTCCGGGACGACCGGAAGCAGGTCCTGGAGGGGCGAGAGGAATAACGCAACCGCCCGGGTAATTAACCGATAATCGGCACAGGCGCCCTGGCGATCGCCAAAAAAAAAGCTCCTTATTTGCGTTTTAAGAGGGGTTAAAATTCGGCTGAATACCTTTGCCTGTCTGGTTTTCATGGCTTTCGGAAGGAAGGCAGCCTTAGGCCCTGGGTTAAAGCTCCGCTTTCCTCTGATGAGCAGAATATCGGCACCTATATCGAGCCGAACAAGATCACCCTGGGCGAGTGGCTGGATACCTGGCTGGAGACTTACAAGAAGATGGGCACCAAGGGTATAAGGCCAAAAACTTACGTCAGTTATGAGTATATCATTCGAGTGCACATCAAGCCCTGCCTTGGCCAAGTATTATTGAGGCAGCTGCAGACACATGAGCTGCAAAAGTTTTTTAATGGCATGCTGGAGAGCGGCCGGCAGAAGCAAGATGAGAATGAGGAGCCGGGCCTATCTAGGGCGACCGTGGAAAAAACCAGGACACTGATCAAGGCATCATTAAACCAGGCCGTGGAGGACGGTCTGCTTATCCGCAACGCGGCCAAGGCCACCAAACTGCCACCGGACACGGAGAAAAAAGAGGTCGTACCATTCACCCGGGAAGAGGCAGGAAAATTCCTGAGCAGCATCCGGAGTCATCGCATGTTCGCCGCCTATTACCTGGACATTTTCACCGGCATCCGGCAAGGCGAGACACTGGGCCTGATGTGGGATGACATAGACTTCGAGGCAGGCAATTTTGAGATCAAGCGTGAGCTTTCGGAATTTAAGGATGAAAAAACGGGGAAGTACACTCTCGATTTTCAACCACCCAAAACTCCAAAGTCCCGGAGAACCATTCCCATGACGGATGATATTGTTAAGGTATTGAAGTCCCACAAGGCGGCGCAGAACGAGGAAAAGCTTTTCTTCGGCAAGGCATACCGGAATGAGGATCTAGTCTTTTGCAGCGAGGACGGGCGGCGGATCTGGCCCTGCTGCTTCAGACAGCAGTATACAAGCATGTTGAAAAGCGCCGGCATCGCACACAAGAAGCCTCACACCATGCGCCATACCTGCGCTTCCCTGCTGCTGGAGGCCGGAGAAGAGCTGAAGAATGTCCAGGAGCTTTTAGGCCATGCAACACTGGCAATGACGGCGGACATATATTCTCATGTGCTGGAAAAGAGCAAGAAGAAGGCGCTGGACAAGCTTAACGGGATGATCGAGGTTGACCTTACCGAGCAGCTGCCTGTCAAGTGGCGCCGGAAGGCAGCCGGGAAAATGACCTAAAAACTGTCGGAAAACTGTCGTAAATCGTCCAATCAAAAAGCCCTCCGAAACCTAGAGGGCTTGATTTATCTGGTGTGTACGTCTGTTATATCCGCTCCCTGTTGGAGAGCGGCTGTGTTTACGGTACAAACCATGATGAGAACGGGCTTTTCGTGATCAGTGTTGTTCCAGTCAGGCTGGATCGCTGTCCCGGCCTAAACCTGGATTATGCTACGACGCCCAGGGAAGGGCCAGCAGCAGGGTCAACAGCAGAAAACCGACGGCAAATATTATGGACAGCCTGTTCAGGAAATCATCAATCCCCTTCTTCTTACCCAGCAGAGACTGGGCGCCTCCGGCAATGGTTCCGGACAGGCCGGAGGCATGGCCGGACTGCAGCAGGATGGTGGAGATGATGCCAACGCTGAACAGCACCTGCAGCACTATGAGAATCGTCTTCAAAGTCAAGCTCCCGCTCCCCTTTCATGCACCGGATACTGAAGCAAACCTAATTTTAGCATCGCAGGTCGGCAAAGTAAAGCATCGATCTGGTTGTCCCGAATTCCTGTTCCGGAGTTTGTTCCCGCCCCCGGTCGACCGGCCTGCGGGGATATCCCATGCCTGACGCATGAGCTTCGTGAAGGGCGCGGCCTGAAAAGTGCTCCAAACAATTTGGTCAGGCTGTTCCCACTATACAGCGGCAATGTCAGCGCAGCATGCCTGCGTAAGAGGCCGCGGTCCCCAACTCCTCCTCGATGCGCAGCAGTTGGTTGTACTTGGCCACCCGGTCCGTTCGGGAGGGGGCTCCTGTCTTGATCTGACCGGCGTTGAGAGCCACTGCCAGGTCGGCGATGGTGCTGTCCTCGGTCTCGCCGGAACGGTGCGAGATCACTGCCTTGTAGCTTGCCCGCCTGGCCTCTTCCACTGTCTCCAGGGTTTCGGTCAGCGTTCCGATCTGATTGACCTTGACCAGGATGGCATTGGCCACGCCCTGTTCGATCCCCTGCTTCAACCGCTCCTGATTGGTCACGAAGATGTCGTCCCCCACCAGTTGGATCCTCTTGCCAAGACGTTGCGTCATGCGGCTCCAGCCCTCCCAGTCATCCTCGGCCAGCCCGTCCTCGATCGAAACGATCGGGTAGCGGTCGATCAGCCCCCAGTAGAAATCGATCATCTCGTCGCTGGAACGGGACAGCCCGGCGCTGCGAAACTGGTACTTGCCGTCATGATAGAGTTCGGTGGCCGCCACATCCAGGCCGAGGAACACCTCCTCGCCGGGGCTGTAGCCGGCCTTGCGAATCGCTTCCACGATGAGATCCAGGGCCTCCTCGTTAGACTTCAGGTCGGGGGCAAAGCCGCCCTCATCGCCGACCCCAGTGCCATAGCCGCGCCCCTTCAGCACGTTTTTCAAATTGTGAAAGATCTCGGCCCCCATGCGCAGAGCACTGTGGAAACTATCAGCCCCCAGCGGAATGATCATGAACTCCTGGATATCCACATTGTTATCTGCGTGCTTGCCGCCATTCAGGATATTCATCATGGGCGCCGGCAGCAGGCGCGCCCAGACCCCGCCGATATACCGGTAGAAAGGCAGGCCCATGCTCTCGGCTGCCGCCTTGGCCGTGGCCAGGGATACTCCGAGGATGGCGTTGGCCCCCAACTTATCCTTGTTGGGAGTGCCGTCCATATCGATCATGGTCTGGTCGAGCAGAACCTGGTCCAGGGCATCCATTCCCACCACCTGCGGTGCAATGCGGCTCATGACGTTATCGACGGCCTTCAGAACGCCTAGGCCCAGATAGCGGCTCTGATCGCCGTCACGCAGTTCGAGGGCCTCATGGGCTCCGGTGGAGGCTCCCGAAGGGACCGACGCCCGGCCCATGCTGTCATCCTCCAGGTAAACATCCACCTCTACGGTAGGGTTGCCCCGCGAATCCAGGATCTCTCTGGCAAGTACATCGGTGATTAAAGGCATGAGACCACTCTCCGTTTCTATGTTGAGATAGCTGCAGTTGAAAATTAGCTAAGGCGTCGCCATGCTGGTCTGAACCGGCTGCAGCAGCGAACGCCCGGTCATCTCCGGCGGCTGGGTCACTCCCAGGATCTCCAGCATGGTCGGGGCGATATCCTCCAGGGCGCCGCCCTGGCGCAGCGTGCTGCCAAGGTACTTCTGGCCGGCCAGTATCAGCGGCACCGGATTGGTGGTGTGAGCGGTATGGGGACCCGGCCGTTCGGTTCAAGCATCTGCTCGGCATTGCCGTGGTCGGCGGTGACAATGGCCACCCCGCTGCGGCTCAAGACTGCCTGCACCACCTGCCCGAGGCAGTCATCAACCACATCCAGAGCCTCGATCGCGGCGGGGATGATGCCAGTGTGGCCTAGCATGTCTGCGTTGGCGTAGTTCAGCACAATTACATCATACTTATCCTTGGCGATCTCCGCAAGCACAGCCGCAGTCACCTGGCGGGCGCTCATCTCCGGCTGCAGATCGTAGGTGGCCACCTTCGGCGAGGGGATGAGGATCCGGTCCTCGCCCGGATTCGGCGTTTCCAGGCCGCCGTTGAAGAAAAAGGTGACATGGGCATACTTCTCCGTCTCGGCGATCCGCAGCTGCTTGAGGCCATGCTCTGAGATCACCTCACCCAGGGTGTGGCGCAGGCTCAGCGGGGGAAAGGCCACCGGAGCATCGATAGTAGCATCATACTGCGTCATGCACACGAAGTGCACATCCGGATATCCGCCAGTGCGCTCAAAGCCCGAGAAATCCCTGTCAGTGAAAGCCCGGGTGATCTCCCGGGTGCGATCTGTTCTGAAGTTGTAGAAGATGACCGTATCGCCCGGCTGGACCTGCCCCCTGGGCCGGCCGCCGCCGTCCAGGATCACCGCGGGGAGCATGAACTCGTCAGTGATCTTCCTGGCATAGGAGCTTGCCAGTGCAGCCCCGGCGGAATCAGCAGTCTCACCCCGGCCGTAAGCCATGGCGTTGAAGGCTTTGGCCACCCGGTCCCAGCGCTGATCCCGGTCCATGGCATAATAGCGCCCCATCACCGTAGCGATCTGCCCAGTGCCGAGGGCGTGGCATTTCTCTTCGACCGCCTGGATGTAAGTGGCGGCACTGGCTGGAGGCACGTCCCTGCCATCCAGGAAAGCGTGGATGAAGACGCGGGAGAGCTGCCGGCTCCTTGCCATTTCCAGCAGGGCGAACAGGTGGGTGAGAAGGCTGTGTACACCGCCATCCGAGAGCAGGCCGAAGAGGTGGAGCGCTGTATCCCTATCCCGAACACCGTTCAGCGCCTCCAGAAATACCGGGTTGGTGAAGAACTCCCCGGTGCGGATCGCCCGGTTGATGCGCGTGATATCCTGATAGACGACGCGCCCGGCGCCGATGTTCAAATGGCCGACTTCCGAGTTTCCCATCTGTCCCTCCGGAAGTCCCACCGCTTCTCCGGAGGCAACCAGGGTGGTGTGCGGGTAGGTCATGAGGTGCCTAAAATTGGGGGTACCGGCCAGGGCGATGGCGTTCCCCGGGTCCGCAACCGCACAGCCCCAACCGTCCAGAATGATCAACGTCAGCGGTTGAACCATCCCGCCGCCCCCTTCGTTTTTTTTATCTGCCGGATGGCATCAGCCGCCCTGCGTTCAGGCCCCGGCCAGGTTCAGATCCTGCGTTTAACCTCTGCCGCACTGCGGACGATGGTGTCGAAGGCCTCCAGGTCCAGGCTGGCTCCCCCCAGCAGCACCCCGTCGATCTGCTCCTCTTTCATAAAGCCGGCGATAGAGTCCGGACTCACGCTGCCTCCATACAGGATACGGACCTTGTTTGCAAACTCCGGGCCGTGCCAGGCAGCGATCCTCTCGCGCAGCCGCCTGATTATTGCCAGGGCATCAGCGGGCAGGGGTGTGACACCGGTGCCGATCGCCCAGATCGGCTCGTAGGCTATGACCAGAGTCTCCGGAATCGTCCAGGGCAAGCCCTCCAGGCCGTCATCCAGTTGGTGCAGGCAGAAGTACTCGGCATCCCCGGCATACCGGACTGCAAATTCCTCTCCCAGGCAGAAGATCGGCCTCATGCCGAAGGAGAGGGCGGCTCTCATCTTCTTCCTGATCTGCTCTTCGGTCTCGTTAAAATGAATCCGGCGCTCCGAGTGCCCTACGATGACGTAATGGCAACCCAGTGCCTGCAGCATGGGAGCGGAAACCTCTCCGGTGAACGCCCCTTCGGCTTCCCAGTGCATGTTCTGGGCGCCCCAGCCGATCCTGCTCCCTGCCAGCTTGTTGGCAACCGCCGGGATCGCCGGAAAGGGAGGGCAGACGATCACCTCCACGCTCGGATCATCGGGTAATTTATCTAGCAGGTGGCGGGCGTATGTTCCTGCCTCAGCCGGTGTCTTGTGCATCTTCCAGTTTCCGGCGACTAAAGTGGTACTCTCATTTGCCATTCTTCCATGCTCCCCTCTAGAGGTCTGGCGTCATGTCACCAATGGCGTCATCGATCAAATCATTATATACATGCAGGCGCTGAGCAAAGTGGATATCATGAAGGCAGGCTGGGCGATGCTCCAGCGATGCCCTGCCGCTCGCGTCTCCCCGCTGTCAGGTTTCACGCCATCAGTACGGCAACCCCTGGCAGTTCTCTGCCTTCCAGGAACTCGAGGGACGCCCCCCTCCCGTGGATGCATGCGTCACCTGGCCGGTCAATCCGGTCCTATCCAGGACTGCCAGAGTATCGCCGCCGCCCACGACCGAGATCAGCCCCGGCTGGGCGATAGCCCGTGCCACATCCTCGCTGCCGTGAGCAAACTCAGGCTCCTCTGCCAACCCCAGCGGGCCATTCCAGAAGACAGTCCGGGACCCGGCAATCAACTGTACAAAGCGCTCCACGGTCCGCGGCCCGATGTCCAGGGCCTGCCACCCTTCAGGTACGTCCCCGGGTGCAACCGCCCTGGTCTCCGGATGACTGCCGCTCCTGGCGGCCGGTGCAACTATCAGATCCGCAGGCAGTTCCACAGCCACCCCTGCTGCTTGGGCGCGCCTGCTAAAATCCCTGGCAAAATCCAAGTGACTATCGTCGAGCAGAGAATCGCCCAAGCTATAACCCTGGGCCCTCAGGAAGGTGTTGGCCATCCCCCCGCCCAGCAGCATGCGGTCGACCTTTTCCAACAGATTTTCCAGCACTCCGATCTTGTCGGCGACTTTGGCTCCGCCCAACACCGCGCTGAAGGGACGCGCGGGAATCCGTCAGGATTTGGCCCAGCATCGCGACCTCCTTCTCCATCAGGAAACCGGCGGCCGAGGGCAGGAATGCGGCCACCCCGGCGGTCGAAGCATGCGCTCGATGGGCAGTGCCAAAGGCGTCGTCCACATATACTTCACCGAGGGCAGCCAACTGCCTGGCAAACTCCCGGTCGTTGGCCTCCTCCTCAGGGTGGAAGCGCAGGTTTTCCAGCAGCAAAACGGAGCCGGGCTGCAGCCTGGATACGGCATCGGTGACTGCGGGGCCGATGCAGTCCGGAACCGTCTGGACAGGCCTGCCCAACAGCTCACCGAGCCGCCGGGCCACGTCTGTGAGCCTCAGCTTTTCGTTCACCTTGCCGTCAGGCCGCCCCAGGTGGCTCATCAAGATCACCATGGACCCCTGATCGAGGAGATAGCGAATCGTCGGCAAAGTGGCGACGATCCGGGAATCGTCGGCAACCCTGCCCCGATCGTCCAGCGGCACGTTGAAGTCCACCCGCACCAGCACGCGCTTGCCTTTGACGTCAAGATCCCCGATCCTTCTCAAGCTCTTAGCTGTCAGGCTCAATGGCCCCATCCTTTCCGTCAAGCTATACTCAATTCCAAATGCACACGTTAAATGAGGGGGGTGCTCCTCGTGGCAGACTACCTTCCCTTAGAGGCCCTTGGAAGCCACATACAGGGCGCAGTCAACCACCCGGCAGGAATAGCCCCATTCATTGTCATACCAGGCGAAGACTTTCGCCATCGTATCCTCGATCACCATGGTGCACAAGGCGTCGATGATCGCTGAGTGCTCGTCCCCATTGAAATCGCGAGACACCAACTCCTCCTCGGTATAGGCCAGGATGCCGCGCAGGCTGCCCGCGGCGGCCTCCCGAAAAGCGGCGTTGACGGTTTCCACGCTCGCCGGACGCTCCAGTTCAGCCACGAAATCCACCAGGGAGACGTTGGGGGTGGGCACGCGAATGGATATCCCGGTCAGCTTGCCCTTCAACTCCGGCAGCACCTGAGTCACTACCTTGGCCGCGCCGGTAGTAGTCGGAATCATATTCAGGCCTGCCGCCCGGGCGCGGCGCAGGTCGGGGTGCGCCAGATCCAGCACCCGCTGGTCGTTGGTATAGGAGTGGGCGGTGGTCATCAGGCCGTGTTTCACTCCGAAGCGTTCATGGAGCACCTTTACCACCGGCGCCAGACAGTTGGTGGTGCAGGAGGCGTTTGAGATGATGTTGTGCCTGGCCGGGTCGTAGCGCTGCTCGTTGACGCCCAATACAATGGTGATATCCTCGTTCTTGGCGGGAGCGGTGATGATCACCTTTTTCGCCCCGGCCTTCAGGTGGGCGGCCGCCTTTTCGGCCTCCGTGAATTTGCCGGTCCCCTCGATCACGATCTGGACGCCGAGGTCTCCCCACGGCAGGTTGGCGGGATCCTTCTCCGCAAATACCTTGACGCTCTTATCGTTGATGAGGATAGCTCCGTCAGCCGCCTTGACCGTGCCGGGGAATGTCCCATGCACCGAATCGTACTTGAACAGGTGCGCGTTAGTCTTGGTATCGGTCAGGTCGTTGACGGCCACCACTGAGATCTCCGGATGCTCCTGGGCCTTGCGCAACACCAGCCGGCCGATGCGTCCGAAACCGTTGAGCCCGATCTTTAATGGCATGGCTGGACCTCCTTTGCTTGCAATAGTATTGGAATCTGCTAGACCATTCAAATTCTAATTTCGGTTCTTTTTGATACGTATTGAATAAATGGTCTTGAAAAAGTTGAAACTGCGTCCACCGGCTATGTTTAATATGCTTAGAAAAACATATTAATATGATGGCTCCTGCCCACTTGGAAGCCAGGCCGGGGTCCGGTGCCGGCACATGAGCCCGCTGGGATGAGAGCTGAAAAATGTTTGAGAACCCGGGCAGTTGAGCCTGATCTCCCATCACGAATCCGGCTTCGATTTTCAGGGGCAGACTTGTAGAGTCAGTCAATTAAGGCATCATAATCCAAATAATATTATATCTTATTTGCCTGGCAATGCAATCCAGCAGTCAGGTAATCCGCCTGAAAAGAACATAAAAAAAGATCTGCTGCTCTTTTCAGCCCCATTTTTTTCTGCCTCAAAATTCGACCGGTGCGCCCTTTTTCCTGCTTTCCAATTTTGGCTCCACCTTCCTTCGTTTGACCGGCCTTCCCCTGCGGAGCGGTTTTGTCCGCGCCTGGGCCAGCTGTTCAGCAATCAAACGCAGCTGCCGAAAGCGGTGATTGACGCCGGATTTGCCAAGCGGCGGCTCGAGCAACCGCCCCAACTCCACCAGGCTGGCCTCCGGGTGGACAATGCGCAGTTCTGCCAACTGGCGCAGCGGCGGCTCCAGTACGTTCAGGCCTGACAGGCGCTTGATCCGGCTGATCAGCTCCACCTGCCGCAGTCCGGCCTCCACTGCCTTGCCCACGTTGGCGGTCTCGCAGTTGACCAGGCGGTTTACCCTGTTCCTCATCTCTTTTATGATGCGGCCGTTCTCAAAGGCCAACGCCCCCTGGGTCGCACCGATCAAGCGCAGAAACTCGCCCACCTGGTCCGCCTCCTTGAGGTAGACCACGTAGCTGCCTTTCCGCAGCCGGCAGCTGGACGCCAGGCCGAACAGGCTCAGGACTGCGGCCAGCTCCCCGGCGGCCTCCTGGTTGTCCAACACAAACTCCAGGTGGTAGCTGGATCCCGGACGGCTCAGAAAGCCCCCGCCCAGGAAACAGCCCCTCAGGTATGCCCGCCGGCAGCAATTCCGGTCCAGCAGCCGCGCCTCCAGGCGGTCCTTCAGCCGGCCCCTCCGGTCGGTCAACCCCAACTCCTGCAACAGCGACAGGCTTTGTTGCAGGAGGGGCAACTGCACCAAAAATAGGTGCCGTCGCCGCGGCCTGGTGCAGAACCGCATCATGATACTCGCCGTCCAGCCCAGCTTACGGGCCAGCTTGAAAATGCGTCTGGCGACCACGGGGCTTTCAACAGTAAATAGCAGCGCGGCGTCGTGCCCAGCGCCGCCGCTTCCGATCCGGATGCTGCCCAAGATGCGTGCGAATGCGGCCAGTTCCGCCTTCAGGCAACAGGAATGTGCCAGGCTCAGATGCGCCGTCTCATTCTTGATCTGAACACAGAAAGAAGGAGCTCTGGCCATTCAATGCCCCCTTTTCCCCAGCAGGTTCATGATCGCATGGGCCAACTTCTGAGGGTCGTGGCGAACCAACTCATCTTCCTCCAAGACGTCTGACTTGATCAGCCTGACCCCCATGCGATACAGATCATAATCGTCGATCGGCACCGGAGCAGCCCCCTGCCGGGCATACTTCTCCTGTTTGGCAGGGGTGATCCTCCTCGTGTTGACCAGAACATAATCGATCCAGCCCCGCCCGGCATGTTCGTAAATCGCCTGCAGGTGATCCGAGGCCTTGAAGCCGGTGGTCTCCCCGGGCTGGGTCATGATGTTGCAGAGATAGCAAACGATGGCCGGCGACCGTGTGACTGCAGCGGCGATCTCGCTCACCAGCAGGATCGGCAGCACGCTGGTGAACAGGCTTCCGGGGCCCAGCAGCACCAGATCGGCTCCGGCGATCGCCTCCAGGGCCTCGGGCACCGGGGCGCACTCCGCCGGAGTCAGGAACACCCGCTTGATCGGGCTGCCTGCCTCGGGGATCCGGCTCTCTCCGCTGATCACCGTCCCATCGCGCAGCTCGGCATGCAGCACCACCTGCCGCAGAGTCGAGGGCAGCACCTGGCCGCGCACCTTCAATACCTTGCTGGCCTCCAGGATGGCGGTTTGAAAATCACCGGAGATGTCCACCAGCGCCGTTATCAAGAGGTTGCCCAGATTGTGGCCTGCCAAACCCTCGCCCTGGCCAAACCGGTAGTGGAAAAGCTGGTCCATCAGGGTCTCGGTCTCGGCCAGGGCAACCAGGCAGTTGCGAATGTCCCCAGGCGGCAGGATTCCGAATTCACCCCTCAGCCGCCCCGAACTCCCGCCATCATCCGCCACTGTCACAATGGCGGTCAGGTTCCCCGTGTACTGCTTGAGGCCGCGCAGCAGCACCGGCAGCCCTGTGCCGCCGCCGATGGCCACGATCCGGGGGCCGTGTTTTAGCGACTGGCGCCGGTAAAACTGTCCCAACCAGCTCATCATCTCCGCCGCGTTCACGCCGGCTTCACCGCCTCAATGCGGGGTATGTCCCGGTGGTGCAGGTTGACCTGGTACTGGCGCTTTAATAAATGGGCCAGGCGCTCGGCCACCGCCACCGAGCGGTGCTGCCCGCCAGTGCACCCGATAGCCAGCACCAGGTTGCTCTTGCCCTCCTGGACATAGTTGGGGAGCAGAAAGTTCAACAAATTATAGAAGCGCCGCATGAAGCCCCTGGTCACAGGATCGTCGAAGATGTACGCCGTGACTAGCGGGTCGAGGCCGGTCAGAGGCTTGAGCTCCTCGACGTAGTTGGGGTTGGGAAGAAAGCGCACATCTATCACCATGTCGGCGTCGAGCGGGATGCCGTACTTGAACCCGAAGGAGAGCAGGGTGACCGAAAGGCTCGGTTTATCCAGTTTGCCGAACATCTCGATCAGGTTTTCCTTCAGGTCGCGGGCAGTCATGTCGGTAGTGTCCAGAATCACGCCGGCCATTCCCCTCAACTCTCGCAGGCGTTCGGCCTCGGCCCGGATCGCATCCAGCACGGAGATCTCCTCTCCCAGCGGGTGCTGCCGGCGCGACTCCTTGTAGCGGCGCACCAGGACTTCGTCCGAGGCTTCCAGGAACAGGATCTCATAGCTGATCCCCTGCTGGAGAAAACTGTTCAACTCCCCGCTGAGGTTGTCGAAAAACAGTCCGCCGCGAACGTCAATCACCAGGGCTACCCTTCTCACCCGCTCTCCGGATTGTTGGCAGAGCTCGGTGATCTTGGAAATCAACTTGGGCGGCAGGTTGTCAACGCAGAAAAAGCCCAGGTCTTCCAGGCACCTGATTGCTTGCGACTTGCCGGCCCCGGACAGCCCGGTCACGATCACCAACCGGATCGGCCTGGCATCGTCCATCACTGCTCCCCCTCCTTGCCGTTCTCTCTTTAATCTCCGAGCTTCTCGATCCGATCTTTCCGCCTCTGATCCGCTTGCTGTAACTGTCTTATCTTCTCTCAGGGGATGCGCGCCAGCTCATTCTTCAGATAGTCGATGACATGCACCGGCTTGGGGTTGATCCCGTAGAGCAGCGACAGGTAATAACTGGTGAAGTCCCCGAGATAGATCAGCGAGAACAACCGCGCCAGCAAGGAACCCCCCTGGCCGCTGAACTCGGCCACACCACCCACGCGCTCTGCCAAGAGCCTCCAGGTAATCTCCATCCGGGCCAGCACCCGCTGATGGTCGGTGATATCGCGCAGGTTAATCAGGAACAGCGACCGCAGCACCTCGGGCGGAGCCTCAAATCCGACGATCTCGTTGTGGTTCAGCTCCGGGTAGACGTTCCAATAGGCGAGGGTCTTGGTGTTCTCATTGAACTGCCCCTTCCAACGGGCGGCCACAGCCTCGGTAGTATTGGCCGCACCGTAGATCACTGGGATGCGGCCGTGCAGACGGCCCGCCAGATCTTTTGCCCAGTTCTGCGAGCGCGGCGAGCCCGCGCCATACTCATCTCGCAAGGAGTGCAGCCTTGTTAAAAGCTCGTCGTAGTTCTCCTGGGCCATGATCACGCCCAGGCGCTCCAAAACCATCAGGGCCGGCAGGCACAGGTAGCCGATAGCGGACCGGGGCGGCAGACCCTGGGGCACCCGGATCACCGGCACCCCATCGCTGGCCGCCATCTCCGCCAGTAGGCCCCCGGTGGTGATGACGATACGGACTGCAGCCCGCTCTCCAGCTTCCCGGTATGCGCTCAGGGTCTCCTCGGTATTGCCGGAGTAGCTGGTGAAAAAGACCAGCGTCTGTTTATCGACATAGGCCGGGAGGTTGTAGTCGCGGCAGACTGCAACGGGCAGCCTGGCTCGCCTAGCCGCTATCACCCGCACCAGGTCGCCGCCGATGGCAGAGCCGCCCATGCCTGACATCACCACCTGCCGCGCCCCGTGGGCACCCGCCCCGGACAGGTTGGGCAGGTCGGCCTCGCGACCCAATCGCAGGGCGGTTTCACACTGGACCGGCAATCCTGTCAGCGTCTCCAGCATTCCATCAGGGTCTCCGGCCATAATGAAGCTGTTGTCATCCAGATCCACGTGCGCATCCAGGTTCATCCGACAATCCCCCTATCTCATGCTATTTGTTAATGCTCTTGATTAATGCTTCTAATTTATACGCTCGATTTATGCTCCGGCCCTGGCCCACGATCAGGTACGACTTGGTTCGGCAAGCCGCCGGTAGGCATAAGCCGCAGCTCCCAACACCCCGGCCCTCGCCCGCAGGCTGGCGGGAACAATCTTCAGAAAGCTGTGCAGGGCCGGCAAGACCCGCTGCCCGGCCGCCTCCCCGGCAGACTCCAAGAGCAGCCCGCCGGCCGCGGCAGCCACTCCGCCCCCGATGACGAATATGGACGGATTCATCAGATTGGCCACGTTCCCAATCGCCTGCCCCAGGTAGCGGCCGGCCATCGCCAGCAGTGCTCCGGCTTCCGGGTCGCCGGCGCGGGCCGCCTGGACGACCGCCGGGGATCCCGCCGCAGAGGCGTCTCCACCCGCTGCATCCAGGATGCGGCGGCCCCGGCCGGAGGCGATCAATTCCCCTGCCTGGCGTTTTATGGCCCATCCAGAGCCCAGGGCCTCCAGGCAGCCCCGGTTGCCGCAAGTGCATTCAGGGCCGTCCGGCACCACCGACATGTGCCCGATCTCGCCGGCCGCTCCGAAGGCCCCGTCATAGATATCTCCATCGAGAATCAGGCCGCCCCCGATGCCGGTGCTGACAGTGATAAAGACCATGTGGTCATGGCCGCGGCCAGCTCCGTACCGGTGCTCGCCCAGTGCTGCCAGGTTGGCGTCGTTTTCCAGAAATACAGGGATATCCAACCGTTTTTGTAAAAAATCCCTGAGGTTAAAGTCGTGCCAGTGCAGGTTGGGTGCGAAGCAGATCTTGCCCGTGTGAGGGTCAAGGGGGCCCGGGGCGCCGATGCCCAAGCCTAGAACGGAGGCGTCATGAGAAGCAGCAGGCGGAGCCACCGCCTCGATCCCCGCCATGATATTGTCCAGCACCCGCTCCTGGCCCAGGTCAACCTCCGTCGGCCGCACGTCCCTGCGCTCGATCAGGCCGCCGGGCGCTACCAGGGCGGAATAGATCTTGGTGCCGCCCAGATCTACAGCCAGGACATAGTCCATGAATCATTACTCCTTCGCGCCGGTCGCCAATATCTTGATAACCGCCGATATATCTATGATATAGTTTGGTTGGTACTTTGACAACCGATACTATGGGGCATTACACCAGCTCTTCACAGCAGCCATGGTATCAGCATGCTAGTCCTAGACCGGTAACGGACGTATTCGTCACCCAGCTCCCTGGTCAGCAGGCGCTCTTCGTTGAGCGCCTTCTTGACCACAAAGATTGTGTAACCGGCCAGTATCAGCAGCCACACCACGGCGCCGGCCATGATGAAGGTCCCGACCATGGCCAGCAAGATCCCGGAATAGATCGGATGCCTGACCAGCCGGTAGGGGCCGGTGTCAACCACGCGGTGCCCCTGGCGCACGACCGCGTACCTGCTCCAGAAGGCGCCGAGTCGCAGGCGCGCCCAAATGGCCAGGCCCAGGCCCAGCAGTTCCAGAAGGAGGCCCGCCTCCGCCGCCTGCAGGGAGCCGGGCCACAGGTCAAGGGCGAGATAGAGGCGGGCATTGCTGAAACCATACAAAATTAGCAGCACTATCAACACCACCCACCAGACAACCCTCTCTCCCCGCTGCCCCCGCGCCACCACCGGCCGCTTGCGGCTGGTCATCGAGCCCCAAATCAGCCACAGAATTATGAAACCCAGCCAGAACCAGCCGGAAGCAACTCTTAGCATAATGCTGGTGCTGTTCACAGGCCAGCCCCCTTTCCGGATTGATCTTAACCTCTTTGCCGTTCCCATACAACCCCGCCATCGCCTTTGCCCGACTTCGAATAACTGAAGCGGCCGCGATCATCCAGTCATCCTTTCAAGTTCTGCTCTATGTAAAGGTTTCCCATTATTTCAGATCTGAACGATGGGGGCATATTTTAAAAAAGAATTACCCACTTTTTTAGGCCGAAAAAACAAGGGCAGCGCGGAGGTTCTTCTCTCCGAAGCCGCCCTTGTTCTATCTAAAGCAGATGCATCCAATCGCGCCTACCGTAAGCATTTTGTATAATTATAAAAGCAAAGTCAACTCATTAGGACAAATTTTTCCAGGGCCAGGGCGACCCCGTCCTCATTGTTGGATGCGGTGATGTAACCCGCCCGGCTCTGCACCTCCGGCGGGGCGTTGGCCACCGCCACCCCCAGGCCGGCAAACTCCAGCATCTCGATGTCGTTGTAGCTGTCACCGATGGCCAGCACCTGCCGGCGTTCCACCTGCAGCGAGGCGGCCAACTCCTGCAACGCCCGCCCCTTGGTGGCCTCCGGGTGATCCACTTCCAGAAAGCGGGGCTTGGACTTGGCGAGATGCGCCTGTCCACCCAGCAACTCCCGCAGTTCCTGCAGGCAGCGGTTCGTCACCGGTTCATCCTCGATCAGCAGCAGCTTGAGGGGATCCCCCCGTTGCAGCAGTTCTTCCAGATCGGGCACCCGATGGAACGGTACCTTGGAAAAACGGCTATAGCTCTCCCCCCAGGGAGTTAGCAGTTCGGCATACAGCTCATCCTCCTCTCCGTTGAGGAGGTAAAAATTGACCTGAATCTTTCGCTCCCGGCCGAAACGGATCACCTGCCGGGCCACCTCCGGCTCCAGCGGGCGATTATACAGCACCTCTCCGGAGCCGGCGTGCTTGATCAGGGCGCCCCCATAAGTGATCAGGGGGACGTCGAATTCGAGTTGCTCGGCAAAGGGCTTGGCCGAACTGAACATCCGCCCGGTGGAGATGGTCACCGCCACTCCCCGCGACCGCACCTGCCGCAGCACCCGCATTGTGCGCTCCGAGACGGTCAGGTCGCTCCGCAGCAGTGTATCGTCGAGGTCGATGGCCACCAGCTTAAACTGGATCAGCGAGAAGCCCCCTCCTTGTACATTAGACTTAGACGAACTCAAAGTCATAGACTCCAGTTCCTTGACAACCACATAGGAATTCCGGGGCAACTTGGCTAAATCTTCTCGTAGAGGCAGGGGGCTTCGACCGATCTCCTTGAGAAGCAATGCTGTCTCTAAACAAAGAGTGAAGCCCCGCCCATACGAGAGGACTCGAATGAGCACGTTGTGGATGCGGCTTGCTGCATGCCACGAGTAACCAGCAAGGTTGAGGCTCGTATGGGTCTGCGGGAACCCTGCCAATTTTAACGAGAGTGGGGATGGAGCATGATCTTTGGTGGTATCGATGTGGCCAAACAGCGACACGAGCTGTGCCTGACCGACGAAGCCGGTGGCATCATCCAGCAAATGTTCATCGAGAACACCCAGAGAGGGTTCCAGAAGCTATTGCAGGCTCTAGACCGCCTAGAAACGGAACCCTGCGGCATCGAGTTTTGCATGGAGGCGACCGGCCATTACTGGCTGGCTCTCTACTGCCACCTTGTCGAACTGGGCTACAACGTCCACGTCGTTAACCCCATCCAGTCTGATGCCCTGCGCAACCTCTATGTGCGCAAGACCAAGACCGACCAGAACGATGCCTTGCTCCTGGCTGACCTGGTGCGTTTCGGCCGTGTCCCTGAAACCAAGCTTGCCTCCGAAACAACGCTGAAGCTGCAAGCCCTGTCCCGTATCCGCATGGATTTCGTGCATCAGATCGGAAGCCTGAAAAACAGGGTGGTCGGCATCCTTGACAGGATCTTCCCCGAATACCCCCAATGCTTCTCCAGTGTCTTCATCCATACCTCGATGGAGCTGCTCAAGCAACATCCGGAACCGGAGGAGATCGCCGCACTGGACATCTCGGAGCTCGCCGATTTCCTAAAAGAGCATTCCCGGGGCCGGATCGGAACCGCCCGGGCTGAGCAGATACGGGAGCTGGCCAGAGGCACCTTCGGCATCCGCCTGGCACTAGATGCCTTCACGCTGCAGTTGCGCCTGCTGGTGGAGCAGATCGAGTTCATCGAAGAGCAGGTTGACGTGATCGAGGAGGCGATCGACCAGGTGATGGAGGAACTGAGGCCAGGCCTCGATGCTCCCTACCGCCACGTCCTGGAGACGATCCCCGGCATCGGTCCTGTGCTCGCAGCCGCCATCATCGGTGAGGTGGGCGATATTACCCGCTTCCCCAACGCCAAGGCTTTGGTTGCCTACGCCGGCCTCGATGCCACAGTCCGGGCTTCAGGCCAGTTCGAGGGAACCCGCAACCGCATCTCCAAGCGCGGTTCCCCGATGCTGCGCAACAGCTTTTGGCTGGCTGCAATTTCTGCACGCCGCTTCAATCCTGAACTGAAAGCCTATTACGAAGCCAAGCGCAGCCAGGGCAAGCATTCAGGAGTGGCTACCGTAGCTGTGGCCAGGCGGCTGGTGCATCACGTCTACTCTATCTGGAAAGAGAATAGGCCCTATGAACCGAATTATTCCTGGTCTCCTCCAGGTCATAAATAAGTGACTCGGAATCCTTATGTGATTGTCAAAGATCGTTTTTTGCCTATTGACTTTTCATAGCACGTCTTTGTTGATACAGTCAGGTGTTGATACCGTCAGAACCGGTTTTTGCGGAAAAGCCCCGAGGGCATCCCTGATGCAGTTAGCGCTCACCCTTAAGGTAATCGTAGAGGGCGGCGGCGGCTTTCCTGTTCATTCCCGGCACGGCCGCCAGCTCATCCAGGCCGGCAGCCCGCAGGCGGGACAGGGAACCGAACTGTTTCAGCAGCGTACGCTGCCGCTGCTTGCCTATTCCCGGCACCTGGACCAGGGCTGTGGTCTTGGCCTTTTCCTGGCGCAGCTTCTCCTGATAGGCGTGGGCGAAGCGGTGCGCCTCGTCCCGGGCCTGTTGCAGCAGGTGTAAGCCGGCGTTGCTGCGCGGCAAGTTCAGGGGTTCCGTGCGCCCGGGAACGTAGACCTGCTCCTCCTCCTTGGCGAGGGAAGCCACCTCTATTCCGGTGCCACCGGCTTCCTGGAGTACTGACTGCGCAGCGTGCAGCTGCCCCTTGCCGCCGTCGATCACCAGCAGGTCGGGCGGGGCATCCTTCTCTGACCGGGCGAGGCGGCGCCGCAGCACCTCCTGCAGAGCGGCGCAGTCATCGCCGGGGAGGGCTCCCCGGATCCTGTATCGCCGGTAACCCCTGGTGTCGGGCCGTCCATCCGTGAAGCGCACCAGAGAGCCCACTGTCTCCTGGCCTCCAAAGTGGGAGATATCCACGCATTCCAGCCTCCGGGGCGGCCTGGCCAGGTTCAGGGCCAGCTGCAGCTCGAACACCATATTGCGCCCCTTTTCCCTGGTGCGCAGCGCCTGCTGGTGGCGGCGCTCCGCATAAAGATGGGCGTTGTCCAGGGCCATCTTCAGCAGCTTGCGGCCGCGCCCCCGGCTGGGGGTATGGATCTGCGCCTTCTTGCCTCGCAGTCTGCTGAGCCACTCGCTCAATAGATCCGATTCCGGCAGAGGGCTGCTGACCAGCAGAGTCGACGGGATCTCCCGGCCAGCATGGTAGTACTGTTTGATAAAGGAATCCAGGATCTCGCCCGCCCCCATCTCCTCGGCTCCCACCAAAAAATAGTTCTCCTCAGCCACCAGCTTGCCGCTCCGCACTCTTAAAATCAGCACGCAGACCTCATCCAGAAACGTGCCGGCGGCCAGGATATCTTCGTCCCCACCGGAGGCCCGGGCTACCCGCTGCTCTGCCCGCAAGGCCTTAATGGCTGCCAGCTGATTGCGCAGGCGGGCCGCCTGTTCGAAGTCCATGGCCCGGGCGGCCTGATCCATCTGCAAGGCCAGGCCCCTCTCCACCTCTTTGGTCCTGCCCTCCAGGAACAACACCAGGCTCTCGATCATCTCCCGGTAATTCCCGGCCGCTACCTTCCCTGCGCAGGGCCCCAGGCATTGCCTGATCTGGGCGTTGAGACAGGGCCGGCTGCGGGGAGCCGGGGCCGGTCCGGCGCAGGAACGGAACGGAAACAGCTTGCGCAGGAACCCCATTGTCTCCTTGACCGCCCCCACGTCAGGGTACGGCCCGAAGTAACGCGAACCGTCCCTAACCAGGCGCCTGGTGACCATGACCCGGGGGAACTCCTCCGCGGTTACCCGGAGAAAGGGGTAGGACTTGTCGTCTTTCAGGTCGATGTTGAACTTGGGCCGGTACTCCTTGATCAGATTGCATTCCAGCACCAGGGCCTCCGCCTCGGATTCGGTCACCAGGTATTCGAAGCGGGCGGCCTCCTGTACCAGCCGCTGAGTCTTCCCGGGTTGGCCTGACTGAAAATAGGAACGCAGGCGATTCCGCAGGGAGATCGCCTTGCCCACGTAGATCACCACCCCGCCGCGGTTGCGGAAAAGGTAGACTCCGGGGCGTTCCGGCACCAGGTCAAGCTCGCTTTTCAACTCCAGTATTTTCTGTTCCTGCGCACTCAACCCGCCCTCGTCAGGCATTCCGGTCACCGTTCTTCCCACACAGTGTCAGCAGCAGCAGGCATCAAGGGGACAAAGATTAATATTCTGGCGGCAGCAGCCGCCATCGATCAACATTCCCGGGCCGGGCACCGGGCAGCGAAACTGGCATTACGCCGTGCGGTCAGGGCCGGGACAGGGCCGCCTGCATAGATGCCGAATCCGGTTTCCGGAGCACCTGTTTCAGATACTGCCCCGTATAGGATGCAGGGTGGGCGGCGATCTCCTCGGGAGTGCCGGCCGCTACCAGGCGGCCTCCCAGTTCACCGCCCTCGGGTCCGAGATCGATGATGTAGTCCGCGGTCTTGACCACGTCCAGGTTGTGCTCTATTACTACCACGGTGTTCCCCGCCTCCACCAGGCGGTCCAGGATCAGCAGCAGCCGCTTGATATCGTCCTTGTGGAGGCCGGTGGTCGGCTCGTCCAGGATGTACAGGGTGCGGCCGTTGCTGCGCCGGGACAGCTCGGTCGACAGCTTCACCCGCTGGGCCTCGCCCCCGGAGAGGGTGGTAGCCGGCTGCCCAAGCTTGATGTAGCCCAGGCCCACATCGTTCATGGTCTCCAGCTTGCGGTGCACCCTGGGGATGTGCTGGAAAAACTCCACCGCCTCAGCGACGGTCATATCCAGGACATCGGCGATGCTCTTGCCCTTGTACTTGACCTCCAGGGTCTCCCGGTTGTAGCGGCGGCCCTTGCACTCCTCGCAGGGAACGTAGACGTCCGGCAGGAAGTGCATCTCGATCTTGATGATCCCGTCGCCCCGGCAGGCCTCGCAGCGTCCGCCCCGCACGTTGAAGCTGAACCGCCCCGGGCGGTAGCCGCGCATCCGGGCCTCCGGCGTCAGGGTGAACAGCTCCCGGATGCCGTCGAAGGCCCCGGTGTAGGTGGCCGGGTTGGAGCGTGGGGTGCGACCGATAGGAGACTGGTCGATTCCGATCGCCTTGTCCAGGTGCTGCTGGCCGCGCAGTTCCCGGAAGGCGCCGGGATGCGCCCGCGCCCCGTTAAGCTCATGCGCCAGGGCCTTATAGATGACCTCCTCGAGCAGGGTGCTCTTGCCGGAGCCGGACACACCGGTGATGCAGACGAACAGCCCCAGCGGTATGGTCACATCGATCTTCTTCAAGTTGAATTCGCTGGCCCCATAGACCTCCAGCCACCTGCCGTCAGGCCGGCGGCGGGCGGCAGGCACGGGGATTTCCAGTTTGCCGCTCAGGTACTGGCCGGTGATGGACTCAGGCGTACCGGCGATCTGATCCAGGGTGCCCTGGGCCATCGATCTCCCCGCCGTGCACCCCGGCCCCGGGCCGATGTCGATGATCTCATCGGCGCTCAGCATCATCTCTTCGTCATGTTCCACCACGATCAGGGTGTTGCCCAGGTCGCGCAGGTCCATCAGCGTCCTGATCAGCCTGGAATTATCCCTCGGGTGCAGGCCGATGCTTGGTTCGTCCAAAATGTAGAGCACCCCGACCAGCCCCGACCCGATCTGGGTGGCCAGCCTGATGCGCTGGGCCTCGCCTCCGGCCAGGGTGCCGGCCGGGCGTTCCAGGGTCAGGTAGTCAAGCCCGACGTTGACCAGGAACTCCAACCGGGCGTCGATCTCCTTCAGCACCTGCCGGGCAATCTGCTGCTCTCTAGGAGTCAACTGCAAATCATGAAGCAGGGTGCGGGCCTCGCGGATGGTGAGGCGCGTCACCTCGTGAATGTTTTTGTCGTTCACCCACACCGCCAGGGCTTCCGGCTTGAGCCTGGCTCCCTGGCAGGCCGGACAAGGGCGCGAGGTCATGAATTCGGCGATGTCCTCCCGCATCTCCTCCGAATCCGTCTCCCGGTGGCGCCGGGCCAGGTGGGGAATGACGCCCTCATAGTTGGCAAACCAGGACTTGAGCTGGCCGTAACTGTCGCGGTAGTGAAAACGAATCCGCTCGGAGCTGCCATAGAGGAGGATCTGCTGCACCTCGGGCGGCAGATCCTTGAAGCGGGCATCCCAGGAGCAGCCATGATGCTCCAGCACCGCCTGTACCAGCTGCGGGTAGTAGTGCTGGGGCGACCGCGTCCAGGGAATCAGCGCCCCTGCCCGCACCGGCAGGTCGGGGTTGACCACGAGCGACTCGTCCACCTCCAGCCGGTAACCGAGTCCGGAGCACTCCTTGCAGGCTCCGAACGGGCTGTTGAAAGAGAAGAGCCGCGGTTCGATCTCCGCCAGGCTGATGCCGCACTCGGGGCAGGCGAAGTTCTGGCTGAAGATGAGTTCAATCTGCGGCGGAGCTTCCCGGTCCCCGGATTCTGACGCATTATCATGCACCAGGGCGATCACGGTGCCTCCTCCCAGTTCCAGGGCGGTTTCCAGGGAATCTGCCAAGCGGCGCTCCAGGCCCGGTCTCACCACCAGCCGGTCGACCACCGCCTCGATGTCGTGCTTGCGGTTCCGGTCCAGCTGGATCTCCTCGCCCAACTCCCGGATCTCGCCATTGACCCGGACGCGCACGAATCCCTTGTGCTGCAGATCTGATAGCACTTTTAAATGCTCTCCCTTTTTTCCCCTTACCAGCGGCGCCAGCACTTGGACCCTCGTTCCCTCCGGGTAGGCCAGCACCTGGTCGACCATCTGGGAGACAGTCTGCTGCCGCACCGGCCGCCCGCACTGGGGGCAGTGCGGCCTGCCGATACGGGCGAAGAGCAGGCGCAGGTAGTCGTAGATCTCCGTCACCGTGCCCACGGTGGATCTGGGGTTGCGGCTGCCGGCCTTCTGGTCGATGGAGATGGCCGGGGACAGCCCCTCGATGTAATCGACGTCAGGCTTGTCGGCTACGCCCAGGAACTGGCGGGCATAGGCCGAGAGAGACTCCACGTAGCGGCGCTGCCCCTCGGCGTAGATGGTGTCGAAGGCCAGCGAGGACTTGCCGGAGCCGGACAGGCCGGTGATCACCACCAGCTTGTTGCGGGGGATCTCCAGATCGATGTTTTTCAGGTTATGGACGCGCGCTCCCCGGATGACGATCTTGTCCCGGGCCGGGAAGCGGATCTCTTTTTCCGTTTGCCTTGCTGGTTTCCTTGCCATGGCTCGCTCTCAGAACCCCCTTCTGCCACTGCCGTCCGGTGCCCGCCTTGCGGGTGTGTGCCCCCGTCGTTCGGAGCTTCCTGGACACCGGCCTCGCCCTGGCGGCTGCGCCGTCCGCGGGAGATGATTTCCTTGCGCAGCTCGATGATCAGGTCTCGCACCTCGGCCGCTCTTTCGAATGCCAGGTCGCGGGCGGCCTGGCGCATCTCCTGCTCCAGCCGGCCGATTAATTTTTCCAGTTCAGGCTTGGCCATATTCCTGATATTCCCGGAGCTGTATGTCTCCCCGCTCTCCGCCGCTCCGGGGTACCCATCCGGTGGATGGAGCGTGATCTCCAGCAACCCCCGCACCGCTTTCTGAACGGTGCGCGGTGTGATCCCATGGCGCCGGTTGTAGTCCATCTGGATGTGCCGGCGCCGGTTGGTCTCGTCGATCGCCTGCTTCATGGAGCCGGTGACGGTGTCGGCGTACATGATCACCCTGCCGTCCACGTTCCGGGCGGCCCTTCCGATGGTCTGGATCAGCGAGCGCCAGGACCGCAGGAATCCTTCCTTGTCAGCGTCCAGAATAGCAACCAGGGAGACCTCCGGCAGGTCGAGGCCCTCACGCAGCAGGTTGATCCCCACCAGCACGTCGAACGCTCCCAGCCGCAGATCCCTCAGGATCTCCATACGCTCCAGGGTGTGGATCTCGGAGTGCAGGTAGCGCACCTTGATGTCCAGGTCCTGCAGGTAGTCGGTCAGATCCTCGGCCATGCGCTTGGTAAGGGTGGTAACCAGCACCCGCTGCTGTTTCTCCGCCCGCAGCCGGATCTCCTCCACCAGGTCGTCCACCTGACCGGTAGCCGGCCGCACCTGCACCTCCGGGTCGATCAGCCCGGTAGGGCGCACGATCTGCTCCACCACCCGCTCGTTCCTGGACAGTTCGAAGGGGCCAGGTGTGGCTGAGACATAGAGCACCTGAGGCACCTTGGACACGAACTCTTCAAAGCGCAGCGGCCGGTTATCCAGGGCCGAAGGCAGCCGGAAGCCGTAATCTACGAGAGTGCGCTTCCGGGAGTAATCCCCGGCGTACATGGCGTTCAGCTGGGGGATGGTCTGGTGGGACTCGTCGATCACCACCAGCATGTCATCAGGGAAGAAGTCCAGCAGGCAGAAGGGCGGCTCCCCCGGCTGGCGGCCGGTCAGGTGGCGCGAGTAGTTCTCGATCCCCTTGCAGGTGCCCACCTCACGCATCATCTCCAGGTCGTAGCGGGTGCGCTGCTCCAGCCGCTGGGCCTCCAGCAGCTTGCCCCCGTCCCGCAGCTCCTGCAGGCGCTGCTCGAGCTCCTCGGCGATTCCCCCGATCGCCCGCTCCATCTCGCTCCGGGGAGTCACGTAATGAGACGCCGGAAAGACCACGGCGTGCAGGCGCCGGGCCAGCATCTCCCCGGTCAGGGTGTCTATTTCCAGGATGCGCTCGATCTCGTCTCCGAAGAACTCGATCCTCAAGGCCTTTTCGGTGAACGATGCCGGAAAGATTTCCAGCACGTCCCCCCGCACCCTGAACCGCCCGCGGGTGAAGTCGTAGTCGTTGCGAACGTACTGGATGTCGATCAGCCTGGCCAGCACGCTGTCCCGGTCGACTTTCATCCCCTGGCGCAGGGAAAGCATCATATCACGGTATGACGCCGGCGAGCCCAGGCCGTAAATACAGGAGACGCTGGCCACGATGATCACGTCGCGGCGCTCGAAGATGGAGGCAGTGGCCGAGTGGCGCAGTTTGTCAATCTCCTCGTTCAGGGAGGAGTCCTTCTCGATATAAGTGTCGGTCTGGGGCACATAGGCCTCCGGCTGGTAATAGTCGTAGTAGCTTACAAAATATTCGACGGCGTTGTCCGGGAAGAACTCCCGGAACTCTCCGCAGAGCTGCGCGGCCAGGGTCTTGTTGTGGGCGATCACCAGCGTCGGGCGCTGCACCTCCTGGATCACCCCGGCCACGGTAAAGGTCTTGCCCGAGCCGGTGACGCCCAGCAGCGTCTGGCTGGGCAAGCCCTGCCTGAGGCCGGCGCTGAGCCCGGCGATCGCCTGAGGCTGGTCGCCGGTCGGTTGAAAGGCTGACTTTAGCTGAAAATTAGCCATAAAAAAACACCTTTCTCGAAGTCAAGCCGTTGTACATTCCGCCGGTCAAGCCTTGTGCTTCAGCGTTTCACCGGCATGCCGATCAAAAATAACCGGGGTTTTCAAACTAAAATTATAGCACAAAATCTATTCCTCTGCAGAGCGGCAATACACCTTAGAGACAGAGATTTCACCCTGCTGGGGGAACATCTTGCAGTGCGGCTGTCTGGCCGATGGATATAGACACCGGCACCGCAACGCCCTCTTGCTCTCAATTCTCTTCGTCAGCTCCGGAATACAAGCGCCGGCAGGGCGCCCGTTTCAGGAGCGCGCGCGGCGGCGGGCGAGTCTCTGCAGGAGGCTGCTCGTGGAGATGTCCACGGTGGGAGGGTCGCCGGGCTCGGGAACGGTGATGACGCCGAAGCGCCCGGTCAGGCCGGTGCCGTTCTGGTCGACGGTCGCCTGAACTCGCTTCAGGCCACCGGGTTCCTGCTGGAACTCGATCTCGAAAGAGGGGCCGGCCAGATCCAGGGCATAAGACAGTTCGGGCCGGGAGTTGACTGCCCGGCCGGCGACACCGAGAATCAGATCTCCGGAGCGCAAACCGGCCCGCTGTGATGGGGTACCCTTGAGGGCATCAAGAACCATCACCCCCCGGGCCGGCGGCACGAACCGGGGCTGGCCCGACAGCTCCGAGCGCTGCCCCACGTGGATTACCACCTCGTGGCCGAGAGGGGCGAACAGCACTGCGAGGATTGCCGTCTGGGGGACATGGGCGGCCAGCAGCGACAGGCCCAGCAGGCCCACGCTGAACAGGGCCAGGTGCAGCGAGCTGTGTTGGACACGCTCCCGGGGCAGGCCGGTGATAGCCAGCTCCCCATAGCCCAAGGCCGCCACCACCGAAACGAGGCCGAACACGGCCTGGGCCGGCGTCAGGCCCAGGGTGCCCAGCAGCGGCCACCAGGGCGGCATCGTTACGTTGCTCACCGGCTGCTGCCCAGCAGCAGTGGTCACCAGAATGATCACCAGGGGGATCGGCCAGAATTTTTGCAAGTTGAAGGCGCCCACCACCCGCCCCAAGCGGTTGCGCACATACACCGGAAGCGGATCGAGGTGGCCGCTGAGCAGGATCAGCACGCTTTCAACCAGATGCAGCACGGCCACCAGCCCCATCAGGGCCGGGATATTCAGGGCCGGATAACCCGTGAGCAGGGAGAACAGGCCAAGAATGCCTCCAGCGTAGGCGAAGCAGAGAAAACGCGGGTTGATCAGCATCAACAGCACGGCCAGGACCCATAGATAGATGATCCCCAGGTTGTTGATGGAGATCCCCAGCACCACTATTAGTATGCTGCCTACCAGCCCGCCGAGAGCGCCGTAGCCAAGAGCGGCAAGCACCGGGTGCAGGGCGGAATCGCGCGCCCCAAACAATGCTTCCCTGGTCTTCTGCATCCGCTGGTACATCAGCCAGATCAGGGCGATGACCACCCAAAACAGGGGATTCACCACCGCCGTTAGGAAAACCAGGATGATCTCCGGAAGAATGGCGCCCCATGGAAAGCCCATGATCAGCCCTCCTATGCAGCCTGCTTGGGAGCCTGGCCAAGCTTTTCCAGCAGCACCTGGACGGCCTTTTGCAGCTGCACGTCCTGAGAGGCGCCGGAAGGCTGCTCAACTACCACATCCGGTTCGATCCCCTTCTTGTTGATGTCGATCCCATTCGGAGTCAGGTACTTGTCTGTGGTCAGCTTCACACCCGTGCCACCGCTGAGATCAAAAACGGTCTGCACCAATCCCTTGCCGAACGTGCGGGTGCCGACCAGGGTCCCGCTGCCGGTGTCCTTGATCGCTCCGGCCACGATTTCCGAAGCGCTGGCGCTGCCGCCATCAACCAGAACCACCAGGGGTTTCAACACCTGGCTCCGGGTGGACCGCAAGATCTCCTCCGCCCCGTTACGGTGTACGATGCGCACTACAGGACCCGGCGGCACGAAATACCCGGCCAGTTCCACGGCAATTTGAAGGTCGCCGCCAGGATTGCCTCTCAGGTCGAGGATCAGGCCCTGATAGCCCTGCCTGTCGATCCCGGCGAATGTCTGCTGCAACTGGGGCAGAGTGCTGTCCTGGTTGAAGTTCGCCACATCTATATAGGCAATCTCCGGATGATCAGGCAGGATCTCGCCGGTCACCGAGGGCACTTCGATCTGTTTTCTGGTCAAGGTTACGGTGTAGTAATGATTGTCCTGCTGACGCCATACCCTCAGGGATACGCTCGTGCCAACGGGGCCGCGCAGCAGCTTGGCGGCATCCTCAAGGCCCATCTGCGTGGCGTCCTGGCCGTTGATCTGAACGATGATGTCGCCGCCCTTGAGGCCGGCCTTGGCCGCAGGAGTCCCAGGCAGAACGGAGATGACCAGGTGCTCGTTCTTGTCCACGTCGAGCACGACCCCGATCCCGCCGAAGGAACCCTCGATCTGGACATTCAGCTCCTGGTAGTCATCCTTGTCCAGGTAGACCGAGTAGGGGTCGTTCAGGGATTCCACCATCCCCTTGATCGCCCCTTCCACCAGAGTGGCGGTGGGAGGGGGGTTCAAGGCATCGGTCTTGATCAGAAAATAGGTATAGACGAGGCTGTTCAGCCCGACCTGGCTCGACCAAAGAAAAAAGCCGCCCAGTCCGGCCATGATGCAAACGACAACTGCCCACAACACCACACTCTTAACCCAACGCCGTTCCAGCATATCCACCTCCGCAATTCAAAGGGCAACCGTTGTTGCCCTCATCTGTTGACCGCTCTTTAATTATCCCCACTATATGACATATCCTATCTTATTATGATCAAATTTAAAAGCCCATCTGGACGGCTTTACAGCACAAAAAGACGCATCGATGCCGGGGAGGTCGCCCCGGCTGACTATAGGCCGCTTATCTGACCTGTTGCTATTCCCGGCCAGGGATCGTTCAGCCCGTTGTTCCGGTTCCGGGCCAGGCGCCCGTTCAGTCAGGCACCGATACTGCCGAGGCCGCCGCTGATGATACCGGCAGCCGGGAGATGGTGACTGGGTTTACGGGAGATAATTCATGGGATTGACCGGGGTGCCGTTTATGCGCACCTCGAAGTGCAGGTGAGGCCCGGTGCTCCACCCGGTGGTGCCCACATGGCCGATGATCTCGCCCTGGTACACCTTATCTCCCACATTCACTAACTGCACCGACTGGTGGGCATAAACGGTCGAGATGCCGTCGCCGTGGTCGATGATCGTCAGCTTGCCGTAAGCGTCGTTCCAGCCGGCGAAGATCACGGTGCCGCCGTCAGCCGCCTTGATGGGTGTGCCCATGGGCACGCCGATATCGATCCCGGTGTGCATCTCATACTTATGTAGAATCGGGTCCATGCGCATGCCGAAAGGCGAGGTGATCGGCCCCTTGACCGGCCAGCTCAGGTGTCCAGTACCCTCGCGAGGGGAATTCTTGTTCTGCAGCTCCTGGATTATCTCGATAAGCTGCTGGGAGTATGCCTCCTCCTCATTGAGGGCACGCTGATAAGCATCCGCATTGGAATTGATCTGTGCCAAAACCTGCTGTTTCTGATTGCTGCGCGCTGTCAGGTCTGACTGCTTGGCTCGGGTCTGGCCCTGAAGCACCACCAGCTGGGCCTCTTTATTCTGCATCTCCTTCTTGTTCTGGGCTATCTGGTCGCGCAGGGCGCTGACCTGTTTCATCAGGGAGATGTCATTTTCGGCGATCGCCTGCATCAGGTCGAAGCGCGTCAGAAAATCGCTCAGGCTGGTGGCCTTGAGCAGCACTTCGAGGTAGGAGACGTTCCCATCCATGTAGATATCATTGAGGCGCTGGTCAAAGATCCGGGTGCGATCATCGAGGTCGGCCTGAGCCTTCTCCTGATCCTGTTGGGCAATACCGATGCGGGTTTGCAGCAGGGCCACGTTGCCGTTCAGGTTTGTTCAGGTCGTTCTGCGTCTGGTCGATCTCCTCATCAAGCTGGTTCAGCTGCTGCGTCACCGTCTGGGACTGGTGCTCGGTTTGCGCCAGTTCAGCCCTTTTCTGCTCGATCTGCTGGTTGACCCGGTCAAGCTCGGCCTGTTTATCATTCAACTCCGTAGCCAGGGTCGGCCAGAGGGCCACGAATGAGATCGCCACTGCCAAAATCAGGCTAAGCACGGCCTTGGTCCACTTCAACGCAGCCACCCCCTTGCCAGGAAACATTATGCGGTCGCATTGCCAACAACACGGTTAAATCTCTACGGACAACAAAGAACGCTGCTCTGCACACGTTTGAAAACCTCGACAGCCCACCGTGGACGCTTTCCGGCAAACGCCCGGGTGCGAATCAGACTTGGAGATAACGGTGCAGGGAGATCAGGCTGCCGATGATCCCCAGCCCCATCCCCGCTGCGAACAGCCCCAGGAACAGCTGGAGCAGAACCGTGCCGTCGTACATTAACGGCAAGAAGGGCAGCGTCTCCTGAACCTTGGAGATTAGTGCGCTGTACGAGAAAAACAGCACGGCAATTGCCGCTGCCGCCCCGGAGCTGCCGAGGATGATGCCCTCCAGCACGAACGGCCAGCGCACATACCAGTCGGTCGCTCCCACATACTTCATGATTCCGATCTCCCGGCGGCGGGCAAACATGGTCAGGCGAATGGTGGTGGCGATCAGGAAAATGGCGCAGATGCCCAGCAGGAACACGATCGCCAACCCGATCAAGCGCATCCAGGTTGTCAACTGGAATAGCTTATCCACCACGCCCTGGCCATAGCGCACCTTGTCCACTCCCGGCATCTGGGTCAGCACCTCCGCCACCCCGGTCACATCCCGGGGATCCGTAGTGCTTACCTCAAAGGCATCCGGCAGCGGGTTCGCCCCCCCGAGGCTCTCCTTCAGGTTCTCTCCAAACTGGCCCTCCAGGTTGGATAGAGCCTCATCCTTGGAGATGAAGCGCACTTCCTTGACCTCGGGAATAGCCTGGATCTGGGTGCTCAGGACATTAATGGCAGCGCCGGTAACCCCCTGATCCAGATAGGCCATGATCTGCACGTTCGACTCTACCGTGCTGGCGATGAAGTCGGTGTTGAGCACCATGAGAATGGCGACGCCCAGTATAAAAAGAGACACGGCGGTTGTCCCAGCCGCCGCAAAATTCAACCATCCATTTCGTTTCAAGGAGCGGATGGACTCCTGAAGAACATAAGTCCAGATTTTAGGTAGCATGGGCATAAACACTCTCGTATTCGTCTCGAACTACTTTACCCTTATCCATGGCGATCACCCGCTGACGCAGGGTATCGACGATCTCCCGGGCGTGGGTGGCGATCACTACCGTAGTCCCCCGATTGTTGATCTCCTGCAGGCAGTTGATGATCTCCCAGGCGTTATCCCGATCCAGGTTGCCGGTCGGCTCGTCAGCCATAAGCAAGGACGGGCTGTTCACCAGGGCGCGGGCAATGGCCACACGCTGCTGTTCCCCGCCGGAGAGCTGCCGGGGAAACATGTTCTGCATCGCCTTCAGGCCCAGCAGATCCAGGACATCCTGCACCCGCCGCCTGATCTCCGCCGGCCGGGCGCCGATCACCTGCATGGCGAAGGCGACGTTCTCGAAAGCGGTGCGCTCCTGCAGCAGACGGAAGTCCTGGAAGACCATGCCGATCTGGCGCCGCAGATAGGGCACCTCGTGATGCTTCATCCTGGTCACGCAACGGCCGCAGACATAGATCTGACCCTTCGTGGGAGCCTCCTCACGCAGGATCATCTTCAACACGGTGGACTTGCCGGCGCCGCTAGGCCCCACCAGAAAAACGAACTCTCCCTTTTCGATCTGGAGGGAAACCCCCACTAAAGCCCTGATCCGCCGCTGTAAAACTTGGATACATTGAAAAACTGGATCACACATCTCACCTCGGCGGGCCATTTTTTTGGAATCGCGACTGGCGCTGGAAAGAACCAGAAAAACGATTAAATCCGCCCTATCCATTTCTTTCAATCGTTTTTAGCACACCAAAGGCAGGAACTTGACCGGGATGACAAGAACCCAGTGGACTGGTTCATTCGGTTATCTGCTTTCCTGTCCACCGGAGCGCCCTCGCCCTCCGGGCCCCAGTTGTCCTAGTTGTCCTATGACTACTAGGTCTAAAAGCCTACTCGGTCTTTAAAAAATAAAGCAAAAACCTGTCTGAATATAATAAAACAACTTCATGATTAAGAAGTTGTTTCGACACAAATCATTCTTTTCCTTTTTTTTTGATTTCTTTTTTCTTCCTATTAAGTAAAATTTTCATTTATTGCCGGCCAGCCCCAGCGCACTCCTGTTCCGCTACTCAGATACGCGGGGCCTGCGGCGCACCTGGACAACGGCCTCTGCGATGTGGGGCGCAGTGAGGCCGAAGGCTTCCATCAACTCCTCGGGACGGCCGGATTCACCGAACCGGTCCCTGATCCCCAAACGGAGCATGGGCACCGGGCATCTCTCCCCGAGGGTCTCGGCCACAGCGCTGCCCAACCCTCCGACAATGGAGTGCTCTTCGGCGGTAACCACCGCTCCGGTGCGGCGCGCCAGCTCGACAACCAGATCCTCGTCGAGTGGTTTGATGGTGTGAACATCAACCACTGCGGCGCCAATTCCCATCTCCGCCAGCATCTCTGCCGCCCGCAGGGCTTCCGACACCATGATCCCGGCGGCAAAGACTACGGCGTCACGGCCCTCCCGCAGCACTGCCGCCCTGCCGATCTGGAACCTGTGATCGGCTCCGTACAGCACCGGAACAGGGGTGCGCCCGAGCCTGATATAGACGGGGCCGGCCATAGCTACCGCATCCGCCACTGCCAGCCTGGTCTCTGTGGCATCTGCCGGAACGACTACGGTCATCCCCGGCAGCGACCTCATCAAGGCAATGTCCTCGATCGCCTGGTGGGAGGCGCCATCTTCTCCTACCGTGATCCCGGCATGGGTAGCCACGATCTTAACGTTCAGGCCCGGGTAGGCTATGCTGTTGCGAACCTGGTCGAAAGCGCGGCCGGTGGCGAAAACGGCGAAGGTGCTGGCGCAGGGGATCTTGCCGGCCAGAGCGAGGCCGGCTGCAGTGCCCATCAGGTTCTGCTCGGCGATCCCCATGTCAAAAAAACGCTCCGGGTAGGCCCTCGCAAAGTCGCAGGTCTTGGTGGACTTGGACAGGTCGGCGTCCAGCACCACCAGATCGGGAAGACGTCTCCCCAACTCCACCAGTACCTGCCCATAGGCATCGCGGGTGGCCATCCGCTCCGGCGGGTGGCCGCCTGGAGGGTGGGCGCGCTGGCTGCTCATTCCCGATCCACCTCGCCTTCCAGTTCCTTCAAGGCACAATTTGCCTGGTCCGCACTCGGGGCCTTGCCGTGCCAGTCGACCTGGTTCTCCATGAAGGAGACGCCCTTGCCCTTAAGGGTGCGGGCCACAATCGCTGCCGGCTGGCCCTTGATGCCTGCTGCCCAGTCATAGGCCTGCAACAGGGCTGACAGGTCGTGCCCGTCCACTTCCGTCACAGCCCAGCCGAACGCCCGCCACTTTTCCGGCAGCGGCAGGGGTGAGAGCACCTCCGCCACCGGGCCGTCGATCTGCAGTCCGTTGTAATCGACAACAGCCGTGAGGTTATCAACCCGGTAGTGAGCCGCGGCCATGGCCGCTTCCCAGACTTGCCCTTCCTCGCACTCCCCGTCTCCCAACAGGACATAGACCTTATAATCCCTGCAGTCTAGCCTCCCCGCCAAAGCCAGGCCCAGGCCGACCGAGAGGCCCTGACCGAGGGAGCCGGTTGAGGCATCAATGCCCGGCAGCTTGCGCCGGTCCGGGTGACCTTGAAGCCGGCTGCCCAGCTTGCGCAGGGTCAACAGTTCCTCAGTCCGAAAAAAGCCGCGCTCCGCCAGGGCGGCATACAGGACAGGGGCGGCATGGCCCTTGCTCAGCACAAAACGGTCCCGGTCGGGCCATTCCGGGTCCTCGGGGCGGATCCGCAGCACGTGAAAATATAGAGCGGTGATGATCTCCACCGCCGACAGGCTGCCGCCGCTATGCCCGGAGCCGGCCGCAGCCAACATCCGCATCAAGTCGCAGCGGATCGCACAGGCTTTCCTGCACAATTCGTCCAGCCTCTCGTTCAGCACTTCGGGCATAAACTTACCCCCTGTTCAAAGGCGCCGGGGCAGCTGGTCAGCTCACAGGTTGGGGTCGCCGATCAGTTCAGTCAGTTCGGAAATGATTCTTTCCACGTCTTTCTCTTTCAGTCCAAAAAGTTCCAAAGCCTCACCCACCAGGGGATAGTATAAACCGTCGCCTCCCAGCCCGATCCCCATCGTCCTGATAATGGCGTCGGCGATATGGACGATGGCGGTGAGCGAGGGGTTTAGCGAGGCATCCAGCGGGGTGTGATGACAGGCTATGGCCTCCACATGGTCAGGGTGCAGGTTCCATTTGTCCGCCACCCTGGCGCCGACAGCGGCGTGTGTAAAGCCCAGGACCGACTCTTCAGCCTCTGAAAACGTCTGCCGTCGTTCTTGCACCCGTTGGATGATCTCATCGTAGGCTTCGGCCACATAGTTGTTCAGCACCACCTTGCCGATATCGTGCATCAGCCCGGCGATAAAAACCTGATCTCCTTCCGGGTAGTGAACGCGCCGGGCAATGGCGCGGGAAGCCGTGGCGCAGGACAGGGAGTGCCTCCAGATATCCCCGGCGGCGATCTGATAACCCTTGACTTTCTTCGATAAAATGTTATGAACCGATGCTGCCACGACCAGGTCGCGAATGGTAGCGAAGCCGAGCACCCCGATGGCCTTGTCGACTGTGGCGATACGGCGCGAGTATCCGTAATAGGCCGAGTTGGACAGGCGCAACACCTGGGCGGTTATCGACTGATCCCGCAGGATTGCCTCGTTAAGCTCCCTCGCTGTGGAATAGGGATCGTCGATGATCCTGATCACCTCGCCCATTACCGCCGGCAAAGCGGGCAGGCTGTCAACGCCGCGCACTATATCTTCCAGGGAAACCGACACCAGACCACGCCCCTCACAATTCAAGAAATTGCAATACTCATGTCGGCCGGCCGCTGAAACCCCGAGTAGAAAAACTGCTTATTATTTTTCATTCTCTCATAAAAACAGTTCAGTTTATGAATTCCACAAATATCTTTTCTGAAAAACTTATACCCCGGAAGAAATCACTTACAAAACTCTTTAAATATTATTCATTTCTAAATTGTTTAGAGGCAAATAGGCTTTAAGGATTTAACAAGGTTCTTTTAAAAGAATAAATTACGACAATATTCTAATTTTTCCTGCATCTCACATTTAATTTCTTTATTTGGAACCCACTGGGTGTATTCGACTTTGTTGAATATAACTTCGTCATTATTGGAGTCGCCTTAAGATGTTGGATTGATTTTTTTTGCGCTCTCTCCTCTTTATTTTCTCAAGAACGATGGTCAATCACTGGTTTTTGATCAACCTGGGGTTCCTTGTGAATTCTCCAATAACATCGTGGGCTTCTGTTATAAAAACAAAGGCATCGGCGTCAACTTCGTAGACCAGGTCTTTGAGGCGGCTCTCCTCGGTCTTGGCCACCACGCTGATCAGCACCGGGCGTTTTTCACCGGTATACATGCCCTGCCCGGCGAGCCCGGTCGCTCCCCGCCCCAGTTCCCGGGAGATGGCGTCGGCCACTTCCTGGCTGCGTTTGGAGACTATGAAAGCCGCCTTGGCATAGCTGAGCCCCTCCTGAACCAGATCGATCACCTTGCCGGTGGCCAACAGGCCCAACAGAGCATAAAGAGCAAGCTCGGCGTTGAAGAATATGCCGGCCAGCGTGATCACCAATGAATCTGCTCCCAGCAATGCCTGCCCCATCGTTACCGGCAGGTACTTGTGCACCAGGCGCGCCACGAGATCGGTGCCGCCGGTGGTGCCGCCGGAGCGCAGGACGATGCCGATTCCCAGGCCCGTGAGAATACCCCCATAGATTGACGCCAGCAACAAGTCATGGGTCGGAACTGGCAGTCCGTTTTTCAACAGCTCCACTAATCCCGCAGTGACCGCAGCTCCGTACAGGCTGCGAATGACCAGCGTCAGCCCCAGCTCCCGGAATGTAAGAAACAGCAGGATGAAATTCAACAAAAGAATGGTATAACCGATGGGGATGCGCAGCACGTAGAAAAAAATCGTCGCCAGCCCGGTGACACCACCCGCAGCGATCCGGTTGGGCACCAGGAAGATGTCCAGGGCCAGGGCTACAAACAGAGAGCCTATAGTAATGCCGGCCCATCTAAAGAAAATCTTCTTGGACATAGAGGCGCCTCCTTCAAAAGCCTGTTCGCAGGCGACGCTGGCTTCATCAACGGTGATCCCCGACAGAATTTGAGTTCCTGGGGATAGTTTCTCCCACCACCTGGCATTTCACCCCTTGAACAGCGCGCTACAGAAAAAGCCCTGCCTTCAAGACAGAGCCTGCGAGCTTTCATGTTCTTGTGACGCTTCCGGCGTGCAGGAATGGATGCCGCGGCGCTCCCCCCCGTCGACAGCACACCTGAGCGCCTGCCTACGGATGAGCCTGAAGCATCTTTCGGGGCTGTCACCACGTCAGCGCACAGGTGTCGATCCGGCAGTCATCCGTAAATAGGCTTCGATGAAGGGGTCGATCGCTCCGTCCATGACCGCCTGGACATTCCCGATCTCCACGCCGGTGCGGTGATCCTTGACCAAGGTATAGGGCTCGAATGTGTAGGAGCGGATCTGGTTGCCCCAGGCTATCTCACGCTGCTCGCCTCTCAGCTTGGCCATCTTCTCATCCTGATGCTGCAGCTTCAGTTCATGAAGCCGGGAGCGCAGCATCTTCATGGCCCGCAAACGGTTGGCCAACTGGGAACGCTCGCACTGGCACTGGACCACGGTGCCTGTCGGCAGGTGGGTGATGCGCACTGCGGAGTCTGTCTTGTTGATATACTGGCCGCCATGCCCGCTGGCACGGTAGGTATCGACCCTCAGATCCTCAGGGTCGATCTCCACTTCTGCGTCCTCTTCCACCTCCGGTATCACATCCACAGAGGCGAAAGAAGTATGCCTCCGCCCGGAAGCATCGAATGGGGAGATCCGAACCAGCCTGTGTATACCCCGCTCCGTTTTCAGCCGCCCGTAAGCCAGGGGCCCCGACACGAGGGCGGTGATGCTCTTGATCCCCGCCTCATCACCGGGCAGCAGGTCGAGCACCTCCACCTTGTAATCGTGCTCCTGGGCCCAGCGTCCGTACATTCGAAACAGCATCTCCACCCAGTCCTGGGCCTCGGTGCCGCCCGCTCCCGCATGCAGCGCGACCAGTGCGTTCCGGCGGTCGTAGGGATCGCCGAAGAGGTTTTCCCGCTCCCAGCGGTCCAGGGCTGCGGTCAATTTCTGGCTCCCGTCCTCCAACTCCACTCCGAGAGCGGCGTCTTCGGACTCGGCATAAAGTTCCAACAACACATCCAGGTTTTCCAGGTCCCTCTCCAGCTGCCGGTACAGGTTTAGCTCATCATTGAGCTGGGCGGCATTTTGAAGAACCTTTCCGGCTTGGGCCGGATCTGACCAGAAGCCAGGGGCCGCCGATTGCACATCGATCTGCTTCAGGCTTTCTTCCGTCTGAGCGATGTCAAAGAGAAGCCCTCAATTCCGACAGCCTCTTTTTCGATCTTTCAACCTCTTTCCTTAACTCGGACAGCATCATCTGCCGCACCCCTTCCCAATCCCAATCACACTTATTCTATTCAAATAAAAAAGCCTTCCTTAAGATGAGTGTGTAAATACTCTCATGAGTGTGTAAATACTTTGTCGCCGGAAGGCAAAATTTCTGCCCGATCACTTGCCGCAGCAGCGCTTATATTTTTTGCCGCTGCCACAGGGGCAGGGATCGTTCCTGCCGGTGGTTTTTGCGGCCTTGACCGGCTGAGCCGGGGTCCCCTCGTCGCCATGGCTTTCCACCACATGGCGCGCCGCGCCCGCAAAAGCTGGCACGCGGGCAGGCTGCTCCTGTACCAGCCTCAGCTTGAACAGTAAGCGCACCACATCCTCCTGGACGCTGCTGATCATGTCCTGGAACATGTTATAGGACTCGAGCCTGTATTCCACCAGGGGATCGGCATTGCCGTAAGCCCGCAGCCCGATTCCCTGGCGCAGCTGATCCATGGCGTCCAGGTGTTCCATCCACTTCTCGTCTACCACCCGCAGCAGGATAAAGCGCTCGAACTGCTGCGCCGCGTCGGCACCGGTCTCGCTGCTCCCGAACTCCTGTTCACGAGCCTGCCAATAAGATTCTGCCGCCTCGGTCAGCTGCTCCTGGATCGCTTCCCGGCTGCCCAGCGTCAGCAGCCCCTCGACGCTGATCGCCCCTTGGGGCAGGAAAAGCTGCTCCCCATGGACGAGCATGCCTTCCAGGTCCCAGTTTTCCGGGTACTTGCCCTCGGAGGTAAAGCGGGTGACCGTGGCATCGATCACGCTGCCGATCATCTCCTCCAGGGTCTCTGTCAAATTTTCGCCCCGCAGCACCCGGTGGCGCTGGCCGTAGATCACCTCCCGCTGCTGATTCATGACATCGTCGTAGTCCAGCACGTGCTTGCGGGTGTCGAAGTTGCGGCTCTCAACTTTTTTCTGTGCATTTTCGATTGATCGAGACACCAGGTTGTGCTCGATCGGGATGGAGTCGTCCATACCCAGTCGATCCATGATTCCCGCGATGTTGTCCGCCCCGAAGAGGCGCATCAGGTCGTCCTCCAGGGAGACGTAGAACCGGGACCGCCCCGGGTCCCCCTGGCGTCCGGAACGGCCTCGCAGCTGGTTGTCGATGCGCCGGCTTTCATGGCGCTCGGTGCCGATAATGTGCAGGCCGCCCAGGGCCACCACCTGCTCGTGCTCGGCTTCGGTATCCTTCCGGTAGCGCTCCACCAACAGCCGGTATTCCTTTCGAGCTTCAGCCACTTCCGGAGTCGACGGCATGCCATACTCGGCTGCCTCTGACACCACCTCGGAAGCAAGCCCCGGCGCAGCAGCTCCTCTTTGGCCAGGTACTCCGGGTTGCCTCCCAGAATAATATCGGTGCCGCGTCCCGCCATGTTGGTGGCCAGCGTGACCATCCCCAACCGTCCGGCCTGGGCGATGATCTTCGCCTCCTGCTCGTGGAACTTGGCGTTCAGCACCTGGTGCGGGATGCCCCTGCGCTTCAGCATGCCGCTGAGCACCTCCGACTTCTCGATGGAGATGGTGCCCACCAGCACCGGCTGTCCGGTCGCATGTATAGCGCTGATCTCTTCAACCGCCGCCGCAAACTTGCCCGGTTCGGTGCGGTAGATCGCATCGGGGGCATCAGCCCGGACCATCGGTTTATTCGTGGGGATCACCACCACGTCCAGGCCATAGATCTTTCGGAATTCCTCCTCCTCGGTAGCAGCGGTTCCGGTCATGCCGGCCAATTTATGATACATACGGAAGTAGTTCTGGAAGGTGATGGTGGCCAGGGTCTGGCTTCTCGCGCTCGATGCTGACGCCCTTCCTTGGCCTCGATCGCCTGGTGCAGCCCTTCGCTGTACCGCCGTCCGAACATCAACCGGCCAGTGAATTCATCCACGATGATCACCTTGCCGTCCTTCACCACATAGTCCACGTCACGCTTCATCAGGGCGTGGGCGCGCAAGCCGGCGTATACGTGGTGGGCCAACTCGAGGTTGACCTCATCCGAGAGGTTGTCAACCCCCAGCAGCTGCTCCACCTTGTGGGTGCCGTTCTCGGTCAGGGCCACGGTATGCAGCTTCTCATCCACCTGGTAGCTCTCTCAAGTTGCAGGCGGGGGGTGAGCTGGGCGATCCGCCGGTAGAGATCGGTTGGCTTATCCGCCTGCCCCGAGATGATCAGGGGCGTCCGGGCCTCGTCGATGAGGATGCTGTCCACCTCGTCTACGATGGCATAGTTGAGCTCCCGCTGCACCATATCTCCGGCCCGCATCACCATGTTGTCCCGCAAATAGTCGAAGCCGAACTCGTTGTTGGTGCCGTAGGTGATATCGGCGCCATAGGCCTCCAGGCGCTCATTGGGCTCCAGGCCGTGGACGATCAGACCCACGCTCAGGCCGAGAAAGCGGTAGATGCCTCCCATCCACTCGCTGTCACGGCGGGCCAGGTAATCGTTCACCGTCACGATGTGTACGCCTTGACCGGTAAGGGCATTCAGGTAGGCGGGCATGGTGGCCACCAGAGTCTTGCCTTCCCCGGTCTTCATCTCGGCGATCCGCCCCTGGTGCAGCACGATCCCGCCCATCAACTGCGCGTCGAAGGGGCGCATGCCAACCACGCGCCTGGAGGCCTCCCGCACCACCGCAAAGGCCTCCGGCAGGATCTCCTCCATGGTCTCGTCTGCAGCCAGGCGCTCCTTGAATTCCTGAGTCTTGGCCCGCAGTTCGCTGTCAGTCAAACTCGCGATCGCGGGCTCCAGTTCATTTATCTGATCGACGGTCCGCTGCATCCGCTTGACTTCCTTGGCATTGTCGTCGAACAGGTTGCGCAAAACGTTCAACAAGATAATCTCCTTCTCCCAGTACCAGGTAATTTTTTAACTTTTTAAACCAACTTTATTTTAGCACCACTACCCCATGCTGACAAGAATGCCGGTCGGGTCGGAGACGGTCAAAGCCCGCCGGATGCGCCTTGGGCGACGGCAGGGTAAATGAAAAAGCGCATCCCTTCCGGTTTTTAGGTCAAAGAGGCCGAAAAAAAGAGGGGGCTGCTCGCCCCCTCTACTTCGGCAACCTGGTCCGCCAGCGCCGTGCCGTGCCGCTCCGCGCCGCGCCGCGCCGAGCCCATCCACCGGATGGGCACCCGGCCGGATGGGCACCCGGCCGGAAACAGCCTCCGGCTGGCAGCGAAGCCACTTCTATCAGCTAGAACTCCGGTTCGATCAGCCCGAAGTTGCCGTCCTTGCGCCGGTATAGAACATTGACCTGATCGGTATCAGCATTGCTGAAGACGTAGAAGTCGTGCCCGAGCAGGCTCAACTGTAAAATCGCCTCCTCCACCGGCATCGGTTTGATGGCAAAGCGCTTGGTGCGCACCACCGCCGGTGCCTCTTCGCTCTTTTCCTCCCCCATGCTGGTGATCAGGTTTTTCAGGCCCTGATTGCGGAACCGCCGGTAGAGCCTGGTGCGATGCTTTTGGATCTGCTTCTCCAGCTTTTCAACTACCAGGTCGACCGCAGTATACAGGTTATCCATACTGATCTCTTCTGCGCGCATAATAAAACTGTTCAAGGGAATTGTTACTTCTACAACGTAGCCTCCGCGGCCGGTTAAGGCTGTTACCTGAGCATCCTGGATCTGCTCGAAATAGCGGGTGAGTTTATTCAGCTTCTTCTCGATATAATCCCTCAATCCCTCAGTGATCTCGGTGTTCTTGCCCCGGACGGCGATTTTCACCTGGTTTACTCCCCCTCGGTCAGAGTTTATTAATATTCCCCGATACCGCTGTTTAAATCCTTGCCACCAGCAGGCCGCATTCAGACAAAAGAACCCCCCTAATGTCAGGAGGTTCTTGGCGCGGCATCAGGACAAAAATCCGTATTCAAAGGCTTTCTATAGCTTGACAACTCTCGCAGCCTGGGGCCCCCGGCTGCTCTGAGTGACCTCAAACTCCACCCGTTGATTCTCAACCAGATCTTTAAAACCCTCTTCCTGGATCGCCGAGTAATGAACGAAGACATCGCCACCACCGTCGCATTCTATGAATCCGTAACCCTTCTCCTTGTTAAACCATTTGACTGTACCCTGCATTACCCGTGCAAGCCTCCCGAATTATGATGCCCAAGCCCGCAAAGTAATTCAATCCTTACTATACATCCTTACTATACAAGGGTTTGGAGTAGCCTAATGTTAGCATATGCGTAGATGCCTGTCAAATTATTCCCTGCTCGGTGCAGCCATCTCCGGCAGGCGGGCGCGGATCCCGGCCGCTTCGGACTTGAGTCTGCTCTTGCGCCCCACGGGCCTGCTGCACAAATGTGAGTGCACACGACAGAGCGTTGCAATAAGGAATTATGAATTATGAATTACGGCTTTAGCATACAATTTTGGTATATATTGGTATTGTTACTTTAATTTTAAAATGTCGAAAAAAGATTTGCTGAAAGTTCATAAAGGACAATTTATTGTGGATAATGTGGATAAAACTGTTCATAACCCGATGTTAATACGAGTTTGAGTGTGGATTAAAATGTGGACTGAGCAAACAATGTCAAATATTTCAATAGAATGTCATACTTGTCTTTGTATATCTTGGCTTTTGCGACAATTTCCAAAAAGAACCGTTGCCTGGTGAATGCGATGCCGCAACCAGGGTTCTCCTAATTTCAGTCAGATCTTTGAGCTCCACCTTCATGACGTCCCTGCGCCCGCAAGTGAACAACTGTCAGGGCCTCGACCTCTCTCAGGTGCCTCTCCAGCCAAGCCTGTTCTGTGCCGCTCAATGCCTCAGGTTCACGCAGCAGTGCATCCACCTGCTTCAATATGGCCTCCAGCCTGGCGGAGGAAGGCGTTTTCAGCAAGTGCTGGATCTGCTCCAGATCAAACTGTTTGAGGTGCATGATCTGCTGCAACTCCTCTCGGAGTTCGGCCAGCTCCTGTGCGGTATCATCGATCTGCTCCATCAGATCCTGTATCTGCCCGGCTATATCTTCCGCTGACAGCGCGGGCACGCCCCCGGAAACCCGATCCGCGTCCTTCGAGCTTGACAAGTTGCGGGATCGGAGCAGCGGCAGCAGTTCTCGGAAACGTAGCAGCTGAAGCTCGTAGCCGATAGACAGCTCGTCCGTCAATTGGTAAACGTGTTTCATCTTCATGAGGATCGCTCCCCTTTTAAGAGAATCGCTTCTCAACAAAACTGCTAATAGATAATTATACACGAAAAATATGCCAATTTCCTGCCCGCAGTCTAAGAGGACTGTTTTCCGCGAAAACACCAGGGGGCGTTCATTCTTTTTTTTGGTCGATGATAATGTACTGGTAGATGAATAGGATCACGAACTGGCAGTTATGACATATAAGCTATATACAGTATACTTCTGGTTAATATTCTATAATTAGACAGCTTGCTGGGCTATAGCAAAAGAAGTATCATCTCCTGTAGTATCTTCAAAGCATTTTTCTTATAGCCACTAGGGAGCCTCGTAGCCCTATCCGGTTCCAACAAGGCATAATCCGTGACTCCACTTTATAGCATATTTCTATTCCATCTGCTTTTTTACTAAGACGATGGATTAAATTCGATTTTAGTTATAATGAAATAAACTGATCCCTGCGGTTGTTGAGTTGTTATATCATATGATCCTAAACGTGGCACAATCATCCGATAAGTCAGTTCTGTAGCATCGGAAGAGTTGTGTAATGAATCTCCATCTGGGTTAATTAATTGGATGACGACGCCATTATTATTTGTGGCCATGTTGCCGGATTCTGTCCACTTACTACTGGCATTATTTGAGATACATTCTGGGATCAAGTTATATGTTAAAACTTGAACAATAGAAAAAGGATCTCTTCTCCATGGTTGGTGTCCTCCAGAATTTATCCAATCTTGATAAGACATAATAGGCTCGATTTGAACATTTCCTAATTCGTAGTTTGGGAACTCATTATTTCCAGATTTAAGATCGTTTTGAATTGAATAGAGCATTATCGGACTGGACTCAATCTGATTTAAAGATTCGCCATTGTTTGTAGACGTAGTTGAAATGGACTTGGAAGTTTGATTTTTCTGCACTCCCGTTGAACTTGTGGTAGTTGGTCCTGGTGTAATTTGTTGGCTTCCGGGAACTGGAGGCACCGATGCGGTCGTTCCGGCCTTTTCGTGGTGGCTGCAACCGGCCATAAATACGAGCAAAACACTGATCAAAACAAGCAAGCCGCCTCTCTTCATAGCTAAAGGCCTCCTTCATTATGAAACAGCATTCCGGACGCCGGTCCGGTTTCCTATTCCACCAAGGTGATCCAAAAATTGAGCGGACCGGCAACCAGCACCTTGCCATCCTGATCCCGGATGTTGCTCACGGTGACCTCACCTGTCCGCGGAGCAGAGGGATCGACCCGGATTTCAAAATAACAGGTGCTGCCGCTGGCGCGGTCATTGTTTTCAAGGCGCCAACTGTCCGGCTGGACTGAAAACTGCATCGGGTTCTCAAAAGACAGGATATTCTCTCCGGCACTTACAAAGACGTTGATAGTGCCGTTCACGTAATTGCAACTGACAGTGGCGCCCGGTGATACAGATACTTGCGGTCCGCTGGCCGGGCCCAGCTTGATGCTGATGTCGGTTTGAGTGCTTTGCCGGTGAGCAGTTCCGGCACCTGGTGCCTTTCCCGGGACGCTTGTGTGAGCGTGTACCTGCGACGCCGGCGCTGAGTTCACGGCTGTCTGGCCTGTTGTGGTCTGTTGCGGCAGCGCCGTTGTTGGATTGGCAATCGTCGTCTCCGAATTAGCTTGTTGATGCTGAGACGTAGTAGGCACAGCTATGGGCAGATTGGCCTTTTTGCCGATGCTACAGCAGGGCATGACCGCAAGCAAACAACCAACAGCAAGTAAAATAACCTTTTTCCTCATTGATTGCCATCCTTCCGGTAACCATGATTTTTTCATCTACTCATAAGGTTACCTCTTTAAGGACCTGTTCCTGCTAATGTCACCGCCCATAGGCCCTAAGAGCTTCTGTTAAGATAAAAGAAACAAATATTGTTGCCATGGACATTATAGCCATCGACAAAGAATTGCCAACCATAAGCATCTGTCCATCTGTTACGCTCGAAAAATCCCCTGGGTGTATAGCAACCTTGACAGCTGCCAACGGGTCACTATGAACAGCAATGCAAAAGCGTATTGCTCTGTAGGAGTAAACTGGAGAGTAACTACAAGCATGAGCAATACAATAACAATTCCGATTATTACTGAAAGTTTTACTGAATCTCATTTCTTCAATCTAGTCTCCTTGGGCTACGGTTACGGTCTGAGTGCCGGCATTCCAGGCCACCGTGTACCCGAACGCCTGTGCCACGTAGCTGGCCGACAGGTAGGTGCGGCCATTTTTGATCATCGGGGCCACGTCCATGGTCGATGACTCTTTCCCTGAATCCCGCTCCCCTGGTAAGTAAGAGTCTTGCTGCCAATCGTCAGGGTTACACCGAAGGCGGTGGTTGAGGACACATACGACGCATACATCGTCAACGGAACTGTCTGATCACCTGGATTACCGCTCCAACCGACAATAACACCGAGGGCATCCCCCAGGTAGCGTACGGGAACGAAGACCCGGCCGTCCTCGATGAACGGGGCGGCATCCGTGGGGCAGGTCTGACCGTTCAGGACGTAGTTGGACTGACCGACGGTGAAGACTGCCTGGTAGGATGATCTGCTATTCGTCCAGTTGACGCCGTCCGGCGAGGTCGAGATCAGACCGCCCGTCGCCCAGGGCCACAAATTTGTCGTTGCAGAAGGATACCGTGCCATAAGAGGTATTGGCTCCCGTGTCCCGCGCCGTCCAGTTAATGCCGTCCGGCGAGGTGAGGATGCCGCCATCGGCGCCGGTGGCTACGAAGACACCGTTGCCGATATGCAATGCGCTCCAGGTAGCAGGATTCGTCCAGCTTCGTCATCGTCCACTTGACGGCATCCGGCGAGGTGATGACGATGGGATAAGTATTTCCTCCTGCTTGGGTGTTTGGATAATAAGTAGCCGCCACCACATATTTGCCATTGCCATAGACTGCCCCGGTGACACCTATGTTCGGGAAGATCTTGCCTGTTCCGGAATAGTCGATCAGGCCCATATCCTGCGTCTGCCAATTGATACCGTCAGTAGAGGTGGCAAACTTGGTATTAGTGCCGCTGAAGTCCACAAAGACTCCATTGCTGAAGACCAACTGGGGAGACAGATCAATAAAGGGAGCACCGTTGGGAATTGGCGTCCAGTTCACTCCGTCCGTAGAGGTGTAGTTATTGGTAGATCCCAGCAGCACGAACCTGCCGTTGCCGAAAACGACGCTGTAGAACTCCCTATCACAATTGGTTCGGGTTCCAGTGCACTCCATCCCTGGATATCAGAGCGGTGGCAATAACGTTGTATTTGCCTGTTGCCACAAAAATACCGTTGCCAAAGGAGATGTCCCCCATCGGTCCGTCACTTGATGCAGGTTGTGCAGTCCAGGTTGTCCCATCAGGCGAAGTCAGGGCCACGGAGTCGGCAACAGCGGGAGTAGTAATGGAATCATAAGGGGTGTCATAAGAGTCGGTCACCACGTAGATGCCGTTGCCGTAGGCTACAGCACGCAAGAAGGGTCGAGGGCGGCAGCGTGTAACCGCTGTCAGCGACGGCAGGCCGTGCCGGTAAAGAGGCTGCAAGGAATGATCACCAATAAAAAGACCGACACGAAACTCCAGTGACCAGGAAACCTCTTGCTCTTTAAAGGTCTAAACAATCCAATCATCCTCTCCAATGAGGTTGCAGTTAGTGGCATCCCGGTATTATAAAGCATCTGAGGATAGCGTTGATTCTCATTTCACCAAGTCAAAACTATTGGCGATCCTGATGGCATCGGCGATCTCCCCATCATATTGCAGGTTATACTCGCACTGGCCATCGGCAGACTTGCCAACTGATGAACGTATACCGGTGACTGGCATCACTGACGAGGATCTTTCCGCTCTTGGCCTGCAAGTTCTTCAGCTCCCCGGACTCATTGAAGCTGCTGGTCAGTGCCTGAGCGTCTTCCATAAGACTCCCGCTCGAACCCAGGACTTCGCACTGCCAGACCCCGGTCTCCCAATAGAAGGAGACAGGGTCCTTCCAGCCCTGATAGCCCCTGATAACAGAAGGCTGCCGCGTCCTTAGGCTTCTCCACGACAAAGCTTCGGCGCAGGAGGTATCGAGCCATGCTACCCGCCAAAATTCCCCCACTGGTTGGCTTCTGAATCGTTGGTAGGCATGTTCAATTCGGGGCTGTTGACCGGAAGCTGCTTGGATACAGTGGTAATGCTGATGCTGTAGCTATCTTGTCCGGCGCTGTACTGGATCCCATAAAAGTTATTTTGGTCATATGGGTTGGCCGGGATAGGCGGCCAATACAGCGGCATCATTACAGGTATTTGAACTTTGGAATAAAGTTCATCTGCGATCTTATTAAACTGTCGTTCTATCTCCGGCGCCGGTGTTAATTGCGGCACCAATACCGGGTTTGTCGTCGTCTGACTCGTTGCAGTCTGCTGTGGCAACGCTGTTGCGGGATTGGCGATTGTCGTCCCCGGCGTGGCTTGTTGACCCTGAAGTCCAGTGGGCGGCGGTGTGGGCAGATTGGCCTTCTTGCTGCTGCAGCCGGACATGATCACGAGCAAAATGCCGATGCCCAGCAATATAATCTTTTTTCTCATAACAATCCTCCTATGGCTGGAATCAGGCCATCTCACAGCTTGCATGTTATACACCCATTTTCCGCATTAAAATATTTTTAACTTCGCCATCAAAATCAGGAGTAAAGCCCAGATACGTCGCAAAAACCCCGATAAACCCCCGCCGCTACCTCCGGACAGACTGCCTGATTGCAGGACCGCGCCATCTCCCACCGCCACGAAGGTGTTGTTGCCGTAGCCGACCGCCCAGAGACCACTGGTGCCCGATGTCCGGCTGGTCCAGGTCACTTCATCGGAGGAGGTCAGAATCGTGCCGTCTCCTACTCCCACTACCACGAAGGTGTTGTTGCCGTAGCCAACCCCCAGGAGAGGATTGGTGGTGTCCGAGGTCTGGCTGGTCCAGGTCACCCCGTCCGGGGATGTCAGGACAGTGCCGACAGGTGGCCCCTGCGGCCCCGTACCGAAACCTCCTACCACCACGAAGGTGTTGTTGCCGTAGCTGATCCCAGTGAGATTACTGGTGGTGGTGCCCGCGGTCCGGCTGGTCCAGGTCACCCCGTCCGGGGAGGTCAGGACCGTGCCATAACCTCCCACCGCCACGAAGGTGTTGTTGCCGTAGCTAACCCCGTAGAGATTACTGGTGTTGCCGGAGGTCCGGCTGGTCCAGGTCACCCCGTCCGGGGAGGTCATGATCAAGGCGCTGGCTCCCACCGCCACGAAGGTGTTGTTGCCGTAGCTTATCCCAGAGAGATTATGTGGTGGTGCCCGCGGTCCGGCTGGTCCAGGTCACCCCGTCCGGAGAGGTCAGGACCAAGGCGGCATGGCTCCCACCGCCACGAAGGTGCTGTTGCCGTAGCTGATCCCAGTGAGATTATGGTGGTGGTGCCCGCGGTCCGGCTGGTCCAGGTCGCTCCGTCCGGGGAGGTCAGGACCGTGCCGCCATTTCCCACCGCTACGAAGGTGTTATTGCCGTAGCTGATCCCAAGAAGATGATTGGTGGTGCCCGAGCTCCGGCTGGTCCAGGTTACCCCGTCAGGAGAGGTCAGGATTGTGCAGACACTTGTGCCGACACTTCCAGGCGCCCCCGTACTGAAACCTCCCACTGCCACGAAGGTGTTGTTGCCGTAGCTTACCCCCGAGATATATTGGTGGTGCCCGAGTTCCTGATGGTCCAGGTCGCCCCGTCCGGGGAGGTCAGGACCGTTCCGACATCTCCCACCGCTACGAAGGTGTTGTTGCCATAGCTGATCCCATCGAGAAGATTACCCTGAGGCAGGGGATCTCGCCAGTTCCACTGGGCAAGCGGGTCACTCTTGGCATTGGCTGGGAGCGCCATGTTCAGTGACAGGAATATGATACACAGCATACAGGCACAAACTGTCAGCATTTTTGTCTTTCTGCCGATCAATCCTTGTAACATTATCAAGGTAGCCTTCTTAACATTAAAATTTCGAGGGTCGCTCGTTAATTCCTAACTTTCGATATCTTACAAATCTTTTCCTGCTTTATAATTCCATAAAGGTCAATAATTGCAATTATGTTGACGAAAAGTTGACATATTAGTAATCCGCCCTCCACACTAAGCAATATTTAATGTGAAAAATAGTTTTCATCAAACCATAAAATCCAGGAGGAGATTGCTGACATGTCGCGAATACTTTGATTAATAAGGATCTGTGACGTGTTCGCATGCCAGACCAGAGAAAATTGGTGGAAATATTCGCAAACAGAAAATGGCGGATGTCACTACTGAGCGGTCAGTCGAAAACGGAATGGGTGGTCGATCTAGACCGGAATATGCAGTATGTAAAAGGGCGGGCCCTTGATAAAATCCATGGCCGCCCTTCTAGCCGATTTGATCTTGGTATGGGCACTACTTTTAAGGGTTTAGTAAGTTTACAATCATGGCGCAGGCTTCTGCCCGGGTGGCATTGCCCTGCGGCTGGAAGCTGCCGTCAGGGTAGACCTTGAGCAGGTCATCCTTCACTGCAGTTACGACAAAATCTCATGCCCAGGGTGAGATGCTTTTGTCGTCCGTAAATCCGGTCTTGGTACCCATGTTAGTCATGGCCACATCCTGTTGACCAACGGCATTGACCAATATGACTGCCAGTTCCTGCCTGGTGATCGGATTGTTCGGGGCGAAGTAGCTGCCGTAGCCCTTTGCTATACTGGCATATGCTGCAGTCTCCACAGACCAGTAGAACCAGTCGCCGGGGAGACGTCGCTGAAGACCGGTACCGCCACCGCCGCGCAGTTTGAAGCCTGGATATGCAACGGTTTGTTTGAAAAATAGAACCTGAACTACCGGCAACTTCTCCTTGCTATATCCAGCTAATATTACTCTGTACGCCTTGTTGACTGGGGAGATTGCCAGAGCGAACAACTGACAACTAGGCCAAGGATATATTTTCATTCGGTTTTTTGGTCAATGATGATGTATTGATAAATAAATAGAATCACGAACTGGCAGTTATAGCAGATCAACTCCCCATGGTTGCGGGCGTTGCCACAGATCGAACACCGCAGAAAAAACGTCGGTATATAGCAATCTTCCCGTCCATCCTCATAATAGCATCGATAGCACTGCGGCACCCCTCTGAAAAATTCGCCGGCAATACACTTGTATTCATCGTGGGCGATCTTGAAATGACAGCATTTCTTCTTAGCCACCATCGTGATCACCTGGGAACAAGCAAGACAGGTGAATCCTTTCTGTATCATTCGCCGGAAAGAATACGATATAATATGCCGTCGAAATGGTATTTGTTACCACTTTACGTTGCACAGATCTGCTCCAAAAGAGCGCCTTGGATGGTTAGGTTATTCCCGAGCGCACCTGAAAAACGATCGCTGGATATAGTTATATCTGGTATTAATTTTTGGGCATAAAGAATGAGAAGGCGCCACCAGGGCGCGGCATTTCCGCTGGAAGTGGCGCTGGACGAAATTCGGCGTCAGAGGGGCGTGCTTTATGACCCTGATGCAGTGGACGCCTGCCTGAGGCTGTTTCTTGAAGAAGGGTTTAGCATGACAGACAGAACTCAATTCTAGGAAACCGGGCCGGCCGGCTCGTAGCTGTTGGGTAGATTGCCGGTCTGGGCAAAAGTGCTCTTCAGGCCTCGCCGAGGACCGGATGGATACGGTATTCTATTTCATGAAAAGGACGGTCAGGGTCGTGCCCCTTGGGCCTGTTTTTATTTGAATCTTGGCATTGTGGCTCTCGGCTATCCTGTAGCAGATCGCCAACCCCAGACCGGTTCCCTTCTCCTTGGTTGTGAATAATGGCGTACCCAGCCTTGCGAGCGCCTCCGGAGCGATGCCCTTTCCTCTGTCCCTGACGCTGAGGATAACCCCATCCCTCTTCAGGCGGGTCTTAACTGTCAATTCACCACGCTGAGACATCGCCTCGATGCCGTTGCGGGTCAGATTTAAAACAAGCTGGCGGATCTGTTTCTCATCAAGGTCCAGCTCCGGCGAAAGACCGGACAGCAAGTGGAGAATTAAACAATGTATCTAATGATTAGAATATTAATATAAATATTTTTTATCTTGATAGTCTATAATATATAGCGGGTCTTTAGGCATTCCTTCGTAGTCCTCCTGAGGGTTATTTATTATTAACTCAACTTTCGCAGTAACAAGCCATGATGGCCCAACGGGAATCCTTGAAAGGTTGGGACTGAACTTCAATAAATAATGAAAAAAACATGGTCTCTCATCACAACCCTATGTTTGGCGCTGATGTGCATATTACCGGCACTTCCCGTCTATGCAAGCGATTCCGGCTCCGGGCAGACACCGGTCATCTTCCCTGACAGCGGCAGCTACTTAGGCGCCCCGTCCGTGACCATGACGAGCGTCAGCGGCGCCGTCTACTACACCACCGACGGTTCCAACCCGGCAACCAGCCACACCGCCATCGCCTACAGCGGCCCCTTCACGGTTAACCAGCCGGAGCTGCTCCTGGCCGCCGCTCACACCTCCTCGGGCTGGAGCAGCGTCGCTTCAGCCATGCTTAACATCGGCAGTCCGGTGCCGAAGCAATCGAACATTGCCAATGCTCCAGTGCAAGCCTGCCCTTTCGAACTCTCGGCCTTATATAACAAGAGCGGACAAGCTGTGGTGTCAGTGGTTTATCGGTAGCAGCCTTGACCGGGATGCCTCGTATAATCGTGAAAATATCTGACCTGGCGACCGGTGATGTGATCGGCTTTGGCAGCGAAATCACTGCGGACAATACGGGGGTCGTGATCGGCCCCATCGAAGAAGGCCACGCCTACCAAATATCCATCCAGCAAAAAGGTAAAATAAATCAATACTGCTTTACTTTTTCCGTTCAAAAAAATGCTCTGGACAAAGAGGGGTTGCATGTTGCGCAGAAACTGTTTTATACGGATGAAAATGGCGTTGCCAGTGAGGTTGCCAATCCTGCCAGTCCGGCTGAGACCGTCACGTATTCTGGCTATCATCGCGATGGCAGTCTCATCTTTAGTGGCTTTAGCAGTCTGTTCAAGGCCATTGATACCATCTCTACCTGGGAAAATGGGGCATACGTTTTAGAAAGTGATAACGGTGAGCGGGTATTTACCACAACGAATAACACTTCAACATATTACATGTATCAAGGTACCGCGTATTATGGCACTACAACTTTACCGGCGACTGCCAATGCCTGGATTAACGATTTTGCAGATTCTCATGTCATTTACGGTAATGGTACGTTCTATGAAAATGACTATGTTAGCACCAATCCGCCTGATTATTGGGCTTTGGAACCACAATCCGGCGGATACGTATATAAATATTCCTATGCTTCGAGTACCTATAAAACGGTATATGAAACACTCGATTTCACTCAAGCCAAATTGCGAGAATCGACAGATCCCTCCCGGCCATATAATGCTTATGTTTATGTATCATCACAAAACGGCAATGGCTCAGCCGAGGGTGGAATTGTTTGCCCATTTAACAGTCATGGCAACTGGTATTTGTATTATAAGCGTACCAATACCTTACAGCCAACGATAACCTCCTGCATTGTCTGTGGTTCAACCCGGTCTGGCGGTGTGTATACGCCCGATGCCGATCTTGAATTGGTATATTCTTATACCGATGGCTCGTTCACGATAAGCGTAATAAACCTGTCAACAAATCAGGCCTATTCATCCAGAGCCATCGCCGACAAGGGTGCTGGTGGATCCCATGCTTTCATCAGCGCCACTTCCTATGTGCCTGTTACTGAAGATTTCACCAATACTCCCGACTACCAAGCCGGAGGATATTTTAAAAATATCTACTACAGCAAATGCTATCTAGCTGACGATCAGGGCAGCATCTATAAATTTTGTGCATCTGGCAGCCCCACCCAATACACATTGGCATACAACGATGATTACTGCACTTACACCGAGGGGAGCTCGTGTGAGGAGGTAGATATTTCCTACGACAGGCCATAAGCAGAATCGGATTGGCATCCTCAAGCGATCCACACTTTAGAGCCACAACGGTTTTGCGCTCTTTTCACAAATGCACAGCCAGCCGAAGACGGACAGTGGTGGAAGGTGTGAGCTTGGTGCTTTGACCCGATACACCGACCTCGATTCAACACCGGGGCCGGGGTATATTGGTATGTTTAGGTGACGAAGTCGGATCGGTGACAGCGGGATAACTTATCGGGTTGCTATCGAGGCTCTTCATGCGGCTTTTTTGCAGCAACCCCGGGGCGCCACCGCAATAAGGCTTTTGCCTCTGCCGAGCGACCGGTGTCGCCTAAGAGAGCCGCAAGGTTGATCAAGTAGCGAACCGTGGACGTATGGCTTCCACCGAGAGTTCGGTTCGCGATGTCCAAAGCACGCCGGAAAAGAGGTTCCGCATCAGCAAGGTGTCCTGTTTCGGTCAACAAAACCGCCAAGTCGTTCAGGTTCTGGGCGGTATCGGCATGATCATCCCCCAATACTCTCTCCCGGATGGCCAGGGCCCGCATATAGAATAGTCTTGCCTGGGCGTGGCACCACATGTCGGTCAGCAAAACTGCCAAGTCATCCAGGCTTTCAGCTGTGTCCGGATGGTTTTCTCCTAGCGTCAGTTCGCGGATCGCCAAGGCGCGCCTGTAAAAAGGCTCAGCCTCAGCGTAACGCTCCATTTTATGGCACAGCTTTCCCAGGTTGGAGAGGCTCATGGCTGTGTCAGGATAGTTCGTTCCAAGATGCCGTACCCGGATGTCCAAAGCACGCCTGTGGACGGACTCTCCCTCAGCGTAGCGACCGGTATTGACCAGCAACACCCCCAAATTGTTAAGGGTATGAGCGATGGCCAGAGGGTCTTCCCCTAGCATCTTTTCCTGGATGTTCAGCACTCGCCGTAAGAGATGTTCCGCCTCGGCATGACGATCGCGGGAACGCAACTTATTTGCCCGGTTATAAAAAATTATGGCCATGTCAGGAGTGGTAGGCCGCAATTTATACCGCCGGGTGCCCAGAGGATGACGAAGGAGAATCTTAATCTCAGCATCTTCACCGTATTCTTTATGATCTTCCATGTACTTAATAACCGCAGCAAAGGCCTTCTCGACAAAGTACTCGGCAGTCTTAGCCCTAATAGGTATGTTTACCGGTGTCAGTCCATGCTCGGTTACAGCTGATGCGAGCATGTAATCGGGAACAGGCTCTGCTAGGGAACCGAAGTCATTGCCTATCACATACAACTTTCCACCAATAATGATGAACATGCTATAGGGTTTTTCAGAACCGGGGCGGAAAGCGCGAATATTGCCTTTCATGTTTACACCCCTATCTTGGTCGTAGTCAATCGATATACTCGGACGGGTGGCATCCAGGAAGAGACCCCGCGATTTGTAATATATATATCGACCAAAGTGATCCCCAATTTGACGGCTATTTAACAGGGGTCCAAGTCTATTGCTTTTTAAAACGGTAGAAGGCGATGCTGAAGGCCTAAAGAAGCTCATTGTAGCTGTGTTCATAAAAAAACCGCATAGAAGTTACCCTCTAAGCGGCTCCTAGCTTGGATTATTCTTTATGCTTGGTCTGTTCAGTAACGCCTAAAAAAATTACGAGTTACAAACACTTTTTTTCTCATCCGGATCCATGCTGTCTCTACCGGTTCCCGTCTCCAAAAAGAGGGCAGGAAAGCCGGTGGCAAAACCGCACGGCCGGCCTTCTTGTCTTAAATTTATGATGCGAGGACCAGTCTTCTCAAGACAGGTCGGCTTATAACCTAGTTCCCGGCCGTCCGAAGGGCTGTTGACGATGCCCGCCCTTAGTGGCATTCTGCAGCTGGGTGATCCAGTTGCCACTGGTGATGTTTTGCTCGAGCCGGTTGTAGATCTGAGTTTCCCGGCTCTGGGTCAGCTTGCCGTTTGTCACCAGCGCCTGGAGTTGGCTCTGGATGCTGGTCGAAATCGTGTTTTCGAGCGAGGTCACGGTCAAACCCTTGGCTGCAGCCAGGCTGGAGATAGTCTGCCCACTTCTGAGGGCTGTGACCAGAGCCTGCGGGGTCATGCCCAGTGCGCTGGCCGCCGGTTTCAGAATCATGAAGCCGCCTCCAACTATCGGGCCCTGCCGCCTGCCGTAGAACTGCCCAACAAACGGGCCCCTGACCCTGCCCCCTGGGTGGCCGACAGGGCCTGCCACAGACCCTTGGTTTGGGGGTGCCATTGCCAAACTAGCGGCAACACCTGCCAGGATCACTACGGTCACAATAGTCATCATCCATCTATTGTCAAGTTTCATTTTCTCACCTCTCCCGATGCCTTGTTATTTTACTGCATCTACCTTATCACATCAAACTTAAAATAACCTGAGACAAAGCTTAAAGGAAGATAAAAAATGGAAAATATTTCGTTTGAATAATTCCCACCTTGATCACGCCGATATAGCCAAAGAAAGCAGCGGGTAAACGGAGATTTTGCACCTCAACGCATCAGCGCCTGGTAACGTTATAAAAATACCGCCTAAAAAGGTTATCCCTAAGCGGCTCCTGACATTTATTATTCTACCTGATATGTTGGCTGCTAAAAATAAGCCTCATATTAGAAAATCATTAGAAAATGCTCGGACAACGAAAACGGCAAGGCTCTTGTTTCTTGGAAGCCTTGCCGTTACTCATTTCTCTGGAGCTGATGGTCGGACTCGAACCGACGACCTGCGCATTACGAGTGCGCTGCTCTACCAGCTGAGCTACATCAGCGTTTTTTTGACGAGATAATTATAACCTGCAGCCGGCGTCGACTGCAAGAGGGAGGGCGGATGCGTATGTGAAGCCAGGGGCATGCGGCTAAGACAGGCTTGTTATCTAAGGCGGCCCTCCATTACCCGGTGGGCGTGAATCTCCAGAGCGTCGTCGAGCGGCGCCAGGTCAACGCTGCCATGCCGCCGCTGCAGTGCCCGGGCGATCAGCAGATCGGCGAAATGAGGGTTCTTGGAGAGAAAGGGGCCGTGCAGGTAGGTGCCGAAAGCGCTCCTGTAGCTGACACCTTCGGCGCCATCCTCACCGTTGTTGCCGTTCCCCCGGATCACCCTGGCCAGCGGCTGCACAGACTCTCCCAGAAAAGTCCGCCCCGAGTGGTTTTCAAAGCCGACCAGGGTGCCCATCTGCTCTGAGGGTGACTGGCCAGACCGGATCCGGTCAGACTCCACCCTGAGCTCCTTAACCAGTTGCAGCAGGATGTTGCCCTTGAGCCTGCGGCTCCCGGCCTCTGTATACAGGTCAAACAGGCCCACCCCCGGCAGCACTCCGCCATCCCGCGCCCGGTAGTAGCGCCCCAGCAACTGATAGCCGCCGCAGATGCTCAGCATGGCCACGCCCTCTTCCGCGGCTTCGAGCAGAAACGGTCCCTTCTGCTCCAGGTCCCGGCTCACCAACCCCTGCTCCAGGTCAGCCCCGCCCCCGACAAAGATGAAGTCGTAATCGATGAACCGCACCCGGTCAGGAAGAGAGATCAGGTCCAGCCGCACCTCGATCCCACCGCCAGGCAGCACGGCGGCAGAAGATCAGGACATTGCCCCGGTCGCCGTACAGGTTCAACAGGTCAGGATAGAGATGGCATACCTTGAGCAGCACGCTGCTCCACCCCCCTTCCCATCCGCTCCAGCAGCTTGGCATAGGCGAACAGATTGGTGTAGGTGGCCAGCACGTACAGCTTATCCACCTGCTGGGCAGCCAACCGCCTGAGGCTGGCGGAGCGCTCGGGCGCCAGTTCGATCTTGTCCAGGGGCACCCCTGCATACTTGAGGCAGACTGCAAAATCGGCAGCCCGCAAACCGGCACAGATGATCTTGTGGACTCCGGGGCCTGCCAGGCAGGCAAAGTCAGCATCCCACAACCAGGACACGTCACGCCCGTCGGCAGCCAGATCGTTGATGGCGATCACCAGTGCCTTTTCCCCGGCGGTCTGGATCAATGTTTTCAGCACCTCGTTCGCCCCCACCGGGTTCTTGATCAGGGCGAGCGTGCACAGTCGCCCGGCAAAGATAAAGTCCTGCATGCGTCCGGTGGCCGGCTTGTAAGTCTTTATGGCAGTTTGAATGACATTGTCGGAGATGCCCAGCTCCTCCGCTGCGGCAGTGGCGGCCAGTACATTGTAGACGTTGTAGAAACCCCGCAATGGAGCGTTCAACCTCAGCTCCCGGGTGGCTGTAACAGCAGTTGCCTGGCCGCCAGCCCCATTTGTCCCGGCCCCCTCTTCCTGGCCGCCAGCGCCAGCAAGCCCGCCTGACTCTTTCTTGCCTTCCGCCTGTCCTTCCTGGCCGTTGCGGATGCTGACAGTCAGGGTGATCGAATCGTCCTCGGCAAGGCCCCGCACCGCATAATCGAGCAATGGGCGTTGAAGGCCACAGTTGCCGCAGAAGTAGTCCCCTAGCTGTCCAAAGTGGATGTAATGATAGCTGAGGGCATTGCCGCAGCGCATGCAGAAGCGGCCTTCCCTGGTCTCGCCGGCCCTGTCCAGGCCGGTTTCGAGCGGCGGCTCACCGGCATAGACATTGGTCTCGCAGTTGCAAGCCGCCTGTTCCGACTCGCCGGCCGCATTCTCCCCATTGACCGCCGCGCCTGCCTCGCATGTCTCCCGGTCCTTGAGCACACCGAAGTAGCGGGCCCGGGCCCGGCCCTGGCCTACTGCCGCTACCAGGGGATCATCGGCGTTGAGGACCAGAGTTGACCCTGGCAGCCTGGCCAGGGCGACCCGCAGCAGCGCTATGGTGCGCTCGAGCTCCCAGTAACGATCGAGCTGGTCCCTGAAGAAGTTGGTGACGATCACCAGATCCGGCCTGGCGGCAGCGAAGATCTTCCCAACGCTGCCCTCATCAGCCTCTATCAGCGCGATCCGGCTGCGGGGGCGGCCGTTGAACTGCCGGTCCTGGAACAGGGCGGTGGCTACTCCTGGCATCATGTTGGCGCCCAGGAAGTTGTGGGCCACAGAAAAACCGGCGGCGCGCAGGAGATGCGCCAGCAAATTGGCGGAGGTGGTCTTGCCGTTGGTCCCGGTGACCGCCAGCACTCGCTCGTAGGCAGGAGCCATCAGATCGACCGCATCCGGGCATAGTTTCAGGGCGATCACGCCAGGCAGCGACGAACCCGGGTAATGCAACAGCCAGCAAGCCCAGGCCACCAGCCGGGCTGCCAACAGGGCAAGAGTCAGGCGCAACCGGACGATCATTTCGCATACTCCCATCTTCGCATACTAAACCTAGTTTACCTTGCCTGATACAAAATGCAATGATCCTGACGAAGGTCTTTTTTCGGCCGGGAGCAGCAGGACAATCGCCAGTGTGGGCAGCACCAACATCCGCAAAATGGATGTGCATCCCTGACAAAATCCACGCTCCCTTAGAATCAACACACAAAAACAGATGCAAAACCGGCTGTCTGTATCAAATCATATCCCATATTCATACAATAGTGGTATATGATGGTGCATAACCGGTCTACATCTAATCGGTATCTGCTGCCTGACATCTAAAATGGATTGTATTTAAATCATGAAAGGAGCTGTTCCAAGGTGGCAAGAACGCGTAAAAAAAGCGGTGAGGCGACACTGGAGTATTTCCCGGGTTCCGGTTTCCCGGGGATGCCAGGCCACCCCGGCATTCCCGGCTATCCAGGGATGCCTGACTACTCAGGGGATCAAAGCGGCATATCCCTGGCCACCGCCTATGTGCCCCCTCAAGTTTTTAACAACATGTATCCCCTGCCGGACGCATTGAGCAATGGAACACTCTTCCCCGAACTGCTAAGGCCGTACATCGCGAAGACCTGATACAGAAGGATTAATTTCATACGGGAGGTGACTTTGGTGGCTCGACAAAAAACAAACCCCGTGCAAACGGTCCAGGAGTTGGAGTTTGCCCTGGTGGAAATGAACCTCTATCTGGACACCCACCCAGGCGACGCCAATGCCCTGGCGGCTTTCAACAACCTGGCCACAAGTTACGCCATGGCTCGCTCCAATTACGAGACTCAAGCCGGCCCGCTCATCAATTTCGGAGTTTGGGCCCTGCTTCCTCCTGGGCCTGGATCGAAGAGCCCTGGCCCTGGCAGGTTTAATTAAGAATACCGTCTATGGATGGGGACATACCACCTACAAAAGGAAGGGGAGACGCACCCTCTGAGGGATGGGACAGCACCCCTTCTGGGGAATGTCACTGATGGCCTGTCCCCTAAGGATTGTTGAGGAGGAGTTGTCATGTGGTTGTATGAAAAGAAGCTTGAGTATCCAGTTAGGGTCTCCAAACCTGATCTGAAAATGGCCAGGTACCTGTGCACTCAGTTCGGCGGTCCCAATGGCGAACTGGGTGCAGCGGTGCGCTACCTCTCCCAGCGCTACACCATGCCCACCGGGCGCGGCAAGGGGGTGCTCACCGACATCGGCACCGAGGAGCTGGCCCACTGGGAGATGATCGCCACCATGATCTTCAAGCTGACCCAAAACGCCAGCATCAGCCAGATCGAAGCGGCAGACTACGGGGGGCACTACGCCATCTGGGACAACGCCATCTTCCCCAGCGACAGCAACGGCGTCCCCTTTACGACCGCCTACATCAACACCATGGGCGACCCGATCGCCGACCTGCACGAGGACATGGCGGCGGAGCAGAAGGCCCGGGCCACCTACGAGAACCTGATCAATCTGACGGACGACGTGGACCTGATGGATGGCCTGAAGTTCCTGCGGGAGCGCGAGGTCGTCCACTTCCAGCGCTTCGGCGAGACCCTGGACTACGTGCAGGGGTACATGGACAGCAAGAAGATCTTCTAGATTGAAGATATCACACGTATAAAAGCGGCTCTCGTGGCCGCTTTTCTATTGAAGATTTGCTATACGGTGAAAACTGGAGGTCTTTTTATACACAGTTTGAGTTTTTGCTCCAACGGAAACAGGAGCAAGCGACGCTATACGTATCACCTAATTTTAAGATTGTCCTGATCTAGGGTTCTTAGGATCTAAAAACACTATGTGTCTCCGCGTGCAGTATCCTTCAAATAGACCTAAGCCCCTTTTTTTGCACTTTTTTGTATCTGCTGGATTTAATCTCTTTCGCTCCTTTGCTCAGCTTTTCCTCGCTGCGAACTGAAGAGATAAGCATGCGAACCAACCGCTCATAGACAACATCGGGGACTTCAATAAGCCTGCCATCCGCTAGTTTTATCGTCGCTGGTTCCAAAGCATATCCCATCCTTTCTTGCAGTTAAGATATTGTATTTAGGAGCATTCAATTTTATTATTTTTTGATCATTCATACTGACAGTATGGAAGATTCTCGCTGACTTCTCGAAATAGCTGTTGCCAAGAACAACTCTGAAAGCACGTCAATCCCCTCCGGATTTTAACGTCACCGTTAAATCATATGGGGATTGACGATGTTAGTGTCTGGCCACCAGGAAGTGGACGATGCCGGTATGGGACTGGAAGAGTTGCCTCTCCCAGTTCGCCATCCACTTCGGAGATCGACTGAGCAGGGATGATGATCGCATCGGCATTAATCAGTGCCTAGATAAAACGAGGCCGCAATGCGTTGCCTGGCAAGGTATCTAGGGATCGGTAAGAAATTGCCGTGTATCTATGGTTTTTCCGGGCGTTTTTTGCTGAGATCCAGTATTCTCGGGGGTTCCTTGATTTCGAGGGTCTTAAACAATTGCTTCAACTCTGGACTGAGATTGGATGTTTTGGTCATGCTGCCAGAGGATGTTTTAAGTTCAGTCGCCTGAATGCGAGAAAGATTGCGGCGCATCTTTGCCCAGGTCTGGCCAGTCTGGTTCTCCATCACCCGCAAGAGCAGCAGCGCCAGCCAGCAGAGCAGGATGTGAGAGCGTATCCGATCCTCCAGGCGGTGGTAGACGGGCCGCAGTTCCAGGGTAGTCTTGAGCGTACGAAAGGCGTCTTCCACCTGATACAGTTGCTTGTAACCCAGAGCCACATCCACCGGGGAGAGGGTGTCGTCTGAGGTCCTGATCAGGTACTTGCCGTCCAAGCGCTCCTCGGCCTTGATCTTTGCTTTATCTATATGGGGCTGTCCCTGTTCGTCCATCTTCAGGTATCTGCCGTAGCTCTTATGGGCGATCAGTTCGCAGCAGGCTTTACAGTGGGGCTCTCCCGCCAGGTCGCCGAGCTTTGCCAGTTCATCCTTGATCTTTGACAAGATAAGCCCTCTTTTTTCCTTGTCCCGCAGGGCCTCTTTCGGGTTCCTGGCCAGGACGTAGCGGATGCGTCTCTCACCGTCGCCCACGACGACCTCCTTGATCTCCAGGTTGTCGGCGACAGGCTTGAACCTGCCGGGTCGGGAGAGGGCCTGCTCCACGTTCTCCATTCCGGAGCGCATTCTCTCTCCGGCGATGTAGTGGCCGCCGGCGCGCTGCAGGCAGCGCAGGTTCTCCTCGGAGGCGAAACCTCTGTCAAGAACGCTGATCACCCGGCCCAGCTTCCAACCGGCCAGGTCTTTCTTGACCTCTTCGATCACCGACATGTCGGCGGTGTTGCCCGGCCAGACCCAGCAGCGCACCGGGATGCCCTCCCGGGTCACGGCCAATCCGATCACCGCCTGGGGCAGATCCGGCCGGTGGTCCTTGGAGTGTCCGTTTTTGCGGAAATCATCCTCTTCCTCTATTTCAAAGTAGGTGGAGGTGGTATCGAAGTACAATAAATCCACTTCCAGGTTAAACAGGTTCGCCACGCTGAAGAAGACGGTTTCCTGGATCACTTCGTTCGCTTCTATCAGAAAGTCCATCGCCCGGTACAGCTGGGTAACAGAGACCTGAGACAGATCCGGGATAAGGGCGTCCTCGGCGACCCACTCCTCGATGGCCAGCTTGCTTGAGGGAGCCAGCGCCCGGTTGGCCACCATGGCGAAGATCAATCGCTCCACCGGTGTTTCAAACTGGCGCTCTTTTAAAAGGCGCTTCAGGATCTTGTCAATGTTCAGACGGCGCCACAACTGGTCCAGTGCCCAGACTCCTCCGAAGGAGCGTCCCGGTTCCAGGTCGATCTCTTTTGCGCTCACCAGAGCCGGCATCTTGGCCTCTTCTCCGTCCAGGTAGCGGGACAGGCTTTCCACCAAGCGCTGGATGCCCTTGCGGTCGAGTTCATCCTCCCGGCCTAGATTGCGGATGATCTCCACCTTGGAGTAGCCGGCTTTGGGATCCCAGACATTGTGTGCCAGTTGCACGTAGCGGACGACCGAACCATCCTTGTTTTTTCTGGACGTTGTTCTTATATACATACCTATATTATAAACGTGTATCGTATATCTTGTAAAGTAATAAGTTGTTATAGCGTGTATCTAGCTGTTTTGAGATTTTTGACGGGGCCTGTGCTATAAAAGCTTGCTGTTATGGGATTTTAGTTTTCAGAATAGCTCATTTTCACTATTCACTGATCAACTCGGGCAATACAATATATTGCAATATGTAATAGTAATGACTATCGTTCCAAATCATTAAGATCAGATCAAGAGATATCTGAAATAATAAATGAATATCGTGGATTTGAGAATGAGAATTCCGGTTCAGAAATGTTAAAAGATGCGTCACATAATGAAATATTTAAATATATCGTTGGTATTACAAGTGAACAGTTTTCATTTTATAATATGGTTTGGATTTATCAATCTTATAATAGAAACTATCATATTCTGAAAAATACCAGGACACAAATTGAAGGTACAGGGATCAATATAGATGAAATCACAATAGAAAAATTTGGATTTACAAGCGATGAGTTTATTTCGGTAATCCTTCTTTTATTTTGGTTATGCATGCAGCATCCGGATCCGATCAGCGCACCAGAAGAATTGTATATGACAACTTCTAATACTGTATTAAGAAAAGAAAATCTTAAAAGAATAGTTGATTACTACTCATGTTCTTATTTGGATATAAGACAATCGTTGCTAAAAAAGCAATTGCTTTATTCAAAACCTTTCATAAAAACAGATCGAGATGCAAAATATATAATGTCTAGTATGCATCTTGTCGCTATGACAGTAGCTGATGGACTTTATTGGATAGCTAGAGATTATTATAGTGAAAAAAATAGTCAGAAATTTATAAATGCTTTTGGGTATATGTTTGAGGACTATTTATGTGAGTTAGCAAATCGTTATCTTGATAAGGAACAGTTGAAGAAGCTTCCTCAGACTAATCAGAAAGGCGCAGATTACAGAATTGACTTTGATAACGCTATACTAATAATTGAACAAAAATCTGCATTGCTAGGACTTAATGCAAAGCAACAGGTTCCAGATATTGAGTGCATAAATAAGTATTATATAAGAAACGTGTTAGAGGCATACAAACAGATACAAAGTACTGTTGAAGTGACTAATGAAGAAAAACCAATACTTAAGATTATTTTACTGTATGAGAACTTTTTTAATACTGGGTTGATTGAAGCTGTTACTGTTAGACTAAGATGTCCGGAAATAGACAGCGTTTATTGTCCGTAACTTGATAGAAACATTGTCTAAAGCGTAGTTTGTCTATAAGACTGGACCAACCTCAGAATTCCTGCATCAATGCACAATCTTTTGTGAAACACTGTTTGATTGGAAGTATTTTAAGGGCTACTCGGCCATCACAAACCTTGCTCGCTAGAATTTCAATACGATAGGTGGTTAGAAAATCTTCTCCGAAGGGATAATGGGTTTTACACTCAGCCGAGATGTTGTTCAATATGCTAAAGATTTCCTGTCTCCTGTTTTGTATCTGTTCCCATCCGATCAAACCATTGCGGTAATCTATACTGTTCCTTATAGAGCATGATGTGCTGCACATCTAAGTCCATGCCTGCGAATAATTGTTTCCACAAACGTGGCGAATAGGAGCACTGGTGTGAACTATCTCTTAGCAACTCGATCCGGTTCATTTCTCGCTCAAGCTCATCCCCGCCAACGACCGCGTAATCTAGTATGTAAAACTTCCCCCCGGGTTTTAACACCCTGCACATTTCCGAAAGAGCTTTTTTGATATCGGTTAAACGATGGGCCGCGAACCTTGAAGTCAAGATATCAAACTGACTATCTGAAATCTTTAGATTATGCACGTCTTCAATCCGAAACTCGATATTGGTTACACCCTTTTCTTCTGCAGCCCCTCCTGCTTCCACCAACATCTCCGGGGTGATATCGATTGCCACAACTCTGTTGACGTATCCGGCCAAAGCGATAGCCGTGTGCCCGCCTCCAGTAGCAACATCCAGCGCTGCAGCATCCGAGGATGGAACTATAAGATTCGATCATCCGTGCCAGATCTGTTGGATCACCATGAGTAGAACTAGATCTGTAATCCGTGGCTCTTTGTCCAAAATTTTTCCGAATCTCATTCTGGTTGCCCATCTTAACCACCTTTCTGGTAACGCTGTTCTCGGACTTTTACCTACTGGATGTGCAAGACCAGTCAAAATACCGGTTTGGAATGTCGAGTCAAAATAATTCCCCCTGAATGACCAGCTTTACCATGTGGTCGTCAATGATCCGGCGACCATTTTGCGCCCCATAGATCAGGCAGTGTGTGCAAGCCTTGTTAATCAGTCTTGCCGCTCCGCTGGAGAAGCGATAAATCTCCTCGACAGCGCCGTCGGAAAAAATATCATGATCGGCGCCGGCGTAAGCAAGGTGTCTTTTCACGTACTCATCGACCTGAGACCGATCCAGGTGCGGCAACTTGCACTGGAGGTCGATCCGTTGCCGGATGGCAGCATAGGCTTGGAGTTGCAACTTTTCCCACAGTTCGCTCTGGCCAACCAGGATCAGCGCCATGGGGCTGACCGAATCAAGCCTGAAGTTCAATCAAAAATCTGACCTCTTCAAGCATCTCCTTGTCCAGTAGGTGCCCTTCATCTACAACCACTACCGGTTGCAAGTGCTGGATGCCTTTCATCAGTTCGATCTCGTGATGCAGTTGGCGCTTAGCGTCTCCCCGGTAGAACTTGGCCTCACAGCCGAGCTGCTCCAGCAATCCCTTGTAGAAATTCCGGGGCGTCAACTTGGAGTCCGCCATGTACATCACCAGGAACTTCATCGGATCCAGCGTTTCTTTAAACCGGCGGATGGTGGTGGTCTTACCGGTGCCGCAATCGCCGGTGACTACGGCAAAGAGTTGACGCTCGGCGGCGTATTCCAGCCGGCTGAGGATCTCCTCCAGCCTGCTCGACAGATACAGTTCGCTGGTTGGAATATCCCGGGTAAACGGTGTATGGGTGAGGCCATATAATTCTTCAAACATTGCCGCCACCGTCCTCTTTGCGAATTGCCCGGTAGGAGATGGCAGGCGCGTGCTGCTGTCGGCGTTGTTCGTTCCGTTTTGCGGCTGCGGCCAGGAGTCTGGATGATTCAGCCTTTTCGGGCAAAAGGTGCTCCGGTAAGTGCGGACGTTCTCCTGTTTTCTCTCCGATCACCAGTTGTCTGGCCTTCCAGGTGTGTCCTTCATACTCGATGGCCAGCTCTTCGGTATCAGCCGGGTCATAGACGACATCTACCTTGCAGCCGATAAACAGAGGATCTACCTCGTACTTCTTGCCTTCGAAGCTGATGCAGCCGGATTTATCGACCTTGCGCTCCTCGCAGTGCAGAAAGGCATCCGCTGATCGTATCGGCATCTAAGAATCTGATCGGCTGCCTGTCGCCGTTGTAGGTGGCAGCAGGGCTCAGGTTGTCTGCCAGGGCCGAATGGGGCTTGTTCTGGTAACACTCCTCCAGCCAGACCCAGAACAGTTTGTTAAGCTGGTCCAAGGACTGCGGCTTCTCCAAAGCGGCCTCGGCCAGGAATTTATCTACCATTTGATGGTACTTCTCGATTTTTCCTTTCGACTCTGGCGCATACGGCTTAGCGAACAACAGTTTGATACCCATCTTGGAGCAGGCTCTCGCCATCCACTTTGTCCGTTACTGCTTCCCGTTATCGAAGAACACTGCAGCAGGCGCCCCATACTTGTGAATGGCCTGGCGGAAACAATCCTCGACGATGACCTGATCCAGCGTGGGGTAGAACTCCCCGTGCATAACGGCTCTGGTGGCATCATCAGAGAAGGTCACCAGGTAGACCTGTTTCTTGGAGCCGTCCTTGCCAATGGGCAGATACGGTCCATACTTGATATCAGATGTCCAGAGCTGGTTGCGGTGTTTTTTCTGAAACCTCCGGGCGACTGCAGCTGCCGGTCTCGGCGTACATGCGCATCTGCCTGGTGCTGTAGCCTCGCTCGGCCAGTTTCACTTGCAGTGAACTTCGCCTAATCCGGCCAGGTCCGACAAGCCCTTCCCACTCCAGAATCTGAATGATCTGGGCGACACTGCGGCGTTGGCACCTGGCGGCGCAGCAGGATGGCCTGTTCCAAGATCTCGGGCGGTATGGCGTCACCACCCCGGTGTGGGTTCTTGTCTTTGGGCTTGAGGCCTGCAAACCCCTCTGCTCTGATAACAGAGCCAGGTAGCGGCGCAGGGTGCGTTCCGATATGCCCGCCTGTTCACAGATCTGGCGCTCTGATCTGCGCCGCCTTGGCGGCATCAAGATCTTCCGCCAACAACGGCGAGAGCAGCTGCACCCGCATCTGTGGCGATCTCTTCGGCTTTCCTCTGGTCTCTCATGCTGTCCCCTCCCTTAAATTTTGGGTTGCAGCATGAGTCTAAACCTCGTCCATCACGGACAGAACGCAAAACGGGTATGCAGCCATAAATTCGAATTTGCTATCGGGCGGACGATTCTGGCTAACCAACCGGGGGCATCCCCGGCATAAGACCAAGATCCCCTGGAGCGCGGACTCGGGACCATGGGGCGGTGTTGCCACAAACCTCATGCCATATCTGGCGGCGATTGATGTCAGGCATCCCAGGAGATAGCCGGCTCTCTCCGTAAACCAGTTCCGCCAGCGATTGATGGTGGATTCGTCAGCCGCCACGGACAGATTTTCATCCCCGGTCACTGCAGCCTCAATGCTCTCGCTGGCATGACGCTTGTAAGGGACCACGATATCCGGGAGCTCATGGTGAATCTTTCGGCAATCAAGACAGCGGAGGCGGCGGATCACGCAGAATGATTATGTCACCGGCAGAGTTAATGAGCGTGCGTTTCCTGGTGCCAATAACCTTAAAGTTGCTACTGCCACAAATGGGGCAAAAGCTTTGCTCCGTGCTCCGAACTAAAAACACCTTTTTTCTCTGGGTTCTCAATCAGATCATATTTTGCTACAATGATCATATCGTTCTTTGGGTGGACGCCTCTGGTGCTACTGTTGGCGCATTAGCAGCATTATAGGAGGCGTCTTCTCCTCTCCAAGGTTATATGGTCATTATAGCTATCAGCTTTCGGACAGGCAATCATATCAACTATTGGATCATATAGGGTAGCTCAAACATGAAGCCTCTATACCAGAAATATTTGAAAATGATAAAAGATGTTGGATAATGACAATAAGAGATTTCGAGTCTCTACTTGTTGCTAACAAAAAAGATTACGCTAAATGTTCAAAAGTAATAAGCAAATTGCTCACTGTAAAACAAGAAAAAGTGACTTCAAGCCAAAGTGTATTATCATTATTAGAAGATATGAAGCTGCTAAATAATGAAGCTTTTGAAGGGGAGTTTGACTATTTTCAAAAGGCAATGGAAAGATTAAAATACGAGCTAAGTGAAAGATAAAAATACTTCAGAAGTAGCGATGAGCTTCCAATTATCCATACTGCTGGAATGGTGCTCAACTGAACATCATCGCCAAGGGATTAGCATTAACGGCCGCCTGAGCTGTGCCTCATCAATATGTGTGGACTTTCAAAATCCGCAGTTTAACTATTACCAAAAGGTCTCATCGCAGAAAGGAGTTATTTATGGGCAGAACGACTGTTTTGCTTTTCATTGCTGGTTGTTTACTCATAGTTATGATTGGATGTGGCAGCCATGGAAAGACTACTCCTTCAACGACTCCAGTCTCCCAAAACCAGCAAGCTACTGTGGCTTCTAAGACCGAAACTCCTTTGCCGAATACAGATCAGCAGCAACATATGACAGATACAATTTGTTCTGAGACATTCATAGACCCTTCAAACGGATGGGTTGCCGTTGGTCAAGGAGACAATAATTCATTTAAGAGCCGGATCCTGGCAACGGTTGACGGAGGTCATACGTGGAATCAGGTATCGATGGTGGATGGTCAGGCTATATATATCGGTTTCTTCTCGATGAAGCACGGTTGGTTGTTTACGGGAGACAGTCTGAAGACCACGAAAGACGGGGGATTTACTTGGCAAAATGAGAGCGTTCCAAGCGATGACGGGATAGAGTTGGGGCGAGCACAATTTGTAGATGAAAAATACGGGTTTATTCTCGGTTATGGGGAAGGAGCGTTCATACCAGACCCAAACATCCCTGGAAGCGGCACGACTCCCTCAATTTTGGTTTTATATTCTACAATAGATAGTGGTAAGACATGGTCGAAGGAAGACATACCCGCCGAAATAGCAAAAAATGAGTTCGATGGTTCGTGTGACATTAGCTTCATTTCAGATTAAAAGGGTCTGGCTGCTCTTGGGCACACAACCAGGAGCAGGTCAACAAGGTAAATACCTTTATCGTACATTAGACGGGGGACAACATTGGTCTAAAGCCACTTCTATAGGCTTCGATGCTTCCGGGCCAAAAAATGGCCTGCCTGGCGGTGGCTACATTTCGGGACTGGATTTTCTAAACGACCAAGTTGGCTGGCTTACGGAGTCCCGTGGGCCCATATGGCATACCACAGACGGAGGCTATTCGTGGAATTTATTGGGTGATTACGATGAAAAATTCTTCAATCATCCATGTTTTCTCGATACCGACAATGGCTGGGCAATCGAGCACAACGATTTGCTGATGACCAAAGACGGAGGAGTCACCTGGAAACAGATTTACACCGCAACCTCATAACTTGCAAATCCCCGATATATGAAAAAGTAAATGTATCCAAAAAAAGCTGGTAGCTACCGGTTTGGTCCCTGGATAAAAAAAATAAAGAGC
>CAWEDD010000013.1:0-28041 GCA_963807495.1 uncultured Peptococcaceae bacterium
CATTATGGCAGTGGTATGCTCAGAGGGTAAAAAGGAAGATTACCGGAAGCTAAAGAATGGAACCGGAATAATAAGCAGACTGTAGCGCACTTAAGGTATTGCCAACAATCCATCTTGGAAATAAGAGGTAGATTTTACAACACTTTATATGGTATTTTATTCAGAAAAAATGTTGGGGGGATTATTGTGATCCCGGTTAGAGGAAGAGTGGAGTGAGACGGAAGAATTGCAATCGGAGAGGTGCTAAAGATGGCTAAGATGCAACCGGGGGATTGGGTAGAGATCACTCCTGCCAACAATAAAGTAACCATCAAGATCGCCAAGCGGGTTAAGCCCAAAGGAGTTGCCAGGGCTGCGGCAGGCATCTTGAAAGATGACGATAATCTATCAGATGAAATGCTGCGAGTTAGGGATGATGAAGATGAGCGGCCAGGAACCGTCATTTAACAGGTATGTGGTCGATACCAACATTATTATCTATGCGCTTAAGGGGATTGAACAGGCAGTAGCGGCATTGGAAAAATTAGAAGACGATGGCATCGAGGTCTATTATTCAACGATAGTAGAAGCAGAATTATTTTCCTTTCATGAAATCACGGAAGAACAGATTGAAAAAATTAGAGGGATTCTGGATCTTGGAGAAATTGTTTACGTTGATTCCGAGGTTGCTCTAAAGGCGGCCGAGCTTCGTTCTTTAAGCAGAAAAACTTATCAGCGCAAACTTAAATTGCCGGATGCCATTGTCGCTGCCACGGCTTTGTTATATTCGGCAGTTTTGGTTACGCGCAATGTTGAAGATTTTAACCATCTAGAAAAACATGATTTGCATATGTGGAATCCATTGGAAACAATTCAACAAGAGTAGTTTAATGATGAATCCTTTGACGAACCACCCAGGCTTGAGATTGTAACCATCCAGGCATTCAGTATTTATCCTTGATCCAACCGTCCTTATCGACTACCGGTCTTACCGCTGCAATCAGATCCCTATCTTGGTCATTGGCTAGAATCAGCGGGTTTTCCCCGGTGTCCATGGCGTCGCCAATGTGCAATAAATTGCCTCGGAACTCTCCGACTGTCTGATCCGGGACTTCAGGTGCATCTGAGTTATCCCAGTCTGGATTATAGCTGTTTCGGTTATAGATTATTTTGCCATCGTATGGAACAATATATCTTTCGATATCACGTTCCCAAAATAAAGCAGCATCGCAAAAGGATCTATAGTCTATCGAGAGACCATACGGATTTAATCCATTCTCGTTGAGTTTCTTCTTACACCCAACTTTCGGCTGATTTAACGATATTCCACTAATATATGGAAATATTGAAGCCAAAAACCTTGATATTGCTGGATCGTTCCTTGAAAATTTGAAAATAGTGACCTAATAATTACATGTACATTGGGAAATCTCTTGATATCCGGTCCGGGTCCCTGTATAATTAAACCATGTACATCCGTGAATATGTCACCTACCACAAGAAAACAGATACCAGATACGTCACGCACCGCCTGGTCGAAGCCGTCCAGACTGAGAAGGGGCCACGGCAGAGGATTGTCATGCACCTTGGCACGATTTCCCTGCCCAAGTCCGAATGGCGCAAGCTGGCTAAGATTCTGGAGTCGCGCCTGGCGGGCCAGCCGTCCCTGTTCGAAGAGGAGTATCCGGCAATTACCGAGGCGGCGGACAAGGCGCTCGAGCATTTCCGGTTCATCCAGTCCGGGCGCCGGGAACGCGCCGCCCGGAAGGAAAATCGCCATCTCGTCCAGGTGGATGTCCAGAGCATCGGCACCGGGTATTCCCGCTCCCTGGGGCCTGAACTGGTGGCCAGTGCTTTCTGGGACCGCCTGGGTTTCGATAAGATCCTCGCCTCCAGCGGCTTTAGCCCGAAAGAACTGTCCCTGGCCAAGGCCGTGGTTATCGCCCGCCTCCTGGCTCCGGACAGCGATTACGGAACCTGGCGCTGGCTGCGCCAGAGGACGGCGCTGGCCGAGATGCTTCCAATCGATCTGACAGCTGTCGGAAAAGACGCCTTCTACGAGATCGCTGACGATCTCTACGCACACAAGAAGCACCTGGAAAAGGGCCTGCGCGACAGCGCCGTCAACCTGTTTTCGATAAACACCACCCTGTTTCTTTTCGACCTGACCAACACCTACTTCGAGGGCGGTTGCCTGAAAAACGGCCTGGCCGAGCGGGGTAAATCGAAGGAGAAGCGCTCCGACTGCCCGCTGGTGACCCTCGCTCTGGTGGTCGATCAGCTCGGTTTTCCGGTTTTCAGCCAGATCTACAGCGGGAACCAGTCCGAGCCGAAAACCCTGGCCGCCATTCTGGATGAGCTGTATCAAGAAGGCGAGTCCCTTTTTAAACCGACCCGGCCCACCATTGTGATGGATCGGGGAATCGCCACCAGAGACAATATCGACTTGCTAAAGGCCGGGGAATACCCGTACATCGTGATCGAACGGCGCCCGGTAGAGAAGGACTACGCAAGCGAGTTCGAATCCGTCCGGGAGACCTTTGAACGGATCGATCTCTCCCATAAAGAGGACGCATGCACATCCGGCAAAGACCGAACGCAGGCGGTGTACGTCAAGAAAATTCCTCTTGAAGAAGGCTGCCGCGTGCTTTGCTACAGCGAAGGCCGCCAGCAAAAGGAACGGGCAATCAGTGCGCTGAAAGAGCGGCGTTTTCTCGATGACCTGCACCGGCTGCAACAGTCGGTGGCCAAGGGAAACATCCGCCAGGTTGATAAAGTTGCCGTGCGGGCAGGACGGCTGGAGGAACGACACCCTGCATCTGCCCGCCTTTATGATATCATTGCCAACACCGACGACTCGGGGAAGAAGGTCCAAAGCCTGACGATTGTCAAAAAACCGGTGGCAGAAGAACGGGTCACCATCAACGGGTGTTACGTCATTGAAACCAGCCACCAGGACCTGACCGCCACAGAGATCTGGCGGTGCTACATGACCCTCACCCACGTGGAGGGAGCGTTCAGGTCGCTGAAGACAGACCTCGGGGTGCGGCCGGTCTATCATCAAATTGCCCGGAGGACCAGATCCCACCTGTTTGTCTCGGTTCTGGCCTATCACCTGCTCGTCGGTATTGAGCACAGCCTGCGCTCCAGCGGGGACCACCGTAGTTGGTCTACGATTCGGGAGCAGTTGTCAACCCATCAGCGGAGCACGGTAATGTTTACGGATGCGGACAATAAGATCCATCACGTTCGGGTCTCCGGAATGCCGGAGAAGGAGCACCAGGAGATCTACCACCTGCTCGGGGTGAAAAACCCACTGAAGAGGACACATCGCCTGATAGGCTCGAGGTTGTAGTGACCGAATAAAATCAAAGATCCCAGACACAGCAAGCTTTTTACTTATCTAAAATCGAAAGTTGGGTTAACAGATAACCAAGTCTTTTCGAGCTTTTGGTTATATTTTTGACCCCAAGTTAAAGTATTAGACAAAGAAAGCACCTCCTTGCGTTTGTTAAGAATTAAAACTCATCGACCATAAATCGAGATGTGATCGGCGTACATTTTTAGCTTCCTTTTTGCCCGTATCCCCCTGTCGGGATACTTGCCCTCGCGGATCTGCCCGGATGCAGGTCCGAGAAGAGACGCCGTGAAAATGCATTTTAAGCAAGATTAAGCAGTTGGTTGGCTGAGCAGGCAGAACTTTACGACGAATTCGGCCCCGGAGTTTTCGGCGAGTGGCCGCTGACTAGATGGTCAATTTAAGGGCCATTGGAGAAGTGCAAATGCTGGTTTATAATGATTATTATAGGCTTGATAGTTTCTGGCTTCCCGAGACGAGTGTCGGTGATGGCTATCCTGATCTTGAGCAAAGAGTAAAGAAACTGGAATTGAAAGTTAACATCCTGGATGCTTAAGAAATCTCAAAAATGTGACCTGAATTAGCTGAAGGGAAGAACTCGATAAGCCTGAAAAGTATGCTATCGAGGGATATTGAAGATTTTATGTTCATTGTTGGTATTTTTAAGGGACATGTAGACCACCCCAGGCATTTTCGTTCTTACTTATACGGAGAAAAAAATGGAACCGGGGAGCATGTGGGCAAGTAGAATAAAAATTATTCCGTGAATGGAGGAATATTATGAATTCCTAGATCGGTTAGCGAAAGAAGCCATGGAACTTAGGCCGGCAGAACGAATTGGCAAAATAAACCAAAAGTAGCGTGATCTCAATTTGATCTTATTTGATCTTGTGAGATCATTTCTTCCCCCAGTGCTGATGGGGGAGTTTTTTTGGTCCGAAGACAGCTTGCTCGAAAGTAGCTGCAACTTTCTGCCTCCTGGTGGATGTCATGTCGGTATAGATGTCCGATGTGATCTGCACGGTTGAATGCCTCAGGCGGTCGGAGATGTCCTTGTCGGCCCCGGCTTCATGGAGCACTGTGGCGTGTTACCATAATCTTTCTCGACGCCATCCACTACAAGGTACGGCAAGATGGACAAGTATTAAGCAAAGCAGCCTACATGGTAATAGGTATTGACCTGGAGGGACAGAAGGATGTCCTCGGCATCTGGATCGGTGAGCATGAGAGTGCCAAGTTCTGGCTGAACGTTTTAAACGAGCTGAAGAACCGGGGAGTCAGGGATATCCTCATCATCAGCGTGGACAACCTTTCCGGCATCAGTGATGCTATCTCTGCCTGCTTTCCTGACACCCAGATCCAAAAGTGTATAGTGCATCAGGTTAGGAACTCCACCAGGTACGTTTCTTACAAAGATCTCAAGAGATTTCGAGGAGCGTTTGAACGGTAAACTCATATAAGGGGCTTCGATGAGATCCAATAGTCATGGACATCGGGTGAAGGTCTCTTGAACATGATTCTGCTTAATATATCAGGATTCGACAGGATATTCTAAAGGATTAGATACTATTCCACAGAATATGAGAAATTACGTCCATCAACGATATACTGTAAAATGGGGGAATTTCAAGTGATCTCTTCAGACCCGGGTAAAAGAAATACTGATGATGGTACCGGTAAAACTGCGGCAATCGAGTTGCTGCTGGGCAGGCTGAATATGGGACAGAACAGCTTACCCGCTCTGCTGGATATCTTGCCTGCCGGCGTATCCATTGCCACCGATATCTCCTGCAAGGAGATCCGGCACAATCCGGCCGCTGCAGAATTCCTCAGGATCCAGCCCTGGGAAAACTTTTCCCTTTTCAACGCAAACCCGCCAGCGGTCAAGATTATGTGCCAGGGGAGAGAGTTGCTCCCGGAGGAGTTGCCGATCTGGTTGGCCGCCTGGCAGGGCAAAGAGGTCAGGGATTACGAGCTTGAGTTCCTGTGGGATGATGGAGTCAAAAAGACAGCCTTATGGAATGCCAGCCCTCTATTCAATGATCAGGGCATCATCACCGGCGCAGTAGCGACCTTCAAAGATATCACAGAACAGAAGCACTCTGATACGATAATCCATCACCAGAACGCCGCGCTGGAGGGAATCAACCGGATTTTCCAGGAGGCGTTGACCTGCGACACCGAAGAGGAGCTGGGGATTGTCTGTCTGGCAGTAGCTGAGGAGTTGACCGAGAGCAGGATCAGTTTTATCGGAGAGTTCGACCCGTCAGGGCTGTTTTGTAATATCGCCATCAGCAATCCTGGCTGGGTCGCCTGCCAGATGGCAGACCAGACAGTCCACCGAAAATTGCCAACAGGGCTCAAAACCCATGGCATCTACGGCCGGGTGCTCCTCGATGGGAAGCCCTTCTTCACGAACGATTCGGCCTCCCACCCGGACAGCATCGGACTGCCTGCGGGACACCCGCCTGTGAATTCTTTTCTAGGTGTGCCCCTGATCCATGAGGGTAGAACAATTGGCATGATCGGCCTGGGCAACCGGGAAGGGGGCTATCGCCTGGAGGATCTGGAGACCGCCCTGGCTCTGTCACATGCTATCGTGCAGGCTTTTATGCGCAAGCGGGCCGAGCAAGAAATCCACAGACTCAACGAAGAGCTTGAACAGAGAGTGTTTGAGCGCACCAGGGAACTGACCGTAGCTAATCAGAGGCTGACTGCCCTGAATGAAGAGCTTGTCAATAACGCCAGGAAACTGGAAGAGGAGATAGAAAGACGCAGGGAGTCGGATCTTGCGCTGCAGGTTGCAGAACAAAAGACGGCCAACATCCTCGAGAGCATCAGCGACGCCTTCTACGCTCTCGACCGGGAGTGGCGATATACTTATATCAATGCGGATGCACTGCGGCAACTGGGGATACAGGATGCATCCGAGGTGATCGGCCAGGTTGTCTGGGATGTCTTTCCGAATTACTACAAAATCTCCTACGAGATGTATCATAAAGCGGTAGCGGAACAGACCGCCGTACATTACGAGCTGTATTCACAGATCACTGGGAGATGGTATGATGTGCGCGCCTACCCCTCGCCGGATGGCCTCTCAGTCTATTTCCTCGACGTCACCGAGCTAAAAGAGACCCAGGAAAAACTGCAAAAATCGCAGCAGGATATCTCCGATATTTTGAACAGCATCTCGGATCCGTTTATCGTCCTCGATAACCAGTGGCGCATTACCTATATCAACCAGAGATCTGCAAGTTATCTCGGGAAGACACCGGCTGAATTGTTGGGCCAGAATTACCTGGACGTTGTCCCTAACCTGGTAAACTCAGATATTTATAAGAACTATTGCCTAACAATGTTCGAAAAAATACCAATACATTTTGAAGCAAAGGGAGCCTACATTGACTTATGGTTCGATATTAACGCTTACCCCTGTCAAGACGGTATTGCAATCTATGCCCATAATATAAATGAAAAAAAGAAACTGCAGCAGGAACTGCTTGTGAGCGAGGAGCGGTTCCGCACCGCCATTGAGAATATGCAGGACTGCTTTGGCATCTATTCTGCCATCCGCGACGAATCAGGGCGGATCGAGGATTTCCTGATCGAGTACGTAAATGAGGCAGCCTATAGAAACAACGCCATGACCAGAGAAGAAAAGGTAGGGAAACGCTTCCTGAATACGTTCCCCAATTACAGAGACACAGAGTTGTTTGACGAATATTGCCAGGTAGTGGAGACTGGGGAACCCCTCGCCAAAGAAATTCTTTTCTGGAATGATGCCCACCAGAAACATCTGACCGGGGCCTATGATGTAAGGCTCGTTAAATTGGGAGATGGGTTCGCCGCTGTTTGGCGCAATGTCACCGAGCGCAAGCGAATGGAAGAGGAACTGCGTAACAGTGAGAAACAGCTCAGATCGATCATGGATACTATACCATCCATTATGGCATATGTTGATTCAGAGAAGCGCTACAAGTATGTCAATAAGGCGTATGAAGCATGGTGGGGCGTTAACAGAGAGGATATTCAGGGCAGACATATGTGGGAAGTGGTCGGCGAGGAAGCTTACCATAAATTCCAGTCCTATACCGATACTGCCCTGTTAGGAGAAAGGGTATCTTATGAAATCGAGCTTCCAGGCAAGGATGGTGAAAAGCACTACTTTTATACTATTTTGGTTCCTGAAATCAATGACCGGGGAACGACGGGGTTAGTATATAAGCCTACCACGCATTTCCCCATACCCTACAACAATAACTCAGCATACAAGTCGTCACCATTCTTTACCATCTACCTCTCAAATAATCGGCCAGAAATTTGCCATAGGCAAATAGAATTCAACCCCCATCTTCTGGAGCATTGATAGTAGACAACAGTCCCCTCCGTGCGGGGGCATGGATTGAAACTACAGAAGAAAGAGGAGCATTGTTAGTAGACAACAATCCCCTCCCCTTCCCGCGTGGGTGCTTGGATTGAAATTACGGAAGAAAGATGAGCAATGTTGGTAGACAACAGGCGCCCCCCGTGTGGGTGCTTGGATTGAAACAGGTAGGTGTCCACCGGGACGCCGCCGATCATGTGTCGCCCCCGGCGCGGGGCGTGGATTGAAATAACTACCTGAGGGTGCAGGCCCAAACAGTAAGAGGCTGTCTGCGTGAAGGGTTACCGCCGGGGATTAAGGTAGGCCCTAAACGCTGGCGTATCGAGAGAGAGGCGCTGGAAGTTTTCGTCACTAAAAGACGCCACGGACGAAGCACAGAATAGCCCTAAAACGGGGCGTAAATAATACTGGTAATATGAATCCGTCTATGCTGTGAGATTAACCAACGTTGTATGGCAAATATGAATGAGTGGGTTTGGGCAATGCGAGAGGATGCAGATGGCCCATGTTGGGGATAGATGCATATTCCATCGACCATTAATTCCGTTCTCGACCACCCATTCCGTTTTAAATCGTCGACCAGCGATTCCGGGGTGCTCGACCACCTGTAAAACGGAAACGGAATGGGTGGTCGATCTAGGCGTACTGCAGCTGGTTGGCGATGAAAATGATGTTTAAAACAGGTGCTTTTTTACGGCATCCAATCCTCATGCTCCTTGTAATCACTTAACCACTGGTCACGTTCCACCTACAGAAATTATATTCTTAGTATTCCGTAGGTGGTTTATGATCATCCTCTCCTTGACGGGATTTTCTGTGTGAAGGCGTCAAAGGCGTTCAGTGAACCAACTGAGGATGGCCTCCAGCCGGTGAACCCGATGCCAGGGGTGGCCATTGCGGCTCAGGTTATGGTCCTCGTTCGGGTATCGCAGCAGCAAGACCTTCCGCCCCAGGAGTTTGAGCGCTGTATAGAACTGTTCCGCCTCGGATATTGGCACACGCAAGTCGTTTTCTCCATGAATCATCAGTAGTGGTGTCTGCACCGAGTCTACGAAGCTGATCGGCGAATGCGACAGATAGACACCTGGAATGCGCCAGGGGGGATCTCCGAAGTCCGTGAGGTCACTGAAGGCGAAATCGCCTGTACCAAAAAAGCTATATCCATCGCTGATGCTGCGCATGGCAATAGCAGCCCGAAAACGGCCGGTGTGCCCAATGATCCAGTTCACCATAAACCCTCCGTAACTTCCGCCTGCTACTCCCAGCCGGTCAGGATCGATTCCACCCCGCATCACTGCCTCATCGATGGCGTTCATGACATCTGCAAAGTCTTGATCACCCCAGTTGCCCCTGATGGCGGCAGTGAAAGCCTGGCCGTAGCCCATGCTCCCGCGCGGGTTTGAATAAACCACGGTGATGTTGTTAGCGGAAAGCAAATGGAACTCGAAAGAGAAACGGTACCCGTACATCAGGGTCGGACCACCATGGATCTCTAACACAGCGGGCGTCTTGGGATATGGAAAATATCCGGGAGGACGCAGGATCCATCCCTCTACAGTCGCCTCTCCGGATTGAGCTGTAAAGCATTCCGGTTCGGAGAGTTCGACCGTTGCCAGGAACTCCTGGTTCACATTCGTGAGCCGGCGCTCACGGTCGTTACCCAGATCCAGGAGAAAGACATCATTCGGGGTTACCGGATCAGAATGGCAGATCGCGGCGAGACGGGAGTCCTGGCTCGCGCTGAAGTTATAAATGACCCGTTTTCCTGCAGTCACAGATTCCACCCGTCCGCTCGGCACCTGCACCCGTGCCAGTTGGCTCATGCCGCTATCGCTGGCCAGATAGAAGAGTGAGCGCCCATCTGGTGTCCAGGCAGGAGGCGAGGGCATCTGAGGCTCGATCAGGTCTGCGATGGACACATTCCCGAAAGGCCGGTCAAACCCGGCTGTGATGTTACGGGGTTCCCCTCCGGAAGCGTCGACGGTCCAAACTGATGATTGGGTATAGTTGCCATGCTGCAATGCGTGGCCAATATAGGCAATGGTCTTGCCGTCCGGAGCAAAGGAGGGACTATGGGCCGGACCCAAGCTTTTAGTAAGCCTGCGAATGTAGCCGCCGCCAACCGGTGCCAGCCCAATATCTCCGATTAGCATACGGTTCGGATCCGTTGCTCCGGCCGCTCGCCATTCACTGATCGAAAATGCGAGATATCGTCCGTCCGGTGACCAGGCAGGGTCATCGTGATTAGCCCTGCCTTCCGTGAGAAGGCTTAGCGATCTTTCTAGCAGATCGAGCACGGCTATCTGGCTATACTTCTCACCAATGAACCCTATACCGTTCTCTTTGTAGGGAATCGTTGCGACTAGCCGGACGTCAGCGGTAAACCTCTCCCTCGGAGATAGTATTTTGGGCTCTTCTATCTCGGGCTCGATCCCTTTTTCACTTAAAAGGATCGCAAAGGCGATCCTTCGTCCATCGGGCGACCATACCGGCCGTCCGGAAATACCTTTGAACGAGGCAGCTTTTCTAGCCCTGCCACCATTGGCGGGGATAACCCAAATCTGGGGCGACCCACTTCGGGTGGATAAAAAGCCGATTCGCCTGCCATCCGGCGACCAGGAGGGGAAATAATCCAACTGATCCCCTCCGGTGAGCGGCCTGGGATCGCCTTCTGCGGTGGACACCATCCAGAGATGGGAACGGTATTTGTTCTCCTCCGGTACAAAGACCTTCTGCACAAAACAGACCCGGGATCCATCAGGGGAGATCTGTGCCTCTGTGATCAATCGAATCTTAAACAGGTCCTCGGGCCGTAGGCGGCGCCTCATAGATTCTCTATTCCGGTGTGTCCTGTGCGTTTCTCTACATGGCAATTCTTGAGGATCCATCTTCGGCCTTAGTAACGCTTCATTTCCTGGCGCATACGACTGATAGCCTCCTGGTATTCGGCCATTACCTTTTTAAGAGTTGTATCTGCGCCCCTGGCGTTCTATCACCCGCGTGACCTGCTGGTTTTGCTGTATTATGCACTTGCAAATTATATTTACCTCGATCGGATTTTTTTCTCCAGATCATCAAGCGGGGCATCGGCACAGAGACGGTGTAAAACTCCACGCAAAGCGGCATATGCTATGTCCTGGCCGCGTTCAATGGCTTCGACCTTGAAGAAGATATCTCCGCCATAGGGCTTTCTTGTCACATAATCGCCAACCCTAATATATACCACAAGAGAATCCATCTGGTAATGATGTTATTATATTGCATATAATATGTAATACTTTAGTAAGTTGTGCCCTATAAAAGAGGAGAGGCTAGAAGCAATTGACTGGGAAGAAATTAGAAAGAGGTTATGCTGCGCTGCCAGAAGCTATCTGGTTGTGTTTACGAGGGGTGTGGATGATGATGGCCGGGGCTAAAAAAAGCGTTGCAAACCATATGAGGATCAGTGGTCATTCCTCTCCGGACTTGGAAGGTTACGAACCGAAGAATTGGAGAGGGTGGTTGACGATGCAATTCGGCAGGGAGGCGTCATAGGTGTCAGAAGGACGCCTATTGAGACTGATGCTGGCGATGAACCATGGACTTTTGAGCCAGGGAACGATTTCCTGGCTCACTGCACATCATACCTTCCATGTCGGGAGATATGACTGGGATTGCTTTTCGGAAGATGAGCTGTAAGCCGCCTTCAAGATCAATGACGGTATTTTTTTTGTCGCTATCCAGGTTGCTCCGGCATCAATGCGGAAGAGGCTGGCAGGCTCATCGTTGATGCCGTTGACTCCTGTCTGCGTGGTGAACATATACCTGAAGCCGGTTTCATGCAGGATCTTGATGAACGTGGCATTGTAAGCGCCGTATGGGTAGGCGAAATAAATGGTGGTGTGCCCGAGTTCGTTCTTGAACGTCTCTTGTAAAAGCTGACTGTCTGATAGCATCCTGTCTTCATATTCCTGCTCTGTCTCTTCCTGTCCCGTCTTAGGATTGAAGAGATGGTCAATCGTAGCCGGCTCTGCGAGATTAGAATCGCCGACAGGCTCCGGCACGTGCTGGTTATAGGTGTGCCCGCCGACTGTTATCAATCCGCTCGCCTCGAGTTGCCGCACCTCCGGCCAGGTAAGATAACCAGGCAGATTGCTGACATAGTAGCCGATTAAGAAGATTGTCGCCGGAGCATGGTGTTTTTGTAAAACCGGGAGGGCGTACCGGTATACTCCCTCGTACCCGTCATCGAAGGTCAGCACCACCGCTTTCTCCGGTATGGTCGCCCTGTGCTCCATGAAAGCTGCCATCTGGGAGATTGGTATGATGTGAAACCCTTCCTGCTGCAAAAGTGTCAGGTCTGCATCCAATCGCTGGGGAGTGACCGTGATCGTGTTACTGCTGTCGGGTTGGACATCGTGATACATCAGAACGGCCACTTGGTCATTGTAGGTGGATGGTACCTGCAACTGCCGTCGCAAGCTTGCCTGGAGTAACTTGCTTGTTCTTGAAGAGTGAACAGTTGCGGGAAGGATGGATACATCCTGCTGGAGCCCGAATCGAATCTGATCGTCATCAGCCGGGAACCTGCGGGAAGTAGGACCGCTGCCAGCCAGACCGCTGCCAGAATGAGCGGAAGCATGATCGAGGAGATAATAATCCTGCTCTTGGATTTTATCTTCATCTGGCCTCCGGCCTCTATTCCGGCAGCCCCTAGATCTTCTTGATAAAACCATCCAGGCTCAGACTCCTGGGAATGTTGACCCGCTTGATTGTATAGGGGTTGTCGCCAGTCCTCAGGCGTTTCCATTATTTCGTAGGCCGGGTCATAGCCGCCACGTTGCAATGCGCTAATCAACAAGGCCGCATCATTTTCTGAGTCCTTTACGATTAAAACCTTAATAGATTGGCCCATGTTTCCCCACCATTATTCGTATGTAAAGAGATATGTTCCTTAATTTAAAATGTACATTTCGACAGCGTTCTACTTATTATCCTTCAATCTTGATAGAAAAAGAATTGGACTTTCCTTAAGAATTAGCCTTTCCTTAAAAAGAAACTCTAGAAGGGAGCGAATTTAAATGAGAAAAGTGATTATTCCCCCGCTTTTGCTAGTGTTGCTTTTGTTTGTGTTATTATTACCCGTTAGTGCTGAGCAGGATCATCCTGTTCCGCCCACTCCCACGTCTTCCGATGGTTTCAGACTGCGCTAATGGCCCTGGATGCGGCTGAAACCCCACTTGTAACATTTACTGTGGGCGCGGCGGTTTCGTTTTTATTTCTTCAAAACTCACCGCTAATGGCAATTACGGCGTTCGCCATTACCATTCCAGAGCCCCGATAATCAGAGAACCCCCGTCCTCTGTCCCGAACCAGGCGCCGGGTGTCAACAGACTTACATTGTCTGGATCGCTTCAAAACATCTAAAATGATATCCCCCCTGAAGGCTGACCATCATCCCCCCAGGGGGATATCTATCTGGCTTCGCAGAGATATTCGTCACTCGCAGCGAGCCTGAGGTAGCCCTGGTTTTATGGCAAGTCCGAGTGTCTCCGACAACCAGGCTGATCAAGGATGACCCGTGGTGGGTCTGCGATCTGTGCAATAGGAGGCTGGATTGGGAACCGTTTGCAATCATTGACCTGCCGTCCAAGGAAGAGTTGCAGGATCCGGAATACGTCTCCGTAGGCGGCAACGCCCTCTGCCGGGCATGCGCTAAGAAGTTTTACCGCCTCACTAAGGATGATGCCTTTGAAGTTGATCGAGTATGGTTCTGTTATGAATCATTTTGAAGCATCATCTGCCTTCAATCTTCTACTGTGACAACGCTAGGGTTTTTCGCTCACCTTGACCTGAAACGCATCGCCGCGGAACTGGGCTTTTCCGTCAAGCACAGCAAATCTCGGCGTGGACAATGACGCTGGTAGTTATGCCTCCATGATGGCGACTAGGCGGAGGCGCCGCTTTTTGCCCGTCGGTTCATCATAGAGATAGGGGGCACAAAACCGACTTTTAGGAGGCTGCTGAAACGGCCTCCTTTTTCCGTGTATGGGCAGGACTATTCCCCTATATCGTGGAATCTTTTCGGGGGAGAGATATGACAATGGAAAAATGCAGACCATTTTTGAAATGGGCCGGCAATAAGTATCAGATCCTGGAGCACGTCATGGCCATGCTACCCTCCGGTAAACGCCTGATCGAGCCTTTCGTGGGCTCCGGGGCGGTATTTTTCAATGCTGATTACAAGGAATATCTCCTGGCTGACAGCAACGAGGACTTGATCAATCTGTTCCTGACCCTACAGCGCGAGGGAGAATCCTTCATCGACTACTGCCGGTCGTTTTTTACTGTGGAGACCAACGTGGAGAGCCATTACTACGAGTTGCGGGAAAAATTAAACTTCACCTCAGACTCCAGGCTTAAGGCAGCCCTGTTTCTCTATCTCAACCGTCATGCCTACAACGGCCTCTGCCGCTATAACTCGAAAGGCGGCTTTAACACACCCTTCGGGCAGTACGCCAAACCATACTTTCCGGAAAAAGAGATGCGGCGCTTTATAGACAGGGCCAGGCGGGCGACATTCCAGGTAGCGGACTTCAGGGATACAATGCGGTCGGCGCGGAGGGGTGACGTGCTTTATTGTGATCCACCCTATGTTCCTCTAAGTGCCACATCCAACTTTACCAGTTACAGTTCGGGGGGCTTTGGACGAGAGGACCAGACCGCATTGGCGGAACTAGCCGAAGAACTGGCCGGCAGGGGGGTGCCGGTCCTGATCTCCAATCATGCTACGGAGTTCACGCTGAATGCATATAAATCTGCCAGGATTGAGCAACTCGACGTACAGCGCTTTATAAGCTGCGATGGCGATAACCGGGGCACAGCCAGGGAAGTCCTGGCGCTGTTTGGCGAGGAAGTGATCGTTTGAGCGATGAACCGAAACAGGGAAGACTGGCGAACAGCGCCGGCAGCACCCTGGAGAATACGGTCATCGGCACTCTGACTTTAGCCGTCACCCAGCCCTTCGATACGCCTTACTACTCCACCAGATTATATTTTCTTATTTCATTCCATTTGTTAAGTATTTAACATTTTATTTTTTTTCATCATGATATTATCTCTAATAAGGACAAGGGCGGCCTAGAGGATACAACTTAGCAAGGAAGGGAGTGATTCAATATGGAGATGCGCATTGTGGCCTGTGGCATCTTCCAGCCAGAACTGGAACAGGTGCTCAGGCAGATAAGAGATGAGCGGCCACATGATTGCATTATTGATGTGACCTACGTACCCCCTGCCCTGCATGTTGACTACGATAAGCTAAAGGATGGCATCATTGACGCCCTTGATCATGTATCTGAACAGAAAAAAATACTTTTATTCGGTTCGATGTGCCATCCTGAGATCGGAGAGTTTACGGAAAAGTATCATGTTGTCAGGTTGTCACCGGGTAACTGCGTCGAATTGATCTTGGGGAAGGAGCGACAGAGGGAGATTGAAAAATCTGCAAAGGTGTTTTACCTCACCCCTGGATGGCTGCAGAACTGGGAGGATATCTTCCGGCGGGGGCAGGGTTGGGACGAGATAGATGCCAGGCAGAACATGGGCTTCTATGATAAGATCCTGCTTCTGGACACCGGCGTTTCCGAGTTCAGCGATGAGGATATTCTGGAGTTCTTTGAGTACACCCAGGTGCCGATAGAGATCGAGTGCGTTGACCTTGCAGTCTTCAAGGAAAATGTCGTCAAGGCAATAGAGAAAGCACTGGATGTAGAATCTGAAGTTTTTGCCGGTTGAGCTTATACAAATACATTATTTAAAGGAGTGAGTTTGCGTGGTTCTTACTGAAGAGATCAAAGATGTGGTATCAAAGGCCCCGTTTGTTCCCCTCGTTACCGTATCTGCGAAGGGTGAACCCCACCTGATCGTGGTAGGGAAGGTAGCGGAGATCAGGGAAGGAGACGTGCTCTGTTTCGGTATCTACAAGATGGAGGTTACCCAACAGAACATCAAGAACAACGGTAAAATGCAAGTATTGATTGCAAAGATGGAAGGCGGCCCCAAGGGATTCAGGCTGGAAGGCACGGCTAGCATTGAAGAGAAACTGGTGCTATTCAAGGCAGAAAAAGCGGAATCGCTGCTGTAGTACTTTCTGAACCGTACAATAATCCCGCTTCCGGCAGGCGGGATTATTGTGTTTATGGGTGTGGTGGCACCCGGATATATTTGATACAATCTTTTTAAGGATCTATGAGCGCGAGGTAAATGGGAATGAAACGGTGTATTATCTGCCTACAAGAACTGGATGTGTTCCAGGGGGTTAAAAGTGAGCAATTCGCCAATCTGTGCGCGTGTACGGTGAGAAAAAGACTGCCCAAGGGAGAGTATCTTTTCCAACAGGGGGAAAAAGCGCGCACCGTTTACCTGATCAAATCAGGCAAGCTGAAGCTTGTGCAATCGACAGAGGATGGACGGGAAGCGATTCTGGATGTATGCGGCCCCGGTGAAGTACTCGGTGAATTATCGCTATTCCAGGAACATGATGAGCCTTCCAGCGCAATCGCCATGGAAGAGGCATGTATCTGCTGCTTCAGTAAACAGCAATTTGAAACTTTGGTGAAGCAGGATCCCTCTTTTGCCTTGAGAATCGTCAGCTACTTGGGGCAGAAGCGATATGAAGCGATACAGAAACAGAGTGAAGACACCAGGCAGACAGTAAAAGAAAAAGTGCTAAGTATGTTTTATCGTTTCGCCAATGAATACGGGAAGAAAAGAGCAGATGGTGTGTTGATAGAACTGCAAATCACCCAGCAAGAACTGGCAGATATGATCGGTTCTTCAAGGGTAATGGTAGTGCAGGCACTCAAAGAACTGAAAGCTTTCAATATCATAGACCGGGAGAAAAGATATTATATCTTGAAAAAGGATCCTTGTCTTGCAGTTCACGCCTTTGAATTGGATCAAAAGATGCAACCCCAATCATAACAACCCTTCTGGACGACGGCGGGAATGTACAATAAGCGCAAAAAAGGTTGCCTTTACTTTGTGTCATGTGACAGTTAGAATATCATGATCGAGCAGTTCGATGTTCAGCGGTTTATTAGCTGCAATGGCGATAACCGCGGCAAGGCCGGCGAGGTACTGGCCCTGTTTGGTGAGGGAGTGATCGCTTGAGCGATTTCTCTTGGCATATGCATTATTGCCAGAGTTCCGCACTAAGCCATTATTGACGTAGGGGCAGACAGGTGCGAGACGGATTGAGGGATGAGTCATGGCCAGGATCGGGATAGTGACCGACAGCACCGCTTATTTGCCACGCAGTTTCAAGCAGTTGTACCAGATCGAGGTAGTATCGCTGATCATCAATTTTGAGGGCATGAGCGTGCCGGAAGACGAGATGGACTATAGCTGGTTTTACGACAGGCTGCGTCAGGTGTCTCATCTTCCTACCACCTCACAGCCCTCTATCGGAGATTTCCTGGATGTTTACCGGAGGGTGGCGGAGCGCGCCGACAGCATCATCTCCATCCACCTCACCGAGGGAATCAGCGGCACGGTCAAGACCGCCGGGGCGGCTGCCCGAATGCTGCACCCGCTGGACATCACGGTTGTCGACTCCCATAGCACGTCCGTCGGACTCTATTTGGCGGTCGAGGCTGCGGCCCGGGCGGTAGCAGCGGGTCTGTCCAAGGGCGAGGTCCTGGAGATTGTCGATCACATCGTCGGGCATTCCCTGACGCTCTTCACCCTCAATACGCTGGAGTATCTGCGCCGGGGTGGCCGGATCGGCGCTGCCGCCGCTGTATTGGGCAATCTGTTGCAGATCAGGCCGATCCTGTTCTTCGATCGGAGTAGAAACATTATCGATGTCTACGAGAAGGTACGCACCAGGGAAAGAGCGCTTCAGAGAATCCTGGAAGTAGTGCAGAAACAGGGTCCAGACATCAGGGTCTGTATTGCGAATGCTGGTGATGAGGCTACGGGTCAGAAGTTGCAGTCCCGGGTGAAAGCGGTCTACCCCCACCTGAATCCGGAGCTCTGCCCGATGGGGCCGGTGGCCGGCGCCCACGGAGGGCGGGGAACGGTGGGGTTGAGCTTCTATCCGCTGACTCCGCAAATAGCCAGGCTGTTTCCGGTCTAGTGGCAGGCGCGGTAAAATCAAGCTGATGATTCAATAAAGTTAAAATAATTAATAATAATGTTGACATATTTAATGTATAGATTTAATATATCCATATACCGCGGTGTATCGTGATGAAAGGATGGTTTCTTTGAGTAGGCCGATGTTGGGACGATGTCCGGTCTGCGGAAACAGGATGAGCGTGACCCGGCTTCATTGCAACTCCTGCGATTCTGCGCTGGAGGGCTGTTTTGACACCTGCAGGTTTTGCCAACTCAGCCAGGAACAGCAGGTTTTCGTGGAAGTCTTTCTCAAAGGCCGGGGGAACATCAAGGAAGTGGAGCGTGAGTTGGGTATCTCGTACCCGACGGTTCGCAGCCGCCTGGACAGCATCCTGGAAGCGCTGGGATACAAGGCCGATCTGGCGGAAGATTGCAGCCAGCAGCGCAACGATGTTCTGGATGCCCTGGACCGGGGCGAACTTACGGCGGATGAGGCCGCCAGATTGTTGAAACGAATGTAAACAAAAGAACTGGAGGGATGACGCATGCAGGAAGAACAGATGAAGGTTTTGGACATGATCGCCTCGGGCAAGATCACCGCGCAAGAGGGCGCCTCCCTGCTGGAGGCCCTGGGCAGTAGCGGGGCGAGGAGGGAGGGCTTACACCCCGGTTGGGAATGGTTGGCGCATCATTATCACGGGGGAGAGCACCCGCCCTGGAAATGGGGAGAAAAGGGCCGCATGCTGCGGATCAAGGTTTCGGACAGCCAGACCGACCAGGCGCTGGTCAACCTCAGCCTGCCCATCGGCATGCTCAAGTGGAGAGAGAAGATCGGGAAATCTCTGTCCCAGAAATTCAAAAACATTTTCTTTGACGTGGAGAACCTCGATGAGAAAACCGAGGGCAAGATCGTCGATGCGGTCGATGAAAATAACGGCAAAAAGATTGCAGTCTGGATAGAGTGAAAGTTGTCCGTCCTGGCCCGGTGTCCGGTATTGACCGGGCTCCGGGCTGCTTTATGCGTGCCGCTGCCCAAGTCTAAAGGGTGAGTCGCGGTGCTATTAGAGCGAGATCCCCTTGACACTGCGGATCCCTTCGAGCTGGCGCAACTGCGCCATGGCATCCTCATTCACCGGAGAGTCCACGCTCAGGATCATCATGGCCTCCTGGTCTCGGGTGACGCGTCCGACCTGCATCGTAGCGATATTGACGTTGGCCTTGCCTAGGATCGTGCCCAGGAAACCGATCATTCCCGGCCGGTCGAAATGCTCCACAAACAGCATGTATGGAGTAAGGGCGATGTCCATCTGGTAGCGGTTGATCCTGACGATGCGGGAGCTGTTATCCAGGCTGACTGTTCCGGCAAAACTGATCTGCTTCCCGTCCTGAGCGATGCAGGCGGTGATCAGGTTTAAATAGCCGGTTGCTTCGGCCTCTCTCTTCTCGTAAACCTTGACTCCGCGGTTCTCGGCCAGCCAGGAGGCATTGACCAGGTTCACGTTCTCTCCCATCACCGGAGTCAGCAGCCCCTTCAGGAAGGCCAGGGTGATGATCCCCGTTTCCTTGTTGGCAATCTCACCGCTGTAGGTGAGCTCGACCCGTTCGACAGGCCCCTTCTCAAGCTGGTAGTAGAGTTTGCCCAGGTTCTCGGCAAGGATGAGGTGGGGCCGCAGGCTGTTTAATTCGTCTCTCATCAGGCAGGGCAGGTTCACGGTGTTGGGAGCAATCTCGCCCCTGAGGGCGGCCAGCACAAAGGTGGCCACGTCGGTGCCCACACGGCTCTGGGCCTCGTGGGTGGTCGCTCCGATGTGCGGCGTCACCACCACGTTGTCAAACTCCAGCAACGGGTTGCCGGCGCAGGGCTCATCGCTGAACACGTCCAGGGAGGCGCCGGCGACGGTTCCCTGGCGCAGGGCTTCGGCCAGGGCCTGTTCGTCGATGATGCCGCCCCGGGCACAGTTCACCACCCGCACCCCGGGCTTGGCGATCTTGAACTGCTCTTCCCCGATCATGCCGACGGTTTCCACGGTCTTGGGGGTGTGTACGGTGATGAAATCGGCCTGGCGCAGCAGATCGCTCAAGGTCTCCATGCGTTCCGTCCCAAACCGTTTGAAGCGCTCCGGAGTGATGTACGGGTCGTAGGCAATCACCCGCATCCCGAAGGACTTGAGGCGGGTGGCCAGCAGGGAGCCGATGCGGCCGAGCCCGACGATGCCCAGGGTTTTCCCGTAAAGCTCATTGCCCATGAAGCGGTTGCGGCCCCAGCCGCCTTGCTTGAGCGTGGCATTGGCTTGAGGGAGATTGCGGGCGGCAGCCAGCATCAGGGCGATGGTCTGCTCGCAGGCAGAGATGCTGTTGCTGTCGGGTGTGTTGACCACCACGACGCCATGGCGGGTGGCCGCATCGACGTCGATGTTGTCCACCCCGTTGCCGGCGCGCCCGACCACCTTCAGCCACTTTCCCCTGTTCAGCACTGCCTCGGTCACCAGGGGCACGCTTCTGACGATCAGGGCGTCATAGTTCTCGATCACACTTTCCAATTCCTCTTGACCGATGCCGATGTTGATGTCCACATCGGCATCACGGCGCAGCATGGCGATCGCCTCGTCCACAATCTTGTCCCCGACCAGGATTCTGGGTCTCTCTGTCTCCATCATGGCACCTCCCGAGTGTCTGCTACTGGTGCGGCTGCCCGGTTTATCCCGGTGCCCGCAGAGATCAAAAAAACCTCTCGTCCTGATTGGGACGAGAGGCGATACCCGCGTTGCCACCCAAGTTGGCGCCGGCTGACAGCCGGAGCCCTCTCAATGAGCCATAACGTGGCCCGGCGTACCCCTTTGCCGGCGTTTAGCCGTTTGCGGGGTCGGCTTCGGGGTGGATTCGGGCAATCTGATGCTGGCTTGCACCGGCCGCCAACTCTCTGCTGGTTCAGTCACTGCCGTACTGGCCCCCGTCATCGCCACTTTGCATTTAGATTATTAAGCATTATAGCAAGAACCATCCGCAATTACAATCAGGATCTGCGACTATTTAAGCAATTTATTCTAAGGACCGGCAGGATTTCATCCGGCGATGCAGAAAGAATCTGACCAGCAAGGCAGTTTCGATTATGGCAATAGCGCTAACAAATATGGTGGCTAAAGATGCCGCTATTATGAAGCGTGCGTTCCGGCTCAAAGAAACTTTGACGGTTTTCCATGCAAACAATGATATCAAGACCATATTATGCCATTAATCTATCCCCCCGTTATGACCGAAATACCTGAATGAACACCGTGTTCCTGAAGGCTGACAAGGCTTACCGAAATGTTGATGCCGAAGGAGACTTAAAGAATGCAGGACAATACCGGTCTTCTGCTCGAAGAGATAGAAAAGTTGCGGCGGGAAAATGACGAGCTCCGGCGGGCGGAGCAGGCTTTTCGGGAAAGAGATCTGCAACTGCGCAGCATGATCGACAACATGTACGATATGGTCACTCAAACAGACGCCAGGGGAATTATCCTGTATGCCAGCCCCTCGAATGAAGCTAACCTGGGATACAAGCCTGAAGATCTGCAAGGCAGGTCTGTTTTTGAATTTGTTCATTCCGATGATTTGAACAGGATCATCACGGCCTGGCAGACGGCCATCGACACTGCTTCAGCAGGAAAGCAGGAATTTCGGTTCAGGCAGTCTGACGGTCATTACTCGTGGGTGGAGGCCGTGGGCAAGACGCTGACCGACGATGAGGGAAATGTCACCGGCGCCATCTTTATCAGCCGCGACATCGCCGAGCGCAAGCTGATTGAGGAGAAACTGCGCCAGGTGGCCCTGGAGATTCAGGCGGTCTTTCACGCTATCCCGGACCTGTTCATCAGGTTCAGCGCCGACGGAACCTACCAGGAGTTGTTGGCCGGTCGACCTTCCGACTTGTATCTGACCGTAGATGATGTGCTTGGAAAGCGGGTGCAGGACGTCTCCAAGTGGCTTGGCCGGCAGTTTCTGCAGGCGATAGACCAGGTGCTGCGCACTCAATCGCTCGAAGTGGTCGAATACCCCTTGCCCTTAGAGGGAGAGACGAGATTCTTCGAGGGCGCGTTTCCTGCCGCTGATCGAGGATCAGGTCATCGTGGTGGTAAGGAACATCACCGAGCGCAAACAGGCGGAGGAGCGCCTGCGATACTTGAGTTTTCATGATATCATGACAGGCAGCTACAACCGGACCTATTTCGAGGAAGAGCTCAGGAGGCTTGATACAAGAAGGCAGATGCCTCTCAGCATCATTATCGGAGACATCGACGGCCTCAAAACGGTCAACGACACCCTCGGCCACCTCAAGGGCGATCGGCTTATTATCAAGGTCGCCGAAGTCCTGAAAAGGACGTGCCGCGCCGAAGACATAGTCTGCCGGTGGGGTGGAGATGAGTTTGCCATCCTGCTGCCCAAAACAGATAATGCTACTGCTGCCATGATCATTGATAGAATCAGGAGAGAATGCGAAAAAACAAAGGAGGACTCGATACCTGCCAGCATTTCGCTGGGGGTTGCTATAAAAAAGGATCCTGAACAAAATATCGAGAATGTTCTGCGTGAAGCCGAAGACGACATGTACCGGGACAAGATGATGAGGAGCAAGAGAGCCCGGTTCTCCGTTGTTTCATATTTCCAGAGGGCTTTGGCGGAAAGAACTCAGGAGACAGCGGAACAGGGCATGCGCATCCATAGCCTTGTTTTAAATTTTGGGAGCGCTCTTGGATTATTGGACAAAGAAAAAGAAGAACTGGCCATCCTGGCAGCCCTGCATGACATTGGTGAGATTGCGGTACCCGAACATATTGTTCTGAAACCGGGCAGCCTGACGCCGGCAGAATGGGAGATCATCAAAAAGCATCCGGAGATCGGCAACAATATCGCCAGATCTGTGCCCGATCTCGTTGCTATCAGTGAAGCCATATTGTCCCACCACGAACGTTGGGATGGGACAGGTTATCCCCGGGGGCTGGAAGGCACCCAGATCCCGCTGATATCACGTATTCTGGCTATCGTAGACGCCTATGACGCCATGACCGGCGGACGTCCTTACAAGAAAGCAATCAGCCACCAGGAAGCCATAGAGGAGATCGGGCGATGTGCAGGAACGCAGTTTGACCCGGAATTGGCAGGCCTGTTCACCCAATTAGTGTCCGCCGCCGCACGGCGGCATTAAGCTGGCCGATCATCCTCGCCGCCATCCTCTGGCGCGAGGTTCCCTTCCTGCCCTCCTTCCTTTGTGCCCCATCATCTACAATGTTTACCACATATTTTTATTTATTTTTTAGATAATTTTAAGCAATTTTTAAGGTTTATCCACGGGAATATGTAGATAATTAAAATAAGGATTCTCCCAAGGTAATTCCCACCTTTTTTTGAAATGGTGTTATCATAGATGTGGTTATTATAATAGAGAGGATGCCCATCAATCATAGAGCCTGACTATCATGGACTTCCAGTTGTTTGGAGACCACTGGCTCTTGAAGGGAGAGGAGATTTGGATGAGCGCGATGAGACAGAACCGGTTCCTGTTGGGAATGATCCTGGGGGCGTTTATAGCGGGGAGCGCCTTCACGGGGGGTATGTTAATCACCTCCGGGCGTCCCGGCAGCACCCGCCAGGCGGCTCTGGCAGACCTGCAGACGGGCCAGCTTCAGGGAGACACCCAGAGCAGCGCACTACCCGGCATAGGGCCTGACACCATAGCTGACACTGTTGCCGCAGCCGGACCGGCGGTTGTCAAGATCGAAACAGAGGTAACAACAGAGGTTGACAATCCGTTTTTCGACGATCCCTTTTTCCAGCAGTTCTTCGGGCAGGATTTAAGCCAGCCACAGACAGAGGTACAGCAGGGATTGGGCTCCGGTTTCCTGATCTCGTCTGACGGCTACCTGCTCACGAATGAGCACGTGATCGACGGCGCCACGTCGATCATGGTCACGATCATGGGCCAATCGCAACCGGTCAGCGCCCAGGTGGTGCAGAGCGACCAGGATCTTGACCTGGCGGTGTTGAAGGTCAACGCCGGCAGCAACCTGCCCTACCTGAAGCTGGGAGATTCAGACAATATCCGGGCAGGGGACTGGGCGATCGCCATCGGCAATCCCTACGGCCTCGATCATACCGTGACCGTGGGAGTGATCAGCGCCAAGGGGCGTCCGATCACCGTAGGTAACCACGACTATCCCAACCTGCTCCAGACGGATGCCTCCATCAACCCCGGCAACAGCGGCGGGCCGCTGCTGGACCTGAACGGCGATGTGATCGGGATCAACACGGCTGTCGATGAGCAGGCGCAGGGAATCGGATTTGCTATTCCCAGCAATACTGCCAGGAGCCTGATCGATTCTGCGACCAATAATCAAGTTTAGCTGAAGGTGTGCAAATATTGTGGAAAGGAGCAGACATAGTCATGAAGCAAACCGCAGATGATTCCAGCCTCCAGCGATCTGACCATAACCATCATCAAGCGGGTGATTCGCCGCATGCGGCGCGAGGGGCGCCCGCTCACACTCGAAGTAGTGTGCCAGGAGATCGAGAATTTCGAATCCATCCCGAACCTGGCCGACAAAGTCACCACTGCCATGGTCAAACAGGCGCTGTCGACCTTTCAATAAATACAGCCCCGTTCGGTTGACGCGGGAAAAGGGCTGTTGACCTATGGCCGCAGCCTTTTTTGTCTTTTTCATTTTCGTCTGAACTCCTGGAAGAGAGGGGTCAAGGGTCGGAACAAGCGAAGCTGGAAGCGATTCCGGCATCCGACCCCCGGCATCCGACTTCTGAATGGGGAGGTTTCGCGAGCAGATGGATGAGGCCAGGATCGCTATTGTCGGAGGCGGCCCCGCCGGCCTGGCGGCTGCCATCGAGGCGGCCGGGCTGGGGCTCCGGGTTGACCTCTTTGAACGCAATCTGGTGGGCGATCACGTCAGATGCGCTGAGGGCTTCGTGGACACCATGCACCAGTTGGAGCAGCCCGGGACGGGTGTGCGCTTCAAGGTGGAAGAGGCGCTGGTGCGGGTTGAACATGAGTACCGGGTCCGATGCCAGAATATCCGGATCTGGATGATCGACCGCGTCGAATGGCAGCGCAGCCTGGCGGAGCAGGCCCGATCGGCGGGGGCGCGCCTGCATGAGAACACCCGGATCGACAGCCGGATGTGGCAGGACCTGCAGCGTGACTATAACTGGGTGATCGATGCCAGCGGCGCCCCGTCGCTGACATCACTGCAGCACGGATTCCGGGACTACTATCGGAAATACAGCGCCTATACCGCCCAGTATGTGCTGGAGGGTGACTTCTCCCGCCTGGGGGAGCGCCTGAAGTTCGTGCTGTTTCCTCACTACGAGGGGTATTACTGGATCTTCCCCAAGGGGCGGGATGCTCAGGGCCGGTCAACCGCCAATGTCGGGATCGGGTTATTCCGGGAGGGTTGCGCCAACAGTTGGGGGAATCGCCTGTGGGAGAATCTGGACCGCCTGAACGACCGGGAAGGCATTGAGGGTAGGGTGCTGCGGCGCCACGGAGGGATAGTGCCGATCAGGTTGCTGGAGCAGTTGGAGTATGGCAACGTGCTGCTGGTAGGTGATGCGGCAGGTTGCGCTTCGCCTCTGCACGGGGGCGGCATCGATACCTCCTTCTCCGTGGGCAGGCTGGCTGCCAGGTGGATCGCCGGCCGGGAGGGCCGGCTGCCGGACGGTCAGTTTAACACCGGGAAGGGCTTCTCCGCCGCGGTCGAGGATCTGCTCCGGCCGAAGCTCCGGGTTGAAGAGAAAATCTGCGACCTCTGGTCGAAGTTGGACCGGCCGGCCCTGGACGCTGTCGCCAGCCTGGCCACCAAGGACTTCCGACAGGTGAGGTTATGGGGCGCCTTGCCCTGCTGCTGGCTGTTGCTCGGGCATGCAGCGGCAGGCTACCGGCTCTGGAGAGGCATGACCCGGGGCAGGTGGTAGCGTTCAACTTGTCTGACCGTTTCCGGGTGCTTCATTTTTTCCTCGAGTTTTTCCTTGGGGGCTTCCTCCAGCAGGCGCCGGTTCGTTTCCTCGTCTATTTTCCCTGTCACGGGTAAAACCTCCAGGGCTTGAAAACAGCGCACTCCCAAGTCTGACAACTGTCCGAATATGCCGTCGCAGCGGTAGGGGTAAAACCCCTTTTTCTTCAAGGCCAACTGATCGTAGACAACATCCGGACCTATGGAACCGACTCCTAACTCACGGCTCCAGAAATTGGTCTTATGCGGCTCTCCTATGATGTCTACCTGGGTACCCACTTTGACCAGATCGAAGATATCGAGCACATCGTCGTCGAACATGCGGAGACAGCCCAGCGAGGTCTCGTAGCTGATGGACCCGGCTGGTTGGTGCCGTGGATTCCATAGCGGCCCCAGGAGATGTCGAGGCCCAGCCAACGTGGACCGAAGGGCCCTCCCCAGTCGTAATCCTTGTCGATGATCTTCCACTCGCCGATGGGGGTCGGGGTGCTATACTTGCCGATGGCGACAGGGTAGACACCGATAACCTCTTGTCCAGCCATCACGGTCAGTGTCCTCTGGTCCGTGTTCACCACCAGCCTGACCTCAACGCCCGGGGGGATCTGCGGCTTGTCCGGCTGGTCGTCAGCGGCGCCGGTAGCGAGGAGCGCCGCCGCACTTCTTGAATTTGGCGAGTGCCGGGTTGCGGGCGCAGCCTGCGCGCTTTTGACAGGCCCGGCGAGGATGGTTATCAGGGCAAGGAACAGGCAGAACATGTAAGTGAGCGTCTCTCGGTCTCGGTAGGACATGGTCATCCCCTTTACGCTGATAAGCGGCAAAATCTATTATTCCCCATTCGTTTTTTGAACATAGCAGCAATTGATACCAGGACAAAAACTGCCGCTTTGCTTGACCGGAGTCAGATTTACCGCTATAATAATGGATACCGAAGTGGGCACGTAGCTCAGTGGGAGAGCACTACCTTGACACGGTAGGGGTCATAAGTTCAATCCTTATCGCGCCCACCATGAAAGACAAGGCTTCCAGGGTTGGAAGCCTTTTACTTTGCCCTATTTTACGACAGTTTTACGACAGTTTAAGAATTTTTACCTTCCGGCAGCCTTCCGGTGGCGCTTGACTGGCTGCTCTGTAAGGTCAACCTTGATCAGTCCGTTAAGCCTGTTCAGCGCCTTTTTCTTGGTCTTCTCCAGCACGTGGGCTTAAATATCCGCTGTAACCGCGATCTTGCTATGGCCTAAAAGCTCCTGGACGTTTCTTAGTTCTTCTGGCGGCCTCCAGCCGCAGGCTTGCGCAGGTATGTCTCATAGTATGGGGCTTCTTGTGATCAATGCCGGCGCTTTTCAGCAGGTTCCCAAGGCCTATTTACGAAAATGGCAGGTGGATTTTTTGGGCTAAACCCCATGCTTTTTTGGTTCAGGGTTTCCTTGACTCGTATTAATAGCCGTGCTATTTTGTTTGCAGGAGGTGGATGCCATGAGCGTCAACAAAGAAGAACTCCACGAAATGATCGAACAATTGAGAGACATTGACCGGGCTACCGTCTATGACTTCTTGCAATTCCTGATTGAGAGGAATGGCAGAGGCTTTTCCTGGGAAGAGACTGAAAGACTGGAGATTGACCGTGAGCCGTTGAGTGAAGAGATATTATCTCGAATCAAAAATGCGAGTGACGAAGATTACCTGACGGGGGAGGAAGCCAGGCGTGAATTCCCAGGAATACAGGTTGATCTACCATAAAGCTGCATTGAAATATTTGGCCAAGCAAGAAAAGGCCGTGCAAGAACGAATCATTAAAAACATACATGGTCTCCTTACAAATCCCATGAGTGGAGATATTAAGCGCATGGAAGGCGATCCAGGGATATTGCGGCTAAAGATATGGGCATACCGCGTGATATTTCGCCTAGATAAGATCAGGAAGGTTATTCACATTGATACATAGGGCAAGAGGCGACATTTATAAGAGTTAGCGGTTGCTCAAGCCTTGCTGCTGTCTGCATCCCAGGTCTCGGATTTTACGACAGATTTACGACAATGACGGTGAGAAAACATGATTTTTGATGAGGTTGGATGAGATTGCCAAAACCTGAGAGCCTAGCTGTTAAGCCATTATGAGGCGTGATGAGGTAAGGTGAAAAGTGCTTCCCGTACTTGACACGGTAGGGGTCATAAGTTCAATCCTTATCGCGCCCACCATAGAAAAAAGTAAGCCCCGCAATCGC
>CAWEDD010000014.1:0-14317 GCA_963807495.1 uncultured Peptococcaceae bacterium
TATGATCAGTAACCAAGTATGGTATCATTATGGTATGAAGCATAATAGTTGGAAGTCAACCGGAAACGCAGTCTACCTGACATGGTACCACTTCGTATGGTCAACCAAGTACCGCCGCAAGGTGCTCACCGGCGACGTAGCGGAGACAGCCAAAGCCGCCTTGCTGAACATCTGTGATAGGCAGGGGTATGAGGTGCGGGCCACAGAAGTGATGCCTGATCACATTCATCTGTTCATCTCTGTCGAACCAAAGATACCGCTCACCGTTGTAGCGAAGTCTTTGAAGGGAGGCTCGGCCAGGACCATCTTCACCCGGCACCCCGAGATCAGGAAAAGGCTCTGGGCGGGACACCTGTGGAATCCCTCATACTTTGTGGGGACAGCCGGCGATGTGTCGGCTAGTATCATCCAGCAATACATCGAGTCACAATGGGAAGGAGGTGAATAGAACGTCGCTTCGAGCTATAGCTGCCAAAATAGTTATGAACAACGAAAACGAAGAACTTCTGAGAAGCACCATGCTATCGGCTACCAAGGTATACAACGGCCTGATCTGGAACCTGCGCCAGGAGTATGAGGCAACCGGAAAGAGCAGAGTCTCGCGCAAGAACCTAACGGCATTCTGAAGACTCTCCCGAGGGCGAAGGCATATTACTCACTGGCAGTGCAGTCCACCCGTGATGAGGTAATTGGGGCTCACAGGTCATTCTTCGCCCTGCGGCAGTCCGGCCACACCGAGCATCATAGCCCAGGCTTCCGGCGCAAATCCTATCTGAGTCCGCTCAAATATCTCCAGAGCGGGTTCTCTGTCGAGAATAACAACCTTGTTCTGAGCCTGGGAAACAGCCGTGAGGATGGCGCTAGGTCTATCGCAATGCAACTGCAACACCGTCCTGATGTCTCCCTGGATACTCTGAAGATCAAGGGCGTGACCATCACCTACGCCAAACACTTTGGGTTCAAGGCCCACCTGGTGATTGAAACGCCACCTGTGGAGACTGTCTCCGGCGATATCAAATGCGCCGTCGATCTGGGAGAGACTAACCTGATTTCCGCTGTCTTTTCCGATGGCAGCACCGCTATCCTGTCCGGCAGATTGCTCAAGGCTTGCCGCCGCTTCTGGCAGAAAATACGATCAAGGGTCAAGCCACCATCGAAGGACAACCCCCACCTTTCAAGGAGATTCGAGGAGATATCCCACCGGGAATCGGATTGGACAAATAATTTTTTGCACCAGGCTTCCCGGTGGTTCGTCGATCTCTGCAAAGAGAAAGGCGTCTCCGAGATCACGATCGGCAACCTGACGGACATTCGGGAGGAGATCGACTACGGAGACCGTCTCAACCAGAGGCTCCACGCTTGGCCATTCGCCAAACTGACGGAGATGATCCGGTACAAGGCGGAAGACGCCGGGATCAATGTCCGGCAGGAGTCCGAGGCCTACACCAGTCAAACCTGCCACGCTTGCGGCAAGATCAGCAAGTCCGCCAGGAAGCACCGTGGCCTTTACTCCTGCACCTGCAGTTACCGAGCAAATGCCGATCTCAATGGAGCGGCCAACCTATTCAAGAACGCCTACAAGGTATCTCCCTGGGGCACTGCCCTGCGGAGTAGTGGGGATGTGACTTCCCCCTCGCTCGTGGCCAGATTCACCGGCCATACGGTGCGCGAACTTGCTCTCTGAGCCATCCTTCGGGATGCCCCTCATTTCAATGAGGGGAGGATGTCACCAGGTGCAAAACTTCGCCGACAAGCAAGCCGATGGCGGCAGCGCAGGGCCGGGAAGAGCCGGAACCAGTCCGGCAGCAGCTTGCAAAGGGTAGATTCATGCCAGAAAACCTCAGAATTCACTCTTGAGAGCCGTCATCGCCAGGAAGGATTTGTCCCATCACATCAATAAAAACGATGGCGTCTTTTTGGAATTGTTTGACAGCATTAGGGAACTTCTTTAGAAGATCCCCAATTCTAGTTGAGGAAAGGTTGAACCCATATACATTACGAAAGACGTGACGGAAAGCGCGGAATTCGTCCAGTAAAACAGCCGTATCTCTTTGCAACAACGGAGGCCTTACTTGAGGCACACTAAGCGCCATTTGCCTGAGCAGTTCCTGGTGCCAGTTTTCTCCAGATGGCAATCTCTCGTCAATATCCCTGGCTATAACCTCGAAAACGTTCTCAATGACCACATAGAAATCGTGAAGCACCGACCCGATTCCTCGTATAGCAAAAGAATCAGCTTGGGCAACAGCAAGCTTGACAGCGCGCGAAGATCCCGAGAAACCTTTTTCTTTGAGTTCATTCTGAAGGTGGCTGATGTTCAATAGCTCTTCCTTAATTCTGGCGGTTATCAAAGCAAATTGTTTGCATGTCATAGTTCCTTGCCTCCTGCAAGCACTTTTTCCCGAAGCGATGAACAGGCGTCCTCTTCCAAAACAACGCTTATCTCGAAGGGTGATGTGCGCTTCTCCAATTCCACAAGTAAACGCCAGTAGGAGGCCTCAATGGGAAATCCACTGATCAGCAGGTCTATATCCGACCGGGGCGTGAAATGTCTGCCCCAAATAAGAGAGCCGTAAAGATACACTTTGCATTCCGGGTATTGTTCCTTAACGTATTTAGCAACTGCCGTCGCTCGCTCCAGAGCACAGCGGCGCCGTTCCCCCTCTTCCCGCCGCTCCGATTCCACTCTCTCCCGCCACGCCTGCTTCATACTTTCAAGCATTGCCTGTTCCACTTACAAACCCTCCCGCCTTCAACATACCGGTACTACAATTATACCAGATATTAGTAGCAGCGAGCAGGCGCAAAACCTCGCCGACAAGCAGCTTCAGATAGAGAAAACCGTTACGCATAGCAGACTGGAGCAGGAAAATCAGGAACTCGTCGCCTGAAGAAATCCTATCCAGGTAGGTCACGGCGCCGGTTTTCAGTATGGTTCAGGCAGGTGAAACCGTTTTTTCCGTCTGGCAGCAGGCGGATGGCTGGCTGGCCGCAGACCGGACAGACCGGTGTTTCCAGGCGATGGGCAAACGGGTTATACAGCAAGGTGGCGTTCAATGTCTGGTCCCTGTGCTGCAACTCCAACCTGACGTGCAGGCGCGGCAGGCGATACTCCACCAGATGATCGAGATAGAGTTCCACTTCCTCTGCATAGCGCTCCAGGGTATCCCGTTCCCGGCGTTGGCGGTCAGACTGCACCGCCTCCAACTGTTTCTGCAGGCGTCCTCTTTTGGCCTCATCATCGGTGGCAGCCATTTTTTTCTCGATCTCTGCAGCGAGTTGCGCGTAATAACCGCTGACTTTGGCCAGTTCGCCGGAACGCCTGCCTGCCGTCTGGGCCTGGTCAGCGGCAGCATGCTCCCTGGCCTGTCTTTCTGCGTCCTGGCAGGCAGTTCGGTACAACCCCATCCAGTCCAGGGCTTTTGCCCTCGGCAGGGCGACCTGCGGCTCCTCGGCGGCCACCACCCCATTCCACCAACCGGCAAAATCGGGCGCCACCAGACCGGTGTGGCTGTCCACCACTACCGCCACCATGTCCTCCATCCTCTCGTAAGAGCGGAATACGGCGCGAAAGTAGAAGCCCCGGAAACTGTGCTCTTCGAGCCACTGGTGCACTACCTTCGGCGGGCGGCAGCGCACGAACTCCACCCGGTCATGGATCTCCCTCTCCAGACGCCCTCCCGGTTTACTGCCCGGGGCAGGACCGTAGATAATGGTATAACGCCCATAATCGGCGGCCAGCCTGGCCAACTCGTCCAGGAAAACGCTGCCGTAAGTGACCAGGATGGCTGACGGGTTCTCCCTGGCAACTTCGGAATCGAAGGCCAGCATTAGATGGCCCTTGAAGACGGGGCTCAGTTCGTGATCCAGCAGTACCTCCACCAGTTCGTAGCCGGCATCCTCGAAAACGGCCCCGGACCGCTCCAAGTAGGAGGTGACAAACGAGCGCAGGTTTATTGTGCCGTTCGGCATGTATGGTCGCTCCTCCTGTGCATAACCCGCTGACAGGCTACTCCTTGTCAGGCAGCAGCGCTCCCAGCAACTTCTCGTCGAGCGTCTTCACTGCCAGGTACTGTTCTTTGGCAGTGAACAGTCTGTCGCCCAGGTCTGTCAGTTGGGACTGCAGGCTGATATCGTCGAGGGCGCTCGCCCAGATATCCATGATGATGTCTTCGAAATCCCGCTTCTCGCGCAGGTTGCCCAAGATCATGTCCAGCTCGCCCACCACTAACTGGAACATGTTGATCTTAGCATCCAGCAGTTCCAGGATGTGGGCCTCAACTGTTCCGGCAGCCGACAGGTTGTAGATCGAGACGTCTCTGGTCTGACCGATCCGGTGCAGACGCCCGATCCGCTGTTCGATGCGCATCGGGTTCCAGGGCAGGTCGTAGTTGATGATCGCGTTGCAGAACTGCAGGTTGCGGCCCTCGCTCCCCGTTTCTGTAGAGATCAGGATCTGGGCGTCACCGGCAAAGGCCTGTACCTGTTGCTCCTTCTCCGCCCGCCGCATCCCGCCATGCAACTGGGCTACCCGGAATCCCTCGCCCTGCAGGAGGTCGGCCAGGAAACGCAGGGTGGCCCGAAAGCAGGTGAACACCACGGCCTTGTCAGGAATGGTTTTCAGGAGGCGCACCAGGGTGACGGCCTTGGCCCGCGTCGCCACTCCCCTGGCCTGTCTGGCCAAAACTCCACAGACCTGGCGCAGGGATTGGGGATGCGCTTCTTCTGCGGCGATTTTTTCCAGCGTGGGCAGCACCGCCTCGATGCTGCTACCCACCTCGCGCTGCAGCGTTTTCAGCACGAATAGGGTCACCCCGCCGGACAGGTGCACGCTTGCGGGCGCGGTGGACTCCGTGGTGTAGTGACCACGCACGAAAGCAGTCAACCGTTGATAGAATGCTGCTTCATCCGGCGAGAGGGCGACCTCGATCACCTCGGCGCGGCGCCTGGCTGTGATGGCGCCGGTGTCGCTGCGTCTGTTCCGGATCATCACCTCCCGTACCAGCTTCTTCAACTCCTCAGCGTTTTTTGGCTGGAGCGGGTCACCCCGGGTGAGATACTTGCGTTTGAAGGTAGTGGATGTTTCCAGTTGGCCTGGCTGTAGTAGCGTGATCAGGTTGAACAGTTCTCCCAGGTCATTTTCCACCGGTGTGGCGGTCAGCAAGAGGATGTATTTCTTCTTGAGCCGGCTGACCAGTTGGTAGGCCAAAGTTTTTTGCTGTTTCAGGTGGTGCGCCTCGTCAACGATCACCAGGTCGTAGACCGGTTCCAGCGCCATAGATTGGTGCGGTTCCCGCTTGGCGGTGTCGAGGGAGGCGATGATATACGGGAATGTAACCCAGGGGTTGGCAGCAGTCTTGAACTGGGGAGTGTCGTAGGTGATGAAGTCCAGGTTGAACTTGGTCTGTAATTCCAGACGCCACTGCTCCACCAGGGAGGGCGGCGTCAGCACCAGCACGCGCCGTGCCAGGCCGCGCAGGATGTATTCCATCATGATCAGGCCGGCCTCGATCGTCTTACCCAGGCCAACCTCGTCACATAGCAGAGCGCGCCCGCGCAGATTTTTTAAAACGTGGCTCACTGTAGCCAACTGATAGTCCAGCAGCCGGATGTCGCGGGCAGCGCCCGCTGAGAGCAGCGTGTCGAAACCAGGCGCCAGGAGCAGGCCAAGCGCCTGGCGGTGCAAGAAGAGGTCAGCAGCCGGGTGTCCCACCCGTTCCGGGTACCGGGTACCCTCTGGGTGGGGCGCGGCGGCCCTGCTTGCAGTCAGGCTTAAAACAGCGGCGTCAGCCTCCGGGTCGAAAGTTACCTTGATTGGCGGTGCTACCGGTGCCGCCGTCGCCGCAGCTTCCTTCCGTCCAGCATCAGCAACGTTGTCTGCTTGCTTGGCGTCCGGCTGCATCGGGCGGCCTCGCTGAATTTCTTGTGCGTTGCTTTTGTCCCGCCGCTTCAAGTAAGAACATCCCTCCATAGATTGAACCGGTGCACGGCCATCTGAAAACATTCTGCAGACTGTAAGACCATCCACGATATTCTCACATAGCACATCTTGCCAGACCTCTGAAGGTAGATTCGTTTTATCCCGCCGAAATCCTTTTCCGGTGTCATGGTTTCAACGCCCGGTAAGCGAAGTAGAAGGCGTAAGGCTGACACGTTATGGTTGACAAAAGAGGCTCTCTTGAGTATTATATGTATCGAAAATGCATATAATAAACGTAATTTCATACGATATTTGCAGGATGGTGAAGCATAATGCAAAGATTGCTGCTTGCCAAATTAATAGAATGGAAGAATAAGCAGGACAGAAAACCACTTGTGATCAAAGGTGTGCGCCAGTGCGGAAAGACCTGGCTGCTGAATGAGTTTGGCAAAAAGCATTACCTGGATGTCGCCTACTTCAATTTCGAGGGGAACACCGCCCTGCAGCAACGGTTTGAAACAGATCTCGATGTCGTGCGAATTATCACCGAACTGGGAGTGCTGCGCGGCAAGGTGATTCAGCCAAAGGAAACGCTCGTTATCTTTGACGAGATCCAGTTCTGCAACCAGGCGCTGACCTTCTTGAAATACTTTTGCGAGAATATGCCGGACTTTCATATCGTCTCTGCAGGCTCGCTGCTGGGTATGGCCTTATCAAGCCCGCTCTCCTTTCCGGTGGGCAAGGTAGATTTCCTGACACTGAGACCGATGTGCTTTTATGAGTTTCTTCTGGCAAACGGCGAGGAGATGCTCTGCGATTATTTGCAAAAGCTCTCACCCGAGGACAGGGTTTCCGGCCTCTTTGCAAATAGATTGGAGACCTATCTGCGCACCTATTACATCACCGGCGGCATGCCGGAAGTGGTTGATCAATGGACCAAGACCAGGGACATATCTGCAGTAGAAGAAACACAGCAGAAAATACTCGACAGCTATGAACTGGATTTTGCAAAGCATGCGCCGACAAAGGATTATCCCAAGCTGTCCCTGATCTGGCATTCCATCCCTGCACAGCTTGCCAGGGAAAACAGTAAATTCATCTTTGGCCATGTAAAGCAGGGACTGCGCGCCAAGGATCTGGAGGACGCCTTGGAGTGGCTGATCAGCGCGGGGCTTGCTCACAGAGTTGTCAAAATTGAAAAGCCCTTCTTGCCCCTATCCGCCTATTCTGATCCGACTTATTTCAGCTCTATATGGTGGACATCGGTCTTTTACGCAAGATGTCCAGGCTTCCTGCCCAGGCCCTGCTCGACAGAAGCGATACCTTTAAAGAGTTCAAGGGAGCGATCACCGAAAACTATGTACTCTGTGAGTTGGTAAGCCTGCAGGGTGAGGTCCCGTTTTATTGGAAGTCAAACAACACCGCCGAGGTGGATTTTGTGGCGCAGTTCGGTATGGACATCGTGCCCATCGAGGTCAAATCTGAGCGCAATGACAAAGCCAAGAGCCTCGCAGAATACCGCAAGAAGTATGAGCCGAGAGTTTCGGTAAAAGCTTCCCTGAACAACGTGAGCGGTGACCAGGTGCGAAATGTGCCCCTGTACCTGCTCTGGAAGCTGAACGAATATGTCAAGTGAGCGCTCTTCTAAATTTATGGTATCGTAGGTAGGGAGTGAACAGAGACAGGCTGGTGGATAAAATGACCATAGCCGAGGTCGTCAAATTGACACAATCAAAAATGGTTAGGATATGCCCACTATGGGAAAAAAGTCCTCGTCTTCTTCCAGGGTCTGCTCCTGAAATGCCTCGGCCTGTGGCGCCACTTCTTCTTGATAGATAAACTGCATATCCAGAGCTTCCAAAACCGCCCGGATGTAGGTACGTACCGTTTGCGACCCCAACTGGCAGATCAGAGACGAAACATTCACCTCCGGGGACGACTGATAGGCCTGGGCATGCAACTGGACAACCTTTTCCAGCAAGCATACCAGTCCTTCCTCCGTGGCCGGTTCGACAACCGGGCTTTCCTCGCTGATGGCGCGTTCAAAAAAGGTTTCCATTTCCAACCTCGCCTCTGTGCCAACCCGCGATTCTGCCAGGCGGGGCATGATCGTGCGGTCATCCTTCGTCCGTCCGTACCAGATATCGTCCTGAAGCCGGGTCGCTGCGGCGCCCACCGTATAGATCGGGTAAGACATCGTCGCCGACCAGTTCAACAGCCAGTTCAGATGACGATAGGCCTGGAGCCGTGCTACTACGCCCAACCTTCCCAGCAGTTCCACTTCATCGATCAGAATCACCCATCCCCGGTATCCACACCAGCGGATGGCATCAGCCATCAGTCCGAAATATGCGGCTGCATGTTCACGCAATCTAAAATTAGTGGCAAATTTAGGCATTCTCTCCTGGCGACTGGAATTGTGAATCTGCTTTAATTTTGTTTGCGGTAGCCGGACCCCCAGCAGATCGCCATAGAGCAGATCCTGCTCTTCACCGGTTGTATAGTAATAATCTTGAACCTTACACACGAATAAATTCGCTGATTCCGGGTTCACTCCCACGAACTTTGCCCTGTCTCGGGTAAGCGTAGATGTTTCCGGTCCCTGGGTCGTAGACCCGACCGACAGCATCCGCAATTTACCGAGTCCAAGCGCCAGCGGGTTCAGCCCTGATCCTAGCTGCCGTATAGGTAGTCAGGACGCCTTCCCATCGCTGGAAAGGGCTTTCTGTTTGAAAATAAAAGTCCTGCCCATACCGAGCACCTGGCCACGAAGTCAGAGTTGATGTCCCCTACGCCACAGTTCGTGCAGCGGGCCAGTTTTACGCCGCCGGGCTTCCCCGGCGTGTACCGCTCGATAGCGAGAAACCCGCAGTAGGGATACCTGCGGATGTGTCCCTCGGGCTCACCCTGGATGTAAATGCCGGCAGGCAGCGCCTTGTACCGGGTGTAGCGGAATATCCTCGCTTTGACCCAGTGGCCCAATTTCCTGTTCAGCCAGCGCGACCGTGTTCCCTGCTCCGGTTTCAGGTTATCCAGGCGTTCTAAGACGACCACGGCGGCGCCATGCTTTTTTGCAAAGTTCACTATTCGCCGGGAGTACCTGATGCGCCAGGTCGTCATTGAAGTTGGAAACCTTGTCCCACAGATCCTTGGCAAACCGTTCTCCCTCGGGGATGACTCTCGTCTGCTGCTGCAGTTTGGCGATCTCTTCGAGATACCTCTTCCTGAGGTGGTTGTCCCTGGCGCCGGAGATGATCTCCGTGGCCAGGACCCTGCCTTCGGCATCCTGGATCGTCATAACGGCGTGGTTGTTGATCCCGAGATCGACAGAGCAGAACCGGAAGCCTGGCTTAGGAAACTGGTTGCTGATCTTCTGGAGATAGAGCCTTTGTTTCAGGGCTACTGGCACGTGCAGTTCCCAGCCCCAGGCCTTGTGCACCAGAGACTGATAGCCGGCGGCGTAACCCTCGGGTACCACCAGCGGCGCAAGCAGGGCTACCTTGCGGTAGACATAGGCTCTGCCGGTGAAAAGCTTAAACAATACGTGATGTTCGTCGAGCATGCGGTGTTCCGTGCGGTAGAAAGAAGGCCAACGGTCACACGCTAGCGGGTACTGCGGAGGATGTTCCGTAAGAGAATGGGACACTTCCCTGCGATCTCCCGCTGCCGGTTCTTCTGATCATGTTTTTCCTTCTTCGCCTGCCACCGCTTGTAGTTTGATCTCCAGGAGCAGGCTGAGCCATAGGCTTCAGATATGGCGGCACGGCGCAAACCGGACGGGTAGTTGGGAAACGGGGAATCGAAATCGTACTTCGGGTTGGGGTTCTTCTTCGTGTAGTGTGTCAAGATCTCGGCAGTTCTCAGCCAGTCTCTCCGGTCAAGGATCTCCTGGTGGTTCTGAAAGACCTGAAGGTAGAAGGAGACAGCGCGGCGGTATTGCTCTACGGTGAGGCTGAACTGATCTGCAACACCCGGGGAAACCAGCAGGTTGAACCGATAAGTTTTAGCGAAGCCGCTGAGTTGGGGCATTGCAGATCACCTCTTTCCTGGGAATATTATACCATAGGCGCACCAATAAGGCAAACGTACGCTCCTAACTCACAGCTAAAGCCGCTAGAGTGCGGAGCGGGTTATTCATGTTTCCCAACCGCCTGCTAACAATCAAAACACAGATCTTCGTAGACTACCTCTTCAGAAATCTTACCTGCTTTCGCTCTTTCCAGATTGCTTTTTGCTCTTCTTAGCCAATCTTTCAACAGCGACTGGTTTTTCATAGAGCACCTCCCCATGACTCTCTATTTCCTTGTAAATCAAAAAGGGGTTATTTTTCAGTGCTTCGAATCGATCAGGTGTCTCCACAATAATGTCGACGGCAATGCCGATACCATAAAGAGATCTGTAAATCTGCTGAGCAAGCTTCCTTCTATGTTCAGCTTCTTTTTTGATTACAAACAAATCATAGTCGCTGTCCGGCTTTGATTCACCAGTTGCTCGCGATCCAAACAGGATGATCTTTTCCGGCTCGACAAACTTGACGATAATTTCTACGGCTCTGTGGAGCGGAGTGTCCATTGTTGTTCCTCTCTTTCTCCAATCACACAAGGCTTCTCTAAAGCAAGGAAAATATCACCATACACCACAGGTGCCCGGGCAACCTAATGGCATTTCACCAGGAACAATGCAATTATACCATATATTAGTAAGAGCACTCCAGCTATAGGAAACCTTCCGCAAAAACGGCGTTAGATGGCATCCATCTCCTGTAGCACCCGCTCCAAGGCGTATTCCTGGATCCTTTCTCTCCCCGCCGCTCACATCGCGGAGCCCGCCAGCAGACGCCTCGCAGTGCGCCGCCCGAAGTCGATGAAGAATCCCAGTTCCGGCAGTCTCAAAAGAAATGAGGCAATTCCGTAAACCACGGCTCCAATCAGGATCGTGGCTGCCAGGCAGCCCGCATTCCAGATGAAGCCCCTTCCCTGGCAGAGGTGCGCCAACAGCGCCCAGGCGATTGTCACTGCCAGGCCCATCACCCCGCTGGCCACGCAGATCCGCCAGAAACCGTCCAGCATCTCTTTCCCCCCCAGTTCTCCGATGCGCCGCCTTAAAACCACAAAGAGGAGAACCATCGCAAACAGGGCTGCCAGAGAGGTTGACAGGGCGAGGCCTCCGTGCGCCAGCGGCCTGATCAGCAGGAGGTTCAAGATAATGTTCACGGCAACGGCGCCGATGCCGAGCAGCATCGGGGTCAGGGTATCCTGCAGGCTGAAATAGACCCGGCTGATCAGATCGCGCAACGCCATCGGCGCCAGCCCCAGGCTGAAAAAGAGCAGGGCATCGGCAGTCAGGCCGGTGGCGCGGGGATTGAAAGCGCCCCGCTGAAAAAGAACTCTGACCATCGGCTGTTTCAAGACGACAAAGGCGACCGACATCGGCAAGACGATGAAGAGAGTGACGCGAACCCCGGCTACAAGAGCGCGCCGGAGCCCTGCCAGGTCCTTTTTGGCAGCGTATTCCGAAAAAGTCGGGTAGATTACGGTGCTCACCGCCACGGCGAAAATCCCCAGGGGAAACTGTGACAGCAGGTATCCGAAGTTCAGGGCGGCAATGCTGCCCTCCGGAAGACCGGAAGCCAGCATCCGGTCCACCACCAGGCCCAGTTGGCTGGCCCCGGTTGCCAGGATGACAGGAATGATCATTCTTCCGACCATGATCATTCCCGAGTCCCGCAGATTCAAAAGCCACCGGTAATCATAATGCACCTCCCTCAGGCCGGGCATCATGATCACAACTTGACTCAAGGTCGCCAATTCCATTCCTATGGCTACCGCCGTGATGCCAAAATGCCTTCCGCCCCACAGGATTGCCGTAATGAGCAAGATGTTGTAGGGAATGCCGGTCAACGCCGGGAGCGTGAATCTCTGCTTCGCCTGCAGCAAGCCCGTGACCACGGAGATGGCGCACTGCAGCACCATGGTGGGAAGCAGAACCCGTGTCAGTAAGACCGTTAGGGTATAGGTGGCGCCCTGAAATCCCGGCGCCACGGTCCTCACTATGACAGGAGCGGTCAGCAATGCGAGGCCGGTTATTACGAGGCAGGCGACCAGGGCGAGGTTGAGCAGCGAGTTGATAAACTGCCAGCCCGCCTGCTCCCCCTCTTCATAAACACGCCGGGTGTAGACCGGAATCAGCGTTGTCGTCAAGGCCGTACCGACAGTGGCAAAAAGCATCCCGGGAATGATCAGCGCCACCAGGTAGGCATCGGTGGCATGGGAGGCGCCGAAGACGGCAGCCATGGATGTTTCCCGGAAAAACCCCAGGATCTTGCTTAAAATTGAAGCGGCAGCGATAATGCCAGCCGCTTTGAACAACTGTTCCTTTTTCATCGTGGCCTCTTATTGGTGGAGTTCTTTGAGACTGGAGCACCCTGCGTGTACCTGGTCCCGATCCGCCGGTTTGCCGGATATTCCCATGGCTGCCTCCGGGATCAGCACGACCCGCAGCGTCTGGAAGATGATCTGCAGGTCGAGCAGCAGGGAGTAGTTGCGGATGTAGTAGAGGTCGTAGCGCAGCTTGTCGGCGGCATCGGTGTCGTACTTCCCCTGCACCTGGGCGAGGCCGGTGATCCCCGGCTTCACCTTGAGCCGGTAGTGGTACTCGGGGATGTCCCTGCAGAACTGCTCCACGAAGAAAGGCCTCTCCGGGCGACGGGCCCACGAAAGCTCCATCTCCCCCTTCAGGACATTGATCATCTGCGGCAGTCGTCGAGCCGGAGCGGCCTGAGCAGGCGCCCGACCGGGGTGATCCGGGGTCGTCGGCGGTGGCCAGCACCGGCCCCAAGTCCTTCTCCGCATCGTCGAACATGGTACGGAACTTGACCGGGGAGAAAGTCTTGCCGTTCAGGCCGACCCGTTTCTGGCGGTAGAAGATGTGGCCGGGGGTCGAGAACTCCACCACGGCGCTGATCACCAGCATGAACGGCAGGAACACCACCAAGCCGACCAGGGAGAATACCAGGTCGAACAGGCGCTTCGCCTGCTGCTGCCCAGGTGTCAACGTCAGGCTCTCGATATGAAAGACGGCCAGGTCGTCCACCCGGTTGAGGCTGGCGTTATGGAGCAGGATATCATACAGTTCCGGGACGAGCAGCACCTCTTTGTCCTCCTCCAGGCACCTGGAGATGAGTTCCTCCCTGGCCTCCCTGGAGATGGAGGGGTTGACACAGACCACCTGCGCCCTGGCGAAGGCGTCGTTGAAGGCGTCGCCTTCCACCTCCTCAGCGGTACTGAAGTGTCCGAGCACCTGGTAGCGCCTACCGATCAGGGAACCGAGCTTGTCAGCGATATCGTGGCCGTTGCCGCCGGCGATGACCACCGTCTTCGCCGCCTCACTGCGGTCGAGGATCGCCTGCCAGAGTAGCCTCCAGCCTCCGAGCAGACAGATCTGCAAACCGGCAGCCATGACGAAGGTCAACCGGGGGAAGGCGAAGCCGCGCAGCATGAAGGTGATGGCCATGGCGGAGATATTGGTGAACAGCACCGTGATGACCACGCTGTACAGGGTCTCCAGGCGCCGCTTCCAGGTGTGGGAGTATAGCTCGAAGAACCAGAAGAACACCAGCACGCAGAGGCTGATGTAGGGGATCAGGTCGACGAACGGGCCAAAATTATTGGACGGTATCGCCTGGCCGAACCGCAGCAGGAAAGCCAGCAGGTAGCCGAGGTTGACCAGACCGGCGTCTACGATGAACAAGAAAACCCACAGCAGCCACGGCTTGCGCATGGCAGCCTCCTTCAAGCAGCATGATCTGCGGTGCAGAAAACGGCCACAATCTTACCCACACCGGCAAGGTCTGAATTATTATACTATCACTTCGACGAATACTTTGAATATTCCTGTTTATCCGGGGTGTCAAGCGTGAAGGCGATCATTGGTAGGAGTGCCGGCAGTCAGCGGCTTTGACAAGCTATCGCAAAAAACGGCGGTAGATGGCGTCCATCTCCTGCAGTACCCGCTCCAACGCATACTCCCGGATCATTTCCCGTCCTGCCGCTCCCATCCGGCAGGCCAGCGCCCGGTCGCCGATCAGACAAAGCAGCGCCTGCGCCAGCAGGTCCGGCCTTCCCAACGGTACCAGCAGGCCGCTCTTCCCGTTCCGCACCAGGTCGCGGCTGCCCCGCACGTCCGTCGCCACCACCGGCTTTGCTGCAGCCATCGACTCCATGACCACCCGCGGCAGGCCCTCATGCCGCGAGGCCAACACCACAACATCAGCTATGGCCAGCAGATCGGGGACATCGGTGCGGTAGCCCAACATCCGGATGCTCCCGTCAAACCGGCAGCCATCAGCTTCCCGGCGTAACTGTTGCTCCAATTCCCCGGTTCCCACCACCAGCAGCA
>CAWEDD010000015.1:0-5956 GCA_963807495.1 uncultured Peptococcaceae bacterium
CGGTGACATTTTCCCATCATTGAAACAAGGGCCCTCCCGAAGGATGGCTCAAAAGAGCAAGTTCGCGCACCATATGGCCGGTGAATCTGGCCACGAGCGCAGGGGGAAGTCACATCCCCACTACTCCGCAGGGCAGTGCCCCAGGGAGATACCTTGTAGGCGTTCTTGAATAGGTTGGCCGCTCCATTGAGATCGGCATTTGCTCGGTAACTGCAGGTGCAGGAGTAAAGGCCACGGTGCTTCCTGGCGGACTTGCTGATCTTGCCGCAAGCGTGGCAGGTTTGACTGGTGTAGGCCTCGGACTCCTGCCGGACAGCGATTCCGGCATCCTCGGCTTTGTACCGGATCAGTTCTGTCAGCTTGGCGAACGGCCAGGCGTGGAGCCTCTGGTTGAGACGGTCTCCGTAATCGATCTCCTCCCGAATGTCTGTCAAATCACCGATCACGATCTCGGACACCCCTTTCTCCTTGCAGAGATCGACGAACCACCGGGAAGCCTGGTGCAAAAAATTATTTGTCCAATCCGATTCCCGGTGGGATATCTCCTCGAATCTCCTTGAAAGGTGGGGGTTGTCCTTCGATGGTGGCTTGACCCTTGATCGTATTTTCTGCCAGAAGCGGCGGCAAGCCTTGAGCAATCTGCCGGACAGGATAGCGGTGCTGCCATCGGAAAAGACAGCGGAAATCAGGTTAGTCTCTCCCAGATCGACGGCGCATTTGATATCGCCGGAGACAGTCTCCACAGGTGGCGTTTCAATCACCAGGTGGGCCTTGAACCCAAAGTGTTTGGCGTAGGTGATGGTCACGCCCTTGATCTTCAGAGTATCCAGGGAGACATCAGGACGGTGTTGCAGTTGCATTGCGATAGACCTAGCGCCATCCTCACGGCTGTTTCCCAGGCTCAGAACAAGGTTGTTATTCTCGACAGAGAACCCGCTCTGGAGATATTTGAGCGGACTCAGATAGGATTTGCGCCGGAAGCCTGGGCTATGATGCTCGGTGTGGCCGGACTGCCGCAGGGCGAAGAATGACCTGTGAGCCCCAATTACCTCATCACGGGTGGACTGCACTGCCAGTGAGTAATATGCCTTCGCCCTCGGGAGAGTCTTCAGAATGCCGTTAAGGTTCTTCCGCGAGACTCTGCTCTTTCCGGTTGCCTCATACTCCTGGCGCAGGTTCCAGAATCAGGCCGTTGTATACCTTGGTAGCCGATAGCATGGTGCTTCTCAGAAGTTCTTCGTTTTCGTTGTTCATAACTATTTTGGCAGCTATAACTCGAAGCGACGTTCTATTCACCGCCTTCCCATTGTGACTCGATGTATTGCTGGATGATACTAGCCGACACATCGCCGGCTGTCCCCACAAAGTATGAGGGATTCCACAGGTGTCCCGCCCAGAGCCTTTTCCTGATCTCGGGGTGCCGGGTGAAGATGGTCCTGGCCGAGCCTCCCTTCAAAGACTTCGCTACATCCTCCCCTCATTGAAATGAGGGGCATCCCGAAGGACGGCTCAGAGAGCAAGTTCGTGCACCGTATGGCCGGTGAATCTGGCCACGAGCGAGGGGGAAGTCACATCCCCACTACTCCGCAGGGCAGTGCCCCAGGGAGATACCTTGTAGGCGTTCTTGAATAGGTTGGCCGCTCCATTGAGATCGGCATTTGCTCGGTAACTGCAGGTGCAGGAGTAAAGGCCACGGTGCTTCCTGGCGGACTTGCTGATCTTGCCGCAAGCGTGGCAGGTTTGACTGGTGTAGGCCTCGGACTCCTGCCGGACAGCGATTCCGGCATCCTCGGCTTTGTACCGGATCAGTTCTGTCAGCTTGGCGAACGGCCAGGCGTGGAGCCTCTGGTTGAGACGGTCTCCGTAATCGATCTCCTCCCGAATGTCTGTCAAATCACCGATCACGATCTCGGACACCCCTTTCTCCTTGCAGAGATCGACGAACCACCGGGAAGCCTGGTGCAAAAAATTATTTGTCCAATCCGATTCCCGGTGGGATATCTCCTCGAATCTCCTTGAAAGGTGGGGGTTGTCCTTCGATGGTGGCTTGACCCTTGATCGTATTTTCTGCCAGAAGCGGCGGCAAGCCTTGAGCAATCTGCCGGACAGGATAGCGGTGCTGCCATCGGAAAAGACAGCGGAAATCAGGTTAGTCTCTCCCAGATCGACGGCGCATTTGATATCGCCGGAGACAGTCTCCACAGGTGGCGTTTCAATCACCAGGTGGGCCTTGAACCCAAAGTGTTTGGCGTAGGTGATGGTCACGCCCTTGATCTTCAGAGTATCCAGGGAGACATCAGGACGGTGTTGCAGTTGCATTGCGATAGACCTAGCGCCATCCTCACGGCTGTTTCCCAGGCTCAGAACAAGGTTGTTATTCTCGACAGAGAACCCGCTCTGGAGATATTTGAGCGGACTCAGATAGGATTTGCGCCGGAAGCCTGGGCTATGATGCTCGGTGTGGCCGGACTGCCGCAGGGCGAAGAATGACCTGTGAGCCCCAATTACCTCATCACGGGTGGACTGCACTGCCAGTGAGTAATATGCCTTCGCCCTCGGGAGAGTCTTCAGAATGCCGTTAAGGTTCTTGCGCGAGACTCTGCTCTTTCCGGTTGCCTCATACTCCTGGCGCAGGTTCCAGATCAGGCCGTTGTATACCTTGGTAGCCGATAGCATGGTGCTTCTCAGAAGTTCTTCGTTTTCGTTGTTCATAACTATTTTGGCAGCTATAACTCGAAGCGACGTTCTATTCACCGCCTTCCCATTGTGACTCGATGTATTGCTGGATGATACTAGCCGACACATCGCCGGCTGTCCCCACAAAGTATGAGGGATTCCACAGGTGTCCCGCCCAGAGCCTTTTCCTGATCTCGGGGTGCCGGGTGAAGATGGTCCTGGCCGAGCCTCCCTTCAAAGACTTCGCTACAACGGTGAGCGGTATCTTTGGTTCGACAGAGATGAACAGATGAATGTGATCAGGCATCACTTCTGTGGCCCGCACCTCATACCCCTGCCTATCACAGATGTTCAGCAAGGCGGCTTTGGCTGTCTCCGCTACGTCGCCGGTGAGCACCTTGCGGCGGTACTTGGTTGACCATACGAAGTGGTACCATGTCAGGTAGACTGCGTTTCCGGTTGACTTCCAACTATTATGCTTCATACCATAATGATACCATACTTGGTTACTGATCATAAGGGGAAAAGCTGAGGGGGTCCATGCATCCCCTGTTTGAAAACCTTAGCATTACCCTTAGATTGTACCATAATTTGCTAAGGAGTGTTGCCAGGTCGGTGGCAACAGACTGTGCTAAAAAAGTGAACTCTATCGATAGGCAGCGGTGCTTGAAGCTAGTCCCCACCCGCCCTCCCAGCATGATAAGCAAGGTTATGGGGATCAAGCTGATTCAGCTTTCAAGCAGAGAAGGGGGCAAAAAGCAGAGGTGTTAGAGCCACAAGCCGGGTGAGCAACACGGAAAATGCTTGGCAGACTGGGTGATGCCGGGGTCGTTGGTTATGTCAGGGATTAAAGATTTCCCACATAGCGGTTAGATCTTGGAGGCGCCGAAAACCACGCCAGAGGACTTTGACTCCGGGCAGGCCGTCTCCCTTGCGTGCAAGGAAACCGCCCAGTCTGGCGATCCATAAGACAGCCGTTTGCAGATCCGGTGGGCAGTCGGGAAGGATGGTCGTCTTGTGGGTAGCGGCATACAGGGCCTTCCATTCGCTGTTGCTGAGGGCAACAGTGCAGGACGCCTGGGGGGTCTGCCTGGCATGATAGGTGAGCCAGAGCAGTTGTGACGCTACCATACTATACACCGCCAGGGCACGCATGAGACGGTCTCTGGTTTCCAGCTGGAGTTTTTCCACCTGGCAACCGCTTTTAAGGATGTAATGATAGCGCTCGATCCGCCAACGGTAGGTGTACCAAATCAGGCATTGCAAAGCCTGCTCGAAGGTGGCGACGGGCAAGGTGGTGAGGAGCATCCATTCTATCGGTTGAACCCCTGCGGGTGGCGCTTCCTCCCGAACGAGCAGGGCATTGACAGTGGGTGCTGGCAATCTCTCTTTTAGGCGGGAAGGTGGCGGCCTCAGGGTCACCGTGGCTGCCCGGAGAGTGAGGATGGCCTCCCGTTCGGGGCGCTGATCCGCACGTGGAACCTTGATGGCTGTTTGGCCAAGGGCGGGGGCGTTCTCTACAGCATGCCAGAGGTGGTCATTCGAATTGTCGAGACGGCGGTCCCACTGGGCGCGGATCAGAAAATCATGGTTGCTGTTGGCGAGGAGGAAGAGGTCGATGATGTCGCTCTCCCTGTCTCCCACCATGACTACCCTGGTGGGAGCCGGAACAATCCGGGCGACCTCCTTGGTGACTTCGATCCAGCGGGCACTCTCCTTGTCGTCCAGCGGACGGTTTTTATGTGTGTTATGGCTGTCCTTGCTCTCGGGAGGACGCACCCACATGCGGTGGGACAAGATTCCGAGTGGGACCCCTTCCAGAGATACGGCGAGGCAGCTATGCAGAAAAAAGCCGGATAGGCCCGTCTTTCCGATCGGCCCCATCCCTTCGGTTTTTCGGTGCACGGTGTAGTTGAAAACGGTGGTGTCCTGAATTGCCAAAATAACCGGATGGCCCTTTATTGCTTCCAAAGTGGCGTCGCGATGGGAATCGTATATGGCCTTAACCGTTACCTTGTCATTGTCGAAAAAGCGGTAGGCCGCCTTGGTGGCATTCCACTGGCCGAGCGCTTCGGGTAGAGATTTTTCCGGATGCTCAACGAGGCTGTCAACCAAGGAGATCAGGCGCTGGGTGAGGCGAGCGTCACCGAACTCGGCTCTGCCGCATTCCCTGGCTGCCCAGAGCATCACACGGCCACCTCCCCGGTCAGAATACGGCGGAAGCGGTAGTTCAAAGGGTACAGGTAGACATCTTTGACAGGGATGTTCCGGCGATGATGAGTGTCCAGCTTTCCCCGCCCCGTGGTCCGGCCGGCGCGGATCCAATTGGCGGCTTTGTAGCAGGTGCCGGCAAACCGCTTCCTTTCTACAAATGTCTCCAGCAGCACCGGCTGATATCCATACAGTTCCGGCCAGTCGCGATAGACCTGCCGGGCAGCCAGGCTGAGGATACGGGAGGCGAGGTTGGGGATGTGAATCCAGGGCAGAATCAGGAAGCGGGCATTGTTGACCACCAGGTGGAGCCTGGCTGTCCGCTGATCGGGTGTCCATCCGATGAATGAGTCACGGGCCGCCACTTTCCAGGCTGCGGCGCCGAAACCAAGAGCGGCCAGCAGCGTTTCTCCGTGTTTGACGATGTATCTGATCTGGGCGCCTGGCAGGGGCCGGTAGCCCAGGTAGTGGTAACGGGCCACCAGTTCGTTCCACAGGTGTGAATCCGCCCTGGTAGCAATGCGGTTTAGCTTGATATCAGTTTTCGGGCAGGGGCAGCGCAGTTCGGGCTGAGGATCGGATGCAGTTGTAAAGACCGCCCCGCGGGAGGGAGTGTATGAATGTGTGGCTGCAGGCAAGGTCAAGAGACCGTCCTGCTCCATTCGCAGCAGGGCCACCCTGGCGGACATGTTTTTGGGCAATCCGTCAGGCTTGTACCAGGCAAGTGCGGCGCACACAGCCCGGGCAATGGCTGCTCTTGTCGGATATTCTTGTGGCAAGGCGATGATTTGCCGGATGACCTCGATCTCGGGCCCGGTAAAAAATCGTCCGCAGTATCGATGCCCTGGACACCCTGATGGTAATTGGCTGCTCATGAGCCAAGTGTATCGAAATTGCGACGATGTGTCCAGCCATTCAAGGCCGGATTCTGGGGCATGGTAGCCCATTGAGACTGATTACAGGTGATTGTCACAGAAAATCGTTAGGTGCCCCAGTCTTTCTATTACATTTATTCCAAGAGAGAGACTTATGGGTAATGCTAAGGTTTGAAAACAGGGGGATTATAGCC
>CAWEDD010000016.1:0-113584 GCA_963807495.1 uncultured Peptococcaceae bacterium
TGCGGCCGAGCAAGGTCGCGTCATATAGCGGGTGCGACTCCCGCCGGGCAAGGTCTAGCCAACCACCCGTAGCCAGCCTTGGAGCGCAGCAGGCAACTGCTACGTTTATGCGTAGGCAGGCAAGATAGCAGGCCGGAAGCCGAAAGGCTGAAGTGATTGAGCCCCGAAATGAATGATAAGCGGGTAGGCCGATGCTGTTCGTATGGCAGAAGGCCACATCAGTCAGGTCGTTAGGGCAAGACCTGGCTGGCTACCCCGGGGTCTGAGAGCCTGGCATGCTAGACACATGTTATGATGCGGCAACTCGGGAGACCCTGCCGCTCTTCCCGCAAGGGGAGTATGGCCTACAAGCGATACAAAGCGAGGGAGCCAAATGGCAGGCAGGGAGTCGGATCACCGCGTAGTACCCATGAGGCGGGGTAATGCCCGCAGAGGGAAGGCGGTGACATATTGTCAACCTGACCAAGGAAACATGCGCCTTACGCAGAGAAGGAGAGCATGACGTATGGTAACGGAACTGGAAAGGATAGCGGAGATAGCCAAAGCAAAACCAAAGGAGCGTTTCACGTCACTGGCTACATCTCATCAACGTGGACAGCCTGAAGGCATGCCAGCATGGTAGATGGATGGGAAGAAGGCGACCGGGGTCGACAAAGTGACCAAGGAAGAGTACGAGGAGAACCTGGATGATCAACCTGACGGATTTGGTGGCGAGGATGAAGAGACAGGCTTACAAGCCCCAAGCCGGTGAGACGGGTCTACATCCCGAAACCGGGAACAGACAAGCAAAGGCCGCTCGGGATACCTGCCTATGAGGACAAGCTGGTGCAGGCGGCGCTGGCGAAGATACTGAATGCCATCTACGAGGCTGACTTTCTGGACTGCTCCTATGGATTCCGTCCTGGCACGGGTGTCATGACGCCCTCGAGGCCCTGGACAGAATCATTGAGCAGGGAACTGTCAATTACATCGTAGATGCTGATATCAAGGGATTCTTCGATCACGTCGACCACGAATGGATGATGAAATTCCTCGAAGCTCCGTATCGCCGACCCCAATATCCTGAGACTCATCGCCAGGTTTCTGAAGGCAGGTATGATGGAAGCCGGTATCAGGTACGACACACCTGAGGGAACGCCCCAGGGTGGGGTGGTGTCTCCAGTACTTGGCAATATCTACCTGCACTATGCCCTCGACCTCTGGTTCTACCTGGTCGTGCGCAAGAACTGCCGGGGGAAAGCCTTCATGGTCAGGTACTGTGACGACTTCGTCTGCTGCTTCCAATATCGAGGATGACGCCAGGGCTTTCTATCAGGCGCTTATCCCCAGGCTGGCCAAGTTCAAGCTGGAAGTCGCTGATGAGAAGACCAGAATCATCGCCTTCGGGCGCAAGGCAGAGGAGCCAGCAAGGGTGGCGGCAACCCGGTACCTTCGACTTTTTAGGGTTCACCCACTACTGCGGAAAAGGGCGAAAAGGACAGTTCCGAGTTAAGAGAAAGACCAGTGCCAAGAAATTCAGAGCTCAGCCTGCTCAGATGCAAGGAATGGTTGCAGCAGAACCGGAATCTGCCGGCTGTAATCCTGATGAACTGAATGAGGGAGAAATTGCTCGGCCACTACAGGTATTACGGCAGTAACCGACAACTCCGTGGCTATAAACAAATTCCAGTGCAGGCTCGGAAGCTGCTGTACAAATGGTTGAACAGACGGAGCCAGAGAAAGAGCTTCAATTATGAGAAGTTCAATTGTTCCTTGGCAAGTATCCTCTTCCAAAACCCAAGATTTACGTGAACATCTATGCTATTCGGCCTAGGCTTACTGGTTGTCACTGGTGAAAGATATTGTGACGAGCCGTGTGCGTGAGTAGCGCCAGCACGGTTCCGTGAGGGGCGTCTGGCCAATTGGTTGAAGAGCCTGTCATGGCTGCGTATTGAGGCACCGCCAACCGAAAGGGGCGGAAACGGAGCGGCAGTCAGCCTAAATCAGTTGTCTTGAAACCGAGAGACCAGCGTCTACTCGACAATAACTCAAACGCCCCGGGGGAGACCCTGGGGCTTATTTTATTTTAGAACTTATTCCGAAAAGTAGCATAATATGGATGATGGAATTCCATTAACGAAGGAGGAAATAAAATGGGTGCTGCAAAAGGTGAAGGAGTTGGGCTCGGCGCTGGTTTCGGTTTTGGAGGGACGTGGATCTTTGTTCTCTTCCTGATCCTGATCTTGCTGTTGGTGGGAATCAACTAGGGTAATTTGTAAGTATTCCAGCCCTTCGGTTGTTGCAATTGACGGCCGGGGGCTTATTATTTACTCAATCTTAACTTGCTTTTCAGCTTGTTTTAAGTTGACAGTGGTAACCTTATTTATGTAAGAGTCCCCCTCTTATATTTCTCTTGTACCTCGGGCACAGGTCCGGGGTTTTACTTTTGCCTCGTCAGCCACATCTCGCAGGACTGGGCGCGGGGTTGCTCTTATACTTCTGGCCAGCCCTTCCTTGCCCTCGCTCCTCATGAGCTCCATCACGTGGATTGTGGCCGTCACGCGGACTGGGAATGTCAGATACTTTAAAAGGTAAAAAAGGACTTTTGAAGAATATTTACTCAGCACTGATGCATGACGGGAGGCCGAGTAAATAATGCAGGAAGACATCGACAACAGCCTTCTGCTTGAAGAAATAAATCGTTTGAAGCAAGAAATCACAAAGTTAAAGGTGTCTTTATCCGATCATAAGAACAGAGAGGCGGCTCTGCAGAGAGCAAAGCATGAAAGGGACGCCATTCCCGATCAGGTAAGGGAAACAATATTATACGTAGATCCAGAATTGAAAATATTGTACGTAAACAAAATAGACTCACAAATGAAAGGCATGCTTCCCGTGCAGATGGTGGGCAGGTACTGTTATGAATTCTATCATGGCAGAAATGAGCCATGCCCCAATTGCAATGTAAGAAAAGTAATCGAAACATGTCAGCCTCAGATGGCGGAGGTCGTCTATCCCGATGGCATATTGCGGCTTTCGCGAGCCTACCCGATTCAAGATGGGGACGGGAATTTGTTAGGTGTTCTCGAGATGGGGCTGGATCTCACCGAGCGCAAGATGGCTGAAGAGGCGTTGAAACAATCTGAAGAAAAATATCGCTCTCTTGTTGTGAACCTTAACGATGTCATATATACGGTAAACGCTGAAGGCTATATAACCTATATCAGCCCTGTAGTTGAGCGTTTTTCCGGCTACCAAGCCGAGGAGATTATAGGAACACCCTTTACGTCTTATATTCACCCGGAGGATATGCAGATCTTACTGGAGAGTTTTCGGCGATCCCTAAGCAACCAGACAGAACCAGCCGAATTTCGGCTATTAAGAAAAGATGGCACTTCCATTTATGTTCGCTCCTGTAGACGGGTGCTTGTAGAGAATGGCCAGGTGAGCGTTGCAGGAGTCCTGAGCGACATCACCGAGCGCAAAGAAGCAGAGGAAGCACTGCGCCAGTCCGAGGAACGGTTTTTCAAAGCCTTTCATTCCAGCCCGTGCGCCATGTCAATTACGCAGCTTTCCGACTCCCGGCTTATCGATGTTAACCAGCGGTGGCAAGACACGACCGGTTTTTCACGCGAGGATGCGGTCGATAAAACGCGAGAGGATCTGAATATCTGGACAAAACAGCAGCGTCAACAGGCAAGAGAAAGTTTGAACGAATATGGCTCAGTCACCAATCTGGAGACCGTGTTCAGGAACAAAAAAGGCGAAGAGCGAGATATCCTCTGGTCCGGCGAGATAATCATGCTCAATGGAGAACCCTGCCTGTTAGGAGCATGGATAGACATCACTGAACGCAAGAAGTATGAAAAAGAGATTGCCCGGCTGGACCGCCTGAACCTGATGGGGGAGATCGCGGCGGGCATAGCCCATGAGATCCGTAACCCCATGACGGTGGTTAAGGGCAACCTACAGATACTTCAGCCTCAAGGAGGAGTTTGCTTCTCATAAAAAACGTTTCAACACGATGATAGAGGAGATTGATCGCGCCAACGCTATCATCACCGAGTTCCTCTCTCTAGCCAGAAACGCTCCTCCGAATCTTAAAAAACAAAGCATCAACAGCATTTTAACCGCCCTTGTGCCCCTGATCCAGACTGATGCCACCAAGCACGGGATAGCGATAAGCTTAAGCCTATCGGATACACCTGAAATCAACCTGGATGAGAAGGAGATCCGGCAGCTTGTTCTCAACCTTGTCCGCAACGGCATAGAAGCTATGCCAGGGCATGGGGAACTGACGATTAAAACACGTAAGAATAAAGACAGAGTTGTCCTGAGCATAAAAGATCGAGGGAAGGGCATCCCGCCGGAGGTGCTGGAGAAGATCGGCACCCCCTTCTTTACAACCAAGGAGAAGGGGACAGGGTTGGGCTTGCCGGTTTGCTTCCGGATAGCCGAGAGTCACAACGCCAGGATTGAAATAAAGACAGGCAAGAGAGGAACAACTTTTATGGTCAGTTTTCCGATACTCTCTCCTCAGGATGGGGTTAGTATATAAGCCTACCACGCATTTCCCCATACCCAACAACAATAACCCGTCATACAGGTTGGCACCATCTTTTACCATCTCGTCCCGAAATTTAATCCGGCCAGATTCCGCCATTGGCTAATTCAACCCCCATCCCCAGGGGGCATTTTTTTCAACCCAAACTTCCCTGATCCTCAACATCCTATCCTTACCCAAATACATGACCAACCTTGCCATCCTGGTCTTATCTAACATTCGTCCGTCTTGGCTAGCCGATTGTCCATGGTTTACCCGGCCAGATTCAACCCCGCCCATCTTGGCTGGGGGTAAAACAATTTCTTTGCAGGCCGGCTCGGGCACTCCAACACCTCAACCACCGGCGATATATACGCTCACTTCTTGAAGAAGGCTGACCAGGCGGCCGCTGAGAAGCTGGATAACCTGATGACTAGGAGGAAGAAGGGCACGGCAGCAAAGAGTAGTTAAAAGCATTCACGTAGAATAATTGAGACCCCCCTCTGTGGCTGCGATGGCTTCCGGGGTCTTTTTGGTTTAGTAACCCATACCAGTAAAGCAGCATATTGTGGAGTGATAGAATTCCATTAACGAAGGAGGAAATAAAGTGGGTGCACAAGGCGACGCAGTTGGGCTCGGCAAAGGTATCGGTGGTTTTCTCGGTGGCAGCACGATGCTGGTCTTTCTTCTCTTTCTGATCCTGATTCTACTTATCCTCGGAATCAATTAAAGATTCTTATAAATCCAGCACATCCATTTAAGTCTCTGGGCTTTCCTAGGGCTTATTTTTTTCCCTGCTTCGGCAGCTCCTTTTACTCATAGGTCCGCCCTGTTGACCACAGCAGGGCTTTATTCTTTGGCGGAATGTTGTCCCATGTTCCCGCCCCGAAATCAACGTCTATCCGGTTGCGTAGAATCTCCCTCTGGGAATCAGTCAGCTTAATGCGTGACAGATAAGGCCTCAGGGAGATAACCTTACCCGATCTCCCAGAGAGAACTTCCCCAAGGGCCTGGGCTGCATATCTATCCTCGATATCGCTTGTCCACTCGCCGGCCTGATTGATATTGGCCGGGTCTATGCGGATGGCGGCCAGTTCCCCGGTGTTCTTATAAAAAGTGACCGTGATCCAGATCACCTGTCGGCCGGCCAGCTTCGGGAAACGCTTTTTTGTGCCAAGGCCAACCCTGATTATTTCGTTACCGTCAAGAAAATAGTACCGTAACCCAAGTCTGACCATGGGCTCAGCCTCACTTGTCGGGGAGTGAAATGTTAAGTATTTTTCGGTCATGTGAAGTATCTTTTGAAGGGGCTTCCAAAATCGTTTTCTCAAGTCTTTCTCAATCTGACTATGGCAGAGCATAAAACGGCAAGGTCTCCCGAACTCTGGAAGCCTTGCCGTTATTATCTTCTTTGGCAGGGGAGACAGGACTCGAACCTGCAACCAACGGATTTGGAGTCCGCTACTCTACCGATTGAGCTACTCCCCTATGACGCATATAATTATACTTAGAAATAGGGATCATGTAAAGGCCTCGGTATGCCTGAAAATTGCTGATGCTTAGCTTGAGCGAACTATGACTAATAAGTGAAAAATGAGGTGAATCTGCATGTCCAAGCGGCCTCAAAAGGTTGCCGTGTTGATGGGAGGAGCTTCCGCCGAGCGGGAGATATCCCTCAGCACCGGTGGCCAGATCTCTCATTCCCTCTCCGAGAGGGGCTTCGTTGTAAGAAAATTCGATCCTGCCGGCAAGTTTATCAATGGTCTGGAAGAGTTTAACCCCGACGTGGTCTTCATTGCCCTCCACGGCAAGTTCGGGGAGGACGGGATAATCCAGGGTTTGCTGGAAGTGCTGGGGTATGCCTACACGGGTTCTGGAGTCCTGTCCAGCGCCCTGGCCATGGATAAGGTGATGTCCAAGAAAGTATTCCTGGCAGAGGGGATTACAACACCAGCCCATAGAAGTTTCCGGAAGGAAGAGATCTCTGACCATGAAAGGGCGCGGGATGAGTTGGGCGGATTGTTTTCCTATCCGGTAATCGTGAAGCCGTCCCGCCAGGGTTCGACTATAGGAGTTACCAAGGTCGAGCGAGAAGTTGACCTGGAACAGGCCTTAGATCTGGCGCTACAGTTCGACGATCAGGTCATCGTTGAGCAATTCATCGCCGGAATCGAGGTCACTGCCTCTGTGTTGGGTACCAGGGACCCGGAAGTGCTTCCTTTGATCGAGATTGTTTCCGAAACCGGCTTCTACGATTATACGGCAAAGTATAGCAAGAGCTTGAGCCGCCATATCATACCGGCCCGGGTGGCGCCTGAAACCGCCCTGCAGATTGAACGGATAGCCCTGCGGGCTTACCAGGCCCTTAACTGCAGGCAGTTTGCCCGGGTTGATTTCATGGTCAGCCGTGAGAATATCCCCTATGTGCTGGAAGTCAATACGATCCCCGGCCTGACGGAAACCAGCCTGTATCCTGATGCAGCCAAAGCGGTGGGTATATCTTTTCCGGATCTGGTTGCTCGACTGGTAAATGAGGCCTGGTTGCTGTCCAAAGAAGGAGCATAGCAGTTCTGGCATGAAACTGATCGAGTTCAAGTTTCAGTTGTGGATGCGCCTACTGGTGGGCTTTATTTTGATAATCATAGTAGGCGTCGTCGGGATCAGGTTTTTTGAGGGCTACTCTCTTTTCAATGCCCTCTGGTATATTATTGAATCCTTGACAACGGTGGGCTATGGCGATTATGTTCCTGTCACCGCCGGCGGTAAAATCTTCATGATGGTCATGCTGTTGGTGGGGATCGGTTATGTGCTCTATGTTTTAAGCAACGGGATCGCTATGATCGTCGAGGGCCGGGTGAGCGATATATTTGGGAGGCACAAAATGCAAAGAAGGGTTGATAAGCTTGAAAACCACATACTGATCTGCGGTGCCGGCCGGGTTGGGTCAGAGGTCATTCATCACCTGAAACATGACCAAGCACCGTTTGCGGTCATTGAAAGCGATCAGGACGTCATTCAAGAGTTGAAGAATCAGGATCTGCTCGTCATTGAAGGGGATGCCACCAACGACGAGATCCTGATTGGAGCTGGCATTCATAAGGCCAGAGGCATCATCGCCGCCTTGCCCTCCGATGCGGATAACGTTTTTATCGCCCTGACTGCAAAAGAATTGAATCCCAGCATCATCGTTGTTGCTCGCGCTAGCAGGAGAGACTCCGAAAGTAAGCTGTTGCGCGCCGGCGCAGACAGCGTGGTGGCGCCAGAAGTGCTGGGGGGCCGGCGCATGGCCACCTCCATTCTGAGACCTGCCACCGTCAAGTTCGTAGACACCATCATGCACAGACAGGGCAACGATATCGAGATCGAGGAGATTTCAGTGTCCGATAACTCCAGCGTGTGCTGTCAGACAATGAGGCAGGCTGCAATCAAGCGACCGTACAGGGGCAACCGTGATCGCCATCGTGCGTCAAGGAGAGATTTACGGAGTACCTGGTGATGATGAGTTTATCAAACCGGGCGATGTTTTGATCAGCATCGGGCTGAGGGAACAGTTGATCAAGTTGGAGAAGCTGGCCGTGGAGAGCAGCTTGGCATCACCTTGAGATCCAGTTGACGATTGATGGATGACCTTGCCGTCTTATGGCAGCCTGGCGCCTGACGCCCGCCGGCACACCGGGAATGCGGCGCACGGGAGAATATTGAGATAGGGGAGATTCAATGCCAGGCAAGATCGTGTGTCTGGGCGACAGCCTTACCTATGGCTATCCTTACGGCCCTCACGTTTCATGGGTCACTTATCTATCCAGGGTCTGCGGGCTGAGCCTCTCCAATGCGGGGGTTAACGGCAATACCATGGAGGACATGGCCGCCAGGTTTGATAGGGATGTTTTGACCAAAAAGCCCGACACTGTGGTCATCCTTGGCGGCACCAATGACGCCTATCGGGAAGAAGTCTCCTGTTCGATGTCGGTGTTCTTCCTGGAGCAGATGGTTGCAGGCGCGGCTGCCAACAAGATCCTGCCGGTTATAGGCATACCCATCCCGATTGATGACCCCGGTGCTGACCCGAAGCTGGAACGGCTCTCCAGGGAGTATCGCCGGATTGCCTCCAAACTAGGGTCTCCGGTGCTGGATTTTAGGACGCCCTTCATTGATCCGGATACGAAAAGAATGAGGGATGATCTCTACCTTGACGGTGTTCATCCCAATCTTGATGGATACCGGGTCATGGGGGAGACCTCCGTTTCCTTCTTTAAAGCACTTTTACCGCGATGACTGCTCCGGCTAAGGAAGATCGAAACATGGGGCATCCAGGTTCCTGACCCTGTTTGAACTGAGGCCGAACAACTGCTGCCGGAGACAACGGCGGCATTTTTTTATCACCGAAAGATAGGCGGTACGGCTCAGATGATGGCTATTGTGAGAGAGAATTTTAAAGAATGCAGTCATGGATGGCAGGCTTGAGAGAGCATTATTGCATATTTATTCAGAATCTCTTATATATTTTTTATTAATTTTCACAATATGCATAAATATTTAATGGTGTATAATTATGCAGAAAAGACTTACGACATGGACAAACAACCTTTTTAGGGGTTATAATTCGTCTCGGGGAAAGCCATGTTCAATGTTGTTTTGTATCAACCGGAAATACCTCAGAATGCCGGAAACATTGCACGTCTCTGTGCAGCTACAGGATGTACGCTGCACCTGATAGGGCCGTTGGGCTTCTCGCTGCAGGACCGCTATCTCAAGCGGGCCGGGCTTGATTACTGGCACCTGGTGGAAATTTGCAGGTACGATTCATTGCAAGAGTTCTTCGGGCGCTGGAATGGCGACAGGTATTTCTTCGTTACTACTGCAGGAAGCCGTTATTATACCGAGTTCGACTATCAGCCCGGCGATTTTCTGGTCTTCGGACGGGAGACTGCAGGTCTGCCGCAGGAACTGACAGATAAAAACAGGGACAGGTGTATGAGAATTCCCATGTTTGAAAGAGTCCGCTGCTTGAACTTGGCCAATTCTGTGGCCATAGTGGTCTATGAAGGATTGCGTAAACAAATGTTTAGAGGCTTGAGCTAAACAATTAATTTGTCGAAGGGGAAGGTCAATGGAGCAGAAAGAGGAGATTGGGCGCGATTTATGGGTGGAGTTGCTGGGACTCTATGACGAATTTATCAGGCTTGGCAAAACTGACGCACGCACAATTGAGCTGTTGGATAAGGCCGGATTGCTAAGAGAGGGCACCGATCTGGGGAGAGAGATCATGGATGCCTACCCCCATCTGGATTTCAAGACCGTCGAAGGCCTCGTCCGCCAGGGAATCAGGGAGAAGATCGTGGAGGGGATACGCAGGAACCCGTTCTAGGAGTACATGCGATGCCGCCGAGGCCGATCTCGCCTTGACATGGCCGGCGTCGCAAGGTAATATAGAACAGGGTAAATGGGCGTGTCAGCTCAGCTGGGAGAGCACACGGTTCGCATCCGTGAGGTCAGGGGTTCGAATCCCCTCACGTCCACCAGATATCTAAAGGCTTCCGGGGTTCGGAGGCCTTTGTTTTTTTCAAATGACCTCATCAACCGCAAAACGATTTTGAGCGCCAGAGCGATGAACGAGCCTCAAGAATTAATTTTCCGGTCTTGGCGGTGTAGGCATACCGTGGGCGTTGCCTCAAGCTTCCTCTGGTCGGCAAATTGCAGGCGCCTACCGGGTATAACCCTGTTTGAAAGAATGAGCAAAGGGGATGGTTATGGAACCATCCCCTTTGCATGCGCATTTTTGGTTTTAGATACCTTTCTTGATGGGCAGTTGCTATTGGGTGAGGCTCACAGTCTGTGACGCCTGATCCCAGCTTACAGTGTATCCGAATGCTTGAGCTACAGCACTGACAGGTACGTATGTCCGCCCGTCTTGGATCACCGGGGCGACATCCAGCGGGCTCGCTTGGCCGTTGACCGTTATGCTGCTTGTTCCAATTACAAGCGTTACGACTGTCTCGCCACTGCTCAAGGTCACTGTTTTTGTCGTGTCGTCCCAGGTTGTCGTTGCGCCGATAGCGTCGCCCAGATAACGTACAGGCACTAGTGTCCTGCCGTTGTCGATATATGGCGCCACATCGATGTTATAAACGGTTCCGCCGACGCTGTATGACTTCTGTCCGATTACGAACAGAATGGCAGCCTGTGATGCGCCGGGACTATACACTTGCCCGGCAACGCCATACACACTTTGTCCGACCGTTGATGCGCTTGTCTGGGGTGTATCGCTTGCCCAGGCGACACAGCCCAATGCCAGCGCGAGAACAAATACGGCAACAATTACAAAACAAGCCTTTCTCATAAATCCAACCCCCTAATGTAATGTTTAGTTTAGTTGTAATTCGATGCGATACGACTAATTCCTGCAAAAATAAATGGTAATAACTATCATTATAACTTTTATTTGATGAGCAAAAGGTATGTAGCTACCGGCAGGGAACCCGGGCAATCGGAGACCGGGGATCCGTGATATTCTCTGAGTCCCTGATACCCTCAGGCATTGCATTCTCCTGACGAGTATCTCCCAATTCCTCTGGACGTTGGGTTGCAAGATCAAAAGCTGTATAATTGCTTCAGTTGCCCCCGTTCTTCCAGTTGCTTTAATTTCTTTCTGTGGTGATGTATTCTTACAATAGTAAATGATGGAGTGTGAGGTTATTGAAGAAGTACGATCTGATTACTCTGGAAGATGGTTTGAGCCTCAAACGGCAAGACATTCAGGACCTGTACAAGCGCTTCATGAACCCGAGTCTGGCTACCATGCTGGGGCTGCTGAAGTTCGACAAGCGCTACGTCAGGGCGGAGGGAGTCAGGGTCTGGGATGACGATGGCGTCGAGTACCTGGATTTCCTGGGCGGATATGGCGCTCTCAACTTCGGGCATAACGACCCCCGCCTGAATGCCGCCCTGGAGCGCGTGAACACCGCCCCCAACCTGCTGCAGGCCTCGCTGGGGACCCTCAGCGCCGTCCTGGCGCATAACCTGGCGGCGATCATGCCCGGCGGGCTGCAGAGGAGCTTTTTCAGCAACAGCGGCGCCGAGGCGGTGGAGGGCGCTCTGAAGTTGGCCAAGGCGTCTACTAAAAAGAAGCAGATCATCTACTGCGAAGGCGCATTTCACGGCAAGACCATGGGCGCTCTCTCCGTAACCGGACGCAGTAAATACCAGGCGCCGTTTGCGCCCCTGGTGCCCGAGTGTGTCATGGTGCCCTTCGGCGACCAGGAATCCCTGGAGCGGGAACTCAGAAAAGGCGAGGCTGCCGCGGTGATCCTCGAACCGATCCAGGGCGAGGGCGGCGTGCGCATTCCTCCCTCCGGATATATGGAGGAGGTGCGGCGGCTCTGTAAGCAGCATGGCGCCCTGATGATCGTCGATGAGATCCAGACCGGTTTCGGGCGCACCGGCACCATCTTCGCCTGCGAGCAGGAAAAGGTGATTCCGGATGTCATCTGTACCGCAAAATCCCTGGGGGGCGGCGTGGTGCCGGTCGCTGCTTTTACGACGACAGAAGAGATCTGGGATAAGGCTTACGGTGGTTTTGACAGGTGCCTGCTGCATACATCCACGTTTGGTGGCAACACCCGGGCAGCCGCTGCCGGCATCACCGCCATTCAGATCCTGGTGGAGGACGATCTGGCCGGCCGGGCGCGTGAGCAGGGGACCTATCTGCTGGAGCGGCTGGAACATCTCGGCAAGCGCTTCCCCAACTTCATCAAAGAGGTGCGGGGCCGGGGGCTGCTGATCGGGATAGAGTTCAACCCGCTGGCCGGGGGCATTCTGAACAAGGTCACCGGCGGCAGGATCAACCAGATCGCCGAAGAGTACCTGGCAGCCCTGGTTGCGGCGGAACTGTTGAACAACTCCCAGGTAATCACTGCCTATACCCTGAACAATCCCAACGTGATCCGCCTGGAGCCCCCGCTAATCGTCTCCCGGGAGCAGTTGGACCACCTGCTGAACGCCCTGGAGGACATATTTCAGAAGTATCAGAGCATGTGGAAATTGGTGCTGGCTACCGGCAAGAGATTAATCACCGGTTAGACCTGCTTTTGCATGCGTGGGCCTGCGCAGGAGCAGGCCGCACATCGGCATCGGGGCGATGGCAAAGGGCAGCAGCAGGTTGACCAGGAAGTAGAGCGGCACGCCGTCATATTGTACCCTGGGCAACAGGGCGAACAGGGATGCAAAGGGGGAGTACCAGACCTGGGTGGTGAAGTCGAAAGCGCCAGGAGTGATAATGCCTCGGGAGTAACCGGTAAGGATGATCAAGGCGCTGATGATACCGGGCAACTGGGCCGTCGTGCCGGCCAAAAAGGCCGGTAGAGCCGGCCTTCCAGGCATCCTGCTGGCAGCGAGCCAGCCCAGCAGCACCTGGACGGCGATGAACAGCAGCGGCCAGATCGTTGCCAGACAGGGACTTGACAGCGCCAGGGGGGTTAGGGCGATGAACAGGACCTGGGCTATGTACAGGTTGATTATCAAGTGCACGAACGCTCCGAGTTGTTTCAAGATATCACCTGGCCAGCGGACGGTTCTGTGTCATGGTTGTCACAATGCGATGCCGAGAACCGTCCCCAATGTCACGCCTTCAAAGTCACACAAAACAAGTATATTACATTTCGATTTATTAGGGAGGGGTGGAATTTGAGTCTGAGGGAGAAGTTAGGCAAGGAGTTCGCGATCACCACGGAGCTCAGGGCAACTGACGGGGTGGATATAAAGACCTCGGTCGATCATGCCCGGCGATACCTGCCGCTGGACGGCATCAACATCCATGACTGCCCGGGCGGACGGTTGCGGATGAATTCCATCGCCCAGGCCCATATCATCCAGACGGAGACCGGCCATGAGCTGATTCCGCACCTGATGTGCCGGGATCGCAGTCTCCTGGGGATTCAGGCCGATCTTCTGGGCGCCCACGCCCTGGGCATCCGGAATATTCTGGTGGCCACCGGGGATGCTCCCAAGCATGGCCCCTACCCGTCCAGCGCGGTCTATGACCTGACCTCCATTGAACTGATCAGGCTCATCAGGAAGATGAACGAGGGCCTGGACTACAACGATAAACCGTTCCAGGGGCATACCGGATTCTATATTTCAGCAACCGCCCGCCCGGGCGCCAGGGACCTGGAAGCAGAGGTCGATCGAGCACGTCAGAAGGCGGCTGCCGGCGCCGATTTCATTCAGACTCAGCCAATATTCCACGTGGATAAGGTCCGGTTCTTCATGGATGCCGTCAAAGACCTGAAAATTCCCGTCATCATGGGGATCATGCCGTTGCGGAGCCTGAAGACAGCCGAGTTCATGAATAAGAGCGTTCCCGGCATTACCATCCCCCCGGAGATCATGGAGGCCATCGCCACCTCAGGGCAGGCGATGATAGATGCCATCTGCCGCCTGATCACGGAGATCCATCCCCTGGTGGACGGGATTCACATCATGGCCATGGGGGATGTCGAGGTATCCAACACTCTGATCGAACATATCCGGTCGCTCGGAAACAATGACAGACCCCGGCGCTAAAGGATCTTGGTGGCTGCTCAGGGCTCACATCTTTGAAAAGCAGGGATCTGGTAGGAGTGCTCCACCAGGAAAGCGGGACACCTTCGGGATCAGGATGGCTGCCGGGCCGGAATTGCCATCGTAACATCCTTGAAAGCGCCGGGAAATGATATGTATTTATTCATTCGTGCCAGGCATTGGCGCCGGGCCAAGAAGATGATGCCTGAAAGATTCCCAGATCCCGGTCGCCAGCGCCTCAGCCAGGGACTGCTGGCAGGCGGCGTAAGGAGAGTTCCGGTCGCCGGTTTTGTAGTCCCGGTAAACCTCGATGTGCAGGCCAAAGATACACCTTCCCCGAAGCTGCAGCGACCTGATCCTTTGAAAGAGCCAGGTCTGGGTAGCCTTCATCACCACCTGTTGATTGAAGGGAAAGATACCCACCGTTGGCGCCGGCAGGGGAAACCAGGGCTGCCAGCGCTTGTCTAGCTCCCTGTTCAGGCTCGCTCCCAGGACAATAAGGGCATCTCCCAGGTCCTTGTCGAGCGGGAGGGCTGGTTCCAGTTTAAACCCGCAGGAGAGTTCGAGGTCATAGCGACCGTGGATATGGCCGTGGACTTCCAGGAAAAGCCTTACCGGGTCCGCCAGGGCGTATCTCTGGTAAGTCAGGCAGAGGCGCCGGAGCTCCGGGGTGGCAGCCCGGCGCGGCTCCTTATTCAGGTCAACCAGCGGCCTCAGGCCGTCGGCTACCAGGAGAGCGGCCCCAAGCTGGGCGGACAACAGGCTTGCGAACTCCTTGGTGTAATAATCGCAGCCCTGCTGGTGCCCGTGATGGGGGGCGGCGACCAGTATGGCCGGATTCGCCCCCGGACAATAGTGCAGCCGTTGCTCAAGTTCTGATAATCCGCCGCCTGGCACGAGGTCTGTTCCGCCTTTCTCTATGGCATGGTTCCCGCAAAGGAGACGAGGGTCGTTTTAGGGCTGAGCAAGAAGGCGTCAGGAACCACCCAGTAGGAGTTGTGGAGGGCATCCAGGTCTATCCCGCTCCGGTAGTAGGCATACCAGACCAGCTTGGAACAATACCAGAGGCCGTCGTCGGACTTGGGGGCGAGGATGAAGAACGGGGCGCCCACCTGCCGTTGGACGTAAGCCGCCGCCGCCGCCCTGATCTCCGGGCTGGCCTTGACCCGCAAAACGGCGGCCCAGGTATAGTTGCGATAGACATCCGCACAGGTCACATAGACGCCGTCACTGGTATACATATCCACAACCTGGTCGTTCCCGATATAAAAACCGGCGTGAGTATACCGCCCGTAGGACCCCCCGGGATTTCCGCCCAGGAGGATGTCCCCCGGCTGCAGGTCGCTGAGGTCCAGGTTATTGGGTATGTTGTCGTAATCGCCGATGCCGAACTCGCCACGGCCGGCGGCAGCCAGTACCTGTACCCAGGCGGTCGGCTGCCTGAGGGACTGCAGGTCTTGCAGTTCAACTTTACCTGCCAGTTTTAACCCGGCAAATATCAGCGCCAGAAATAACAAAGTTGCCGAGAACAACAGAAGGCTGCGCTTCATTCATGACCTCCGGCGAACAGGGTTTGCTTGGGGAAAGAATGGCCAGGCCATCTTCCCGCAATAATTTTAACATACTTCAGTGGCGGACTTCATGGATGTTGGTGGCGCCCGGCGCCAGCTCAGCACCGAGGCGGGGATGCCTGATTTCCGGGGTTGGACGGCCTTGCAAGGGCTTCTTTCCCGGGCGGGAGTTTAGAACAAACTAAATGGCATCAATAAAAAGAGGGTGGTCATTCCGGCGCCGGTTAGATGGGCGCTGATTGTTTTGTTACAGGGGCATCAGCCGGAGAGGTATAGATTTTAGCTTGCGTTAATCTTGCACTCATATTCTTTTCATCTTTCGGGAGTAAAGTAAGGACAGAATCTGTAAGTTGTACCACTTGAAGCGCATGTGTTCCATCATCAGACAGCAGGGGCAAGCATCTGGCAGGATAGTAGACATTTGGAGGAGGTGATGCAAATTGCCAGTGTAGTCGGGTCAGCTAGGATGCTTGAAAGTTCAGTATACTTTAAAGAATATATTGGAGGGAGAAACTTGATTAATAGAACGCATTCCAAATGGATTTCCCTGTTTGTTATTGTGGCAGTTCTCGTGTCCATGCTCCTGATGCAAGCCGGGATAGCATCGGCTGCCACGCTGCAGCCAATCATCAACCCTGCCGGCGGCGCCTTCGCCACTGCCCAGACCGTGACCATCTACAATATCGCCAACGGGGACACTGCCTATTACACCACTGACGGGACCAATCCGGAGTCAAGCAACACACGCATAGTCTATAGCGGGCCATTCACCGTGTATCAGTCGGAAACAATCCAGGCCGCCGGTTATGACTCGATAGCAGGCTGGAGCGCCGTGATCTCGGCCGTGTTCTACCTCAACGGCACAGGATCGCTCCAGGCGCCGGTCATCTCTCCTGACGGCGGCACCTTAACCACCGCCCAGACCGTGACCATCGGCGACATTTACGGTACCGCCTACTACACCACCGACGGGTCGAACCCGGAGTCGAGCAGCACCGCCGTTGCTTACACCGATCCATTCACTGTATACCAGTCGGAGACGATCAATGCCGCCAGTGACACCTCCGCAGGCTGGAGCGCCGTGACCTCGGCCGTGTTCGACATTGGAAGATCAAGCACGACACAAACGCAATCTGGTTATCAGCGACATGGAAGAGGCGTGAAGGTGTTTGCAAGAGGAAAAGAACTCAATTTCGATGTACAGCCGATTATCAATAACGGGCGCACTTTAATACCGATCCGTCAGATAGCCGAGGCCTTAGGCCTGTCTGACAATGATGTCAACTACTCCAACGGCACAGTCACCATCAATAACGGGTCCAGCCAGATCCAATTCAGCAACAATGGCCGGCAGGCATACCTCAATGGTGAGGCTTATGGCCTAGACGTGCCGGCCCAGATCGTCAACGGCCGGATGATGGTTCCGCTCAGGGCGATCAGCCAGATGTTTAACAGGAACGTCCAATGGGATGCCAGCAGTGGGACCATCACAATCCAATGATAGCCTGCTGGCTTCAGGGCACGCGTAATCGACAAACCCCAGAATTCAAATCTGGGGTTTTGTTTGCTGCTCACCTACCCGCCGGCTGACTTTGTGGAGGAGTTTTCTATCAGCCCGGAGAATTTATAATCATCAAAAAGAGAATCAATGTCATCGACCACAAGGCAACCATCTGACTGGATGACGTAAACACTGGTTCGCTGGTGGACGCGAACTGCCGGCGCATTGTCAAGAAAGGACAGCGAGATGCAAAGGGTGATTAACAAGTCTGTGCTGGAACTGATCGCAGGGGATATCACCGAAATGGAGACCGGCGCCATCGTCAATGCCGCCAACTCTCACCTGAAGCACGGCGGAGGCGTGGCCGGAGCCATTGTCAGGAAAGGAGGCCGGGTAATTCAGGAGGAGTCTGACCGCATCGGCTACTGCCCGGTGGGACAGGCGGTGATCACAGGTGCCGGAAGCCTGAAGGCCGGCTATGTGATCCATGCGGTCGGCCCCAGGATGGGCGAGGGGAATGAGGATGAGAAACTGAGGAGCGCCACGCTGCACAGCCTGCAACTGGCAGACGGCAATCACCTGCAGAGCGTCGCTTTCCCGGCCATCAGCACCGGCATCTTCGGCTACCCGCTGGAGCGTTGCGCCCGCGTCATGCTCGCCGCGACCATCGGTTATCTGGAGGGGGAGACCGGCCTGGAAAAAGTGGTGTTCTGCCTGTACGGCAAGGAGAACCTGGCGGCGTTCATGAAAGAATTGGAATCCCGTCTGCCCCGGCAGGAGTAGACATCTGCCGGCCGCGTTAAAACCGGCGGATCCTGAAGGAGTTTCCGGGATCTTGGTGAATAAAGATCCAGCAAGGAGGCCCGGGGGATATTGAACAGAAAAGCATTGATCGCTGCATTCACCCTCTTCCTGATGATGACGCTGCCTGCCCGGGCTTATGGAGCGGTCGTGTTCACTGTCGGCTCCACTGTCTTTAGCATGGATGGCAGTGAACAGAGCATGGATGTGGCCCCCTATATAGACAACGGCAGAACCTACCTTCCGGTTCGCTATGCCGCCGAGTCGGTTGGCGTCACTCCTGGCGACATCACCTGGAACCAGGCAACCAGCCAGGTTATCATAACCTCAGGCGGACGCTCTATTGTGCTGACAGTTGGAAGCAAGATCCTGACCTTGAACGGGGTTGCGATTCCAATGGACGCCGCCCCGGAGATTGCCGGTGGGCGGGTAATGCTTCCGGTTCGCTTCCTGGCCCAGGCCCTGGGCGTTGACATTACCTGGGACGCCATAGACAAGACAGTGACCATTGGCACACTGGTGATACCGGTAAGCGCCCAACCAGGATTGCCCACCACGGTTCCCGATCTCCGCTATGACCCTTCGGTGCAGACGACCTCCAGGGACTTTACCTGGCAATACCAGGGCAGGAACTTCACCTGGCACGTAGAGGTTCCCAGTAGCCTGCTGGATTGGGACCGGCAGGTCAACCAGTTGACAGAGGAATATTACAGCGGACAATACTCACAGGACACCCTGCTCGAATCCGAGCCTGACGAGGTTAAAGACATGGTGCTGGCCGACTCTGTGCAAGAAGGAGGGGACCTGGCTCCCTGGGTCACTGAGACGGAGAACAGCCAGTTTGCCGGATACTTGGCTGATCGGCTGTCGAGATGCGCTAGCAGCAACGGATTTGATATCTTCCATACCGCTGAGTTTATCCAGAGTCTTTGTGGGCGGCGCCATTCCCTACCAGTTGACAGATGTGCCGGAGTTGCCCGGCCAGACCATAATCGATACCGGCGACTGCAAGGACAAGTCGGTCCTGCTGGCAGCGATACTCGAAAGCCTATCCTATAAAGTCGTCCTGTTGGAATTCGCTCCCGGCCCCGGGGAAACGGCCGGGCACATGGCTGTGGGCGTGGCCATCGATGACAGCCAGTTACCGCAGGGCGCGACCCTGTCATATTTCCGCTACAGCGGGTTGAAATATTACTTTGCTGAAACGACCGCCCCGGGTTGGACTCTGGGGGCGGCCAGCGAAAAAGAGCCGGCGCAAGTTTACGACGTGAATTGATGACTGATATGTGAAACATACGGACGTGCCACATGCAATTATTTGCCTTTGAAGTGGTATGATGTGTGCAGAGAATAACCATAGAAAGGGTGTTTCGAGAGATGTCCAAGCGTATCGCCTTTGCCGGAAAGGGTGGCACAGGCAAGACCACTATATCCTCGCTGCTGATCCGGTACTTGATGGAGGCTGCCAAGGGAACCATTCTGGCCGTGGACGCCGACCCCAATTCGACCCTGAACAGCGCCCTCGGAGTCAGGATCAGCAAGACGATCTCTGACATTTTCAACGAGGCCAAGAACATCGACACCGTCGATAATGCTGTCAGAGGCAACTACATCAAGGAGAAGGTGCCGGACGAGGGATTGACCCGGACCAAGGACTTCGATCTGCTCGTGGTGGGAGTACCGCAGGAGGAGGGGTGTTACTGCATCCCCATGTCCATCCTCAAGCACAACATGGAGGTTTTCAACGATCAGTACGACTTCATGATCATCGACGACGAGGCGGGAATGGAATACCTGAGCCGGCAGGTAATCCAGGAAGTGGATATCATGTTGATCATCTCCGACCCTACGGTGAAGGGGGTTCGCACCGCAGGACGGATCCACGAGCTCGCAAAAACTTTGAATATAGATATCGGCAAAGCTTACCTGATCGTCACCAAGACCGCGGATGCGTCGCCGCTCCAAGGAGAGATCGAGTCCACCGGCCTGGAACTGCTCGGTACGGTTCCTTTTGACAAGCAACTGGCGGACTACGATCTGCATGACCGGCCGCTGATGGAATTGCCTTCCGACAGTCCGGCGGTGCAGGCGAGCAGGGAAATGTTCAAAAAGTTGCTACCGTAGGTGTATATCTCAAATAAGGCGGGAGAATCAGGAGGCGCTACAGCCTGATGCGCCTCTTTATTGTGGTGGTCGCGCTTGAAGGGCCATTAGAACAGGGTAGGGGGAGAGTTCCAGCAAGCAACGATAATGGTCATAACAAGTGATAACCAAGGCAATACTTGGACATGAAAAGGATTTCAAGTGAGGAATCAGCGAGGATTTCATGAACGAGAATCAGCGACAGGAACCGGTGATTCTGGCCAGCAAGCTGGTTAAGAAGTATGGCGATTTTGAGGCCGTAAAAGGCGTGAACTTTGCCGTCCAACGCGGCGAGTGTTTTGGCCTATTGGGGCCGAATGGAGCCGGAAAAACATCCATTGTCCGAATGATTTACGGGTTCTCCCCGGTTACCGCCGGTACCCTGAAGATATTCGGGGAAGACATCATGTCCAGACCCAGGGCAATCAAGGCCCGGATCGGGGTTGTGCCGCAGGATGACGATCTGGATCCGGCGCTCTCTGTACGGGAGAACATGATTGTCTATGCCGGTTATTTTCAGATCGGAAGAAATGAGGCCAAAAAGCGGACCGAGGAGCTCCTCGCCTTCATGGACCTGACGGATAAGATCGATGAGCCGGTGGAGAACCTTTCCGGCGGCCTGAAAAGACGGCTGACCCTGGGGAGGGGGCTGATCAACCAGCCTGAACTCCTGTTGCTCGATGAGCCGACTACCGGCCTGGATCCCTATGCCCGGCACCTGGTCTGGCAGCGTTTGCGCAGGCTGAAGGAAGGCGGCGCCACCATGTTGTTGACGACACATTACATGGAGGAGGCCAGCCAGCTCTGCGACCGGTTGATCATTGTCTACCAGGGAGAGATTGTGGAAGAGGGCCAGCCCGGGGCACTGGTCGAGCGTCATTTGGGGACAGAAGCCCTGGAGTTGGCGGGTGCCCGCCCGGGTACCCGGCCCGCTAATGCGGGTACCCCGGTGGGGGCGCGACGGCCAGTTCCCTGACAGCCTCTTTTCTGACAGTGAACACATGATCAGAAGCCGTCAACGAAGGGGGGATGACCTGGTGCTTTTTACCGACCATGGCCTGGAATTGATGGAGAGAGTATCCGAACAGGCAGCACGGCAGCAGATCGCGCTTCGCTACCGCAGGCTGAGGCCAACCAACCTGGAGGACGTTTTTTTACAACTGACCGGCGAATCCCTCCGGGAAGATGCTCCCGTTCCGCTGGATGGGATGCAGGGGGAGGGGAGTGTTGAAGATGCCCAGAGCACGCCTGCTTGAGGGTTTGTTGACCTGGCCGGACTTGTCCTGGCCGCTGGTGTACAGAGTTTTTTACCGCAACCTGCTTGTTTTTAGTAGAACCTGGCAGGCTAATCTCATGTTCAACTTTGTCGAGCCGGTCATCTACCTCTGGGCACTGGGCTTTGGACTGGGGGTCTACGTCAACAGGATCCAGGGGCTGCCCTATGTCAACTTCCTGGCTCCGGCCCTGATCGCCTCCTCGAGCATGTTTGCCGCCACGTACGAGATGACCTACGGCAGCTATACACGAATGACAGTGCAGAAGATCTTTCACTCAATAGTGGCGACACCGGTCAGCATGGATGACGTGGTACTGGGCGAGATCATGTACGGGGCATTCAAAGGGGTTCTTTACGGATTGGTGTTTCTGGTTGTGGTCGCCCTGTTCGGCCTGGTAAAATCCTTGTGGGCGCTGTTGGTGCCTGTCCCGATCGTCTTGATGGTAACCGTGTTCTCGGTCCTGTCCATGATCTGGACCAGCATCGCGCCAGGCTTTGATTCTTTTGGATACTTCTTTACCTTGCTGATCACGCCCATGTTCTTTTTCTCAGGGGTGTTTTTCCCGGTAGACACCCTGCCGGCAGGAATACGTTTGATCGCCTGGTTCATGCCTCTGTACCATGCAGTAGAAGTGGTGCGGCCGTTGATCCTGGGGACTGCCGGCTGGCCTGTCGCCGGTCATCTGGCCTGGCTCGCAGTGGTGGCGCTGTTGACGCTGCGTATTCCCCTGGTCATGGTCAAGAACCGGTTGATTCAGTAAACCACAACGGCGGGCTCTATGTTGAACAGTGGAAGATTATGCTGACAAGGTAGCAAGAAAATTGTTTGACAACTATACTTTAAAATAGTAAAACAAAAAAGATCGAGAATTGAAATATGATGGCAAAAATAAGGAGAGTCAGTATATGGCTGACGATGTCTCGGGTGAAAAACTGATTCCGTACAAGATAGTCCTGGTGGACGACAGCCCTTTTATCAGGAAGATCACCAAGGATTGCCTGGCGGACGAAAGACACGTGATTATTGAGGCCGAGAATGGCGTCGAGGCAAGGGAGATCATCAGGCTGGTGCGTCCGGACTTGATTATTTTAGATGTGGAATTGCCGGATGTCAACGGTCTTGATCTGTGCGCGGAGATCAGAGGGGACTCGAGTTTTCGGTTCACCCCGATCATCATCCTGACCTCGAATTACAGGTTGGAGCAGATAGTGGATGGCTACCAGCGGGGAGCGGATGATTATATTACCAAAGATCCTTTTAACCCGAAAGAATTTGAATTAAGAGTGAAGGCCAGGGTGCAACGCACATCAACGCTCAGAGAGGAGGCCACCCTGGATGCGCTGACCGGGTGTTCTTCCCGGAGGATTCTTTTTGAACGCCTCGAGGATGAGTTTTATCGTTACCGCAGATACGAGCAGGTATTTTCGCTGATGATCTGTGACCTGGATGACTTCAAGCAGATAAACGATAAATTCGGGCACATTGCCGGAGATATGGTGTTGAAGGAGTTTGCCTCTTTTTTAAAAACATCGTTCAGGATCAGCGAAGTTGTTGCTCGCTACGGAGGGGAAGAGTTTGCTGTTCTCATGCCGGCAACGGATACCGTTGGCGCCAGGAAGGCTTCCATGAGGTGGAGATATTTCTGGAACGCTAAAAACCTGGTAATTCCTCAATACAGCGGGGAGCTGAAAGTTACCTTTTGCGGTGGTCTGACCGTGGTTCAAAATGATGATAACGAGATTACGATCATGGACCGTGCCGACCGGTATCTGTACGAAGCAAAAGGAAGCGGAAAGAACGCTATCTTCTCGGATACCGGCAGGCTGACCGATGATGGCGAACACTACCAGGACAGTAAGTAATCCGACAAAAAGGTATATAAAACAACAGACACGGCATGTGACATATATTAACATCTTATTAACAAGAAAATTCTTTTTTGCATATATAAAGAATGGTAACGGATCATGATTGTGGATAACGTCGAAATGCTCGAATAAATAGTTTTGCATGAACATAGTATCTTGTCGGTTTATGTCCTATTCAACTGGGTCTTGGCTTCAGAGGGGGATTGCTTTTCCCCCACTGAAGCTTAGAGCCAGTTAATTAGGGGCGTAGCGGCTCTTTGTCGGCTCGAGGCTTCGCCTCGGCTGAAAGCCCGCCGACACACCGGTCCCACCGCTTCATGTACTCCGCATTCTTCAGGCCGGGCTGTAAGCCCGGATGCGGAGGAAGCGGGGGCATTAGAGCGGGTAGCCATCGGTAAATTATGTAGCAGATCAGGCTTTCGTTCGTCACGATGGAGCCGGATTTGACATGAAGCACACTCGCAAGCTGTTTGGCGCATTCCAGCGCCTGCACGGGGTGGACGAGTTTCCGGGCAATGGCATCGGGTTGGTAATCATCTAGCGAGCAGGTATGGGCGAATGGCGCCGTTGAGAAAGGGGCCGCATTTTTCTTCACATTAGCGGCGGAAACAAAGAGGAGAGCAAAAAATGAGCAAAGGTATCTTCCTGCTGGTGGAGGACAATCCACATGATGCCATACTGACCGTTCGAGCACTGGAAAATAGCAACGTAGTCAACAAGATCGTGGTGGCGCGTGACGGCGTAGAGGCGCTGGACTACCTGTTCAGCACCGGCTTATACGCAGGACGTGACATCTCCATGATGCCCGTGATCGTCCTATTGGACTTGAAGCTGCCAAAGGTTGACGGCCTGGAGGTACTGAAGATAATCCGTTCGGATGAGCGCACCAGGTGTCTGCCGGTAGTGATCCTCACCTCCTCCAATGAAGAGAGGGACATCGTCGAGAGTTACTGCCTGGGAGCCAACAGCTACGTTTGCAAGCCGGTCGATTTCAACGAGTTCATGGAGGCTGCCAGGCAACTGGGGCTGTACTGGATGCTCCTGAATGAGCCTCCGATTGCGAGGGGATAGGGATGGATAGGCCTTTAAAGGTGCTGTTGGTGGAGGATTCTGATCACGACGCCAGGTTGTTGATCCATGAACTGCGACAGGGAGGCTACAACCCGCTCTATGAGCGGGTGGAGACTCCTGAAGAGATGGCCGGAGCCCTGGAGAAACAAGACTGGGACGTGGTGATCGCCGACTATGTCATGCCGCGGTTCAGCGGTCTGGATGCCCTCAAGCTTTTGCAAGGCAGGGGCCTCGATCTACCCTTCATCATCGTGTCCGGGAAGATCGGCGAGGATGTCGCCGTTGAAGCCATGAAGGCGGGCGCCCACGACTACCTGCTAAAAGACAACCTGACCAGGCTGAATCTGGCCATCGAGCGGGAGATGCGCGAGGCTGTGGTGCGCCGGGAGCACAGGCTGGCGGAGGCAGAACTCGCCGCCACGCAGCAGCAACTCTTCCAGGTCCAGAAGGTGGAGGCGGAACAGCGCTTTATAAAAGCCTTCAAATCGAGTTCTATCTGTCAAACGATCAAAAAACTCGAAAGCAGCCAGTACATAGATGTCAACGAACACTTTGAACAGTTAACCGGATATAGAAGAAAGGATGCGATCGATCGTACGCCCGAAGAGTTGAACTTGTGGGCGAGACCGGAACAGCGCCTGCAGATGATGAAAATATTGAAAGCAGACGGAGAGGTCCGGGATTTTGAATACGAGTTGCGCACCAAGACGGGTAAGATCCGAACCGGATTGCTGTCTGCCGTTTCTGTCATGCTCAATGATGAGCCCTGCATGCTGGCCTCGACCGTCGACGTCACCGAACGCAAACAGGCGGGCGAGCGGTTGCAACTGGCACAGAAGATGGAGGCAATTGGTCAGTTGGCAGGCGGTATGGCGCACGAGATCAATAACCAGTTGACTATCATCCAGACATGCATGGACCTGCATTCGCAGCGCTTTCCGCTGGATAACTATGTATACGACACTTTCATGAATATCAGGAAAGCGACCGAGAAGTCCGCCAACCTCACCCGCCAACTTCTCCTGTTCGGGCGCAGGCAGCCGCAGTTCAAGGCGCCTCTAAACCTCAACCAGAATATCAAGGATAACCTGAAAATGCTGGACCGGCTGATCGGGGAGGATATCAAGATTAATTACCAGTTCGATCCAGCCCTGTGGACGGTCTACGCAGATGCTGCCAGCATCGACCAGATCCTCATCAACCTGGTACTCAACGCCAGGGATGCCATGCGTGGAGGCGGCACGCTCACTATCAAGCCCAAAAACGTGTTATTGAAAAAGGGGCGCGGTTCGCACTCGGGAGACACCAAACCGGGTAGATATGTCTGCCTGTCGGTGGGCGATACCGGTACGGGGATCGATAAGGATGTCCTGCCCCATATCTTCGAGCCCTTCTTCACAACGAAAGAACTGTTACGGGGAACAGGCCTCGGTCTTTCCGTAGTTTATGGCATTGTCAGAGATCATGACGGTCACATAAATGTTAAAAGCTTGAAGGGCCGCGGCGCCACCTTCAAGATCTTCCTGCCCGCATTTAAATTCGAAACCCAGCCACTCCTGGCCGAATCGAGTCCTGTAAGGCCGGACCAGTTGCGCGGCCATGGCGAGATCATCCTGCTGGCGGAAGATGACCGGGATCTCATGAACCTGACCCGCGACCTGTTGACAGACAACAACTATGTCGTTCACGCCTGCAGGAGCTTATCTGACGCAGAGTTCATCTTCACCAGGGAAAAAGGATCTTTCGATCTTCTACTCAGCGATCTGATCCTGCCTGACGGCAGAGGGACGGAACTGGCGCTGCTGCTGCGCCGGAGCAAACCGTCACTGGCGGTCGTCCTGGTAAGTGGTTATGCCGATGACCAGGATAACCTGGAACGCATTAAAAAAGAGGGGCTGCCCTTCCTGCCGAAGCCGTATACCTCGGAGATCCTGTTGCGCAAGATTGCCGAGGTGTTGAAAGGGCGTTGAAAGTGTTGCAGGAGGTGTTTGACATCGGACAAGATGGGTAATATAATATAAATTAAGAAACTGCATTACCTTTTTTCCCTTCTTTTATCCTTCCTTTCCCATTAATCAAAACCCTATAGAACCGGATGGCATAAAGTAGCCATTTCGACCGGACTTTTGTTCCCATTTTTCACAACCCGGGCTTTTACGGTTGAAGTCTTCTGCCATCGGGGATATTCCTCGGATGTACGCCGCATTCTTGCCTCCGCATCCAGGATAGCTCGGAGCAGGCCAGGCTTTATAAAACAGGAGGTGATCATCCAGACTTCCGGTGGCTGCGGGCAGCAGAGTTCGATGCCTTATGGACACTCGATAAGATATCTCAGAATAGTGAGATAGGAGGGGCTGAATATGAATTTTCTAAACCTGAGCACATACCTACCTAAGCAGTGTGGTATCGCTTCCTTCTCCAAAGATTTGAGGGACAATCTGACGAGATTGGGAGAACGGACTTCGATCGCTGCGGTATCTGATCCATACTATACCTACAATTACCCTGACGAGGTGTCGTACATCATTAAACAGCATGAACTGAGAGACTATATCAGCGTTGCAAAAGATGTCAACAAAAACCGCAGCATCGATCTCGTGATTATCCAGCATGAATACGGTATCTATGGCGGCGCAGACGGTGAGCATCTGCTGTGGTTTACATCCAACCTGGCAAAACCCTACGTGCTTGTCGCTCATACCACCCTACCCGATCCGAGCGTCAACCAGAGGCTGGTACTCAGCAATCTATGCCAGCGGGCAGCAGCAGTCGTGGCCATGACTAAGAATTCAGCCGGTTTGTTGTCTCGTGTCTATGATGTGGCGCCGGAAAAGCTGTATATCATTCACCACGGAGTACCTGCATTCAGAGAGAGATGCCGTCAACTACTGAAGCAGGAGCACGGTTATGAAGGACGTAAAGTAATTACCACCTTTGGTCTAATCGGGCCTGGAAAAGGTATAGAAATCGGGATAAAATCCTTGAAAGACCTGGTCCGCAAGCATGAGAGCCTGATGTACCTGATCGTGGGTAAAACCCATCCGATGCTGCTCCAGCATGAGGGAGAGCGATACAGGGAAATGCTGTATGACCTGATCAACAGTTTAGGACTACAGGACCATGTCAGGTTTATCAACAGGTTTCTGGAGCCGGAAGAACTGGGCGAATACCTGTATATGACCGACGTCTACCTGAGCCCCTATCCCAACAGGGAACAGGCGATCAGCGGAACGCTCGCCTACGCCCTGGGATGCGGAAGAGCCATTGTCTCCACTCCGTACACGTATGCCCTGGAAATGCTTTCGCAAGGGCAGAGAGGCCTGGTGGCGGCCGATACCGCCCCGGAATCGCTGGCTGAGCTGCTCGATAAGGTTTTAGCGGAACCGGATCTCAAAATCCTGCTTGAAAATGGTGCTGCCAGGCTTGGCGATCGAATGAAATGGCCTTGCATCGCCAAGCAGTATGAAAACCTCGCCGGGAGTATTCTGGAATCCCAGATAGCTATTTGACACCGCCTCGCCAGGCAATAGCCCGGGGGTGGCTCTAAAGGCGGGCCACGCCTCCCTGGAGCGAAGCGTAGTTTTTAGACTGGTATCCGGCATCTGTCCCAAGTCTGCATCATAATAATGGAAAGGCCTCTTTTTGGGCAATATCTGAACGTAAATCTATTTCTAGGAGGGCGAACATGCTAAGCGAGCCACTGACTCAAAAGCTGAATGAACAGATCGTAAAGGAGTTTTACTCGGCGTATCTCTATCTTTCCATCGAAGCCTACCTGGCATCCTTAAACCTACCGGGGTTTGCCAACTGGTTTCACGTCCAGGCCCAGGAGGAGCGGGATCATGCAATGCTCATCTTTAACTACATGATCAGAGTGGACGGGAAGATCAGACTGGGCGCCATCGACGCGCCGCCCACCGACTTTCCTACAATTGGTGATGCCTTGAAACTGACGTATGCGCATGAAGTGGAGGTAACCAGGTCAATTTACAGTATTTTAGACGTTGCCCTGGAGGAAAAGGACCACAAGACCACCGCTTTTCTGCAGTGGTTTGTCAATGAACAGACGGAAGAAGAGGCAAATGCCGACAACAACGTGAAGAAGTTCAACCTGGTCGGAAATGATGGCAGGGGTATCCTGATGATGAATACTGAAATGGCTGCCAGGATTTACACCCCTGTGACCACAATCCAGAATCAGGCGCCGGCCCTCTAGCTGAACGTAAGGAAATGTTCACTGGGAAAAACCGTGAAGGTTTTCCGCTACGCTAGAAGCAAGGTTTCAGGTAATAACTAAAAAACATCAAGTAAAGGGGAGAAGTGTAATGACAGAACTGAATCAGGTTTACAAGTGCAGTGTGTGCGGCAACATCGTGGAGATGGTTCACACCGGCCAGGGAAAGCTGGTCTGCTGCGGGGAGCCGATGGAACTGCTGGTTGAAAAGACAGATGATGCCGGCAAGGAGAAGCACGTTCCGGTAATTGTACCGGGAGATGGCGCCACTGTTGTCAAGGTCGGCGGTGTACCTCATCCGATGGAAGAAAAGCATTTCATCGAATGGGTAGAGGTGACGGTAAACGGAGTCACAGAGCGTGAATACCTCAAACCCGGCGCCCTGCCCGAGGCCAAGTTCTGTTCCTGCGGCGATGTTTCCCAGGCGAGAATCTATTGCAACATTCACGGCCTCTGGAAATCCTGATCAAACGGAGGAATTACAATGGATGTCAAGGTATTGGGTTTTGCCGGCAGTCTCCGCAAGGATTCTTATAACCGGGCAGCTTTGCAGGCAGCCCAGGAACTGCTGCCCCAGGGCATGACGATGGAGATCTGCGATCTGGCGCCGATTCCCCTGTTCAATGAAGATGTGGAGCGGGAAGGATTTCCGGCCGCGGTAGTGGAGTTCAAAGAACGTATTGCTGGCGCCGACGCCCTGCTGATAGCCACCCCGGAATATAACTACTCCATTCCGGGAGTGCTTAAAAACGCTCTTGACTGGGCATCGCGCCCTCCTGGCCGATCTCCACTGATGGGCAAGCCTCTGGCCATCATGGGGGCATCCACCGGTTATTTCGGGTCCTCCCGGGCTCAGTATCACCTGCGCCAGGTCTGTGTCATCCTGAACATGCATCCTGTCAACAGCCCCGAGGTCTTCATCTCGGGAGCGGCATCCAAGTTTGATGGAACCGGGCGATTGATCGACGCGATGTTTCGGGATGGCATCAGCAAGCTTTTAGAGACGCTGCGGGAGTGGACCATCAGGCTGCGAGACGCCTGATCCTACCGTGGGTTCAGAGCCGTTGTTCAACTCAGAATTGCTTTGACGGCAGAAAATCAAAGAAGCCATGGCCAAGATCTGGTCGTGGCATTCTTTTTTTAACGATCAAGATGACTTGCCGGATCTGCTCAGAAGAATCAGTACGATCTGCGAAAATGCGAAACTTGAAAGCAAGAACTGCCTCCCGGGCACAGAGAACCGGGCGCGGTGGAATGCAGTCAGCCTCCAATGGGTGAGGACGAAGGCATTTTAGAGACTGCCCTAAATAGTTACAGATTAGTCTTTAAATATGTATATATTATCTTCATATGTGGTATAATGGTAATAAAAAGGAGGCTGAATAATGTTTGAAGTCTATGTCCCAAGATCTAGAGAGGCCAAAAAGAAAGATATACCGGAGATTAAAATCTCCAAGCAATCTATTGTAATGAACAAGAAGGCCAGGAACCTGATTCAGGCAGACAGATTGGAACTTTCATACGATAAGGATGGCAGGACCATCAGAATAAGAAGGGCAGACGAGCATGGAATTAACATGAAAAAGACCAAGGTCTATGCCAAGGGCTTTCTGGAGCATTTCAATATTCAAGAGAAAGGCAGATTCTTAGCCGACTACAAGGAAGATGAGGAAGCGCTGTACGTTAAAGTCCAATAACCCAATAGTTGAGTGGCCTAATTATAACGACTGCGGCATTCAATCTTTACCACAAGTGGGTCAGAATGAATGCCGCACAAAGTTTCCAATCATAGCCTGGGGAAGCACAGGAGAGGGCGAGCCACTTATAGTTATTTTCTGTCCTGGCAATCATTAGCTGTTTTTGAAACTTCCTTCAGTTTGGAGTAGTATAGTTTCAAGTGTGACAAAACAATGTTCAGGGTGGCGTTAAGCGAATCGAAATCGATCTGCTGGCCCGCCAGGGCAGATATCAGCAATTGCGAGCGGTATTGATTGACATCTGCCCGCAGGCTGGCTCCTGTCGGTGTGATGGTTAAAAAAACCACTCTGCGGTCGTTGTCGTCCCGCCAGCGGTGCACCAGGTTAGTTTCAACCAATCCGTCCACCAGTCCGGTCAGGGTGGCCGACGACAACCCCATCCTCTTTTGCAGGTCCCCCATCATTAGCGGCTGATCTGTGGACAGGTTGTTTATTAGCCAGTAACGGGACGGGCTGAGATTCTTTTTAGCCAGGTAACATCTGACGCGCTGGTTGATCTGCATGAAAATCTGTTGCAGCAGACTTTCCAATTCCCGCACGCCGCTGATGTCTTCGGCCAAGCTAAATCGCCTCCCAATGAATTTAGGGAACCTAAATATATTATAAAAGCAAATCTAATTTAGTGTCAACTGAATACAGGGATATGCCTTAAACCCTTGGTGAATAATGCTTAAATGGATTGGAACAGAATGGTAATAATACTTGACAAACCTAAATAGTAGCCTTATATATATAGATAAAGAGGGAAGAGGGGCAAAGAGTAAGATTGTCCATCCCAGGTTAATGATGACGTATCACCTGGTGACCGGATCATCTATATGTTGTGCAAGTGTAACTCACAATAATCAACTCTGATGTCACAGCAACACAATCTCCCCATGCATGCCATGCTTATCTCTATCAGCCCCCCAGCCTGACGTTGATCAGTTGGTGAGGTGGTATGCCGTTATTTATAGGCTGAGATCAATAATAGAAATGATAATCGAAAATATACTATAGAAAGAAACTTGTCTCTATTAATGAATCCCTCATGAACCGGACTTCTAACGCCTGAAAAACAGGCGCGGAGAACAATATAAAGAAAAAAGAGTGGGGGAGGGATTGCAACAAATAAATCGACCGTTTATGTTTTCCTGGCTGTCCGTTGGCAATGATGAATTATCTTTATAATGGAGGCGATGAGAGGTGCCCAGTGAGAACATGGCTCCCAAATTAAACTGGGACACGGCAAAGCGCTATGTCGGCGAGAAAGTGATCCAGCAAATCTTGAACTACCTGGAAGGAAACCCAGATCAGAATATTCCCCGCTTGTTCAAGGTGATCGAGCCCCTGACTCCGGATTCATTTCAGCGGAAAAGAACTCATGACATGAGGCTGACCTACGAGAACAACCCTGCCTACAAGGCATATTTCAACGGTATTTTCAATGATGTTGACCGGGATGAGCGCAACAGGATAATATGCAACTTCCTGATCATGATGATCAACTCGAAGGCGCGCCGCGAGCAGATAACGGCAAGAGAGGGGATCATGATACCCTACGCTATCCTGGTCGACCCCACCAGCGCCTGCAATTTAAAATGCGTTGGCTGCTGGGCCGGCGCCTACGCCAAACACGACGAAATCGAACCCGAACTGTTTGACCGGATTTTGAACGAGGCCAAGGACCTGGGCATCACCACCATCGTCCTGTCCGGAGGGGAACCCTTCGTCTACCCGCACCTTTTAGATATGGTCGCCAAGCACAACGACCTGAACTTCATGGCCTATACCAACGGCACCAGGATCGACGATGCAGTGGCAGACCGTCTCAAGGAGTTGGGTAACTTCGTGCCCGCCATCAGCCTGGAGGGCTGGGAAGAGCAAACTGATGCCCGGCGTGGCCAGGGGGTGTTCAAAAAGATTACAGACGCCATGGGCCGCCTGAAGGAAAGGAAGCTGTTCTTCGGCGCCTCCCTGACCGTTACCAGCCAGAATGTGGAGGCCATCACCAGCGATGAATTCATGGACTTCCTGATCGCCCAGGGGGTAAGGTTCCTATGGAGTTTCCACTACATCCCCATCGGTCGCCAGCCTGACGTCGGGATGATGATCAGCTCCGAGCAGCGGGCATACCTCGCCAGACGGATTGCCGAGATCCGTAAAGTCAAGCCTTTGCCCATCGCGGACTTCTGGAACGACGGCGAGATCACCCGGGGGTGCATCGCCGGCGGGAGCTCCTATTTCCACATCAATGCCCGGGGAGATGTGGAGCCCTGCGCCTTTGTGCACTTTGCCGTAGACAACATTCGCGACAAGAGCCTGCTGGACGTGCTGAAAAGCGACCTCTTCGCCGAATACCAGAAGCGCCAGCCCTTCTCCGACAACATGCTGCGTCCCTGCCCGATCATTGACAACCCCCAGGTCCTACGGGCGATCGTGCAGGCTACGGGCGCCCACCCCACCCACGAAGGGGCGGAAACGGTGCTGGGGGAAGAGATCGGCAGCTTCCTCGACCAGCGCTCGGCAGAGTGGAAGCGGGTATCCGACCCGATCTGGGAGGAGCGTCAAAAAATCAGGGCTGCGGAAGAGCAGCGATCTGCTTCATAGCATGCGGTTCATCCTACGATGACTACCCGCTCTTGCCACCGCCTGTGTGCCGGCGGGGCCTTCAGACTGAAGCGTAGCTTCAGGTCGGCCTTCTTTGAAGCGGTGGGATAAGAACCGGGTGCCCACTGGGCGGGTACCTTGATCTCGTTGACAGTCAACGAGGGTGTCAATCAAGCAACCCCGGAGAAACGATCCGGGGTTGCTTTCTTTCGCTTTTTTGCATCTACAGTGCCGACAGATCTGCCTGCAACTGCGTCATGTCAAACCCTTCCAGAGATAGCCCACCCTTGAGCATATCCGGACTGAGAATCACCCAGGCCTCATCGCAGTACTTCATGTAGAACTGCAGTGTCATATTCTGCAAACGGCCCCAGGTCACGCAAACCAGATTCCCGCGGTCAGCCACGAGCGGCACATAGTGGCCGCCCACTATCTTCGGCGTACCATGCACGACGCTCCACGATTGTCCGTCGTTGAACTGGTAAATTGCCGATTCAGGGACTTCCAGACCTATGCCCACGGCGCTGAACAGGTAGAGAGCTTCGAGAAGATCATCGATGTTGCCCGGTTCCAGTGCAAGATACGCTCCAATCTTGTGACGGGTGCCTGTGGCATCGATCAGGCCGGTCATCTGCCGGTATTGCAGTGCCTGGCGAACATCAGTACCCTGGTCTGTTTCAGGTTTGCCGGGAACATAGCCGGTGACGGCGGAGTAATCTGAGATGGCGTTTTCAACCTCGAAAGTGGCCGGGCTTCCGGCTTCCGTCGTCCAAAGCATCGTTTCGTGATCCGCTCCGGCGAATACGCAGTCTCCTACAGTGTCATTGCCGAGCATTTCCCAGGCGTTGACGCCGATAAGGCTCTCGTGGCCGAACTGGGCCGGATGGGGCGGCAGCGGCCCTTTACGGTAATGCAGAAAACGAAGGTCGCGCTTGTCGTAAGTTGCCGGTTTCTTGCCGAATTTGAGCGTTGTGCTCATTTAATCATGTCTCCTCTCTAGGGGCATTAACTGCTCTTTTTATATGCGGCACTAACACATGTTATGCCCTGCCTTCTGTCTTCCGGGCGGCCTATTACTGTTCCCGGTTTTAAAATTCCAACCCCCATCAAACTTTATCAGGAGCAATTGCTAAAATATCTCATATTATATATCAGGCAACAACCGGTAGGCGCGGCACCGGCTGCTGGGGTATGGGTTTCAAAGTTGTCTGGAGACCATAAAAAGATATAAAAAACAACATTGGAGGGGGCTCTGGTGGATATCAGGATTGGCGACATTGTTACCAGAAAGTCCTACGGTGGTGATATCTATTTCAAGGTTGACAGCATCGTTGGAGATCAGGGAAGGGAGTATGCGGTGCTGCGGGGTCTCGTCTATCGCCTCTGTGCTGATGCCCCATTGTGTGATTTGGAAAGGAAACTTCAGATCGATGTCGATACGCACCGGAAAGAAAATTTGAAAAAGCAGAGACAGCAACTCAATCGGGTGGCAAGTCGTTAGGAATGAAAGAAACGGCCAAAACAAAAACGCTGCATTTATGCAGCGTCGGCGACTCATTGACAGGCGGGAGAATGGCACTGGACTCAAACCCGGACAACTGTTCTACCTTGCCTTCAAGCCTCCAGACCAATATCCCACTGAATTGACTCTCTTACGTACGGTGAAGAACTCAATCGTTGCATCCTTACAGGCTTACAGGTATCTTGCCTTTACAGGATAATCAAGTTCTCCCGCCTGCAGATTTATCATAGCACAATTTAACATTGAAAACAAGTAAAATCATGACTCATAATCTATAATAATCCCTGACAAAATAAGGTATATAGAAGATGCTTGTCATGATGCTGGTGTACTCTGGCATGGTGTTGTGTGGCGCAGCCCCAGCGGCCAGCCATTGTCTTTTCATGCCTTAGTAAGTCTCAAAAGAGGCGAATTCGCTCAGTTCTTTTCTCGGTCGCGGCTCAGGCTCTTCAGATGGATAACCAAGCGGAGTCATGGCAACGACCCTGATCTGTTCTGGTATATTGAGAATCTTCTTGACCTCATTCTCATGGAAATGTCCGAGCCAGCAGGTGCCGAGCCCCAGTTCATGAGCCTCCAGCAACATGAAAGACAAGGCTATCGAAACGTCAATCGGATAAGTGAGCTGGCCACAGGTCATTTCTCTTTGGGCTGTGCCGCAACCAACCAGCAATACCGGTGCTGTTCCTACAAACTGCTGCCCGCCGGCAGCTTGCACCAGCTTGTTCCTGGTTGACTCATCTTTAACGACGATGAATTTCCAATCCTGCATGTTGGCGGCTGAGGGAGCCAGCCTTCCAGCATCCAATACCTTCTTCAACTTGACTTCTTCAACTTCCCTTGAACTGTATGCCCTGATACTTCTTCTCCCCTTGATTGCTTCAAACACGTCCATCACAAATATCCTCCTTCGATTTTATTAAAGAGGCTTTTGTTCCTATTAATAACATAATGGATCATCTACCATAAAAAAGTCAATGCAGTTGCAGTCTACGGCTCAGGACTGAATTTAAATGGAAAGCTGCTTAATGAGTTTAGGGTGGGGCTCGAGATGGACCACCTTTTTCCCGTCCAAGATGTTATAGGCGTTCTCAATATCGTTAGCGAGGATTTCTGCCATATCCTCGCTGAAGCTCTCCTTGACAACCACTCTCAATGCCGTAATGCTCTCTGCATTTTCCGGAAGCCTGTAGGCTGGAAGCATCCAGCCCCGCTCACGCAGTTTCTGCGACAACTGAAAGGGAGAAAACCCTGGTTCTCGCTTGAACTTGAAAGCCACGATAGGCAGTGCGATTTCGCTGAGCAATTCGAACTTCCCTGTTGCCACCAGCCTCTGTGCGAGATAGCGGGCGTTTTGCATGCAGTTATTCATGATCGAGGTGTAACCTTCACGCCCCAGCCGCAGCAGGTTGTAATACTGCGCCAGCATCATGCTTGACCCGCCAGAGAAATTCAAGGTATAGGTTGACATGGTCTCTCCCAGGTAGTTCACGTGAAAGACCAGTTCCTCGGGTAAATTCTTTGCATCCTTAAAGATTAGCCAGCCCAGGCCAGGATAGACAAGACCGAACTTGTGACCCGACACATTGATCGAATGCACTTGAGGCACTCGAAAATCCCATTTCAGGTCGGGCTTGGTGAAGGGGAGGATGAAGCCGCCGCTGGCTGCATCCACATGGATCGGAATATCCCAACCCTTATCCCTCTTAACTGCAATCAGCAGGTTGTTGATCTCTGCAACGGGCTCGCAGGCGCCTGTATAAGTGGTCCCGATGACGGCGCCCACACAGATAGTGTTTTCATCGATGCAGGCAGTGACCTGACCCGGGTCGATGGTGAAACGATTCGTTTCCATCGGAATGATGCGGGGCTCCACGTCAAAATACTTGGCAAATTTGTTCCAGCAGATGTGGGCGCCTGCGCCGAAGACGATGTTCGGCCTGTCATGAGGTTTTCCCTGTTCAAGGCGCCGCTTTTTCCAGGTCCACTTATGTGCCAGCAAGCCCAACTCGATTGCCTCAGATGACCCGAGGGTAGCAGTTCCGCAAAACTGAGCCTGTTCATGGGCGTTGAACAGGTGAGCGAGGATGTGGATGACACGCTGGTGGATCTCGTTGGTTTGAGGATATTCGAAGCGGTCAATAAAATTTTTCCCCAAGTTTTCGATGATCAATTTTTCAGCTTCCGGTTCCATCCAGGTGGTGGTGAAACTTCCGAGATCGAATGCGGTGTTTCCATCCATGTATAATTCATCATGGACGATCTGGTAGGCTACGTCGGCGGGCATCATCTTCTCGGGCAGCTTGTACTTGGGAACCCTTTCGATAAAATATCTTGTCGCATAGGTAGGTGACAAAGAAAGTTCTGAATCAGACAGTCTGTAAATATCTTTTTTGAAAATCAATGGTTCTTTGCTCCCTTCATTGTGAATTGGAAAAACGATTCTCAGAACCGATACCCGCACCCACTGTGCAGGAGCGGGCATTAACCGTCTAACCTGGTTCCATACTACCATATGGTGGATAGCCCGGTATAATTCTTTAGCCGCGATGGGCAGGCAGTAATATGCTTTCTGGTGTTCCGGTGATTTGTTCCTAAAGGTAATGGTCTTGTTATTGAAGAATAATATTAACTAGTTGGCAGCAGCGCGCAAACGGACCCACACTAAGATTCTGAAACGAAAGGCGCGACAAATGTTCGGATTATCCTCAGTAAAAGGAAAAAGATATCTTCATGCATTTATTTTTGCATCATGCCTGATTCTTTTCGTATTGATCGGCGCCGGTTGCCGCAAACTAGGACTGGCATCAGGCAAAATTGTTTCCACTGTCAATAATGCTCTATCCGGTCAGACTGCATCAAGCCAGACTGCGTCAAGAGACCTGACATGGTCATATGACAGAATAAGATTTACCTGTCATATAAGAGTGCCGCAACAACTGCTAGATTGGGACCGGAAGATCTACGGGTTGACAGCCGGGTTTTACAGCGGCAAATATTCGCAGGCTGATTTAGTTTATATGCCGGCAGAGTTCAAGCAGTTGGTGCTTTCCGACTCCCTGCAAGAGGGCGGCGACCTCGTACCGTGGGTCAACGATATCCATAACAGCCAATTGACAGGCGATATCGCCGATCAACTGGCGTCCTATGCCCGGCGCAAAGGGTTTGACTACTTTCGCACGGCGGAATTCATCCAGAGCTTCGTGTGCGGAGCGATCCCCTATCAGGTTACCGATGCGCCTGAATTACCTGCCCAGACCCTGATAGACAACGGAGACTGCAAGGACAAGTCAATTCTTCTGGCGGCGCTTCTCAAGAGCCTATCATACAAGGTAACCCTGCTGGAGTTTCCGCCCCGAGGCGGGGAACCGGGGCATATGGCGGTGGGCGTTGCCTTCATCAACAGCCAGATACCGGAAAACAGGAGTCTGTCCTACTACAGGTACAAGGGATATAAGTACTATTTTGCGGAAACCACGGCGCCTAACTGGCCGCTGGGGACTGCCAGCGTCGACGAGCCGGCGCATGTCTACGATGTCAACTGAGAGTCAGTCAAATGTGATGGGATGAAATGCTCAACTTATTGGACTATCTATTAATAGCCTTGGCAGCTCTGGTGGCCGGCGCGATTAACGCCCTGGCCGGCGGCGGGACGTTGATTACTTTCCCGATGCTTACTGCAGTAGGGATACCGGCTGTAGCGGCCAATATGACCAACACCGTAGCTCTATGCCCTGGCTACCTGGGGGGTATTCTGTCCCAATTCAAAGACTTGCAGGGGCAGGCGAGCCGACTATGGCTGTTCATCCCGGCAGGCATAGTTGGTGGGTTGCTTGGCGGACTGCTTTTGCAGGTTACAGGTGAGCACCTCTTTCGTGAATTGGTGCCCTATCTGATCCTGATCGCGACGGGGCTGCTGGCATCCCAAAAACAAGTGCGCGCCTGGTTGACTCGCCGCAAGCAGAGCACTGAATCCGCAACGGGCTCAGAAAGCGGGGGATTGATCCCGGTTGGAGTGGCAGCCATTTACGGGGGGTACTTTGGCGCCGGGATGAGCGTGATCATTCTGGCGATTTTAGGAATCACCATCGATGACACATTGACACGGCTTAACGCCCTTAAACAGGTGGTCTCGTTCAGTACAAATGTGGCTGCAGCGGTCTATTTCGTGTTCTCGCGCAAGATAGTGTGGCCGGTGGCCATGGTGATGTTCATAGGGGCGCTGCTTGGTGGAGCGCTGGGTGGAAAACTTGCGGGTCGTGTAAAGCCGGATGTGTTGCGTCAGGTTGTGGTGGTTATCGGGGTTGTGGTCGCCATAATCTACTTCGTTAGCTAACTTGACCGGCGCCCTCTACTGCCAAACTATGATGTGTCCGCATTTACATGATTGACAGCATCCGCTGTTGTTATATACTGACCTTAGAAATTGATAGTCCAGATCGGAGGAATGGATAATGCGAGCGATCGGTTTTGTGGGAAGTCCGAGAGAGGATGGCAACACCGCTGCATTAGTCAAACAGATTCTGGCGGGCGCAGCTTCGGCGGGAGCAGAGACCGGGGTGTTTTTCCTGAATAACTTGAATATCAGGGGATGCCAGGCGTGCATGTACTGTAAATCGCATGACGGATGCAAGCAAGAGGATGACATGATCCAGTTGACAGACGAGATCAGGAAGGCGGACCGCATTGTCATCGGATCCCCGATCTATATGGGGTATATAACCGGACAGGCCAAGGTATTTCTTGACCGCTTGTACGTCTTCAGCACAGGCCCCAATTCCCCCAGCAAAATGCCTGCCGGTAAGAAGGCTGCCCTGGTCTTTTCTCAGGGTAATCCGGATGAAAAAGCATTCAGCCAAAACATCGAAACCGTACCAGGTATCTTGAGAAGGCAGGGAATAGAAATTACCGATACTCTGTTTGCCGCCGGTGTGCCCAAAGCTGCGGATAACGAGGCCCTGATGGCAAAAGCCTTTCAAATTGGGGCCGATCTGGCCAAATAGGCGCCAGGGCAAATGTCATGACGGGCCAAGGCTACGGCTGCGAGGGGATATTGGATGGAAGAAACCTTAAAAGTTCTGCTGGTGGAGGACTCATCAACAATCGCCTGACCGTTGTTCTGGGGCATATCGATCTTTGCCTGGAACGGATCACTCCAAAGAATACACTGCACCAATCCTTGTTGATGATTCGCAAAAACGTCCAACTGGCCGGCAGGCTCAGCAACAAGCTCCTGCTCTTTGGCCAGAAACAGTTGCAGTTTAAAACCCCGATCAATCTCAACCGTAACATCAAGGAAATTTCCTTTTTCCTCAGCAAGCTCAAACTTGACAGAGCCCGATGGCTATCGTGCCATATGGTTTGGCTTCCCCGTTTACCGCTTCCTGAATCTTTCCTGCTCATGATTCCAATAAGTTTAATAGATGGCGAGCAATGACCATGTGGATCGGTCTCCCGGCCAACATCATCCCTTTTAGCAAGTTACGGGATCGTTCCAGAACGGCTGTCAGATTCTGGAAGGCGCGGTGTCGAAATCCGAGAAAGGAGGAGGATCGAACATGGTTGTGCCGATCATCTTTGGCGTTCCACTGCATATATGGCTGGGCATGTTGATGTTTCTGCTGGTCCTGTTTCAGGTAGGCACCGGCAGCGGGTTGCTGAAACCGCCCTTTGCCTGGCACCGGGTTAACGGCTATGTGATCTTGGTGCTTGCCGTAATTCACGGCTCAATAGGCGCAGGCCTCTGGTTCAGGGTATTGAGAATCAGATAATTTGATGACGAGGAGTGGGGGGCGGTTGCTCTTGCTCTGGTCATCTGGCGCAATGAGAAACCATGCACAGGAGGAGAATGCTTATGAGCGACGTCGCGGTTCTTGTTGGCGGTATCGCCGGTGACGGTATCAACGAGGCGGGGGCTACCATCAGCCGTCTTTTCAACCGGCTCGGATATTACGTCTATATGTATTATGACTATCCCTCCCGGGTCAAGGGTGGACACAACTTTGCCATTATCCGGGCGTCCACCCGAAAGATCAGTGCCTTATCCGACAGGGTGGATGCGGTCCTGGCGCTGAACCAGGACACCTTTGACTTCCACCAATCAAGTTGGAAAGATGATACGGTCATCATCTATGACCGCGATCAAGTAAAAGTCTCAGGGATATCCCAACCGTCTGTAGGACTGCCCGTGTCGCAAATCCTGCTGGAAGAAAGCGGCCTGCCCGTGATGCGCAACACCTGCGTCATCGGAGGCCTCTGCAAGGCTCTGGGCATTCCCTGGAGCATTATCGAGGAGGTGCTCGGCAAGCATATCCCAAAACTGCTGGAACAAAACCTGAGGGTGGCGCGCCGGGGATATGACGCCACTTCCATCCAGGCAACGGTAGCCGTCCTGGATCGACCAGGCCTGCCGGTGATGAGCGGCAACCAGGCAATCGCCCTCGGCTTGCTCCGTTCCGGTTTGCAGGCTTTTGTCGCCTATCCGATGACGCCGTCATCGAGCCTGCTGGAGTTCCTGGCGAGATCGGCACAGGAATTCGGAATCCAGGTGATCCATCCGGAGAGCGAGATAGCAGTCATGCTGATGGCGCTGGGATTTGCCTACATGGGGGTGAAAACTGCCGTCGGCACCTCTGGCGGCGGGTTCTGCCTGATGACCGAAAGTTTGAGCCTGGCCGGCCAGGCCGAACTTCCGGTGGTTGTGATGGTGGGCCAGCGCACGGGGCCTTCCACGGGATTGCCCACCTACACAGCCCAGGGAGACCTGCACTTCATCCTCAATGCGGGTCATGGCGAGTTCCCCAGGTTCGTGGTGGCGCCGGGAGACGCCGATGAGGCCTATTACTGGTCGGGAATCGCCCTGAACATGGCCTGGAAGTACCAACTGCCTTCGTTGATCCTGTCTGACAAGATCCTGTGTGAAGGGCTTTACAGCTTCGATCCCGCTCTGGCGGGAGATCCTCAAGAGGAGGCGCCCGCGCTCTGGGACGGAAAGGGACGTTACCGAAGGTATCAGGCAACCGGAACCGGGGTATCGCCGCTGGCTTTTCCGCCCGTTGATGGACAGGTCATCAAGGTTAACAGCTATACCCATGACGAAGACGGCATCACGGTAGAAGATGCAGAGACCACGGAGACGTTGGCCGAGAAGCGGCAGCGCAAAGAAAGGTCGCTGGCAAGGGATCTCGAGGCCTATGAGACCGTGAAGGTATACGGCCAGGGTAAAACCGCCCTCATATGTTGGGGCACAAATAAGGGTGTGTGCGTGGAAATGGCCCAGAAGTTTGGGCTCAAGGTTATCCAGATGCTGGTTCTGTCGCCCTTCCCGGAACAAGGGTTGCAAACGGCCATGCAGGACGTGGAGCGGACGATCTGTGTGGAAGGCAACAGCACCGGCCAGCTTTCCAAATTACTGCGGCAAAACGGATATCATACCGATGACCTGATCTTGAAATATGACGGGAGGCCGTTCTCCCTGGAGGATCTCGAAAATGATCTCAGGAAGGTGATCGCATGAGCGCGAGGGAACTGCTCACCACCGCACCGAACCAGTGGTGCCCCGGATGCGGCAATTTCGGCATTCTGAACAACATGCAGTCGGTGCTGGAGGAGTTGGGCGCCGAAGGCCTGTCCCCGGAAAAAGTGGTGGTGGTCGCCGGGATCGGCCAACACGCCAAGATGGCTGACTATTTGAACGTCAATAGTTTTTACTCCCTCCATGGCCGGACGTTTCCAGTGGCAACCGCCATCAAGCTGGCCAATCCGGAGGCATGCGTCGTCTGCTTTGCCGGTGACGGGGATGCCTACGCCGAAGGCCTGGAACATCTCATCTTCGCAGCCAAAAGGAACATCGATATCACAGCGATCATTCACGATAACCGGGTCTACGGACTCACCACGGGCCAGTATACGCCCACGTCACCACTGGGCTACAAGGGAAAATCCACTCCTGCCGGAACCGTCGAGCGCCCATTCAACCCCTTGGAGATCGTGCTGGCAAGCGGAGCGACCTTCGTGGCCAGGGGATACCCTCCCCGGTCAGAGCACTTCAGGAACCTGGTCAAGGACGCTATCAAGCACAGGGGATTCTCTCTGATCGACGTTTTGCAAGTATGCGTGAGCTACAACGATCTCTACGACTTTTATGGCAAGCACGTGTATGAGGCTCAGGTTGCCGATCCCGGCAACTTTGAGGAGGCATCGCAGATCATCAGGGCTTGGGACTACAATTCCGAAGGGCCCATTCCCATCGGAAAATTCTATGAAATAGACCGGCCGGGCTTCGAGGGGTTCTTTGCCGGACACGGTCAGCGGAAGGTAGATAGGGAGGCCAAACTGCAAGAAACGCTTTCCAGGCTCATCTAGGGACAACTCAAACTGGGGGGATCATAGTGGATAGGACGCATCTGAAGAACAAGTTGTCCAGAATTCAGTATGAAGTGACACAGAACAACGCCACAGAGCCCCCATTTCAAAATGAGTTCTGGGACAACAAGCGGGATGGTATCTACATCGATATCATTTCCGGAGAACCACTGTTCAGCTCCAGGGACAAGTTTGACTCCGGTTGTGGATGGCCAAGTTTCATGAAACCCATCCAGCCCGGAAAAGTCGTTGAAAAAGAGGACCTGAACCATAATATGGTCCGTATGGAAGTGCGCAGCGGGGAATCCGATTCCCATCTGGGCCATGTCTTCAATGATGGACCGGGACCAGCCGGCTTGCGCTACTGCATCAATTCGGCCGCCCTGCGGTTTATCTCCAGGGAAGACCTGGTCAAGGAGGGCTATGGCCAGTATCTGGCCCTGTTCGAATAGTTTTTAAAGCTGATTTTCAAGCAAATTCAGCGAAGATCTGTTGGGCACCGCATATTGCATGCAATGCCCTTCTCAAATACTCTGGATAGTATGTCATACTAGTAACAACTATGCCTTGATTAGCATATTTTGTTAAAGGATACAAACCCCCGGTTTAACGAGTTTAGCGCAAGGCTTTGCCGGGTTTGACCTTTAAGCCAGCAACCTTTAGGCAGAAGAGAGATATGGGAGGGGATTTGCATGCGTGATTTTATATTAGACGAACAGGCGTTTCAGGTATTGAAAAGTTTTCGACCCTACTTTGGAGACCGCGGGAACGACTTTTTATCTGCCCTTGAAAACATGCAAGATCTTTTAAAAAGCGAGCCTGCTAAGAAAGTGGCCGAAAGCTTGCGATTCTTTGGAATTGGAGGGGAGTATGATTCCCTGGAGACCAAAAATGAAGCCGAACCCAACCCCTATAATCTGTTTATGATTTTAGCCATGATGTTTGCCGCTGATATACCGGGCGCCGTCGAACCGCCTAAAGGTGGTAGCGATCCGGATGCGATACAGGGGCAGTTGCCTGTGTCAATCTAATCGTAATGAGCAAAAACATATAATACAGCATTAAGCGCGAAATCCCCTGCCCCCAAGGTAGGGGATGAATTGCTGTAGTTCACGGATTCTCTTGGTCGATTTGATATCATCCATACTGCAAATCTGATCTTAAAGACGGCTGAATAATCGAGGGGAGATCATGGATTGCAACTCAGCACGTCCATAACTTTTCAGGAATCACTTCCATGACGACGGTCATGTTCATCAATATGGGGGATTCACAAGATCAGGATAGCAACGGCCTCTTCTCTAAGAGTGATATTTGTACGGTAATCGAGAGCGACAGTTTCGTTTAATGACAGACAGACAGGAATATTATAGCCCCCGTAAAGATACTTTTTTGCACCCAACTTCTTGAACGGATAACCGAGCCGGATTAAAAAATCTAGGAGATTATTCTCGACAACGGCATAACCGTGGGTAATGCTCTTTTCCAGGCACCAGGCAAATAGAGTGTGCAACAGGCCCATGGTTAATTCGATGCCCCTTGCCTCCTTAGCCACTGCCAGGCGAGATATCTCGACATAGTGGATCACGTGCTCAGGCACTGTAATTCCATAAATGTTTATTACCGGTAAACCCAACTTTGAAGGGAAGATGGCGCGCACCGTTCCGACAACACTGGTATCTTTTAGAGCCAAAAAATGAACCGAATACGCATCGAATTCATCGATCTCCCTGCCGTCCGGATAATCATCTTCTTTTAACCACTGTTTTTCTTTGCAGTAAACTTGATAGCGCACCCTAAAAAGCTCATCCTTTTCCCAGGCACCGGAAACCATGCGATATTCAGCCATTCTAACCATTCCCCTCATATGGGATACATAAATTATCTTATTCACATTATTTAAAAGGGTGAAAGAAAAAGCCGGAGTCAGGTTATCCGGGGTTGGCCTCTCCGGGCTTTCGGGTGCGAGACTATTGCCAAGAAAAAGGGGTCATATGGCACATATTGCCATATGCATGCATATTATATTTTTATGCCAATTCTTTTCGGGGTAGGCAATGATTGAGGTATATGCTTTAAATATTGCGGATCTTAATGAATCGCATCTTTGTTTTCTAAAATCCAATGTCTCAGAACAGAGACGGAATAGGGTTGAAACTTTATCCAATGGCGAGAAGGTTAAGCAGCAACTGGCATCGGAAAGCTTAATCAGGATGATCGTTAGGAAGGAAATGGGCATGAGAGAAATCGGCTTCGGAACATGCCCTCATGGAAAGCCGTTTATTGTCGGATTACCATACTTTTACTATAACTTGTCTCATTCCGGGGAATGGGTTGTTTGCGCAACAGATCGCGCCCCAATAGGAATAGACGTAGAACGGGTGAGACCAGTTAATATCAATCTTGCAAGGTTGTATTTCTCAACTGCCGAATACCGGAGTTTGATCGGCAAGACCGAGCCCGAGAGAAACCAGCTTTTTTTTGATTTGTGGACATTGAAGGAGAGTGACGTCAAGGCAAAAGGCAGGGGGCTGGCAATTCCTCTAGACAGTTTCACCATTTATTCCGAACAGGGCAGGATCAGGGTTGTATCGCCAGACGGACAAGAAGAGGCATTTTTCAAGCGGTATGAGTTGGGCTTGATCTACAAGGTCTCTGTCTGCGCTTGTAATGATGTTTTCCCAGTTGGCATTGCCCGAGTCGATTTGGATGAGCTTCTGAATCTCGCGCAATGAAGCCTGTTCAACTTATTTGACGCTCATGCGCCAAACCTTTTAGGAGGTGTAATCCTTTGTCGGAGTCTGTTTTTCAAGCAGTAGTACCGGTAATAGCGCAACGCTTTGTGTTTGAGGGGGAATTGACGCCAGAGACACGTTTTATCGAAGATCTCGGAGCCGACTCTCTGGATATCATCCAGTTAGCAACTGATATGGAGAATATGTTCGAAATCACCATCACACTGGATGACCTGATAAAGATGCGGACTATAGCCGATGTTGTTGTCTACATCGAGAACCACCGGTGAAGTTAACACACGAAACTTTCATTAAGCACCGTGCATGCATGCGGGGGGCGGGTTGGGCCTTGTTCCCCAGCACTAAAAGTGCTGGGGAACAATCAAGGAAAGGGGGAGAGTATGTCTCTAGATGCTTTTTTACGACATAGCGCCGAGCATTTTCCTGGAAAAACAGCTATCTACTATGAAAATACAGAGATAACATACGGTCAACTGGACCTGGAAGTCGACCATTTAGCAAATGGCCTTCTCGGCCTCGGTCTTAAACACCAAGAGATGGTCGCAATTATGCTGAGCAATAGTCCGGACTTTGTGCGTTCCTTTTTTGGCATTACCAGGGCTGGGGGAGTGGTGGTGCCCCTAAACCCACTCTATAAGGGTGAAGAGATTATTTATATGTTGAATGAAGCGTCGGCGGTGTTCCTGGTCACTGCGCCAGCTCTCCTGCCGTTAATTCAGAGCGTTTGGGGCGATATTCCCAGTCTCAGGCAGGTAATCATCACCGAGGTGGAAAAGGCTGAAAACATAGTTCCTTTAAAACAGCTCCCTCGAGCAGTCTGGAGATCCTGTAGATAAAGCAGCAAAACCCGAGGATATCGCTGCCTGCCTGTTCACTTCAGGCACGACCGGAAAGCCCAAGGGGGCCTTATTGTCCCACGGAAACCTGATCTTTGACGTTCAGGCAGCGACATCCCGTATCGAGTTCCGGCCTGAAGACAGACACTTGTGCGTACTTCCCCTGTTCCACTCCTTTGCCCTGACCGCCACCGTATTATGTCCCTTATATACCGGGGGAAGCATGGCAATCCTTCCATATTTCAGTTCCGGACTGGTGCTTGAAGAGATCAGATCAAAGAGGCTGACGGTTTTTTGCGGCATACCATCCATGTATGCTGCCATGCTTCCGACGCTTGAGAACGTAAACCCCGATGACCTTCAATCCTTGCGTCTCTTCGTCTCCGGAGGCGCTCCAATGCCGGTGGAAATCATGCAAAAGTTTGAGAAGAAGTACGGGATCGCCATCCTCGAAGGAGATGGCCCCACAGAGACTTCGCCGGTATCATATGTCAATCCCTTGTATTTGCGCAAGATTGGCTCGGTTGGGCCGCCTCTGGACGGTGTCAGGGTCAGCATCTTGGACGAGAACGAGGTGGAACTGCCAGTCGATGAGATAGGCGAGATCTCGTATCCAGGGGCCCAATGTCATGCAGGGTTACTTGAACCAACCGGAGGCAACGGCAGAAGCCATGAAAGGGGGATGGCTTCACACCGGGGACCTGGGCAAAGTGGACCAGGATGGCTATGTCTATATTCTTGATCGGAAAAAAGACATGATTATTGTAGGGGGACTGAACGTTTATCCAAGGGAGGTAGAGGAATGCCTTTATAAACACCCCAAGGTGGCTCAAGCTGCTGTAATAGGGGCGCCGGAAGATTTGCACGGCGAGATTCCCGTGGCCATTATTGTTTTAAAGCCAGGAGAGGATGCAGATCCGAAAGAGTTTATTCTGCACTGCCGCAAGTATCTGGCCAATTACAAGTGTCCACGCCGGGTTGTCTTTGTGGATGGCCTGCCACTGACTGCTACCGGAAAAGTCGATAAGAAACAGCTTAGAAAAGAGCATGGCGCCCTTGCCTCTGGTGATGCTAAAACCGGCTAAAAACCAAGGTGCATCACAGCCTGCCTGTGCGGCTTACTGCGGAACCGCGGCTCAGACGGCGCCGCGGTCGCCGTTCAGGTGGGCTCTCTTGTTAAAAAAGTGGACAGGGCATTCTAGCATATTGATATTGATTGTTGGAGGGATAACTCTTGCCAGGCTTATCCTTGAGGCATATTGACGCCTGGCTATATAAAGAATATACTTTTAAGTAAGCACATTTTCATCATTCCTTCCTTATGATAACAACCCCAAACTGTTTTTAAAACCAGATGAGAAGAAATCGCCATCTAGGCAGCCTTCTTTGCCACAGAGCAGGCATGAATGTTAATTGCGCCATGTTGAAATCATGATTTGAACAACGCGCCGATAAGATCAGGCACTCTTGGTCAACTATTTATTGCAGGAGTCTCCATGCGTGGCATGAGGGAAGAAACACTGGAAGTCCGGGGAACAGATCTGGATGAGCCAGGCGCCGGTAGGCACCCGGTTGGGCAGCAGCAGGCGGCAAACTATTGGCTGAAGGCGGTGATAAATCCGCAGCTTGTCGCTTATCATTTGAAATAGAACACCAGATATCAAGAAGAAGGAGGGTGATTAACAAAGAAGGAACCTAGCCGACTCACCTTTTCATAGCCGACCAAAGGATTCTGACCACCAACCAGGGCGTTCCTGTTAATGACAATCAGAACTCACTGACCGTGGGTGAGCGTGGCCCCGTATTGCTGCAGGATGTGTATCTGATCGAGAAGCTGGCTAATTTCGACAGAGAGCGAATCCCTGAGCGCGTGGTACACGCCAAGGGAGCAGGCGCCTATGGTTTTTTTCAGGCCTATAAGAGCATGGCAAAATACACCAGGGCAAAATTGCTTCAGGATCCGGAGACGCAGACACCGGTCTTCGTGCGCTTCTCAACAGTTGTGGGATCGAAAGGCTCGGCGGATTCCGCCCGGGACCCCAGAGGATTTGCAGTGAAGTTCTATACGGAAGAGGGAAACTACGATCTGGTCGGGAACAACCTCCCGGTTTTCTTTATCCGGGATGCCATCAAGTTCCCTGACATGGTGCACTCCTTCAAACCGGCCCCCGAGAACAATATTCCCACCAGCTCCTCTGCCAACAGCCGTTTCTGGGACTTCATCTCGCTCACCCCGGAATCCACCCACATGATCACCTGGCTGTTCTCTGATCGGGGAACGGTCAAGAGTTACCGGACAATGGAAGGGTTCGGCGTCAACACGTACAAGTGGGTGAACGCAGCAGGTAATGCCGTCTATGTCAAGTATCACTGGAAACCTGCAGCCGGGGTCCATTCAATAGATAGACATGAGTCAACACGCCTGGCCGGTGAAGATCCGGACATCGCCACGCGTGACCTTTACGAAACCATTGCCTCCGGCCAAACAGTCGACTTTGAGCTGAAACGTTCAGATAATGGAGATCGCCGATGAGTTGAAACAGGATTTCGACCCCCTGGATGCCACCAAGACCTGGCCCGAAGACAAATTTCCGCTGATGCCGGTGGGCAAGATGGTGTTGAATCGCAACCCGGAGAACTTCTTTGCCGAAACTGAGCAGGCTGCCTTCTGCCCGGCCTCTGTCGTGCCAGGGATCGAGTTTTCTGCCGATAAACTGTTGCAAGGCAGAACCTTCTCGTACGCAGACACACAACGCTATCGCCTGGGGTCCAATTACCTGCAACTTCCCGTCAATCGTCCCAGAGTGCCTGTCAACAACAATCAGCGGGACGGGGCGATGCAGTATGGGCCATATGGCGGTGGCACCGTTAACTATGAACCCAATAGCCTCGCTGGCGGAAACCCGCACGAAGCACCAGATGCCCAACCGGAAATCTACCACCTAGAGGGTGACGTGAGGAGTCAGAAAATTCATCTCACAAATGATTTCGTCCAGGCGGGTGAACGATACCGATCCCTGGATAAAACGGATCAGGATCACCTGATTGACAACATCACCAGTTCGCTCGGGCATGCAGAGATAGCAATTCAGGAACGCATGGTTGCAAATCTCACCAAAGCAGACTTGGAACTTGGCAAGCGTGTCAGCGAGGGATTAGGTCTCAAGAAGGCGTAGCCAGCCTCTTGGGGGCATCCTCCGTAGTTGTCCTGCGTGAATAAAGTTTGCAACCGGACAACAGAACCACAAATTGATCGAAAGTTGCCGGGAGTCGTTCAATAGAGGTTTTGATCATTGGCATGTACCAATATTACTGTAGGACGTGGGGCAGAGAACGGTTCTCTGCCCCATTTGTTCCAGCCCAGGACTGCTACATGGGTCGGTTTAGCGCCCGTTGGAGGAAGGGTGACATCAAGTGGAATGTTACTAGGAGGTGGGCTTCAACAGAAAGCCCCTCATGCTATGTGCGTGGGGTCAAACCCGTAATCCTTTCTAGAATGCAGGAAAGTAAAGTAATATGGAGAAATATAATACAGTGCATATCTCAGGGAAACTCATACACTGCGGGCCAGGAAAACATCCTTGCACAAGACACATTGTAGGAGGAGATCGGATGAGAATTAAATGGTTTGGCCAGTCATGCTTTCTGGTCGCTTCAGAGAGCGGCGTCAAAATAATCACAGAATCCTTTCGACAAAAAGGTCGGCTACCGCCTGCCGGATGTGCAACCCGACATCGTGACGGTAAGCCACGAGCACATGGATCACAATAATACAAAAGCCTTAGCAGGCAATTTCGTTGTCTTCAATAAACCGGTGGAAACAGAATTGCAGGGTGTAAAAATACGAGGCGTGGAAACCTGCCATGATAATGCCGGCGGCAAAAAAAGGGGCCGGAACATCGTCTTCATAATGATCGTTGATGGAATAGCAATCTGCCATCTTGGTGATCTTGGGCATATTCTGACTGAGGATCAGGTGAGAGAAATAGGGGAGGTGGATATTCTCCTCTTGCCGGTTGGGGGGAGATTCACGATAGGGGCTGGTGACGCAGCAACTGTCAAAGCGCAGTTGCAGCCGGCAATCACGATTCCGATGCATTACCGTACGAAAGCAATGGGGCCTTTTGGACTGCTGCTCAGCAGAGCGGATAGTTTTCTGGCAATGACCCCCGAGCGAAAAATAGAGTTGGATGAACTCTTGGTAAGCAAAGATAGCCTTGCAGAAAAAAGCGGCGTTCTCACGCTTACATATAAGCATTAATCGATCAAAGGCACTCAAAACAATAGGAGGTGAAGCCGGTTGCCGTTTCGGCAACCGGCCGCAAATGAGGATCATCGGCATATGTGGCAGTCCCAGGAAAAAGCTTAGCCGGACAGGGCATCTGGTCAGGGAGGTGTTGGCCGGCGCCAAGTCGCTCGGAGCCGAAATCGATTATTTCGATCTGGCTACCTTGAAAATCGGTTATTGCAACGGTTGCGGTCGTTGCCATCAATTGGGAGAGTGTGCACAAAAGGATGATTTCAATTCTATTTTTGAGAAAATGCTGGCGGCTGACGGCCTGGTGCTGGGCAGCCCAGTGTACATTTCCCACGTCACCGGCCTGTTAAAAAACTGGATCGACCATTTGGGAAATACTATTCACTGCCAGCGCATGTTGGGGAAATACGGCGCCGTAGTAAGTACCACAGGCGGCTCCGGATTGAAGGAAACGGTTGATTACCTGGAGTGGCTACTCAGGCATACGGGAGCGCAGACGGTGGGGAGGGTGGTCTGCCGGTTGGGAGATGGGCCTATTCCCGAGGATGCAGAACCGCTGCGTGAGGCAAACTCTTTGGGGATCGCCCTAGCTCATGCCATCGAAGAAGGTGCTGAATTTCCTGAGCAGTTGAAGGAGCACGAGGAACAACGCAGATATTTCCGGGAAGTTGTTCTGAATCGTCAAGACCAGTGGGATTGGGAATATCGCTATTGGAAGGAACAGGGCTGGCTCTAAAGAGGATATCTCACGGAATTGCCCGGGGTTCTCCGACAGGAAGGTTGAGAGTCATCGCAAATCTTTAAACAGGCTTGGCCGGGTAATATACATCCGAATGACACTTCGTCTCAAGGACATTACTTATGGGATTTCAGGATCGAGGACTATGAGAATACTTGTAGATGCAGACGCCTGCCCGGTCAGGCAGATTGTTATCAAGGTTGCCAAAGATCACCAACTACCGGTCATCATGTTCATCGACACAAGCCACCAGCTTGACGATGGTTATTCCGAGGTGGTTACAGTAGATCAGCAGCGTGATTCGGTGGATATCGCCCTGATTAACAGGACGAATTCCCATGATATCATTGTCACGCAGGATTATGGAGTAGCGGCAATGGCGCTCGGAAAGGGCGCCCAGGCAATAAATCAAAACGGAATGGTCTATTCACCCGAAAATATGGACAGAATCCTCCTGGAGCGCCACATTTCCCAGAAGATCAGACGTTCAGGAGGGAGAACTGCCGGCCCGAGAAAGAGAACGAGGGCGGATGATGAGAGGTTTGAGGCGGCGCTGCGAGGAATAATAGGGGATGCATAGAGCACGGGATCTAGAGCATTCGGCGATCATTGAGAATTCTGTGGCCATTGAAGTATTCTCTCCCGTAATGGAAGTTTATCGATTGTTTGCAGATGGAGACATTTAGCATCGATGCCGGTAGAGAATGGGATTGGGAATATCTCTATTGGAATGAAAAGGACTGGCCGTGAAGCCAGGGGAGGAAGCGTATGAACTACAGGATTCTTGGTAAGACAGGGATCCGGGTTTCCGAGGTGGGGTGCGGCGGGATACCGATCATCCGTCTGCAGACGGATGAGGCGGTTGAGGTTTTGAAACGGGCCTTTGACAGGGGAATTACCTTCTATGATACAGCCAATGCCTATCATGACAGCGAGGACAAGATCGGCAGGGCACTGCACGGTGTCCGCGACCAGGTGGCCATCGCCACCAAATCCGGCAAGCGTGATGCCGCCGGCATCCTCGAACATCTGGACAACAGCCTGCGCATGCTGCGGACGGATCATATCGATCTCTACCAATTGCACCAGGTGGCCCAGCAGAGAGACTGGGAGGCCGTCACAGGACCCGGCGGCGCAATGGACGCCGTACTAAAAGCCAGAGAGCAGCGGGAAGATCCGACATCTCGGCGTGACCTCGCACAATCTGGCGATGGCCGTCAGGCTGGTTAAAACCGAACTTTTCGAAACAGTGCAGTTCCCCTTCAACTTCATCGAACCCGAGGCCGGAGACGAACTGCACCAGGTTGCCAGGGAACGGAACATCGGCATCATCGCCATGAAGCCCTTTGCCGGAGGCGTCATCGACGACGCTGTGCCGGCCTTCAAATTTCTGCGCCGGTATCCCGATGTCATTCCCATCCCCGGCTATGATTCTGTCGCTGCGGTAGATCAGGTTGTGGCTCTGTATGAACAGCCGAATGAGGTCACCGCCGAGGATCTTGCATTGATGGACAAATACCGCGAACGAGGTGGGGCGCCGGTTCTGCCGGCGCTGCGAATATTGCCAGCCCTGCCCGAACGGGGTGCTGATCACCCCGGCCATGGGTTACCCGATTCTGGCCAGGCGCATGTCACCGGCTGTGGCGGTCAACTTCGCCCGCACCCCTATGGAGAGCGTGCTTAAATGCGAGGACTGCGGCTCCTGCCTGGAACGATGCCCCTATGAGCTGCCTATACCGGAGATTTTGAAGAAGAACTACGATCTGTTCGAGCAGCAGCGCCGGGCGCTTGGCGGCACCAAGCCTGAATAGGACCGAGTCCCGGAGGCGCTTGGAAGTCCTAAACCGGGACAGTCAACGCCCTTGCCGGCGGAATCCCTAAACATTCTTGGATCTCACTTGCTGTAAGAATGCCGTCTTTGGCAGACAATATGACCAACACCATATTCCTTGCGCAGGGTTGCCAGGGGTCATTCTTCCCCAACTCAAAGACTCCGGTGGCAAGCGAGCCGGCCCATCTGCCGCTTAACAGAAATGAGTCTGGAGAGATTATTATGGGATATTCTGGTGTCATTTTTGACCTTGATGGTACATTGCTTAATACACTTGACGATCTGGCAAATTCAATGAATTATGTCTTAAGAAAACATGGCTTTCCCGTACATGCCGTAGAAAGATACCGATATTTTGTTGGTAACGGCATGGAGAAGCTGGTGAGGCGTGCCCTGCCGCCGGAGAGTCAGGACGAAAAAATGGTGGAGTTGTGTTTATTCGAGATGGAAAGGGAATATAGCGAGCGATGGCATGATGCCACAAGCCCATATGGAGGAATAAATGAGCTGATTGATAGGCTTGATTCTATGGGGATAAAAATATCTGTTCTTTCAAACAAACCTGACTATTTAACAAAGATGACCACTGACAAATATTTTGGAATTACTCGCTTTAGTTTTGTTATCGGTGCCAGGATCGGCGTACCTAAAAAACCCGATCCGTTTTCGGCGCTGGAAATATCGAGACTCTCGAAAATACCTCCGTCAGATTATCTCTACCTTGGCGATTCAGGCGTTGATATGAAGACGGCCAATGCCGCCGGTATGTATGCTGTGGGTGCTACGTGGGGTTTTAGAGAAATTGATGAGTGATTAGAGAATGGTGGAAAAGCGCTGATCAACAGTCCGTTGGAGCTTGTTAAACTTATTCAGTAAATTTAACACCTATATTAAACGTAAATAGTAAATAGACGGCAACAGAGCCGTGAGAATCTTGAACCTGGCCTTATATGGAAATACTCGGCGCACCGGCCCATCAGTGCATCTCGCCCTTCCGACGGGATTTAAAAATGGTATTTCGACGCAACATAATCATATCCCTGCCAAAAACTTTCGAACCTCGTTCAGCCTGTCGGGACTTAATTAATGGATTTCCTGAAACAGGAACCCACTGGAGTAATATTTTTTAAGAGTGGCTATAATAAAGGGAAATCCTTTCGTAACTTTAAGGGGGCGCGATAATGTTTAATTTGATTGAAAGGAATGTGGGGAGGTATTTTGGGCCGTTAGGGTTAATTGCTGTGGGTTTAGTCGCCGGTCTGCTGGCAGAACCGGCTATACGCAAGGGTGCACGTCGACTCGCTGTCTTGACTACAGCCGGAGTCCTCACCGCGGCAGACAGCGTTAGAAAGGTTACCGGAGAGGCAGGTAGCAGGTTGCAAACTGCCACTGGAGGAGCCAGAGAACAACTGGACAAGCTGGTACATGAGGCCAAAGAAACCGGTTGTTCTATGTCCGCCGAAAAAGAATTGGGTAGTTCTGAGGCATCAGGCTCTGCGCTTGATCCGGCAAAAGAGGTTGTTGCGACAAAGAAAACAGTTTCCGGAGAGGTTGCAGAGATCGGCACGACAGTTCCCGGAGCTAATGGACACCGCATTGCTACCACACGTAAAAGGATCAGTTCCCGACTCGGCGCGGACAAGCCTGATATAACGAAATAGTTATAATATATCCTACTTCGAACGAAAATGATTAGGCAGTTGCATGCAGCATCTTGCAAGGGTCAACAATAGATCTCGAAGATCAAAGCCGGGTTTGCTCAAAGAGTCACCCGGCTTTGGCATATTGAATTTATGGAGTCTTGGCTGGAAAGCAATCGCACTATGGAACTCTGCTCGCCGCCATCAATTAACCTGGTATGTGGCAATGTTTATCATCAATACAGCCGGAGTTTTAGAGAGAGCACAGGTCATAGAGCCGGATATCTGACAGCCCTTTTTCTTGGCCCTTTTTCTTTCGGGAGCGTGGCTATATGTGGTATAATGATATTAATAGAGAGGAGATTATTATATGACATTAAACTTAATTTGGACTAAGTGCCAAGGTGATGTTTGGGGTAGCTTGATTAACATAGACCTTACTCACCCATACCTAGACTGTATAGAAGGCGTGTACATAATTTGGCATGGCGGCAGGAATCCACAGGTTGTTCGGGTTGGGCAAGGAGTTGTGAGAGATAGATTGAATATGCACAGAAAAAATAAGGAAATTTTACAATATACAAATAGCGGTCCGTTACGTGTGACATGGGCAACAGTAGATGCTCGGTACCGTGATGGGGTGGAAAGATACCTTACTGAAACGCTGGAGCCATTGGTTGAGGATCGCTTCCTAACGGTACCGCCAATAGAGGTGAATTTACCGTATCAGGGGATCTGATTGCATGCGCACGGCAAGACCCTGGAACTAGGCCCATTTGAAGAGGGCGGGGAAAATCCCCCGCCCTTAGATACGCCTAGGATGTGGCCTTTATTAATGGAATCTAAGGATTAACATAATGTAAATATATGGTAGATAAAGTTATTTTCTTGTTATAAAATATATTTAGTAGTATAATGTAAGTGGACCATATTATGCATATTGCTGTATTCGCTTCCCACATAATGCTGATCTCGCTTTCAGCACCTAAATAGTTATATAAACTTGTTCCAGGAGATCCTGGAACTTTTTTTTGCAGCTAGCAAGCCAATTAATCATTTAATGCCAAGGTTCGACAAGATCTCCGGTAAAGTTTTGTACTACCAAATGTTGCGAATATAGTATGATATAAGATATAGATTAGTCATTCTTCCCAGAATGGTGGAAAAGAGGTTTGGAGATGGACCATGAGGAAAAAACCGCTTCCGAGTCAAGTTTAACCATGCCCCAGATGGTGCTGCCCTTTCATGCCAACGCGGCTGGAAGGATGCACGGGGGCGAAGTGATGAAGTTAATGGATTCGGCCGCCTATGTTGTGGCAACCCGCCACTGCCGAAACAATGTTGTTACAGCCAGTGTCACACAGTTATCTTTTCTCGAACCGGTCTTCGTTGGCGATCTTGTAATCTGCTACGCTAGAATCACATATACAGGAAATACATCCATGGAATTGTATGTGAGCGTCCAGACGGAACACCTGGAAAGCGGCGTGATTAAGAAAATTTCAGAAGGTTACTTCTTTATGGTTGCCCTGGATCGTAATGGGCGCCCCACCAGTATTCCTCCCTTGAAACTGGAAACAGATGAAGACCGGATGTATTTTGAAGAAGCCCGGCAGCGCATTGCCAAGGTTAAAAGCTCAGTTTCTTGAATTGTTATCTTTTATCACCACCATTACGAAAAGGCAAGGAGAATCATGTAAGAACTTGCAATTAAAGAGCATTTCTCCGCCCTTTATCGAGCAGATATGAAAAAGAGCAACCGGCATCCAAGGATCAAAAGATTATTAGCAGTTATTATTTGGTCATGAATATTCTTTGGTAAATTAAGTAGTATAAGACAATTGTAGTTGTTTTATTCGTTACCCACATAATGCTGTCAAACTCTGGATGTATCAAACCCAGGATAAATCGCTCCTTTTGGTTATATACTATTCGTGAGAACTTGGCAAAATCATCTCGATATAGAAGGGGGGATAATATTTGAAAGCAACTGGTATCGTACGCCGCATCGACGATTTAGGTCGCGTGGTAATTCCTAAAGAGATACGCCGGACCCTACGGATTCGGGAGCGCGATCCCCTTGAAATCTTTGTGGACCGGGAAGGCGAGGTTATCCTCAAGAAATATTCACCGATCGGGGAACTTGGAGATTTTGCGAAAGAGTATGCAGATTCCTTGTATGAAGCAATCGGCCACATAGCGTGTATTGCCGATCGGGACAACATTATCGCAGTGGCGGGAGCGGCGAAGAAGGAGTTTTTGAATAAACCGGTTGGCGCAGTGGTAGAGAAGGTGATGGAGGAGCGCAAGCCAATGCTTATCAGCAATGCGGGGGAGCATCCCTTCTGCGATAGCTGCCTCACGGAAGAGGAAAAAGAGAGCTACAAGTTTACAAGCGAGGCGATCGCTCCGATCATCTCCGAGGGAGATCCGATTGGCGCAGTGATCATCTGCTCAAAGGATCCCAACGTCAAGATGGGCGAACTGGAATTGAAGCTGGCAGAAACTGCGGCGGGTTTCCTGTCCAAACAAATGGACAGCAGTGGCTGAGCGTAAACCCACCAGGAACCCGCAAGTAACTGTTCAACTGGGTCTTGACTTCAGAGGGGGATTGCTTTTCCCCCACTGAAGCTTAGAGCCAGTTAATTAGGGGCGTAGCCGCTCTTTGTCGGCTCGAGGCTTCGCCTCGGCTGAAAGCCCGCCGACACACCGGTCCCACCGCTTCATGTACTCCGCATTCTTCAGGCCGGGCTGTAAGCCCGGATGCGGAGGAAGCGGGGGCAATAGAGCGGGTAAGCCATCGGTAAATTCACTATTAATCTTAGATAAACAATGAATAGGGCAGGTTTAGCGGTAGTTTTCACTGGCTACCGCTTTTTCATTTGAAAAAGAAAATGTCATAAATAGTGCATTTCTTTTCCATCAATTTCATCCTCTGTGCCGGAGTCGCCGCAGGGAAGGAACGGCGGGGACAGTCTCCCGGGCTTTTTTACTTATTTTGCATTATACTATTGATAGATAGTGACACCTCATTAAAAGGGAAGGGGACTTTCATGGAAACCCATCTGCTTGAACCCGTCAGGATCAAGAATGTACTCCTGAACAACCGCCTGGTCATGGCGCCCATGGCCAGCAGCAGGGCCCTGCCGGACGGACATGTCAGCCCGGAAATACTGGCTTATTACAAGGAGAAATCTGCCGGCGGATACATCGGGCTTGTCATCATTGAACACGGCCATGTCAGCCTCGAGGGCAAGGCCAGCGAGCGTCAGTTGAGCGTGGCAGACGATTCGGCAATCGCTGGACTCAGGGAACTGTCTGGCATCATCCACGGCCAGGGATCAAAAGCGGTGATGCAGATCAACCACGCCGGCAGCGCCACCAGCAAAGAGATCATTGGCACGTTACCTGTAGCCCCATCCGTTGTCAGCAATCCCGTTAAGAATTCAGTTCCCCGGGAGTTGACCAAAGAAGAAATTGGAGGAATAGTAAGGGCATTTGCTGCTGCTGCCAGCAGGGTCAAGGAAGCCGATTTTGACGGAGTTGAGATTCACTCCATCTTCTGCTATCTCCTCAACCAGTTTTTCTCCCCCATAACCAACAAGCGCAACGATGAATACGGAGGGGATGTAAAAAACCGCATAAGAATACACCTGGAGATTATCAGGGCAGTCAGAGAGACCGTTGGTCAGGATTATCCGGTTTTTCTTCGCCTCAGTGCCACTGATGGCTGTGAGGGCGGAACCACCATCGAAGACTGCAAGGTTGCAGCCAAAGTCCTGGAAGCTGCGGGGTTAGACGTTCTGGACGTTGCCGGTGGCTTTTGCGGATTCAGTATCCCTGGTGCGAGCGAGCAGGGATATTTCGCTCCTCTGACCGAAGCCTTAAAACAGGTGGTCAGCATCCCGGTCATTCTGACGGGCGGCATCAAGGACGCCGAGACGGCCGATCGTTTATTACAGGAAGGAAAGGCTGATCTGATCGGTGTGGGGCGGGCGATAGCGTCAGACTCGCTCTGGGCTAAAAAGGCAGTGGAGAGATTGAGGGACAGATAGTTGTTTAGATCTGGGTGACTTCACAATTATCCAGCGAAGCTGTCACCTTCTTGGTAAATGGTAATATATAGCTGAAGGTCTTTTAGCGGCCGAAAAGGCTTCAACAGCGATCGAGTTGAAGAAGGAAGAAGAGGAGAGATAGCGCTGTGAAACGATTCTTCGCACCAGGATGCGCATTAATGCTATATAAACCGCATTTATCGCAATTACTGCATGAAGTTTTGATTGAAAACTTGGGAAACATAGAGAGATTGGATCTTTGCTGCCATAATCACCCTCCATTGCCGGATCGGGCGCAAGTAATCAATATTTGTCCAGGTTGCGATCGGCGCTACCGAAATAACTACACCAATTCAACTACTATTTCACTTTGGGAAGTCCTTGTACAGAACGATTGGTTTCCTTTTCCGGATTATGACGGCAAGCGAATGACGATCAGCGATGCCTGTCCGACCCGGAACCAGGCGAGGGTGCACAAGGCTGTTAGAACACTTCTTGACAGTATGAATATTCGATTGGTGGAGCCCGAAAGAACCGGAGCAAAAGGTGTCTGCTGTGGCGATAGCTTTTGGGGTGTCTTGCCGGCGGAGCAGGTCAAAGAGACAATGATCGCGCGCGCTGCGGAAATGCCCGCCGAAGATGTGGTCGTATATTGTATCTCGTGCGCCAAATCGATGTTTATAGGCGGGAAGAGGCCCCGGTATCTGGTTGACCTCTTGTTTGAAGAGGAAACTGACCCCAAGACTTATGAGCCCGATGAATGGCATCGAGAGCTTGAAGAATATATCCGTGCGCACTAGGGATCTTCCAGATTGCGTAGTGTTTGCCGCTTGGCCCCTTCGTTCCGTTATCAGTGCCCAAATCATTATCGAGGGCTGCTAAGGAAATGCAGAAAGGTGTCATTGAATTTTAAGAGTTCATCGTAGAATACGCCGTGTCCGCTATATTCAAACGGAAACAGAGCAGAGTCGGCAATGCCCCGTTGTGTCTCCAGGGCGGACTGGAAGGGAACGATCTGATCCTGCACACCATGGAATATGCCGGTCGGCACCTGGATCAGGGCAAGGTCTCCCCGCAAATTCTCATCACGAAGAGAGACCAAGACCATTGCAGTAGCATGTCCGGAGGCCGCCAATCCGAGATCGTGGAACCAGTTTCTGAAATCTGGACTGACTGCACTGGCGAAAAACTTGTTGCCGAATTCGCTCAGCATCTTTGGACGATCTGCATAGGTCTTGGCGATCAGTTCATTGACTCCTGCAGTTGGCAGGCCATAGGGATAATCAGGCCGCTGAACGAAAACGGGGGAGGCAGAGGAGATTAGCGCCAGCCTGGATACCCGATAACCAGCATGGCGGGCCATGTATCTGATCGAGATCGCACCCCCGACAGAAAAGCCGACCAGGGTGAAGTCCCGTAGCCTGAGTGCTTCCACGACAACCAGGATATCATCAGCCAATCGATCGTACGAATACCCCTTCCACGGCCGATCGGACTGGCCGTATCCGCGCAGGTCCATGCCAATGCAGCGAAAACCATATCTAGGAAGTATATTGTATTGGTACTCGAACATTTGATGGTTGACTGGCCATCCGTGAATGAAGAGAACCGGGTGACCAGGATGAGGATCGATGTCCTCCACGAACACCCGGACCGCTTTTTCCACCTCGATATAGGGCATCGTTGATTCGCCTCGCTTCAATTGACAGAAATGCTAATCTCCTAACATAATATGCCATTGGTTGTATACATGACTTTAGATGCCTCGAAAACGAGATCAGCAAGAGGCTTGATGCGAAGAATGCTGCAAGTATACGACTTTACAAGTGTGCCGAAGATCAGTCCAGGACTGGACTCTTGACAACAAGGATGATGATTCAAATGTTCCAGTATACCTGGAAATTTATTTTAGTCTATTAATCGTACCTATGTACCCTTATAATAGGAGCGGGTGATGAACATTGAGCAAGCTACTTCAGCCCGATAGAGGTTCGATTGACGCCAGAGGGGTTACCACTAATGTAATCAATTCAAGATCGGATGCTTGCTCAATTTAAGAGGCTAGGGCTATATGTTCCCTCGGACGGGAAACAGGGGTATACTCGGGTAGAGGAATATGAAAAAGCTATCAGAATAAAGCAATTAAAGTGCTGCTTGCTCTCTGTAATTGATGATAATGATTAGAATAAGTATAGGTGGTCATATAATGAATGGAAATAACCGTGAAAATATTAAGCCAGGCACGCACGTTTTGATAATACAAAAACAAGATCAAAGAAGAGAAAAATTAACTGAAGGAATAGTTAAAGATATTCTAACCAGTTCTTCTACTCACCCTCATGGAATAAAAGTTCGACTTATTAATGGAATTGTAGGTAGGGTAAAGCAAATCCTTTCTTAAAGATTATTTAACATTAAATACGGTTCCTATAAATCGGCGTTGATATCTCTCCGTGATAAAGCTGCCTTCTTGAAGATTTAAAACAATTCTGCCCCCGGGCAGGCAGACTTCTCATCTTTGCAAAGTTAAAAGAATGGATTCCTGAATTCTATTTGTGCGAGAGAGGTGAACCAGGTGGCAGCATTAGATAATTCGACCCCTCACCTGCCAACGGTCTATGACGATCAGATATCGAATACGATCCCTCATTACGACAGCTTTCATGATGAGATAATCAATATCGTGCAGGCGATCATGCCAGATCCCGGATCATGGCTGGATACCGGCTGTGGAACCGGAACGCTCGTCAGGAAGTGTCTGGAGATCTTTCCGTGCACCATATACATGCTGGCCGATCCCTCCGCCGCGATGCTGCAGGAAGCGAGAAAGAAACTTGCAGGCTTTGCAAGCAGGAGGGTGAAGTGGCTCGAACCGGTTGCCACACAGCAGCTCAATCTAAAGCCTGACCGGCATGTTGATATAGTGTCTGCGGTTCAATCCCACCATTATCTATCGGCAGCAGAGAGAAGAAGAGCAACAGAGGTATGCTATGAAATTCTGAACAGAGGCGGAGTTTTTGTCACCTTTGAGAATATCAGGCCCTCGACAGAGGCAGGCGTGAGGATAGGCAAACAGAACTGGAGCAATTACCAGTTGTCCAGGGGCAAGAGCCGGGAGCAGGTTGAAAAACATATGCAGCGCTTTGATGTGGAGTATTTTCCCATCACTGTCGAGGAGCACCTGGTTCTGTACCGGAGCTGCGGCTTTGCAGTGGTGGAATTATTCTGGTTATCCTGCATGCAAGCCGGTTTTTATTGTATTAAATGATCCGGGGTATTTTATGTGATAATGGCTGAGAGAACTATATGAAAAGAAAAGGCAGGAGGACATTCATGGCAACTCGTCTGCTCGAACCAATCATGATCAGGAACATGCACCTGAACAACCGCCTGGTCATGCCGCCCATGGCCACACGTAAGGCCCTGCCGGACGGACATGTAAGCCCTGAAATGCTGGCTTACTACAAAGAGAAGTCATCCGGCGGGTACATCGGGCTTGTGATCATCGAGCACAGCTATATAAGTCCCGATGGTAAGGCCCATGAACGCCAGTTGAGCGTGGCGGATGATTCAGTTATCCCTGGTCTGAAGGAATTGGCAGAGATCGTCCACGGCCAGGGGTCTAAAACGGTGATGCAGATCAATCATGCCGGAAGCGCAGCCACCACGGAAATTATCGGCACCAAACCGGTAGCGCCCTCAGCCATCGATAATCCCCGCCGGGGCTCACCGCCTAGAGAGTTGGGGAAGGATGACATTTCAAAGCTAGTAGGCGCTTTTGTAGCCGCTGCCATGAGAGTCAGGGAAGCTGGCTTTGATGGAGTGGAACTGCATTCGGCGCATGGATTTCTGCTAAACCAGTTCTTTTCGCCCCTGACCAACAGACGAAAGGACGAATACGGCGGAGAGGTAATAAACCGCATCAGAATTCACCTGGAGATCATCAATGCGGTCAGGGAAGCGGTGGGGCAGGACTTCCCGATATTCGTTCGCCTGGGTGCTTCTGACTACTGTGAGGGCGGCACGATGATCGATGACAGCATGGTGGCAGTCCGGACTTTCGAAGCTGCTGGAGTGGATGTCCTGGACGTATCGGGCGGCTTGTGTGGATTTAGCGTCCCCGGGGCAAGCGAGCAGGGATATTTCGCCCCTCTGACAGAAGCCTTAAAACGGGTAGTCGATATTCCAATCATTCTGACCGGTGGTATTAAAGATGCCGAGACTGCCGATCAACTGCTACAGGAAGGAAAGGCTGATCTGATCGGGGTGGGGCGGGCAATAATGTCAGACTCGCTCTGGGCTAAAATGGCCGTGGAGATCCTGAGAGACTGATAGTTGTTTTGATCTGGATGAATTCACAATTATCCAGCTTCCCCTAGGCGAGGATTTTCGTGATAGTGGCAGTGAAGAACTGGTTGCTCAAGGGTTACCCGGACAGCAGTTCCCGGCCTAAAGGTTAAGCCAGATTGTATTAAAATTGAGCGCCGATCAAGGTAGAAAATGCCTTGACCGACGCTTTTGCATAATTGTAACCTGGGAAAACTATGATAAACTATATCTATTATCCCATATATCGTGCCTTGCAAGTTAATAGTGCAAGCTGGAACGAATGAGTAATGAGGTTACCACTGTGAATATACAACTATACGGAAGAAGCAAATGCTTCGACACCCGAAAAGCTGAAAGATATTTTAAGGAACGCAAAATTAAGTTTCAAAGTATTGATATAGACCGGTATGGTTTAAGCAAAGGCGAGCTTGCAAGTGTAATAGCAGCAATAGGCATTGACAATCTGATGGATATTTACGGTAAAGAATATGAACGGTTGAATTTGAAATATATCATCACTGGTGAGACAAGAGAAGAAATGCTTTTAAATAATTCGAGACTGTATGTTTCACCAATTGTGCGTAACGGCAAGCAGGCTACCATAGGCTACAAACCGGATGTGTGGAAAGACTGGAAATAATCAATAAGATACGCACAGAGAACCAAAAACAGGGTGCTAGCCTGGGCAGCAGGTTTGGCAATCATTCGCTTCGCCCCTTGCTATTGCCTCCCCTACGTTATTTACTCTACTGCCTCTGGCGGCTTGAAAACAATGACGGTGTCAGTCAGGGACATTATTGCGGCAGGCGTGAGTTCCGTTGCAGCGGAATCCTTCTCATCTACCCGGCTCATCAGGCGCAGGAAGTGGTCGACCGGCTGCAGGAAGTTGACGGCGGGTGTCGCATAGTGCATGGGGAAAATGAGGTGCGGAGCAAGCACGTCCACGATCCTGGCCGCTCCTTCCGCATCCACCGTGGGCCCCTTGTGCGGATCGCCGCCTACCGGCACGAAGAGAATATCCACCTTGCCCAGAGCCTCAATCTGTTCCGGGCGCAGGGTCTTTTGTCCGAAATCCCCGAAGTGGCACAGGCTGAGACCGTCCATCTCCCAACGTATAAGGAGATTGGCGCCTCGCAGTGCCCCTCCTTCCGGATCGTGCTCACCGGCCACGGCCCGCACGGGTATACCAGCCGCCAGGTAGTCCCCAGGCTCTCTGATGACCGTGGGCGAACCGCTGACCGCCCCGAGAAGGAATTGCGTCTCCTGCTACAGCCGCTGCTGGACGTGGGCAATCCCAGGCCTCTGATCAGAACCGTACCTTACCTTGAGGCATTCGAGTTTTTTGCTGAAAACGTCACACCAATAAAAACCAAGTGGTCATCCTCCTGGGCATACAAGGCATTTCCATCACAGACACTCTCCACCATCCGTGACTTCCTTGCCAAAGCGCCTAATGTCAACGACAATATGTATTGTCTGGCCTGGGGCGGCGTCGTAAGCCGGATCGCTCCGGAGGATACCGCCTTCTGGCACCGGGAGCCGAAGTTCTTTCTCAATTGGCAGGCTTCTTGGGAATCCGACATGAATGCCGCGAGGAGCGTGGAGTGGGTGGAGAGACTACGCGGTATGCTCCGCCATCATATTACCGGAGCATATGTCAACATTCCGGACATCGATATCGAGAATTGGCCAAGAGCATACTATGGATGCAACTACCCCAGGCTGCAGGAAGTAAAGTGTGCCTACGACCCGGAGAATATATTCCGCTTCGGGCAGAGCATCTTACCTGCATGTTCGGATCTGTTCGCCGAGTAAGGGTAAACTGCACAAGATTAGGTAGGTCAGACATGTCCCGGTCAATGAACCGGACTGGGTGGGTCTGGGCTACGCAACTTATCGTATAGTACGGTCTTGCCATCATACCAGGCTACGCATCTTTAAACAAGGAGTATGTTATAATAGCAAGGTTGCATAATTTCATAAATAAATAGAAAGCCGGTATCAAAATAATTACAACCAGGGATTTAACCCTGAGGTTTGGAGAGCGTATATTATTCGAGGATGTGAATATCAAGTTCACTCCAGGAAACTGCTATGGACTGATTGGCGCCAATGGAGCGGGGAAGTCAACCTTCCTCAAGATTCTTTCAGGAGAGATTGAAGCCAATGCCGGGAGTGTATCCATACCCACGAGGCAGAGGGTTTCTGTTCTTAAACAGGATCATTTTGAATTTGATGAGTTTGAGGTAGTTGAAACCGTATTAAAGGGACATGCCCGGCTGTACAATATCATGAAGGAAAAAGACGCCATATACTCAAAAGACAATTTCTCTGAAGAAGATGGCATGAGAGTCTCTGAATTGGAAGGAGAATTCTCAGAGCTCAATGGCTGGGAAGCTGAAGCCGAGGCCTCATCCCTACTGAATAGTCTGGGGATTCCGGAAGACCTGCATAATAAAAAAATGCGAGACCTGGACGGCGCCGAAAAGGTCAAAGTACTTCTGGCCCAGTCGTTATTCGGGCACCCCGATATTTTGCTGATGGACGAACCCACTAACCATCTCGATATCGAGTCGATCTCCCGACTGGAGGATTTCCTCTATGATCTGGATAGCATCGTGATAGTCGTTTCCCATGATCGCCACTTTTTAAATCGCGTCTGCACGCATATCGCAGACATCGACTTCGGTAAGATCCAGATCTATGTTGGCAATTATGATTTCTGGCTGGAATCCAGCCAGTTGGCTCTACAGCAGGCCAAAGACGCCAACAAAAAGACTGAGGTTAAAAGAAAGGAACTGCAGGAGTTTATCCAGCGATTCAGCGCCAATGCATCCAAGTCCAAGCAGGCCACATCCCGTAAGCGTCAATTGGAGAAACTGACCCTCGAAGATATCAAACCGTCCTCGCGCCGTTTGCCATGGATCAACTTCAAACCGCTCAGGGAGGCGGGAGACAGCGTTTTAACTGTCCAGGGACTCAGTAAGACCATTTACGGGGAGTCAGTTCTGCAGGATATAAACCTTGTTGTGTCTAAGGGCGACAAGATAGCTCTGCTTGGGTCCAATGAAATGGCCAAGAGCACTCTTCTGCAGATACTGATGGGTGAGACGGATGCCGACAGCGGTGAATACACCTGGGGATTGACCACTACACGGGCTTATTTTCCCAAGGATAACTCCACCTATTTTAACTCTGACCTGAACCTGGTGGATTGGTTGCGCCAGTATACGCTCGGACCAGGAAGAAACATTTATCAGAGGGTTTCTGGGCAGAATGTTATTTTCCGGCGAGGAGTCTCACAAACAGGCCAGTGTTCTATCCGGTGGGGAGAGGGTCAGGTGCATGTTGGCCCGCATGATGTTGAGCGGCGCCAATGTTTTGCTCCTGGATGAGCCCACCAACCATCTCGATGTGGAAGCGATCACCGCATTAAATAACGGGTTGACCGATTATTCCGGAACCGTATTTCTTGTGTCACATGACCATCAACTCCTACAAACAGTGGCCAACCGCATCATAGAAATAACTCCCGCTGGCGTTTTTGACAAAATGATGACCTATGATGAATACTTGGAAGCCAGGAAAGATACTGCCCAGCGAGATATGCAGATGGCGATGCGTGAATCTGGCTATTTATGAACACAACAAACGTTCAGCATAAGGCTAAAGACCCGGGTTGTGAAGCAACCCGGGTAGTAATAATATAAAGAAGAGATCAAATCACTACAAGGGAGACGCGTTTTTGTGAAGGTATTAGCGATCAACGGAAGCCCCAGAAAGAAATGGAATACAGCGACTCTGCTGAATAATGTACTTGAAGGAGCGGCCTCGCAGGGAGCGGAGACAGAATTGATCCATCTCTTCGACCTCGACTACAAGGGATGCATCAGTTGTTTCTCCTGCAAGTTGAAGGATGGCAAAAGTTACGGCAGGTGCGCCGTCAAGGACGATCTGACGCCGGTTCTCGGCAAGATCGAGTCGGTTGATGCGCTTATTCTGGGTTCTCCCATCTACTTTGGAGAGGTTACTGGTGCGACGAGGTCCTTCCTGGAGAGGCTGTTGTTTCCGTATGCGGTGTACGATGCGAATCATTCAACGCTTTTTAAGAAGAAGATCAGGACGGGTTTAATTTACACTATGAATATAAAAGAGAGCCAACTGAAACAGGTGGGTTATGAGCAGCGCTTCAATTTTTATGATCTGTTAATGAAGAGGGTCTTTGGGGAATCAGAATCGCTAATGGTGACTGATACCTATCAATTTGATGATTATTCCAAGTATGTTTCAACATTATTTAATGTTGAAGAGAAAGCAAAGAGGTACAAAGAAGAGTTTCCAAAAGATTGTCAAAAAGCTTTTAACATGGGAGTGCGTTTTGCCCGAGCTCAAGTGTAGCGTTTCATTTTGTTCGGAGAACCGATCCAGAACCACCGCTATGCACGGGAGACGGTCCTGGGCGCCAGCTTGGTGATCGTCATTGGCTCATCCTTGACCGTCTATCCACTGGCCGGCTTCGTCGAAGAATTTGCCTGTCAGTCCGATAAGCTGATAATAAAAAATAAGGGGAGCACTGCCCTGGATCACCAAGCACTGATAAAGCTGGAGACCGATGACACTGGAGCAACGCTTGATAAGATCAACGAATATATTAGTCGCTGAAGGAGTTGCAGTACCTTCAGTTGTGGCATCTTGATCAATGCGAGGCGTTGCCTGGTGGCCTCGATTGCGCCCATACGACGAACAAAGAGTACAATGACAACTACGTCGGAGCAAATTATGGAATACTGTCATCCGTTGGTACGAGGAACCGAGGCTAGAGTGCCAGTTCGAACCGGACTATGAAGCCTACCGTCGAGCGATACCGGCGCCGACGGCGATAGCGGATGGGATTTTTGAGAAGACTTAGAATATAGGATGCTCTGACGGCTATTGCGTAATGTTGAAGTTATTGCGGTTAGAAACCAGTTATATTTTTCCTCTGCCAGCCATATTTTCTAGGGAGAGTTATGGGTGGAGGGAAAATGAGATGTTCGAGGACTTTGAGGCAAGGTGGAAAGGCTTATTGACCAGAGCTTCCCTTAAAATAACTGAAAAACTTATCGTAGCAATAGATAAGATAAATAGGCTGAAAATAATGCTGCAATATTCAGGGTGTGCTGCCATATGTGTAGGTATAATATTTCTTCTTAAAAATGGCTTTGATATAACAATATGGATTAGAAACACGCTTAATATTGTATTAATAATTCTTGTAGCTATTCCAACGATAGCCTATGTAAGCTATAGTTCTCAAAAGAAAAACGCTGATGAGGAGTTTATAAAAATAAGAGACAAACTAATCCAATGCATTAATGCAGATTTTTGTAAATGTTCGCAAATATGCAATCATAAAGATGAGTATTTGGAGTACATGGAAGATACTTATCACGTTGAGCTTTACATGTAACATAAATTTGGGCTTTCGGACAATTCCCCAGGTGACTGGGGGTTATTTCTTTGTGATGGGTACCGATTATACCCGGACGTGTAAGTGATACAATAAATCCTGTTGTAATGAATAAAACGATGACGGAGAGCATGGATGATTAAAAATGGCCGTATTTTACCTGGGGACGGTTCATCCATGATGAACACACTCTACCTCGGCGTCGGGAGTGTTATAATGGCAAAAAGGAGATAACACCGGGGGGAAGTAGAACGATCAGAATTGTGCATGCCTCATCAAAGGAACACATTCAAAAAGCGAGGAGCCTTTTCGTAGAGTATGCATCTTCGTTGAATTTCGATCTCTGCTGCTTTCAGAATTTTGATCAGGAGCTTGACGGCTTACCTGGTGAATACGCCCCTCCCGCAGGGTTTCTCATGTTGGCTATCTGTGATGGAGAGACGGCGGGATGCGTGGCCTTGAGAAGATTAACCGTAGACACGTGTGAGATGAAGAGGCTTTACGCCTGCCCAGCATTCAGGGGCCGGGGTATAGGCAGGAAACTGGCTGAGGCAGTGATAAGACGTGGTGTTATGGCGGGCTATCAAAGAATGAGGTTGGACACGGTTAATTCAATGAAAGAGGCGCTGTCGCTCTACGATTCGCTGGGATTCCGGGAGATCGAGCCCTATAGATACAACCCGGTAGCAGGCGCCAGATACATGGAGTTGGATCTTTCAGAAGGACGCCCTGGTTAATAATCAATATTTGTGACTACTCAGCCTACCCGAGGACTTAAACCTTGCGTGACTTTAAAAGCCCAATACAGCAATTCCTCTAGAGTTGCTGCAAAAGCCTCGTCAACTACCCCCATCTTTGCTTTCACTTAGAGATGGGGGCTTGCCACCCACCTAGTAGAGAACGATATTCAGGGTTAAGGCTGAAAAAAATTCCCGCGGCTAGATGCTGCGGGCACCGATAGAGCAAATTTTTAACCGGCTTGTCCGATACGCGGGCGTGCTAGACGGCTTCCTTGGCTATCTCCTGGAAGCACTCCTTGCAGATGTTCTTGCCGCGGTAGTGGTGCACATCATCTGCGTTACCGCAGAAAATACAGGCAGGTTCGTACTTCTTGAGGATAATCTTATCATGGTCTACATAGATCTCCATGGCATCCTTCTCGGCCATGTCCAACGTGCGCCGGAGTTCGATCGGGATGACGACTCTACCGAGTTCGTCGACTTTCCTGACAACACCAGTTGATTTCAAAATCTTCTCCTCCTCCTTGTAGCAAAAATCGACAATTTTCACTATAAATACAGGGTACCATCTCTTTCAATAATAGTCAACCATTGGTTATAGACATATAATTACCCACCCCGCACTACCATCTCGGGCCTATATGATTAGCAGATGCCATACATGGAAAGGGATCCAGAACAGTGATGCAACACTGCCAGTACGGAAATCATCGGCACCGAACCGGTAGCGCCCTCAGCAATCGATGCTTGCAATGGTACCGTTACCAAGGGAAAAAATGTTGGCGAGAAGACGAGCAAATTTTTAATTTGACCGAAAATCGGGGATGATTTGAGCACAACTCGCTCTCCCAGCTGAGCTCCAGATAAATATCGAGTTTTAGATCACCTTATTTTTCCCAAGCGTTATATGAATTCCATCGTATGCTGCAACAGTATGAGAAAAGATCTGACAGGCATTGTCAAGATACTGTTCCGGTTCTGTTAAAGCAGTACTGTAATGTGTAAGCCACAACAGTTTTGCACCTGATTCTTTGGCAAGACGGGCACTGTCACTAAATAACATGTGCCCTTTCTCTTCCATTTTATCATGCATCCCATCATCACCATACATTCCCTCGCTGATAAGCAAATCGACGCCGCAAGCGAAACCAGCCATGGCATCCATAGGCTGTGTATCCGTACAGTAACATATTTGAATAGGAGCGCGTTTGCCATCCAAGACCATTTCCGGCTCAATAATATGCCCATCCTTCAATTTGACGGTCTGCCCTGCATGAAGTAATTTAAAAAGAGTTTTGGGTATACCAAGCTGATTCGCTTTTTGAGGATTGAACACAGGTTTGCGTTTCACAGTGATACGATATCCCAAGCATGGGACACCATGTTTCAGCGGCAAATAAGAAATCTTCATTTCATCTTTTTCCAGATCTCCTGCCATATTTTCTTGCAATTCAATCAACTGGAGAGGATATGGAAGAACCGGAGCTATCAATGTCAAAGCAGATACTACCTGCTCTAAGCCCGCAGGGCCGACGATGGTAAGAGGCGTTGTTTTGCCATTATTGCCAAGCGTAAGCAAAAGACCGGGCAATCCGGCTACGTGGTCGGCGTGAAAGTGAGTAATCATCAGTATTTCGAGACGGCTGAGTTTGCATCCGGATTTTTTCAGCGCTATTTGAGTGCCTTCACCGCAATCGATTAAAATCGCTTTACCCTGATATTCAATCCAGCAACAGCTCAGCCACCGATGCTCCAACGGAATCATACCGCCGGTTCCCGGTAAAACCACGTCTACCATTTTTTAAACCCCGCTTGCATCAAGTTAACGCTTTCTGACTATTATTTTTCACGAGTTGCGTTTCATTATCCGGCCTTGTATTATAAACTTTTGCATATTTTAATGTAAATCGCCTATTGCTAATTATTTTAGAAACTGACGTGTGCATTGCAGATCAGTTAATGTGCCACCATAGTGTCAGTTGCCTCATCATTCCGGTTACAGTGCTTTATCTGTCCCTGATGTTATTGCTTTCCCCATGCTATCTACTCTACTGCCTCTGGCGGCTTGAGAACTATGACGGTGCTAATCAGGGACATTATTTCGGCAGGTGAGAGTTCCGTTGCAGCGGAATCCTTCTCATCTACCCGGCTCATCAGGCGCAGGAAGTGGTCGACCGGCTGCAGGAAGTTGACGGCGGGCGTTGCATAGTGCATGGGGAAAATGAGGTGCGGAGCAAGCACTTCCACGATCCTGGCCGCCCCTTCCGCATCTACCGTGGGCCCCTTTTGCGGATCGCCACCTACCGGCACGAAGAGAATATCCACCTTGCCCAGAGCCTCGATCTGTTCCGGACGCAGGGTCTTTTGTCCGAAATCCCCGAAGTGGCACAGGCTGAGACCGTCCATCTCCCAACATATAAGGAGATTAGCGCCGCGCAGTGTCCCTCCTTCCGGATCGTGCTCACCGGCCACGGCCCGCACGGGTATACCAGCCGCCAGGTAGTCCCCAGGCTCTCTGATGACCGTGGGCGAACCGCTGACCGCCCCGACGGCGTTGTGATCGGAATGCTCGTGGGATACCAGGACCAGGTCGGCTCTCACGCCGGCAATGGACGGATAGGCGAACTTTAGCCCGCGTGCGGCAAAAGCTGCCGGATCAACATCAAAAGGATCGGCAAGCACCCTGATTCCCCTGTCGTCCTCCACTAAAAAACAGGCATGTCCGAGCCACGTAATTTTCATGTTCAACCCTACCTTCCTGTTCTTGCGCAGAATTGTTTTTCCGTTTTCACCGGGGTAAAGCATCCCGCCACCCAATGTTTGTCCAGGTTAACGCCCTGGGCCAATGCGATCAGGTGATTTGTTTAAATTCTTCCAATGATCATATCCTATCACCTTTTGGAACGAAACAAAATTGCTAGCGGAAGTGGATCGGGTACTGGACCATGTTTCAACTTCTACCGTCTCGTAGAAACTTTGACTTGGTTCTCCTTTCAATGAAACCAACCAATGACAAAAAGTTAAGGATATTTATTTTGCATTTCCTGTCAAAGGAACAACTGTTACTGCAGGAATCTGTTATATAATGACGAAACAACCATTAGCGGCAATTTATGGGGGTGTCCTAATGGGAGAACCAGAGGCAGTCGCTTTGATAAAGAAACGCTTCGCTGAAACGGGTAACCCTGCCCAGATACTTATGGCAAAAGGCGGAAGGACATTCTCGGCAAGGCTCGCTGTTGTTGGAGTATACGTAGATAATCTCGGCAATCAACCCTTTCTACCATGGGCAGTTTTTACAGAATCAGTACTCCTTCTCGAGAAGAAGAATGGAAGGGTCATAAAAGGAAACTCAATGAAATTTAAGCTCGGCGAACCAGGCTTGCCGATCGACTCTCTTGAGGGGCATATAGCCCATAAGGTTTACCAGAAGGACTTGGGTGACTCCGTATTTCGGAGAATAACGCCCGTTGCCGGCATTTTGGTATGGGCAGGGATCTGCGCTTGTGAACCCGGGGAACTCATACTTTTAAAAACAAATGACTGACAATGCGTTAAATCTAAAAGTAGAGACTTTATACGGATGGTGCTTGTAGTGGAAACCCAGGACCTGGGGGTTACGGGATAGTTCTTATATACGGGGATTATCAAAAAGAGTTATCTGGTGCTTATGAGTTAACAACCAACAATAGAATGGAATTAATGGCTGTCATTAAGGGATTACGAGCGCTTAAAAAACCTTGTGAGGTAACTCTATATACAGATAGCAAGTATATAGTTGATGCGCTAACTCTTGGATGGCTTGAAAAATGGAAAAGCAATCAATGGATTAGAAGCGATAAGGAGCCAGTTAAAAATGTAGATTTATGGAAAGAGGTACTTGAACAAATAAATCGACATCATATTAAATGGGTTTGGGTCAAGGGGCATGATAATAATAGATATAATATACTATGTGATAAGTTAGCAACTACTGCAATTCATGAATCGCCAAGAGAAGTTGATATTCAAAAAGAAGCTACCTTGTTTAGCGATCTGTGACCCATGGGTGACTCCATATTCACGAAAATAACCCTCATCGCTCGTATTTTGGTATGTGCAAGAATCCTCTCTCCTAAACCCGGAGAACTCATACTTCTAAAACAGGCAGGATAGATGATGGTTGGATACAAGCATAGTTGACGGAGATCAAAAAAGAATAATAGGGCTTGGAAGAATATTCCTATTCATGATTGGAACCTGAATACATTAATTGATGTTGCCGTAGAAAAACAAGTACTATAATTAATGATATATTTAATAGCGTAGAAGAGATATTAGACACATTAACTAAAATAAAAATAGTTTATGAGGAGCAAAAAAGCTAATGAAACGGTTGTAATTTCATTTGGCTTGATGCGAAAAGAAGGTTGGTGGCAAGTGATGGGTTGCATCGATAATAATTATCATTTTCAAGTTTTCATAGTTGACATAATATTTTTGTCGTTAGGGGATAGCCAGTAGGGGGAAGAATGCTTCAGGGAAAATGTTTTCATAAGTAAGAGATCTTATCATGAGCATGCATTTCGTGATTTAAAGTTGATTGACCGGTCACCAGATAACATAAATAAAATTATTGACAGACCCAATCTGAACGTTCGTATGATATTGCCCGGGTCGCCAAATTTGCAACCTTGGATGATCTTCAAACCTATCAGATGCATCCGGTACATGTGAAGTTCTAGAAATACGCTAAGGCACAGAGTGAATATTCTATGTCCGTCGACTATCTATAAGATTGAATTTAAAGCCTGGGGTTTATCCCAAACATACATTATCCCTTGAGAATAATTTAACGCCCCTTAAAACGCAAAATAAAGCGTCTTTTTATAGCCAGATATACGACGATACCTAGAGGTGATTTTTTCATGCCCTTTTACGCAATTATCTGGTCCGAGGCGGTAAAGTCTCTCGACTGTTTGTCGACTGGAACCCGGAGCGGATTATTGTGATCGAGTTTCCCTCCAAAAAAGATTTGACGAACTGTTTTGGCTCCGATGAATACAAAAAGATTGCACCGCTCAGAGGATCACAAGATCAATCATTGTCGAGGGCTGTTCTCTGCAATAATATATCTGACTGCCGAGAAGGAGGAAGGCCGCCCTCGGTAATCCGGAGCCGGGGATCCCTGGTCCATCTCTTAGTTAACATAATTATTATTATAAGCAGTTGAACTAAATATCAAAAAAGGAACAAATGTTTTACAAGTCCTTAAATGTATGTTATAATGCCATTAATTAAATTTTCCTATCTCAAGGGGGTTTGATTAATGGGTGTGAAACTGAGCGCACGGCAAGCATCAATATTCGAATTCATCCAGCAGAAATTAGATGAACGGGGCTACCCACCCTCCGTGCGGGAAATCGGAGAGGCAGTCGGGCTGAAGTCAAGTTCGACCGTTCATGCTCATTTGAAACAACTACAGAAAAAGGGCTATATCCATAGAGACCCCACCAAGCCCAGGGCAATCGAGATTATCGGCAACTCCACATCCATCGTCAGGGTTCCTGTGATTGGCCGCATTGCGGCTGGCGAGCCCATACTGGCCGTGGAGAACATTGAAGATACCTTTCCCCTTCCAGTCACCTTTTTGAATACCTCTAAAAAAGTATTCATGCTGACAGTCCGTGGCAGCAGCATGATCAAGGCCGGTATTTTTGACGGCGACTATATTATTGTGCGCCAGCAGAACACTGCCGATGACGGAGATATTGTGGTGGCCCTGCTAGGCGAAGAGGCCACTGTCAAACGGTTCTTTAAAGAAAAGGGCGGCGTCAGGCTGCAGCCGGAGAACGACGAAATGGAGCCGATCAAGAGCAAGGATGTGGTGATCCTGGGTAAGGTCACCGGGGTATTGAGGAAAATTGATTAAGTCCCGCTTTCCCCTATTTAGTTTACATAATTAATGAACCTTCAAGATGAATGCGGTGACCATCGCTAATGCAAGGATGAATCTCATCACGCTGCCAAAGGCGTATCCTAATAATGTTCCAAGCCCTACCTTAAGGGCACTCCCCCACCCGTTCCTCACGAAGATCAGCTCTGCCACTACGGCCCCTACAATGGGGCCTGATTATTATTCCCGGCACAGGAGAGATGATCATGCCTACCAATCCACCGATTATGGCGCCCCCCAAACCGAACTTGCTTGCTCCGGACCTCTTGGCGCTCAACCATGCTGCTACATTATCTATAAAGAGCGAGACGATCAGGATCAACGCCATTCCGGCCAGGAACAACCACGTAAGGTGATGGAACCTCTCTATAAAGCCATAAATCAGCATAGTGATGAAAATAAGTGGAATTGCAGGCACGAAAGGAATGAGTGAGGCGACCAGTTCAATGATCAGGATTATCAAAGTGATTATTGTAATGCTGCCCATGTCACCATTACCCCTTATCCAAGTATCCCTTATTGATTAACTCCTGAGCAGCGTTGAGCAGGCCGAGCATGGCATGTGAATACGACAATCCGCCCTGTAGGTAGACGGTGTAAGGTTGCCTCACCGGAGCATCGGCGGATAGTTCGATGGATGACCCCTGGATAAAGGTTCCGGCAGCCATGATCACCTGGTCCTGATAGCCGGGGAGAAATCCGGGTTCCGGCAATACGAAGGAATCAACCGGGGATGCTGCCTGAATGCCTCGGCAGAAGTCGATCACGGCCTCCCGGGAAGGCATCCTCACGGCTTGAACGATGTCGGCCCTCGCAGCACCCGGCTCGGGAGAAGTCTCCAGACCTAGCAGTGTCAGGAAGTGGGAGGCGAAAATCGCCCCCTTCAGCGCTTCGCCGACAATGTGCGGCGCCATGAACAATCCCTGAAAAAACAGACGCCCCAGGCCCAGATTAGTTCCGATCTGGTGGCCCAAACCGGGGGCGATCAGCCGGTCCGCTACCGTTGTCACCAGGTCAGCTCTGCCTGCCAGATAGCCGCCTGATGGCGCCAGGCCGCCTCCGGCATTCTTGATCAGCGACCCGGCGATCAGGTCCGCCCCGGCAGCAGTCGGTTCCAGATCCTCGACAAACTCTCCGTAGCAGTTGTCGATCAAACAGACAGCATTTGGGTTGACCTTCTTGACCAAGGCTACCAACCTGCCCAACTCTTCGATCGTTAATGACGGGCGCCAGTTATAGCCTCTGGAGCGCTGGATCAGAACCATCCTGGCGCCTCCGCCGACTATATCTCCGATTTTCTCATAGTCAGGATGTCCTGAGGGTGTGAGATCTATCTCACCGTAATGAACCCCCATGCCCCGCAAAGAGCGCCCGGAGTTGTCCGCCAAGCCGATGATCCTGGACAGGGTATCATAGGGACGTCCGGTGACTGACAGGAGCAGGTCGCCCCTGTTCAGGAAGGCGGTCAGGGCGATGGCGATAGCGTGAGTGCCCGAGATGATCTGCGCCATCACAAAGGCTGATTCAGCGCCAAAAGCGAGAGCATACACCGCCTCCAGTCCTTCACGGCCCATGTCCCCGTATCCATAGCCGGTCCCATCTTTGAGATGCAACTCGGAAATGCCGACCTGCTTGAAGGCGCTCAGTACCTTAAGCTGGTTCAGCCTGGAGATCTCCAAAACCCTTTGGAATTCATCCTGCGCATCCGTCTCTGCTTTTTTTGCCGCTACGATCAGCCCGGCGCTTATACCTTGGTTTTGTAGGCAATTCCAAAAAGTGTTCATGACGTCCTCCGACCTGGTGATCGCTAATCCATTCACTTGTCAATCTCGTTATTTTGACAAGAAAGGATCTGTGCAGGATATTTTTACGGTTTGCGTATCTAGTGGTTGTCTAGTTTTTAGGTCTTGGTCAACCTAATGAATGTTTACTGTAATAAGCATATGCTTATTACTTTGTGTCACATTTCTACAAATACCTTTCAATTAAGGTAATTTCGGCATTATATTGAAAACTCCTTTTTAGATTTCAGTCAAAAGGGGGCCGCAGACCCCCTGGCTAAGTCCTATCTTCGGTTTCTTTCAATGAAACTTGCAATACGCAGGCCTCTGACTGCAGGGGCAGCCTCTTATGCCAGATCTTCCGGAACCAGCGTCATCAATTCCTGTCTGGTAAGGCGCGAACGCTTGACAAGACGAGTTGCCTGCTTTCTGATCGCTTTTTCGACTAAGTTTCTTACCAGACGTGCATTGCCCTCAATTGCGCTTCCTCTCTTGATGTGTTCGTCCAGTACAAGACGCAGCCTTTCTTTTGCTTCAAATGTCAAGGTATACTGGCGCTTCTTCAGCATCAGTTCGCCTATTTGAATAAGTTCGGTTATGTTATAATCCGGAAAGGTGATAATATTTGGAAAGCGGGAGCACAGGCCGGGGTTGCAGCGCAAAAACCATTCCATCTCCTGGTTGTAGCCCGCCAGGACCAGGATCGTGTCCTGATGATTGATCTCCATATTTCTCACCAGCACGTCGATGCTCTCTTTCCCGAAGTCCTTTTCACCCCCTCTGGCCAGGGAGTAAGCCTCATCGATGAACAGGATGCCGCCCAGGGCGCGCCTTACCTGCTCCCGGGTTTTCTGCGCCGTGTGTCCGATGTACTCCCCCACCAGGTCGGCCCGTTCAACCTCCACCAGGTGGCCCTTGGAGAGCACGCCCATTGCCCGGAAGAGCTTCGCCAGGATTCTGGCCACGGTGGTTTTGCCCGTTCCGGGGTTGCCCTTGAATATCATGTGTAATGCCAGCGGATCGGCGCACAATCTCTCTTTCTCTCTTTTTTTCTGGATCAGAACGTAGGCGTGGATTTCCGAAATGAGGTTTTTGACATCACTCAGCCCGATCAGGCTGTTCAGTTCCTGCAGGATCAGTTCTGGTTTCAGCGGCGGATTGTTGTTGTCAACGAGCTTGACTACCTGGGGCGCGCCTGAAGCGCCCGAAGAATGTCGAAGCCCCACACGATTTCCACCTCTTTTTTTATTTATTTCAAGGCGCAGGTGCGCTATCAACAGCCTTTAAAAATATCCGACGTTATTATTATACGCTGCCCTGCAGCGGAAAGTGTCATGCGTACAACCAAGGGCAGAGCAAGTGCTGCAGGAAATCCACCAGCACGAACATCAGCAGCCCCAGCAGGCTCATCCCGAGGATGCCGGCAAACATTTCCGGGTAGTCGATCCGGCTCCAGGCATCAAAGATGTAATAGCCCAGACCCTGGAAGGTGGCAAATGATTCCGTGAAGAACAGGACGGAGATGGCGGTGCCCAGACTGATGCGGATAGACGTGAAGATATCCGGCAGGCACGCCGGGATGACCACGTGCCGATAAACGTCCCCGGGCCTTGCACCCAGGGACATGATTGACACTATGGAATTCGGGTGTACCTTTTTGGCGGCATCCCTGGTGGTCACCAGGATTTGAAAGAAGAGGATCAGAGTGATGATGAAGATTTTGGAAACATCCCCCAGGCCGAAGAGAACGATGATCACAGGCAGCAGGGCGATCTTGGGGATCGGATAGAGCAGGTAGAGCAGAGGGGCGAAGAAGCGGTCCAGCCTCTGGTCCCGTCCCAGGTAGATCCCCAGGGGAACTGCTAACAATATACTCAACACCATGCTGGCAAAGACCCGGTAGGTGCTGACCAGGAAGTGCATCCAGAGTGACGATGGAAGGACCTCGAAAAATGTGCCCAGTGCGGAAAAGGGATCTGGCAGGGCCGGATTTTTCAATCCCATGGAGAGCAGTTCCCAGCCAATCAACAGTCCCAGAACCGCAAACAGGTATCCCCGGTAAACGCCTCGCCTATCCATCTACTTACCCCGCCTGGCTGATCTGTTCATAATGGGCGCTTTCCTCCAGGATGGTGCGGATCTCAGTGCACTTCTGGTGAAAATTGAGATCGTTCCGGAAGTCTTCGGCGCCCATGAGCGGATTGGCAACAACTGCTTTTATCTGTCCGGGGCATTGGGACAGCACAATGATCTCCTGACCCAGGAAAACGGCTTCTTCGATGCTGTGAGTCACCAGGACGATGGTGATGCGGCGCTGAAACCAGATCTTCAGCATGAGTTGCTGAAGATTCTCCCTGGTAAGGGCGTCGAGGGCGGACAATGGTTCGTCCATCAGCAGGAGTTCCGGGTTTAAAGCCAGGGCCCTGGCCAGGGCGACCCGCTGCTTTTGCCCGCCGCTGACCTGATTAGGATAGCGGCTGATCACTTCTCTCAGGCCCAGCTCATTCAGGATCGGCTGCAATCTGGTGCTGATGTCTTCTTTGCTTGCGCCTCTGATTCTCAACCCCAGAGCGGCATTCTCCCAGACGGTTTTCCAGGGGAGCAGCCCGTACTCCTGTAAAATGAGCGCCATCTTCTGGTGAGGCCGGCACAGCCGCTCTCCCAGAAAATCGATCTCGCCCCTGGTGGGCTTGAGCAATCCGGCCATCAGGAGCAATAGCGACGTCTTGCCGCTGCCTGACGGACCGATGATGGCGTAGCTCTTGCCTCTTTGCAGCCTCATGTTGATGCCGCGCAGGGCTGGGACGCTCGTTTTATCGTTCGTGTAAGTCAGAGATGTGTTGCGCAGATCAAGCATGTAAGGTTCCTTCTCCGTGGGGTCCATGGACGGTTAATTTAGGCTGGTTGCATTCTACCTGGCAGTTTCAAACTCTCCCGTGACCAGGTCGTCATAGCTCAGATTTTTTGTCAACAGTTTCTTCCGGTTCATCCAGTCGAGCACCAGTTGTACGTTATCACGGGAAGGCAATTGCGGCGGCGAAAACGAGGGTACCGGCACCAGGCCCTGAACTGCTTTGGGAACTTTAACCTTATCGTAAAATAGCTGGCGATACTTGCCAGGGTTCTGGTCAACATCCTGTTCAGCCTGAGCGTAGGCCTGCAGGTAACTCTTGATAGCGTCCGGTTTGGATTTTATGGCGTCATCCCTGAAGAACAATACCGATTGCGACAGGATGACCGGCAGCTTGGACTTGTCCACCAGCACCGCCGCCCCTTGGAATATTGCCTCTGAGGCCAGGGGATCTGGAAGCAGGGCTGCATCCACCTTTTTCTGCATCAACATCTGCAGTCTCAGCGGCATCTCCGGGATGTACTCCTTCCGCACCAGGTCCGGGTTGACTCCCTTGGCTGTCAACATCTCGTCGGCCAGGAAATCGATGATGGTGTTCTGGGATACAGCCAGGGTTTTCCCCCGGAGGTCATCTACATTGGTGATGGTATTCGGCGCCGCCAGGATGTAGAAACGCCCTTCTTCGGGTTTGGCGCCCAAGAGCACGGTTACTGACTTTACCGGGATGCCCCCCTGGTTTTGGAGGGCAACAGAGATCAGGTCCCCCTCGGCGCCGTCTACTGCTCCGCTCTGAACCGCCGAGTCTCTCTCGATAGCGCTGCCAAAAGGAATTAACTGGACGTTCACGCCATCCTTCTGGAACAGGCCCTCCTGCTGGGCAATATAAGCGGGCAGCGCCTCCTCGTCATACAACAGACCCACCTTCAACTGTTGTCCTGGAGTTGGTTGGCTACCCCGGATTGGAGCCGATCCGCTGAGTTTTGCGCATCCGGCAAAGACCACGATGGTCAAAAGCAACAAGCCGGCCAAAAGCAAACTAGCAGCTTTTTTCACTACTCTCCCCACCCCGAATCTAAATCTTATTCTCTTCCTGTGCCCGATTGATCTCCGGGGAGAGGTTGATCGGTCTGTGGGGCATGATGGTCGAGATCGCATGTTTATAGACCATCTGCTGCTTTCCTTCCACTTCCAGGATCACCGTGAAGTTGTCAAAACCGCGCACGATCCCCTTTGACTGAAATCCGTTTACCAGATAGATAGTAACAGGGGTACCGTCCTTGCGGACCTGGTTCAGGAAGAAGTCTTGCAGGTTGACCTGCTGCTTGTTCATTCTTTTTAATACCTCCAATTCCGGCTTCTGCTGACTGTAAATATTTATAGAAAACTTGGCTTGCGCCGGTCCAATGGCGAAGGCGGAAGCCTTAGTTGCACTTATAAATGCTTGTTGTTGGGCAATCGAAGCGAGCATGAGTGGTGGAGCACCCGGCCTGCAAACAGTGCCGCTTCCGGCGCGGCTCTCTTTTTCATTCTATTGGAAACAAGTATACCACGCGTCTATTCTACATGAACGGGGATACTCCTGCAAATATAGCACGTCAATTTATGTCTTGCGCCACAAGCGCTTCAAAAAAGTTGATCACAAATTGATCACAAAGATCGCCAGCCTGCCATCATTCATACGCTTGTTCGATCGTTTTCAGGATCTCCAACTGATTTCTTGGCGTGGCGTGACCATAGATCATGCTGATGGTCTCCGGGGTGTCCCCCAGGCGCTCCGCCACGACGATAACGGAGTGTCCACCGTTGAGCAGCATCGTGGCTCGCGTGTGACGCAGCCCGTGGATGGTGATGTAGGAACCAGAAAGGTCTTGCAAGCACGCCGGAAGGAGATCTCGACCGTGGACAGCCAAGGCCGTCTGCCGGTGCGGGTGATGAAGACGAGGTTATCTAAATTGCATCTGTGATAGTTATGCGGCCGGCACGGCTTGTTCGTCCGGCGCTGCCGCAGCCTGTGCTGCATTCTGCTTGGCCTTCCTTGCCTCGGCCTCTTCCAGCGGCAATACCGGCAGAAGAACCGTTTGGAAGGTGGCGCGCTCGTCTCCGAATTTGACGTTTAAATGGCCTCCGGTGAAGAGCAGTTCCACCTTCTTATCGCCCCCGAGAGCTTCATAGAGGTTCTGGCACTTGAGGGTCATCTGAGCATCGTTGCCGGCCCCGCTGACGGTGATGACCTCGCGAAAGCTGCCGACCCCCTTTGCCTCTGCAGTCATTTCCAGACTGTCCGCCTGGATGCTCAGGTTGATCAGCGCGGGCTGGCCGGACGTAGGGTCTTCGAACAGGGAGGCGCGGTCGACGGCCCTGGCCATTTCCGCGCAGTCGACCTCGGCCCTGGCGATGCACGTGGCGTCGAACAGCTTCTTGAAAGCCGGAAACGGACTCGTCTGAGAGGCGCCTGACGAGGTCCCGCCAGCCGGCGCGAGGGGACCAGGACCGCATCATCCGCATCCTTAATAGAAAGACTGGTCATGAAGTTCTGGATGCCGTTGCTGGAAGAGACTTCGAGGGCCTCTCCCCTCACTTCGAACAGGAAGTAGCTCTGAACAGGTATTGTAGGTTTCGACGGAACGAAGTGGAGCGCTGGTAAGCGCAGAGTCCAGATCTCCTCTTTTCACAATGAATCTCATCTTTCGTTATCCCTCCCTTTCTTCTTGCCCCCAGGTTTCCTAAAAGACGCTCTTTACGGCTTCCAAACAAATCCCGGCAGCTTTGGACCCTTTCTTGTTAGGCTTGTCGTGGCCATACCCACCCAGGTGGACTGCCACCTGCCTTTATAAGAGATCCTTCAACAAAAAGGGGCCCTGCCGGATTAACCAACAGAACCCTCAAGTGAGCCATATTTAATTAGTGTGCCATGATAAACGCCTTGCCCCAACTGGCCTGAACTCAGGGTATTTCTGATTCCTTGTCTAGCTAAGCGCCTTTACGGCAGCGGCATCAAAAAGGCGCCTACCAGCGGGGTGTATGGCAGGCCAAGGGCTGCGGCCACCGGTGCATAGGTGACCATGCCGTCGACCACGTTCACTCCCCTGGCCAGGGCCGGGTCTTCCCTTACGGCCTGGATCCAGCCCTTGTTGGCGAGTTTCAGGGCGTAGGGCAGGATGGCGTTGGTCAGGGCCAGGGTTGAGGTGCGCGGCACGGCGCCGGCCATATTGGCCACGGCGTAGTGCACCACGCCATGCTTGACGTAAACCGGATCCTGGTGCGTGGTAAAGTGATCGACGGTCTCGATGCAGCCTCCCTGGTCGATTGCCACATCGACGATCACGCTGCCCTTCTCCATCGAGCTGACCATATCCCTCGTCACCAGCATGGGCGCACGTGCCCCATGAATCAGTACGCCGCCAATCAGGAGATCCGCGCTACGCACGGAGGCAGCGATATTATAGTGGTTGGAGGCCAGGGTTTCGATCTGGCCGTGGAAAACATCGTCCAGGTAGCGCAGCCGGTTCAGGTTGGCGTCGATGACGGTCACCCTGGCGCCCATACCCACCGCCCTCTTCAAGGCGTTGGCACCCACCGTACCACCGCCGACAATCACCACGTGGGCCGGCGGTACTCCCGGCACGCCTCCCAGCAGGATGCCCTTGCCATGACGCGGCTTTTCCAAATAGGTCGCTCCCACCTGAATGGACATGCGCCCGGCCACCTCGCTCATGGGAATCAGCAGTGGCAGTGAGCCATCAGCGAGCTCCACCGTCTCATAGGCGATGGCGACCACCTTTTTCTCGATCAGCGCCCTGGTCAACTCGGGTTCGGCAGCGAGATGAAAGTAGGTGAAGATTACCTGGCCCTGCCTGAACAGATCCCACTCCTGGGCCAGCGGTTCCTTGACCTTGATGATCATATCCGCACCTTGCCAGGCTTCTGCGGATGATACCATCCTGGCGCCCACAGCCCGGTAGGCTTCGTCGGAAAAACCGCTGCCGGCTCCGGCGTTCTGCTCCACCAGCACCTGATGCCCGGACCTGACCAGGGCATCGACTCCTGCCGGCGTCAGCCCCACCCTGGATTCCTCCGGAATGATCTCCCTGGGCACGCCTATTACCAATCCGCTCATGGATCTTCCTCCTCGACGATATTGACTTTGCATATGCTTCTCAGCATATCTTATACCATATTTGCTACAACCGCTACCACCCGACAGGGCTCTACCTACTCAAAACTTACTCGTAATTCCTTTTAGACCGCAAGGGCATTCTGGACGTCACGCAGCAGTACAACCAGCAGAAGGTTGACGTTGACATTTTCATCGAGCTGCTTGAGGCCGCGCAGAAGCATTTCGATACAATCCCCCAGGATCATCAGGGAGCAGAACTCCTCCGTACGGTCCTCAATCAGGGCCTTCTTGGCGTTGTAGATGCTCTCGATGCGGTTGCAGAGATATTGCATGAGCCTTGCCAATGAGTCTTTAACCAGCCGTTTAAATGTCATAGATGCCCACTCTCATGCTCACTGTCCTGGTATGGCTTCGATAGGCCTCGTTTGGAACGAACCCTATCGACCTGTAATAGTCGGCCTTATCGGGATAAGCATCGATCGTGATATAGCGGATCCCCAGCGAATTGCTCAGTTCGCGCGCAAGAGAGGCGACGTACGAAATCATGAACCTACCTAACCCCAGGCCTGAGAACTTGATGTCTCTGCCCAGCCTGGCGATCTTTATCGCCGGGGCTACATTGCGGGACAATCTCTCCCCCTGCTTTTCCTCGTAGTGCAGTTTGATGCTGTCTGCACATATCGAGCAAAAGGCAGCGAGCTCTCCCATGTAGTAGAGCAGGTATGTCTTGCTGAGATTCTGCATCTGCTGATCCAGGGATTCTTCTCTCAAAAACTCGTTCATGTCACTGTCGCCACAGTCAAAATAGGCCAGCTCACCCGCATCTTCTGCGGTTAAGCCGGCCAACACTATGGCCTTGACATTCAGGCGTTGATCGGACATCTGATCAGCGGATTCCTCTCTTGGGGATACTCTTGAAGAATTTGTCACGCTCGGCAGCAATCTTTTTCTGCTTCGCCGTCGGCTTCTTCCCCATTTCCTCGATTATCTGCTTGGCGTACTCGCCAACAGCGGTCGGCGTTGGCGCAAGTTGAGTTGCCATTGGTTTCTTCATCGCCTTTCTGGAAACGTACGGTCCTTCATTGTCAAGCACAGCGGCACCCCATCTCAACAGGATATAATTATTAATATTCCTGCCTTGTGAGGTGCTTACCCATTACCACTTTTAATTTACCAGCAGATTGACTCGGCGTCAATAAGCAGAACCGGCGCTAAGCAGAACCGGCGCCTGCTTTGTCCGCCTTCTCGGTCTTCTTCTTATTTGCATCTTCCCTTGCCTTGCGGATTTCTTCCCGCAGGGCGTTGATCTCCCTTTCCTTATCCAGATCCATCCTGGCGTTCAGTTCCCTGGCCGAGGCAAGCTCATCCCTGAGTTTGTAGAATTCATCCATCGTACGCCTTTCAATCGTAAGTTCCGCATCCCGCTTTTCCACTGGGAATCTTTCCATTGCTCTCTGCAACTGGTCGCGCTCATTTTTCAGGGCGACGACTTCCTCTTCCAGTTGCTCCGCCTTCGCCAGCCTCGCCTCCAGGTCCTGAACCCTGCGCTCGGTGGTCAAGCTGACAGAGTTGCAGAAGCAACTTGGAGGCACCGCCAACGAGATGCTCCAGCGCCTGATGGCGGCCTACGACCTGCAGACGGTTTGCGATACGTTCGTCGGTGTCCCGGAACTCCGGCAACTTAGGTACCATCTCGCCAGATCGGAGGAGATCTTCGCTGAGACCTTTAAGTGTGCCCGGGACAGGGAATTGGAAAACGGATCCCGCATCGCAGAGCTTGAGGCGGGGTTAAAAGACTCCCGGCTCGCGGCGCAGGAAGCGAATGAAAAGGCCGACCGGGTGCTGAAAGAGTCGGAAGTGGCCATCGGCTAGATTAGTCAATCCCTCGCCAGAGAGAAAGAGTTGGGTAAAGTGCCGGGCCACCATGAAGGATACCATGTGAGGGGCCTGACCCCGCTCCATCAGGTCATCGAGATTCTCCCTGACAACGGATGGGCGCTTTTCTACCACCACATCCACCAGTTCGAAGACGTTGGACGCCTCAGACCGGCATCCGATGGCCTTGAGGGAATCGACCGTTATGGTATTCCCGCCGCCAAGGTACGCAGCGACCTTTTTGATCTCCTGGGACATGAAGGCAGCGCTGTTGCCGCACAGGAAAGAGAGATAGTTTAAGGATTCTGCGGGCAGAATCCTGCCTTGGGATCTGGCCTCGTCGATGGCCCACTGCCTCAGGTCGCCGCCTTTCATCACGCACTCCACGGTCCAACCGCCTTTTTCACCCACGTATCCCGACAGCTTCTTCGGCGGCGCCCCTTTTTTGGGATAGAGAAAGACCATGACCAGGGATGTGTCCGGAGCGTCCAGGATGCGCAGGTAAGGAGATACCGCGGGAAACATGGAAGATGGAGCAATGATCAGGCGTCTGGAGAACCAGAATGGCAGCGCCGTGCAGATGGACTGGGCGTCAAAGGCCGGACAATTGCCCGATCCGTTCCTGTCATCTTCTTCGTCTTTGCCCTCGGCTTCCCATTCGATCACGTCCACCTCACCACTGGAGCGCAAACTGTCTTTCAAGACGAATAGGAGATTGCGCTGGAGAAAGGGATCGTCGCCGTGGAGAAGCATCAGAACAGGAATATCTCCGCCAGCGATTTTTTTGATGGCGTCCCTATAGCCAATAACCAACTCTGCATCACCTTTCCGCATGAGGCGTGGTATACGCAAATCAACACCATGACTCGGGCAATCCGAACAGCGTGGCCCTTCACACGACACTACTCCCCTATTCTTCGTGGCCACCCGGCTGTCGTCTATTCGGTCGCACTTTTCGGAAGCAGCCCCGGATCGAGGTTTTGAAGCAGGGACGGTATTTTCAGAATGATGTCGGCGACATCCAGGATGTTATCGTTGATCTGGTGGGCATACGCTATCGACGACTTGAAGATCAGGTTGCAGAGATGTTTCGGTACCTGGATATTCAGGAGCATTTCAGGCACGTTCCCGTGTTCGCATACATATCTCATGATCTCGCCGTAGGTCATCGAAGGAACCGGTTTTATCGCTTGCAGATCGGCCAGGCAGGCGGCTATTGACTGCTGGTTATCCCCGAACCGTGTGATAAAGTAGAACAGGTGGGGAGCCCTCTCCAGGAGCCCGGCCACCCAGGCGCGGATCTCTGCGATCTCGAATATCTCCTCCGGGACATCGTCGTACTCAAATGTGATGGCCAGGTGGCCACGGGCATTCACGCCGAGCATTTCGAGCTGCGATACAATATGCAACGCCCGGTCATAGATTTTTCCGGCGACTTCACGCTTGGACACACTCAGAACAATGATCCGTCTTTCATTGATATCAGGCAGGTCTGAACCCTCGACAACGTACATCTCCATTCTTTACACCCCTCCCTGAGCATCGCCGACGGATTCGATCCTGGCGCAGCCGTAGTCATCCGGACGCCTGAACATCAGGTGTCCCTTGGGCATTGGACAGGGCTTCGAGCTGTCGGCCATCCAGACGTTTTGGGTATCCCGCCAGAGCTTTGCCGGCGTCTCTATGAAGACCTCTCCAGACTCGGTCTTTACGACCATCCTTCTTTTCATTTACCAGCCTCCCTTTGAAAATGACTCCTGACCTCTACCGCGGCTATTCCGTATTGTTAGACAGCAGCCACCTGGCTCGTCAAAATCGAAAAGCAAATTAAAAAGGCGCTCACCCCATCGGATGTTCGCCTTTAGCAAGGGGCGTCCGCCCCGTTCTTTTTCTCTTCCGCCAAGAAGCTTTAATTAAACGCTACTTCACTGGTTACTAACGGCTCCGCCTCGCCACAGTCGTATTTTATCGTATCCATAAGATAGAAAGGTTTTCAGGTATAGCAATAGGCTCGAACTCGTGATGGTCTGATGTGACAAGAGTAGCGGAACGAACCTTTGCTTCCGCCGCCGCTATCGAATCTGCCAGAGACAACCTATGACTTGCTTTTAACCTGCCAGCCTCCAGGAAAACTTCCTGGGTAATCTCGGTTACTTCGAGTATAGGCAGTGCGCGTACCTTTTCCAGTGCTTCACTGCCTGCCTCTTCACCAATGTCGCGGTAGATGCCATAATAGACCTCCAGCAAGTTTAACCGGTGCAAGACTGAATTAGGCTCCTGTGGGTTTGATTGTCGGAGCAGTTCTTCCACGATATCTGCACCGTCTTCATCGTTTAAAAGAGCAATAACGGCGCAGGCATCCAGCACGTAAAACTGATCGCTCATTTTTCTAAATCCTTTTCCACTTGCTTGGATCGTGAGTACTTATCCACCGTGAAGCCCTTCCCCCTTAATATGCCACGCGCCTCACTGATTGGATCCTCCGAAATAGGTATAAGAAGAAACCCATTGCCGATTTCCGAAATGGTGACCCGTTTACCCTTCAGTTTTCGTGCTATTTCCGCCGGTAAATTAAGTTCGTCTGCGCTTACTTTGGCGCTGATCACTTTTCTCACCTCCAACTATGAGCCCTCTGCTGCGTCCGGATTCATACAGGTTTTCCCACTTTTTCAGTATAGCACGCGAAAACCAGGTATTCAATCGGCGGTCTGTTCCGGCGCATTCCTCCCCGACTTCTCAGGAGCTCCTGCTAGTTTAAAGGGATACCCCCGCTTCCGCTTACATCGAAAGCGGGGTTTCTTGACCGGTAGGCCTTAACTGGCGTAGCGCGCCGTCCGTTCTACAGGATCGGTGATCCCCAAGAGCGTCCCGGTCTCTACCGGGACTTCCTCGAACCTCCGCTGGCGGCGGGTGATGACCGGCTCCGTTTCGATATCTGTGGCTTCCGCAGAAGAGGGAACGTCTCTTCCGCGAACAGCGCGGGGCTCGCAGCCGAGCAGGTTCAAGACCCTGCGGGTATCTACAGATATCCCCTTGAGCACGACATAGATCTCGTCCCGGTCCCGGCTCTTGGAATTGGTGTCCAGGTCGGAATCGATCATGTCTTCCACCTTCTCGGTGGCCTCGTCGGGGCTGTTCGCATCCACTACAATTTCGGCAGTGTGTTTTTCGAGCCACCAGATGGGCACAACGTACTGCGTGCCCTCAGAGGTGCCTTCTGGCTGTTGAACGCGGTCCAGGTCCTTGTCGAACACCACGACCTCCTTAGATCAGTCTGTTTCTTTGCTTTATCAGTTTTGAAAACTGAAAGCACTGGCGTTTTTAAAACGGTCTATAAAAAAGAAAGAGCGCGGGGTGTGTCCGCGCTTCTTTACTCCGGTTTTACTGAAAACAACGAAAGAACGAGCCGTTTTATTGGATTGGGTTACGGCCACCCTGCTCAATGTTCAGCATTAGATACTTACAATCTCGTCACAGCGCCTGTCGTGGAGATATTAAGGCCCTTGCCCTCAAACTTCCACTTGGGCGCCTGAATCCCGACGATGCCCTTCCAGGTAGTTCTCCTGGCACTGCCGTTCTGTCTTTCTATACGGGAGCCGTCTGGCCAATTAAAGGATTCAAACAAAAACAGAGGGTCGGTGCCCCCTGCTCAGATTGTTTACTTTATGAATTCATATTTAAGTCGGTACATCAAGTTTGCAATAAAAAAAGCATCGGCTGCCACATCCCTTGAGTAAACACTCTGCCAGCAACGAATAGATATAGGAGAACGCCTTCGCCCGTCCGCACTTTAAGATTTTGATTATGAATAATCCCGGTTGTCCAGGGTTAGGACATGACAACAGTAGCACTTTTAAAACTCGACCATACCATGTTATCAGTAAAAGCAAGGAGGTGTTTTTTTTTGAAAAATCCAGCAGACGATGATAGAAAGGTTTTGTGTAAACCACCAGGACCTATTAATCTATACACTCATTTTATCGGTCCCAACCCAGTAACGTCTTTCAACCCTAAAAGCATTGCTCCGTCTATTGATCCCACTTCCTTTGTCGGACCTTTTTCCACTATTATAGGTGACGTGACCATTATGAAAAATGTTTTTATTGCTCCCAATGTCAGCATTAGAGCCGACGAAGGGACTCCTTTTCATATTGGATCAGATACAAACATCCAAGACGGTGTTATATTACATGGGCTCAAGGATGGCAGGGTGTGTGTTGATGATCGGGAATATTCTATCTTCATAGACAAAAAAGTAAGCTGTGCCCATGGTTGTATTATTCATGGGCCTTGCAATCTCGAAAATCATGTATTCGTCGGTTTTAATGCGATTGTTTATAATGCCATTATCGGTGAGGGTTCATATATATCTACAAATGCGTTGGTGACAGGAGGCGTAATCGTTGCGCCACATCGGTTTATTCCCTCTGGATCCATAATTGATAAGCAGGCCAAGGCCGATGCCTTGGGACCCGTACCAACGAGCCAGGAAGAGTTTGCAGAGGAAGTCCTGCATGTAAATCAAGAATTTCCTTCAGCTTATTCTTTAATGTTTGGATCAATAAGGTGTAGTTGTGGGTTAGCGTGTAATCCCGCAAGCTTTTGGGCATAACAACTTGAAGGTCTAAAATCTTGTAATAGACGCCATCCCTATCATAGGGATGGCGTCTATCCAAAGAGCAATCGAATAATTTTCTCGAGGAAACCGGGGCGGTTGTTCCGGACGCCCGCCGGGTTCCCGGAGGGCGCCGTCACCGACACCTCCGTGGTGGTGGTGACGGTCTTCCTCACGCGGACGGCGATCTCACCGGAGATGAACTCCATCTCATCGATCTCATGATCCTTCCTGACAGCAACCAGGAGATTGTCGATGCCCTTTCCGATGCTACCATCCTAGCGGGAATCGAACACCCTGAAGTCGGGAACCAGATCGGCCACCAGGCCGTCCTTGGCGTTCGCCACATCCCGGTTGGTTGCCTGGTCGGCGTCAAAAGCGATGACGACCTCCCGGGCGCCCAGGGCCTGCAGCACGTTCCTGACCTCGCCCCAGACGTTCACGCCGGGAACGGAGATGAACACCCGGGAGAGCAGGTGGGCGGCCACGTCGGCCTTGAGTTCGCCCTCGGTGACCCAGACCCGCTGGCGGCTCGCCCCGCCAATCGGAACGGCGACGTGGATCGGGGCCCCGGGTGTGGCGCCGCCGGGCTGACCCATGCTGGAGAAAGTAAGGTAGCGGCGCTTTTTACCATCTGTGTCGAGACGGATCTTAAATCCCTGGATTAGGCCGGAGGCGCTGATTATCGGGATGAAGATGCCCGCTCCGTAGCAGGCAAAGTCCCAGTAGAAGCATCCATTTCGCGCCTCGTGAACGTAGAACCCGGGCACCCTTTCCAGGTCGTAACCGTCCCTCACCAACTGGCGGCAGATGTTCCACCGTTCCACGCTCTCCTTCGGCGCCGAACGGTAGCGCTGATGGATCAGCCCGTCCGGAAGGCCCCGCTGGCGCAGGTTCTCCTGGTGCTCGGGGTAGAGAGGGAGCAGCCTGGTAAGCGCCCGGTAGACCCGGTCGCGCTGCTCCAGGGACACCGCCAGGATCCTGGCGGGAGGGAGTTCCTTGGGCTCTACGCATACGGCGGGCCCGATGAGTCCGTCCCTGAGTTCCCTGAGCGCCAGGTTCCAGTCCCCGATGCCCCTGGCCAACTGGTAGAAGGTGACCCCGCCGCAGCCCCTGGCGCCGCACTTGAAGCACCTGAACACCTGCCTGCCCGGGTTGACGTACAGGTGTCCCTTCGTCTCCCCGCAGACGGGGCAGGTGAACTGCTCCCACCCGGAGGACGTAATCTTAAGCCGGGTGGCGCCAAACCTGAGGGCGATGGGGGCGACTTCGTAAACGCGCTTAGTCTCGATGACCTGAACCCTCCCTCCAGGCGTGTAACTGCAAAGCTAGGAGGCGAGCCTCCAGTGGGCCTCACCCAGGCCGGAAGTGCCGTTTTCGTAATAATCGATCTTGCACTTCAGGAAAAGGTCGCGGAGTTCCTCCTTGATGGACTCCTCGGTAAAACCGTTGGCGCCCGCCAATTTTTGCAGGGCGTCCTGGGTCATCGTTTTATGGTATTGAAAGTAGGTGCGAAGCACTTCCAGGACGGATGAGGCGGGCTGCCCGCCGGCGCCTTGTTCCGGTGCGGCCGATGCGGTTCCGGCAGCAGGCGTTACCTGATACTCGCCCGGAACATCCCCCAGCAATGCGCTATCGATAAAGCGCTGCACCTGGCTGAAGAGTTCCTCGCCGAGGGTGAGTCCGGACGTCCGGGAGCAGGCAAGCATCAGATCCAGCATTTTTAGCCCGGCCTCGAAGTCATGGCGCTTGCGCTCGAGGACTCCATCGGCGTAGGTGAGCAACTGGCGCTGGCGCCTGACCTCGTCCTGAAGCCCTACATACTCCTCGTCTTTGAGGAGCGTGTCGCTCCCGGCCATCTCGCGCTGACCGGACCTTGCCATTGGGAGTGTGGACTACGCCGTTTTTCCCGATCAGACCTGTGCCACCCGACTGAACCTTGTTTCCTCTTCTGACCCCTCGCATTCGACTCCGCTCCTCCTTAGTTTTATTGCCCCGGACAAGCCAGCCCCCGGGGTGCGGGGGGCTTTGTTACCAAGCCGCTCCGCCCCGGCGAAGGGGGGAAAACCGATTCGGGTGAAACATGCGCCGGCTCTCAAGCGCCGGTCGATTGTGCTCCAGCACGCCCTCTATTCCCCTGCATTTCGAGTAACACATCCCGGGTGGGAGGCAGACGTCACCGCCTCCCATGGGATGTGCGAGGGGGTTAGGGAACACTTGTTTGGATTAAAAATGGGCAAATAAATAGACCCAGCCGTCCTGGTTCCCCATGTCGGAGAACGGGTCAACTGGGTCTATGGCGCCTAAGTATTGAGACAATACAAGCGCCTGACTTTTTGTGCGGCCGCATCCCTCAAACGAGGGTTAACCGCCCGGCGGCAGAACTGTCAGCTTCCCTTTTACAAGAGCCACGACTATTCTGCGAGTGGAACTATCTATATTTTAAGGGTATTCGGATTACCGTGTTGTTGACATCCAGGAATAGCCTTCTTCATTTTTTTGAACAATGTTGTTAAGCCAATTCTCAATTCCTTTCTTGGTATTACTTTCCATACGAGATTGTCTTGTAAATAAAGGCTTTCCGAGATTTTGTGTATATAACGGCTTACTATTAAAACCATAAACCGAGATTGTTATTGATCTGACCTTAAGAATTGGAAGCCATAATTAATGGCATTTCGGATTATCGTGTTATAGGCATTGAAAGCCGGCCATTGTAATTTTCCTATAGTATCAAAGTAGTGTGTGGAAATCTTATGGGGAGTTATTTGTCCATCCACTGTATAAAGCAGGAATATGCATAGTAATAAAGTAGAATATTAAGGATAACATGCTATCAGGTATTATACGAATACTGCGGATACATCAACATTGCCAAAAACAATTGATGCATGGAGAAAAGGAGTTGACAATGTTCCTGTAAAGTATATGGATCAATGATCCAACAGGGGTCGGATTGAAATCGTCTGCATGGAAGAGCTGGCGGGGTTATTTTGAAATGATACTTAGTTAAAAGTCTCCGTCTTCGATCATTTTGACCAGCGCCGCCATGTCTGTTCCATAGTTCTTCTCTCTTTCAGGATACAATTTGCCAAGGCCGTTGGTCATCATGTCCATCATGCTGTATATCCGGTTTGCCTTGCGATAGCCAGGAACATACTTCTTGACAAGCCCCTCGGTGAACAGGATCTTGGCCCTGATAGCTTCGAAGGAGTAGCCCCTGCCCAGGCGGTTCATGACTCTGATCACGCCATTTATCGCTTCTGTGTAGGCATTCGTTACGGGGTGATCGAAATATGCGAATATTTCTTTCTCCCAGTTTGACACGGCTGTTGTCAATGGCCGGAACGCGGCTTCTAACTGTTCAGGTATCCGGGATTGCCATTCCTGGTATCTCTCAAGGGCTTCTCTCTTGTTTTTGGACTCCCAGATGCCATAGAACTGTTCCTTGAGTTGATAGGCTGATCCCAGGTCCTTGAAGTTATTGATCCAGGATTCAAGCACGAGAAGTTCATGGATATCAAGATCGCGATATCGCTTCAGCAGGATGAATCTGTCATGCATCAGGGTTCGCCGTTCCCTTGGACGTCAACCCTTCTCTCGGATGCCCTTACGAACAGTATCAAGGGCCTGGTTCGCCATCCTTTAGAACATGGAACTTATCGACGACTATTATCGCTTGTGGCAACGCAGCAGTTACGGCTTCACGATACGGCTCCCACATATCCGTGCAGACATACCTGACTATTTGCCGGTTGGGAAGCTGGAACAGATATCTGATCACCGTATCCTTGTTCCTGTTCGGCAGCATGTCGATGATGGTGCGCTGATGGACGTTGCAGATAACGCAACGTGGGCCGAATGATATGGATCTCGTCAATACCCAGAAGTTTCGGAGTTTCAAGCTGGACGGTCTTTTCAAGGCGGTTTACGTAGTCGCGGAAGATGTTGCGGATAGTCTTTTCGTTCAGATCCGATATCTTCGGAGATGCTGACGAACGTCCTTTTGAGAGACTGTTTTTCGATAAATTCGACCAGTCTCTTCGTGGCCATCCTTTTCTCGTCCATATCGTTAAGCGGCTCAAGGAAGGTTTTCAGGCATCCCTTGCGCTTGCAGCGGTACCGTTTCTGATCACAACTATGCCGGTCCGTCTGCCGTGCGTAGGAATATCCATGTAAGAGTTGCTCTTTCTTACCGAAGCCGATGACTGGATGAACCACATACTGGACATGAAAAAGACGGAGATGCTATTCTCCGCCATGATCCGGTAGTCACCATGCTCATTTTCCGTTACTTGTAAGGCTTTCAACCCAGGCAAGATTAAGAATATCCATGGGACTACTCCTTCCCAGATTATTCGGCCCAAAATAGATTATATTAAAGCGGTGGTCTTAAAACATCATCATGGGAACCGACATTTCGAAACTCAATCAGATTATCTCTAAAGCGTAGTGTAATTCGGATTGACATGGTTGGGCTGATCTCCCAAATATCGTCTGTGCTCTGAACTCTGTGCAGACGAAGCGAAGGATGGTTTGGATTTGTAGTGATTAAGCGAAGGGCTCTATCGACCTGGTGCCGGATATCTTGGGAAAGCTTTTTGTACCCGCGCACGTATCTGGCGGTAAATTCAACTTCGTATTTCATTCTGGCTTATCGCCGGCTTCCCGGTGGAGAAATCCTATGGCATCCTCAACATTGGTAAATCTATGTACTCGACCAGCAGCAATATCGTCATCAGCATCTTTTTCAGCAGATTGCCACTCAGGTGTCCAGTACCATGACTGATCATCGAAGAAGCCATCTTGTTCAAGCCGCTTAACCAGTTGGAATTTTTGCTCCTGCGGTAAAGACTCAATTTGTTCAATTAGGCTTTCAAAATCGGCAGCCACAAAATCACCCCCAGGGCCATTATATCTTGGCACTAATAAACAATCAAAAGGTTTTTGATAAGAGGTTTTTAATAAGAGGGATGGGAAAGTAAATGCCCGCGCGATGGCGGGCAACGAGAAATATTTTTACCAATTCCTTTAGGGAAAACAACACACTATTCCGATCTATGGTTGAATTACATCGGACGGTTCACAGCGGCTAACAACACGATATTCCGAAAAGCCTATTTTAAAAGAAACCTTGATGAACTGCAATATGTTAAAGCAAGGTGTCCGCCCACTCGTCCACGGTCAAAACATCCGCCTGACGGGGGAACACCTTTTCAACCAACAGGCGATGGACTTCCGGATCGGCGTCGAGGCACGCATCTGAAAGCACGATAAGCCCGTAATCCTTATCCGCAGCTTCCCGCAGAGTCGAAAGGACGACACCGCTCGTTGCAGATGCCCGTTAGGACCATCGTGTCGATCCCACGGGAGCGGAGGATGACCTCGAGATCACTGCCGGCAAAAGCGCTCACACGCAATTTGGTCACCACGGGTTCATCCGGACGAGGCGCCACCGAATCGTGAATTTGAGTCGAAGCATCGGAAATGGTCATACTTCCACGTCCTGTGATGGCTGAGAACGACTTGTTTTTTACGCTCACTTCTGGATAGCCTTCACGGAATGCGACACGAACAAAAATCACCGGGATTCCCGCACGACGGGCAGCGTTCACGGCACGCTGGAATGGGTCCATGACTTCCGGTTTTTCAGCAAAACGCTGAACGATCCCGTTTTGAACGTCCATCACCAAGAGCGCTGAATGGATTCGCCGGCATCATTTATCCCTCCTGTATAGTTTCGAATGGATCGTCTGAGGATGTTTGTGGATAGAAATAACGACTTTCCGGGTATTTTTATGTATAACATTAATTGCTAATACAGAAATGCTAAAATACGGGCAACTAAGGTGTTCGGATTATCTACTTTTCCTATCTTCAAATGTTCCTGCCCGCTTATTGCCTCTCCATCCTAAAGTATTCAACAATATCGTAGGTATAATTAGCGAGAGTAATATCTAATTAATAAAGTTGTAATTTCATTGCAATATGGTTTGACTTTGGCTCGGTAAAGCCAAGTTTTTCATATAACAGCTTCCCGTCTTGTGTGGCATCAAGGTCAATCATAGACACTCCATATTGTTTTGCATCTTCAATTATTAGAGATATCACCTTTGTGGCAAAGCCCATTCTGCGATACTCAGGATATGTAAATACATTGAGTAAAGTTCCCCTTTTCCCAGTAATGAATTCTGGACTTGCAGGCATTTCTGATATTACAAGAAATGCCATTGACACTACATTGTTATCTATTTCAGCCAATATAGCTAAAAAATCATGATTAATATGCTTAAAAAAATATGTTGACAACTGTGAACGAATTGCGATTTCTTCATCTGATGCTAAACTACCACAGAGAACTAAAAGTAAATCAATTCTAAGCTTTATAAGTATGTCGATATCCTCAATAGTTGCTTTACGAATATTCATTATCTTATACCACCTATTATAAATGACCCTAGGTTCATCTAATATACCAAATATGCAATATCAAGTACTCTCCATACTGCCGGTCGTAGTTATTAACAAGTATGTCTACAATCCGGAATGGCTCAGTGTTAAACTCCTCAAGCACGCTGGAAAACAATAAACATTGATCCATATTGAAGCACAGAATACCCGAAATAACTTTGAACATTATGCTGCAGCATGGACCTCGGTGAAAGGCTGTTGGATATATGTTACCAAATATTAATGAGTCATGGAAACATTATCGGCAACCGGTTCGCCAAAAAGGTTTTCGGGAACGATCACCCCGTCCTCGAAGCGGAACATCACTACTTGTGAGAAATTGCCTGCCGAAAAGTTCCTGATCGAGGATGAACCGGGCCGGAACATCAAGGACGGTATCCAGTCTGGCGGCATCGCCGATCCGCTCGACTACGACAATGAGGCGCATGGCAGTGGACTTCGTGATCTGGCGGCGGATCAATTCGATATCGTCGCGCAGGACAAGGACGCCGTACTCCATGTCCCCGAAGGTCAAAAAGGCCGTCAGCGGCCAGTCGGACCCCACGTAGACACACGGCCAGATGCCGGCGACACCGAGGTATAATTCGCCTGTAACGAGCCGCTTCATGACATCGACGAGGGAGAACGGACGCCACCAGTTCGGCACCCAGCGCTCGCGGACGAGTTCGGAGCCGAGCGGGCCCAGCGTGTAGATGGCGGTGTCGCCGACCCTGTTGACCAGGGAGTGGCGCAGCAGGATGCCCGTCCTGGCCATGCGCTCAATGCGCTTCCTGCCGTTCTTGCCGGATAAAGTTTTTGAGAAGCTGGGAGCGGGTTGCAAACTTCAGGTCCTTCAGATATTCGATCACCGGGGGGTCTGCCCACTCGACAGACCGGTAGATTCCGAGCCAGCCGGGAGTGACCTCCTGCCAGATTATATTCTGATATTTTCGAGATGAATAAGGGGAGATATGCTTATCTACGGGATCTATATCCATAAAGAGATCACCTCCTAACCGTTATATAGGCTTTTTACCGTGAGTCACTAATGTTAATCATGAAGGCCGCTTGTTGACGCCAATGTTAGCCTTGTGGGTGCAGATGATATCCCAGCTTCTTCTGAAGTTGTGTAAGGAATCCTGCCTGACCATTTAGAATTTTGTGTAGAGATAATTCGATGGTAAACCACACAGCACGATCAATCTCAGGAAACTCCTGTTGTCGCCCAGACTTCGGCGGCCACTCCATGGAGAATGTATTGCTTTTCAGTTGTGCAGGATCGACTTCTCCTTTGACAGCCCAGGCGTGCACAATCTTGCCGCCTGGTTGGCGTAAAGGTTCCAAAGGGATCAGATTGCCGCCAACCGTAAACCCTGTCTCTTCCTCGAACTCCCGTATGGCAGCCGTCAGGGGATCCTCGTTCTCTTCGAACTCACCCTTCGGGATGGACCAAGATCCTTTATCCTTCTTCGCCCAGAAGGGGCCACCCGGATGAACAAGAAGCACCTCAAGGTAGCCTAAGGTTTCACGAAAGAGCAGTAGGCCAGCGCTCCTCTTAGGTATAGGAATACACCTCTATTCATTCTCTACTGGCAGAAAGAGATATCCGAGGCCATCGCAGCAGGGATGCCCCGAACATCTCGCTGCCCCTCACCCCGAGAGACGCCTTTAGGTGTCGACACGCCGATCTTTCTATTTTCACGGTCGACCTCGAGGACATTGACATCCAAGGTATCCTCTATGCTCAGGGAATCCCGGACATCGTCCACCCAGTAGTAAGAGACCTCCTTGGCAGGGATGGAGACGGTGATCCCCCCGATGTCAACGACGGCCCTGTACCTGGTAACGGCACGGACCCCATAAAAGCGCAGTAGCGTCATCGCTTGTCAATATGCCGGCATATGCAGAGTTATACAGTGAATTCCGCCTCCCCAAAAGTTTACACTTTCAGCGTTAATACCAATTATCTTGCGCCCCGGAAATGCACCCTGGAATATACCCCTAACCTGGTCTTCAGCAGCTTTCAGTTTATCTGAACTTCCAGGTTTCCAATAGGTCTGCATCAGTACTGCACCGTTTGTGACAACATAATTCAAATAACTGCGTACGGGTATTTCGTTTGCATCGTCTATCTCCCCGTAAAGTGTGGGAGGCATTGGAATCCTCATGATACGAAACGGTTTTCCGTCCTGGTCAGTCGAGTGCAGCAGGATACTGTAGTTCTCTTCAAGGCGCCGGTATGATTCTTGGGAAGTCGAATTCGCATATCTGTCGTCCGGCAGTACCTGCGCCAAAAGTATCGTGTTCGGACTTGCAAAACGGGCTATTTCATCGATGTGTCCTTTTGTGATTGGGTCGTCTTCGGCAAGCCCCTGTTTCAGCCATATTACTTTCTTGGCGCCAAGGACCTTTTTATATTCATTTTCAATCTGATTTTTGGTGAGACTGGGGTTTCGGTTAAGCGCGACCGATTCGGTAATCATAATGGTACCTCTGCCATTAGACTCTATGCCACCCCCTTCGGAAATGAGGTTTGTGCTGATGAGTGGCAGCCTGAGCAGTTGAGCGGTTAGTCTGTGTATCTGGCTTTCGACATCGATAAAGTACTGGCTTGCTTCCCTACTGTAGTTGTTGAAACCGAAATCTACAACATTTAGTTTATTCTGATCGTCTTTGACAAAAATCGGCCCAACATCTCTGACCCATATGGACAGGTGGTTAACTATGTAGTAATGGATATTCGTACCCGAATAGCCGTTTGCTTTGAGCAAATCTGCAATCTGTGTGATTTCTTCTTTGCTTTGTGATATAAGGTTTACCCTGACATATGGGTCAAGGGCTTTGATAATATCGATAAAGACGGGGTATACAGGGCGGCGCCTGGCAGTGTTATAAAACTCGTCAGGCCACTGTATCCAAATAGCTTGCTGCTTTTCGAATTCACCTGGGAATACATAGGAAACGGGGTTGCTTCCGCTGTAATCGTTCGTTTTTTTGTACACTTCGCTGCTGAAGGTTCTGGCAGACATTATTAGAAGTATGCAAAGAAAAGCAAATATAATGATGAAATACCGTTTTTTCAATCTATACATTCTTACACCCGTCGAAATTGTTTTTATTTATTGTAGTCAACGCACCGTTCAATTATTCATCAGCATGTCCGTGTTATCTTTCGTGACAAATTCTTGGGGCAAGCGTATATTCTCCGGCCATGAAAGGTAATTTAAAAAGTGATGTGGTGGTACCCTGGCACCGGATGCAGGACGGAAGGGGGTATGTCCCTTGCATAAAAAATGGCTCATAGTAACATGTTTAGCACTTATACTTGTTACGGCAGTTATTACCTTCTTAGGTAACAGGTCTGGTCAGTTTTCCTTAGCTCGCTTATGGCTTGGTGGGAATGCCGCGGAAAAGCCCTTGAACCTATTGCAAGACGATGGAGCGGTAGCTCCCAACATGACCCCGGCTAATTTTCCCGGCGGTCCGGTGGGTGAGCCCCTACCGTGGACAGGAAACCCACAGGTAGAAACCCTTAAACAGAAATATAATACGCCTGTGCTTGTAGCTGCCTATAAGGCAAGGCTTTCTGAGCCCATAATGGCTGAAGCCTTTAACATCGGCCACGCCGCAGATTTGCTGGCAGGGATAGTAGTCCAACCGGGGGATGTTTTCTCTCAGAATAACCGCATTGGACCCTATTCCAGGGAACGGGGTTTCAAAGAGGGTCCTATGTACGTCGGCAGCCGCATCGTACCAGCAGAGGGGGGAGGGGTATGCAAGATCGCCTCTCTCCTATATAACATCGTGATCCTCAGCAATCTCCAGGTGGTGGAGCGGCACCCCCACTCCATGACGGTGCCCTATGTACCCCCGGGTCAAGATGCTACGGTAGCCTACGGGACCTGTGATTTCCGGTTCAAAAACAGCAGCGGCGGACCTGTTCTCATCTGGGCGGATATGGTGGGTGATACCTTATACATGGCTTTCTACGGACAGAAGAAGCCCCCGCTGGTCACCTGGCACCATGAAACACTGAGCCGCTCCCAGTTCCCGACCGAAATGGTATCTAATCCCTCGCTACCCCCGGGAACAGAAAAGGAGACCATACCCGGTCAAGAAGGAGTAGTAGTTAACTCCTGGCTGACTATCAAAACAGAAGATGGCAAGGTTACCCGGCGTGATCTGGGTACAAGCTGCTACCAGGCCTGCCCGCGGATTGTTGAATATAACAGGGTTCAGAGCAGTTAACAGTTGCTTCAGTTGACAACTGCCCGACTGCTTCTTTCCAGAGATGCTTGCGTTGAGTTTCTGTTATGGAGCTATATTTTAGGTTCAAGCCCTACCAGTATCAGCCCGCTGATAATGAGCAGAGCACCTATTACCTGGTAGCAGGTGGCTCGTTCTTTCAAAAAAGCATATGAGGCTAACATGGTAACAATAGGGGATGAAGACATGATGAGGTTTACTTGATTGATGTTGCAGCGCTTGAGGGCCATGAAGTAGGTTAAATCCCCTACTAGGGTAGCCAATAACGCCTCCAGTAAGATAAATATGAAGTTTTTCAATGGAATGGTTTGGAAATCTTTAAAGCCTCCAAAATACATATTCCAGCCCAGGATGAGGGTTGCGGCAAAAAGAGTGCGGATGCTCAAAGCTGTAATGGAGTGCACTTTAATGAGACCCAGTTTTCCAAATAACGGAGAAATGCCCCAGCAAATCATGGCCAAAAACGCCAGAAATATCCCCATATCTTTCCCCTCCACTGTAAACATATGTTGGATGGATATGGGTTTAGAATTCAAGATCTCTCGAGGGTACGCTATCCTGCCTGTGCTCCTTTGGGCCCGGGCTGCTTCAAAGCAGGATCATGCTCTAATCTCGCCAGGCTAAACCTTCTCCGGTATTCCTCTAGTTTAAATAGTCACAGTGAAGTATCATAACCGTAGAGTTTGAACGGGGAGGATTAAAATATGGTCAATGATAACCTTGAACATATGATCCATATACCTGTAAACTCCATATCGCTCGAAGGCGTGCTTGGTGTCCCCAAAGATGCACAAGGTATTGTGCTGTTCGCTCATGGCAGCGGCAGCAGTCGCCACAGTCCTAGAAACAATTTTGTGGCGGGTATATTGCGTCAAGGGTGCTTGGGCACATTGCTGATTGACCTGTTAACCGAAGAAGAAGACACGAACTATGAAACTCGGTTTGATATTGACCTGTTGGCCCGCCGCCTTCTAATAGCCACTAAATGGCTTCGAGAGCAGGTATCAACCAGGGATCTGGGTATAGGTTACTTTGGGGCAAGTACCGGTGCTGCGGCAGCGCTCAAAGCGGCTGCCTCGGTTGGAGCCTCGCTCGGCGCCGTGGTCTCTCGCGGCGGCCGTCCGGATTTGGCGGAACAGGATCTGGATTATGTTCAAGCTCCTACTCTACTTATTGTTGGCGGTAAAGATGACATTGTCATCGAACTTAATCAGCATGCATATGAAAAGCTGGGAACAGAAAAAGATCTCATTATTATTCCGGGTGCATCACATCTATTTGAGGAGCCGGGCACCTTGGAGGAAGTAGCACGTTTAGCAACCGAATGGTTCAAGAAATATTTAAAAAAGCAAGCCTAAGAAAGTTGTTATATGCTAGGCGATCCTTTGTCTCATCCTATGGGAGTATAGTAAGCGGTCCATATAATTCAAACAAAAACTGCCACTGCCTCCAGTCTTTTTCCCGGGCGCCCTCAAGTTCTCCAGATCCTCAATGTCAGGCATCGGAGGCTGCCACCACCTGCCAATAGCGCTTGTGGATGGAAGTGAATGAAACAAATCCCCTCCCGCTCAAGCAGATTAACGGTCTTATCCTCGAGTGAAATATCGTAGTTGATGATCTCTCCCGGTTTCAGGGGCACGAAAGAACAGCCCCAGCGTTTCTGCTCATCATCGGACACCGGGATCAGGCTCACCTTCCGATCTTGCATGAACTGCCGCAGATCGATCTCCTCTCCCCTGTTCTTTGAAATATGGTAAGTCTTCAAAAAGGCTTGGGGATAGTACAGCATCAGGTGCTCGGTCACCCGGTTCAAAACCATGTCAGGGTGCATAAACCGCCGTTCCTGGGGAATGACGGCATAGATCACCTCATCGAAATAATTCAGGATGAATTCGATGAACCGCTTGATGGAGTTTCTGTTATGGCGTTCGGTGTCAGCTACGAATACAGTGGATGGAGACACCAGCAAGCATCCCTCAAACTCCGCCCCATCCGCCGGCTCATACAATGTCGGTATGCCTAGAATCCTCAAGGGCCTCCCTGACGACGACCTCCTCGTGGCATCTGCCTCTGGTGGACATCTTGGAGATAATGCTGCCGTAGGAACTGATTACCGCTATATCGTGTAAATAGGCAAGATTCGGAAGGCGTAATAGTAAATCCCGGTTTCTGATTACATGGTCTGCCAGCAAACATACCTCCACCCCCAAACCAGTCAGCAGGTCCTGGTACCTCTGATGTTCTTCAAGGTAGCCGTCCACTTCGGGAACCCGATCGAACAGGAAGAACTCCATGTTCTCCTCTGTCACCAGCCTGATCGTTTCATCGGGGCGGTGAAGCATCACCTTTTTCAAAACTCCAAAATGCTCTATGCCATATTCTTGATTCATCTTTGCATGCTTTGCATCAGCGTCCCTCCCGGGCCTTTTGAATACTTCTCCAGAAGTGAAATGCCAGTCTGCTCTCATGGACTCTCCCTATAGCATCAGCATTTCAACCAAGTATATGTGTGAAAGAGGAGTCTTCAAAGTGTTCAACAGAATGGAGAAACAGATCGCCGGCCAGGACCAGGGTTTTAAAAAAAGTTGGTGACACCAATCCGGCGGCAACAAGAACCAACAGATACAGCCACTGCCCGGAGGTGTTGGCAGATTGTTTGGTGGCCGGGAGTACCAGCATATTTTCCACCCTCTGCACATTTATCTTCATCGGGGACATTCCCCCCGGAGGAGGCGCATCCCCATACCTTCAATAAAGCCTACTGTTTCCCATTATCATATGCTCGTTCAATTCCTCTGCTTACCCGGGAGGATGAGTGAAATTCTGCTTGTCTTTAACGTAACGCAGGCTATTGGTTCAGCATAATATGGTAGTGCAGTTTGATATTTGCATAAGATGGAAGTTGGTTCAGAGGAGGTTAAGGCGAAAGAAGTGGGTTGGGGTTTCATGATGTTTCCCTTCCTCTTGTTTCTGATTCTAAATCTACTGATTCTTGGAATTAACTAAAACATAACCCTCCCCCTTAAAAACCCGGTACCCTGGGTTGGCCAAATTGGTTGGGAAGCTTTAACCAACCACTTTGTTCAATAAAGATATCGAAATGGAAGCAAAGGGCGCGGAAGCAAGAGGCGGTTTTCTGTTTGGAGGCTTCTGGATATTCTTCATCTTCCTCTTCCTAATTATGTTTATGTTTATTAATTAGGGAAGTACAAGAGAAGCTGCGACACTTACGCGTCGGCAACCTCTCTTAACAACGCTACTGCCAGCAAGCGGCCTGGAAACATTGCACACATTTATAGATCAGTTGACTGATGCATCAGGGCGCTTAAACTCTCAAACATTCTTGGAAAGGAGGGATCTTCATGGGTGCTGGTCGCGGTGTTGGAACTGGTTTATGGGGTGGAAACTTCATATGGATACTCTTTCTGATCCTCATTCTTTTATTGCTCGGCATCAACTAAGCTGCACCAGTGTTTAACAAGAATGACGACAAACCCCAGAATTTTAATTTCTGGGGTTTCGTTTATTTTTATGCGACTGCGAATATTGGTGAAAAGAAACAGACAAAAAAGTTAGACAGGTACGCCACCGCCGGAATGCCTGTCCTTCTCGGATGATCAAGTCTGACCAGGTAGTTGGCCATCTTCTTGATGTTTTGGGCGACCGCTGTTAACAGGCGCTGTTACAGACTACTTTGCAAATTTAATGTATCAAGCATCAAAAAGTTGATCACAGAATTGATCACAAGACTAGGCTAGATGCCTTGGTATGACTGGGATTTATCTGTACTCCTCTGGACAGACGAATTAAGAACCTATGTTTGTTAATACCCCGCCCGGCCTTGATAGAATGGGATATTTTCTATCGAGCAATCATTCTCCTGCAAATGTACTCCACAATTTCGTCGCAAACGCTGTCTGGTCCACTTTCCTCCGTGAGCGTGAACCACCGGATCCGGGGGTCGCGCCTGAACCAGGTGAGTCTGCCTCTTGGCGTAGTTCCTGGTGGCCTGCTTGGTCAGGCTGATAGCGGTGCCAAGATCGTGCTCGCCCGCCAGATAGGCGATCACCTGCCTGTACCCCAGGGTTTGCAGCGGCTTCAGCCCGCTTTCGAAGCCCCGGTCGAGCAACTGCTTGACCTCATCGACCAGCCCCTCTCGGAACATATTTTCCACCCTCAGGTCAATTCTCCGGTACAGATCTGCCCGGATGCAGTTGAGGCCGATCATCGCCAGATCGTATCCCGGCGGGGACATTGTCTCTTTCGCCTGGTAGGAAGAGATTGGACGCCTGGTCAAGCTGTAGACCTCCAGCGCCCTGATAAGGCGGTGGTGGTCGTGGGGGTGGATACGCCTGGCGGCCTCCGGGTCCAGGCGCTGCAATTCAGCATAGAGCTCGGCCCCCCGGCCTGATTCAACGCAGGATCGCAACTGTTTGCGAACTGCTTCCAAACCTTGATGCGAGGGAAACTGATAGGGATCGATCACCGCCTGGATGTACAGGCCGGTCCCCCCTACCAGTAAAGGCAGCCTCAATCTGGCGCCGATCTCTGCGATCGTTGACCGGGCCAGTTGCTGAAACCGGGCGACCGTGAATTCCTCGTCCGGCTCCAGGAATCCCAGCAGGTGGTGCGGCACGCCCTTCTGCTGCCGGGGCGCGATCCTGGCGGTGCCAATATCCAGGTACTTGTATACCTGGACGGAATCGGCCGAAACGATTTCGCCGCCCAGCCTCAGTGCAAGTTCCACGGCTAGTTCCGACTTTCCTGTGGCAGTGGGCCCCAGGACAACAACTAGAGGCGTCAAGCTTAATATTCGACCTCCTCGTCCGTGGACACCCGGAACTGGCGGTAATCGTCCCTGGGTCTATCCTGCAGGTAAACAGAATGTAATCCTTGCGGAGACTCGATCTGTTCCCGGTAGTGTCTCCTGGCCTCCTCCTGGCAGTTTGCGCAGGCCTGGCGGGGTATGGCCACGGCAAAGACCGTCCGCTCGTTCCCGTGGGCGTAGATGGCCGAGGACCTGATCAACTGGTATCCGGAACAGCGCTGGCAGAGGCGCACCCGCTCCTGCCGGCTTTCCCTGATGTTGTCGGTGTCATAGTAGACGTGCTTGTTATCCTCGTAAAAGTCGCCCGTCTGGGGCCTTCTCTGCGCTGCCAGCGACTCCCTGTTCTTCCAAACCTCTTTCAAGTAGGCGACCAGACCCTTTATATCTTCCAGTTGAGATGAGGACTGCACGAACTTGCCCGGCTGATAGTCCGGTTCGGTCACGTGTGAGTAATCCAGGCCGGCCATGGCCAGGATGATGGCGGTATTGACGTAGGGCAGGGCGGACTCGATGGCGTAGCCGCCCTCCAGCACCGCCAGGTCCGGCTTCAGCTTAGCGTTGAGCCGGGCGTATCCCTGGGTGGTGAAGCGCATGTTGGCCAGCGGATCGGAGTAGTGGTTGTCTTGTCCGGCAGAATTCACAACCAGGTCCGGCTGGAAGTCGTCCAGCAGGGGCAACACCAGGTTGTCCAGCACATAGTGAATGCCCTCGTCGGTGGTACCGGGTTCCAGCGGCACGTTGATGGTCATGCCAAAGGCATTGGGGCCGCCCAGCTCGCTGGGGAAGCCCGAGCCCGGATAGAGAGTGCGCCCGTCTTGGTGAAAGGAGATGAACAGCACATCGGGATCGTGCCAGTAGATATCCTGAGTGCCGTCGCCGTGGTGGACGTCCGTATCCACGATGGCGATCTTCTTCAGGCCATAGTGCTGGCGCAGGTATTCGATCATGATCGCCTCGTTGTTGATGTTGCAGAAGCCTCTGTTACCGTGCACAACCCGCATGGAATGATGGCCCGGCGGCCGTACAAGGGCGAAGCCGTTGTCGATTTCTTTGTTCATCAGGGCATATGCCAGCACTAGGGTGCCTCCAGCAGCGATCAGGTGCGCCTCCGTGACCTGGGACCTGACGTCCGGGACACAGAAATGGACTCTGGCAATGTCTTTTTCTGTCGCTAACCGGGGGGCATACTCGATCACTTCGGGGAGGTCCATGATTCCTTCTTCGAAGAGCTGGTCCTTGGTATAGAGCAGCCGTTCCTCCCGTTCGGGGTGGGTCGGCTCGATCGCCCAGTCAAAAGCGGGGAAGAACACGAGTCCTGTTTTATGCATGATGCCCAGCCCCTTCCGTCCAGTGTTCCTGGATACCCGGCGGAAACTGAACGCAGACATCATAGAGCCTGCCTGTTGTCCGCCATCCCCGCACCATGTTGAACATCTCGCTATAGACCAGTTCCGGTTCCGCGGCAGGGGAGATGCCCAATTGCTCCCCCGCCTGCTTGATGGCAGAGACAGCGAACAGCTCGGCGTCAGGCAGGGAGGACAATTGACCGGACAGTTTTTCCTGTAAACCGGTCTCTTCTACAAAGTAAAAATTACGCTCGGTATCGAAGTGGAATGTGAGCCGCAGGGTCACCCTGGCCAGGGCGGCGCCGATGGCGTTGGCCACTTCGTGGTTCTCAGGAGCCAGGGTGCGGCAACCGGTCGCCTGGCCGAGCAAGGGCAGGAGGGCCGGCGCAGAGCCTCCGATACCGACAATGTTCTGGGGCCTGACTTTTTGCTTCTGCAGCAGTTCCCAGATCCGGTAGGCCGGTTCCTCCTCCCAGGCCAGGAACATGGCCTGAATCTCACCGTTGATCCGATTGACCATCTGGTCGAGCACCAGCTTGGCCGCCTTATCGGGTGGCAGTCCGAGCGCGCCGCCCAGTCGCCTCATGGCCTCCCTGGCGCACACTGCATCCCCGATACCGGTCAGGTCGGCGTGCCGCATGGCATCGGTCGGTGTTGGCTCCGGACCCCCCAGGCAGTAAGCAGGCCCGGCACGGCGCGGCAGGATCTCCAGACTGCCGTCGTCTACCCGGAGCATACTGTCTCCTCCCAGGGGCACCGATTTGGTGGCAAATGCCCGGACATGGGTAAGGCACTCTTCGATCCTGGCGCCCTGGGACGCCAGCAGCGGCTTGCCCGAGAGGATCAGGGCCAGGTCTGTGGTCGTGCCGCCCACGTCCAGCACGACCGACGTCTGCCCGGCCGGGGCCAGAGCCAACACTCCCAGGGTGCTGGCGGCGGGGCCGGAGAAGATAGTTTCCACCGGCCTCCTGACGGCCTGCTCGAAGGGCAGGGTGCCCCCATCGGCCTTGAGAATATAGAGGGGCGCGTCAATCCCGCGCTGGGTCAGAGTTGCCGAAAGCTGGTCGTAGAAGTCCCGAAACTTGTCACGGGTGGCCAGGGTCAGCAGTGCTGTCACCACCCGCCTGGGGAAATTCAACTGGCTGGAGACCTGATGTCCAAGCACCAACTGGAGATCGGGGCAGCATTTGGCAAAGCAGTTGGCTACAGCCTGTTCGTGGGCTCTGTTGCGCTGCGAAAACTTGCCGACAATGGCCACCCGTCTCAGCCCGGCCTTTTTAACCTGTTCCACACAGGACATGATCTCGCCGTCATTGAGCGGAACGATCTCCCGCCCGCGGTAGTCAATTGCCCCAGACAGCACGAAGGTGTGCGGGACTTCGAAGTGATAATTATCGGGATTCCGGCCGGGTCCGGGGATCAATACCAGGCTCACCGGCTCGACGTTGTTGGTGGCGATCATATTGGTGATCAGGGTCGTACTGGTCACAATGCGCTGGATTGACTGGTTATTTACAGTTTCCAGGAGAGGTTCCAGAGCATTCATCAAGGACTTGAAAAGATCTTCCGGGTAGGTGGGGAACTTGATCTTCCTCACAACGGCGCCCCTGTCGATCAGTACGGCATCGGTGAAGGTGCCGCCTACATCCAAGCCGATCAGCATCTCTAGATTCACCTTATCTCTAAAAAAGTTGGGTTGCTTTGCCGTTACATCAAGCAAGCCCTTGGAATAAGGGCTTGTGTGGTGTCGCGGAGTTGTATCGGTAATAGCAGTTATTGCTTACAATCGGAAGAACAACTGTCACATTCCGAAGGGGAGCAGGCGCCACCCGTGAGAACCTTGTTGATCTCCGCGTTGGCATCCTGGAGCAGTTGCTGAAATCTTTGCATCGCTGCAAAATAGGCCACTATCGTCTTGTTCTCCTTCATCTTATCCTGGATCCGGTTAAACTCGTTCCACTCCTCGTCGCTGACTTCCTTGTTGGCCTGTTCGGCCTCCTGGATCTTTTTATGCCTTGATTGAAAATCAGTGATCAGCGCCTGCGCCTCTAAGTCCTGTTCCAAATTCATCTCTGCGGCGTGCAGGATAACTGCCTCATCGCTTTCAGAAAGTGCATTTCCCAGGTCATGTGCTTTTTCAATGATTGACGACAAGAACGTTTCACCCCCGGTTGTTTTGTTATACGTTGTAAGTTCTTCTCAATGGCAGCGATTCCTCTTTTATCCTGATATTTTTTAGCGTGGCGATGAGGTTCCAGGTTTGGGCGCAGTCAATGACAACGTCCACGATCTTCCCTGTCAAATCATCACCCCCCTCAAATACGACGATCTTGCCGGTGCGCGTTCTCCCGCTCCAACGCTCCGTGTTGGTTTTGCTCTTTCCTTCCACGATCACCTCCCATTCCTGCCCCACCAGGGCCTTGTTGATCTCCAGGGAGATCTCGTTTTGGATCTCCGTCAGCCTTGCAAAGCGCTGTTTCTTCACCTCACCGGAAACCTGATCAGGCAGATCCGCGGCTGTAGTTCCCGGACGTATTGAATACAAGAATGTATAGATCGCATCAAAACGCACTTGTTCTACCAGGTCCAGGGTTTCCTGAAACTCCTGCTCCGTCTCCCCCGGAAACCCCAGGATCAGGTCGGTGGTGATGCTGGCAGCGGGAATGGCGCTGCGTATTTTTGCAACCAATTGCAGGTATTGTTCCCTGGTATAGCCCCGGTTCATCCGTTCCAGGACGCTGTTGCTTCCGGACTGCAGGGGCAGGTGGAAATGCTCGCACACCTTGCGGGACTGCCGGATCGTGGCGATCAATCCTTCAGAGAAGTCACGCGGGTGCGAGGTCATGTAGCGGATCCTGGCCAGTCCCGGCAAACGGTCAATTTCCCCCAGCAACGTGGCGAAGTTCACCTTGCCGGGCAGGTCTTTACCGTAGGAGTTGACGTTTTGACCCAGGAGCATGACCTCCAAATAGCCACTGGCAACCAGCCCACCGACCTCCTCGCAGATCTCCGTCAGCGGCCTGCTCTTCTCCCGCCCCCGGGCATATGGTACCACGCAGTAGGAGCAGAAATTGTCGCACCCATACATGATAGTGACGTAAGCCTTGACCCCGCTGTCCCGGTGTGCCGGCAGGGCGCCCGGAGGCTGCTCTTCCAGGTCCGTTTCCACCACCTGAGTCCTGGTTTTATTATAACTGCTGATCAGCGACGGCAGACGGTGAAAGCTGCGTGTCCCAAAGATGATGTTGACGTGGCCGGCCTTGCGCAGTTGCTTCATGATCTCCTGGTTCTGGATCATGCAGCCGCCGACCGCCACGATCACTTCCGGACGGCTTTCCTTGAGATGCTTCAGCGCCCCCAGAAAGCCGATGACCTTCTGTTCAGCGCCTTTTCTCACGGAGCAGGTATTAAGCACCACCACGTCAGCTTCCTCGACAGCAGCGGTCCAGACAAGGCCGCTCTGCTCCAACAGGGCGCGCATGACCTCGGAGTCGTGGTCGTTCATCTGACAACCCCAGGTAGCGATGTGTACGAATTGCGGTTTCTGCTCCTGCAAAGGTTTCACGTCCTCAAACAGCTTTGCTTGAATTATTATACCAAACTTCAATAAAAAGACCCCCGGGGTTGGTTACCCCCCGGAGGTCTATCGTACATCAATTATGTACGAGCATTGATGCGCCTATATTGACATATTGGCTGTAGGTGGAGTTCAAAGGAAGGTTGACCAGGGGTGACCGCCAACCCAAGGCCCGGAAATGACCCTTAACTTACATCATGCAGCAGCCGTTCGATCCTTTCGGCTGTCGGCGGATGCGTCCTGTAAAGCACCGCCCAGATATCTCTGGGCGCTGAGTCCAGAGCTTCGATCTGCCTCAGGAACTTTGCCAACTGCGGTCCGAAACCGATGTTCCTGGCAAACCGGTCCGCCCGGAATTCCTCGTTTCTCCCGACAGCCCTGAGACTTACATCGGCGGCCATCTTAAAGGTGAAGGAAAACACCCTCATGGCCAAGTTGAATACATTGGCGATAATCACGGCCAGCAAAGCCATCAGGATGATAAAAACCCCGGCAATGCCACCCGAACTCGCAAACATCCTCCCGGATTGCAGCACTCCCCTGGCAAAACCCTCAAAAATCCTCGAACCCGAGTCAAGGATTCTATGAGAGGCGACTCCCAACCGGTTAGTGGTCAGGGCAACCGCCAACCGCCATGAATCTCCGAAATGCAAATGCCCGGCCTCATGCGCCAGAACCCCGGCCATATCCCCCTGCGAAGCTAGGTTCAAAAGCCCTCTGGTCACGCATACCGTATTCCTGCCGAGCGCAAAAGCATTCGGGAGCATCTCGTCGCTTACGAACAGCTTGACGTTGGCAAATCTCTCCCCGGCACCGCTGCCCAACGACTGTCCGATAGCAGCAACAACCGTATTCCACGCTCCTGCTATTTTCTGCCTCTCCTCCGTTGTTGCCGGTCTGCAGCCTAAAACAGCGCGCCCGATCACTTCGCCCGGCAGCGTAGCTGCAAATATCCCCGCCGCAATCATCAGCAGCATGGAATAGATCAACCCCCTGGGTAATCGAAGAAGATCAGGCCGAGTACGGCGAGGGGATACCAGTCCAGGAAGAAGCACAAGCACAAGATCATAAACCCCGTCATCGAGGTACCCTCCTTTGTTGAAGAACGGGAGTATACCGGGCTAATGTAAGGGGGACGCATCTCCCTTCGGGGGAATGTCCCCATGAAATATCCCGATAGAATACCCCCATACCAGTTTCATTGAACTTTCCTGATTGTCGTTTCGTGAGCCTGGAACCTGGGAATTTTACGGGCGATCACCGCCTGGCCGACCTGCAGCCTTTTGATCTTGTCAGGATGAATCATGAACTCCTTGACAAATCTGAGTGAGCCAGTACCGGTTCCGCCGTTTGCGTCTACATGGTGAGTCATCATCCAGGTCTCTTCGGTTCCGATGATTCTCGCCAGCTCTTCTGCATCTTCCGAAGCATTCTGCCTCTGAACGATCAGAGTGTTACAGTTTTGAATTATCTGCTTCTTCAGGGCAAAATCGCCAATATCCAGATCGGCAAGGCTCTGGGCGGCAATCAGGGCTGCAAACCCCTTGGAACGGGTCTTGTTGATCAGATCGACTACGTTCCTCCTGGCAAAAACATTGAATTCGTCATAGACAGTTAAGACCAGCGGGTCATCCTTAGTCCGCCTGGATGCAACCGCTTTCAGATCGTTGACTACCAGTCTACCGAGCAGTTTGGCGTAGAGTGGATAGGCCAGGGAATCGAGAGAGAACAGGACAACGTTTTTTGAAGCCACGGAATCCACGAGAGAGATTGTCTTGCCCGGTTCACTACAGAACAGGTGTCCGATCTGGCTTTCGACAATCAGGGTGAGCCGGTCGATCAGGCTGGAAATGCCCTTTTTATCGATACTGCTCAGATAATTCAAGACGCTGGCAGGCGCCTTGAGCCTGCAGGCCAGCAATTCGATCTTTTCAGGAGCGAGGCTGTAGATGAAAGAGCTCAGGTCAAAGCTATCATAGGCCTTTTCAAACAAGGTGAAGGCCATCTGCAGGTATCTTTCGGCCATGTACTGATAATAGGGCTCTCTCCACTCGCTCAGTTCCATCAAGCGATCTTTCAACTCGGTAGGCCCACCGCATGAGAGGGGATTGTAGTTCCATGAGTTATCCGGTTCGGAGATGGAGAACAATTGCAGTACCCGGTTTTGGCTACCTGCCATGGAAGCGAGAGTTTTTGCCAGATCCGGGTCACCTTTCCCATCAACGACTACCAGGGGGAGACCATTTCTCAGCGCGTATTCGACAAAGCATAAAATAGTTGTTGTTTTCCCGCTGCCGGTAGTGCCGCAGAGAAAGGTATGCTGGTTCAATTCCTGGCTGCCGAGAATAATCGGTTCACCTGTCAGATTATCCTTACCAAGATAAACGCCGTTCTCCGGTTTCAAATCTGACGGCGCCTGTTGAGGAACGGGCATCTTAGACAGACCCAGCAGCTCTTTAAGCATCTACTTCACGCCCTCTCCTGCGGAAAAAGTCCCTGGCCGTTTTCAGTTCCTCTTCGATGTCGGTCGCTC